>NZ_CP113065.1:0-1200000 GCF_026625825.1 Pseudoxanthomonas sp. SL93 | reverse complement strand
GGGGGCCTCCCAGTCCAGCATTTCGCCCGCGGCGAATACGCCCGGCATCCCGCGCAGCATCAGGGTGTCGTCCAGCGCCTCCAGGCGGATACCGCCGGCGCTGCTGATGGCCTCGGCCATCGGTCGCGGACGCACCAGCACCAGCGGCAGGCGCTTGGCGGTGCGTGCGAGTATTTCGGCATCGGCCAGCTGGGCCTTGTCCAGCACCTCGTACAGCAGCGCGGCCTTCACGCCCGTCAATCCGGCTTCACGACGCAGGTGCTCGCTCAGGCTGCGCGAACCGCGCGGCTTGCGCAGGCCGCGCAGCAGCTCATCGGCCTCGCGCCCGGGCACCAGGTCCAGGTGGAGTGTCGCTTGCCCGTCACGCGTGATGGCGTCGCGCAGCGCGGGGGAAAGCGCATACACCAGGCTGCCTTCGATACCGGTGGCGGTGACCACGCATTCGCCCTGGCGATGCTGCTCCCGGCCCTGCGCATCACGCCAGTACGCCACGACCGGCTTCAGGGGCGCGCCGGCAAACCGGTTGGCGACGTGTTCGCTCCAGTCGATGTCGAAACCGCAATTGGAGGGCTGCAGCGGAGCCACCGGAACGCCCTGCGCTTCGAGCGATGCGACCCAGGCGCCGTCCGAGCCGAGTTCCGGCCAGCTGCCTCCCCCCATGGCGAGCACAACGGCGTCGTGCTTGACCGTCATCTCGCCCGCGGGCGTGGCGAAGCGCAGCGCGCCGTGGGCGTCCCATCCTTGCCAGCGGTGCTGCACATGGAACCGCACGCCCTGTTCGCGCAGGCGGCGCACCCAGCCGCGCAGCAGCGGTGCGGCTTTCAGGTCGGTGGGAAACACACGGCCCGAGGTGCCGACGAACGTATCCACGCCCAGGCCTTTGGCCCAGGCGCGAAGGGCGTCGGCATCGAAGTCGCGCAGCCAGCCGGCGATCTCGGGGCTGCGTTCGCCATAGCGGCCGGCGAACACATCGAACGGGTCGGAATGGGTCAGGTTCAATCCCCCCTTGCCGGCGATCAGGAACTTGCGGCCCACCGATCCCTTGGCGTCGTACAGGTCCACCTCGACGCCGGCGGCACGCGCGACCTCGGCCGCCATCAGGCCGGCGGGCCCCCCGCCAATGATGGCCAGTGAACGGGCAGGGGGAGCGGAATCAGGTGCGTCGATCATCCGGCCATTATGCCGCGTGTGCCGTGCCGCACCGGCATCGCGGACAGGGCGCAGGGCATGCGGTATCGTCGCGCGCTGGTTCCTTGCCAATGGAAAACGCATGACGCTGACTGCCCTGGCCACGCGCCGTCGTCGATCGCCGTGGTTCGCCTGGTTGCTGGTGGTGAGTGCGGGCGCGCAGGCGCAGACCGGCGCATTGCCTGCATCGCTGCAGGACATGGACGCCTACGTGGCGTCGGTGCGCGAGTCGTTCGATGTGCCCGGCATTGCCGTGGCGGTGGTGAAGGACGGCGAAGTGGTGCTGGCGCGCGGATACGGCGAGCGCGAACGGGGCAAGCCCGCGCGCGTGGATGAGCACACGCTGTTCGCCATCGCGTCGAACACCAAGGCCTTCACGTCCGCATCGCTGTCGATGCTGGCCGACGAAGGCAAGCTGACGCTCGAGGACCGGGTGATCGACCACCTGCCCTGGTTCCGCATGAGCGACCCGTATGTCACCCGCGAGATGCGGATACGCGACCTGCTGGTCCATCGCAGCGGGCTGGGACTGGGCGCGGGCGATCTGCTGTTCTGGCCCACCACGACCTACAGCAACCGGGAGGTGGCCGAACGCCTGCGCGACGTGCCGTTGAGCGGCGGCTTCCGCGAACGCTACGCCTACGACAACATCCTCTATGGCGTGGCGCAGCTGGTGATCGAACAGGCCAGTGGACAGCGCTACGACGAGTTCCTGCGCACGCGCATCTTCCAGCCCCTGGGCATGCGCGAAACCCGCTACAACAGCGATGCATTGACGCCGCGCGACAACGTCGCCACCGGCCACGCCAAGGCCGACTTCACCACGCTCGTGCCCGCACCGCGGATGACATGGAAGAACGTCGCAGGCGCCGGCGGGCTCTACTCCAGCGTGTCCGACATGGCGCGCTGGATGAATGCGCAGCTGGCCGGCGGCGTCTATCGCGATGCGAAGGGCAACGAGCATCGTCTGTTCGAGCCGGAACGACAGAAGGCCATGTGGTCGCTGGTCACGCCGATGCCCATCGCCGAACCGAAGATCGAGGCACTGAAAGCGGCCAAGCCGGCATTCCTCGGCTATGGCGAAGGCTGGACGGTGTCCGAATTCCAGGGCGAGAAGCTGGTCTGGCATACGGGCGGATGGCCGGGCATGGTCTCACGCGTCACGCTGGTGCCGGAGCACCGGCTGGGCATCGTGGTGCTGACCAACCAGGAAGTCGGCGCGGCGTTCAATGCGGTGACGCTGAAAGTGCTGGACGCTTACCTGGCGAACAGTGGGACCGACTGGCTGGCCGCCTATGCGGCGCAGGTGGCCTTGTCGAAGGACAACGCCGACGCGCACTGGCGCAAGCTGCAGGCGGCACGGAATGCATCGTCGCGCCCGTCGCTGCCGCTGGAGAAATATGCAGGCACGCTGCGCGACCCCTGGTATGGCGACGTCAGCGTGACGAACGAGGAGGGCGGCCTGGTGTTGCGCTTCAGTCGCACGCCCGAACTGGTCGGCGACCTGCAGCCGTGGCAGCACGACACGTTCGTGGTGCGCTGGCGGGAGCGCTGGCTGAATGCCGACGCCTTCATCACCTATGCCCTGAACCCGGACGGCAGCCTCCGCGAGGCGAGGATGGAAGCCATCTCGCCGCTGACCGACTTCAGCTTCGACTTCCACGACCTGCGGCTGGCGCCGGTTCCGCCGCCACAACCGTAGCGGTCGCAGTGGACCGGGCGAACGCAACGCGGCGCGTTCGCCATCGCGACGCGCGCGTGCTGCTTTCCGCGGCGCACCCTGGATGGCGGCCCCGTCGCGGCAGCCATCCGCGTCAGGGCGACTTACTCGTGTGGCTTGACGTCCAGCAGCTCCACGTCGAACACCAGCGACGCATTCGGCGGGATCACGCCGCCGGCGCCCTTGCGGCCGTAGCCGTATTCGGACGGGATCAGCAGCGTGCGCTTGCCGCCTACCTTCATGCCCGCCACGCCGTCATCCCAGCCGCGGATCACCTGGCCGGCGCCCAGCAGGAAGGTGAACGGCTGGCCGCGATCCACCGAGCTGTCGAACTTGGCGCCACGCTTCTCCGGCGCATTCTCGTCGTACAGCCAGCCCGTGTAGTGCACGGTCACGTCGCTGCCACCGGTGGCGGTGTTGCCGGTGCCGGCCTGGCGATCGATGCGCTGCAGCTCCGCGACGCTGCCGCCCGGCGGTGGGCCGGCAGGGGCGCAGGCGGCGAGGAGGGCGACGGACAGCGCGAGCATCAACGAACGCATCGGGAATTCCTTCATACGGGGCGCGCAGGGTAGCGCATCGCCCCGCGTGGCGCGCGATGCGTCAATCCACCAGCGAGCCGCAGCTGAGGTTGGCGATCACGCCGGTCATCGCCCCTGCGCGGTCCGAGGCCGCGAACGCGGCGTAGTCGGCGACCTGCTGCAACGTGGGCAGGCGCTTCAGCAGGGTGGCGTCCTGCGCGCGCCCGGCCAGCATCGCTTCGACGGTGATGCCCATGCCGCGCGCGATGCCGCCGAACACCTCGCCCGTATGCGAATGCGCCACCGCGTCGGGCAGCGCATCCGGGCGCAGGCAGACCATCCGGATGCCTTCACCGCCGAGTTCGCCAGCGAGCAGACGGGAGAATGCCTCCACCGCCGCGCTGGCCACGCCGTTGCCGAGGAATCCGGTGCCGGTCAGCCGCGCGCCGGGCGTGGACAGTGTCAGCAGCACGCCGCCGCCCTGGCGACGCATGTGCCGGGCAGCGGCCTGCGCGGTGATGAAGTTGCACGCCACGTAGGCCTGCACGGGCTGCATCGCATCATCAAGCGCCAGATCCGTGAACGGCACGCCCTGCACATGGGCGATGCCGATGGCATTCATCGCGATGTCGATCCGCCCCTGGCTTTCGGCGAGGGCCGCCAGGTCGGCGTCGACAGCGGCGGCATCCATGACATCGAGCACGCAGAGACTGGCCCGTCCGCCCGCGTGGATGATCGCATCGGCCACGGCCTGCAGCCGTCCACGGGTGCGCCCGACCAGATGGACGTGCGCGCCTTCGCCCGCGAACGTGCGTGCCACCGCGCCGCCGATGGCGCCGCCGCCACCATGGATGACGGCAATCTTGTCCTGCAACAGCATGGAGCCTCCTGGGATGGGGTGTGGCCGCAGCGGTTAGACTGTCGGCATGGCCAAGCTCTTCCTCAATCTTCGCAACGTACCGGACGACGAAGCCGATGATGTGCGCGAATTGCTGAAGCGCCATGCGATCGACTTCTACGAAACCCAGCCCAGTACGTGGGGTATTTCCGCTGGTGGCATTTGGCTGAACGATGCCGATGCACTGCCGCGTGCGAAGGCGCTGATGGCCGACTACCAGCAGCAGCGCCGTGCGCGCGCCCTCGAGGAGCGCGCCGCCGCCGCGCGCGAAGGGCGTGCCGAAACCTTTGCGGGCCTGTTCAGGGCGCGCCCGTGGTACGTGCTGGGCATGCTGGCCGCCATCGCGCTGGTGCTGGGCCTGACCCTGGCGCTGCCCTACGTGCTGCTCTGACCTCTCCGCTCAGGCGGCGTGGCGGGGCAGCCGCTGTTCGTAGTCGGCCTGCAGGCGCTCATGCGCGGGCCAGAAGCTGGCCGGCTCGCGTCCTTCCAGGTGATCCAGCAGGATGCCGACATGCGCATGCCATCCGGCCGATACGCTGAGCAGCATGTCGCGGCTGCGCAGGCGGCTGTGGGTGATGGTCAGCAGCACGCGTTCGCCTTCGGGCGCCAGATCGAAGCGCACTTCGGAGTGGCCGCCATCGGCTTCGCGCCAGGTGAAGCTGAGCAGGCGAGGGGCCTCGCAGGCGATGACGTGGCCGTGTTGGTGGTGGCAGCCGTCGTCGGTGCGGTAGCGCTCCGGCGTGGGCGCGTGCTCCTTCGACAACTGATCGTGCTGGAACGTCAGCTGCACCTTGCCGCCGGGGTGGAGTTCCATGTCGCCGCGCGCCAGCCAGCGACCGCGTGCCTCCGATTCGGTCAGGTAGGTCCAGACCCGTTCGATGGGTCCCGGCAGCGAACGCTGCAGGCGCAGCGTATCCGGTGCGATGAGGGTGCCGTGGCTGTCGTTCATGCGATGACTCCTGGGTCAGTCGAACACGGCGTGCAGCGCGTCCAGCATGGTGCGCCAGCCCTGTTCGGTACGGGATGCGTAGTCGGCCCATACCAGGGGCAGACGGTGGGTCAGGTGCAGTTCGCACCCGGACGGCGTGGCGCTGAAACGCAGGATCACGCGGCTGTCGTCGCCATCGGATTCGCCGCGGATGCCCCAGGTGAATTCAAGGTGGCGGGGACGATCCACCACCAGGTATTCGCCCACGTGATCGATCATCTGGCCGTTGCGGTCGACGAGCATCGAGAAGCGCCCGCCGACGCGCGGGTCCACATCAAGCCGGATGACGTTCTCGTCGCGCACCCGCGGCCCGAACATCCACTGGCCCAGCAACCGCGGCGTCAGCCACGCATCGAAGACGCGTTCCGGCGGCGCGTTGAATGTGCGGCGGACGCTGACGTCGACGGTATCCGGGGACGAGGATGTACTCATGCCGTTTTTCCCTTGCGGCGGGCAGGTTGGGTGGGGGGAGGGGCATCGGCTTCCAGCGCGGCCTCCAGGGCGTCCAGGCGCTGGTTCCAGAACTGCTCGTAGTGGCGCAGCCACTCCTGGCCCGCCGCCAGTGCTTCCGCACGCAGGTGGCAGAGGTGCGTGCGACCCTGGATCTGCCGCGTCACCAACCCGGCGCGCTCCAGCACCTTGATGTGCTTGGACGCCGCCGCCAGCGAAATCCGGAACGGCGCGGCCAGCTCGCCGACGCTGCATGGGCGGGCCCCCAGGCTGCGCAGCATGCGCCGGCGGGTGCCGTCGGCAAGGGCGTGGAAGACCGCATCAAGCTGGGAGGCATCATGTTCAACCATGTGGTTGAGCATTCCGCATGTGCCCGGAATTGTCAACCACATGGTTGAATGAAGGGGCTGGCGGCCGACGGACGGTAAAATGCCGCATGGTCACCAACATCGCCGCCTACCACTTCACCCCGCTCGACCAACCCGAAGCGCTGGTCGCCGACCTGCGCGAGCGCGCCGGATCGCTCGCGCTGCGCGGCACCGTGCTGGTGGCGCCGGAAGGCGTGAACATGTTCCTGGCCGGGGATGCCGATGCCATCGAGGCATTCCTGGCGCCCATGCGCGAAGACGCACGCTTCGAAGGTCTGCGCGTGAAGTACAGCGAAAGCCTCGCGCAACCGTTCGCACGGCTGAAGGTGAAGCTCAAGCGCGAGATCATCAGCTTCCGCCGGGAAGGCACCACGCCCCTGCACGCGCGCGCCCCGGACGTGAAGCCTGCCACGGTCGCGCGGTGGCTGCAGCAGGGGCATGACGACGACGGCCGGCGCGTGGTGATGCTGGACACGCGCAACGACCAGGAGGTGGCCTACGGGACGTTCGCGGGTGCGCTTACCCTGCCGATCGCCAGGTTCACCGATCTGCCGGCGGCGCTGGAACCCCACCGCGAAGCGCTGAAGGACGCCACCGTGGTGAGCTTCTGCACTGGCGGCATCCGCTGCGAAAAGGCCGCGCTGTGGATGCGCGACGACGGCATGGACAACGTGCTGCAACTCGACGGCGGCATCCTGGGTTACTTCGAGGAGGTCGGCGGGCAGGGTTACGAAGGCCGCTGCTTCGTGTTCGACGAACGCGTCGCGCTGGATCCGGCATTGCAGCCGCTGGTGGACGCCAAGGTGCAGGCGGCGTGAGCGACCGCCTGCCGGCACTTCGCTTCGACAACGCATTCGTGCGCGAGCTGCCCGGCGACCCGGAGCAGGGACCGCGCCGGCGCGAGGTGCGCGGCGCGCTGTGGTCGGCGGTGACGCCCACGCCGGTCGCCGCACCCGCCCTGCTTGCGCATTCGCAGGAGGTGGCGGCGTTGCTTGGCCTTGCCGAGGAAGACCTGGCCTCGCCGGCGTTCGCGCAGGTGTTCGCAGGCAACGCGCTGCTGCCCGGCATGCATCCCTACGCGGCCAACTACGGTGGCCACCAGTTCGGCAACTGGGCCGGCCAGCTGGGCGACGGGCGCGCGATCACGCTGGGCGAGGCCATCAACGCCGCGGGCGAGCGCTGGGAGATCCAGCTGAAGGGCGCGGGCCCCACGCCTTACTCGCGCACCGCCGATGGTCGCGCCGTGCTGCGTTCCTCGATCCGCGAATTCCTGTGCAGCGAGGCCATGCACCACCTGGGCGTGCCGACGACGCGGGCGCTCAGCCTGGTCGCGACCGGCGAGGACGTGGTGCGGGACATGTTCTATGACGGGCATCCGAAGCCCGAGCCCGGCGCCATCGTCTGTCGCGTGGCACCGTCGTTCCTGCGCTTCGGCAATTACCAGCTGCCGGCGTCACGCGACGAGATCGACCTGCTTCGGCAGCTGGTGGATTTCACCATCCAGCGCGATTTCCCGCACCTGTCGGGGGAGGGCGAGGCGCTGTACGCCGCGTGGTTCGCCGAGGTGTGCGAACGCACGGCGGTGATGGTGGCGCACTGGATGCGCGTGGGCTTCGTGCACGGGGTGATGAATACCGACAACATGTCCGTGCTGGGCCTGACCATCGACTACGGTCCCTATGGCTGGATCGACGACTACGACCCCGACTGGACGCCCAACACCACCGATGCACAGGGGCGACGCTACCGTTTCGGCTGGCAGCCCAGGGTGGCGTGGTGGAACCTGAGTCGCCTGGCGCAGGCGCTGGCGCCGCTGTTCGAAGGCGTCGACGCCCTGCAGGAAGGCCTGCAGCGTTATGCCGACACGTACGCCCGCTGTGACCGCGAGAACATCGCGCGCAAGCTGGGGCTGGCCCGGTGCGGCGACGATGACGTGGTGCTGATGCAGGACCTGCAGGTGCTGATGCAGGCCGGCGAGATCGACATGACGCTGTTCTTCCGCGCGCTGATCGAGGCGGACGTCGACGATGCAGGCATGGCGGCGTTCGAAGAGGCGTTCTACGACACGGCCAAGCGCGATGCGGTGCAGCCGGCGTTGCGCGCGTGGCTGACCCGGTATGCCGCGCGGCGCAGCGCTGATCCGCTGTCCGCGGACGAGCGCCGGCAGGTGATGCGCTTGGCCAACCCCCGCTATGTGCTGCGCAACTACCTGGCCCAGCAGGTGATCGACGCCGCCGAGGCAGGCGACCCTACCGGGATCGCCGAGCTGCTGGACGTGATGCGCCGGCCCTACGACGACCAGCCTGGCCGCGAACGCTTCGCGCAGCGGCGCCCCGACTGGGCGCGCCAGCGTGCGGGGTGCTCGATGCTGTCCTGCAGCTCTTGAGCGGAACAATCCTGCAGCGTTTACGAGCACGGCGCCAGCAACGGGGCGACGACGCTAAGATGCGCCTTCCCCCCTTGGAGCCCGCCGCATGATCACCGTGCACCATCTCAACAATTCGCGCTCGCAGCGCGTGCTGTGGCTGCTGGAGGAGCTGGGGCTCGACTACACGGTGGTCCGCTACCAGCGCGATGCCGCCACCCTGCTCGCGCCGCCCGAATTGCGCCGGGTGCACCCGCTGGGGAAGTCACCGGTGGTGGTGGACGGCAAGGACACGCTGGCTGAGTCCGGGGCGATCATCGAAACGCTGGTGGAGCGCTACGACGCCGCGCGCCGGTTCGCGCCTTCGCCGGGTACGCCCGAGCACCTGCGCTACCGCTACTGGCTGCATTACGCCGAAGGCTCCGCGATGCCGCCGATGCTGTTGAGCCTGGTGTTCTCGCGCCTGAAGAAGGCGCCGATGCCGTTCTTCGCGCGCCCGGTGGCCCGCGGGATCGCCGACAAGGCGCTGTCCGGCTTCGTGTCGCCGCAGGTGAAGCTGCACCTTGACTACATGGAGGGCGAGCTGTCGCGGCATGCCTGGTTTGCCGGCGACCAGTTCAGCGCGGCCGATATCCAGATGAGCTTTCCCGTCGAAGCGGCCGCCGCGCGCGCGGGCCTGGCGGCATATCCGAAACTCGCCGGCTTCCTTCAGCAGATCCATGCGCGGCCGGCGTACCAGCGTGCGCTGGAGCAGGGCGGGCCGTTCGATCTGTTGAGCTGAGCGCGTCCGCCCGCCACGGCGTGGGGTGCCGAGCGTCAATCCCATCGAAGCGAAGGAAAAACGATGTCGTACGTGCGTTGTTTGCGTGGTCTGGCTTCAGGCGTGGAGTATTCCGCCGACGTGCCGATGAACCTCGATCCTGTTGATGGCCGGCCGGTGGAAATGGTGCTGGATCTCGAGCGGCTGGCGGCCGAGCAGCCGGATGCCGCCTGGTACGATCCGCGCCGGCGCGACATGTGGCGCTTCGGCGGACTGATGGCGCTCGACATCCGCGACCCGCGCGACGCCGCGCATGTGGTCGCGCTGGGTGAAGGGGGCACGCCGCTGCTGGACTTCAACCATCATCCATCGGCACGACAGTCGGGCATCGTCCTGCAGCTGAAGGACGAGGGCAGGGCACACGCCGGGTTCGGCGCCAATCCCACGCAGAGTTTCAAGGATCGCGGCATGGCGATGGTGGTCGCGCAGGCGAGGCGGCTGGGATTGCGCAAGCTGGCCGTTCCCACGCAGGGCAATGCCGGTGATTCGCTGGTGCGGTACGCGCTGGCCGGCGATCTGTCGGTGGTGGTGGCGATGCCCGATGACACGCCGCTGCCGATCATGGGCAGCGTGGCCGCGGCGGCGCATCGTTTTCCCGGGCAGGTGGAACTGGTGTTGAAGGGGCCGACCATCCGCGAGTCCGGTGCGCTGTTGAAGGAGCAGTACGTTCCACGCGGCTGGTTCTCGGTGGCGACGTTCCAGGAGCCGGGCTGGCGTATCGAGGGCAAGAAGTCGCTGGGCCTGGAACTGGCGGAGCCCGCGCCTGGCGAGCGCCTCTGGTCGTTGCCTGACGCGGTGGTGTATCCGACCGGCGGCGGCACCGGCGTGCTGGGCATGTGGAAGGCCTGGGATGAACTGCAGGCGCTGGGGGTGATCGATGCGCGGCGGCCGAAGATGTTCTGCGTGCAGAGCGCGGCGACCGCGCCGCTGGTGCGCGCATTCGACAGCGGCGCCGACGACACCACGGTGGTCGAAGCAGGGCAGGCGCTTGCAACGGGGCTGAACGTGCCCGGCGGCGTCGGCCATTTCCGCGTGCTGCAGATCATCCGCGCCAGTGGAGGCGCGGCGGTGGCGGTGGCGGAAGACGACATCGCCGCGGAGTTCGCACGCTTGTGGCGTGGGAAACCGGAATGGATCGGCCCGGAAGGCGCCGCGTGCCTGGCCGCGCTGCCGCAGTTGCTGGACCGCGGCCTGATCGCGCAGGGGGAACGCGTCGTCGTGGTGAATACCGGTTCGGCGGAGAAGTACCTGCCGCAGTTGCGCCACCTGATGTGAAGGCGCGGCATCGCCACGGCGGTGGGAAGGTGTATCCCGATGTGCGGGGCTGGAATCCTCTCCCGCGCGTCCCCATTGAAGATGCATGCATCCCGATGGAATTGCCGTGATCCCGTATTCCCTGCTTGACCTCGCGCCCGTCTGTGAAGGCAGCGACACCACCCAGGCCTTCGCCAACATGCGCGACCTGGCGCAGCATGCCGAGGCGTGGGGTTACCAGCGCTACTGGCTGGCGGAACACCACAACATGCCCGGCATTGCCAGTGCGGCGACGGCGGTGCTCATCGGTCATGTGGCCGGCGCGACGTCGACGATCCGCGTGGGCTCGGGCGGCATCATGCTGCCCAACCATTCGCCGCTGCAGGTGGCGGAGCAGTTCGGCACGCTGGCATCGCTGTACCCGGGACGCATCGACTTGGGGCTGGGCCGCGCGCCCGGCACCGACCAGGCGACGGCCCGTGCATTGCGCCGCTATTTCGACAGCGCCGAACAGTTCCCGCAGGACGTGCAGGAACTGCTGCGCTACTTCGAACCCGTGCAGGAAGGGCAGGCCGTGCGTGCCGTCCCCGGCGCGGGACTGGCAGTGCCGGTCTGGCTGCTGGGCTCGAGCCTGTTCAGCGCGCAGCTGGCGGCGGCGCTCGGTTTGCCGTTCGCCTTCGCGTCGCACTTCGCGCCGGACGCGATGGACCAGGCGTTGCTGGTCTACCACCGCGACTTCCGCCCGTCGAAACGCCTGGCCACGCCCTACGCGGTCCTGGCCCTGAACGTGGTCGCGGCGGAGAGCGATGCCGAGGCACGGCGGCTCTTCACCACCCAGCAGCAGGCCTTCGTCAACCTCAGGCGCGGCAAGGCAGGCCTGGTGCCGCCCCCCATCGACGACATCGAGAGTTACTGGCAGCCGCACGAAAAAGCGGGTGTGCTGCAGGCGCTGGCGTGTTCGGTGGTGGGCGATGCCGACACGGTGCGCAAGGGCATCGGCGATTTCATCCAGCGCCACCGCCCCGACGAAATCATGCTGACGGCCAACATCTTCGATCACGGCGCACGGCTGCGTTCGTTCGAGATCGCCGCCGGGGTCATGCAGCCGTAGCGTGGGCCGCGGCCCATCGTTGCGGGCCGTCGGCAGCGGATGGCTGGCAGATGCTTTGCAGCCCCGGTCTCGCCACGGAGCAATCGGGAGGTCAGAGTCGCCCTACATCGTGCCGCGCTGGATGAACGGTACGCGCTCATAGAGCCTGCGCTCGCCGCCGCGCGGGTCGTCCTGCAGCCGGCTGTCGTCGTCGAACACCATGGTCTGCCGCTGCGGCAGCGTGTACGGCGACCAGGGGGGAATACCGGCATGGTTGGGGTCGCCCCGGCGTGCCAGCGCGATCAGCGCTTCGCTCATGCGCGCGGCCATCGCGTGCGCACGTGCATCGGTGCCTGTCTTCGCCCCTTCGGCCGCCACGTTGTCGAACACCAATGGAATGTCGAGCGTGTGGAAGGCCCGTAGCCGACCGTCCTCCGCGGGTGAGCGCCAGTCCAGCTGATAGACCCACGCGGGTGAGCCCTGTTTAGCACGCTCTTCGGCTTCGATGACGGCACCGCGCCACGAACGGCCGGCCGTGGTCGCGGCAAAGAAGACTTCCGTCGGCGTGTAGTGGGGATAGAGCCGGCGGTACTCGGCGATGACCACCTCCGGTGAGAGATCCACGTACTGCTGTTCGCGGATCCTGGCCGGCAGTTGTTCCCACGTGAGCGTGAAGTTGCTGGGATCGTTGCTTAGGAAGGCGCGGGTTTCGTCGCGCGTGTTGCCGATGATCATCGGGATGCCGGCCGACTGCGCGGGCGCATCCGGATGGAAGGGATGGCGATGCAGCGTGCGCGAGTCCAGCACGGGGCCGAAGTACAGACCCGTGTTCTCCGCGCGCGAAAAATCGCGCACCGTGGTGGCGTCCAGCAGCTTCTGCATCGGCAGGGTGCGCAGCTGGTCAGTCTGCGTCGCCGAAAGCCCGAGCGTCTGCAGGAACAGCTCCGCCCGCTGGGTGGCGGCGCGCGGGCCGGCGGCCGTGACCTGCTGGCCGCTCATCGTCATCGCCTTGTGGAACAGGCCGGCTGCTTCCGGCATCGCCATCAGCGTGGCGATCTTGGCGCCGCCGCCGGATTGCCCGAACACGGTGATGTTGCCCGCGTCACCGCCGAACTCGTCGGCATGCTGCCGCACCCAGTGCAGCGCCTGGATCAGGTCCAGCTGGCCCACGTTGCCGGATTCGGCCAGCGCATCACCGTCCAGCTCGCCCAGGAAGAGGTAACCGAACGCATTGAGCCGGTGGTTGACCGTCACCACCACCACGTCGCCACGCCGGCACAGGTTCACGCCGTCATACAGCGGATGCGATCCGGAACCGTTGTTGTAGCCGCCGCCGTGGATGTAGAACAGCACGGGTCGCCTGCGGCCATCGCGCAGGGCAGGCGTGTACACGTTGAGGAACAGGCAGTCCTCGCTGACCGGATGACCATCCGCATCGCCGCGCTGGGGCGCCGAAGCGCCGAAGCGGGTCGCCTGCCGCAGCCCTGTCCACGGTGTTTCCTCCAGCGCACGCTGGAAACGGCGCGTCGACGTATCACTCCCGTAGGGAATGCCGCGGAAGGCATGCACGCCCCGGTCGAGATATCCCGCGATGCGGCCACTGCGGGTGGTGGCGACGGAGGCCGCAGGGGCGAACGCGAGGGAAGGGCGTGGCGCGAATGCCGCGACAGCGCCCACGCCCGCCGCCTGCTGCAGGAACCGGCGTCGGGACCGGAAGGGAGGACGGGGTTCTGGCATGCGGAAAACTCATGGATGACACCGGTTTCCAGCAGCCTAGCAAACGCATCCGGGCAACGAACGCCGCAGTGCGTCAGACCGCCAGCCCGGCTGCGTGGCCCGAGGCCCAGGCCCACTGGAAGTTGTAGCCCCCCAACCAGCCGGTGACATCCAGCACCTCGCCGACGAAGAACAGCCCGGGCAGCTTCGTCGACATCATCGTGCTGCTGGAAACACCGTCGGTGTCCACGCCGCCCAGCGTGACCTCTGCCGTGCGGTAACCCTCGGTGCCGCTGGCGACCAGCGGCCAGCGCGCCAGCACGTCCGCGGCTTCGCGCAGCTGCGGCTCGTTGTACTGCTTCATCGGCCGGTTCGGCAGCCAGACCTCGCACAGGCGCTGGGCGAACCGGCGCGGCAGCGCTTCCGACAGCACCGTCTTGAGTTCCGCCTCCGGGCGCTGCTTCTGCTGGTCCTTCAGCCACGCCAGCGCGTCCTGCCCGGGCAGCAGGTCCAGGCGCAGGTCGTCGCCCGGTTGCCAGTAGGAGGAGATCTGCAGGATGGCGGGGCCACTGACGCCGCGATGGGTCAACAGCATGAAGTTGCGGAACGACTGGCGGCCACAGCGGGCTTCCACCGGCAGCGCGACGCCGCTGAGGTCCTGCAGGCGCTCCTGGTGCTTGCCGCTCAGTGTCAGTGGCACCAGCCCGGCGCGGGTAGGCAGCACGTCATGGCCGAACCGGCGCGCAAGTTCATAACCGAAGCCGGTCGCCCCCATGCTGGGGATCGACAGCCCGCCGGTGGCCACCACCAGCGACGGTGCGGCGAACACGCCATGCCGGGTGTGCAGGCGGAAACCGTCGTCGCCGTGGTGTACCCGCTCGACGCTGCAATCGGTTTCGATGCGGACGCCGGCAGCGGTGCACTCGTCCACCAGCATCTTCACGATCAGCTTGGACGAGACGTCGCAGAACAGCTGTCCGAGTTCCTTCTCGTGCCAGGCGATGCGGTGCCGGTCCACCATTCCGATGAAATCCGCCGGCGTGTAGCGCGCCAGCGCGGACTTGCAGAAGTGCGGGTTGGCCGACAGGAAATTGGCCGGCGTGGTGCCCGTATTGGTGAAGTTGCAGCGTCCGCCACCGGACATCAGGATCTTCTTGCCCACCTTGTTGGCGTGTTCCACCACCATCACGCGCCGCCCGCGTTGGCCGGCCGTCAGGGCGCACATCAGGCCGGCGGCGCCGCCGCCGACGACCAGTACGTCGTGGGTATGCGCCATCGGGTCAGGCGGCCCGCGCGAGACCCGCCTGGCGGATGGTGGGGATGACGCTGACATTGCGGTCATCGGTCATCCACTGCATCTCGCCGTCCTGGATCATCACGTGGAAACGCATGCCGCGCTGCATCAGCGCGGTCAGTGCCTCGACTGCATCCGGCGCGATGTCCAGCACGGTCAGGTTCTGGTGGCGGGACAGGGTGCTGGCGTTCTTTTCCCACCAGAGGTCGGCCGCACGGCCGCCGTAGTTGACCACCACCACCTCGCGTGCGCGTCCGCAGGCCTTGCGGATGCGGGACTCGTCCGGCTGCCCCAGGTCGATCCACTGCTCGATCAGGCCGGTGTAGTCCTTGCGCCACAGGTCGGGCTCTTCCTCGTTGCTCAGCCCCTTGCCGAACTCCAGGCGGTCGTCGGCATGCAGGGCGAACGCCAGCAGCCTCACCATCAGTCGTTCGTCGGTCTCGGAAGGGTGCTGCGCCAGGGTCAGGCCATGGGCGCCGTAGTAATGGCGGTCCATGTCGGTGATCTGCAGTTCGGCTTTGATGACGGTGGCTTTGAGGGCCATGGACGGGGAGGGCCAGGGGGGAATGGGGCGTCATCATACGGGCTGGCCGGCGCCAGCTCCGGTTTCAGGGCGTCCGGCGGCCCAGCGGGGCCCGAAAGGTCGGTCAAAGCCCTTGATCTGGCTGGATTTGGCCCCGGTCAGCGGGCATTGTGCAAAAAAATTCGCTTTTGCCTGAAAAGCCGGGTAGAGTGCCGTCACTGTGCTTGCCAGGGTCACCGTGAATCGTGAGCCTGATGCGGTAGATACATCTGCTACATCTTCCCGCTTTACCAACGCCTGCAACTCAGTCTCGGTCCGGAATAGTCCGGTGCCGCGATTTTTTCTTCAAACCTAGTTCCAGGAGTTAGTAAAGATGTCTGACCGTCAGACCGGTACCGTCAAGTGGTTCAACGATGCCAAGGGCTTCGGCTTCATCACCCCGCAGAGCGGCCCTGACCTGTTCGTGCATTTCCGCGCGATCCAGGGCAACGGCTTCAAGACCCTGAAGGAAGGCCAGAGCGTTACGTTCGTGGCTGTCCAGGGCCAGAAGGGTATGCAGGCCGACCAGGTGCAGCCGCTGTAATCCAGCGCTGAACTTCGAGTTCGCCAGAACGCCGGTGCGCAAGCGCCGGCGTTTTTTATTGTCTCCGCAAAAGCATCAGAGCTTGCGGACGCGGAAGCTGCGGCCCTTGATCTTGCCGGCATTGAGCCGTGACAGGGCGGCCGCGGCCTTGTCGTTCTTCACCGCGACATAGGTGCGGGTGGCGAAGACGTTGATCTTGCCGATGGCCGCGGCCGGAAGGCCGGCGTCGCCGGTCAGCGCGCCCAGCACATCGCCGGGACGCAGCTTGTCCGTCTTGCCCGCGTCGATGCGCAGGGTGGTCATGGAGGCAGGCGGCGCAGCATGTGCCCGGGGCGCGGCCGGGATGCTGCGATCCCACACCAGCGGCGCGCCGATGCGTTCTTCGATCACCGTGGCCCGCGGCAGTTCGCGTGGCGTGCACAGGCTGATGGCCAGGCCCTCGCGCCCGGCACGCCCGGTGCGTCCGATGCGGTGCACGTAGGTATCGGCGTCGCTGGGCATGTCGTAGTTGACGACCAGCGCCAGGTCCTCGATGTCCAGACCACGTGCCGCCACGTCGCTGGCGACCAGCACGTTGCAGCTGCGGTTGGTGAAACGCACCAGCACCTCGTCGCGGTCGCGCTGCTCCATGTCGCCGTGCAGGGCAAGCGCGGAGAACCCGAAGTGCTGCAGCGAGCCGGCCACTTCGTCCACGTCCTTGCGCATGTTGCAGAAGACCACGCACGAATCCACGCCGCGCTGGGCCAGCAGGCCGGCCAACGCGGTCTGCTTGCGTTCGGGGTCCACGCGCACGAAACGCTGCTCGATGACCGCCTGTTCCTGCGGTGCGTCGACGTTGACCTCCAGCGGGTCGCGCAGGGTGTTGCGGGCGATCTCGCGGATGGCGTCGGTGAACGTGGCGGAGAACAGCAGGCTCTGCCGTTCCCGCGGCGTCCTGCCGATGATCTCGCGGATGGGTTCCTCGAAACCCATGTCGAGCATGCGGTCGGCTTCGTCCAGCACCAGCGTGCGCACGCCGGCCAGGTGCAGGGCCTTCTTGCGCAGCAGTTCCTGGATGCGGCCCGGCGTGCCGACCACCACATGGGGGTCGTGTGCTTCCAGCGAGCGCAGCTGCGGTTCCAGCGGCATGCCACCGCACAGCGTCAGTACCTTCAGGTTCGGAATGCCGAGTGCCAGCTTGCGCAGCTGCTGGGCGACCTGGTCGGCCAGTTCACGGGTGGGGCACAGCACCAGGGCCTGCGTGCGTCCGGTGCCCACGTCGAGGCGGTGCAGCAGGCCCAGGCCAAACGCGGCGGTCTTGCCGCTGCCGGTGGGCGCCTGCGCGATGACGTCGCGACCGGCGAGGATGGCGGGCAGGCTCTGCGCCTGGATCGGGGTCGGGCGGGTGTAGCCGAGCGCGTCGACGCCCTGCTGCAGGCCGGGGCCCAGCGGGAGGTGGGTGAAATCAAGCATGCGCCATTCTCGCAGATCGACGCCGCCCCCGCCGGCTCCACGTGTGCTCGCCCTTACTGCAGGTCTGGGAAATCTTCCTCGGGCAGCGCGATGAAGGCCCAGAAAGGCGTGTCATCCGATGCCCACGCCTGCGAAGCCTCGTCCAGGATGTCGAGCAGGGTGTCGAAATCGGCTTCGTTGCGCTCGCGCAGATCGTGCGCCTGTTCGAACAGCAGCACGTAGCCGGGCGCTGGCAGCCATTCAAGGTCGCGCAGGCTGTCGGACAACGCATCCCAGTTGCGGCCGGAGCTGTCGGGGAAATCCAGGATCGTCGCCATGCGCAGCAGCAGGGCCGACTTGCCGTCGCACCCGGAAAGGTCGATGCGCCGGGCCAGCAGGCCGGCATCGCGGCTGGCCGCGGCCAGCGCATCGAGATCTTCGTCGGTGACGAAAAATACGCCAGCATGGCTGGCGTCGGTCAGGCCGGGGTCGAAACCGGATTCACTCATGGCGTGGGGGTTCCCGATGGGCCGGTTTCGAAGCGGCGGAAGCTTTCGTAGTGGTCGTCGGTGTAGTAGTACTCGCGCGGCGGTTGCCCGCCGGTGACGATGCGGCGGGCGCCGCGATGGTCCAGCCCCGGCGTGTCCACCGTGTACTCGCGATAGTAGCCATTGGGTTGGCGGGGCAGGTGGCCTTCGCGGTTGCCGAACACCGAACCATCCTGGCGATGCGGGAACGGGCCACCGTGCTGGATCAGCTTCAAGGTATGGCGGGCTTCGGCCGGCAGGAAGGCCGGCAACGGATCCTGCGCCGCGGTGGCGGCATTCGCCGGTTCGGTCGGGCGAGTCTGCTCGACGGGCGGCAAGGGCAGCACTTCATTCACACGTGCTGGATCACCCGTGTCTTCCTGCGTTTCGGCGACGGGGGCGGCCGATGGCGTCGCGTCGCGTTGCGACCACCACCAGGCGCCGGCGCCGATCAGGGCAAGCACCACCAGGGCGAAGAGGGGGAGGCGCAGGCTGGACTGGCGGCGGGCGCGGGAACGTCGGCTCATGTCGGAATCATTCGCTCAGGAAGCGGCCACAGCCGCGGTAGGTCTTGTCGCCCACGGTCAGCACGGCGGTGGCGGGGTAGGTGGCATCACTCATGCCGTCACTGCAGGCCTCGCGCCGCGTGGCCAGCGTGATCGAAAGCTTGTCGCTGGTGGTGCCGGTGAAGCCTTCCGGGGTCGCCTGCATGCGTTCGACATGCAGCTTGCGTTCGCCGTAGTCGAGTTCGGCGTGCAGCGACGGCGCTTCGCCCGTGCCCACTTCGACCAGCCAGCCGGGCTCGGTGCCGATGGCACGGAAACCGATGCCACGCGCCTTGGCCGCCTCCCAGGGCGAACCGGATTCGGTCTGCGTGCACTGGACCTGCGGTTTGCCGGCCAGGGTCAGGGTGGCGTCGCGGCCCTTGTTCCACAGCTCGTTGCCGGCCTGGTCGGCATAGCGGGCACCGGAGCCGGATTGGGCCTGTGGCAAGGTCAATGCCGTGCCGTCGATGTCGATCACCACCGTGCCGACCGCGTTGTCGAAACGGGCGCTGATGCGCTGGTCGCCGCACTGCCAGTAGGTCGGGGAGGCGGCATCGGCCGGCGTGCCGGTGCGGACCATCCGGAACTCCACCGGCTGCGCCGAGCCCGGCGTGACCGGCACCCGCGTGTCGGTCACGAACCACAGCTTGCCCTGTGCATCGCGCAGTCCCGCATGCAGGCCATACTGGCCGTTCCCGCGCAGCTTGGCCGCATCGTAGGGCAGCACGAAGGCAAAGGGCGGGCCGTCGGGATCCTTGAACTCGGCCGTGGCAATGACCGCCGCAGGCGTGTCCGCCAGCTGGTTGTCGATCAACTGCACGGTAAGCGTCGCGCCAGGCAGCGGCGCCATCCGTTCCAGGTAGGTCGCGCTGCCGCGGATGGCGGTGGATGCCGCTGGCGGGACGGCAGCAGCCGATTCGCCGTCGCCAGGTGTGTCCGGCTGGCAGGCCGCCAGTGCCAGCAGGCAGCCGAGGGTCAGCAAGGGGCGGGTCATGTCCTTCTCCCGGTAGTGTCACGGCCAGCATAGCCGCGCCTGTCGTAATGGATCGTCAACACGTGCAGGGAGAAGTACGGCGTGACCCGCGACGCCCGGCCAGGCGTAGAGTGCGGGCAACGACAGTGTGGAGACCCTGCATGCCCAAGACCGATCCCCGCGTCGATGACTACATTGCCCGCGCCGCACCGTTCGCGCAGCCCATCCTCGCGCGCCTGCGTGCGTGGGTGCACGAGGCCTGCCCGTCGGTGGAGGAGACACTGAAATGGGGCATGCCGTCGTTCCAGTATGGGGGCGGCATCCTGTGCCAGATGGCGGCGTTCAAGCAGCATGCGTCGTTCGGTTTCTGGAAGCATGCCGAGGTGATGGGCACGCAGGCGCGTGACGGGATGGGCAGCCTGGGCAGGCTGGCCCTGTTGAAGGACCTGCCGCCCAAGCGCGCATTGATCGCACAGGTGCGCACGGCGATGGCCTTGAATGAAGCAGGGGCGAAAACACCACGCACCGGCAAGGTCGGAACACCTCGCCCGCGGGCGGAGCTGCCCGACGATCTCGGGGCGGCATTGAAGCGCACGCCCGCGGCCTTGGCGGCATATCAGGCATTCAGCCCCAGCCAGCAGCGCGAGTACGCGGAATGGATCACCGACGCCAAGCGTGCCGAGACGCGCGCCAGGAGAATCGAGCAGGCCGTGGCATGGATGGCGGAAGGCAAGCCGCGGCACTGGAAGTACCAGAAGCGTTGAGGCCTGCCGAGCAGAGCGGTACGGACGCCATGTCCTTGCATTGCCGCCTTGAATCGGCCTGATTCAGCTTTGCGATTGGTCCGCCCGAAGGCGGCGGCGTAGTATCCGGACGAAGCCGTCCCGTTCCGGATGGCGCAGTCCCTTGGATTCGCGCAAGCCCGCTGCCACCCACGACGGGAGCACCTTCGCATGAACCGTGTCCTGCAACCGCTGGCCTATACGCAGACCACTGCCGCCTGGCCGTACCTGGCGGTGGTGACGGCGGTCGTCATGGCCAGTGCCTGGGTGGTGATGCAATCCCCTGTCGAAGGGCTTTCGCCCGGCATGGGAACGGCGTTGCGTGGCGGCGCGCTGTGCGCGCTGGCGACCGCGGTGGGTGCCTTGCCCGTCCTGGTGGTGCGTTCGATTCCGCAACGGCTCTCCGATGGCCTGCTCGGTTTCGGTGGCGGCGTGATGCTGGCGGCCACCGCGTTCTCGCTGGTGCTGCCCGGCCTGGAGGCGGCCGGGCGCGCCGGTTACTCCGCGTGGGGCGCGGCGGGGCTGGTCAGTGCGGGCGTGATGCTGGGAGCGGCGGGCTTGCTGGTCCTGGACCGCTCGCTGGTCGACGATCCGCTGGACGCGCAGCGCCAATTGGTACCTACGCGCGTCGTGCTGTTCGTGCTGGCCATCCTGCTCCACAACGTGCCCGAAGGGATGGCCGTCGGCGTGGCCGCCGGGGGCGGGCTGCGCGGCGCCGAAGGCCTGGCGATGGGCATCGCGCTGCAGGATGTTCCGGAAGGCCTGGTGGTGGCGTTGATCCTGGCCGGTGCGGGCATGTCCCGCGCGAAAGCAGTCTGCATCGCCGCCCTGTCCGGGGTCGTGGAGCCGCTGGCGGCGATCCTCAGTGCGTGGGCCGTGGGGATTTCGTCGTTGCTGTTGCCGTGGGGGCTGGCGTTCGCCGCCGGCGCCATGTTGATCGCAGTGGCGCACAGCGTGATCCCCGAATCCAACCGCCATGGCCACGGTGCCACGGCCTCGCTGGGGCTGGCGATCGGCTTCTGCCTGATGATGGCGCTCGACACCGCCCTGGGTTGACCCGCGCGGTTGCCGCCCGCACGCTGCCGCTTCACCCGGCGCACCGCAGGCATGGCATGAGCGAACCCCTGGTCATCATCGGCAACTACATCTCGCCCTACGTACGCAAGGTGCTGGTGTGCCTGGAGCTGAAAGGCATCGACTACCGCATCGACCCGATCGCGCCGTTCGTGGGCGACGAGGAATTCAGCCGGCTCAGCCCGCTGCGCCGCGTGCCGGTGCTGAGGGACGGCGACTTCGTGCTGAACGACTCCACGGTGATCTGCGAGTACCTGCAGGACCGCTTTCCGCAGCCGTCGCTGTATCCCGCCGATCCGGTGATGCGCGCGAAGGCGCGCTGGCTGGAGGAGTACGCCGACTCGTACTTGGGCGACGTGATCATCTGGCGCATGTTCTTCCAGCAGGGCGTGCGCAGGTTCCTGTTCAACGAGGGCAGCAACGACGAGGTGGTGCGCAAGGCGCGCGAGGAGGAACTTCCGGTGGCGCTGGACTACCTCGAGTCGCTGGTGCCCGTCGAAGGCTGGCTCTTCGGCGATCTGTCCATCGCCGACATCAGCATCGCCAGCTTCTTCCGCAACGCGGCGTTCGTGCGCTATCAGATCGACGACGCGCGTTGGCCGAAGACAGCGGCATTCGTCTCGCGCGTGCTGCAGTTGGCAGCTTTCCAGAAGCTGGCCGAGTACGAGAACCGCACGATCCGCACGCCGTTGGCGCAGCAGCGCGAGGTCCTGGCGGACATGGGTGCCCCGCTGACCGAAACCAGCTGTGGCAACGCCGCACCGCGCTATGGCGTGATGCGGCTGGGGTGACGACCTTCGCTTGTCGCGCCTGCAACAGCGCTACCCGCAGATCAAGGCGCGGTGTCGAGACGCAACACCGGGTAAAGCTGGTAGCGCTCGTCCCATGACGGATGCCGGCGATGGAAGAACTCCAGCCGGGCGCCCGGGTCGCCGGCGAACGCCTTGTCTTCCTTCAACCGTTGCTCGAATGCGGCCTTGACCGCCGGATCACGCAGCATGTCGCGGGCGACGGCTTCGGCCACGTAGTCCTCCATGTACTCCTTGCGCTCGAAGGCATTGTTGAATTCGCCCCAGGCAAGCAGTGAATCCGGCGCCAGCGGCTCCAGCAGCGCCATCACCAGCCGCGACCGGGCCTGCGCGATGGGGACGAACAGCGAGCCCACCGGCGCGCTGCGCGTTTCCTTCTTCCATTCGCCTTCCACGGTCAGGCGCTGGTGGCTTTCAACGGACGTCGTCGCGAAACTGCTCTTTCCGGCACGGAAGGCATCCGCCTGGCCCTGCCATGGCTTGCCGAGGATGCGGTAGTCGATGCCATGCAGCTTGAGCCGTTCGGCTACCCACGCCGCATGGGCGGCGGGTACCAGGTAGCCGCCGCGGGGCGCGTTGACCACCAGCGCAGGCCGGATGTCGTCTTTCAACGGCACCTTCCAGACCTGCGGCGTGGTCTCGTCATAGCGCGTCATCAGTGCGCCGGACACCTCGGATTTCGTGCGTGTGTAGGCGTAGCCGCGGAAGTCCACGGTGCGTGCCGTGGGCGCGGCCGCGTACGTCAACGGTTCGGGTTGGCCGGCAATCCGTGCCGCCGACACGTCCGCCTGCCGCGCGGCGGCCAACCAGTCCTTGCCCTGCGCCGCGACCTGTTCCAGCACCGATACCACGGTGTTGCGGGTGATCCCGACCCGCACCGGGTACTCCTTCCACGAGTGCGTTTCCACCAGCATCGCGATGCGGTTGCGCAGCAGGAAATAGCCATGCGAGAAGCGCGGCGGCGGCACGCCATCCTCGAAGCCGGAAGTCGGGTCGTCACTGACGACGAACGACGGGTAGTAGGGCAGGGGCAGTGATCCCTGCCGTGCCAGGGCATCGATCACCGACGTGCGCAGCGCCAGCCCGGCATTGCGCAGGCCGGCATCACCGCCGTGGACAGGTTCGACCTGGATGGAGATGTCGTGCTCGAACTGCGCGCCGTTGGTGGCGTGCAGGTCCACCGTGACCAGCGGGTCCCAGCGTTGGACGAGCTGCAGCATCGCCCGCATCTCGGGTGCGTCGGCCTTCACGTAGTCGCGGTTGAGGTTGAAATTCTGTGCGGTGGTGCGCCAGCCCATTTCCTTCGGGCCGCGCTGGTTGGGTCGGTTCCAGGCGGCGAAGCGCTCGTGGCCGTCCACGTTGAACACCGGCACGAACACCCATACCAGCTTGTCCAGCGCACCGGCCGCGGCCTTGCCTTCCAGCACCTCGCGCAGCGCCAGGAAACCCGCGTCCTTGCCATCGATCTCGCCGGCATGGATGCCACCCTGCACCAGCACCACCGGCAGGCCGCGGCGCTGCGCCAGGTCCGGCGTCAGCGCACCGCTGGTGGACACCACCAGCGCCTTCATCGGGCGGCCTTCCGGCGTGGTGCCGAAGGTGGTGCAGCGCACGGCCTTGGGATACTGCCGCGCGAACGCCTCGCACAGCGCAGGCACTTCGTCGTAACGGCCGGTCTCGATGAAGCCGGAGCGTTCGGACACCGTGGTCAGCGGCGCCTGGGCATGGGCCAGCGGGGCGAAGGCAATCAGCAGGGCGCACAGCGGTCGCAGCATCGGCATGTCCTGAACAGGGGCAAGGTGCGCATGATGCCCCGGCATCGCGGTCAGGCCCAGCCCTTGGCGCGCGCGCGGCTGTGCATGAACCGGCGGTTCGACCCTGCCGGGGCGGATACGGTACCCTTCGACAACTTTGTACCGGAAGTTCGGATGAGCACGACAGCAGACGCCGCAAGCCAGGGCCGCATGCCCCGCCAGATCCCCTACATCATCGGCAACGAGGCGTGCGAACGGTTCAGTTTCTACGGGATGCGCAACATCCTGGTGCCGTTCCTGATCAGCTCGGTGCTGCTGGCCTACCTGCCGGACCAGGCATCGAGGGAGGGCGCTGCCAAGGACCTGTTCCACAGCTTCGTCATCGGTGTCTACTTCTTCCCGCTGCTCGGCGGCTGGCTGTCGGACCGCTACTTCGGCAAGTACAACACCGTCCTGTGGTTCTCGCTGATCTACTGCGCCGGCCATGCGTGCCTGGCATTGTTCGAAAGCAACGCCACCGGTTTCTATACCGGCCTGTTCCTCATCGCACTCGGCTCGGGCGGCATCAAGCCACTGGTGGTGACGTTCTGCGGTGACCAGTTCGACCAGACCAACAAGAGCAAGGCCAAGGTCGTCTTCGACGCGTTCTACTGGATCATCAACTTCGGTTCGTTCTTCGCCTCGCTGCTGATGCCGCTGGTACTGCGCAGCTGGGGCCCGGCGTGGGCGTTCGGCATCCCCGGCATCCTGATGTTCATCGCCACGGTGATCTTCTGGGCCGGGCGCAAGCAGTACGTCAACGTGCCGCCGTCGCGCGGGACCGACCCGGATTCGTTCCTCAACATCGTGCGCAGCGCATTGCTGGGCAAGGGCGTGGGCGCCGGCACGGTGGTTGCGGCCGTCGGCATTGTCGGCGCTGCAGTGATGCTGGTGCTGTGGGCGCTGAAGTTCGCCGGGGTCGCCTTGTGGCCGGAAGCCTGGGGCTTCGTCATCACCGCCTGCCTGGCATTGGGCGCGGTGATCGCGGGCATCGGTTTCGGCACGTCGCTGCAGCTGGAGCGCGCACGTGGCGCGCACCCGGATGCCGCCATCGAAGGCGTGCGTTCGGTGCTGCGCATCCTGATCGTCTTCGCGCTGGTCACGCCGTTCTGGTCGCTGTTCGACCAGAAAGCATCCACCTGGGTCATCCAGGGCAAGGCGATGGTGATCCCGCACGACCTGTGGTGGTGGCCCAGCTGGCTGGTGAAGGACGCCACCCAGATGCAGGCGCTGAATCCGCTGATGGTCATGCTGCTGATCCCGTTCAACAACCTGGTGCTGTACCCGGCGCTGCGCCGCATGGGCTTCAACGTCACGGCGTTGCGCCGGATGGGCTGGGGCATCGCGATCTCGGCCCTGTCGTGGATCGTCGCCGGCATGCTTCAGTTGCAGATGGACGACGGTGAGCAGGTGTCGCTGGCGTGGCAGACGCTGCCGTACCTGCTGCTGACCTTCGGCGAGGTGCTGGTATCCGCGACGGCGCTGGAGTTCGCCTACAGCCAGGCGCCGATGGCGATGAAGGGCGTGATCATGGCGTTCTGGTACCTGACCAGCACGTTCGGCGGGCTGTGGGTGCTGCTGACCAATGCCAGCGTGCGCGACCCGGCGGTGATCGGCTGGATCCAGTCGCAGGGCTGGACGGAGAACGCCTTCCTGATGTTCTTCTTCGCCGGGTTCGCGTTCGTGGCGGCGCTGGCCTTCGCCCTGTATGCACGCATCTATCCGATGCAGGACAACTACCGCGTAGCCTGAGGACGCCTGATGTCGTCACCGTTCACCTACCTGCTGATCGCCGTCACCTGCGTGGTGACGTTCGTGGCGTTCCGCAAACCGTCGCTGGCCGGCCGCCTGATCCTGTGGCCGCCGGCGATCGACCGCCACCGCCAGTACGACCGGCTGGTGACCTACGGCTTCATCCATGCCGACTTCTGGCACCTGCTGTTCAACATGGTCACGCTGTTCTTCTTCGGCCAGCAGATCGAAGCCTGGATGGCCGAGCAGAAAGGCCCGTGGGTATTCCCGCTGTTCTATTTCTCGGCGCTGGTGGTGTCGATCCTGCCGACCTACCTGAAGCACCAGAAGGACCCCAACTACCGCAGCCTGGGGGCGTCCGGTGCGGTATCCGCCGTGCTGTTCGCCTTCATCATGCTGGCGCCGTGGGCGCGGATCGGCGTGTTCTTCGTACCGATGCCGGCCATCGTGTTCGCGGTGCTCTACATCGCCTACAGCATCTGGATGGACCATCGTGGTGGCGACAACATCAACCACGGTGCGCATCTGGCGGGTGCGGCATACGGGGTGTTGTTCCTGGTGGCGATGGACACGCGCGTGATCAATCACTTCCTGACCCAGTTGGCGAATCCGTCCTTCGGTTAAGCGCGCATTGCGCCTGCGCTCACCTGGCCTGAAGGTGACGCGTGCTATCCCGATGCCACGTCCAACCCGTGGAGCAAGGCATGGCACAGGCCAAGACAAGCAGGACCGGCACGAAGGCAACGGCGAAGAAGGCTGCAGGCAAGAAGGCGGCGGCACGTACTTCGTCCGCCAAGCGTGTGGCGAAGAAGGCACCGGCGCGCAAGACAACCGCGAAGAAGGCAGCGCCTGCCGCACGCAAACCCGCCAGCAAGTCCGCCGCGCGGAAATCCCCTGGCAGCAAGTCCGCAACGAAGAAGACCGTGGCGAAGAAGGCCACCGCGACGAAGCAGGTAGCCAAGAAGGCGGTCGCCAAGAAGCGTGTCGTCGAAAAGGTGGCGGCCAAAAAGACGGTAGCCAGGAACGCTCCCGCAAGGAAGATCGCTTCAGAGAAAGTTGCCACGAAGGCCGTGCCCAAGCCTGTCCGTAAAACGGCCGCCCCGACTCCGCGGGCCAGGAAAACAGCCGGCGGGGGTACCGCCGAAAAGGCGTTGAAACAGGGCGCCGCTGCTCCCGCCCCGCGTGCGAACGCGCCGGCGAAGCCGCCACGCAAGCGCAAGGCACCGAGCCCCATCACGCCGGAACAGGCGCTGGAACAGGCACGCATGCTGCTTGAGCAGAAGCAGGAACACGATCGCCAGCCAGCGCCGTGGCAGCAGCTCGACCACGAGGGTCAGCCCACGTCGCAGGCCTCGGGCTTCGTGTCGGCGGAGGCGGCGGTGCGCGCCAATGAGCTGCATGCGGCCGAAAGCCGCCTGAAGGCGATCCAGGGCAGTTCCGGCACGCAGGATCGTCGCAACCAGGGCAAGCGCGACCACCGCGGCGAGTAGGTCCCGACACGGAACATGGAGTGATCGGTGTGAAGTGGAGCGGCCCGCGCGGCGCGGTGGCAGGCGAGGGACGGGACTCCGGCGCGGCAGTCACGTCCGAAGACGGACCCCTGCGCCGCGCCGGAGCACCCGGTGGCGACTAGCGATGAGTGAGGTGAAGCGTCAATCCATCAGGCTGTGCACGGCGTGCACGCCATTGCTCTCGTTGCTCGAATACGTGGACATCAGTCGCTCGTACACGGCGTTGTTGAGGCGCTCGAATTCCCAGTCCTGCGTGTGACCGGTGACGGTCAGCTGGTACAGGCCTTCCAGCAGGGTGAAATCACTCGCGTTGGAGACGTCGGGCAGTTGGTCGATCAGGCTCATGGCGAAACTCCGGAGGCTGCGGTCTATGGGCGGGTAGACGCAGCATTCGTGCCAACTTTTTATTTGAGAGATCCGTCACATTGATGGAGGGGGCGACCCCCTTCACAAGGATGAATGTGACGCGCAGCGTCCAGTATTGCCGCAAGGTTTTGATGGGCAGTGGGTCACAATGGCCATGAGCCCCCCACCACGGACCTGCCATGACCTCGGAAGCCCCCGCTTTGGACATCCATCACGACCCCGCCGCGCTGCGCTTTTCCACCACGGTGGACGGGCACGAGGCGGAATTGCTGTATTCGCTCCGCGGCCAGCAGATGGTGATCGACCATACCGGCGTGCCGCAGGCCATCGGCGGGCGGGGCGTGGCCGCCGCCCTGGTCCGCGCTGCGTTTGACCATGCACGGGGACAGGGATGGCGCGTGGTGCCCGCATGTTCGTATTCGGCCGCCTACGTGCAGCGCCACCCCGAGTACGCCGATCTGGTCGCGTAGTACCGGCTGCAGCGCTGGAGCGCTGCTGCGGCGCGGCATAGAATCTGCACCCTCACACGCGGAAGGAGCCCGAACGTGACGCTACATTCCACCCATTCCCCGCTGTTCCGGGGCCTGCTTTGCGCGGCGCTGCTGGTGTCGGCCGTGGCCGGCTGCAAGCGCGAGGAGCCGGCAAGCACTCCTGCGGCCAGTGGCGCTCCCGCCGCCACCACCCCGACGGATGTTCCTGCCGTCGCACCGACCGCGCTGAAGGATGTCATCGAGACCACCGACCGCTACGTCATCGGCATCAGCTATCCGCCATCGGCCAACCAGTACCCCGGCCTGGCGAAGGCGCTCGGCGACTATTCCGCGGCCGCGCGCGCCGAACTGATGGAAGCGGTCGAGGCTTTCGGCAACGACAAGCCGACGGCACCGTACGAGCTTTCGCTGACGTTCGAACAGGTCGTCAACACGCCGCAGATCGTGGCCATCGCCGCGGATGGCAGCCGCTATACCGGCGGGGCACACGGCCAGCCGCTGATCGCGCGTTTCGTCTGGCTGCCCGAGCAGCAGAAGCGGCTGACCGCCGCCGCCCTGGTGCCGGGGGAGGCCGGCTGGAAGGCCATCAGCGACTACGCGCGCGAACAGCTGCACACCGCGGTGGTCCTGCGCGTGGACGAGGACGAACTTCCTCCGGCCGACCGTGCGGAGCTGATCAAGAGTTCCGCGCGCATGATCGACGACGGCACCGAACCGGAAGCCACCAACTTCTCCGAGTTCGTGCCGGTACTGGATACGGCAGGCAGGATCACCGCGCTGCGCTTCGTCTTCCCGCCTTACCAGGTGGGCCCTTATGCCGACGGCACCCAGACCGTCGACGTGCCCGCCGCCGTGTTGTTGCCGCACGTCGCGCCGGAGTACGCGGGATTGTTCGCCCGCTGACGCCATGCCACACGGCCGCTTCGAACGCAGGATCGCCGGCCTGCTGGCCGAAGCGGACGTGCGGATCGGCGGCGACCGTCCCTGGGACATCCACGTCCATGATCCACGCTTCGCGGCCCGGGCGCTGGCACGGGGTTCGCTGGGAATGGGCGAAAGCTACATGGACGGCGAGTGGGACGCGGCCGCCCTCGACGGTACGTTGTCCCGCATTCTCGAGGCCCGGCTGGACCAGCGCGTACACCGGGCAGGGGAAATCTTCGACGCCCTGCGCGCGCGCCTGCTGAACCTGCAGTCGCCGCGACGCAGCGGTGAAGTCGGCCGCCGTCACTACGACCTGGGCAACGATCTCTATCACGCCATGCTGGGCCGGCGCCTCGTCTACAGCTGCGCCTACTGGCGAGAAGCCTCCAACCTGGATGACGCACAGGAAGCCAAGCTCGACCTGGTGTGCCGCAAGCTGCAATTGCGTCCCGGCATGCGCGTGCTGGACATCGGCTGTGGCTGGGGCGAAGCGCTGAAGTTCGCGGTGGAACGCCATGGCGTGAGCGGGGTGGGCGTGACCATCTCGCAACAGCAGGCGGACTACGCCCGCGACCTGTGCGCCGGATTGCCCATCGAGATCCGCCTGCAGGATTACCGCGAGCTGGACGAGCCTTTCGATGCCGTGTTCTCGCTGGGCATGTTCGAACATGTCGGCGTCAAGAACTACACCGCCTACTTCGACGTGGTCCGCCGCTGCCTGCCACCGCAGGGCCTGTTCCTGCTGCACACCATCGGCACCAACCACTCCGTGCACCGCACCGATCCGTGGATCGCGCGCTACATCTTTCCCAATTCGATGCTGCCGTCGGCCGCGCAGATCGCGCAGGCCGTGGAGGGCAGGTTCGTGGTCGAGGACTGGCACAACTTCGGTGCGGACTACGACCGCACGCTGCAGGCGTGGCGCGACAAAGTGGAAGCGGCGTGGCCAGCGCTGGGCGCGCGCTATGGCGAGCGCTTCAGACGCATGTGGCGGTTCTACCTGGCGGGATCGATGGCCACGTTCCGTACGCGGCGCTCGCAACTCTGGCAACTGGTGCTGTCGCCGCAGGGGGTTCGGGGCGGCTACCTCGCGCCGCGCTGAGGATGCCTGGCCCGCAACGCAAAAGAGCAGGCGATGAGCCTGCTCTTTCGTCACCCGCACCGCGTCAACACGTCACGCCGATGGCGCGGACGGCAGCTCGCGTGCGTTGAAGATGCGCTCGATGACTTCGGCCAGTTCGTCTTCCGAGAACGGCTTGGTCAGGTAGGCCTTTGCGCCCTGGCGCAGGCCCCACATGCGGTCGGTGTCCTGGTCCTTGGTGGTGACCAGGATGACCGGGATGTGCTTGGTGGTGGCCTCGCGGCTCAGCGTCCGGGTGGCCTGGAACCCGTTGAGGTTGGGCATCACCACATCCATCAGCACCATGTCGGGCAGCTCGCGCTTGGCGACTTCCACGCCGGCAGCGCCATCTTCCGCGGTGATGGACTCGTGCCCGAGTTTTTCGACGATACGCTGGATGCCCAGCAGCTGCGACGGTGAATCGTCGACGATCAGAATCTTTGCCATGGAGTTCCCCAAGTTGTCCCCGCCGTCGATTGTAGTGGGAGATTGCGTCAACAGAAATGGGCCCGGGCGCCCAGTTCGCGCGCCTGTCGCGCGCCCGCTGCCGTTCATCCCATTCGCACGACCGTACGCCCGAACGACTGTCCGGCCAGCATGGTCCGGAACACCTCCGGCAGCCCGTCCAGGGTGGTTTCGCGGGTGCAGATGGTGTCCAGGTGGGCCGGCTTCCAGTCGCTGGCCAGGTGTTGCCAGACGGCATCGCGGATGTCCCGGGCTGTACCGGCCGAGGCGACGCCCAGCAGCGATACGCCCCGGATGATGAAGGGCATCACCGTGGTCGGCAGGTCGTGGCTGGCGGCCAGGCCCGCGGTGGCGACGTTGCCGTAAGGCGTGGTCTGCGCCAGCAGGCTGGCCAGCATCGGGCCGCCGACGTTGTCCAGGCCGCCACCGAAATGCGCCGTCTCCATGGGGCGGGTGGTCGACAGGGCGTCCCGGCCGAGCACCCGGTTGGCCCCGATGGCGGTCAGGTAGGCGGCGTGCTCCGGCTTGCCGCTGATGGCATGCACCTCGAACCCGGCACGGCTGAAGATATCCACGGCCAGCGACCCCACGCCGCCGGTGGCACCGGTGACCGCCAACGGCCCGAGCCCGGGCGTCTGGCGGTTGTCGAGCATGCGGTACAGCGCAAGCGCGGCGGTGAAGCCGGCGGTACCCAGGATCATGCTCTCGCGCAGGGACAGGCCGCCGGGCAGGGGAATGACCCATTCGGCCTGCAGGCGCGCGTATTCGGCATAACCGCCGTCGCGCGTCTCACTCAGCCCGCAGCCGGTGACCAGTACGGCATCGCCTTCCCGGAAGCCCGGGTCGGTGGAAGCGACCACGTGGCCCGCCACGTCGATGCCGCCCACCAGCGGGAAGCGCCGCAGGATCTTGCCCTCGCCGGTACCGGCCAGCGCGTCCTTGTAGTTGACCGACGAGTACGCGGTCTTGATGACCACCTCGCCGGGATTCAGGTCGTCCAGCGAGAGCGACTCGATGCCGCTGCGGTATCCGCTGGCGTCGTTGTGGATGCGGAAGGCGCTGAAAAAATCAGGGAGGGTCATGATTTGCTCGTCATCCCGGCGAAGGCCGGGACCCAGTGGCTGTGATTCTTGCGGTCAGATCATGGAAAAGCAAAGGCGAAGTCCTGCAACTTTGGTCGGAACATTGGCATGGGGCGGCGATAGAGGGCTCATGCAAGCTCGTCTTCCAGATCACGCCAGTATGGATTCCGATCCTCGATCAATTTGATCTTCCATGCGCGCTTCCACTCCTTCAGCGCCTTTTCGCGGCTGATGGCGGATTCCATGGTGGGGTGGACTTCGTACCAGATCAACATATGCACGTGATAGCGCTGTGTAAATCCGACGACCTGGTCATTCTTGTGCTGCCATATGCGAGACGGCAGGTCCGAAGTGACGCCTATATACAGCGTGCCGTTGCGTTTGCTCGCAAGGATGTAAACACAGGGAATCCGTTCCCGCATCGTGTGCTCCGTGGTGTGTCGCTTTCCTTTGAGCTGGATGTTGGCTCTGTTACAAGGCCTGGGCAAGCGCAAGTCGCTGGGTCCCGGCTTTCGCCGGGATGACGGGAAAAGTCGAGAGAGAACATCCTGCGCTCTTCGACAGACCCTCCCGCCAAGGCTCGCGGATCGCAAGCAGCGTACTCCGTCATCCCGGCGAAAGCCGGGACCCAGCGACTAGAGTTTCCGGCCGGCGACGCGCCGCAGCCATCATCAGCGCAGCGACTTCCTTCGCTTCTCGTCCATCCACTTGTCGGCGTGCGCGGGACTGTAGGCGCGCATCCAGCCGATCATCGCGTCGATGTCGTCGCCGTGCCACAGGTCGTTGCGCTGGTCGGGGTGCAGGAAGCGTTCCTCCACCATGCGGTCGATCATGCCCATCAGCGGGGTGTAGAAACCCTCGACATCAAGAAAGGCGCAGGGCTTGTTGCCGATGCCCAGCTGGCGCCAGGTCAGCATCTCGAACATCTCGTCCAGCGTGCCGAAGCCGCCGGGCAGGGCGACGAAGGCGTCGGCCAGGTCGAACATGCGCTTCTTGCGCTCATGCATGTTGGCGACGACTTCCAGCCGCGTGACGCCCTTGTGCGCGACTTCCCAGCCCACCAGCTGTTCGGGGATCACGCCGATGACTTCACCGCCGGCAGCGAGCACCGCATCGGCGACGATGCCCATCAGGCCGACGTTGCCGCCGCCGTAGACCAGCTGCAGGCCTTCCTTTGCGATGCGGTCGCCCAAGGCGATGGCGCGTTCGGTGTAGGCGGGCTTGTTGCCGGCGTTGGAGCCGCAATAGACGCAGAGGGAACGCATGGGTCAGTCTTCCTTCAATGGCGAGGGGACGGCGGGCGCGACGTCGACGCGGCCGCAGTCCGCGCTTTCGATGGTGCCACCGCTGTAACGCAATGCGGACGTGCGGCGGATGCCCTGTGCATCGGTGGTCTGCCAGAAGTCGATCGCGAAGCTGCCTGCGGGTGGATCACCGGCCGGGCCGGCGGCACTGTGGCCACTGAGCGTGCTGTCAGGCAGGCGTCGCATGATCGCCAGCGCTTCGCGAAGGTTCATGCCCACGTTCACCAGCGCGCACCTTGCGTGCGGATCATCGTGCCCGTCGGGTGATGTCATGGGGGTGGCCGATGTCGTCAGGGGAATCAGGAGCAGCAAGGAGAACATGGTTTTCCGTCGGCAGTGGAATCCCTGAAGCAGAACGGCCCGGAGTACCGGGCCGTTGGTGCGGAGCATCAGGATCAGTTGGCCTTGTGGATGGCGCGCTTGTCCACCGCCATGGCCGCGTCATGGATCGCTTCGGACAGCGTGGGGTGCGCGTGGCAGATGCGGGCCAGGTCGTCGGCGGAGCCGTTGAACTCCATCGTGATGACGCCTTCGTGCACCAGTTCCGATACGCCCACGCCGACCAGGTGCAGGCCCAGGATGCGGTCGGTCTCGGCATGCGCAAGTACCTTCACGAAGCCGGCAGGCTCGCCCATGGCAACCGCGCGTGCGATCGCCGCGAACGGGAAGCTGCCCGCCTTGTACGGGATGCCTTCGTCCTTGAGCTGCTTCTCGGTCTTGCCGACCCACGCGATTTCCGGCTCGGTGTAGATGACCCAAGGCACGGTATCGAGGTTGACGTGGCCGGGCAGGCCGGCGATCAGTTCGGCCACCGCGATGCCTTCCTCGAAGCCCTTGTGCGCCAGCATCGGGCCGCGCACGCAGTCGCCGACGGCCCACACGCCGTCCACGCCGGTGTGGCAGTGGTCGTCCACTTCGATCTGGCCGCGCTCGTTGAGCTTCACGCCGGTACCGTCGGCCAGCAGGCCCTTGCTGGCCGCCTTGCGGCCCACCGCGACCAGTAGCTTGTCGACCGTCAGGGTCTTCTCGCCTTCGGCATCGGCGTAGGTGACCACGACTTCCTTCTTCTTGCCCTTGCCGGTGACTTCGGTCTTGCTGACCTTGGCGCCCAGGCGGATGTCCAGGCCTTGCTTCTTGAACTCCTTGGCGGCCGTCTTGGCGACTTCCGCATCAGCGGCGGCCAGGAAGTCGGGTAGGGCTTCCAGGATCACAACCTCGGCGCCCAGGCGCTTCCACACGCTGCCCAGCTCCAGGCCGATGACGCCGGCGCCGATCACGGCCAGGCGCTTCGGGACTTCGGTGAAGTCCAGCGCACCGACGTTGTCGACGATGTATTCGTTGTCGAACTTGGCGAACGGCAGTTCGATGGAATCCGAACCGGCGGCGATGATGACGTTGGTGCCCTTGAGCTCCACTTCGCTGCCGTCGTGTTGCTTGACCTTGACCACGTTGCCGGGCTGCAGCTGGCCGAAGCCGTAGTACGGGGTGATCTTGTTCGCCTTGAACAGCATCGCGATGCCGCCGGTGAACTGCTTCACGATCTTGTCCTTGCGGCCGACCATCGCTTCGACGTCGATCTTCGCGTCCTTGAAGCTGATGCCGTGGTCGCCAAACAGGTGGCCCATGTTCCAGAACTGGCGCGAGGAATCCAGCAGCGCCTTGGAGGGTACGCAGCCCACGCGCAGGCAGGTGCCGCCCAGCGCGGGCTTGCCGTCCTTGCCCAGCGCGGCGTCGATGCACGCGACCTTCATGCCCAGCTGCGCGGCGCGGATGGCGGCGTGGTAGCCGGCCGGGCCGGCACCGATGACGACGACGTCGAATTGTTCGCTCATTTCATTCGCTCACGTGATTAGTGATAAGTGATTCGTGATTCGAAAGGGCGGGGCGGTGAACCGCTGTTGCGAATCACCTGCCCCAAATCACCCATCACGGCTCTCACATGCCCAGCAGCATGCGGTGCGGGTTTTCCAGCTGGTTCTTGATGTCCACCAGGAACAGCACCGCGTCCTTGCCGTCGATGATGCGGTGGTCGTAGCTCAGCGCGATGTACATCATCGGCGCGGCTATGACCTGGCCGTTCTCGACGATGGCGCGGTCCTTGATGGCATGCATGCCCAGGATGGCACTCTGCGGCGGGTTGACGATCGGCGTGGACATCAGCGAGCCGAAGGTGCCGCCGTTGGTGATGGTGAAGGTGCCACCCTGCAGGTCTTCCAAGCCCAGCTTGCCGTCGCGCGCCTTCTTGGCGTACTCGGCGATGCCCTTCTCGATGTCGCCGAAGCCCATGCGCTCGACATTGCGCAGCACCGGCGTCACCAGGCCCTTCTCGGTGGAGACGGCGATCGAGATGTCGGCGTAGCCGTGGTAGATGATGTCGTTGCCGTCCACCGAGGCGTTGACGACCGGGTGGCGCTGCAGCGCGTTGGCGGCCGCCTTGGCGAAGAAGCTCATGAAGCCCAGCTTGATGCCGTTGGCCTTCACGAAGTCGTCCTGCAGTTCCTTGCGCATCTCCATGACCTTGGCCAGGTTGACCTCGTTGAACGAGGTGAGCATGGCGATCGAGTTCTTGGACTGCATCAGGCGCTCGGCGATGCGCGTGCGGATGCGGGTCATCGGCACGCGTTCTTCCGGACGCGCGCCGCCACTGACGCCGGCGGTCTTGCCGCTGGCGTAATTGATCAGGTCTTCCTTGGTCACCGCGCCCTTGCGGCCGGTGCCTTCGACGTTGGCCGGGTCGATGCCCTGGGTGACGGCGGTGAAGCGCGCACCCGGCGGCAGGCCGTCGGTGCCGGCGGCGGCCGGGGCCGGCTTGGTGCTGGACGGGGCCGCCGCGTCGGCCTTGGCGGCCTCGGCCTTCGGCTGCACTTCCTGCGCACCGGCGGCAGGCTTCTTCTCTTCGGCAGCGGCGGGCGCGGCGGCGGCCACCGCACCTTCCTCGATGATGGCCAGCAACTGCTGGCTGGTCACGGTGTCGCCTTCCTTGAACTTGATTTCCTTCAGCACGCCATCGACGGGCGAGGGCACTTCCAGCACGACCTTGTCGGTCTCCAGGTCCATGAGGTTCTCGTCGCGCTTGACCGCGTCGCCCACCTTCTTGTGCCAGGCGGCGATGGTGGCATCGGAAACGGATTCGGGAAGAACCGGAACTTTGACTTCGGTGGCCATTGGCTAGGGCGTCCTGGTGTTGTTATTCGATAAAGAGAAGAAGGAAAGCTTATTCGGCGACGTTCTGGTCGCCGAGCTTGTTGACCAGTGCATCGGCGACCAGCTTCAGCTGCTCTTCCACGTGTTCGGCGAAATGGCCGGCGGCGGGAGAGGGCGAACGCGGGCGGCCGGCGTAGTGCAGGCTCTGCTTGTCGGAGAGGCAGGCGTTGAGGTGGTGGCGGATCTGGTACCACGCGCCCTGGTTCTGCGGCTCTTCCTGGCACCACACCACTTCGGTGGCCTTGCCGAAGCGCTTCAGCTCGGCGGCCAGCAGTTCGCGCGGGAACGGATACAGCTGCTCGATGCGGAGGATGGCGACGTCGTCCTGGCCGCGCTTCTGCGCATCTTCCAGCAGGTCGTAATAGACTTTGCCGGAGCACGCGACCACGCGCTTGACCTTCTTCGGATCCGCGGAGGCATCGGGGATCAGGTGCTGGAACTCGCCGTTGGCCAGCTCGTCCAGCGTGGACACGGCCAGCTTGTGGCGCAGCAGCGACTTCGGCGTCATCACCACCAGCGGCTTGCGGGTGGTCATGCGCATCTGCCGGCGCAGCATGTGGTACGCCTGGGCCGGCGTGGTCGGCACGCAGACCAGCATGTTCTCCAGCGCGCACAGTTGCAGGAAGCGCTCCAGGCGGGCGGAGCTGTGCTCCGGCCCCTGGCCTTCGTAACCGTGCGGCAGCAGCAGGGTCAGGCCACTGATGCGGCCCCACTTGGCTTCACCGGCGGCGATGAACTGGTCGATCACCACCTGCGCGCCGTTGGCGAAGTCGCCGAACTGCGCTTCCCAGATGCACAGCGTGTTGGGATCGGTGGTGGAGAAGCCGTATTCGAACGCCATCACCGCTTCCTCGCTCAGCAGCGAGTCGATGACGGTGGCCTGCTCGGGCTGTTCCACCAGCTGGCGCAGCGGCAGGTAGTAGCTGTCGGTCTTCTGCTCGTGGAGGATCGCGTGACGGTGGAAGAACGTGCCGCGACCGGCGTCCTGGCCGACCAGGCGCAGGCCGTGGCCTTCTGCCAGCAGCGTGGCGTAGGCGAGGTTCTCGGCGAAGCCCCAGTCGCCCGGCAGTTCGCCGGCGGCCATCTTCACGCGGTCTTCGTAGATCTTGGCCACGCGCGGGTGCAGCGCCACGCCGGCGGGGATGGTGGTGATGATCTTCGCCAGCGAGTCAAGCGACTTGCGCTTGACCTTGGTGTCGACCGGGTCGCTGAGCTTGCCGGTGACGTACCTGGACCAGTCGATGGCCAGTTCGTCGCTCTTCTGCTTGGCCAGTTCGGTGGTGTATTCGCCGGAGTCCAGCTTGTTGCGGTAGTCGTCGGCCAGCGCCTTGCCGCCGCCGGCCGCGATCACGCCTGCGGCTTCCAGCTTGCCCGCATACAGCTCGCGGGTGGTGGGATGCTTGCGGATGGTCTGGTACATCAGCGGCTGGGTGGCCGCCGGTTCGTCGGCTTCGTTGTGGCCGTGGCGGCGGTAGCACACCAGGTCGATCACCACGTCCTTCTTGAACTGCTGGCGGAAGTCGTAGGCCAGGTTGGCGCAGAACACCACGGCTTCCGGGTCGTCGCCGTTCACATGCAGCACCGGTGCGCCGATCATCTTGGCCACGTCGGTGCAGTACAGGGTGGACCGCGCGTCGTCGCGCGCGCTGGTGGTGAAGCCGATCTGGTTGTTGATGACGATGTGCAGCGTGCCGCCGACCGCGAAACCGCGCGCCTGCGACATCTGGAACAGTTCCATCACCACGCCCTGGCCGGCGAAAGCGGCGTCGCCGTGCATGATGATCGGAAGGACCGCCTGGCGCGCGGCGTCGCCACGGCGTTCCTGGCGCGAACGCACGCTGCCGACCACGACCGGGTCGACGATTTCCAGGTGCGATGGGTTGAAGGCCAGCGCCAGGTGCACCGGACCGCCGGGGGTGGCGATGTCGGCGGAGAAGCCCATGTGGTACTTCACGTCACCGGCGTGGGCCAGCGAGTTGTCGTGCTCGAACTTGCCTTCGAATTCGTCGAACAGCTTGCGCGGGCTCTTGCCCAGCGTGTTGACCAGCACGTTGAGGCGGCCGCGGTGGGCCATGCCGACCACGATGTCCTTCACCTGGCCTTCGCCGGCGCGGCGGATCATCACGTCCAGCATCGGGATCAGCGAGTCGCCGCCCTCCAGCGAGAAACGCTTCTGGCCGACGTACTTGGTGTGCAGGTAGCGCTCGAGGCCTTCGGCGGCGGTCAGGCGCTCCAGCGTGCGGCGCTGCGCATCCGCCGACAGGCCGTACTTGCCACCGGCCGCTTCAAGCCGCTGGTACAGCCACTGGCGCTGGTCGACTTCCGAGATGTGCATGAACTCGGCGCCGATGGAGCCGGTGTAGGTGGCCTTCAGCTGGGCCAGCAGGTCGCGCAGCTTCATGCGCGACTGGCCGGCGACGTTGCCGGTGCTGAATTCGCTGTCCAGATCCTTCTCGGACAGGTTGTGGAACCCCAGTTCCAGGTCCGGGGTGGTGACCGGCGGGGTCAGGCCCAGCGGGTCCAGGCGGGCGCCCAGGTGGCCGCGGGACCGGTAGGCGGTGATCAGCCGGCCGACGTTGCGCTCGCGCTCGTCGCCACCGGCGGACGGGGCGGCGGCGTAGCCGTTGTTGGCGGCCTTGCGTGCCGCGCCGGCGACCTGCTCGATGATGACCGAGTGGGGCACGTCGCCCGCTTCGCGGCCCTTGAAGCCGTCGAAGTAGGCCTTCCATTTGGGGCCAACGCTATCGGGAGCGACCAGGTACTGCTCGTACAGGTCTTCGACATAGGAGGCATTGCCTCCATTGAGCTGCGAGGATTGCGCAAACTGCTTCAGGAGATTGTCCACGATGCGAGGCGTACTGTGGGTAGTCGGGGGGTATTCCCGCCCGATGTGCTGCATTGACCCGCAGGCATCGGCGAAAACCGGGAAATTATACCCCCATGCCGGGAGCGGGGCGTAAGCGGATTGGACTAAAGACTCACGCTGGCGGGCATCGGGGCCCCGCATGCGTGATGCCCTGCACACGCCGGAAGCCGCAAGCGCGTGCCCTCAGAGGCCCAGGGCGCGGTACTCGGTGACAGCGCGCGAGCGCTCCCACACATGGCCGAATTCCTCCCGCAGCTGGCGAGCGCGGCCGCCGTGTTCCAGCCCGGCCTCGCCATCGAAACGGTGGCCAAGCGGGCGGAAGTAGTAACCGCCGTCGTCGTTGACCACGTATGCGGACGGATAGCCACGGTCGACCGGGTCGCGGGTCTGGCGGAACGCGAACACGCTGGGCAACCGCTGTGCGAGCCCTATCAAGGGGGCCAGGTTGCGTTGCGGCGTGGCGGCATCCTGCACCAGCACGCGGATCTCGCCGCCGCGCTGTCGGATGGCGAGCCGGCGCAGGGCATCGAGCACGGGCGGGGCGTCGAACAGGCCCGGATCCAGGTCGCGGCTGTAGATGCAGAGCGAGCGGTGGGCCTGCGTGGCCAGGGCGCTGACGATGGCGGTCGCCTCCCTGGCCTGCTCGATGGCCATCGCGGCACCCAGCCGCCGGTGCATGGACTGGTGTTCGATCCCCGCTTCCTGGAAACGGTCGCCCTGCGGCAGGAAGCCCTGGCGCGCATAGAAGGCTTCGGCGCTGACCTGGGCATGCAGCGATACCTGCGACCACTGGCGCTGGCGCGCCTCCGCGACGAGCGCCGCCAGGAGCGCTTCACCCACGCCGCGCCCCCGCCAGTCCGCCAGCACGGCCATGCGGCCGATCTTGCGCTCGGGGGTCAGGCGGCCGGTCCCGATGGCGCGGCCTTCGTCGTCGTAGGCCACCACGTGGTGGCAGAGCGGGTCCAGCGCGTCCCATTCCAGGTCGACGGGGACCTGCTGCTCCTGCACGAAGACGGTTTCGCGCACCCTGCGCAGGTCGTCCAGCGCGGCCTGGTAGTCCACCGAAGCGACGCGAAAGCCCGGCGTTCCGCTCATTCCCCGTCCTCCGTCTCCAGCAACAGCTGGTAGTGGCCCTGGGCCATCAACGCCATCACCGCGTCGCGGCCCTCCTGGCTGAGTGCGGCGTAGACCGTGCCGTCCAGCGCGTCGAGCGCCGCCAGCGCCTGCGCGTCACGCACGGGCAGTACGTGGTCGACGCCGTTGCAGAACAGCGTGGCCAGCCGGTCGCGGCGACGCCATGCGAGGCGCGAGAACGGATGGCGTTGCAGCAGCGCACCCTGCTGCAGATCCCATTCGATCTCGATGCGCGAACGCTGCCCCGGCGCGGGCATCACCTCGCCGGCCGCGCGATAGGTGGTGATGAAGCGGCCGAACCAGTCGCCCAGCTTGTCGGGATCGTTCATGCGCAGGGCATTGAGCGCTTCCACCACGCGCTTCATCGCATCGGCATCGATCTCGTTCGGGTCCTTGGGCGGCGACAGGTCCTCGTCGTGGTAGCGCACGCCCTCATCGGCCTCGGCCACCAGCGTGTCCAGGTAGTCGCTGATCAGTTCGGCCGAAGACGGCGCACGCATGCCGACCGAGAACGTCAGGCAAGGATTCACGGCCACGCCGTGGTGGGGCACGCCGGGCGGCAGGTACAGCATGTCGCCCGGTTCCAGCACCCAGTCGTGGGTAGGGGTGAATTCGCGCAGCAGCTTGAGTTCGGCGTCGTCGCGGAAGGCGGTTGGCGGGTTGGGGCCGGCGTCGATCTGCCAGTGGCGTTCGCCCTGTGCCTGCAGCAGGAAGACGTCGTACTGGTCCACGTGCGCGCCGACCGAACCGCCGGTGGCGGCGAAGCTGACCATGATGTCGTCAAGGCGCCAGCGCGGCAGGAAGTCGAACGCCTCCAGCAGTTCGCGCACATCGGTGTCCCACTTGTCCACGTCCTGCACCAGCAGGGTCCAGTCGTGGTCAGGCATGCCGGGGAACTCGTCTTCCTGGAACGGCCCGCTGCGCAGCGTCCAGCGGTCGTTGGCGCGGTCATGCATCACGATGCGCGACAGCGCGGCTTCCTCGCAGGCCAGGCCGGCGAGGTCCTCGGGCTGGATCGGCGACACGTAGCCGGGGAACGCCTGGCGGATCAGCAGCGGCTTCTTCTGCCAGTACTCCTTCAGGAACATGGCCGCCGGCATGCCGAGGACATGCTTGGCGGTGGCGCGGACTTCGATCATGGCGTGGCCTTCGGGGCAGGGGGCGCGGCTTCGTCGGCAAGCCGCTTGTCCAGTCGTTCGCTGGCCTTGCGTGCGTAGGCGCGGCAGGCATCCGGATCGACCAGCGGTTCGGTGGCACCCGGTCCGATGCGCGACCACAGCCGGCTGGCAGACGGGTGCGGCGTGACCAGGATGTCGCAGCGCAGGGCCGCGACGCGGTCCAGGGTGGCGCGGAACGCGGCGAGGTAACCGGGATGCGCGGCATCGTCGCTGTAGCGGTACACGTCGTCGGAAATCGCGGTCAGGCTGTCGGCATAGACCAGTTGCCGGCAGTCTTCGCCGTCGCACGAGCGCCACGTCCAGCTGGTGCCGCCGGGCGTGTGTCCCGGCGTGGCGACCGCCTGCAGGGCGAGCGGGCCGACTTCCACCACGCCAGCGTCGCCGATGGGCTTTACGTCTGCGACGGGCGTGAATCCTTCGAGACTGAGGAACTGCGGATCTTCGCGGTCGCTGGCGCCGCGCTTCAACGTGCCGACCGCGGGCGCGCGTGCATACACCGGGGCGCCGGTGGCGCGCTGTGCTTCGGCCAGGCCGCCGGCGTGGTCGAAATGTTCGTGCGAGAACACGATGGCCCGCACGTCCTCGGGCTTGAAGCCGAGCGCGCGGATGTTGTCGATGATCTGCGCGCCGCCCTTGGGCGTGGCGCCGTCGATCAGGATGTGACCTTCCGGCGAAGTGACCAGCAGCGCGCTGATGCCGCATGTGCCCACGTACCACGTGTTGCCGTGGATGCGCTGCGGCGTCGCCGGGTCATCCCAGCCGGCATCGGCGGCGCAGGTGATCGGCGCCTGTGCAGGCGAGGCAGTGGCGGTCGTGCAACAGGCCGCGGCCAGCAGGCCGATGAGCAGCAGGGGGGTGGGGTGGGGCACGTCTTTTCCTTCAGGTCGTGAGTTCGTCGTAACCGCGGCCGACGAACTGCAGCAGGCACCAGCCGTGGCCGAACGGATCGGCCAGGCGCACGATGCGGCCCCAGTTCGCCTCACGGATGTCGCTTTCCTGCCGCATGCCGGCGGCCAGCGCGCGTTGCAGGGCGGGTTCCAGTTCGTCCACCACCACGTCCAGATGCACCGGCGTCCAGTGGCGGTCGTAGTCGCGCAGGGAGCTCGCGGCGGCGGTCGTTCCGGGTGCGGCGAGGAGCAGGTAGATGGGCGCCTGCGCACCGAGCAGTTCGACGCCGCCCTCGCCAAAGCGACGTGCGGCGGTGAGGCCGAAGGCCTGCACGTAGAGCGCCTCGGCAGCGGGCAGGTCGGGGACGTCGATGTTGATGAGCAGTTGCATCGCCATGTCCCTCCCCACCGGGTCTCAGATGTCCCGTGCCAAGCGTTCCGCCAGCCCGGTGTAGCTGCCCGGCGTCATGTCGCGAAGCCGCTGCTTGGCCTCGGCCGGCACGTCCAGCGATTCGATGAACGCACGCATCGAATCGGCGGTGATGCCCTGGCCGCGTGTCAGGGCCTTGAGCTGCTCGTAGGGGTTGGGAAGACCATGGCGGCGCATCACCGTCTGCACGGCTTCGGCCAGCACTTCCCACGCGGCGTCCAAGTCGGCATCGAGGCGCTCCGGATTGACGGTCAGCTTGCCCAGGCCCTTGGCCAGCGAGTCCAGCGCCACCTGCGTGTGGCCGAACGCGGTGCCCAGGGCGCGCAGCACGGTGGAATCGGTCAGGTCGCGCTGCCAGCGACTGATCGGCAGCTTGGCGCTGAAATGCTCGAACAGCGCGTTGGCGATGCCGAAGTTGCCCTCGGCGTTCTCGAAGTCGATCGGATTGACCTTGTGCGGCATCGTCGACGAACCGACTTCGCCTTCCTTCAGCTTCTGCTTGAAATAGCCGAGCGAGATGTAGCCCCAGATGTCGCGTGCCAGGTCGATCAGGATGATGTTGGCGCGGCGCGCGGCGTCGCCGATCTCCGCCACGTTGTCGTGCGGTTCGATCTGCGTGGTGTAGGGGTTGAACACCAGCCCCAGGCTCTCGACGAAGCGCTGCGCGAAAGCCGGCCAGTCCACGTCCGGGTAGCTGGCCACGTGGGCGTTGTAGTTGCCCACCGCGCCGTTGACCTTGCCGGTCAGCTCGACCGCGGCGATCTGCCTGCGCTGTCGCTCGACGCGCGCGACGACGTTGGCCAGCTCCTTGCCCAGCGTGGTGGGCGAGGCGGTCTGGCCATGCGTGCGCGACAGCATCGGCTGCGCGGCCTGTGCATGCGCCAACTGGCGCAGGGTGGCGGTGACCCCATCCAGGGTGGGCAGCAGCACCTCGCGGCGCGCCTGTTCCAGCATCAGGCCGTAGGACAGGTTATTGATGTCCTCGCTGGTGCACGCGAAATGGACGAACTCCAGCGCGGGCGCCAGCTCGGCATCGTCCTTCAGCTGTTCCTTGATGAAGTACTCCACCGCCTTGACGTCATGGTTGGTGGTGCGCTCGATCTCCTTCACCCGCGCGGCGTGCGCCACGCTGAAGCCGTCGGCCAGCGCGCGCAGCTTCGCCTGCTGGGGGGCGGAGAAGGCCGGCAGCTCCACGATGCCCGGTTCGGCGGCCAGCGCCAGCAACCACTCCACTTCCACCTTCACGCGCGCCTTGATCAGTCCGTACTCGGAAAAGATGGGGCGCAGCGCATCGACCTTGCCGGCGTAGCGGCCATCGAGCGGGGAGAGGGCAAGCAGGGACGAATCCGACATGGGGATGGGCAGGGGCTGAAAAGGATCGTTTCATTTTACCCCGGGAAGGCCATGGCGCGGTCTGGCGTATCCTGTCGGCCCGCCAGCCACCGGTCCGCATGCCGGCGTGCAAGCCGTGAATCCCCCAGGAGACGGTGATGACCAGCAAGAAGACCACGGGCACGCCCCGTAACGGCCGTACGCGTATCGAACACGACAGCATGGGCGAGCTGCAGGTGCCCGCGGATGCCCTGTGGGGCGCGCAGACCCAGCGCGCCGTGCAGAACTTCCCCATTTCAGGCCGGCCGATGCCGCGCGGCTTCATCCGTGCGCTGGGGCTGGTGAAGGGCGCCGCGGCGCAGGTCAACGCCGACCTGGGGCTGCTGCCCAAGGGCATCGCCAGGGCGGTGCAGGCGGCGGCACAGGACGTGGCGTCGGGTACGCATGATGCGCAGTTCCCGATCGACGTCTACCAGACCGGTTCGGGCACGTCATCGAACATGAATGCCAACGAGGTAATCGCCACGCTGGCATCGCGGGGCGGCAAGCCGGTCCATCCCAACGACCACGTCAACCTGGGGCAGAGCTCCAACGACGTCATTCCCACCGCGATCCGCGTGGCCGCGCAGCTGGCGGTGGTGGAAGACCTGCTGCCGGCCATCAAGCATCTGCGCAGGACCATCGATGCGCGCGGCAAGGCACTGGGCAAGGTGGTCAAGACCGGCCGCACCCACCTGATGGATGCGATGCCGCTGACGTTCGGGCAGGAGTTCTCGGCATGGTCGGCGCAGCTGGCCTCCGCGCAGGCGCGCATCGAGGACACGGTGAAACGCGTGCGCCGGCTGCCGCTGGGTGGCACTGCCATCGGCACCGGCATCAACGCCGACCCGCGCTTCGGCGCCCGTGTCGCCAAGGTGCTGTCCACCCTGACGGGCACCCGCTTCGAGAGTGCCGCCAACAAGTTCGAAGGGCTGGCGTCGCAGGATGATGCCGTCGAACTCTCCGGCCAGCTCAGTGCGCTGGCAGTGGCGTTGACCAAGATCGCCAATGACCTGCGCTGGATGAATTCCGGCCCGCTGGCCGGCCTGGGGGAAGTGGAACTGCCCGCGCTGCAGCCCGGCAGTTCGATCATGCCCGGCAAGGTGAACCCGGTGATTCCGGAAGCCACGGTGATGGTCTGCGCGCAGGTGATGGGCCACCACACGGCGGTGACGGTGGCCGGCCAGACCGGCAATTTCCAGTTGAACGTCACCCTGCCGCTGATCGCCGCCAACCTGCTGGACGGCATGCAGTTGCTGGCCAATGTGTCGCGGCTGCTGGCGGACGACTGCATCGCCGGCCTCCAGGTCCGGCAGGAACGGGTCAGGGAAGCACTGGACCGCAATCCGATCCTGGTGACCGCGTTGAATCCGGTGATCGGTTACGAAAAGGGCGCGGCCATCGCCAAGCAGGCCTACAAGCAGAATCGTCCGGTGCTGGACGTGGCCCGTGAAGTGACCGGGCTTCCGGAGAAAACGCTGAAGCCGCTGCTGGACCCCGCGGTGCTGGCCAAGGGCGGCATCCACGGGAAGCCGGGCGGCGGAGCCGGTTAGGGCCGCCGTCGCGCGGCATCACTCGCGCGGCGGCCACTCACCGGGGATCTTCATGCCGGAAAGCATGCCTAGTGCGCCTTCGCACACCTGCTGCTTCTGTTCCGGCGTGCCGTTGTCCAGCCGGCCAAGGCGCTGGGAAAGCGTGCGCGCGCGATACCCGGCCAGCGTGTCGCCAGGCGCGAACTCGGCCAGCGTGAGCAGCCGTCCGCGTTCGATCTGGTCCTGGTGCGTGTTGACGTAGCGGAAGTACAGCGGCGCGGCCCGCGGGAGGTAAGTGGCATCCAGCGCGGTGCATTTCTCGATCACCACCGGCATGGCGAACGTCGCGACATAGGCGATGTGGTCCTGGAAGGCACGCTCGCGCCCGGGATCCACGGCGTCGACTGCGTATGCGGCAGGCATGGCCAGCACCAGGGTCGCGGCGAGCAGAGCGGTCTTCATGTCGGGTGTCGTCCTTGTGACGCGTTGGGGGGGGGCGTGCGTGCCGGGCAGCAGCGCACGCCAGGGTCAGGGCTTGGGCGCTTCTTCCGGGGTTGCCGCGGCAGCGTTGGCTTCGTCGGCGGCATTCATGCGCTCCGACGCGTTGTCTCCGTCGCCCTTGATCGCCTGTCCGATGCTTTTACCCACCTCGTTGCCGGCTTCATAGCTGGCCGTCTGGTCGCTGCGGCAATCCTCCACGTCGCCGCTGTCCATGCTGGCGTAGGGGGTGAACTCCGGTAGCGCGGCCGCCAGGTTCTGCTGCGCCTGGTACAGGCCGGGCAGGCGGTCGCAGATCTTCATGGCTTCGGCTTCCACCTTCTTGGCTTCGGCTTCGATTTCCTGTTCGATCCTGTCGGGTTCGCCACTGAAGATGCCCTTGACCGCGGCACCCACGGCCTTGCCGGCGAGCTTGGCGCCTTCTTTGCCGGTGGCGATGCCGGCATCGGCAATGCCGCCCAGTTCGCGGTGATACGCCACCAGCAGCGCGCGCTGCGAGGCATTCACGGGCAGCTTCTTGCCATCGACGATGAAGTCACCCTCGGCGGTGATCTCGGCTTTGGGGGCGCCCTCTGCCGTCAGGGTGATGTTCTTGCCCCAGAGCGCGGTGGACCTGGTGCGGCCGGCATCGTTTCCGCCGGGCCCGCAGGCTGCCAGCAGCAGGACGGACAGGGTGATCGGGAGCAGGGCGATACGCCGGTTGGTGATGGATTTCATGGTCGGTCCTTTGGGATTCATTTCTTCTTCGGCGTGTCGATGGGGCCGCGCACGTCGTTGTGACCGATCGAGCCGCTGCCCACGGAGCGAACAGTGAGCCCGCCGCCGACCGCGCGCGCATCGACGTCGCCCGAGCCGATCGAATCGACGCCGACACTGCTCTTGACGTCGCGCACGTCGGCGCCACCGGACCCGACGGAGCCGATCTGGACGTCGCCCTCCACGCCGGTCACTTCGAAGCCACCCGAGCCGATGCTGCCGACCTCCACCGCGCCACGCACGCCATGCGCTTCCAGGCTGCCCGAGCCGATGGAAATGACCTTCAGCTGGCCGACGTCATGCAGTTCGATGTCACCCGAGCCCACGGACGCGGCCACCAGGCCCCGGATGCGATGCGCGCTGACGTCGCCGGAGCCCACGTCGATGCTGAGCACCGGCGCGCCACTGACGGAGGCGTCGCCCGAGCCGACTTTCAGCTGCACCGGAATGGAGTCCGGCACGCTGGCGGTGAGCGTCTGGTAGGCGTAGTTCTCCTTGAAGGAGATGCCGGAGAAATGACCTTCGCGCCAGGCACGCACCAGCAGCTTGTCGCCCTCGCGTTCCTGCGTGAGTTTCAGGCCGGCCAACGCGTCCGCGGAAGATGCGCATGCCTTGCCGGCAACGTGGGCCCTGGCACCGGGCGTAGCGTCCAGCTTCAGCTCATGGGGCCCAATGTCGAAGACCACGGCCTTCACGCCTGCCAGGTCGAGCGCCAGCTGCCGCGGCGCGCTCTGCTTGCAATGCGGTTCCTGTGCCGCCGCGGCACCCGCAGCAGTCAGGGCCAGCAGGGCCAGCAGGGAAGAGGCAAGGGAAGTAGGGCGCATGCTGGATTGTCCTCGCGTGGAAGGTGGCGGATGCAGGCGTTTGCGGTCAGAAATTCCAGTCGGTGTTGTTCATGCAGTCGTCGACATCCGCCTGGTCCATGGTGGCGTACGGCGTGAACGCGGGCAGCTTGGCAGACAGCGCCTGCTGGGCCGCGAACAGGCCGGGCATGCGGGCGCAAAGCTGCTCCACCTTCGGCTTGAGCTTGGCCTTGGCCTCGCTGCCAACCTGCTTGCCGATCTCGTCGCCGGACTGACCGGCCAGCACGCCCTTCAACGCCATCGCGGCCGCATCGATGCCGATGCTGGCGCCTTCCATGCCGATGGCCATGCCATCGCCCACCACTTCCAGCAACTGCGCGCGATAGGCCAGCACCAGCGTCTTCTGTTCCGGCGTGGTGGCCACGGCCTTGCCTTCGATCAGCAGTTCACCCGACGGCGTGATTTCCGCCTTGGGCAGGTTCTGCTTGTCGTTGCGGTTGAGGGAGATGTTCTCGGTGGCCAGCTTTGCGCGGGCCGCATCGATTTCCGTGCGCGCCTGCTGTAGTTCCTTGCTGGCCTGGCCCAGTCCCTTCTGCGCCTCGTCCATCGCCTTGGCGGCGATGCCGGTGGGCGCTGACGCGCCCTTGTCCTGGGCGGGCTGGCAGGCGACCAGCAGCAGGGCGCCGAGCAGGCAGCTGGTACGCAACAGGGCGGATGACGTGCGCATGGGGAACTCCTTGGATGCGTGTGGGGTGCGGGCGGCGGTGTGCGCCGCCCGCGGATGGTGGCTTACTCGGCTTCGCGCCAGCGGCGCAGGTAGATGGCACCGGCGATCAGGGCCACGCCGATGACCGCGCCGATCCACAGGTCGGCCGTGGCGAAGGCATTCCAGCTGCGCGTCAGGTCGATGGCATTGGCCAGTTCGTTCGGCGTGTTGATTTCCACGTTCGGGTCGGCCGGGCCTTCGCCGATGGCGGGGAACCAGGTGCCCGGGACCACGCTCAGCAGGCCGCGGAAGACCACCGTGTACCAGATCAGGTCGTGGCGGATGTCCAGGCCGGGCAGAATCTCCATCATGCTGATGATGATGCAGCCCAGTACCGGTACCAGCACGGCCCACAGGAACGGCTTGGAGCGCGCCCAGGCGGAGCAGAACATCAGCCAGCCGACGGTCGGCAGCGCCCAGAACACGTACACCGGCAGGGACGCGATGGCACCGCCGATGATGCGCAGCGGGTGCGAGTGGGTGAACACCGCGCCGGCCGCTGGCAGTCCGTTGACCGTGATGGTCAGCGCCGAGATGATCCACATCGCCACGCCGATCAGCACGCCCACGCCCACCGCCAGCAGCGGTGCCAGCAGCAGCGCCCAGGCCAGCTTGGACAGCACCATGTGGCTGTCGGACACCGGCAACGACTTCCAGAACAGTACGCTGCGGTCGCGGCGGTCGTCATACAGCGTGCCCAGGGCGTAGAAGAACACCACGAAGGCCAGCACCACGCACGCCAGCATCACGCCCGCCAGCAGCACGCCGTCGCCGAAGGCGCCGAGGATCTCGTGGGCCTTCTCGGGCGCATCGTCCAGCCTGAAGCCCCCGTCCGAACGCCGCGCCGCGATGCTGCCGATCACCGCCAGCAACAGGTAGAGCGTGGTGACGATGCCGCCGGTGATCACCGGCGCCCAGAAGAAGCCACCGCGGTTCTCCCAGAACTCGCGCTTGAGCAGCCACTTGAACGCGCCCGGCTTGGAGGTCTTGCCCATGGTTGCAGTGACGGCGTTCATGCGTAGGTTCCTTTCATGATGGCGACGAACAGGTCGGCCAGGCCAGGGGTGCGGGTTTCGCCGAAGGCGGCCAGTTGTCCCTTCGGCACGCCGTCGAACAGCAGCACGGTCTTGCCGAACGGCAGGGCGCGCTCGTCGATAGGTTTCAGGGCCCGGGCCTGGTCGACGGTGTCGCCGGTGACCAGGACCTCGGTATAGCGTTCGGCCACTTCATCCATCTGTGCGGTCAGCGCGATCTTGCCGTCGCGGATGAACATCACGTCGGTGAGGATGTGTTCGATCTCCTCCACCTGGTGGGTGGTGACGATGATGGTCTTCTCTTCGTCGAAGTAGTCTTCCAGCAGGCGCTGGTAGAACTGCTTGCGGTAAAGGATGTCCAGGCCCAGCGTGGGTTCGTCCAGCACCAGCAGCTTGGCGTCGATGGCCATCACCAGCGCCAGGTGCAGCTGCACGATCATGCCCTTGGACATTTCGCGCACGCGCAGGTTGGGCTTGAGCTGGGTGCCGGCCAGGAAGCGGTCGCACTTGGCGCGGTCGAAGCGTGGATGCACGCCGGCGACGAAGTCGATGGCTTCCTTCACCTTCATCCAGCGCGGCAGCACGGCCACGTCGGCGATGAAGCAGACATCGTTCATCAGCTGGTCGCGCTGTTCGCGCGGGTCCAGGCCCAGCACCTTCAGTTGGCCCTCGAACGGGGTCAGCCCCAGGATGGCCTTCAGCGCGGTGGTCTTACCGGCGCCGTTGGGACCGATCAGGCCGATGATCTTGCCCGCCTCGATCTCGAAACTGGTGTTGTCCAGCGCAAGCTTGTTCCGGTAAGCCTTGCGCAGGCCGTGGGCCGACACCACGGTATTGGCGATTGCAGCGCTCATCACTTGTTCCCCTTGGATTGCAGCAGATCTTCTAAGGACAGGCCCAGGCGCTCGATGCGCTCGGCGACGGCCGGCCATTCCTCGGTCAGGAACCGCTCGCGCTCGCTGCCGCGCAGCTTCTTGGACGCTTCGTCGGTGACGAACATGCCCAGACCGCGGCGCTTTTCCACCAGGGCTTCGTCAGCCAGTTCCTGGTAGGCGCGGGAGACGGTGATCGGGTTCAGCTGGTACTCGGCGGCGACCTGGCGGACCGAGGGCAGTGCATCGCCCGGCTTCAGGATGCCGTCCAGCATCATCGCGATGACGCGATCCTTCAGCTGGCGGTAGATGGGAGCGCCGTCGCTCCATTGAATGGACGTCATGGCTTATCCCCTGGGACGCAGTGATTGGCCGAAGGAGAAGTAGGGCATGGACAGCGATGCCCGGGCGCGGCGCTTGTGCTGGCGTGCGGGCTGGCCTACTTCACCGGTGATCTCGCGGGTCTCCGCTTCCAGCGCGCCGACCAGCGCGGCCGGCTCTACCTCGGCGGTACGATTGCCGGACGCGGTGGCCAGCAGGCCCAGGCCCAGCAGCAGGCCGCCGACGGCCAGGCTGGGCAGGGTGTGGGTGAGTTTCTGGTTCATGGCGACCCCCCTGATTGGGTGAGTGGTGTTGTATTTAACTATAACACCGAAACACAGGGCGTCAATGGGGTCTGCCGGTTTTGTCACCCAACTGAAGGCATACTTGTCATGTTCGCACTAGTGGAGTGGGGTCATGATGCGTAATTATTTGAAATTGCTGGCTTTTATGGCAGTCCTGGCGGTTGCCGCGACGGCTCTGGCGGCCGGTTTGCTGGATGTCAGCTACCGGCCGCTGGCCGGAAAAGCACCTGTCAACCTGAAGGAACGCTATGCGGGGCAGGTGCTGCTGGTCGTCAATACGGCCAGTAAATGTGGCTACACGCCGCAATACGAAGGGCTAGAAGCGCTCAACCAGCGGTACGCCGCGCAGGGTTTCGCCGTGCTGGGCTTCCCGTCCAATGATTTCAGGGGACAGGAGCCGGGCAGCGAGAAGGACATCCAGGAGTTCTGCACGCTGACCTACGGGGTGAAGTTCCCGATGTTCGAGAAGGTCAAGGTGACCGGTGACGATGCCACGCCGCTGTATCGCGCGCTGACGGCCTCCACCGGTGTCGCGCCGGGATGGAACTTCCACAAGTACCTGATCTCGCGCGATGGGCGCGTGGTTGCCAACTTCCCCAGCAAGGTGAAGCCGGATGATCCGGCGCTGGTCGCGGCGATCCAGCGCGAGCTGAAGGCACCGCGCGCGGTGAAGTAAGGGATGCCGTCGGTCGTGTCCGGCGTGCGACAATAACGGTTTGGCGCCGTTCTCGCGGCGCGGGTTCCAGGAGTGAAGGATGAAGCAGTCGGTTCGCGGCGCAGCCGTGTTGTTGGCAATCACGATTTCGATGCTGGGAGGCAGCGTGTCTGCACAGGACAAGACGGCGCTGGTAAGCGACCGCGACAAGGTCAGCTACGCCATCGGCGTGGATGTGGGCAATTCGCTGCAGCCGGTAGGCCCGTTCATCGACGTGGCGGCCTTCGAGCGCGCGTTGGTCAATACCTTCGCCGGCAAGCCGCCGCTGATGTCGGAAGACGAGGCGCGCGCGACCGACCAGCTGCTGCGCGCGAACCTGGCGGCGGCCGACGGTGCCCCGGTACCGGGCATGGCGCCGGGCAGCAAGCCGCCGGCGGTGGACAAGACCAAGGTGGGCGTGTTCCTGGGCACCTACGTGGTCGGCCCCTCGCTGATGCCGTTCAAGGATGAAGTGGACACCGCCGTGCTGGCCCAGGCCGTGCGCAACGTGGCCGGCAAGAGCGGCACGCCGCTCCTGACCGTCGAGCAGGCCCAGGCCGAAATGCAGGCGTACCTGGCCAAGCGCCAGGGCGCACATGCACAGCGCAACCGCGAAGATGGTGCGAAGTTCCTGACCGCCAACAAGACGCAGAAGGGCGTCATCACCACGCCGTCTGGCCTGCAGTACATGGTGCTGCGCGAAGGCAACGGCCAGCGTCCGATGCCGACCAGCCGCGTGCGCGTCAACTACGAAGGCAAGCTGCTCAACGGCACGGTGTTCGACAGCTCCTACCAGCGCGGCCAGCCGGCCGAGTTCCCGCTCAATGGCGTGATCGCCGGCTGGACCGAGGGCGTGTCGCTGATGCCGGTGGGTGCCAAGTACCGCTTCTGGATTCCGTCCAACCTGGCATACGGGCCGCAGGGCGCACCGGGCGGCACCATCGGCCCGGACGCGACGCTGACGTTCGATGTCGAGCTGATGGGCATCCTGCAATAACCCTCTGCTTTATTCGTAATCCCCTGACTTCGGAAACGCGCTGATGCGTGTCGCGATCTTCGGTACCGGCTACGTGGGCCTGGTGACGGGTACCTGCCTGGCCGACGTGGGCCACGATGTGGTCTGCGTGGACATCGACCAGGCCAAGGTCGATGGCCTCAACCGGGGCGTGGTGCCGATCTACGAACCCGGGCTGGCGTCGATGGTGAAAGCCAACCACGCCGCCGGGCGCCTGCGCTTCACCACCGATGCCGCCCAGGCCATCGGCCACGGCGAACTGGTGTTCATCGCCGTGGGGACGCCGCCCGACGAGGACGGCAGTGCCGACCTGCAGTACGTGCTGGCGGTGGCACGCACCATCGGCCAGCACATCGAACGCCCGACGGTGGTGGTCAACAAGTCCACGGTGCCGGTGGGCACGGCGGACAAGGTGCAGGCCGCCATCCAGGCCGAACTGGAGCAGCGCGGCAAGGCCATCGCGTTCGACGTGGTGTCCAACCCCGAATTCCTGAAGGAAGGCGATGCGGTCAACGACTGCATGCGTCCGGACCGCATCGTCATCGGCGCGGCCAGTCCGTCGGCGGTGGAGAAACTGCGCCGCCTGTATGCGCCGTTCAACCGCAACCACGAGCGCATCGTGGTGATGGATGTGCGCTCGGCCGAACTGACCAAGTACGCGGCCAACGCCATGCTGGCCACCAAGATCAGCTTCATGAACGAGATCGCCAACATCGCCGAGCGCGTGGGCGCCGACGTGGAGCAGGTGCGGCAGGGGATCGGTTCCGATCCGCGCATCGGTTGGCATTTCATCTACCCCGGCGCGGGCTATGGCGGTTCCTGTTTTCCCAAGGACGTGCAGGCGCTGGCGCGCATCGCCCAGCAGACCGGCTACCAGCCGCGCCTGCTGGAGGCGGTGGAAGCGGTCAACGACCACCAGAAGGGCCATCTGTTCGAACTGATCCAGCGCCACTTCGACCGGGGCGAGGACGAAGGCGTGCGTGGCAAGACCTTCGCCGTGTGGGGCCTGGCTTTCAAACCCAATACCGATGACATGCGCGAAGCCTCCAGTCGACGCCTGCTGGCCGAGTTGTGGGAAGCCGGCGCGACCGTGCGCGCCTATGACCCTGAAGCCAGCCACGAGGCGCGGCGCATCTTCGGCGAGCGCGATGACCTGGTGTTGTGCGAAAGCGCCGCCGATGCGCTGCAGGGCGCCGATGCGCTGGTCGTGGTGACCGAATGGAAACAGTTCCGCAGTCCCGATTTCGCGCGCCTGCAGCAGGCGCTGGGGGATGCCGTGATCTTCGACGGCCGCAATCTCTACGACCCGGCCGAGGTCGAGGCGGCGGGCCTGGCGTACTACGGCATCGGCCGAGGGAGATCCGTCCGTGCAGAATGAATTGCCGCTGCCCGGCAGTGCGCTGGAACTGCGCCTGGTCGAACTGGAAACCCGGCTAGCGTTCCAGGAACACGCACTGGGTGAACTGAGCGAGGCACTGGCCGACGCGCGTGCCGAGAACAGCCGTACCGCCGAACTGCTGCGCCACATGCTGGAAGACCTGCGCAAGGTGCGCACCACGCTGTACGACGACCACGATCCCGCGGACGAACCGCCACCGCCGCATTATTGATACGCTTGGGATGCGCCCGCCACGCGGCGCTGCATGTCCCCCACAACGAAAGCACGCATGAGCGATTCACTCAAGGATCAACTGCTGGGCCTGGGCTTCAAGCCTGCGCCCAAGCCCGAGCGCAAGCCGGAACAGAAGCGCGACGGCCAGAAACCCGGTGGGCACAAGCCGGGCGGCCAAAAACCCGGCGGGCCCCGGTCTTCGCCAGCGGGGCAGGGCAAGCCCGGCGAGCGGCCGGCGCGAAGTGGGGCGCGGCCGCAGGGTTCGCAGCCTCCCAGGCCACAGGGCAAGCGCAGCGCCGGGGAAATGGACCTGGCCAAGGCCTACGCGATCCGTGCGCAGCGCGAGAAGGACGAACGCATCGAGGCCGAACGCGTCAAGCAGGAAGAAGCCCGTCTCCGGCGTGAGGCCAAGGCCGCACTGGAGGTCTTCCTCAAGGACAAGTCGCTGAACGATGCCGAGGCCGACATCGCAAGGCATTTCGAGTACGGCGGCAAGATCAAGCGCGTGTACGTCAACGCCACCCAGCTGAAGGCGCTCAACGCCGGTGAACTGGGCGTGCTGCAGCAGAACGGGCGCTATCTGCTGGTCACCGCCGCCGTGCTGGCCGAAGCCGAAGCCATCTTCGCCCCGGCCGTGGCCCTGAAAGTCGACCCGAACGCGCCCGCTGGCGACGACCCCTACGCAGATCCGCAATACCAGGTGCCTGACGACCTGGTGTGGTGACCATCGCGTCAGCCGCCGTGGGGGCGCCGTAAGTCGCGACTATCATCTGATCCAACAACGCCATTGCGGTGCGACGACTTGTGGTCGCGCCTTACGTCGCTCCCCCAGCGGCTCTCGACGCATGCCTCACCAGCCAATGCCACACGATTAGTGCGGCCAGCAGAGCGATGGCGGAAGAGGCGAGAAAGGCGGTTTCGCCACCGAACCGCCAGAGCTGGCCGGCGATGAGCGCACCGGCCACGCCACCGACACCCGAGGACAGGCCGTAGAACACGCCTTGTCCGTGGCCATTCATCCGGCCCGGGAAGAAGCGCACCAGCAGTTGCATGGCGGCGGCGAAGAACGCGCCGAAGTTGAGCGCATGCGTCAGCTGCGCCAGCACCATGATCGGCAGGCTGTCGGGGAACAGCGCCGTCACGCACCAGCGCAGTGACGCGCTCAGCAGCGCCACCATCAATACCCGTCCGGCATCCCAGCGGCGGAAGATGTGGCTGGACAGGAAGAACACGCCGATCTCTGCCAGCACGCCCACCGACCACAGCATGCCCTGGGTGGACGTGGCATAGCCGTGCTCGGACAGGTAGATCGAGAAGAACGTGTAGAACGGGCCGAACGAGATCTGCGCCAGGAACGCCGCCACGAAGAACGCGATGACGGGGGGCTGTTTCAGGCGCACGCGGAATCCGTCCTCCGGATCGACCGCCTTGTGTTCGGGCTCGTGCGCATACCGGTTGCCAAGCGCGGAGAACAGCACGCCTGCCAGCACCGGCAGCATCAGCCAGGGCAGTGCCGCGACGCCCAGCTGATCCTGGTCGATCAGCCAGCCGAACACGGCCACCACGACGATGAACCCGATCGATCCCCACACGCGGATCAGGCCGTAGCGGTCGCTGCGTGCGCCCAGATGCGACATCGTGATCGCTTCGAACTGCGGCATGACCGCGTTGTAGAAGAAGCAGTAGGCGAACATCACCGCGAACAATCCCGCGAACGCCATCGGCAGCAGGAACAACGTGAAGCAGGCGAGTGCCAACAGGCAGCCCAGGTGCAGCCAACGGATCGGGTGCGGTGATCGTGCAGCCAGCGTGGTCCAGAGCGTGGGGGACACGATGCGCGTGGCATACCACAGGCTCATCAGCACGCTGATCGCCGCCGCGTCCAGGCCGCGCGACTGCAAATAGAGGCCCCAGTAAGGCGTGAACGCGCCCAGCACGGCGTAGTAGCTGAAGTAGAAGCTGGACAGCCGGGCCGCCGGATACGCCGGTGCGGCCGAGCCCTCGGGTGGCGGCATCGTCATCGCGCGGTCGTCACAGCAGGTCTTCGACCGACGCATGCAGCACATCGTCCACGCGGTGTGCCAGGCGCCGCAAGCGGGAGATGCCCAGGTCGCGGATCAGGGAGTGCGTCTGGTGCGGCAGCGGCGAGTCGTACAGATCATGCGGGGCGATGTTTTTGCCGGGCACGCCGGGGATGAAGTCCAGTCCGGCCGCGGCATAGCAGTGCTGCACCAGCGCGGAGCAGTACAGCGCGCCTTCCTTGGCCAGCAGGTTGTTGCGTTGCCGAAGGCGCGTGCTGTGCATGGCGAACAGCGTGCCGACCAGCTCGCTGAGCGAATAGCTCGACAGGCCGGCCAACAGGTCCAACCCCGCGATCTGCAGCTGCTTCACCTGAGTGGCATCCAGGCCGAAATCCAGGATCGCCACATTGGGGAAGAGGTCGTCGTCGAAATAGCGGTCGGCGCGGTTTTCCTGCACGCCCAGCCGGATCTGCCGGTAGCGCAGGTCCAGGTCCGATTCCAGCACCCACCAATGCCCGTCGATACGTTGTTCCATGAAGATGAAAGCATGCGACCAGAGGCTGCGATGGCCATCGCCGGTGAGGGGCGCCTGCGCCTTGCGGATAAGGGTGTTGATCCAGTCGCGTCCACCGGAGAGCCCGATGCGGCCGGCAGCGGCGTGGCGCTTGATGAAGGCCGCATTGGCGCTGGGTGGGGCAGTCAGGGCAGGGTGCATCCGTTCGGTTCCTGGCGGGCGGTCGGGAACCGCATGGCGAGCCTGTGCATTCTAGCCAGCCAGGGGCGACGGGTCGCCAGGTGTCATACGGCTTTCATCACTCCCGTCTTCAATGCGCGGGCCACGACGGGTGGCGAGCGGGACGGATCGGCATGCGAACCGGAATGTGTGGCGGCGGACGGTGGTCCTGGCGGGTGATGCGGCTGCTTGTGCTGGCATTGGCAAGCATCGCGCTGCCCGGTTGGGCGGCCCCCGTCGTATTGATTTCGGTGGATGGCCTGCGCCCGGCCGATCTGCATGACACCGGCGCACGCGCGGTGCCATTGCCGCACTTGCGCAGGCTGATCGATGAAGGCCGCTACGCAGAACGCGTACGCGGCGTGATGCCGACGCTGACCTATCCCAGCCACGCGACGATGCTGACCGGCGTATCGCCGGCCCGGCATGGCATCGGCAGCAATCTGACCTTCGATCCCGAGTTCAAGAACCAGACCGGTTGGTACTGGTACGCGTCCGACTTCAAGGTGGACACCTTGTGGGACGCGGCCCGCAAGAGCGGCCGCGTGACCGCCAACGTGCACTGGCCGGTCAGCGTGGGCGCGGCCGTGGACGCCAACCTGCCACAGATATGGCGTACCGGGACGGCCGACGACCGCAAGCTGCTGGCCGCCCTGGCGACGCCCGGCCTGCTGCCGGCGCTGGAAGCAGGCGTGGGCCCGTATCCCGACGGCATCGATGAAAGCGTCGACGCGGACGAGCGCCGTGCACGCTTCGCCGCGCGATTGTTCGCATTGCGGAAGCCTGGTTTCATGACCGTCTATTTCGCCGGACTGGATCATGAAGAGCACCGTCACGGCGCGGGTTCCGCGCAGGCACGCGATGCCTTGCGCCGCCTGGATGCCACGATCGGCGAGCTGGTGGCCTCACTGCGGCAACAGGATCCCGATACCGTGGTCGCACTCGTGTCAGACCACGGTTTTTCCGCGTTGCGCACGGACGTCAATCTGTTCGGCGCTTTCATCCAGGCAGGACTGATCACGGTGGACGACAGGAAGCAGGTCAGTGGCTGGCAGGCAGCCCTGTGGCCAGCGGCCGGCAGTGCCTCGGTGGTGCTGCGCGATGCAGGGGATAGCGTGGTCCGCGAGAAGGTGAGGGCACTGCTGGCAACACTGGCCGGCGATTCGGCCAACGGCATCGACCAGGTACTGGATGCCGATGCCATCGCCAGGCTGGGCGGCGCGCGTGCCGACTACCTGGTGCTGTTCAAGCCGGGTTTCCAGATCGGCCGTGATCCGGCCGCGCCGCTGCTGGCCGACAGCAGTTATCGCGGCATGCATGGCTATTCGCCCGACGTGCCCGAGATGGATGCGGTGTTCGTCCTGCAGGGTAAGGGGATTGGCAAGGGCAGCTTCGGCAGCATCGACATGCGCGACATCGCACCGACACTGGCGCGCGTCATGCAGTTGAAGCTCGATCAGGCGGAAGGCCGCGCCCTGCTGCCCTGATCGTATCCGCACCACGCGTTGCAGGTGATTGTCTTGCAACCGTAAGTAGGCCGCCATCTGCGCGTCATGCGCACTGAACACCATATCCAGCGCGCTTGCCGCGACCGTATGCATGCAGGCGCGCCATTCCTCCACCTCGACGGACCGTGGCCAAGGGCGCTGCGGTCCTTCCCCACGGGAACTCACATGTTGAAGAAGAGCACCATGGCATTGGCCGTGATGGGCGCGCTGTACGCCTCGACGGCATTCGCGCAGGACAGCGCCAGTCCGGATGCGGGCGCGGCAGGCGCCGACGCCAGCGCGCAGACACTCGATACCGTTTCCGTGATCGGCCTGGGCGAGACCCGCCAGGTGCAACGCCTTTCCCCCGAACGCATCCGCGCACTGCCGCCGGGCACCAGTCCGTTGAAGCTGCTGGCGGACCTGCCTGGCGTCAACTTCCAGTCGGCGGATGCCTTCGGTGCCTATGAATGGTCGGCGCGCATCAGCCTGCGTGGTTTCAACCAGAACCAGCTGGGCTTCACGCTGGACGGCATCCCGCTGGGTGACATGAGCTATGGCAACAACAACGGCCTGCATATCAGCCGCGCATTGATCTCGGAAAATCTGGCCGGTGCAGAACTGGCCGAAGGCATCGGCGGCGTCAACACCGCATCCACCAGCAATCTGGGCGGCACCATCCAGTTCTTCTCGGCCGACCCCTTGCCGGCGTTCGGCGTGCAGCTGTCCCAGACGGTGGGCAGCGACGCCACGCGCCGCACTTATGCGCGCCTGGATACCGGCGATCACCAGGGTTTTGCCATGTACCTGTCCGGCATGACGTCGCGCATGGACAAGTGGAAGGGCGATGGCGAACAGAAGCAGGACCAGGTGAACCTGAAGGCGGTCTACGATGTCGGCGACCATCGCATCAGCCTGCTGGCGACCACGTCCAAACGCGACGAAAACGACTACCAGGACCTGTCGCTGGATTCCCGGCGGCGCCTGGGCTGGGACTGGGACAACTACCGCCCAGACTGGCAGCGTGCCGTGGATGCGGCCAATGGCATTTTCACGGGAGGGGTCAACAATCTCGACGATGCGTACTACGACGCGCGTGGCCTGCGCGATGACGGTGTGCTGGGGCTGTCCGGCGACTTCGGCCTTGCCCAGGACGTTCGCCTGCATGCGACGGTCTACCACCACACCAACCGTGGCCAGGGCCACTGGTTCACGCCTTACGTGCCGTCGTCGGCCACCGTGCCCATTTCGCTGCGCACCACCGAATACGGCATCGATCGCACCGGCGTGATGGCCGGTCTGGACTGGACGCTGGGCAACCATCGCATCGAAGGCGGCCTGTGGCTGGAAGACAACGGTCACACGGTGCAGCGCAATTACTACTTCATCAACGGCCCGATAGACGACAGTTTCTTCCTGCGCGGTCCGGACATCCGCCAGTTCTACCAGCGCTTCGACGTGAAGACGCGCCAGTTCTATCTGAAAGACACCATCCGGCTGCTGGACGACCGGCTCTCCGTGGATATCGGCTTCAAGAGCCCGCGCGTGGAGATCGAATCGCGTATTCCGGCCGGTACGTTCGTCTCCCGCTATGCCGAGGGCGACCTGACCGCCAAGGACAGCTTCCTGCCGCAGCTGGGTGCCAGCTACCGGTTGAGCGGGAACAACGAGATCTTCGCGTCCTATGCGGAGAACATGGCCGCATTCCAGGCAGGTATCACCGGGCCGTTCGCCACCACCCAGGTGGCCTTCGATGCGTTCGCCGGCCAGTTGCAGCCGGAGCGCAGCGAGACGGTGGAAGCGGGCTTCCGCCATTCCGGCGAGACGCTGCAGGCGTCGCTGGCGCTGTACCACGTGAAGTTCGAGAATCGCCTGCTGTCCGTGGCGCAGTGCTCCGGCATCCAGGGCTGTCCCTCGGCATTCGCCAACGTCGGTTCGGTGACCAGCGAGGGTGCCGAGGCCACGCTGGTGTGGACGCCCATCGAAGGCCTGCGCTGGTACAACACGCTGTCGTGGAATGAATCCACCTACGATTCGAACTACCTCAACGGCACCACCCTGGTGGAAATCGAGGGCAAGCAGACCGTCAACACGCCCGAGGAGATGTTCTCCACCTCGCTGACGTGGACACGCGGCCCGCTCGAACTGAGCGTTGGCGCCAACTACACCGGCAAACGCTACTACACGTATTCGAACGATTCCGGCGTGCCCTCGTTCTGGCTGGCCAATGCCGGCGGTTCGTGGAGCTTCGGCGAAGTGGGGCCGATGGAAGACCTGCGGCTGTCGCTGCACGTCACCAACCTGACGGACAAGGACTACTTCTCCACCATCGGCACCAATGGCTTCGTGGTGTCGGACCCGGCCGGCACGTATGCCACGCTGTTGAGCGGGGCGCCGCGCCAGACCATGCTGACACTCAGCGCGTCGTTCTGATTCCGGAGATCGGCGTTGCCCTGACAGACAAAGGCCCGCGCAAGCGGGCCTTTGTCGTGACGGGTTGACGAGGTTGCCGGCCTCCGGGCATCGCCCGCGGGATCACTCCGGGTCGTAGTCGAGATTGGACGCCAACCAACGCTCCGCCTGCGCCAGCTCGACGCCCTTGCGTCGGGCGTAGTCGGCGGCCTGTTCCTTCGAGACGCGCCCGACGACGAAGTACTGGCTCTGCGGATGGCTGAAGTAGTAACCGGAAACGGCCGCCGTGGGCAGCATGGCGAAGCTCTCGGTCAGCGTCATGCCGGCGTTGGTGCCCGCATCCAGCAGGCGGAACAGCGTGGCCTTCTCGCTGTGTTCGGGGCATGCCGGATAGCCAGGGGCCGGGCGGATGCCACGGTACTGCTCGGCGATCAGGGCCTCGTTGTCCAGAGCCTCGTCCGCCGCGAATCCCCAGAACTCCTTGCGTACCCGCTGGTGCAGGCGCTCGGCGAGCGCTTCCGCCAGCCTGTCGGCCAGCGCCTTCAGCAGGATGGCGTTGTAATCGTCATGGTCGGCCTCGAAGCGCGCCACGTGCGCATCGATGCCGATGCCGGCCGTGACGGCGAAACCGCCGATCCAGTCCTGCCTGCCGCTGTCCTTCGGTGCGATGAAATCGGCCAGGCAGAAGTCCGGCCGGTCGGCCGGCTTGTCGACCTGCTGGCGCAGGAAGTGCAGGCGTTCCGTCCTGCCTTCGTGCAGCAGTTCGACATCGTCGCCGACACTGTTGGCGGGCCACAGCCCGAAGACGGCCCTGGCGGTCAGCCATTTCTCGGCGACGATCCTATCCAGCATCGCCCGCGCGTCGCGGTAGAGCTCGCTGGCCTGCGTGCCGACCACGGCATCGGTCAGGATGGCCGGGTATTTGCCCGCGAGCTCCCAGGCCTGGAAGAACGGCGTCCAGTCGATCACGTCAATCAGATCGGTGAGCGGGTAGTCGTCCAGCACAGTGATGCCGGGCGTGTTGGGAACGGGAGGGACGTAGCCGGCCCAGCCGCCGTCGAACTTCTGCCCGCGCGCCTTTTCCAGCGACACCAGGCGCTTGGCGTCGCCCCGGTTGCGGTGGCGCTGGCGGATCTCGGCGTAGTCGGCATCGTTGGCGGCGACGAAGGCCTCGCGCATGTCGCGCGAGATCAGCGACTGCGCCACGCCCACCGCGCGCGAAGCATCCTTCACCCAGACGGTCGGTGCGTCGTAATGCGGATCGATCTTCAGCGCGGTATGCGCGCGGGACGTGGTCGCGCCGCCGATCAGCAGCGGCATGGAGAACCCCTGCCGCTGCATCTCGCGCGCGACGTGGGTCATTTCCTCCAGCGACGGGGTGATCAGCCCGGACAGGCCGATCAGGTCGGCGTTCTCGGCCTTCGCGGTATCGAGGATCTTCTGCGTGGGCACCATCACGCCCAGGTCCACCACGTCGAAGTTGTTGCACGCCAGCACCACGCCGACGATGTTCTTGCCGATGTCGTGCACGTCGCCCTTGACGGTGGCCATGACGATCTTGCCGTTGGACTTGCCGACATCGCCGGTGCGCAGTTTCTCGGCTTCGATGTAAGGCAGCAGGTAGGCGACCGCCTTCTTCATGACACGCGCCGACTTGACCACCTGGGGCAGGAACATCTTGCCGGCGCCGAACAGGTCGCCGACCACGTTCATGCCGTCCATCAGCGCGCCTTCTATGACATCCAGCGGACGCGTGGCCTGCTGGCGGGCCTCCTCGGTATCTTCGTCCACGAAGGCATCGATGCCGTGCACCAGCGCATGTGCCAGCCGCTCGCGGACGGGCTTCTCGCGCCATGCCAGGTTCTCCACCTGGGCCTCGCCCTTCTTGCCCTTGTAGCGGTCGGCGATCTCCAGCAGGCGCTCGGTGGCGTCCCTGCGCCGGTTGAGCACCACGTCCTCGACGCGTTCCCGCAGGTCGGCCTCCAGGTCGTCGTAGATCGGCATGGCGCCGGCATTGACGATGCCCATGTCCATGCCGGCCTTGATGGCGTGGTAGAGGAACACGGCATGGATGGCCTGCCGCACGGGTTCATTGCCACGGAACGAGAACGACACGTTCGACACGCCGCCGGACACGTGGCAGTGGGGCAGGGTCTGCCGGATGATGCGGGTGGCCTCGATGAAGTCGACGGCGTAGTTGTCGTGCTCTTCAATGCCGGTCGCGACCGCGAAGATGTTGGGGTCGAAGATGATGTCTTCCGGCGGGAAGCCGACTTCCTCGGTCAGGATGCGGTAGGCGCGCGTGCAGATCTCGACCTTGCGCGCGCAGGTGTCGGCCTGTCCCGCTTCGTCGAACGCCATCACCACCGCGGCGGCGCCGTAACGCAGCACCTTGCGGGCCTGGTCGATGAAGGCTTCCTCGCCTTCCTTCAGCGAGATCGAGTTGACCACGCTCTTGCCTTGCAGGCATTTCAGGCCAGCCTCGATCACGCTCCACTTGGACGAATCCACCATCACCGGGATGCGGGCGATGTCCGGCTCGGACATGATCAGGTTGAGGAAGCGCGTCATCGCCTTCTCGGAATCGATCAGGCCCTCATCCATGTTGACGTCGAGGATCTGCGCGCCGTTGGCCACCTGCTGGCGGGCGACTTCGACGGCCTCTTCGTAGCGCTCTTCCTTGATCAGCTTGCGGAACTGGGCGCTGCCGGTGACGTTGGTGCGCTCGCCCACGTTGATGAACAGCAGGTCCGGCGTGATGACCAGCGGCTCCAGCCCCGACAGGCGGGTGTGGTGGCTTGCACGGCTCATGCGGCCTGCTCCAGCGACCGTGGCAGGCGGCGCGGCGGCAGACCTGCGACGGCCTCGGCGATCGCCTGGATGTGGGCAGGCGTGGTGCCGCAGCAACCGCCGACCAGGTTCAGGAGGCCGGACTGCGCGAACTCTTTCAGCGTGGCCGCCATCTCCTCGGGTGTTTCGTCGTATTCGCCAAACGCATTGGGCAGGCCGGCATTGGGATGTGCGCTGACGTAGCTGTCCGCCACGGTGGAGAGTGTTTCCACATGCTCACGCAGGTCCTTGGCGCCCAGCGCGCAGTTCAGGCCCACCGACAAGGGGCGGCCGTGCGCAACGGAGGTGTAGAAGGCTTCGGCGGTCTGCCCCGACAGCGTGCGTCCGGAGGCGTCGGTGATGGTGCCGGAGATCATGACCGGCAGCCGGCCCCCACGTGCATCGAACACTTCCTCGATGGCATACAGCGCGGCCTTGGCATTGAGCGTGTCGAAGATGGTTTCCACCATCAGCGTGTCCGCGCCGCCGTCGATCAGCCCATCGATGGCCTCGCGGTAGGTCGCACGCAGCTCGTCGAAGCTGGTGTTGCGGTAGCCGGGGTCGTTGACATCCGGGCTGATGGAGGCGGTCCGGCTGGTCGGGCCCAGCACGCCGATCACGAAGCGCGGCTTGTCCGGCCTGCCCTTGGCACGATCGTCCGCTTCGACGGCATCGCAGCAGGCGCGTGCGACCGCGGCTCCGGCCTTGTTGAGTTCATAGACCAGGTGTTCAAGATGGTAGTCGGCCTGGCTGATCGACGTCGCGTTGAACGTATTGGTTTCGACCAGGTCGGCGCCGGCTTCCAGGTAGGCGATATGCACGCCAGCGATGACTTCCGGCTTGCTCAGCAGCAGCAGGTCGTTGTTGCCTTTCAGGTCATGGCCGCAGCCTTCCCCATGCGCATGCTGGCTGTCGTAACCGTCCGCAAAGCGTGCGCCGCGGTAATCGGCTTCTTCCAGCCGGTGGCGCTGGATCATGGTGCCCATCGCGCCATCGATGATCAGGATGCGGCGTTCAAGCGCGTCGTGAAGCGCGGCGGCGCGTGCCGGCTTCAGCCAGGGGAGGGTCTTCATGGCTTCTGGGCGGTCAGCGAGAGGACTTCGAAATGCGGGGGACGGCGTTCGCGCGTGACGGTCTCGCTGTTGGCGATTTCCAGCCCCGCCTTCTCGGCGAACTTGCGCAGTTCCTTCTCGCTGAAACCGAGGTTGACGTGGCCATACGCTTCCACGACGGAACGGTGCTCGTGCTTGGCCAGGCTGCTCAGCAGCAGGCGGCCGCCCTTGCGCAACACCCGCGCCGCTTCGCTGACCGCCTGGGCGGGTTTGGTCGAATAGGTCAGGGCGTGCATCAGCACGACCAGGTCGAAGCTGTTGTCCTTGAAGGGCAGGGCATGCATGTCGCCCTCGCGCACTTCGACGTTGGGGAAACGGCGCAGGCGCTCGCCCGCTGCGGCCACGACGCGTGCACTGGTGTCCACGCAGACGTAGCGGCTGGCATGCGGGGACAGCAGTTCGGCCAGCACGCCGTCGCCGGAGGCGATGTCCAGCACGTCGCCGGTCTCCAGCAGGGGCAACGCGGTACGGGCGAGGGCTTCCCAGGTGCGGCCGGGCGAATAGTGGCGCTCCATGTCGCCGGCGACCGAGTCCGCCCAGTTCTGGTCGGCGGCGCGGTTGGCCAGCACGGAGGCGACGCGCTCGGCGTCCTGCCGCAGCAGCGGGTCGTCGCTGCCCTGGCGCAGGCTGCGCCAGAGCTCGCGCTGCACGGGATCCAGATGTTCCTCGTCGAACCGGTAATAGGCCGAAACGCCGGCGCGGCGGTCGCGTACCAAGTTGGCTTCCTTCAGGCGGGCCAAGTGGGTGGATACGCGCGGCTGCGCCAGCTGGGTGATCGCGGAGAGCTCGGCCACGGTCAGTTCCTCGCGCTCCAGCAGCGCCAGCAGGCGTACCCGGGTGGCGTCGGCGAAGACTTTCAGGCGGGTCGACCAGGCTTCCAGATCCATAAATATCTTCCTATCGCGATATAGAGATATTGTCCGGCCAGCGAGGGGGCGGGTCAACCCCGGCATACGCCCGCGGATGGTCGCGGGTTACAATTGGTATTCAACAAACAGTGAAGGGCAACAGCCGTGGATTTCGCATTCACCGAAGAGCAGTTGATGATCCAGGACGTGGCGCGCCGGATTGCGCAGGAAAAGATCGCGCCCAGCGCCGAGCACTTCGACAAGGTGGGCGAGTTCCCGCTGGACAACATCCGCCTGCTGGGCGAGAACGGGCTGATGGGCATCGAAGTGCCGGCCGAATACGGTGGCGCGGGCATGGACCCGATCGCCTACGTGCTGGCGATGATCGAGATCGCCGCCGGCGACGCCGCGCATTCCACCATCATGTCGGTGAACAACTCGCTGTTCTGCAACGGCATCCTGAAGTTCGGCACCGAGGCGCAGAAGCAGAAGTACGTGCGCGCGATCGCCGAGGGGGCCGAGATCGGCGCCTTCGCGCTCACGGAGCCGCAGTCCGGCTCCGATGCCACCTCGATGCGGTGCCGGGCGGTCAAGCAGGCCGATGGCAGCTTCGTCATCAATGGCAAGAAGAGCTGGATCACCTCCGGGCCGGTCGCCAAGTACATCGTGCTGTTCGCCATGAGCGAGCCCGACAAGGGCGCGCGTGGCATCACCGCGTTCCTGATCGACACCACGCTGCCGGGTTTCCACCGCGGCAAGACCGAGCCCAAGCTGGGCATCCGAGCCTCGGCCACCTGCGAGATCGAGTTCACCGACTACGTGGTCGCCGCCGACGACGTGCTGGGCAAGGAGGGCGAAGGCTTCAAGATCGCCATGGGCGTGCTGGACGCCGGCCGCATCGGCATCGCCAGCCAGGCCATCGGCATCGCGCGCGCGGCGTATGAGGCCACGCTCGCCTACGTCAAGGAGCGCAAGGCCTTCGGTGCGCCCATCGGCACCTTCCAGATGACCCAGGCCAAGATCGCCGACATGAAGTGCAAGCTTGACGCTGCCACCCTGCTGACGCTGCGCGCGGCCTGGGTGAAGGGGCAGGACCAGCGCTTCAGCAACGAAGCGGCCATCGCCAAGCTGACCGCCTCCGAAGCGGCCATGTGGATCACCCACCAGGCCGTGCAGATCCACGGCGGCATGGGCTATTCCAAGGAAATGCCGCTGGAGCGGTACTTCCGCGATGCCAAGATCACCGAGATCTACGAAGGCACCAGCGAGATCCAGCGCCTGGTCATCGCCCGCAACGAAACCGGGCTGCGCTGAGCCTGGGGTTCCTGCAACGGGCGCCGCTGTCCTGGCGGCGCCCGTTTTCTTTTTTGGGGCTGCGGATCCGGATGCCGTCGCGCCGCAAGGCAATCTTGTTCGCCATCCAGGCGCGCGGCGGCGCGTTCTTCGCCTTGCACGCCCAATGGCTGCCATGGCGCCCCCCCATCTTTAGTAATGGGACGGGCCGCCTTACGGTCCGCTAGAGTGCTCCGGTGCGGGGGTCTGTCTCCCGTGTCCCTCCTGGAGAACCCGATGCGTAAAACCCTGATCGTCTGTGCCCTGGCGCTGGCCCTGACCGCCTGCGACCGCGCTGCTTCGCCCGAAACCGGCACCGCCGCCACGCCTGCCGCCACCGTTTCGCAGGCCGACATCGCGGCCGAGACCGAGCGCCTCAACCAGTGGTTCGAGAAGAAGTACGAGGAACAACTGAAGTTCAGCCCGCTGCAGCTGACGTTCCAGGGCCGCAAGGACCTGTACGACCAGATCGACGACCTGTCCGAGAAGGCCCAGCTTGACCAGGTGGCCTGGCAGAAGGCGAGCGTCGAGGAGATGGAGAAGACCTTCGACTACGCCAAGCTGAGCGACGAGGGCAAGTTGTCCTACGACCTGTGGAAGCTGCAGTACGAGAACGCCCGTGATGGCTTGCCCTTCCTGGTGGACGGGTATGCGTTCGACCAGATGAACGGTGCGCAGAGTTTCTTCCCCACCGTGATGATCAGCTTCCACAAGGTGGAAGAGGAATCGGACTACACCGCTTACGTGTCGCGCCTCAACGCCAGCGCACGTGCGTTCGACCAGCTGCTTGAGCGTGCGCGCAAGTCGGCCGGGCAGGGCATCCGTCCGCCCAGGTTCGCCTATGAAGGCGTCATCGACCAGTCGAAGAAGGTCATCGCCGGCGCCCCGTTCTCCTCGGGCAAGGATTCGGCGATCTGGGCCGACGCGCAGGCCAAGGCCGACGCGCTGGTGAAGAACGGCAAGGTCAGCGCCGAACGTGGCGCCGCGTTGAAGGAAGAGGCGCGCAAGGCGCTGCTGGAGCAGTTCAAGCCCGCCTATGAGCGCGTCATCGCGTGGTGCGAGGAGGACCTGCCGAACGCGGGCGAGAACGCCACCGGCGTCGGCAGCACGCACCCGAACGGCAAGGCGTACTACGAGTACCAGTTGCGCCAGATGACCACCACCAACATGACGGCCGACGAGATCCACGCGCTGGGCCTGAAGGAAGTGGAGCGCATCAAGGGTGAAATGACGGCGCTGAAGGACAAGGTGGGCTTCAAGGGTGACCTGGATGCCTTCTTCGCCTTCATCGACAGCGATCCGCAGTTCGCGTTCCCCAACACCGATGCCGGCCGCCAGGCCTACATCGACGAAGCGACCAAGGCCATCGCCAACATCAAGAAGGAACTGCCGAACTACTTCGGCCTGCTGCCCAAGGCGGACCTGGAAGTGAAGCGCGTGGAAGCCTTCCGCGAACAGGACGGCGCCGCCCAGCACTACTTCCCGGGCACGCCGGATGGCTCGCGTCCGGGCGTGTACTACGCGCACCTGTCGGACATGAATGCCATGCCGAAGCCCGAGCTGGAAGTCATCGCGTACCACGAGGGCCTGCCGGGCCACCACATGCAGATCTCCATCGCGCAGGAACTCACCGGCGTGCCGAAGTTCCGCACGCAGGCCGGTTTCACCGCGTACTCCGAAGGCTGGGGCCTGTACTCGGAGTGGCTGGCCAAGGAAATGCCGAACACCTACCAGGATCCTTATTCCGAGTTCGGTCGGCTGAGTTCTGAAATGTGGCGCGCGATCCGCCTGGTGGTGGACACCGGCCTGCATGCGAAGGGTTGGACCGAGCAGCAGGCGGTGGAGTACTTCGATGCCAACAGCGCAGTGCCGCTGGCGGCGATCAAGTCGGAAGTGCAGCGTTACCTGATCATGCCGGGCCAGGCCACGGCCTACAAAGTCGGCATGATCCGCATCCAGGACCTGCGCAGGAAGGCGGAAACGGAACTGGGTGACAAGTTCGACATCAAGGGATTCCATGATGCCGTGCTGGGTGGTGGCGCCCTGCCGCTGACGCTGCTCGAACGCCGCGTGGACCAGTGGATCGCCAGCCAGAAGGCCAAGCAGGCCTGAGTCCTCGCTCCAATGGCAACAAGAGAACCCCGGCTCCGGCCGGGGTTCTTGTTTCGGCCTCAGGCCCGGGAAAGTCCCGCGCCGTTGCGCAGCAGCCAGGCATCGAAGGATTCCGGCGCACGCCCCGTCAGCTGCGCATAGTCATCCGTGATGCCGCCCAGGTCGCCCGCGGCCGTGGCGGCATCGAATGAAGCGAACACGGCCGCCAGCGCGGGTGGAAAACCGTGCGCCTGCAGGCCCTCGGTCAACTGCTCCAGGCTCACGTCCACTACCTCCAGCGGTTTGCCGGTGGCGCTGCTGATCCGCGCGGCCAGCTGGCGCGCGGTCCATGCCTGCGTCCCGGTCAGGGTGAGCGTCCGCTTGCGCGTGTCGCCCGCGGCCAGCGCGATGGCCGCGGCGCGTGCCAGGTCGTCGCGCGCGATGTAGGCGATGCCGCCATCACCGGCCGCGGAGGACCATTGGCCAGCCGCGAGTGCACCCGGCACGGTATGCAGCAGGTTTTCGAAGTACCACGCATTGCGCAGCACGGTCCACGTCAACGGTGATGCGGCGAGGGCCTGTTCGGTGCCCAGGTGGTCCGGTGCGAAGCTGACCTTCGATGTCTCGGGCACGGGCAGCGAGGTATAGACCACGTGCCGCACGCCTGCCACCACCGCGGCCTGCACGGCCGTGCGGTGCTGCTGCAGGCGCTTGCCCGGCTCAAGCAATGCATCGGTGCTCACCAGCAGCAGGCGGTCGGCCCCGGTGAAGGCAGCCTCCAGCGATGCAGGATCATCGAAGTCGGCGGCGCGCACCGTAACGCCACGCGCGGCAAGGTCGGCAAGCGTGGCGGGCGTACGGCTGGTGGCAATGATGCGGTCGGCGGGAATGCCCACCGTATCCAGCAGGTGCGCGATCACCGCGCGGCCAAGGTGGCCCGAGGCGCCGGTGACCAGCAGGGTGGGGGTCGAGATATTCATGGCGAAGTGCATCCTTGGTAACGGAACAGTTGTTGGTTACCCTATGGTAGTAATGGGCTCCGGGCGCACAAGCAGGGAGCCCCGGATAACCGGGTTACTGCCAGGTAACCCCCGCCGACCGCCGCCGCCATGACCCTTCATCGCCAATCCCTGATCCTCACCGAGAACTGCCCCATCCGCGACGTGCTGGATCGCCTGGGTGACCGCTGGACCGTGCTGGTCCTGCACGAACTCGCCCCGGGCACGCTGCGCTTCTCCGAACTGCGCAAGCGCATCGCCGACATCTCGCCGCGCATGCTGGCGCAGACCCTGCGCCACCTGGAGCAGGACGGCCTGGTGGCGCGCGCGGTGTTTCCCACCATCCCCCCGCGGGTGGACTACACGCTGACACCGCTCGGGCAGTCGTTCTTCGAACGCGTGGAGATGCTGGCGCAATGGGCGGCGGACAATCATGAAGCGGTCAAGGCGGCGCGCAAGGCGTATGTGGCGCCCGGCCCGCATACACCTAAATAGCGTCTTCCGGAGTGCGGGCCTACGGCAACGGCAGGGACACGGTCGCACACAAAAGAGAAACCCCGGCATGGCCGGGGTTTCTCCTTATGACGGCGACGATCTTCAGCGTGCCGGCGGCTTGTTGTGCTCGGCCAGGTATTCCCTGGACGGCTCGTCCATCTTGTCGCCCAGCATGCGGCGTACCGCCACGAAGAACACGGGGATCAGCAGCAGGCCGAGGAACGTGGCGAACACCATGCCGCCGATCACGCCGGTACCGATCGCGTGGCGCGCGTTGGCGCCCGCGCCGGTGGAGATGGCCATCGGCAGTACGCCCATGATGAACGCGAACGAGGTCATCAGGATCGGGCGGAAGCGCAGGCGCGATGCCTCGATGACCGCATCGCGCAGCGTCTTGCCTTCGCGGCGCTGCTCAACGGCGAACTCGACGATCAGGATGGCGTTCTTCGCGGCCAGGCCGATGATGGTGATCAGGCCGATCTTGAAGAAGATGTCGTTCGGCAGCCCACGCAGCATCGCGAAGACGACCGCGCCCAGCACGCCCAGCGGCACCACCAGCAGCACCGATACCGGCACCGACCAGCTTTCGTACAGCGCGGCCAGGCAGAGGAACACCACCACGATCGACAGCACCAGCAGCAGCGTGGCCGTGTTGCCGGCCAGGATTTCCTGGTACGACATACCGGTCCAGTCGAAGCCGAAGCCCGCTGGCAGGTCATTGTTGACGATGTCCTCCATCGCCTTCATCGCCTCGCCGGAACTGCGACCCGGCGCCTGCGAGCCCACGATGTTGATGGCGGCATAGCCGTTGTAGCGGGTCAGCGACGGCGAATTGGTGATCCACTCCGACTTCACCACGTTGGTCAGCGGAATCATCGCGCCGTTCTGCAGGCTGCTGGGCGTGTAGAAATTGCCCAGTGATTCCGGACTCATGCGGAACGGGGCATCCGCCTGCATGGTGACGCGCTTGATGCGGCCTTCGTAGAAGAAATCGTTGACGTACACCGGCGCCAGCATCAGGCCGATCGAGTTGTAGATGTCCGACAGCGACAGGCCCATCGCCTGCGCCTGCACGCGATCCACGTTCAACTTCAGCTGGGGTGCGTCTTCCAGGCCGTTCGGGCGAACGCCGGTCAGCACCGGATTCTGGCCGGCCTTGCCCAGCAGGATGTTGCGCGCCTCCACCAGCGCCTTCTGGCCCTGGCCGGTGCGGTCCTGCAGGTACATGTCGAAGCCGCCGAACTGGCCCAGGCCGTTCACCGTGGGCAGGTTGACCACGAAGATGCCGGCTTCCTTGATGCCGAACAGTGCGCCGTTGGCCTGCTGGATGAAGCCGGCGGCATCGATCTTGCGCTCTTCCCACGGTTTCAGCCGGATGAACGCCATGCCGACGTTTTCGCCCTGACCGACGAAGCTGAAGCCGGTGACCTCCATCATGCCGTCATAGCCTTCCATCTTCTCCAGCGTGCTGCGGATCTGGGTGAAGACCTTGCTGGTGCGCTCCATGGAGGCGCCGGGCGGCAACTGCACGATGGCAAGCGCGTAGCCCTGGTCTTCCTCGGGCAGGAAGCTGCCGGGCATGCGGGTGAACAGGAAGCCGCACAGCAGCGTCAGGCCCGCGAACACCACCATCCAGCGCGGCGCATGGCGGACGGCGCTGCCGATGTGCCCGGTGTAGGTGTGCGCGATCTTGTCGTAGTACTTGTTGAAGGTGCGGAACACCACGTTCGACTTGCCGCCGTGGGTCGGCTTCAGCAGCGTGGCGCACAGGGCAGGGGTGAAGCCCAGCGCCAGGAACGCCGAGAACACCATCGCGATGGCAATCGTCAGCGCGAACTGCTTGTAGATCTCACCTGCCGAACCGCCCTGCAGCGCCGACGGGATGAACACCGCCGACAGCACCACGGTGATGGCGATCACCGCACCGGTGATCTGGTCCATCGCCTTGCGGGTGGCCTCCTTCGGTGGCAGGCCTTCCTCGGTCATGATGCGTTCGACGTTTTCGATCACCACGATGGCGTCGTCCACCACGATGCCGATGGCCAGCACCATGCCGAACAGGGTCAGCTGGTTGATGGTGAAGCCGATCACCGTCATGCCCAGGAACGTGCCCAGCAGCGCCACCGGGATGACCAGCGTGGGGATGATGGTCGCGCGCAGGTTCTGCAGGAAGATCAGCATCACCAGGAACACCAGCACCACGGCCTCGATCAGCGTCTTGACCACTTCCTCGATCGAGATGCGCACGAAGGTGGTGCTGTCGTACGGCGAGAACCACTGCACGCCCTGCGGGAAGCTGGGCTGCAACTCGTCCATCTTCGCGCGCACGGCGCCGGCCACGTTCAACGCGTTGGCGCCAGGTAGCAGCTGCACGGCGAACGCCGCGGTGGGCGCGCCGTTCCATTGCGTCTCGAAGCCGTAGGCGGTCGCGCCGATGGCGACGCGCGCCACGTCCTTCAGCCGCACCGTGGTGCCGTCGCTGTTGGCGCGCAGGATGATGTTCTCGAACTGCTCCGGCGAGTTGAAGCGGCCCTCGGTGGTGACGGTGGCCGTGAAGCCCTGGCCTTCGGGTGCCGGGTCGGAGCCGATGGAGCCGGCGGCGAACTGCACGTTCTGGCTGCGGATGGCGCCCAGCACTTCGCTGGTGGACATGCCGAAACCCTGCAGCTTGTTCGGGTCCAGCCAGATGCGCATCGCGTATTCGCTACCGAACTGCTGCGTGCTGCCCACGCCGGGGATGCGCGAGATCTGGTCGAGCACGCGCGAACCGACGATGTCGTTCAGCTGTTCGCGGCCCACGGCCGGATTCTCCGAACGCAATGCGGCCACCATCAGGAAGCCGGCATTGGCCTTGGCCACCACCACGCCCTGCTGCACCACCTCGGTGGGCAGGCGCGGTTCGGCCAGGGCGACCTTGTTCTGCACCTGCACCTGCGCGATGTCGGGATCGGTGCCGGTCTGGAAGGTCAGCGTGATGCTGGCGCCGCCGGTGGCATCGGAAGAAGAGCTGAAGTACAGCAGGTTGTCGATGCCGGTGAGCTGCTGCTCGATGATCTGCGTGACCGCCTGCTCGGCGGTCTCCGCGCTGGCGCCGGGGTAGCTGGCATTCACCACCACCTGCGGCGGCGCGATGTTGGGGTAGGACTCGACGCCGAGGTTGAAGATCGCGATCACGCCGCCCAGCGAGATCAGGATCGCCACCACCCAGGCGAAGATCGGTTTGTCGATGAAGAACTTGGGCATGGGGGTCGTCCCTTACTTCTGCGGCGCGGCGGCAGCGGCGGGTTGCTGGCCAGCCGGAGCGGCGGGCTTCCAGGGCGTCGCCTTGGCGGGTGCGCCAGGCTGTACCTTCTGCACGCCGGACACGATCACCTGGTCATTGGCGGCCAGGCCGGAGGTCACCACCCACTGGCCTTCGCGCGGGTTCTCGGCGGTCACCGACTTGCGCACGACCTTGCCGTCGGCGCCCACCACCAGGACGTACGCGCCGCTGGCATCACGCAGCACCGCATCCTGCGGGATCAGGAAGGCATTCTTGCGTTCGCCCAGCGTGGCCTTCAGCGTGACGAACATGCCCGGCAGCAGCGACTTCTCCGGGTTGGGAATGCGCGCGCGCAACGAGACCGCACCGGTCGCCGGGTCCACCACCGTGCCGGAGAAGTCCAGCAGGCCTTCCTCGCTGAAGACACTGCCGTCGGACAGGATGACCTGCACCTTGGCTTCGCCTTCGCCGGTCAGCTGCAGGCTGCCGTTGCTCTGGGCCATGCGCAGCGATTCCAGTTCGTTGATGCCCAGGGAGAAGTTGACGTACAGCGGGTCGATCTGGTCCACCGTGGTCAGCAGCGTGGCCTCGACCTGGCCGACGAGGGCGCCCTCGGTGACCTGCTGCTTGCCGGCACGCCCCGAGATGGGTGCGGTGACGTTCGTGTAACCCAGGTTGATGCGGGCGGTGGATACATTGGCCTGCGCCTGCTGCACGGCGGCAGCCGCACTGCGTTCGGCGGCCTGCGCGTTGTCCAGGTCGGACTGGGACACGAACTTCTGCGGCACCAGCTGGCGTGCGCGGTCCGCCGCGACCTTGGCGTTGGCGTAGGTCGCCTGCGCCGACGCGAGGTTCGCCTGCGCGGCACTCAGCGAAGCCTGCTGCGGGGCGGGGTCGATCTGGAACAGCACCTGGCCCTCTTTCACCTCGCTGCCTTCCTCGTAGACGCGCTTGATCAGCACGCCGGGCACGCGTGCGCGCACGTCGGAGGTGCGGAACGCCGACAGGCGCCCGACCAGGTCGCGCTGCAGCGGAACGCTCTGCGGCGTGGCCTTCACAACGCCCACCTCGGGCGTCGGCATCTGCTGGGCTTCGGGTTTGCTGCACGCGGCCAGCGCGAACAGGATGGCGCCGGCGAGGGCGTAACGGCGGACGGGGGAGGTCATGGGAAGCTCCGTTTCAGGTTTTCGAGTTCTTGGGAGTGGTGCGTCCGCCCGGGGCGCGAAGGCGCACCACGGTCGGTGGATCGGTGCGCCCATCATCGGCGCGGTGTTTCGCATCGGGCGAGAACGCACGCAGGAAGGCATCCACCGCGAATCGCGCCCACCGCTGCCGCGCTTCGTCGCTGGCGCGATGCGCCACGCCGAAGCGCTGCCTTTCAAGGTCGAGACCGGCGATCATGCCGAGCAGCATCTCCGCGGCGAAGTGCGGTTCGTCATGCCTCAACCGGCCCTGGCGCATCGCATTCCCTATCCAGTCGGCGAGTCTCTGCTGGAGAGTATCGCAGCCATCGTGGTAGAGGGATTGCGCTTCTTGCGGAAAATGGTGCGCTTCCGCAGTCAGCAACCGGTTCGTGGCCATCACCGACGGGTCGCATAGGTGTTCCAGGTGCTGCGTGGCGAACGCCAGCAGGGTGCCGCGCGGGTCTTCAACGTCGCGCGCCAACGGCGTGGTGGCCAGGTCCAGGTGTTCCTCGATCAGGCTGCGCAGCAGTCCCTGCTTGTTCCCGAACTGCGCATAGAGGGTCTGCTTGGAACACCCCGCGCGTGCGGCGACGGCCTCCATGCTGACCTTGAAGCCCTGTTCGCTGAGCAGTTCCCTGACCGCCGCGTGCACACGCAGGCGGCGCTGTTCGATCGCGGACAGTGCGGGGGAGGGGCTCATGGCGATTGGACTATACCGTCCAGTTCAGAATTTAGGAAGGCTTGAAAGCCGCCTTGATCCGTGCACAAAGCGGCGCATCTGCAAGTAAAGACGGCGTGAGGAACGCGGGCGCATGGGGTTGCATGCCATGCGGTGGCGGATGGTAAGTGCAGGCAGCTTCGAGTCGCTTGTCGCCGCACCCGCATGCCCGCCAGGCGCCTGGCGAGTCGCAGGCATCCGGCAAGTGTCGCTAGGCAATCGGTCCTCGAAATGCAAGCGCGATTTTTGACGCCTCGCAACAAGTCTTGTCATCGCGGCGAGGGCTACAATAACCATTCGACTACCAATCGTAGAGTTACCTCCTGCATGAACGCTGCGCGCAGTTCGAAGAAAGCCACCCCGCCCAAACCGAAGAAGGAATCCGGCAAGGCCGCCGCCAAGGCAGCCGGGCCGAAGAAGACCCCGACCGGGAAGGTGGCTGCCCGACCGGATGTGGCGGCGGCCAAGACCGCAGGCGCGACGAAGCAGGCGTTCTCGCTGGACCCCATCCTGTCGGCGATCCGCAAGCGCGTGTCGGGCAAGTCGCAGGCCGAGACGCAGGCCTTCGCCGAAGCCTTCTACATGCGCATGGAAGAGGACGAGTATCCGCATCATGGCGCCGATGCGTGGGCCGCCATTGCATTGAACACGCTCGAATTCGCGCGCAACCGCAAGCCCGGGACGGCCAACGTGCGCGTGTTCAATGCCAGCACCAAGGGGCAGGGCTGGGAATCGCCGCACACGGTCCTGCAGATCGTCAATGACGACATGCCCTTCCTCGTGGACTCGGTGAGCATGGCGCTGGCCGACATGGGCGTTGGCGTGCACGTGCTGGGCCACCCGCTGGTGCGCTTCACCCGCGACAAGGCGGGCAAGATCACGGCGGTAGGCGAAGGCAAGCCGGAATCGCTCATGCTGCTGGAGATCGACCGCCAGCCTGCCGACCAGATGGCCGCCATCGAGAAGCGCGTGCGTGGCGTGCTGGACGAGGTCCGCGCCATCGTCCGCGACTGGGGCAGCATGCGCGAGAAGATGCTCGGCCTGGCCGATGACTTCGCCACGCGCCGGCTGCCGGTGGGCGACGCGGGGCGTCACGAGGCACAGGAGTTCCTGCGCTGGGCCGCGGCCGACCATTTCACGTTCTTCGGCTATCGCGAATACCGGGTCGAGAAGGCCACGGGCGTGCTGCGTGCGGTTGAAGACAGCGGCCTGGGCCTGCTGCGTCACGGCGACACCACGCCGCCGCGCAACGTCAACACGCTGGCCGCCCACTACCTGCCGCAGGGCGGGTCCGTCGATGCACTGATCCTGACCAAGACCAATCGCCGTTCCACCGTGCACCGCCCTGGCAACATGGATTACATCGGCGTGCTGGAGTTCGACGCGAAGGGCAATCCCGTCGCGGAGCAGCGCTTCATCGGCCTGTACACCTCCAGTGCCTACAACCGCCGCCCGTGGGAAATCCCGCTGGTGCGCGAGCGCCACGAGTACGTCATGCAGAAGTCGGGCCTGTCGCCCAGCGGCCACAGCGGCAAGGCGTTGCGCCATATCCTGGAAACCCTGCCGCGCGAGGAGCTGTTCCAGTCCAGCGACGACGAACTCTACCGCACGGCGATGGGCATCCTGGGCCTGCAGGAACGGGTACGCAGCAAGCTGTTCCTGCGTCGCGACCGGTACGGGCGTTTCTATTCGGCGCTGGTCTACATCCCGCGCGAGCGCTTCAATACCGAAGTCCGGCTGCGCATCGAATCGCTGCTGAAGGACGCCATGCGCGGCGAGTACGTCGACAGCAGCGTGCTGCTGGGCGAGTCACCGCTGGCGCAGCTGCACATCACCATCCGCCCGAAGGCGGGCGAGCAGGTGGATGTCGACACGTCCGCGCTGGAGGGCGACATCGCCCATCTGCTGCGCAACTGGCAGGACGACCTGCGCGAGCGGTTGATCGGTCGCCACGGCGAATCCGCGGGCCTCAAGCTGGCCAGCCGTTTCGGCCGTGCGTTGCCCGCCGGTTACATCGAAGTGGTGTCGCCGGAAGGCGCGGCGCGCGACGTCGAGCTGCTGGCCGGCCTGACAGGGCCGGACGACCTGCGCCTGAGCCTGCACGAGTCGCATCGCGAGCGTCCCGGCCAGGGACGCCTGCGCCTGAACCTGTATCGCCAGCAAAGCGACATCCCGCTTTCCGATGCCTTGCCGTTGATGGAGAACATGGGATTGCGGGTGATCTCCGAGCACCCGTTCCGCCTGGAGACCGCCGAGGGCGCGCGCTACATCCAGGAGTTCGAAGTCGAGCCGCAGCACGGCGAGATCGACGTGGAGCGCCTGGCCACCACGTTCGAGGAAGCGTTCGCCCGCGTGTGGAGTGGCGACGCCGAGAACGACGGCTTCAACCGGCTGGTGCTGGGCGCGGGGCTGGCCTGGCGCCAGGTGGCGCTGCTGCGCGGCTACTGCAAGTACCTGCTGCAGACCGGCGTGCCGTTCTCGCAGACCTATGTGGAGGAAACCCTCAATCGTTATCCGCTGTTGGCGCGCCTGCTGGTGGAACTGTTCGAAGCCCGCTTCGACCCGGCCACCGGCAACGAGACCAAGGCGCAGATCAAGGAAGGCCAGGTGCGCTTCTCGCAGCAGCTGCAGGCGTTGGCCGCTGGTGACGAGGCCACGCAGAAAGCGCTGCAGCCGCTGATCGACGCGCGTGGCGAGAGTCGCGACAGGCAGGCGGAGGCCGCGCACCAGACACTGCTGAAACTGATGGACCGCGTCTCCAGCCTGGACGACGACCGCATCCTGCGCGGCTTCATGGGTGCCATCGAGGCCACCCTGCGCACCAGCTTCTACCAGGTGGGCAAGGATGGCTCGCCGGCGCACACGATCAGCTTCAAGTTCGATTCGGCCAAGGTGCCCGACCTGCCCAAGCCGCGCCCGTACCGCGAGATCTTCGTGTACGGCCCGCGCGTGGAAGGCGTACACCTGCGCTTCGGCCCTGTGGCCCGTGGCGGCCTGCGCTGGTCGGACCGTCGCGAGGATTTCCGTACCGAAGTGCTGGGGCTGGTGAAGGCGCAGATGGTGAAGAACACCGTCATCGTGCCGGTCGGCGCGAAGGGTGGCTTCTTCGTCAAGCGTCCGCCGGTGGGCGGCGACCGCGACGCCGTGCTGGCCGAAGGCATCGCCTGCTACAAGCTGTTCATCCAGGGCCTGCTGGACATCACCGACAACATCGTCGGCAACAGGATCGTGCCGCCGGTGAACGTAGTGCGCCACGACCAGGACGATCCCTACCTGGTGGTCGCGGCCGACAAGGGCACGGCGACGTTCTCGGACATCGCCAACGGCCTGGCCATCGCGCACGGCTTCTGGCTGGGCGACGCGTTCGCCTCGGGTGGTTCGGTCGGTTACGACCACAAGGGCATGGGCATCACCGCGCGTGGCGCCTGGGAATCGGTCAAGCGCCACTTCCGCGCGATGAACCGCGACAGCCAGGCGGAGGACTTCACCTGCGTCGGCATCGGCGACATGTCCGGCGACGTGTTCGGCAACGGCATGCTGCTGTCCGAACACATCCGCCTGCTGGCCGCCTTCGACCACCGCCACATCTTCCTGGACCCGAACCCGGATGCGGCCAGGTCGTTCAAGGAACGCGACCGCATGTTCAAGTTGCCGCGCTCCAGCTGGGCCGACTACGACGCCAAGCTGATCTCCAAGGGCGGTGGCATCCATCCGCGCAGCGCCAAGTCCATCGACATCACCCCGGAAGTACGCGCCGCGCTGGGCATCGCCGATGGCGTGAAATCGATGACGCCCAACGAACTGATGAGCGCCATCCTGAAGTCGCCGGTGGACCTGCTGTGGAACGGCGGCATCGGCACCTACGTCAAGGCCGCCAGCGAGACCCATGCTGATGTGGGCGACCGGGCGAACAACGGGCTGCGCGTCGATGGCCGCGACCTGCGCTGCAAGGTGGTGGGCGAGGGCGGCAACCTGGGCCTGACCCAGTTGGGCCGCATCGAGGCCGCGCAGCACGGCGTGCTGCTCAATACCGACTTCATCGACAACTCCGCCGGCGTGGACACCTCCGACCACGAGGTGAACATCAAGATCCTGCTCAATGGCGTGGTGCAGGCCAAGAAGCTGGGCATGGACGCGCGCAACAAGCTGCTGGCCGACATGACCGGCGAAGTGGCCGACCTGGTGCTGTGGGACAACTACCGCCAGAACCAGGCCATCAGCCTGATGGAGCGCATGAGCGTCTCGCGCCTCGGCTCCAAGCAGCACTTCATCCAGACGCTGGAATCGCAGGGCCTGCTGGACCGCCAGATCGAGTACCTGCCGTCCGACGCGGAACTGGCCGAACGCAAGGCGCGTGGCCAGGGCCTGACGCGTCCGGAACTGTCGGTGCTGTTGTCCTATTCTAAGCTGGTGGCATTCCAGCAGCTGCTGGAGTCCGACATCCCGGAGGATCCTTTCCTGTCCAAGGAACTGCAGCGCTACTTCCCGCAGCCGCTGCAGAAGAAATACGCGTCCGAGATGGAAAAGCACCGCCTGAAGCGCGAGATCATCGCCACCGCGGTCACCAACACCACCATCAACCGCATGGGCGCCACGTTCCTGCTGCGCATGCAGGAAGACACCGGCCGCTCGCCGGCGGAAGTGGCCAAGGCGTTCACCATCACCCGCGAGACGCTGGACGCGCGTGCGTTGTGGAACCAGATCGACGCACTGGACGGCAAGGTGCCCGAGTCCGTGCAGATCGACGCCCTGCAGGTCATCTGGAACGTCCAGCGCAGCATGACGCGCTGGCTGCTGACGCGGCAGGGGCCGATCCCCGCCATCGCCACGGCGGTGGACCGCTACCACGACGGCCTCAACGAGATCCGGGCCGCGGACGGCGTGCTGCCGGATTCGCTGCGTCCGGCGTACGAGGCCAGCCTGCGCGACTGGAAGGAGAAAGGCCTGGGCGTGGCCCTGGCCGGCCAGATCGCGGCGCTGCCGTACCTGGAACCTTCCTGCGACATCATCGAACTGGCGCGTGCCCGCAAGCTCAAGCCGGTCGAAGTGTCGAAGGCGCACTACCGCCTGGGCGAAGCGCTGCACCTGCCGTGGCTGCAGGACCAGATCGAGGCGCTCAAGGTGGATGGCCGCTGGCATGCGGTCGCCCGTGGCGTGCTGCGCGACGAACTGGCCAGCCACCAGCGCACGCTGACCGGCCACGTGTTGTCCATGCCGGGCGCCAATGCCGATGCAAAGGTGAAGGCCTGGCTGGGGCGTGATGACAGCGGCCTGCGCTTCACGTTGAACATGCTCAACGAACTGGCCGCGCAGAAGACGCTGGACTACCCGACCGCGTCTGTCGCGGTGCAGCGCCTGGCGCAGCTGGCTGCGCAGCGATAGGCCAGGCAGCCAAGCGCCCGGCCTTAACGCCGGCCATGAGGCATGGTTAGAATCGGGGCGGCCTTCGGGTCGCCCCGATTCGTTCAAGGAGGTGGTCGCATGTCCTGGCGCCTGTGGCTTGTCGCGGTGATGCTGATGGTGGGAACAGGCTTCGCCGAGCCACGCAGGCAGGTGGGGCGGGTCGGTGATGTCCCCGTCTACGCAGACCAGATCACCGGGCAGACAGCGACCGAACGGGCCGACAGTGCCCGTGCGCTGTTCACGCGCCAGGCCTTGGCGGACTGGTACGCCGGCAATGCTGCGGCCACCGCCCTGAGTGACGACGAGCGCCGTATGCTGATCGCGCAGATTGAGGCGTACGCCGCCTGCAGCGGCAACGGCTACACATTGCCGACCGACCCCGCATGGCGGGAGGCCGCGCTGCAGATGCTGGGTGGCAATGCCAAGGTCCAGAAGCGGCTGTACGACCAGTTCGGTAGCGGACGCCTGCTGTTCCAGCAGGCGGGCGTCGAGGCGTTCGATGCCACGCGCCGGCTGCTTGAGCAGCGTGAGCGCGAGGGTGCGTTCACCTTCACCGATCCCGCCGTCCGTGCGTTGGCCTATGATTACTGGGCCCGCGACCACGGTGCCTTCCTGATCAGTGATCCGGCGAAGATCGCCAGGGCGCTGGACGTACGGTCCGCCATCGCCACGTGTCCCCCTGCTTGACCCCCGGCCGCCCTGGAGCCACGGATGTCTTCCACGCCACGCATCGCCTTCCTTGCCAGTCCCGCCGACGAGGCGCAACGGGCGCTGGCGGCGTTGAACGCGGAGCACGGAGTGTGCACGCCTGTCGATGCCGACGTGCTGTGCGCACTGGGCGGCGATGGCTTCATGCTGCAGACGCTGCATCGCCACGGTGCGCTGGGCAAGCCGGTGTTCGGCATGAAGCTGGGCACGGTGGGGTTCCTGATGAACCAGTACCGCCCCGAGGGGTTGCTGGACCGCATCGCCGCCGCCGAGCCGGCCAAGCTGCGGCCGCTGGAAATGCTGGCGCTTACCGAATCCGGTGCCAGCACCGGTTCGCTGGCCTACAACGAAGTCTCGCTGCTGCGACAGACCCGGCAGGCCGCGCATATCCAGATCGATCTCAACGGTGAAACCCGCCTGGACGAACTGATCTGCGACGGCGTGCTGACCGCCACGCCCGCCGGCAGTACCGCTTACAACTTTTCCGCGCACGGGCCTATCCTGCCGCTGGGTTCGCACACCATCGCGCTGACGCCGATCGCACCGTTCCGTCCGCGCCGCTGGCGCGGTGCCATCCTGAAGGCCGACACCGAGGTGCGCTTCCGCGTGCTCGACCCCTACAAGCGGCCGGTCAGTGCCACGGCCGACTCGCATGAAGTCCGTGACGTGGTGGAAGTGACCATCCGCGAATCGCGCGACCGCATGGTGACCCTGTTGTTCGACCGCGAACACAACCTGGAAGAACGCATCCTCAGCGAGCAGTTCATGGTCTGAGGGGCGTCGTGAGGCTGGCCTGCAGCCATCCGCCTCTTGCCGCCGGTGACCGCGCTCATAGCCTCACACTTGTGGGCAGGCCCGCGCCATGTTATCCAGCGCGTGACGTGCTGGTTCGCATCCGCCCGGGGAGGGGTCACGATGCAGATGAAGTTCGCGTGGGCGCTGTGCGCCTTGATGTGCGTGGCCGATGCGTCGGCCTGTTCCCTGTCTTCCGGCATCACCCCGTTCAAGCCCGTCGTGCCGACGGCGCAGGATGGGGTGGCCGGCGATCTGCAGCCGCCCGAGCTGGAAGTGGCCAGCGTCACCCGCGGCGTCGGCACCCGGCATGCGTCCTGCGACGACACGGGCCTGCTGACCGTCAGCGTGGAATGGCCGCGAGGCACCGACTACAAGTTGCGTGAGCTGGGTTTCGAGTTCCGCGTGGTCGCGGGCGATGCCGGGCTGGCGATCTTTCCCAAAGGTCCCGTCGCCGGCCGCGTGGATGGGCGACGCAGTGAATTCCTCTTCATGTGGCGCGATGGCCCGCCGTCCGAGCAGAAGCCGCTCGACCTGCAGGTCGAGGTGCGTGCCGTGACGCCGGACAACCGGCGCGGGCCCCCGGCACTGCTGCGCGTGACCGCGCCGCCCGGGGCCTGAATCGCCGACGGCAAGCGGGCGGGACCGCTCGCGCGCGGATGGCGGCATGGCCGATACTGTCGCCATGGCCGACAACACCCCACGACTGCTCACCGTCGCCGTGACCTCGCGCGCCCTGTTCGACCTGGAAGAAAGCCATGCGCTTTACGAACGGGAAGGCGTCGAGGTCTACAGCGACTACCAACGGACCCACGAGGATGACGTGCTGGCCCCCGGCATCGCGTTCCCCGTGGTACGCAAGCTGCTCGGCCTCAATGCCGGTGCGCCCGAAGACACGCCACGGGTGGAAGTAATCCTGCTGTCGCGCAATTCCGCCGACACCGGACTGCGCATTTTCAATTCCATCCAGCACTACGGCCTGGGCATCGTGCGTGCCACGTTCACCGCCGGTGAACCCACCTGGCCCTACGTGAAGCCGTTCGGTACCGACCTGTTCCTGTCGGCCAACCCGGAGTCCGTGCGGCGCTCGCTGGAACACGGCATCGCCGCGGCGACCATCCTCCCCGCGGGCGCACCGCAGCAGCGGCACGAGCACCAGCTGCGCATCGCGTTCGATGGCGATGCGGTCATCTTCGGCGACGAAAGCGAACGCATCTCGCGCGAGCAGGGGGTCGAGGCATTCGGCCGGCACGAACAGCAACGCGCGCGCGAACCGCTCTCCGGCGGCCCGTTCCGCAACTTCCTGTCGGCACTGCACCAGTTGCAGCAGGTGTTCCCGGCCGATGAGCGATCGCCGATCCGCACCGCGCTGGTCACCGCGCGTTCGGCGCCCGCGCACGAGCGGGTGATCCGTACGCTGCGCGAGTGGGGCGTGCGCCTGGACGAGGCATTGTTCCTCGGCGGGCGGCACAAGGGTCCGTTCCTGGAAGCCTTCGGCGCCGACATCTTCTTCGACGACTCGCAGCACAACATCGACAGCGCGCGGCAGCACGTGGCGGCGGGCCATGTCCCGCACGGCGTGGCCAACCCGTAACGCACGGCGCCGGTCAGATCGGCAGGCGGATGTCCGTCAGGCGCCATCGCAGCCCCTGTCGCGTGAACACGAACACCACCGGATTGCCGTCGGCGTCGGGAATGGTGGCGGTGAAGCGCGAAGGCGATTCATACCGGTGGCTCGCTTCCTTCAGCGGGTCGGCGGGCACCGGCGGCGCGTAGGTGTCGCCGCCGACGGTCTCGCCGATCGCGCGCTTCCACGTCGAGCGCCCCTGCAGGATCGCGGCGATGCCCATGGGGGTGACCAGCGTATCCACGCCACGGCCGAGCACCTGGTTGGCCACCGAAAGCGCGGCGGCGCCGAACAGGTTGGAGGCGATCTCCGGCCCGGCCTGGCGTGCCAGATAGTCCTCGACCTGTGCGCGCAGGTTGACCCGCAGCGCCGGGAAATCGACATGCTTTTCCAGCCTGCCGGTGTCCTGCTCGGCCAGCGCGGTGCGGATGCCGTGGATGGCCAGATAGGGGCCGGCAGCCACATAACCCAGCAGGGCCAGCAGCAGGACCAGGGCCAGCGCGATCCATTTCTTCATGCGCATCGTCTCCAGCAGGGTCAGAATTCCAGATCGAGCGCGGCGCACAGGTAGTCGACGAACGGGCCCAGGGTGGCCAGGTCGGCGGCCAGGACCTGCCGCAACCGCGGGCCGGTGACGACGTCGTTGTCCAGCGAGCGCCAGAATACGAAGTTGCGGTGCTTCAGGTCGTCGATGAACTCGAAATCCGCGGGAAACCCGCGCGGCGGACGCACCAGCTTCTCGCTTTCCTCGAACTCGAAACGCTTGCGGAACTTCGCGTCGTGCGCGGCCTTCTTCCAGCTGCCGGGATTGTCCAGGATGAACTGGCGCACGCGCCGCTGCGTGTCGGGCTCGGGGTGCCACAGGCCGGCACCGACGAAGCATCCGCCCGGTTGCAGGTGGAAGTAGAACGACGGGGCCGGCACCTGCTTGTGGCGCTCGTGGAACAGGCGCGCGCCCTGCCAGGTCTTGTAGGGCGACTTGTCCGTGGAGAAGCGCGCGTCGCGATGGATGCGGAACAGGGATCCGCCGACGGTCCTGGGGTCGGAGCGGAAGTGGATGCTCACTTCGGCCAGGTCCGGCTGCAGGTCGGTCAGCAGGCGGAGGAACGGCTGCCGCACGTTCGCCTCGTACTGCGGCTTGTGGTCGTTGAACCAGGTCTTGTCGTTGTGGCGCGCCAGGCTGCGCAGGAACTTGAAGGTAGCGTCGGTGAAGTAGGTGGCCATGGTATGCGGGTCGGGTCTTCCGGTTCGGCGCGGTGGTTCAGAGCGTAGCCTGCAGATCCTCGCGCCAGGCCTGTATGTGGTCCAGCAGCGCGAGCCTGGTGCCATCGCCGGCGTGCAACGTCCGCAATTCGGCCACCTCGCGGTCGAAACCGTCGAAGCTGTGCTCGGACAGACCGCTTTCGCCGCCCAGGCGCTGGCGGCGGTAATCATCCCAGCGCCGGCGTTCGTCGTGTGTCAACGTCGTCGGCCAGTTGCGCGCGCGATAGCGGAACAGCAGCTCCGGCAGGCGCGGGTCGCGGAACCCGAAGTCGCGCTGCCCAAGCAACTCCGGCGGGGTGGTACGCACGTCGGTGAAGCGGCGCTTGTCGGTGTCGGCGAGGAAGCCGTCGTACAGCGAGGCATCCACATCGGGCCGCTCGAACGTGCGCTCGTTGGCGAATACCTGGCGGACCTTCTCGGCCAGCGCCGGTCCCGCGTCGCGCAGTCGCTGCGCGCGCGCTTCGATGAGCGCCGGGTCCAGCTGCAGGCGTTGGTGATCGGCAGGCCGCAAGTGCGACCACGCGACCAGCGCCGGCGCCTTGTTGAGATGCACCTCTTTCAACGGCACGCGCTGTTCGCCCTCCGGCAGGTCCGCGGCGGGCGTATAGAGGCGGTCCGCGATGTCGTCGGGCGCCATCGACAGCAGCCCCTTCGGGTCGGTGTCCAGGTCGTAGACGATCACGCGGTTGTCGAAGCGCGGGTGCCGGGCGACCGGCAGCACGGGAGCCGCGCACAGGCGGTGGGCGGGATAGCGCTGCGAGACGTGCAACACCGGCATCATCGCGGTGATGTCCAGCAGGCGCGCGGCAAACCGCTTGTCGCGCAGCTGCAGTGCGTACTCCCACAGCCGGGGTTGTGCCTGCTTCATCAGGCGGGCCAGCCCGATGGTGGCGTGGACGTCCGACAGGGCTTCGTGCGCGTCGCCCTCGCGGACATGGTTGGCCAGCGCAAGCTGTTCCAGCTTGAATGACGTCGCGCCATCCTCCCGCTTCGGCCACACGATGCCGTCGGGGCGGAGCGCGTGCATCAGGCGCATCACGTCCAGCAGGTCCCAGCGCGAATTGCCGCCGCGCCACTCCCGCTCGTAGGGTTCGTGGAAGTTGCGGAACAGGCCGTGGCGGACGAACTCGTCATCGAACCGCAGGCTGTTGTAGCCCAGCGTGCAGGTTTCCGGTCGCCCCATCTCGTCGGCGATGCGTGCGAAGGCTTCCGCCTCGTTGACGCCCTGCCGCAAGGCCTGCTGCGGCGTGATGCCGGTGATGAGCGTGGCGGTGGGCGAGGGCAGCAGGTCATCGGCGGGTTGCACGAAGAAACTGATCGGCTCGTCGATCACTTCCAAGGCGGGCGTGGTGCGGACCGCCGCGAACTGCGCAATCCGGCTGCGACGCGGGTCTGCGCCGAAGGTTTCAAGATCGTAGAAGAGGAAGCTTCCGGCCATGAGAAGTCCACTATCCGCTGGTCATTGCCGCGTACCGTTGCGACGGCACGATTGAATGCCTGAACGGACGGTGGGAATGGGCGCGATCGTAGAAGAGAAAGCCTGCACTCACTCCGCGCCGTCCTCCAGTACCGGCAGGCTGGAGAGTACATCGGCATCCACCGCTGCCCAGTCGATGCCTGCCAGGTCGGCGATGCCGCGCGTGTGCCGCATCAGCAGGTGGCGTTGCACCTCGCTGCGGTGCTGCGCCATGGCGTAGGGGATGCGCATGAAGCTGACCATCGTGTAGTGCGGTACGAAGCGCCCCGGGTGGCGTTGCTGCAGGGCCAGTTCGAGTTCGCGCTGCAGCAGGAAGGTCGAATCGTCCACCTTGTCGCGCATCTCGACGTAGTTTTCCAGCGCCATTTCCTGGATCGCCAGCGCGTTGGGCTTGCGCTCGGCCTCGAAGGCGGCGAAGGCGGCTTCCATATCCTCCCCCTGCTGCAGGTGGCGCGCCAGCGATACGCAGTCCTCGAAGGCGCAATTCATGCCCTGGCCGTGGAAAGGCACCATGGCGTGCGCGGCATCGCCCAGCAGCACCGCCTGCGCTCCGACGTGCCAACGGTCCAGGTAGAGCGTGGCGAGCACGCCGGTGGGGTTGCGCTCCCAGTCCTGCTCCAATGCGGGGATCAGCGGTACCGCGTCCGGGAAATCACGCTGGAACAGCGCCATCGCGTCGGCGCCGCTGCGCACGCTGGCGAAACTCGGGTCACCCTGGTTGGGCAGGAACAGCGTGACCGTGAACGTGCGTTCGTCGTTGGGCAGCGCGATGCACATGTAATGGCCGCGCGGCCAGATGTGCAGGGCGTGGGGTTCCATGATGAAGCCGCCATCGCGTGCCGGCGGAATCTCCAGCTCCTTGTACGCATGGTCCAGGAACTCCGTGCGTTCGCCCAGATCCTGGCGCGCCTGCATCGCCGCGCGCAGCGAAGACCCCGCGCCGTCAGCCCCGACCAGGGCGACGAATGGAATGTCGCGACTGCCGCCCTGATCGTCATCGGCGAAACGTGCGTGGCGGGTATCGAAATCGACGCTTTCAAGGCGTTGGTGGAAGTGCAGGCGCGCACCGGCCTGCTGCGCCAGGTCGAGCAGCGTGATATTCAGGTCGCCGCGGTGGATGGACCAGATGACTTCGCTGTCGTCGCGGCCGTAGCGCTGCAACTGCTGGCGTCCGTCCAGCGAGTGGACCATGCGGCCGCGCATCATCACCGCCTGCCGCATCACCGCGTCGTCGGCATCGGCGATGCGCAGTGCATGGCGGCCACGCTCGGCCAGCGCAAGGTTGATCGAACGACCGCCCTCATAGCCCTTCACGCGCGGATCGCCGCGTTTCTCGAACACGTCCACCTGCCAGCCGGCGCGGGCCATCAGCGTGGCCAGCAGCGCGCCTGCGAGACCGGCGCCGATGATGGTGAGGGAGCGCGGGGCGGGTGTATTCAAGTCAGGCGTTCCCGGTCTGGAAGGTCATGGTCAGAACCCGCGCCATGTCTCGACTTCTTCGATGAAGCGATGGACGTCCATGTAGCGGTTGTAGAGCGGCGCGGGCGAGATGCGGATGACGTCCGGTTCGCGCCAGTCGCCGACGATGCCCACCGACAACAGGTATTCGAACAGTTCGCGTCCGCGCTCACGACCCCCGGCCACGCGCAATGAAAGCTGCGCGCCGCGCTGCGTGGTGTCTTCCGGCGTGATGATCTGCAGCACGTCGGCCAGGCGTGCGCGGATGAGCGCTTCCAGCAGGCCGGTGAGCTTGAGGGACTTGGCGCGGATCGCTTCCATGCCGCCGGCTTTCTCGAACAGTTCCAGCGACGCGCGCAGCGGCGCCAGGCCCAGGATGGGGGGATTACTGAGCTGCCAGCCTTCCGCGCCAGGCGTGGGCACGAACTCGGGCGCCATCCGGAAGCGGGTTTCCTTCTCGTGCCCCCACCAGCCGGCGAAACGCGGACGGTCGGTGGTCGCATGGCGCTCATGCACGAAGCACCCCGCCACCGCGCCCGGGCCGGAGTTCATGTATTTGTAGTGGCACCACACCGCGAAATCCACGCCGCTGTCGTGCAGGCGCAGCGGTACGTTGCCGGCGGCATGCGCCAGGTCGAAGCCGACCACCGCGCCGTGTGCATGTCCAAGCCGCGCGATCTCCGACAGGTCGAAGGCCTGGCCGGTGCGGTACTGGATGCCGGGCCACAGCACCAGCGCAAGGCGCGGACCATGCGTCGCGATGGCCTGCTCGATGGCGGCCATCGAAAGCGTGCCGTCGGGCTGGTCGGGCTGCACTTCGATCAGGTCGGTGGCGGGGTCGAAGCCATGGAAGCGCACCTGCGATTCCATCGCGTGCCGGTCGGACGGAAACGCACCGGCCTCCATCAGGATCGCCGGCCGTTCCATGGTGGGGCGGTAGAAGCTGACCATCATCAGGTGCAGGTTGGTGGTCAGCGTGTTCATCGCCACCACTTCGCCGGGCTGCGCGCCCACCACATGCGCCAGGGGTTCGCGCAGCAGCTCGTGGTAGGTCATCCACTGGGCATTGCCGGTGAAATGGCCTTCGACGGCCTCGTTCGCCCATTTGTCCAGCACTTCCTGGATGTGCGTGCGCGCACCGCGTGGCTGCAGGCCCAGCGAGTTGCCGCAGAAGTACACCTGGTCGTTGTACTTGTGGCGCGGGATCAGGAAGTCGTTGCGCAGCGCACGCAGCGGGTCGGCCGCGTCGAGGGCGATGATGTGGGTGCGGGACAGCGGATCGGTCATCGGGTCGTATAGGGTCGGTAGGTGGTAGGAGCGACGTGAGTCGCGACCATGGAGCGTCGCTGGGGATGACGTCGGATGGACTGGTGTCCCGGGAAGATACTGAAGGTCTTCGCCATGCTGTGCCGTGTGGGCGCGACTGACGTCGCTCCTGCAGGGGGCGCCATCACGTGAACCTCGAGGCGGGCAGGCCCAGCCATTCCAGCGCGGTACCGTGATAGAGACGCGCCTGCTGCACCTCGTCCAGGCCCAGCGCGGCGATGCCGGCGCCGGGCTCCTGTTCGCCCAGCGGGAACGGGTAGTCGGTGCCCAGCATCACGCGTTCGTGCCCCACGGTGTCCAGCAGGTAGTGCAGGGCGCGCGGATCGGCCACCCATGAATCGAAATAGACCCGGTCCAGATACTCGCGCGGGTTGCGGTGGTTGTCGGTGGCCACCAGGTCCGGACGCATGTTGAAGCCGTGTTCGATGCGGCCGATGGTGTACGGGAAACTGCCGCCGCCATGGGCGAAGCAGACCTTCAGCCCCGGCAGGCGCTCCAGCACGCCACCGAAGATCAGGCAGCAGGCCGCACGCGACTGCTCGGCGGGCATGCCGACCAGCCAGGGCAGCCAGTACTTCGGCATCGAGGAGGCGCCCATCATGTCCCACGGGTGCACCAGGATGGCGGCGCCCAGTTCGCTGGCCGCCTGGAAGAACTCGAACAGCTCGGGTGCGTCCAGGTTCCAGTCGTTGACGTGGCTGCCGATCTGCACACCCTGCAGGCCCAACTGGTCCATGCAGCGTTCCAGCTCCTGCACGGCCAGGCGGGGCGACTGCATCGGCACCGTGCCGATGCCCGCGTAGTGGCGGGGATAGTCGCGGCAGGCGGCGGCGGTATGGTCGTTGAGCGCCTGGTGCAGCTCCAGCGCATGGTGTGGCTTGGCCCAGTAGCTGAACATCACCGGCACGGTACTGATGACCTGGACCTGCACGCCGAACGTGGCGTAGTCGGCGATGCGCACCTGGGTATCCCAGGTCTTGGGCAGGATCTCGCGGAAGAACTTGCCGTCCTTGTAGATGCGATGGCGCCCGTCGTCGCCGTGGTGGATCACCGGGAAGCGCAAGTCGCCGTACTTGGTCGCCAGGTCGGGCCAGTCGCGGGGCAGGAAATGCGCGTGGGTATCGATCTTCAGCATCGTGGGATTGTAGGGGCTGCCCGCATGGTATTCGCGCTGCAGTGCCGCGACGACAGGACTGCCGGCATGCAGTGCGGTCTCATGATGGCAGTGTGTCGGAGGCGCGCCCGCAGGCGGCAATTCAAGCGGCGAGGTCAACTTCGCCCCCGATCAGCCATTGCCGTGGTTGTTGCAGCACGCGGGTGATGAAGCTGTTCCCCGCCTCGACCCGGGTGCGCAGCTCGTCGCGCGCGCAGACCGTGGGATTGACCTGCCGCCCCAGACGTTCGGCCACCGGGTGCAGCGCCAGCATCACGTCGGCGTAGGCCAGCTCGTCGGCGATCACCATCAGGTCGATGTCGCTGCGGGCGGTGTCGTTGCCCTTGGCGACCGAGCCGTAGAGGAAGGCAGCGTGGATGCGGCCGGCCAGCGGCACCAGCGCTTCGCGCAAGGGCTCGGCCAGGCCGAAGGTCTTGCGGACGATGGAGGCCAGTTCGTCGTGGATCGGTGCAGCGGGATTCGCGCGGTAGCGCTTCTGGTTGCCGACATGCTCGACCGTCAGCAGCCCACTGCCTGACAGCCGCGCCAGCTCCCGCTGGACGGCGCCGCTGCCGGCGCCTGTTGCCTGGATCAGCTCGTTGACCGCGTAGCTGCGCCCGGATCCGCCGAACAGGCAGGCCAGCACGCGCTGCTGGGTGGTGGTGAACAGGGCGCCCGACAAGCTGGCGGTGGCGTAGCGTGCCGCCGCTTCGCTGACCTTACGGGAACCCGTAGCGTCGTTCATGCCCATTTCGGGCACGATAGTGCCCAGATTGGGCAAGTGCAAGCTCAGGTGATGTCGGCCTGCGAATCGGCCTGCATCTCGTAGCGGCTGGGACGGGGGTTCAGATGCCCGCAGGTCTTGCAGGTGCGCAGCTCGTCGTTGCGGTAGAACGCCTCGAACACGCGGAAGAAATCCTGTTCGATGTCGTTGAGGTGGAAGTACTCCTCGTACACCTTCGCGTTGCAGCGCTCGCAGAACCACAGCAGGCCATCGTCCTCGTGCGGCAGGCGCCGGCGCTCGATCACCAGCCCGACCGAGCCGGGCATGCGTTGTGGAGAATGCGGCACGCGCGGCGGCAGCAGGAAGATCTCGCCGGCCTTGATGGGGATGTCACGGACCGCGCCATCCTCCTGGATGCGCAGCACCATCTCGCCTTCCAGCTGGTAGAACCACTCGGGGCCTTCGTCCCAGTGGTAGTCGGTGCGCGCATTGGGTCCGCCGACCACCATGACGATGAAGTCGCCGTCGTAGATCACCTTGTTGCCGACCGGTGGCTTCAGCAGGTGCCGGTGCTCGTCGATCCATGCCTGGAAGTTGAGCGGGTTGGGCAGCATGTCAGCGGGCCTCGGGCAGGTGCGCGATGCATTTCAGCTCGATCGCGATCGGCGTCGGCAGCGCGGTGATGCCCAGCGTGGTGCGGCAGGGCGCGGCGGCCGGGTCGGGGAAATACTCCGTCCACACCCGGTTGTACGCCTTGAAGTCGTGCGCCATGTCGGTGAGGTAGACCGTCACGTCCACCAGGTCTTCCCAGCGCGCACCGCTGGCTTTCAGCACGGCGCGGACGTTGGCGAACACCGCACGGCACTGCGCATCGATGTCGTAGCTGATCAGGTGGCCCTCGGCGTCGTGCACGTTGCCGACGATGGCGTTGCTGGCGGGGTCGCGCGGGCCTATCCCGGACAGGAACAGCAGGCCGCCCACGCGCCGCGCATGCGGATAGTGGCCGACCGGCTTGGGCGCATCGCCGGCGTGGACGATGTCACTCATCACGCTTCCCCTTCGGCGGCACGCCGGCCAGGGCGCGCTGGTAGGCAGGTTGCAGTTCGTCAGCGGCAGCCACGTCCATGCCCAGCTCGCGCACGCGGCCGTCGAAGAGGCTGTATACCCAGCCGTGCACCGCCAGCGGCTGGCCACGCGCCCAGGCGTCCTGCACGACGGTGGTCTGGCAGACGTTGAAGACCTGTTCGATGACGTTGAGCTCGCACAGCCGTGCATGCCGCAGCGATTCGGTGTCCACCTGCTCCAGCAGGTCGGCATGCTTGAGCGCCACGTCCGCCACATGGCGCAGCCAGTTGTCGGCCAGGCCAACGCGCAGGCCAGTCATCGCCGCGTGCACGCCGCCACAGCCGTAGTGGCCGACCAGCAGGATGTGTTCGACCTTCAGGATGTCGACGGCGAACTGCACCACCGACAGCGCGTTGAGGTCGCCATGCGACATGACGTTGGCGATGTTGCGGTGGACGAAGACCTCGCCCGGGTCCAGGCCGAGGATCTGGTTGGCCGGCACGCGCGAATCGGAACACCCGATCCACAGGTAGCGCGGCGATTGTTGCTGTGAAAGGCGCTTGAAGAAGCCCGGGTCCTCCTGCTTGATGCGGTCGGCCCAGTCGCGGTTGTTCTGAAGCAGTTCGTCTAGATGCGTCATGAGGGGATTATCGCAGGCCGAGGCAGATGTTCTTGGGTTCGGTGAAGAAACGCATGGCTTCCAGCCCACCTTCGCGGCCGAGGCCGGAGGCGCCCACGCCGCCGAACGGCGTGCGCAGGTCGCGGGTCATCCAGGTGTTGACCCAGACGATGCCGGCGCGCAACTGCGCCGCCACGCGATGTGCGCGGTCCAGGTCGCGCGTCCAGACGGTGGCCGCGAGGCCATAGTCGCCGCTGTTGGCGAGGGCCAGCGCGTGGGTCTCGTCGTCGAAAGGCTGCAGCGTCACCACCGGCCCGAAGATCTCTTCGCGGTTGGTGGGCGCCTCGGGCCCCAGCCCGTCGATGACCGTCGGAGCGATGTACCAGCCCGGCCGGTCGAGCGCATGTCCGCCGAGCAGGATGCGCCCGCCTTCCTTGCGGGCGCGCTCGATGCAGGCAAGCACCTTGTCGAAGTGGGCCTGCGACACCATCGGCCCCAGTCGCGTGGCCGGGTCGTCCAGGTCGCCCGCCTGCAGGGTGGCAGCGCGCTCGAGCAGGGCGTCGCGGAATTCGTCGTGGATGGCCTGCTGCACCAGCAGGCGCGAACCGCACAGGCAGATCTGACCGGCATTCTGGAACGCCGAGCGCAGCAGCGTGTCCAGGTTCGCGCGCCAGTCGCTGTTGGCGAACACCAGCGTGGCGTTCTTGCCGCCCAGCTCCAGTGACACCTTCTTGAGCAGGGGCGCGGCCAGACCGGCGATGCGGCGCCCGACCGCGGTGCTGCCGGTGAACGATACGGCCTTCACCGCCGGATGCAGCACCAGCGGCTCGCCGACCGCGGGGCCGGTGCCATGGACGATGTTCAGCACCCCACGCGGGAAGCCGATGCGCGCGGCCAGTTCGCCCAGCATCGTGGCGGTGGCCGGGGTGATCTCGGAAGGCTTGGCGACCACGGTGTTGCCCGCCGCCAGGGCTGGCGCGATCTTCCAGGTGAACAGATAGAGCGGCAGGTTCCAGGGCGAGATGGCGGCCACCACGCCCAGCGGCGGCCGCAGGGTGTAGTTGAGCCCGGCTTCGCCATGGTGCGATTCGCTGGAAAACTGGGTGGCGGCGTGCGCGAAGAAGCGCAGGTTGGAAACCGCACGCGGGATCTCGATGTCGCGCGCGAGCGCCAGTGGCTTGCCGGCATCGCGCGATTCCGCGCGCGCGAACTGCGCCAACTGGTCTTCCAGTGCGTGTGCCAGCTTCTCCAGCCAGCGCGCGCGCTCGGAGTTGGGCAGGGATGCCCAGGCGGGCAGGGCGCGGCTTGCAGCCTCCACCGCCTTCTGCACTTCCGCTTCGCCGCCGTCGGCGACCTGGGCATAGGCGCCGGCGGTCGCAGGTTCGAACACCGTGCGCCAGCCGCCGCCGACCGGAGCGGTCATTTCGCCGTCGATGAAGTGGCTGAAACGTTCCATCTGCCGCGTCGGATCCCGGTAGCCCTGGTACCCGACTAGCTTACCCGCATTGGCAAGCCCCCCTCGCGGTAGCGCATGGCGACCGCTCAGATCGACTGCATGCGGCCACCATCCACCGCCAGGCTGACCCCATTGATGTAGCTGGCGGCGGGCGAGGCGAGGAAGGCGATGGCGGCGGCGACTTCGCCGGCCTCGGCGAACCGGCCTGCAGGCACGGTCGACAGCATCGCGGTGGCGACGGCGGCCTCATCCTTGCCTGTCTGCTGCACCCGGTCGCGCAGGATCTGTTCCAGTCGCTGCGTGCGCGTATAGCCGGGAAGCACGTTGTTGACGGTGATGCCGGCGCCACCCAGTTCGCGCGACAGCGTCTTCGCCCAGCTGGCCACCGCGCCACGGATGGTATTGGACACGCCGAGGTTGGCGATGGGTTCCTTCACCGACGTGGAGATGACGTTGACGATGCGCCCCCAGCCGGCGGCCTGCATGCCCGGGACCACGGCCTGTGCAAGCAGCTGGTTGGCCAGCAGGTGGTGATGGAAGGCGGACAGGTAGGCGTCCGCAGCCGCGTCGATGGCGCGTCCACCGGCAGGGCCGCCGGTGTTGTTGACCAGGATGTCCACCGGCTGCGCGGCCACCAGGCCCTGGATCGTTTCGCGCAGCTGGTCGTGCCGCGAAACGTCCGCCGCGCGGAAGCCGTGCCGCTGGCCGTCAGCCACCACCGGCAACGCAGCGGCCACGCCGGACAGCACATCGACACGGCGCGCCAGCACGGTGACATCGGCGCCCAGCAGGGCCAGTTCGTGCGCCGCGGCGCGCCCGATGCCTTCTGAAGCGCCACAGACCAGTGCGTGGCGGCCGGCAAGATTGAGGTCCATGCATCGTTCCCGGAAAGACAGGGCGTCGAGTGTAGCCCTGTGGGAGCGACGTAAGTCGCGATGCTTTCCCGGCAAACCCGAAGGGCCGAAATCCCGCCGCGACTTAAGTCGCTCCCACGCCGTCCTTGCGGCGCTCCAGACGCTCGCGCATCAGGCTGGCCACCGCCAGGTTGTCCTCACCGCCGAGCTGCTGCAGGGCGCCCGCGGCAGAGGCCACGTTGGCCGCCGGGTGGTTCTGGCTGAGCTTGAACTTCAGTTCGATGCGGTCGGGGACGAAGCGGAAGCCGACGATGCCCCGCAGCTGGCGCACGTGGTCATCGCGGTCGTGTTCGAACCGCCAGTCGTTGCCGACGGACGCTTCGTTCACGCGGCTCAGCCGATCCACGATACCCGCCAGGGCGCCGGTCTCTTCGGTGATCTCCAGCGTGCCGTGCAGGTGCGCCACCGCGTAGTTCCACGTGGGCACGCGCGCGGCTTCCTCCTTGTCCGGATACCAGCCGGGCGACAGGTACGCATGCGGGCCATGCACGATCACCAGCGCGCTGCCGGCATGCCGGGCCTGCGGGTTGGGCCGGGCCCAGTGGCCTTCGATCAGTACCTGGTCGCCTTCCCGCGCATACAGCACGGGCAGGTGGCTGACGAAAGGCAGTCCGTCGGCGACGGTGACCAGCGTGACGAACGCGTCGCGCGCGATCAGCCGGTCCAGTTCGGCCAGGTCGGTTTCGACGAACGCGCGTGGCGTGTACAAGGCGCGGGGCTCAGGCGCGCGCGCCCAGCGACTGCACCATCATCGCCCGCAGCATGTCATCGCTGTCGGCGTGGGGCGGCGACACGTCCTGAAGGGAAAACCCGCGCGCGAGCGCATCCTCTTCGTCCAGGCCGTCCCACGCGACGAATTCGGCGTCGAACAGGGCGGCACGCGCCGTGTCTTCGCTGTCGTAGGGCAGGGTATGCCCATCGCTGTCCAGCACTTCGGCCGTGCCCGCTTCAAGGGTGCGCAGGCGCGCCCAGATCAGGGTGCGGCCCAGTGAAGCCAGGTACCAATGTTCGCTCACGTGCTCGCTCATCCCAACGCCTCGGCCCACAGCCACAACATCCCGGCCATGCCCAGCCCGAGGAAGATCACGTACAGCGAGATCCGCGCCGGCGTCGCCAGGCCCGACAGCGAGCTGTCGGAGATCCGACGATAGCCACCGCCCAGCAGCCAGCGCAGCGCCGCCGGCTTGAGGAAGGCGCCGCCTTCGCCCCATTGCGCACCCAGTGCGGCATGGCGGTCACGGATGTGCACCAGCGTCAGCGGCCAGAAGATCACGAATGCGCAGAACCCGGCGATGGCGATGCCGATGAAGCAAAGGGCGAAGAACAACAGCATCGATCAGAACTCCGCGTTGCCCGGTGCGCGCGGGTAGGGGATCGCGTCGCGGATGTTGCCCAGCCCGCAGACGTACACCACCAGGCGCTCGAAGCCCAGGCCGAAGCCCGCATGCGGGACGGTGCCGTAGCGGCGGAAGTCGCGGTACCAGCCGTAGTGCGCGGGATCCAGGCCGAACTGCGCCATGCGCGCGTCCAGGATGTCCAGGCGCTCCTCGCGCTGGCTGCCGCCGATGATCTCGCCGATGCCGGGGGCCAGCACGTCCATCGCGGCGACGGTCTTGCCGTCGTCGTTCAGGCGCATGTAGAAGGCCTTGATGTGCTCGGGATAGTTGGTCACCACCACCGGGCGGCCGACGTGCTGCTCGGTCAGCCAGCGCTCGTGCTCGGTCTGCAGGTCCAGGCCCCATTCCACCGGGAACTCGAACTTGTGGCCCGACTTCTGCAGCAGGCCGATGGCATCGGTGTAGTCGATGCGCTCGAACGGCGCGTTGACGAAGGCTTCCAGGCGGGTGATCGCGTCGGGCTGCACGCGCTCGGCGATGAAGGCCAGGTCGTCGCCGCGCTCATCCAGCACGGCGCGGAACATGTACTTCAGGAAGTCCTCGGCCAGCTGCGCGTTCGCGGCCAGGTCGTTGAAGGCGACCTCCGGCTCGATCATCCAGAACTCGGCCAGGTGGCGCGTGGTGTTGCTGTTCTCGGCCCGGAACGTCGGCCCGAAGGTGTAGACCTTGCTCAGCGCCAGTGCATAGGCCTCGGCATTGAGCTGGCCGGACACGGTCAGGAAGGTTTCCTTGCCGAAGAAATCGCGCGAGAAATCCACCGCGCCATCCTTGCCGCGGGGCAGGTTGGCCAGGTCCAGCGTGGACACGCGGAACATCTGCCCCGCGCCCTCCGCATCGGAGGTGGTCACGATGGGCGTGCTGATCCAGTAGAAGCCGTTCTGGTGGAAGAAGCGGTGCGCGGCCTGGGCCAGGCAGTTGCGGATGCGGGTGACCGCACCGAACAGGTTGGTGCGCGGGCGCAGGTGGGCCACTTCCCGCAGGAACTCCAGCGAATGGGCCTTGGGCTGGATCGGATAGGTCTCCGGGTCTTCCACCCAGCCGACCACTTCCACCGCACTGGCCTGGATCTCGAAGCTCTGGCCCTGGCCCTGCGACGGTACCAGCGTGCCGGTGGCGACCACGGCGCAGCCGGCGGTCAGGTGCTTGATCTCGGTTTCGTAGTTGGACAGCGTGTTGGGCGCGACCACCTGGATGGCGGCGAAGCAGGAACCGTCACTGACGTTCACGAAGGACAGGCCGGCCTTGGAGTCGCGTCGCGTACGCACCCAGCCGCGTACCGTGACCTCGCCGCCAGCCGGGAGCCTGCCCGCCAGCGCATGTTCGACGCTTACCACCGTCATGGCTTGAATCCTTCCGTAATCAGACACATTAATGGAACGCGGAGTTTACAAGAGCCGCGCGGCCCACGCTGCGTGGCCCCGCTATAATTCCAATCCAGTTGTCCCGCAGGAGCACCGCATGGCCATCACCCTCACCCCGGTTGCGCTGGAACGCGTGCAGCGTTTCGTCGAACAGACCCCGGGTGCGCTGGGCCTGCGTTTCGGCGTGACCCGCACCGGCTGCTCGGGCTGGGGCCACGTGGCCGACCTGGCCCGTGACCAGCGCGAGGGCGATACGGTGTTCGACTTCCAGGGCGTGCGCATCTACGTGGATGCCGACAGCCTGGCGCTCGTCGATGGCACCGAGATCGACTTCGCCCGCCAGGGCCTGGGCGAGACGTTCCTGTTCAAGAACCCCAACGCCGCCGCCGAATGCGGCTGCGGCGAGAGCTTCACCACCACGGCCGACGCGGCCTGAGGGGCGGGGAGGGCCGGCGCCGGCCCGGGTTTGCGGCTCGAATTCGTCCCGGCTTGCCCCTAAGTCACTGACCTGACATAATTTCCGGCTCCCGATGGCCTGCTGGCCGCGGGTCCTTGCCCCACCGCACGCCGCCGGTACCCGCGCGGAGTGGTCGGGGGGCTGTCCTGCCCGGTGCGCATTCCGCCTGCCGGGCCCACATCCGAAAGGTAAACAACGATGCGTCACTATGAAGTCGTGTTCCTGGTCCACCCGGACCAGAGCGAGCAGGTGCCGGCCATGATCGAGCGCTACAAGTCGCTGATCGAGGCAGGCAACGGCAAGATCCACCGCCTGGAAGACTGGGGCCGCCGCCAGCTGGCCTACCCGATCCAGAACCTGGTGAAGGCCCACTACGTGCTGCTCAACATCGAAGCCGACCAGGCCGTGCTGAGCGAGCTGGTGGAAAGCTTCCGCTTCAACGATGCGGTGCTGCGCAACCTGGTCATCAAGCGCGATGGCCCGGATACCGAGCAGTCCCTGATCATGAAGAACAAGGACGAGAAGGGCGACAAGCCCGAACGTGGCGAGCGCCGTCGCCGTGATGACGAAGAAGGCGACGCCCCCGAGGCCTCGACCGATTCCGACACCGCCGAAGCCGCCTGAGGAGCACCCCCATGTCCAAGTTCTTCCGCCGCCGCAAGTTCTGCAAGTTCACCGCCGAAGGCGTGAAAGAGATCGACTACAAGGATCTCAACACCCTGCGCCAGTACCTGACCGAGACCGGCAAGATCGTGCCGAGCCGCGTCACCGGCACCAAGTCGCGCTACCAGCGCCAGCTGTCCGCCGCGGTCAAGCGCGCCCGTTTCCTGGCGCTGATCCCGTACACGGACAACCACGACGTGTAATGCGGAGCTCCCCGCGAGGGGAGCCTCCCCACACCCTCAACTGTCATTCGGACAGCCAATCGCTGCAGGCCAGTCCTGCTAACGAATACGGAGCAACACCATGGAACTGATTCTCCTGCAGAAAGTGACCAACCTGGGCATCCTGGGTGACAAGGTCAACGTCAAGCCGGGCTACGGCCGCAACTACCTGGTGCCGCAGGGCAAGGCCGTGCCGGCCACCGCCGCCAACGTCGCCGAGTTCGAAGCCAAGCGCGCCGACTACGAAGCCAAGGCCAAGGCCCTGCATGACGGCGCCGAAGGCCGCGCCGCCAAGCTGGAAGGCGCCAGCGTCACCATCTCGGCCAATGCCGCGACCGAAGGCAAGCTGTTCGGCTCGGTCGGCCCGCGCGACATCGCCGATGCCTTCACCGCTGCCGGCCTGCCGCTGGAAAAGAGCGAAGTCATCATGGGCGAAGGCGCACTGCGCAACATCGGCGAGTACGACATCGTCGTGAAGCTGCATGCCGACGTGCAGACCACCGTCAAGGTGGTCGTGGTCGCCGAAGCCTGATCCCTCACCGGACCAGGCTGCATCCGGACGGGCGCCGCAAGGCGCCCGTTCTGTTTTGTGCGAACGCATGTTCCGACGAAGGGTAGGGTGCGTCTCGGCAGGTGAGATGCCCACCGGTTATCCACAAGGTTATCTGCAACGGTCCTCACCCCCGGCCGACTACCATCGTCTGTCAGCTCCACCCACGCCGCGCCCCTGCCGCGTCCGCTCTACAGGACATCTTCCACGCCCATGCCCGCCCGTTCCGGTTTCCGTTCCGACCCCCACGACGCCCGCATCGAACAACTGCGCGTGCCACCGCACTCCATCGAAGCCGAGCAGGCGGTGCTGGGCGGGCTGATGCTGGCGCCGGAAGCCTACGACCGCATCAACGACCGGCTGACGCAGAATGACTTCTACCGGCGCGACCACCAGCTGATCTACCGCGCCATCACCGAACTGGCCGAGCGCAACCGGCCGTATGACGCAGTGACGCTGGGCGAGTGGTTCGAATCGCAGGGCCACATGGAACTGGTGGCCGGCGGCGCCTACCTGATCGAACTGGCCAGCACCACGCCGTCGGCGGCCAACATCACCGCGTATGCGGAGATCGTGCGCGACAAGGCGGTGATGCGGCAGCTGATCGAAGTCGGCACCGAGATCGTCAACGATGCGTTCCTGCCCGAGGGCAAGGAAAGCGACGAACTGCTGGCCGTGGCGGAACAGAAGGTGTTCGCCATCGCCGAAGCCGGCGCCCGCGGGCGTACCGATTTCGTGGCGATGAATTCCGCGTTGAAGGACGCCTTCGAAGTGCTGCAGTCGCGCTTCGAGAACGGCGGCAACGTCACCGGCCTGCCCACCGGCTATACCGAGTTCGACGAGATGACCGCGGGCCTGCAGCCCACCGACTTGATCATCCTGGCCGCGCGTCCGGCCATGGGCAAGACCACCTTCGCGCTGAACATGGCCGAGTACGCCGCCATCAAGTCGAAGAAGGCCGTCGCGGTGTTCTCGATGGAAATGTCGGCCGCGCAGCTGGCACTGCGCCTGATCTCGTCCAACGGCCGCGTCAACGCCACCCGCCTGCGCACCGGCCAGCTGGAGGACGAGGACTGGAGCCGCGTGACCGGCGCCATCCGCATGCTGAAGGAAACCAAGATCTTCATCGACGACACCCCCGGCCTGTCCCCCGAAGTACTGCGCTCCAAGGCGCGGCGCCTGAAGCGTGAGCACGACCTGGGCCTGATCGTCATCGACTACCTGCAGCTGATGTCGGTGCCGGGCAACAGCGAGAACCGCGCCACGGAAATCTCCGAGATCTCGCGCTCGCTCAAGGGCCTGGCGAAGGAACTCAACGTGCCGGTGATCGCACTGTCCCAGCTCAACCGCTCGCTGGAAACCCGTACCGACAAGCGCCCCGTGATGGCCGACCTTCGCGAATCCGGCGCCATCGAGCAGGACGCCGACATGATCGTCTTCATCTACCGCGACGACTACTACAACAAGGAAACGTCGCCCGACAAAGGCCTGGCGGAGATCATCATCGGCAAGCAGCGCTCCGGCCCGACCGGCTCGTGCAAGCTCAAGTTCTTCGGTGAGTACACCCGCTTCGACAACCTGGCCCACGACTCGGTGGGCAGTTTCGAGTAGGCGCTACTTGCGGATGAAGTAGCTCACGTACACGTCGCCGGTCGCATCGCCCGCCATCGTCGTGCTGGCATCGAAGAAGGACGCGCGGAACCAGGGTTCCTGCATCAAGTGGCTGACCAGGCGCTGGAAGTCAGCCTGCGCCCGCTGCTGAGGGTTCCGCGTGGTCGCCACGGCCGTCAGCATGCACAGACTCTTGCTGCAGCGGGGCCGGCTGATCTCCAGGTGTCCGAACTCGTGCGCGTGACGCTCGATCGTCTGCTGGATCAGCGCCTCCAGCCGCGGTGACCAGTCGGGGTCCGCAGGTTCCGACCTGCCCAGCGTCTCGTAATCCCTCGCGTCGGAGCTCGCGATCCGCAGACCCGCCAGGAATTTCTCCACCCTCCGTTCGCCTTCCGCGGACAGGGGGCGAGCGCTTGGCCGTGCGCTGGCGCGGAGGGCGCCTGGAGGATTAGTCCCGGGTGCCGTGGCCGGCGCAGGGGACGCTTCGGTTGTGCCGGTCGACGTCGCTGCTTCGACCCGGTCCGGTGGGGTGGCGGCCGATGTCGGTGTCGATGCCGTCATCGGGATGCTTGCAAGGGTGGAAGACGCAACGCCGGATCGCGATGCGACGGCTTCAGGCCGCGTGCTTGTCCACCGCCACACGCCGAAGGCGGCGGCGACGAGGCGACAAGGGTGATCACGGTGAATCGCGAGCGAAATGCCATCCGAGCCGATCCCTGGAACCCGCCGCAAGCCTATCGCACCTTCCCGCTGGCCGGCCTGAACGGGAAGCCGAACGCTACAATCCCGGCATGGATACTCCGGTGGATGCCGCCTTGTCAGTCCCACACACGCGTACCGAGGCAAACGACCGCCCCACGCGCATCCGCGTCGACCTCGACGCACTGAGCCACAACCTGCGGGCACTGCAGCGTCATGCCGGTGTGCCGGTGATGGGCATCGTGAAAGCCAATGCCTACGGCCACGGGCTGGTGCCGGTGGCGCTGCACCTGCAGGCGCAGGGCATCGCCCAGCTTGGCGTGGCGTTCGTCGAAGAAGGCATCGCCCTGCGGCGCGCGGGCATCACGGTGCCGATCCTGGTGCTGGGCGGTATCCATGCGCCGCAGGTGACGCAGTTCCTGACCCATGACCTGGAGGTCACGGTCTCCTCGATCGACAAGCTCAAGCAGGTCGAGCACGCGGCGGAATCCATCGGCCGCAAGGCGGTGATCCACCTGAAGCTGGACACCGGCATGGAGCGCATCGGCGTGCACAGCGAGAAGTCCGCCGCCTTCATCGCGGCGGCCGTGGCATCGCCCTGGTGCATCGTGAAGGGCGTCTATTCGCACCTGGCCTGCGCCGATGACCCGGCGTCGCCGATGACGCGCGAGCAACTCCAGCGCTTCCTGGCCGCATGCGAGCATTTCGACCGGCTGGGCGCGCCGATGCCGCTTCGCCACCTGGCCAACTCCGGTGGCGTGCTGCATTTCCCCGAGACCTGCCTGGACATGGTGCGGCCCGGCATCGCGCTCTACGGCGTGCTGCCCGATCCGGCATCGCAGGCCACCGTCGTGCTGCAGCCTGCATTGTCACTGGTCTCCAAGGTGGTGTACTTCAAGGTGGTGCAGGCGGGCCGCACGGTCAGCTACGGCGCCACCTGGACGGCGGCGCAGGACACGCGCGTCATCACGCTGCCCATCGGCTACGGCGATGGCTATCCGCGTTCGCTGTCCTCGCGCGGCGAAGTGCTGGTACGCGGCGGCCGCCATCCGATCATCGGGCGCGTGTGCATGGACCAGTTCATGGTGGACGTGGGGCCGCATGGCACGGCCTACAACGGCGACGAAGTGGTGCTGATCGGTCGCCAGGGCGAGGCGGCCATTCCCTGCGAAGCGGTCGCACAGGCCGCCGGCACCATTCCCTACGAGATCCTCACCGGGCTCAACGAGCGCATCCCGCGCGAATACAGCGGCGGACACGCTGCATCCATCGGCACGCCGGCCGCGTAACGCTTGGGTCCTCGCTTCCCGGGTCCTTCCATGCCGCACGCCCTTGTCTGGTTCCGCCACGATCTGCGCCTGGACGACAACCCCGCGCTCCGTGCCGCGCTCGATGACGGCTTCACGCCGGTACCGGTGTACGTGCACAGCCCCCGGGAAGAGGGCGACTGGGCGCCCGGCGCCGCTTCCAACGCCTGGCTGCATCGCTCGCTGCAGGCGCTCGACAGCGATCTGCGCGGCCGCGGTTCGCGGCTGGTGCTGCGTCACGGACCCACCGCAGCCGCATTGCAGGCGCTGGTGGAGGAGACCGGCGCCGAGGCCGTGTTCTGGAACCGCAAGTACGAACCCGCCACCCAGCCGCGCGATGCCGCCCTGAAGAAGCAGCTGCGCGAAGCCGGCCTGCAGGTGGAAAGCTTCAACGGCGTGCTGCTGTTCGAACCGTGGGACCTGGCCACCCAGCAGGACACGCCGTACAAGGTGTTCACGCCGTTCTGGCGCTCCGCGCTGGCACAGTGGCGCGTGCCCGCGCCCTGGGATGCACCGGGGCAACTGCCTTCCGTCGACGGCGCGCTGGCGAGCGAATCGCTGGATGCGCTGGGCCTGCGCCCGCGGCTGGGCTGGGATGCCGGCTTCTGGGAGGCCTGGCAGCCTGGCGCCGCCGGCGCGCGCGAAGCCCTGGACATCTTCATCGACGGCGCGTTGCGCGGCTACCGCAGCGACCGCGACCGCACCGATCGCGTCGGCACGTCGCGCCTCTCGCCGCACCTGCACTTCGGCGAGATCGCGCCGTGGCGCATCATCGACGAGCTGGAAAAGGTACGTACCGCCGCCAACAGCGCCGACATGGACGGCTACATCCGCGAGCTGGGATGGCGCGAGTTCGGCTATCACCTGCTGCATCACTTCCCGCACACCACCACCCGCAACCTCAATCCGCGCTTCGAGCACTTCGAGTGGGCGAACCCGCAGCCGGCGCTGCTGGATGCCTGGCAGCGCGGGCGCACCGGCGTGCCCATCGTCGATGCCGGCCTGCGCGAGCTGTGGACCACGGGCTACATGCACAACCGCGTGCGCATGATCGTGGCCAGCTACCTGACCAAGCACCTGCGCTTCCACTGGCTGCATGGCGCGCGCTGGTTCTGGGACACGCTGGTGGATGCCGACCTGGCCAGCAACACGCTGGGCTGGCAGTGGACCGCGGGCACGGGCGCGGACGCCGCACCGTACTTCCGCGTGTTCAATCCGGTGACGCAGGCGCAGAAGTTCGACCAGGACGGGCGTTACATCGCGCGCTGGGTGCCGGAACTGGCGGCGCTGCCGGTGCCGCTGCGGTTTGCGCCGTGGCAGCAGCCGGCGGTGCTGGTGCGCGTCGCGCCCGACTACCCGCGCATGCCCATCGTGGACCTGGCCGCCGGCCGCGACGCGGCGCTGGAGGCCTACCGCAAGACCGGCGGCGACTGACCTCGGCTCACGGTCCGCCGCGTTGACGCCCTTCGCAGGCGCGTGCTTCACTCGGCGCAGGAGAGGGAGGGCAGCATGGCAACGAAGAGAGCGCCTGGAAAGCCGCGCCGTGAAGCGATGTCGCGGGTGGATACCGCCTGGTTGCGGATGTGCCGCCCCACCAACCCGATGATGATCACCGGCGTCCTGATGTTCGACGAGCCGATGACGCTGGAAAAGCTCAAGCAGGTCATCCGCAAGCGCTTCCTCGCCTATCCGCGCTTCCTGCAGAAGGCGGTCGACACGCCGGCCGGCGCCTCCTGGGTGACCGATGCCGACTTCGACCTGGACTGGCACGTGCGCCTTTCCGCGCTGCCGGGTCGCCACGATCCGCGCTCGGAGAAGAAGGCGCTTGAACGCTTCACCAGCCAGATGGCTTCCACGCCCTTGGACAAGACCAAGCCGCTGTGGCAGTTCCACCTGGTGGAGAAATACGGCACGGGGTCGGCGCTGGTGGCGCGCATCCACCACAGCTACGCCGACGGCATCGCGCTGGTGCAGGTGCTGCTGTCGCTGACCGACACCACCCGCAAGCCCGAGAAGTCCAGCGAACTGCGCGCCGCCTGGCTGAAGAAGGACGGTGTCGAGGTCGTGCGCCGCGTCGGCGCCATCGACCGCTACATGCAGCTGGGTGGCAAGGTGCTGGGCAAGGGCATGGAGATGTACCGCGACCCCACGCTGGCCACGGTGCTGGCGAAGGAGGGTGGCGAGATCGGTCGCGAACTGATGCACGCGCTGGCACTGTCCGACGATCCCCCGACGATGCTGCGCGGCAGGCTGGGCGTGAGCAAGCGGGTCGCCTGGGCCGAGCCGCTCGACCTGGATGAAGTGAAGGCCGTCGGCCGCGCCTGCGACTGCACGGTCAACGACGTGCTGATGGCTGCCGCCGCGGGCGCGCTGCGCAGCTACATGATCGAGCGTGGCGAACAGCTGGAAGGCGTCACCCTGCGCGCGACGGTGCCGGTCAACCTGCGCCCGCTCGAACACGCCAAGAAGCTGGGCAACCATTTCGGCCTGGTGTTCCTGGACCTGCCGGTGGGCGAGGCCAACCCGGTCCGGCGCCTGGAACGCGTCGCCGAGTGCATGAACAACCTCAAGAATTCCCGCCAGGCCATCGTCGCCTTCGGCCTGCTGGCCGCGCTGGGCATGGCGCCGGCCGCGCTGCAGGGCATCGCGCTGGAGCTTTTCAGCCGCAAGGCCACCGCCGTGGCGACCAATGTGCCCGGACCGCAGCAACCGCTGTACATGGGGGGCTGCCAGGTGCGGGAGATGATGTTCTGGGTGCCGCAGACCGGCTCCATCGGGCTGGGCATCTCCATCATGAGCTACAACAACCGGGTGCATTTCGGCCTGATTGCCGACGCAAAGCTCATTCCCGACCCCGACGCGGTGATCCGCCGCTTCGGTCCCGAGTTCGAAAAACTCCTCTACCTGGCCCTGATGGGCAACTGGGACCACGCACTGGATTCGTCCTCCGCGACGGCGCTGATACCGGACAGCGCCTGAATGAACGGGGCGCAACTCGCAGGTTATGAACATTTCGGTGGTTAGGCTTTAACAAACCCGAACGTATCGGGCTGTGACCACCAAGGAGGATGCATGAAGACGATCTTGAAGACAGGCGCGCTGGCCGCGCTGACCGTGACCCTGCTGGGCGGCTGTGCCAGCTACACCGGCCAGACCTCCGACCCCAATGACCCCAACCGCACGCGCACCGGTGCGCTGATCGGCGCCGGCATCGGCGCGGTGGCGGGCCTGCTGAGCGGTGGCGACGCCACCGAGCGGCGCCAGCGTGCGCTGGTCGGCATCGGTGTCGGCGGCCTCGCCGGCGGCTCCATCGGCGCCTACCAGGACCGGCAGGAAGCCGAACTGCGGCGCCAGACCGCCGGTACCGGCATCGACGTCAGCCGCGATGGCGACGTCATCAAGCTCAACCTGCCCGATGGCGTGACCTTCGATTTCGGCAAGGCCGACCTGAAGTCGCAGTTCTATCCGGCGCTCAACAACGTGGCCTCCACGCTGCGCGAGTACAACCAGACCATCGTGGAAGTCAGTGGCCATACCGACAGCGTCGGCAGCGACGCAGTCAACCAGCGCCTTTCGGAACAGCGCGCCTCGTCGGTAGGCAACTACCTGATCGGCCAGGGCCTGCAGCGCGAGCGCTTCGAGATCGTCGGCATGGGCAAGCGTTACCCGGTCGCCAGCAACGACACCGACGCGGGCCGTGCGCTCAACCGTCGCGTCGAGATCCGCGTGCTGCCGCTGCGCTCGTAAGCCATCACCACGCAACACCCGACGGGCCGCGCAAGCGGCCCGTTTTCTTTGCGGCGGCGGAAGGGGAACCGACGTGGCTGTCAACCCGTTCCCACGCCGGCCGCGGGTTGCCACAATCGACATCCCACCCGGCCTGCCGGGTCTGCCTGACTGGACGCAATGCAAGACCGTAATCCCAAGCTCGCGCTGCACATCGCCACCACCATCGCCGCAGAGATCGGCGCGCAACCCGCCCAGGCCAAGGCCGCCATCGCGCTGCTGGACGAAGGCGCCACGGTTCCCTTCATCGCCCGCTACCGCAAGGAAGTCACCGGCGGGCTGGACGACACCCAGCTGCGCAACCTGGAAGTGCGCCTGACCTACCTGCGCGAACTGGAAGACCGCCGCGCCGCGGTGCTGGCCAGCATCGACGAACAGGGCAAGCTGACCGACGAACTGCGCGCCGACATCGAAGCGGCCGACAGCAAGGCCCGCCTGGAAGACCTCTACCTGCCGTACAAGCCCAAGCGCCGCACGCGCGCGCAGATCGCGCGTGAAGCCGGCCTGGAGCCGCTGGCCGACAGCCTGCTGGCCGATCCCACCCAGGTACCCGAGACGGCGGCCGCCGCCTACATCGACGCCGACAAGGGCGTGGCCGATGCCAAGGCCGCGCTGGAAGGTGCCCGCGCCATCCTGATGGAGCGCTGGGGCGAGAACGCCGCGCTGGTCGGCGAACTGCGCGAATGGATGACCGAAGTCGGTGTCATCCGTGCCCGGGTCGCCGACGGCAAGGAGAACGAAGGCGCGAAGTACCGCGACTACTTCGACCACGCCGAATCGCTGGCGAAGATTCCCTCGCACCGCCTGCTCGCGCTGTTCCGCGCGCGCCGCGAAGAGATCCTGCTGCTCGACCTCGACCCGGGCATGGAGGCCGAGGCCGGCCACCTGCAGGCCGAAGGCCGCGTGGCCGTGCACGCCGGCGTGTCCGCGCAGGGCCGTGCCGCCGACAAGTGGCTGCTGGATGCCTGCCGCCTGACCTGGCGCGCCAAGCTGCACATGCACCTGTTGCTGGACCTGTTCAACCAGGCGCGCGAAAAGGCCGAAGCCGAGGCCATCGCCGTGTTCGGCGACAACCTCAAGGACCTGCTGCTGGCCGCGCCCGCCGGGCCGAAGGCCGTGCTCGGGCTGGACCCTGGCCTGCGCACCGGGGTGAAGGTCGCGGTGGTGGATCGCACCGGCAAGCTGGTCGACCACGCCACCATCTACCCGCATGAGCCCAAGCGCCAGTGGGACCCGTCGCTGCATGTGCTGCGTGCCTTGTGCGCGAAGCACCAGGTGGACCTGATCGCCATCGGCAACGGCACCGCATCGCGCGAAACCGACAAGCTGGCCGGCGAGCTGATCAAGCTCGCGCCCGAGCTGAAGATGGAGAAGATCGTCGTCAGCGAAGCCGGCGCTTCGGTCTACTCCGCTTCCGAGTTCGCATCGAAGGAATTCCCCGACCTCGACGTCAGCATCCGCGGCGCGGTCTCCATCGCGCGCCGCCTGCAGGATCCGCTGGCGGAGCTGGTGAAGATCGAACCCAAGGCGATCGGCGTGGGCCAGTACCAGCACGACGTGGACCAGTTCCGCCTGGCGCGTGCGCTGGATGCGCGCGTGGAGGACTGCGTGAACGCCGTCGGCGTCGACGTCAACACCGCCTCGGCCGCGCTGCTCACGCGCGTGTCCGGCCTGTCGTCCAGCGTGGCCGAGAACATCGTGCGCTTCCGCGACGAACACGGTGCCTTCCGCACGCGCAAGGCGCTGCTGGGCGTGCCGCGGCTGGGCGAGAAGACCTTCGAGCAGTGCGCCGGCTTCCTGCGCATCGCCGACGGCGACGAGCCGCTGGATGCCTCGTCGGTGCACCCGGAAGCTTATCCGGTGGTGGAACGCATCCTGGCCGGCAGCGGCCGGCAGGTGAAGCAGATCGTCGGCGACACCGCCTTCCTGCGCAGCGTGAAGGCCGAGCAGTACACCGACGAGAAGTTCGGCGTGCCGACCATCCGCGACATCCTGAAGGAACTGGAAAAACCCGGCCGCGATCCGCGCCCGGAGTTCAAGGCCGCACGCTTTGCCGATGGCGTGGAGGACCTGAAGGACCTGAAGGTCGGCATGATCCTGGAAGGCGTGGTCAGCAACGTGGCCGCGTTCGGCGCATTCGTCGACATCGGCGTGCACCAGGACGGCCTGATCCACATCTCCGCGCTGGCCGACCGCTACGTGAAGGACCCGCGCGAGGTGGTGAAGGCCGGCGACATCGTCAAGGTGCGCGTGCTGGAGGTGGACATCCCGCGCAAGCGCATCGCGTTGACGCGACGCCTGGACGACACGCCCGCCCCGCAGGCGCCGCGCGAGGAACGCCACGCCACGCCACGCACGCCGCAGGGCCCGCGCCGCGACGGTGGGCGTGACGGTGGGCGCGGGCAGGGCGGCTTCAACAAGCCGAACAAGCCCGCCGCGCCGCCGGCCGACAACGCCCTGGCGGCGGCGTTCGCCCGCGCGAAAGGCAACGGCTGAGCCACCCGTCCACCGCCGGCAGGCAACCGCACGCCGAGGGGAGATGGCGCTCCGAACGCCATTGATGGCTATCGGAGCGCCATCCTTCTCACGTTGAGCCTTGCAGAGGGGGTTCGGAGTGTCATGGGATGGCTTTCCGAATGCCATCGATCGCCATCGGAGCCCCATCACTCTCACATTGAGCCCGGCAGATGGGGTTCGGCGTGCCATGGGATGACATTCGGAATGCCATCGATGGCTTCCGGAAAGCCATCTCTCTCACGTTGAGCCCGGCGGCTGGGAATCGGAGCGCGATGGGATGGCTTTCTGCGAGCCATCGATGGCGATGGGAGTGCCATCTCTCTCACATTGAGCCCGGCGGTCGGGTTGCGGAGGGCGGTGAGGGCCTGGTCGACGGTGCAAGAAGGCCCATCGACGGGGGGCCTGGGGCCGCCCCTGCGACCAGCCGTGCGATCCGCGCGCCGGAGCGAGGCGGCGCACGGCGCCGGCCCTGCTAAAACGGACGGGGCAGGGGGCATGCTCACATCGGGCCTACGTTCCCTGTCTTACGCTGCGGCCGTCGTGCCAGCCCCCTCGCCAGCCAGAACAGGAAACAGCCCGTGGATGACCTGCGGAACCTCACCCTCACCCGGCGGGAACTGCTCAAGGCCGGGGCCACCTCGGCCACCGTCGCCGCCGTTCCCGCCGTCGCACTCGCCCAGGGCGGTACCGCGCCCGCGCAGCCCCCGGTGATGTCGAAGGTCGCGTTCGAAGTGAACGGCAAGACCGAGACGCTGGAACTGGATACCCGCGCCAGCCTGCTCGACGCCCTGCGCGAGCACCTGCACCTGACCGGCACCAAGAAGGGCTGCGACCACGGCCAGTGCGGTGCCTGCACGGTGATGGTCAACGGCCGGCGCATCAACGCCTGCCTGACCCTGGCGGTGATGCACGACGGCGACCGCATCACCACCATCGAAGGCCTCGGTACGCCCGACAAGCTGCATCCCATGCAGGCCGCCTTCATCAAGCACGACGGCTACCAGTGCGGCTACTGCACGCCCGGACAGATCTGCTCGGCGGTGGCGGTGCTGGAGGAGATCAAGGACGGCGTGCCCAGCCTGGTCAGCGGCACGCTGACGGCCCGGCCCAGGGTCACGGCGGAGGAAATCCGCGAGCGCATGAGTGGCAACCTCTGCCGCTGCGGCGCGTACTCCAACATCATCGATGCGATCACCGATGTCGCCGGGAGCCGCGCATGAAGGCCTTCACCTACGAACGCGCCACCTCGCCCGCGGCCGCGGCGGCGGCGGTCGCCGCCAAGCCAGGCGCGCGCTTCATCGCCGGCGGCACCAACCTGCTCGACCTGATGAAGCTGGAAGTGGAAACGCCCACCCATCTGGTCGACGTCAATCCGTTGCAGCTCGACCGGATCGAGCCCACGCCCGAGGGCGGGCTGAAGATCGGCGCGCTGGTCCGCAACACCGACCTGGCCAGCGATGCGCGCGTGCGCCGCGACTACGGCGTGCTGTCGCGCGCGCTGCTCGCGGGCGCGTCGGGGCAGCTGCGCAACAAGGCCACCACCGCCGGCAACCTGCTGCAGCGCACGCGCTGCCCGTACTTCTACGACACGCACCAGCCCTGCAACAAGCGCCTGCCCGGCAGTGGCTGCGGCGCATTGGAAGGCGTCAGCCGGCAACTGGCGGTGATCGGCGGCAGCGATGCGTGCATCGCCACCTATCCGGGCGACATGGCGGTAGCGCTGCGCGCGCTGGATGCCACCGTGCAGACGGTGCAGCCCGATGGCACCGAACGCAGCGTGCCGCTGTCTGGCTTCTATCGCGCCCCCGGCGCCACGCCCCACCTGGACACGGTGCTGGCGAAGGGCGAACTGATCACCTCGGTGACCCTGCCCAAGCCGGTCGGCGGCACCCAGGTCTACCGCAAGGTGCGCGACCGCGCGTCGTATGCATTCGCGCTGGTGTCGGTGGCGGCGGTGGTGCAGCGCGACGGCAGCGGCCGCGTGGCCGTCGGTGGCGTGGCCTACACCCCGTGGCGAGACGAAGCGGCCGAGGCCGAACTGCCGAACGGCGCCAAGGCGGTGACCGACCGCCTGTTCGCCGGCGCCAGGCCCACCGAGCACAACGCATTCAAGCTGCTGTTGGCCGAGCGCACGCTGGCCTCGGTACTGGCCGAGGCGAAGGAGTGACGCCATGAAATTCGATACCCCCGCCACCACCAATCCCGTCGACCAGCTGAAGGTGGTCGGCAAACCGCTGGACCGCATCGACGGGCCGCTGAAAACCACCGGCACCGCGCCCTATGCCTACGAGCAGCATGCCGTCGCGCCGAACCCCGCCTACGGCCACGTGATCGGCGCCGGCATCGCCAAGGGCCGCATCGCCTCGATGGACCTGGACGCCGCGCGCAAGGCGCCGGGCGTGCTGGCCATCGTCACCGCCGCCAACGCCGGCACGCTGGCCAAGGGCAACTTCAACACCGCCAAGCTGCTGGGCGGCCCCGAGATCCAGCATTACCACCAGGCGGTGGCGCTGGTCGTGGCGGAAACCTTCGAGCAGGCGCGTGCCGCCGCCGGACTGGTGCGCATCCAGTACGACCGCACGCGCGGCGCGTTCGACCTGGCCGCTGCAAAAGACAGTGCGGTGGTGTCCGAGCGCGACCAGCCCGATATTTCAGTGGGCGATTTCGAAGGCGCCTTCGCGGCCGCACCCGTGCAACTGGATGCCACCTACACCACGCCCGACCAGTCGCACGCGATGATGGAACCGCATGCCTCCATCGCCGCCTGGGAAGGCGAGAAACTCACCGTGTGGACGTCCAACCAGATGATCGCGTGGGGCCGCGGCGACGTGGCCAAGACGCTGGGCATCCCGGAGGAGAACGTGCGCCTGGTGTCGCCGTACATCGGGGGCGGTTTCGGCGGCAAGCTGTTCGTGCGCGCCGATGCGGTGCTGGCGGCGCTGGGCGCGCGCGCGGCCGGCAGGCCGGTGAAGGTCGCCCTGCCGCGCCCGCTGATCGCCAACAACACCACGCACCGTCCCGCCACCATCCAGCGCATCCGGCTGGGCGCCACCGCCGACGGCAAGCTGACCGCCATCGGCCACCAGAGCTGGTCGGGCGACCTGCCGGGCGGCGGCATCGAGAATGCGATCCAGCAGACGCGCCTGCTGTATGCCGGCGCCAACCGCCAGCTGCAGGCGCGGCTGGCCACGCTCGACCTGCCGGAAGGCAATGCGATGCGCGCGCCGGGCGAAGCGCCGGGGCTGATGGCGCTGGAAATCGCGATGGACGAGATGGCGGAGAAGCTGGGCATGGACCCGGTGGCGTTCCGCGTGCTCAACGACACCCAGGTGGACCCGGAAAAACCGGAGCGCGCGTTCTCGCAGCGGCAGCTGGTGCAATGCCTGCAGACCGGCGCCGAGCGCTTCGGCTGGAACAAGCGCAGCACCTCGCCGGGCCGCGTGCGCGACGGTCGCTGGCTGGTCGGCATGGGCGTGGCCGCGGGCTTCCGCAACAACCTGGTGATGAAGTCGGCCGCGCGCGTGCGGCTGGCTGGCGACGGCAAGGTCACGGTGGAAACCGACATGACCGACATCGGCACCGGCAGCTACACCATCATCGCGCAGACCGCCGCCGAGGTGATGGGCGTGCCGCTGGAGAAGGTGGTGGTGCGGCTGGGCGATTCGGATTTCCCGGTGTCGGCGGGTTCCGGCGGCCAGTGGGGCGCGAACAGTGCCACCGCGGGCGTCTACGCCGCCTGCATGAAACTGCGGCAGACCGTCGCGGAGAAGCTGGGGCTGGATGCGGCGCAGGCTGAGTTCGTGGACGGCAAGGTCCGTGCGGGCGGACGCACCGCATCGTTGGCCGAGGCGGCGCGCGATGGCGAACTGGTGGTGGAGGACACCATCGAGTTCGGCGACCTGACCAAGAAATTCCAGCAGTCCACGTTCGCCGCGCACTTCGTCGAAGTGGGCGTGGACGTCGCCACCGGCGAGTCGCGCATCCGCCGCATGCTGGCGGTGTGCGCCGCAGGCCGCATCCTCAACCCCAAGCAGGCGCGCAGCCAGGTGATCGGGGCGATGACGATGGGCATCGGGGGCGCGCTGTCCGAGGAACTGGCGGTCGACAAGCGGCTGGGCTTCTTCGTCAACCACGACCTGGCCGGCTATGAAGTGGCCGTGCATGCCGACGTGCCGCACCAGGAGGTGGTCTTCCTGGACGAAACCGACGACAAGTCCTCGCCGATGAAGGCCAAGGGCGTGGGCGAGCTGGGCCTGTGCGGCGTCAGTGCGGCGATCGCCAATGCCATCCACAACGCCACCGGCATCCGCGTACGCGACTATCCGATCACGCTGGACAAGTTGCTGGCGCGGTTGCCGACGCTGGCCTGAGCCTGATGGTGGGCGCCTAGCCGCATCAGGTGCCGGTTTCGACCACCTGTGCGGCCTCGGCCAGCGCGCGGGCGGCGAGGGCGCCCTTGCGTTCGCTGTAGCGGTCCACCAGGTAGTCGCTGCGCCCGCGCACCAGCCGGGTGAACTTCACCAGCTCTTCCATGACGTCGACGACGCGGTCGTAGTAGGGCGAGGGCTTCATGCGGCCGTTGTCGTCGAACTCCTGCCAGGCCTTGGCCACGGACGACTGGTTGGGGATGGTGACCATGCGCATCCAGCGCCCCAGCACCCGCAGCGTGTTGACCACGTTGAAGGACTGCGAGCCGCCGCAGACCTGCATCACCGCCAGCGTCCTGCCCTGCGTGGGGCGCACGCTGCCGTCTTCCAGCGGCAGCCAGTCGATCTGGTTCTTGAACACGCCGGTCACGGTGCCGTGGCGCTCGGGCGACACCCATACCTGGCCCTCTGACCATTGCGACCATGCACGCAGCTGCTGGACCTTGGGGTGGTCCTTGCCGACGCTGTCGAGCATGGGCAGATCGTGCGGGTCGAAGACGCGCGTCTCCGCGCCCAGGTGGCGGAGGATGCGTTCGGCTTCCAGCGCCAGCTTTCGGCTGAAGGAGGTGGGCCGCAGCGAGCCGTACAGCAGCAGGATGCGGGGCGGGTGGCCCAGCGCATCGGACTCGGGCCCGTCGTGCTGGGGGCCCGGAAGCAGGGCTTGGTCGAGGTGGGGAAGGGGGTCGGCAGGGGATTGTCGGAGGTCATTCATTCCATTATTCTAGAATCATGGAAACGAATCAGGCAATCACCGCACTCACCGCCCTGGGCCACGCGACCCGGCTGGCCGCCTACCGTCTGCTGGTGGAAGCGGGCCCGGCGGGCAGGATGGCCGGCGACATCGGCCAGGCGCTGGGCGTGCCGGGGGCCACGCTGTCCTTCCACCTGAAGGAGCTGCTGCTGGCCGGCCTGGTGGAGAGCGAAAGCCAGGGCCGCCACGTGTGCTACCGCGCCAACTTCGCGGCGATGAATGGCCTGGTCGACTACCTGACCCACAACTGCTGCGCGGGCGCGACCGTCGTCGAGTGCGCACCGGCGAGCGATGCCTGCGCCTGCTGAACTCCCTTTCCCCTGGTGAGCCTCTGTCATGACCTATCGCGTTCTTTTCCTCTGCACAGGCAATTCCGCGCGCAGCCAGATGGCGGAGGCGTTGCTCAACGTCCTGGGCAAGGGTCGATTCCAGGCCTTCAGCGCGGGCAGCACGCCCACCGGTGACGTGCAGCCGCTGGCGGCACGACTGATCCGCGAACTCGGGTACACCGCGCCGCTGCGGAGCAAGAACTGGGACGAGTTCGCCGCGTCGGGTGCCGCCGACCTCGATTTCGTCATCACCGTGTGCGACAAGGCCGCCGGCGAAGCCTGCCCCGTGTGGCCGGGGCAACCCGTGCTTGCCCACTGGGGCGTGCCGGACCCGGCGAAGTCGCCCGATGACATGTCCGCCTTCATGGATGCCTGGGTCACGCTCCGCCGCCGCATCGAACTGCTGCTGGCGCTGCCCCTGGAAAAACTCGATGCGATGGCGCGCGAGGAAAAACTGCGCGCCTTCGGCACGGCCTGACCGCGGCCTCCTTTCTTCTCCCTTCCTCCACGTGCGATCAACATGACCCCGAAACGCGTCCTTTTCGTCTGCATCGAAAACTCCAACCGCAGCCAGATGGCGGAAGCCTTCGCACGCCTCCACGGGGGCGACGGCGTGGAAGCCTTCAGCGCCGGCTCGCGTCCTTCCGGCCGCATCAACCCGAAGGCGGTGCGCTTCATGGGTGAGCTGGATTACGACCTGACCACGCACGCGTCGAAGTCGCTGGACGACGTGGAAGGCGAGTTCGATGCGGTGATCACCATGGGCTGCGGGGATGACTGCCCGTGGATTCCCGCACGCCGCCGCGAGGACTGGGGCCTGCCGGACCCGCGCGACATGGATGACGCCGGGTATCGCGCGGTACGCGACGAGATATCCACGCGGGTGAAGGCGCTGCTGGATTCCCTGTGATGCGTCGGCGCCTGCTGGCCGAGTTCGTCGGTACCGCCGTGCTGCTCGCCACCGTGGTGGGCTCCGGGATCATGGGGCAGACCCTCAGCCAGGGAAACGCGGCCATCGCGCTGCTCGCCAACGCCGCGGCCACGGCGGGCGCGCTCTACGTGCTGATCACGACATTGGGCCCGGTGTCGGGTGCGCACTTCAATCCCGTGGTGACGCTGGTGATGCGCCTGCGCGGCGAGCTGCCGACCACGACGGCGCTTGCCTACCTGCTGGTGCAATGCCTGGGCGCCGTGGCCGGCGTGCTGCTGGCGCACGCCATGTTCGAGCTGCCGCTGCTGCAGCCCGGCACCCAGGCCCGCACGGGTGCCGCGCAGTGGCTCAGCGAGGGCGTGGCCACCTGCGGGCTGGTGATGACCATCCTGCTGGGCGTGCGTTACCGGCTGCAGGCGGTGCCCGCGCTGGTGGCCAGCTATATCTTCGCCGCGTACTGGTTCACCGCCAGCACGTCCTTCGCCAACCCGGCGGTGACGCTGGCGCGGTCGTTGACGCAGACGTTTTCCGGCATCCGCCCCGAGGACATGGCAGGATTCGTGATCGCCCAGTTGGCCGGTGCGCTGGTGGCGACGGCACTCGCCGCATGGCTGTTGGACGCGGATCCCTCATCCCGGATGGAAGAACAATGACGCTACTGCGTGCCGCCACGGATCACGACCTGCCAGGCATCGTCGTGCTGCTCCAGCAGGATGCGCTCCCCACCGAGGACCTGGCCGATGCCGAGGTTTTCTTCCTGGTCGAGGAGCACGAGGCCGCGATCACCGGCGTCATCGGCCTGCAGCGCTTCGGTCCGGCCGGCCTGCTGCGCTCGCTCGCGGTCGTTGCGGCGCGGAGGGGGCAGGGTACGGGTCGCCGTCTGGTGGCGCAGCTTGAAGACCATGCCCGCAGCCAGGGAGTGACCGAACTGGTCCTGCTGACGCAGACCGCGCAGACCTTCTTCGAAGGCAACGGTTACACGCTGATCCGTCGCGATGCGGCGCCGGCGGCGATGCAGCAGGCGGCGGAGTTCCGCACGCTCTGCCCGGCCTCGGCCGTCTGCATGGCGAAGCTGCTCTAGCGTCGCGACACGGTCATCGCACGCCGAGCTTCAGCAGCGCGGTTTCGAGATCCTGCTTGCGGAAGGGCTTCTGCAGCACGCCGGTGCCCGCGTAGTGCGCGGGCAGGCCCCGCGCTCCGTAGCCGGTGGTGAACACGAAGGGGATGCCGCGTTCGGCCAGAGCGTCAGCCACCGGGAAGGACTCGGTGCCGCCCAGGTTCACGTCGACGACGGCGACATCGATCTCCAGCCGCTCCAGGGCCGACAGCGCATCCTTCACCGTGCCGGCCGCGCCCGCGACCTGGTAGCCCATCTCGGGCAACAGGTCCTCCAGCAGCATCAGCAACATCGATTCGTCTTCAACGATCAGCACTCGGGGTGACATGCGGGCCTCAGGCGGATGGCAGGGGAAGGGGGGCCTTGATGTGGCAGGCCACGCCTTCGGGTGCGAATTCCAGCTGCACGTCGCCGCCCAGGTCATGCCGCAGGCCGCGTTCGACCAGCCGCGAACCGAAACCGCGCCTGCTGGGTGCGGTGACGGCAGGGCCACCGCGCTCGCACCAGGTCAGCTGGAAGGTGGCCTGGTCGCCGGAGACGTCTTGCGCCCACTGGATGCGCACGCGGCCTTCGCGCACGGAAAGCGCGCCATATTTCATCGCGTTGGTGCATAGCTCATGCAGCGCCATGGACAGCGCCAGTGCGCGGCGCGGGTCAAGCCAGATGTCGGGCCCGGTGACCTCGAACTGGGCGGAGGCATCGCCGCCGGCGACGGGTGCGATGGCGGTGCGCACGATGTCCTCGACGCGCGCGCCTTCCCAGTTCTTCCGGGTGAGCACATCGTGTGCCTGCGACAGCGCCAGCAGGCGAGATTCGATCTGCGCGGCCGCGAGCGCGGGGTCGGCGTTGTTGCGCAGCGTCTGGGTGGCGATCGACTGCACGATCGCCAGCGTGTTCTTCACCCGGTGGTTCAGCTCGTTGACCAGCAGGCGCAGGTGTTCCTCGTTGCGCACGCGCCCGGTGATGTCGGTGGCGGCGCCGAACCATTCGATGACCTTGCCGTCGTCCTGGATCGGCACGGCGCGCGAGGAAACCCAGCTCCACTGGCCTTCGTCGCGCGATATGCGGTGCTCGGTCTCGAACGGCATGACCGTGTCGCGCGCACGCTGCACGGCGGTGGCCACGCGCAGGCGGTCTTCGGGGTGGATGTAATCCATCCAGTCGGCCGCGCCCGATGGCAGGCTGCCCACCTGCCGGCCGCCGATGATTTCCGACTCCCGCCAGTCATGGCTCATCCGGTAGAGCAGGTCCGAGCTCGCGTTGACCATTGCGCTGAAGCGGCGCTCGCTCTGCTGCAGGGCTTCTTCCTGCAGGGTGCGGTCGGTGACGTCGCGCGTGGTGCCGGCGATGGCCTCGACGGCACCATCCGGACCGATCACCGGCGTGAAGATGTAGTCGTAGATGCGCCGGCCAAGGACATGATGGATGAAGGGCACGTCGCCGCGGATCGGTTGGCGGGTCGCGATGACGCGTTCGATCTCCTCGTCGTGCATCGCGGCATGCCAGGGCTCGTAGCCCAGTTCCAGGCAGGTCTTGCCCATCGCCTCGTCCAGGCTGCAGCCCCACATGGCCAGCAGCGCCTCATTGGCATAGATGAAGCGGTGCTGCAGGTCGAAGACGTAGACCAGGTCGGGCGTGGCCTGCAGGATCGTCTCGTACAGCCGGAGCCTGGCACTGGCGGACAGGCTGATCGGCTGAGGCGTCGGGATGTCCAGCGATGCGCCCGGAATGCTCATGCGCATGAATTTAGCGGCAGCGCGTTTTACCGCCGTGAAGACACGACGAAGGCAAACCCACTGGCACGGCGGGTGCGTGGATGTCGTCGCCGCAAACAAGAAAGCCGGCACCTCGCGGTTCCGGCTTCTTGTTAGAGATGGTGGAGGTGGGGGGAATTGAACCCCCGTCCGAGGGCACTCCATCCCCGGTACTACATGCTTAGCGTTCCGTTAGATCTCGCCCCCGAGCAGCACGGCACGCAAAGCGCACCCGGTGACCAGCCTGTTTTGGTTAAGCCATGACTGACAGGCAGCCGTCACAGCCGGTTCCGTGATAATGACCCTACATCCACGAGCACGGGCACAAGTGGGTTCGGGGCTTACGCCTTAAGCGGCGAGAGCGTAGTTGTCGTCGTTGGCAACTAGAGTTTTGCAGCTGGATTTACGAGGAAAGCTACCCCCTCGGCATGCACCAGGCAACTTCGCGACCCCCGTCGAAGCCAGTGCACCCCCGGGAGCCAGAAACATCCTGACCCTTGCAGTGTAGGGGCGGGGTGGGGTGGTTACAAGGATCGGGGCGGAACGGGGTCAACCGGGCTTCACTTAGGGGACTGACGTCGCTCCCACGCAAGGCCGCGTTTCACGCGTCGCGGTTGTGCCGGCGCATCACGCGGGATTTCTCGCGTGCCCAGTCGCGGTCCTTCTCGGTGGCGCGCTTGTCGTGGGTCTGCTTGCCCTTGGCCAGCGCGACCTCGGCCTTCACCTTGTTGCCTTTCCAGTAGAGCGACGTGGGTACCAGCGTGTAGCCGTCGCGTTCGACCTTGCCGATCAGGCTGTCGATCTCGTTCCGGTGCAGCAGCATCTTGCGGGTACGGCGGTCGTCGGTCACCACGTGCGTCGACGCCTGGATCAGCGGGGTGATCTGCGCGCCGAACAGGAAGATCTCGCCATTGCGGATGGTGGCGTAGGCCTCGGTGATGTTGGCGCGACCGGCACGGATCGCCTTGAGCTCCCACCCCTGCAGCGACAGGCCCGCTTCGTAGCGCTGTTCCAGGTGGTACTCGTGGCGGGCGCGCTTGTTCAGCGCGATCGTGCCCGTTGCTTTATTCTTGTCCGGTTTCTTGCCCATCCGTCCATTGTCGCCCAAGGCGGAACCACACGCGAGCCACATGCACACGATCCGCCGCAGCGCCCTGGTCGAACATTCGGCCGCCCGCATGTTCGACCTGGTCAACGACGTGGCCGCCTATCCCCGTCGCTTCGACTGGTGCAGTGCGGCCCAGTTGATCGAACAGGACGCCGGCCGGCTGGTGGCCCGGCTGGACCTGGGGCTGGGCTCGCTGAGCACCTGGTTCACCACCGAAAACACCCTGGACCGCCCGCACCGCATCGACATGAACCTGGTCGACGGGCCGTTCCGCAAGCTGCACGGACGCTGGGATTTCCACGCGCTGGACGAATCCGCCTGCAAGGTCACGCTGACGCTGGAGTTCGAGCCGTCCAGCCGCCTGCTGGCGCCGGCCATGGCGATCGGCTTCCAGACCCTGGCCGACCGGATGGTGGACGATTTCGTCCGCGCCGCCGACCGCGGGGAATGACATGCGGGTGGAGGTGATCCGCGCGTGGCCGCACCGTTTCGAATCCGTCACCCAGGACCTGCCTGCGGGCGCGCGGGTCGCCGATGCGTTGGCCGCATGCGGTTTCGAGGGGTTGGAAGAAGCGTCGGCGTTGGCCGTGCATGGCGTGCTGGTTACGCCGGAAACGGTGCTGAACGATGGCGACCGGGTGGAAGTGCTGCGGCCGCTGCAGATGGACCCGAAGGAGGCGCGCCGGCGGCGCGCCCGCAGGACGGCGCCTTAGCGGCGGCCGCCCTTCTTCTTTTCCTTGGCCAGGTTGGGACCGAACTTGCGCACTTCGCGCGACAGTTCCAGGTCGGCCTCGGGGAAGTATTCGCCTTCCCAGCTCGCAAGCGTGTTGCCGTCGAACACCAGCGACAGGTTCTTGATCTCGGTGTCGCCACGACGGTTGATGCGCTGCGAGGCGGTGTAATCCCAACGCTGGGCATGGAACGGATCGGCGATGGACGGGCTGCCCAGCAGCGCCTGCACCTGCTGCTTGCTCTGGCCGACGGCCAGCTGGTCCACCGCGGTCTTCTCGATCAGGTTGCCCTGGTAGATCGGTTGCTTGTACAGGATGCCGCAGCCGGCAGTGGCGGAGGCGAGGACGGCAACCAGCAGGAATTTGCGCATGGGACACATACAGTGGGAAACCGCGCCGATGATACACTCCCGGCGACCGCCGCAACCGAGCTACAGGCAGCTGGCGCTAAACCGAGAGTGAACGGAGACGCCATGGAATCGCAGGACCTTCGCAAAGTTGGCCTCAAGGTCACCCATCCGCGCATGCGGATCCTGGAGCTGCTGGAGCAGAAGAGCGCGCAGCACCACCTGAGTGCCGAAGACATCTACCGCCAGTTGCTGGACCACGGCGACGAGATAGGTCTGGCCACCGTCTACCGCGTGCTGACGCAGTTCGAGGCCGCGGGCCTGGTGCTGAAGCACAACTTCGAGGGCGGCCAGGCTGTCTACGAGCTCGACCGCGGCGGCCACCACGACCACATGGTGGACGTGGACACCGGCAAGATCATCGAGTTCGAGAGCAGCGAGATCGAGAAGCTGCAGCGCGAGATCGCCGCCAAGCACGGCTACGAACTGGAAGAGCACTCGCTGGTGCTCTACGTGCGCAAGAAGCGCTGATCGTCCCCCTGGTGCAGAGGCGTGGGAGCGACGTCAGTGGCGAAGCCGGACCGGTAAAGCCCGATCGCGACTGACGTCGCTCCCACAAGATCAGGCACTGGAACGGATCAGACCGCGTTGGCCAGCAGCCGCTTGGCGGCCGCGTGGGCTTCCTTGCTGACTTCCACGCCGCCCAGCATGCGGGCCAGCTCTTCCTCGCGCTGCTTCGCGCCCAGCTTCTCGACGGCGCTCTGGGTCATGCCTTCCACCGGCGCCTTGCTGACGCGGTAGTGGGCATGGCCCTGCGCCGCCACCTGCGGCAGGTGGGTCACGCACAGCACCTGTCGCTGCGCGCCCAGCGCACGCAGCTTCTGGCCGACGATTTCGGCCACGGCGCCGCCGATGCCGGTATCCACTTCGTCGAAGACCATGGTCGGCACGGCGTCCAGGCCCAGTGCGGCCACTTCGATGGCCAGTGAAATGCGCGCCAGTTCGCCACCGGAGGCCACCTTGCGCAGCGGACGCGGCGGCTGGCCGGCATTGGCCGAGACCAGGAATTCCACTCGCTCGGCGCCGGTCGGGTCGGGGCGTTCGCCTTCCTGCGGCTCCAGCGCTGCCTCGAATCGTCCACCGCCCATGCCCAGTTCGCCGATCAGGGCGGTCGTCGCCTCGCCCAGCGCCTTGGCCGCCCGCTGGCGGCTGCGGGTCAGTGCGGCGGCCGCGGTGCGCCAGTGGGTCCGTGCGGCATCGATCTCGCCATTGAGCTTGACCAGGCGTTCGCCGGCACCGCGCAGCGACTCCAGTTCGGCCGCGATGCGGTCGTGCTGCTCCTGCAGGCCGTCCAGCGGTACCCGATGCTTGCGGGCGAGGTCGTGCACGCGGGCCAGGCGGCGCTCCAGTTCGTCGAACTGGGTAGGCTCGGCCTCCAGATCCTCGCGCACCTGCACCAGCAACGACAGCGCTTCCTCGATCTGGATGCCGGCGCCTTCCAGCAGGGCGTCCACGTCGCGCAGGCGCGGTTCGTGCTCGGCCTGCCGGGCCAGGTCTGCGCGGGTCTGCTGCAGCTGGCGGGCCAGCGAGGGGCCTTCGTCGTCGGCCAACTGCGCCAGCGCGGTGTCGCAGGCCTGGATCAGGCCGGCCGCATGCGCCTGCCGGCGGTGGCCGGCGACCAGGCTTTCCAGTGCGGCTGGCGCCAGGTCTTCGCGCTGGAGCTCGGCGTGCTGGTGTTCCAGGTAGTTGATGCGGTCGGACACGTCGCCCTGGCCGGACAGTTGTTCACGCTCACGGAGCAGGGCGGACCACTGCTGAGCAGCGGCACGCACGTCGGCCAGTTGGTCGTGATTGCGGGCGAAGGCGTCCAGCAGCGCCAGCTGGCTGGTGCGGGCCAGCAGCGCCTGGTGTTCGTGCTGGCCGTGGATTTCCACCAGTCGGCTGGCCAGGTCGGACAGCTGGGTCAGGGTGACGCTGCGGCCGTTGATCCAGGCGCGCGAACCGCCATCGGCGCGGATGACCCGCCGCAGCTGGCAAGGGCCTTCGTCGTCCAGTTCGTTCTCGGTGAGCCACGCCTGCGCGGGCGAATCGGCTGCGGGGTGGAACTCGGCCGACAGCTCCGCGCGGTCGGCACCGTGGCGTACCACGCCGCTGTCGGCACGCAGTCCCGACAGGAATCCCAGGGCGTCCACCAGCAGCGACTTGCCGGCGCCGGTTTCGCCCGAAATGACCGTCATGCCGTCCCCGAACTCCAGCTCTGCAGCGCGGACGACGGCGAAATCCTTGATGGCGAGGTGTCTGAGCATGGGGCCGGATTGTAATGCGTACCGGCTCAGGTTCTGCGACACCGGCGACGGCCCGTGCTTGCAAACCCCGTGTCGCACCGCTATCTAACCATCATGAACTTGCCGTCGCCCGCCCTGGATCCCCGCGCCCGCCAGCTGCTGCGGGCGCTGATCTCGCGCTACATCCGCGACGGCGAGCCCGTGGGGTCGCAGACACTCGCACGCCATGCCGGCCTCGAGATCAGCCCGGCGACGATCCGCAACATCCTGGCCGAGCTCGAGGAAGTGGGGCTGCTCAGTTCGCCGCATACCTCCGCCGGCCGCATCCCGACCCCGCAGGGTTATCGGGTGTTCGTCGACAGCCTGGTGCAGGTGAAGTCGCTGGGCGATGCCGAAGTGGCGCGACTGCGCTCCGAGCTGCCCAGTGGCGCCGGCACGCAGGCGCTGCTCGGCAACGCGTCGGAACTGCTGTCGGCAATGACCCACTTCGTGGGCGTCGTCAGCGTGCCGAAGCGCGAGCAGTTCGCCTTCCGCTACATCGATTTCGTGCCGCTGGATGGCAAGCGCGTGCTGGCGATCCTGGTGTTCGCCGACAACGACGTGCAGAACCGGGTCATCGAACCGCGGCGGGCCTATGAGCGGTCCGAGCTGGAGCGCATCGCCAACTACCTGAATACCCAGTTCGCCGGCCGGCCGCTGTCCGAGATCCGGGCCGGCCTGCTGCATGACCTGCGCCGCGCACAGAGCGAGATGGAGGGCCTGCTGGCCGAATCCATCGAGCTGGCCGAACAGGCCCTGACCCCCCCCAACGACGACGTGGTGCTGGCGGGCCAGACCCGGCTGATGGGCGTGCAGGAGCTGTCCGACCTCGAGCGCCTGCGCGAACTCTTCGAGGCCTTCGCCCGCAAGCGCGAGATCCTGCAGCTGCTGGAGCGCACGATCCGCGCGCCCGGCGTGCGCATCTTCATCGGCGAGGAAACCGGCCTGGCGCCGCACGACGGCGTTTCCGTGGTCACCGCGCCCTACATGGCGGGCGGGCAGGTGCTGGGCGTGCTGGGGGTCATCGGCCCCACCCGGATGGCCTACGACCGGGTGATTCCGGTGGTGCAGGCGGCGGCCGATGTGCTGGGCGCGGCCTTGAATCCGGAAACGCCGGCCCCATAGGTTGGGGCTTGGGCGGCCGGACTTGCCGCCATGGGACCCGAGATGAACCAAAACGACCATGATGCCGACCTGGGACACGACAACGCGCCCCAGGACACCGACAACCCCCTGATCGCCGAACTGGAGACGCTTCGGAACGAAGTGGACCAGCTGCGCGCCGCGTCCCTGCTGGAGCGCGCCGACCTGGACAACCAGCGCAAGCGCGTGGCGCGCGATATCGAACAGGCCCGCAAGTTCGCCAACGAGCGCCTGCTGGGCGACCTGCTGCCGGTCTTCGACAGCCTGGACGCCGGCCTCGCCGCGGCCGGGAGCGAGGCCAGCCCGCTGCGTGACGGGCTCGAACTGACCTACAAGCAGTTGCTCAAGGTGGCCGGCGACAACGGGCTGACGCTGCTTGACCCCACGGGCGAAGCCTTCAACCCCGACCACCACCAGGCCATCAGCCAGGCCGACGCTGCCGGCGCGGACCCGGGCAGCGTGCTGCAGGTCTTCCAGAAGGGCTACCTGCTCAACGGTCGCCTGCTGCGCCCGGCGCTGGTCGTGGTCGCCAGACACGACTGAATGACATCGCGAGGGCGCTTGAACCGCGCCATCGCATCCCTATATCGGGACCATCAACCCGGCCGATGGCCGGCCAACACCAGAATTTGCTACGGAGCGAAATCCACATGGGCAAGATCATCGGCATCGACCTGGGCACGACCAACTCGTGCGTGGCGATCATGGACGGCGGCAAGGCCCGCGTCATCGAAAACTCGGAAGGCGACCGCACCACGCCCTCCATCGTCGCCTACACCAAGGACGGCGAAGTACTGGTGGGCGCGTCGGCCAAGCGCCAGGCGGTCACCAACCCGAAGAACACCTTCTACGCGGTGAAGCGCCTGATCGGCCGCAAGTTCACCGACGCCGAAGTCAAGAAGGACCTGGACCTGGTCCCGTACGCCATCATTCCGCATGAGAACGGCGACGCCTGGGTGCAGACTTCCGACGGCAAGAAGCTGTCGGCGCAGGAAATCTCCGCGCGCATCCTGGAAAAGATGAAGAAGACGGCCGAAGCCTTCCTGGGCGAGACCGTCACCGAAGCCGTCATCACCGTGCCGGCCTACTTCAACGACAGCCAGCGCCAGGCCACCAAGGACGCCGGCAAGATCGCCGGCCTGGACGTCAAGCGCATCATCAACGAGCCCACTGCGGCCGCGCTGGCCTACGGCCTGGACAAGGGCGACGGCGGCGCCGACCGCAAGATCGTCGTCTATGACCTGGGTGGCGGCACGTTCGACGTGTCCATCATCGAGATCGCCAACGTCGACGGCGAGAAGCAGTTCGAAGTGCTGGCCACCAACGGCGACACGTTCCTGGGCGGCGAAGATTTCGACAAGCGCGTCATCGACTACCTCGTCGAAGAGTTCCAGAAGGACCAGGGCATCGACCTGCGCAAGGATCCGCTGGCCCTGCAGCGCCTGAAGGACGCCGCCGAACGCGCCAAGATCGAGCTGTCCAGCTCGCAGCAGACCGAAGTGAACCTGCCGTACGTCACCGCCGACGCCTCCGGTCCGAAGCACCTCAACATCAAGCTGACCCGCGCCAAGCTGGAAGCGCTGGTGGAAGACCTGGTGAAGAAGACCATCGAGCCCTGCCGCATCGCGCTGAACGACGCCGGCCTGCGCGCCAGCGACATCGGCGAGGTGATCCTGGTCGGCGGCCAGACCCGCATGCCGAAGGTGCAGCAGGCGGTGGCCGAGTTCTTCGGCAAGGAACCGCGCAAGGACGTCAACCCGGACGAAGCCGTGGCGCTGGGCGCCGCGATCCAGGGCGGCGTGCTCGCCGGCGACGTCAAGGACGTGCTGCTGCTCGACGTGACTCCGCTGAGCCTTGGCATCGAGACCCTGGGCGGCGTGTTCACCAAGATCATCGAGAAGAACACCACCATCCCGACCAAGGCCTCGCAGACCTTCTCCACCGCCGAGGACAACCAGTCCGCGGTGACGGTGCACGTGCTTCAGGGTGAGCGCGAGCAGGCCCGCTTCAACAAGTCGCTGGCCAAGTTCGACCTGTCCGGCATCGAGCCGGCGCCGCGCGGCATGCCGCAGGTGGAGGTGTCCTTTGACATCGACGCCAACGGCATCCTGCACGTGTCGGCCAAGGACAAGAAGACCAACAAGGAACAGAAGGTCGAGATCAAGGCCGGTTCGGGCCTGTCCGAGGAAGAGATCCAGCGCATGGTGCAGGACGCCGAGGCGCACCGCGAGGAAGACAAGAAGTTCCAGGAACTGGTGCAGACGCGCAACCAGGCCGATGGCCTGCTGCACGCCACCCGCAGCGCCATCACCGAGCACGGCAGCAAGGTGCCGGGTGACGTGATCGGCCGCGTCGAAGCCGCTATCGCGGACCTCGACACCGCCATGAAGGGCGACGACAAGGCGCAGATCGAAGCCAAGGCCAAGGCGCTGGAAGAAGCCGCCCAGTCGCTGTACGCCGCGGCCGCCGCTTCGGAACAGCCCGGTGCGGCCGATGCCGGCCAAGGCAATGCCGCTGCCGACGACGTGGTGGATGCGGAGTTCACCGAAGTGAAGGATGACGAGAAGAAGTAATTCGTGATCCGGGAATCGTGATCCGAAGGAGCGGAGCCGTGGCTCCGCTCTTTCGTCATCCGAAGCCCGGTTTTCCGCCGCCGTGTTGTTTCCGCGAAACCCATCACGAGTCCCCTGATCCGGCACCATGAGCAAACGCGACTATTACGAAGTCCTGGGCGTGGCCCGCGACGCCAGCGAAGAAGACCTGAAGAAGGCTTACCGCCGCTGTGCGATGAAGCACCATCCCGACCGCAATCCCGGTGATGCGGCGGCGGAGGCGGCGTTCAAGGAATGCAAGGAAGCCTACGAAGTGTTGACGGACGGTGCCAAGCGGCGCGCGTACGACGCGCACGGCCATGCGGCGTTCGAGCATGGCATGGGCGGCGGCGGAGGGCATGGCGCGCCCGACATGGGCGACATCTTCGGCGACATCTTCGGCAACATCTTCGGCGGGGGCGGCGCGCGCGCGGCACGGCGGGGTGCCGACGTCGGTTACGTGATGGAACTCGACCTTGAAGAAGCCGTCGCCGGCATCGAGAAGCGCATCGAGATCCCCACGCTGGTCGCGTGCGAGCCCTGCAACGGATCCGGTTCGGAAGACGGCAAGGTCGAAACCTGCACCACCTGCGGTGGGCGCGGCAACGTGCGCATGCAGCGTGGCATCTTCGCCATGCAGCAGGCATGCCCGGCCTGCGGTGGCCGTGGGCAGACCATCAAGAGCCCCTGCACGCACTGCCATGGCGCAGGCCGCGTGGAGGAAGAGAAGGTCCTGTCGGTCAAGATTCCCGCCGGCGTGGACAATGGCGACCGCATCCGCCTGACCGGCGAGGGCGAGGCCGGTCCGCCCGGCACGCCGCCGGGCGACCTGTACGTGGAAGTGCGCGTACGCGAGCACGACATCTTCCAGCGCGACGGCGATGACCTGCATTGCGAAGTGCCCATCCGCATCTCGCAGGCCGCGCTGGGCGACACCGTGCGCGTGCCCACGCTCAATGGAGAAGCGGAGATCCGAATTCCGGCCGAGACCCAGACCGGCAAGCTGTTCCGCCTGCGCGGCAAGGGCGTCAAGTCGGTGCGCAGCCGCAGCGAAGGCGACCTGTACTGCCGCGTGGTGGTCGAGACGCCGGTCAACCTGACCACCGAACAGCGTGAGCTGCTGCAGAAGTTCGAAGCCACCTTCGGCGGCGAGGAAGCGCGCAAGCACTCGCCCAAGTCGGCCACGTTCCTCGATGGCGTCAGGGGCTTCTGGGACCGCATGACGTCGTGATCCGGCGGCATGCCTTGCTTCTAGAATGGGGCTCCTTCGCGGAGCCCTTTCCATGTCTGGACCCCTGATTGGCATCGTTGGCAGCGCAGGCGCTTACGGGCGGTGGCTACGCCGGTTCTTCAACGATCGCATGGGGCTGGACGTCATCGGGTGCGACCCCGCGGATCCCGCAGCGATGGACGAGGTGGAACTGGTACATCGCGCCGATGTACTGGTGTTTTCCGCGCCCATCCGCCACACCTGTGACCTGATCCACCGCTATGTCGAACTTGCCGACGGCAGCGAGTCGGGCAAGCTGTGGCTGGACATCACCTCGATCAAGGGGGCGCCCGTGGCGGCGATGCTGCAGTCACGCGCCGAGGTGGCAGGCCTGCATCCGATGACTGCGCCGCCCAAGGCGCCGACGCTGAAGGGCCGGGTGATGGTGGTGTGCGAAGCACGACTCGAGCACTGGCGTCCCTGGTTGCAGGCGCTGCTGCGATCGCTGGAGGCCGAGTGCGTGCGGTCCAGCCCCGAGCAGCACGACCGCATCATGGCGCTGGTGCAGGCGATGGTGCACGCCTCGCACCTGGCGCAGGCTGGCGTGCTGCGCGGGCAGGCCCCGCATGTTGGCGACCTTGCCGCGTTGCTGCCGTTCCGTTCGGCATCGTTCGAAATGGACGCGGCCATCATCGCGCGCATCCTGTCGTTGAACCCGGCCATCTACGAGGACATCCAGTTCGGCAATCCCTACGCGCGGGAAACACTTGAGGCCATGGGCCGGCAGATCGCCCGCATGGCCGAACTGGTGGGCGAGGGCACCGATGCGGCACGCGCGGCGTTCCGCCACGAATTCCTGCATGCCAATCGCGATGCCATCGGCACTCGGGCATTGCAGGAGGGCAACTACACCTACGAGCGCGTCGGATACCTGCTCGCGGATCTCGCCGGCCGGCGTGCCTTGAGCGTGCACCTTCCGGAAGACAGGCCGGGCTCGCTGCGGGCCCTGCTGCATGTCTTCGAGCGCCACGACATCAGCCTGTCCTCGATCCATTCCTCGCGCACGCCGGACGGGGATGTGCATTTCCGCATCGGGTTTGCCGAACAGGTGGACGTGGCCAGCCTGCAGCGTGTGGCCGATGACATCGATGCGTCGGGTATTGGCGTGGTGGTGAAGGGCGGGTGAAAGAAAGTCGAAGGTAAACGCGTGTACTCGACAGCGATCCGGCACCTGTCTAGGATCGTGACAGCGCGCCGCGGCCATGCAGGCGGTCGCGATGAGGTTTCCATCATCGGCAGGGAGCGTCGGGGGATGAGTCGGGATCCGAAACTGGCGTCATTGGCAGCGGCGCGCCGTCAGCGTGCGTTGGCACGCGGGGAAGCAGAGGGGGGAGGCGACGATGCCGGCGCGATCGCGCTGTTGACGCGGATCGTCGCTGCGCAGGGCGAGATCGCCGCGGCAGGTCCGGATCCCCAGGACGTGGTCGACGCCATCACCCGGCGGGCGCAGGAACTCACCGGCTCGGACGGTGCCGTGCTCGAGATCCGCGATGGGGACCACATGCGCTACTGGTCTGCCAGTGGCATCGCGCAGAGCCAGGTGGGTTTCAGCATGCCGTTGGCTGGCAGCCTGACCGGGCGCTGCATCGAGGAAGACCGCGTGCTGCGCTGCGACGACAGCGAGACCGATCCGCGCGTCAATCGCGATGCCTGCCGTAGCGTGGGTTTGCGTTCCATGTTGGTGGCGCCACTGCGATTCCGCAGCCAGGTGGTCGGCGTGTTGAAGGTCATAGCGGCGCTTCCCGATGCCTATGACGACACCGATCGCCATACGCTGGAGCAGTTGAGCACGCTGGTTGCCGCCAGCCTGTACAAGGCCATCGAGCACGCGCAGATGCGCGCTGCACTGGACGCGCGGATCGGGCGTGGCGAGCGCGAACGGCAGCAGGTAGTGGATGCGCGCGCGCGGCTGCACGAGGTGCTCGGCATCGAGCCGATGCCGATGGCGCTGCAGCCTATCGTCCGTCTTTCCGACCGCGCGGTTGTCGGGTACGAAGCATTGGCCCGCTTCCCGCTGGAATACGATCTGTCGACGGATCGCTGGTTCGAAGACGCGGCGCAATGCGGCCTGAGCGTGAAGCTGGAACTGGCCGCGGCGGCCGGCGCACTGGCGCGGCTGCACGAGGTTCCCGCCGACGCCTACCTCGCCATCAACGTGTCGCCCGAAAGCGCCTGCAGCGATCGGCTGTCGGCGCTGTTGGCCGGGCACGACATGCGCCGCATCGTGCTGGAGATCACCGAACACACCGCGGTGGACGACTACGCACGCCTCGCCGACTGCCTTGCCCGTTACCAGCAGGCCGGGTTGCGGATCGCGGTGGATGACACCGGCGCCGGATTCTCCAGCCTGCGCCACGTGCTGCGGCTGGCGCCGGACATCATCAAGCTGGACATCACCCTGATCCGCGACGTGGACACGCGCCCGCGGCTGCAGTCGTTGATTTCCGCCCTGCTCACGTTTGCGGACGGCACGCGTGCGGAACTCATCGCCGAAGGTGTCGAAACCGAGGGCCAGTTGCGCACCCTGATGGAACTCGGGGTTCCGTTCGGCCAGGGCTTCCACCTGGGTCGACCGGATACGCCATGACGTCGTGAAGACGGCGGTCGCCTTCATCGCGACGGACCCGCTACCATGCCGGCATGAACACTCCGCCCACACGCCTCCTCATCCATGGTGCTTCCGGCCGCATGGGCCAGTCGCTGCTCCGCCTGGCAGCCGGACAACCGGAAAGCCTCCAGGTCGTGGCCGCCGTGACACGCCGCTCGCCTGCGCAGCGCGTGGTGGAAGGCGTGCCGCATTTCGCCGCCAGCGAGCTGTCCGGCGCGCCGGTCTTCGACGTGGCGATCGATTTCAGCCTGCCTGAAGGTTTCGACCCCATCCTCGCCCTGTGCGTGGAGCGAGGCGTGCCGCTGGTGTCGGGTACCACGGGCATTTCCGCAGTCCAGCAGCAGGCGCTTGAACTCGCGGCGTCGCGCATCCCGCTGGTGTGGGCGAGCAACTTCAGCCTGGGCGTGGCGGTCTTGGCCGACCTGGTGGAACGGGCCGCGGCCGCCTTGCAGGGGTGGGACGTGGACGTGGTCGAGTCGCACCACATCCACAAGAAGGACGCCCCATCAGGCACCGCATTGACGCTCGGCCAGGCCGCCGGCAGCGCGGGTGCCGACGTGCACTACGCCAGCCTGCGTGCCGGCGACATCGTCGGCGAGCACACCGTGCAGTTCACCGGCATGGGCGAGCGGATCGAGCTGACCCACCGCGCCACCCACCGGGACATCTTCGCCCGCGGCGCGCTGCATGCCGCGCGTCGCTTGGCCGGCCGCGCGCCGGGCAGTTACCGGGTGCGCGACCTGCTGGATTGACGGGCGTTTCCGCGTTGCCGCGCTGCGCCCACCGTTGGTCGGAATCCTGAACGACGGCCGCCGTCGCTGTGCGGTTTCTGCCTGAATCGGCGCGTGGGCTGCAAAAAACGGTGGCGCTGAACAGGCCGTCCCCGTACAATTCTCGCTCGCCTGTTACCCACCGCCCCGGACCGGAGAAATACCGAGTTCGCGGTTTCTTGCAGCCGCAAGATGGAGGGGCAGGGTTCCTCCACCCCAAGGCGAACCCCGTGACTCGACCCGCAATCCTCGTACTCGAAGACGGCACCGTATTCGAGGGCGAATCCGTAGGCGCAGATGGCCTGTCGGTCGGCGAAGTGGTGTTCAACACCGCGATGACCGGTTACCAGGAAATCCTGACCGACCCGTCCTACGCCCGCCAGATGGTCACTCTGACCTATCCCCATATCGGCAACACCGGTTGCACCGACCAGGACGACGAAGCCGGCCAGGTGTGGTGCGCCGGCCTGATCGTACGCGACGTGCCGCGTCGCCCCAGCAACTGGCGCAACCAGCAGGCGCTGCCCGAGTGGCTGCAGACGCGTGGCATCGTCGCCATTGCCGGCATCGACACCCGCAAGCTGACCCGCATCCTGCGCGACCGCGGCGCCCAGAACGGCGCCCTGATGGCCGGCGACGGCCTGGACGTGGAAAAGGCGCTGGAAGCCGCACGCAAGTTCCCCGGCCTGAAGGGCATGGACCTGGCCAAGGTGGTCAGTACCGACAAGGCCTACCCGTGGCGCGACGGCCAGATCGACCTGGACACCGGCGCGCCCGTGCAGGCCGAGGCCAGGTTCAAGGTCGTGGCCTATGACTTCGGCGTGAAGCACAACATCCTGCGGATGCTGGCCGAACGCGGCTGCGACGTCACCGTGGTGCCGGCGCAGACGCCCGCGGCCGAGGTGCTGGCGCTGAAACCGGACGGCGTGTTCCTGTCCAACGGCCCGGGCGATCCGGAGCCCTGCGACTACGCCATCGGCGCGATCCGCGAGTTCGTGGCGAAGAAGATCCCCACGTTCGGCATCTGCCTGGGCCACCAGCTGCTGGCGCTTGCCGCCGGCGCGAAGACCATGAAGATGGGCCACGGCCACCACGGCGCGAACCACCCCGTGCAGGACCTCGACAGCGGCCGGGTCATGATCACGTCGCAGAACCATGGCTTCGCCGTCGACGAGGGCAGCCTGCCTGCCAACGTGCGCGTGATCCACCGCTCGCTGTTCGACGGCACCAACCAGGGCATCGAACTGACCGATGCGCCGGCATTCTCCTTCCAGGGCCATCCGGAAGCATCGCCGGGTCCGCACGACGTCTCGCCGCTGTTCGACCGTTTCGTGCAGTCGATGGAAGCCGCGCGATGAACCTGCGTCCCTGGCTGCTGGCCGGTGTGCTGGCGATGGTGGCCTTGCCGGCCGCCGCCGCGGTGCCCACCGATGACCAGGTGGTGCGCCTGCAGCGGATGATGGGCTTCGAAGGCGCCATCGAGAAGGTGATCACCGACCAGTTCGGCGAGCAGCCGGTCTTCGTGGCGATGAAGGCCACGCAGCGCGCGTGCCTGCTTGGCGAGATGACGCCGATGATGGCCGGGCAGATGTCCGACGCGTTCAAGGACCTGTTCGGCGACGAGCAGACCGCCAGCGAATGGCTGGCATTCGCCGACACCGCGGGCGGGCGAAAGCTGATGTCGTTCGTGCAGGCGGGTGTGCAGGCCAGCATGGACGGCAAGCCGGCGCCCACGCCGGAGGCCGCGCTGGGCGACATGAATGCCGAAGAGATGGGCGACATGATGACGTTCATGGCCACGCCGGCCGCAAAGGTGCTGGAACGCGACTTCCCGGCATTGAAGATGGCCGACGCCGAACTCGAGACCTTCATGGTCGGCGCCATGGCCAGGTGCGGTATCGCCGAATAACGTGGCCGAGCACCGGCCACCGGCCGGAACACGCCTTACCCGCCGTCGCGCCGCCCGGGGCGCGCGACGGCCAAGCAACAGATCGAGGACAGCATGCCCAAACGTACCGACATCCAAACCATCCTGATCATCGGCGCAGGCCCGATCGTCATCGGCCAGGCCTGCGAGTTCGACTACTCCGGTGCGCAGGCATGCAAGGCACTGCGGGAAGAGGGTTACCGCGTGGTGCTGGTCAACAGCAACCCGGCCACCATCATGACCGACCCGGAGATGGCCGACGCCGTCTACATCGAGCCGATCAACTGGCAGACGGTCGAGAAGATCATCGCCAAGGAAAAGCCCGACGCACTGCTGCCGACGATGGGCGGACAGACGGCGCTGAACTGCGCGCTGGACCTGGCGGACCACGGCGTGCTGGAAAAGTACGGCGTCGAGCTGATCGGCGCCTCGCGTGACGCCATCCGCATGGCCGAAGACCGCGAACTGTTCCGCGTGGCCATGGCCGAGATCGGCCTGGAATGCCCGAAGGCCGCCGTCGCCCACACGCTGGAAGAAGCGCTCGACATCCAGACCCGCGTCGGCTATCCCACCATCATCCGCCCCAGCTTCACGCTGGGAGGCAGCGGTGGCGGCATCGCGTACAACCGCGAAGAGCTGATCGACATCGTCACCCGTGGCCTGGAACTGTCGCCGACCACCGAAGTGCTGGTGGAAGAGTCGGTGCTGGGCTGGAAGGAATTCGAGATGGAAGTGGTCCGCGACACCGCGGACAACTGCATCATCGTCTGCTCCATCGAGAACCTGGACCCGATGGGCGTGCACACCGGCGACTCGATCACCGTGGCGCCGGCGCAGACCCTGACCGACAAGGAATACCAGCGCCTGCGCGACGCTTCCATCGCCGTGCTGCGCAAGATCGGCGTGGATACCGGCGGCTCGAACGTGCAGTTCGGCATCAATGCGCAAACCGGTCGCGTCGTCGTCATCGAAATGAACCCGCGCGTGTCGCGTTCGTCCGCACTGGCTTCCAAGGCCACCGGCTTCCCGATCGCCAAGGTCGCCGCCAAGCTGGCCGTCGGCTACACGCTGGATGAGCTGAAGAACGAGATCACCGGCGGCAAGACGCCGGCGTCGTTCGAGCCCAGCATCGACTACGTGGTCACCAAGATCCCGCGCTTCGCGTTCGAGAAGTTCCCGCAGGCCGACGCGCGCCTGACCACGCAGATGAAGTCGGTGGGCGAGGTGATGGCGATGGGCCGCACCTTCCAGGAATCCCTGCAGAAGGCCCTTCGCGGTCTCGAGACCGGCAAGGTCGGCCTGGACCCCACCGGCCTGGACCTGAAGAGCGAGGACGACCTGACCACGCTGCGCCGCGAGCTTAAGGCGCCGGGCCCGGAGCGCCTGTTCTACGTGGCCGATGCGTTCCGCGCCGGCATGACCGTCGAGCAGGTCCACGCGCTGTCGTTCATCGACCCGTGGTTCCTGGACCAGATGGAAGAAATCATCGCCGACGAGAAGCAGCTCGCCGCCGATGGCCTGGGCTCGCTCGACAAGGCGCGCATGCGCCGCCTGAAGCGCATGGGCTTCTCCGACGCGCGCATGGCGCAGCTGGCCGGCACCGACGAAGCCGCCGTGCGCGTGCTGCGCAAGGCGCTGGGCGTGAAGCCGGTCTACAAGCGCGTGGACTCGTGCGCGGCGGAGTTCGCCACCGGCACGGCCTACCTGTATTCGACCTACGAGGACGAGTGCGAGGCCGAGCCGACCGGGCGCGACAAGATCATGATCCTCGGCGGTGGCCCCAACCGCATCGGCCAGGGCATCGAGTTCGACTACTGCTGCGTGCACGCAGCGCTGGCGCTGCGCGAGGACGGGTTCGAGACCATCATGGTCAACTGCAACCCGGAAACCGTCTCCACCGACTACGACACCTCCGACCGCCTCTACTTCGAACCGCTGACGCTGGAAGACGTGCTGGCCATCGTCGAGCTGGAACAGCCCAAGGGCGTCATCGTGCAGTACGGCGGCCAGACCCCGCTGAAGCTGGCGCAGGCGCTGGAGGCCAACGGCGTGCCGATCATCGGCACGTCGCCGGACTCCATCGACCTGGCCGAAGACCGCGAGCGCTTCCAGCAGCTGGTCGAGAAGCTGGGCCTGAAGCAGCCGCCGAACCGCACCGCGCGCAACGCCGACGAGGCGCTGGCGCTGGCACGCGAGATCGGCTATCCGCTGGTCGTGCGTCCGTCGTACGTGCTCGGTGGCCGGGCGATGGAAATCGTCTACGGCGAATCGGACCTGGCGCGCTACGTGCGTGATGCGGTCAAGGTGTCCAACGATTCGCCGGTGCTGCTGGACCGCTTCCTCGACAACGCGGTGGAAGTCGACGTGGACATCATTGCCGACACCACCGGCGAGGTGCTGATCGGTGGCGTGATGGAGCACATCGAGGAGGCGGGCGTGCACTCCGGCGACTCCTCGTGCTCGCTGCCGCCGTACTCGCTGTCCGCGAAGACGCAGGCCGAGCTGCGCCGCCAGGTGGTGGAGCTGGCCAAGGCACTGAACGTGGTGGGCCTGATGAACACCCAGTTCGCCATCCAGTCCAACGACGATGGCGACGACACCATCTTCCTGCTGGAAGTGAATCCGCGTGCTTCGCGCACGGTGCCGTTCGTGTCCAAGGCCACCGGCATGCCGCTGGCGAAGATCGCGGCCCGCTGCATGGCCGGCAAGCCGCTGGCCGCGCAGGGCCCACTGAAGGAAATCGTGCCGGACTACTATTCGGTGAAGGAAGCCATCTTCCCGTTCGCCAAGTTCCAGGGCGTGGACCCGATCCTGGGGCCGGAGATGCGTTCCACCGGTGAAGTGATGGGCGTGGGCCGCAGTTTCGGCGCGGCCATGGCGCGCGCGCAGGAAGCCGGCGGCATCAAGGCGCCGCCCGTGGGCAAGGTGTTCATCTCGGTGCGCGATCCGGACAAGAAACGCGTGCTGCCCGTGGCGCAGCAGCTGGTCGAGCGCGGTTATTCCATCGTCGCCACCGCCGGTACCGCCGCGTGGTTCCGCGAGCATGGCCTGGCCTGCGAGCAGATCAACAAGGTGCTGGAGGGTCGCCCGCACGTGGTCGACCTGATCAAGAACGGCGAAATCGTGTATATCGTCAACACGACGGAAGGGCGCCAGGCGATTGCCGACTCCTTCTCGATCCGGCGCGAGGCCTTGCAGCACCGCGTCACGTACTCAACGACCGTAGCCGGCGCCAAGGCGCTGGTGCATTCGCTGGAATACCGCGGCACGGGCCCGGTGCTGGCGTTGCAGGAACTGCACAAGGAGCTTCAAGGGTGAGAGCCCCATTGACCATGCAGGGCGCGCAGCGCCTGCGCCAGGAACTGGATCTGCTGAAGACGGTGAAGCGGCCGGAAGTGATCACCGCCATCGCCGAGGCACGCGCGCACGGTGACCTGAAGGAAAACGCCGAGTACCACGCCGCCCGCGAGCAGCAGGGCTTCATCGAAGGCCGCATCAAGCAGCTGGAAGGCGAACTGTCGCACTCTGAGATCATCGACGTCACCAAGCTCAATGCGGGCACGCGCATCGTGTTCGGTGCCAAGGTGGTGCTGGCCGACGTGGATACCGACGAGGAGAAGCGTTACCAGGTCGTCGGCGACCTGGAGGCGGACATCAAGCTGGGCCTGATCGCGATCTCCTCGCCGCTGGCCCGCGCGTTGATCGGCAAGCACGAGGGCGACTCGGTCACCATCGATGCGCCGGCCGGCCAGCGCGAGTACGAAATCGTCAGCGTCTCCTACGCCGACTGACCTCCATGGCGCTGGCTACGCTGCTGCTGCCTGCCCGTACCCGACTGGTCGGGCAGGTGCTTGCGCCTGACGTGGCACGTGCGCTTGGCCGTGCCGACCGCAGCGCGGTGGAAGCGGGCGAGCTGGCGCAGCTGCGTAGGCAGTTCCAGCTGACGCCTGACCATTGGCCGGTGGCGGCGCTCACGCGGCAGCTCGATGCCGGCGACGCCGCCGGTGCCACCTGGCTGCGTGCCGATCCCTGCCGCATCTCGCCCGACATGAGCGGTGCGCGGATGCTGGCGCATGGCGATGCCTTGGGCATCACCGAGGAAGATGCCACGCGGCTCCTGCCGGCGCTGAAGCCCTTGTTCGGCGATGCCGGCATGCTGCTGGATGCGCCCCAGCCATCGCGCTGGTACCTGCGCCTGCCACCCGGCACGCCATTGCCTGCCTTCGTGCCGGTAGATGACGTGCTGGGGGATGACCTGTTCGCACACCTGCCCGCCGGAGAGGCGGGCCGTCGCTGGCGCGCCCTGCTCAGCGAGGCGCAGGTGACGCTGCATAACCACCCATGGAACGCACAGCGCGTGGCGCAGGGCAAGCCGCCCGTGAACTCGCTGTGGTTCTGGGGCGGCGGTGCGTTGCCGGATTTCGTGCGCACGGGCTTCCGCCAGGTGAAGGGCAACGACGTGCTGCTGCGCGCGCTTGCCCAGGCGGCCGGCGTGGATGCCGGGCACGCCAATGGCGAGGGCGGTGTGGATGCGCTGATCGACCTGCGCCATCTGCGCAACCTCGACCGGTTCTGCCAGGATGCGCTGCGACCGTTGCTGGCCGCCCTGGCGCAGCGCGAGCTGGATGCCCTGACGCTGGACTTCGAAGATGGCGCGCAGTTCCTGCTGAAACGCGAGCAGCGCTGGCGCTTCTGGCGGCGGTCCATGCCGCGCCTGGATACCCTGCGGCCGGACCACGTGCCGGCATGACGCCTGCGCCGCGGATCCGCCGGCGCGCGGTCGAGGCCGAAGGGCAATGGCCGGACGCCGTCCCACCGCTGCTGCGGCGCATCTATGAAGCGCGGGGTGCATTGAGCCCCGACCAGGCACAGCCACGCCTGGCGCAACTGCTGTCGCCGGATTCGCTCGGCGGCCTCGATGCCGCCACCGCGTTGCTGGCCGATGCCATCGCGCACGACCGCCACATCGTCATCGTCGGCGATTTCGACTGCGACGGCGCCACCGCCTGTGCGCTGGGCGTGCGTGGCCTGCGCCTGCTGGGCGCACGTCGGGTTTCGCCGGCGGTGCCCAACCGCATGGTGCACGGCTACGGCCTGTCGCCGGCGCTGGTGGACGAACTGGCGGCATTGAAGCCCGACCTGCTGGTCACCGTGGACCACGGCATCGCCTGCCACAAGGGCATCGGTGCGGCGAAAGCGCGAGGCTGGCAGGTGCTGGTCACCGACCACCATCTTCCGGGCGAGGTGTTGCCGCTCGCCGACGCCATCGTCAATCCGAACCTGCGGGGTGATCCGTTCCCCAGCAAGATGCTGGCCGGCGTCGGCGTGATGTTCTACGTGTTGCTGGCGCTGCGGCGCGTCCTGCGCGAACGCGGCGCGTTCACCGGTGCCGAGCCCGATCTTTCCGCGCTGCTGGACCTGGTGGCCGTGGGTACCGTCGCCGACCTGGTGCCGCTGGACACCAACAACCGTGCGCTGGTGGGCGCGGGCCTTCGCCGCCTTCGCGCGGGACAGGGCAGTGCGGGCCTGCAGGCGCTGATCCGTGTCTCCGGGCGCGAGGCCGCGCAGTTGACGGCCACCGACATCGGCTTTGCCATCGCGCCCCGCCTGAATGCCGCCGGCCGCCTGGAGGACATGGCACTCGGCATCGAATGCCTGTTGTGCGACGACGCCACGCAGGCGGAAGAGATCGCACGGGTACTCGACGGCATCAATGCCGAACGTCGCGGCGTGCAGCAGCAGATGACGGACGAAGCGCAGGTGGCGTTGGCGCGTGTCGACGCCTCACCGGACGGACAGCCGCCGCTGGCGCCCTGCCTGTTCGATGCGGAGTGGCATCCGGGCGTGGTCGGACTGGTCGCCTCCAAGATGAAGGAGCGCCTGCATCGTCCGGTGATCGCCTTCGCGCCCGCCGAACCGGGCAGCACCACCTTGCGCGGCTCGGCCCGGTCCATTCCGGGCTTCCATATCCGCGACGCGCTGGCGGCGATCGATGCCGCGCACCCGGGACTGATGGAAAAGTTCGGTGGCCACGCGATGGCCGCAGGCCTCACCCTGGAGGAGAGCGGGCTGTCCGCGTTCCGTGATGCCTTCCACCGGCAGGCGGCGGCGATGCTGGACGATTCGCTGCTGCAGGCCGAGCTGTCGAGCGACGGCGAACTGCAGGCGCACGAACTGGATCGCGCGCATGCCGACGCGCTGCGCAGCGCGGGACCGTGGGGGCAGGGCTTTCCCGAGCCGCTGTTCGATGGCGTGTTCGATGTGCTGGACTGGCGCGTCGTCGGCGAGCGCCACCTGAAACTCTCGCTGCGTGCCGCCGGTCGGCCACAGCCCCTCAGCGCCATCCATTTCAGCGGCTGGAACGACCAGCCGCCGCCGCCGCGCATCCATGCGGCCTATCAGTTGGACACCAACGACTGGCAGGACCGCCGCGGCATCCAGCTGGTGCTGCGGCACTGGCAGGCGGCCGATCCCGCCTGATCCGGGGTGGGTTGTCAGCGTTCGTCAGCGGCCATGCCGGCGGAGGTCTGGCGTGAAGCAGTGGGCCGGTCTTCGCGCGCTTTCAGGCCGAACAAGGGGCGCAGCCAGCGCACCCGGCGGATGATTGCGTAGCCCCCGAAGCATGCACCGAAGGTCAGGGCGACCAGCAGCGGGCCTTCCAGCAGCGCCGGGATCCCCAGGGGCTTCAGCTGGTAGGCCGCCATCACGATGACCGTCTGGTGCAGGATGTAGACCGGGAATACCGCCGGCACCAGATAGCGCAACGCTTTGCTGTCGGCATGGCGGAACCGGTAGGCGAATCCGCAGATCGAGGCGATGACGCCCCACTGGTTGGTCGCCCATACCACGCGCTGCAGCGTACGCAATGCGTCCGGCGGCGGCAGGTCTTCGCCATAGCCGGACCCGTAGAAATGCCAGACGATGAACGCATAGCTGGCCGTCGCCAGCACCAGCGAAACCCAACGCAGCCGCTGCAGTGCTTCCCAGAACGCCTCTGCGCGCGCGAGCAGGAAGCCCAGCGCGAACACGCTGAAGTACTGCGCGTGGTTGTACCAGTCGTCGACCAGGGCGTGGGTGGATTCGAAACGGCCCACCAGCGCCACGCGCACGACGGCCAGCAGGACGATGGGTGCCCACAGCGCCGCACTGCCCGACAGCCAGCCTCCCAGCCGGGTGCGCATGCGGGCGAGCGCGGCCGGTGCGGACCGGCCGATGGCCCAGGCCACGACGGTGTATACCCACAGGTAGGCGACGAACCACAGGTGGTTCCAGGTGGGGACCTCCAGGCAACCGTCGTCGTCGCAGAAACTGCCGTCCCCGGCCAGGTAGCGGCCCCAGAACGCCAGATAGCCGTCGTGGTAACCACCGGGGATGCGCGAATCCAGCACTTCGTAATACGACTGCGGCGGCACGATCACCAGCATGCCGAACACCAGCGGCACCAGCAGGCGCCACGACCGACTTTTAAGAAAGCCGCCCGGGGCTTTCTCCAGCAGGAAGGCCGTGGCCGCGCCCGAGACCAGGAACAACAGCGCCAACCGCCACGGACTGCTCAGCAGCATGAAGGGCTCGAGCGCCGGACCGGCGCTGGCGCTCTTCACATGCCAGTCCCAGCTCACGTAATACATGCCCACGTGGTACAGCACCAGCAGGGCGAAGGCGGCGACGCGGATCGCATCAAGGTCGTGGCGGCGTTGCATGAGGGGTCCAGGAGGAGGCGTTGGGTGCAGCTTCGCGGCGTCCGCGGTCCCGCGCCACTGCGGGGTGATGTTCCGCATGCCGGCAGGGACGGATGGCGGATGGCAGGGACGAACCGCAGCAGCCGGAATGCAGGCAGATCGTAGAATGCGGCAATGAACTCATCCACCCGCAGCCCGCTTCCCACGCCCTACGAACGCTACCTGCCATGGAAGCGCTGGGTCGAAGTCGGCTTCTGGGTGCTGCTGCTGGGGACGAACTGGGCGGGCAACAGCCTCACCACGCTCATCGAGATACGGCGTGGCGATTCGACGATCCAGGGCTGGGAGCCGGTGGTCTGGGAAGGCAGCAGCGCGGTGATGTGGCTGCTGGTGCTGATCCCCGCCATCGCCTGGTACACGCGCCGGTTCCCGTTCCACTGGGACCATTGGCGGCGCGACCTTGCGGGCTACGTGGTGGCCAGCCTGGTGGTCTGCATCGTCCACGTGCTGGGCATGGTGGCGCTGCGCATGCTGGTCTACCGCTGGCAGGGCATGCAGTACGAGTTCGGCCCGTGGCCACGCGAGCTGCTCTACGAGTATCTCAAGGACGTGCGCAGCTTCGCGTCGATCGTGGTGACGATGGAAGGCTACCGCTTCCTGCTGCGCCGCTGGCAGGGCGAGGCCAGCCTGCTCGACGTGCCCGACGAAGGTCCGCCGGTGGAGCCGGTCGACCGGCCGGAACGGTTCCTGGTGCGCAAGCTGGGGCGTGAATTCCTGGTGGCCGCGCAGGACATCGAATGGATGCAGGCCTCGGGTAACTACGTCAATCTGCGGGTACGTGCCCACGATTATCCGTTGCGCAGCACCATCGCCGGCATACAGGCGCGGCTGGATCCGCGCAGGTTCGCGCGCATCCATCGCAGCTACCTGGTGTCGCTGGATCACGTCGCGTCGATCGAGCCGTTGGACACCGGGGACGCACGCGTACACCTGCGTGACGGCACCGTGCTCCCCTGCAGTCGCCGCTACCGGCAGGACCTGCGCGTGCGCACCGGCGCCGAAGTCGCCTAGGCGGCCTGGGCCGGATGCGCGTGAAGATGGTCCATGGGGTAGCTGGCCAGCAGTTCGATGATGCCGTTGCGGACATGGGGTTCAGGCTGCTCCAGCACGTCCGATGGCGCGACCTCGCGCGGCAGGCGGCGGCCCCACAATCCGGCCCACGCATCGCGATGATCCTTGGCGGCATACAGCGCGCGGTCGGCCATGCGCAATGCATAGTCCCAGCTGGGGTCGGCATCTTCGAAGAAGGGGAAGGGCGCAAAGCCCAGCGAAACGCTCAGGGTCCATGACTGCCCCGGCGCCAGTTCGCGGCTGGCGCCCAGGGTCTGCTGCAGTCGCGCGGCGATGGCACAGGCCTGTGCGGCAGGAAGATCGGTGCAGCCCACCAGGAATTCCTCGCCGCCCCAGCGGGAGACCACGTCACCCGGCCGGCAGGCATCTCTCAGGGCAAGGGCCAGTTCGACCAGCACCGCGTCGCCCGCGTGGTGGCCAAAGGTGTCGTTGACCCGTTTGAAATGGTCGATGTCGATCAGGAACACCGTGTGCCGCGTGCCGGGGCTCGGGCGTTGCGACGACATCGCCTGGAGGGCGCGCGTCGCCGCACGCCGGTTCAGCAGGCCGGTCAACGGATCCGTCGCGCTGACCGCGCGCAGCTGCCGGTTCCTGCGCCGCTGCATCAGCCCGAACGCCAGCCCCGCCACCACCAGCAAGGCCAACGCGCCCATGCCCGCGCGACGCAGCAGCCGCGACCGGTCGTCGTTGAGAGAGCGGATCTGGGCTTCGTGCTGCAGGCGCTGCACTTCGCGCTGGGCATTGGCGCTCTCGCTGCGTGCCTGCAGATCGGCGAGCAGGTCGAGTCGCTGCTGTTTCAGGGCTTCCATGTCCAGCGTCTGCAGGCGGGCGCCCACCTGCAAGGCTTTCTCGGCCTGTCCGAGCGCCGCGTGCGCACCGATCCAGGCCAGCAGCACCTCGCGCTGTTTCTGCGGCTGCGCGGTTCCTTCCACCAGTTGCCAGGCTTCTTCGGCCGTTGCCAGGGCGCGGTTGGGTTCGCCAGCCAGTCGTTCGAGCGTTGAGCGCTTGGCGAGCGAGCCGGCAAGCCCGGGCTGGTCCGCGTCGCGGCGTTGTTCGTGGATGACCTGGCCCAGCAACGCGCGCGCTTCTTCCAGGCGCCCCTGGCGGATCCAGAGGCCGGCGCGTTCGGCACGGAGGCGCTGCGTGACCGCGACGGCATCCTTGCGTCTCGCCATGGCCTCGCCTTCGTCGATGACGGACAGGGCTTCCGTATCGCGACCCAGCTTCACCAGGTTCAGCGCATGGTTGTGGAGGATCAGCGGGTCTTCCAGCTGCACCGAGCGGGCGGCGGCCAAGGCTTTCCGGTAATAGCTGTCGGCGACCTCCGGCGAATCCAGATAGTCGGCGTGGATCAGTCCGATGTTGGTCAGGGTGGCGGCCTGGATCAGGGCGGCCTCGCGCTCATCCAGCTGCTGGGAAATCCGGTACGCCTGCAGATAGGCCGCCTCGGCCCGATGGATCTGTCCGGCGCCCTGGTAGACGGAGCCGGCCTGGGAATACGCGCGCAGCGTGAAATCGGGCGCCAGCGCGGGATGTGCCTGGACCTGCTGCTCCATGCGCGCCGCGGCTGCGGTCGCGCGCGCATCGTCGCCCAGCAGGCCTGCCGCGATGCCAAGGCAGCTGAGCGTCTTCAGTTCGTCCTCGACCGGCAGCCCTGGCGTCGCCAGCAGGGATTCGGCCAGCGCGACCGCCGTCCTGGGCTGGTCGCGCCGCAGCTTCAGGCAGCGGGCGATGGTGTCCGCATGCACTGAGGTGGCCGCTTGGACGGGCGTCGAGGCCCACGCCGAAGGCAAGCCCCACAGGCTGGCAAACAGCAGCGGGAAGCACAGCAGGCGGGGCAGGGAGGGGACGGGGGGCATGCCGGTTCCTACGCGGTCGGTGTGGCCTGGTTCGCGTTGCAAGTCCTGTTCCGCAACCGGTCCAGGCACGGGCCGCGCGGGCGGAAATCCCGTCCCGACGGCGCTCTGGTATCCTTTCCGGCCGACTCAACCCCACACGCGCCGCACCATGATTGAACTGAATCCCATCCGCCAGCGCATCGCCGACCTGCAGGAACGGTTGGCTTCGCTCCGGGGGTATCTTTGACTACGACGCCAAGCGTGAGCGTCTGGAAGAAGTGAACCGGGAGCTGGAAAGCCCCGATATCTGGAACAACCCCGAAACCGCGCAGGCCCTGGGCCGCGAGCGTTCGCTGCTGGACAAGACCGTCAACGGCATCCGCTCGATCGACGAAGGCCTGGTCGGTGCGGAAGAACTGCTGGAGCTGGCCGAAAGCGAGGACGACGAGGACACCGCGCATGCCGTGGTGGCCGACGTCGAGCGCTATGCCACGCATGTGGACAAGCTGGAGTTCCAGCGCATGTTCTCCGGCAAGATGGACAGCTCGAATGCGTTCGTCGACATCCAGGCCGGCGCCGGTGGCACCGAGGCCCAGGACTGGGCCGAAATCCTGCTGCGCATGTACCTGCGCTGGTGCGAGTCGCGCGGCTGGAAGACCGAGCTGATGGAAGCCAGCGGCGGCGACGTGGCCGGCATCAAGTCCGCCACGTTGCGCGTGGAAGGCGATTTCGCCTACGGCTGGCTGAAGACTGAAACCGGCGTGCACCGCCTGGTGCGCAAGTCGCCGTTCGACTCCGACAATCGCCGCCACACCAGCTTCACCTCGGTGTTCGTGTCGCCTGAAGTCGACGACAACATCGACATCGACATCAATCCGGCCGACCTGAAGACCGACGTGTACCGGTCCTCCGGCGCCGGCGGCCAGCACGTCAACAAGACCGAGTCGGCCGTGCGCATCACCCACGTGCCGACCGGCATCGTGGTGGCGTGCCAGACCGGCCGCAGCCAGCACCAGAACCGCGACAACGCGATGAAGATGCTGGCCGCCAAGCTGTACGAACTGGAGATCCAGAAGCGCAATGCCGAGCGCGATGCGGTGGAAGCCACCAAGTCCGACATCGGCTGGGGCAGCCAGATCCGCAACTACGTGCTGGACCAGAGCCGCATCAAGGACCTGCGCACCGGCATCGAACGCACGGATACGCAGAAGGTGCTGGACGGCGACCTGGACGAGTTCGTCGAGGCCAGCCTGAAGTCCGGCCTGGAAGCCGGCTCCAAACGCATCGACGCCTGACCCAGCTAGAGCGGGGCCCGCTCCTCCGCTTCATCCCCTCCAAGCCGGGCACGCCCGGCGCCAACAGCCAGCAGACAACCTCCGCCATGACCGACCAGACTCCCGCGCCGCAGATTCCCGTCGACGAGAACAGCCTCATCGCCGAGCGTCGCGCGAAACTGACGGCACTGCGCGGGCAGGGCATCGCGTTCCCGAACGATTTCCGTCGCAGCGATTACGCCGGCGACCTGCACGCGCAGTACGCAGACCAGGATCTCTGGTCGGCGGAATCGCTGGAGGGCACTGCGCGCACGGTCAAGCTGGCGGGCCGCCTGATGGCCAAGCGGGTGATGGGCAAGGCCAGCTTCGTGCAGATCCAGGACGAGACCGGCCGCATCCAGTTGTTCCTGCAGTCGAACACGCTCGGAGACACCTACGAGGCCTTCAAGGGCTGGGACATCGGCGACATCGTCGGGGTCGAAGGCGGCCTGACCCGCACCCGTACCGGCGAACTGTCGGTGAAGGCGGAGTCGCTGCGCCTGCTGACCAAGTCGCTGCGACCGCTGCCGGACAAGTGGCATGGCCTGTCGGACGTGGAGCAGCGCTACCGCCAGCGTTACGTGGACCTGATCGTCACGCCGGAAGCGCGCGACGTCTTCATCAAGCGTTCGCGCATCATCCGCGCGATCCGGGAATGGCTGGATGCACGCCGCTTCCTGGAAGTGGAGACGCCGATGATGCACTACATCCCCGGTGGCGCCGCCGCCAAGCCGTTCACGACCCATCACAACGCGCTGGACCTCGATCTGTACCTGCGCGTGGCGCCGGAGCTGTACCTGAAGCGCCTGGTCGTGGGCGGCCTGGAGCGCGTCTACGAAATCAACCGCAACTTCCGCAACGAAGGCGTCAGCACCCGCCACAATCCGGAGTTCACCATGCTGGAGCTGTACGAGGCCTACGCCACGTACACCGAGATCATGGACCTCACCGAAGGCGTCATCCGCGATGTGGCCCACGAAGTGCTGGGCACCGGCAGCGTGGAATGGGAAGGGCAGGCCATCGACCTGGAGCCGGCGTTCCGTCGCTGGCGCATGGACGAAGCCGTACGCCACCACAACCCGGAAATCACCGCCAGCGACTGCACCGACCGCGACGCGCTGGTGCGCCATTGCGAACGCCTGAAGATCCACGTCAAGCCTTCCTATGGCTGGGGCAGGCTGCTGCTCGAGATATTCGAGAAGACGGTGGAGCACACCCTGGTGCAGCCCACTTTCATCACCGATCACCCGGTGGAAGTGTCGCCGCTGGCGCGCGCCAACGACGACCAGCCGGGCTACACCGACCGCTTCGAGCTGTTCATCAACGGCAAGGAGATCGCCAACGGCTTCTCCGAGCTGAACGACCCGGAAGACCAGGCTGCGCGGTTCATGGCGCAGGTGCAGGCGAAGGAAGGCGGCGATGATGAAGCCATGCATTTCGATGAGGACTACATCCGTGCGCTCGAAGTGGGCCTGCCGCCCACGGGGGGCTTGGGCATCGGCATCGACCGCCTGGTGATGATGATGACCGGCTCGGATTCCATCCGTGATGTCCTGCTGTTCCCGTACATGCGGCCGGAAAACCAGGGCTGATCGGCCGCCCGCTGCGTCAAAAGAGTGACGCGGCACGGCAATGGCCGCTTCGCCGCAGGTGACGCTGGGGGGCGCTTCGGCCCACAATGCGCCCTGGTCCGCCGGAGGCTGCCAAGAAGGCATGCGGCAAGCCATTGAAATACGTGATGAAGATCTCGTTTTCCCTCGTCACGCCATTGCACGCGCGGGCTGGCATGCTTCCTGCGAGACACTCCTAGACGGGCGGTCAATATTCCGCCCGCCAGGCCGATAGAAGTCAGGGGAGGGGGCTCCCGGATTCGGATCGGTTTCCCTCGTGTACCTGGCCGGTTCATCATCGGCCCGTGTCATCGAACAGGCCTACCGACATGTTAGATGCCAGTCCCGCCGTCGCCGGAGTATCCTTGCCCGACAGCCACTTGATGTGGCCCCAAGGGGTTGGATCTGCATTGAATATCGTCATCGTCGACGATCAGACGTCCGCGCGCACGATGCTGCGCCATGTCATCGAGGACATCGCGTCCGAACTGAGCGTCCATGATTTCGGCGATCCGCTGGCGGCCCTGGAATGGTGCGAGAAGAACCGCACCGACCTGCTGCTGCTGGACTACCGCATGCCGGGCATGGACGGGCTGGAATTCGCCCGCCGTTTCCGCCGGCTGCCGATGCATCGCGACATCGCCATCATCCTGATCACCGTGGTCGGCGACGAGCCCATCCGGCAGGCCGCGCTGGAAGCTGGCGTCATCGATTTCCTGGTCAAGCCGGTCCGTCCGCGCGAGCTGCGCGCGCGTTGCCGCAACCTGCTGCAGTTGCGCCAGCAGTCCGAGAACGTCAAACAGCGTGCGTTGTCGCTGGAGCAGCGGTTGCTGTCCAGCATGCACGAGGTGGAGGAGCGCGAACGCGAGACGCTGTCGCGGCTGGCACGGGCCATCGAGTACCGCGACAGCGGCACCAGTGCCTACCTGGAGCGCATGGCGCACGTGGCCGGCCTGATCGCCGAGCAGCTGGGCCTGCCCGAGGACGAGGTGCGTGCCATCGAGCTGGCCGCCCCGCTGCACGACATGGGCAAGATCGCCATTCCCGATTCGGTGCTGATGAAGGCGGGGCCGCTGACCGCGGAAGAGACCGACGTGATGCGCCGCCACCCCAAGATCGGCCACCAGCTGCTGTCCGGCAGCCAGAACCGCTTCATCCAGACGGGCGCGCTGATCGCCCTGCGCCACCACGAACGCTACGACGGCAGCGGCTACCCCGATGGCCTCGTGGGCGAGGAAATCCCGTTGGAAGCGAGGATAGTGGCCGTTGCGGATGTGTTCGATGCGTTGATTTCGCCACGCCCGTACAAGAAGGCCTGGGAGAAGGACGCCGCCCTGGCCTACCTGTATGCCCAGCGTGGTCGCCTGTTCGATCCCGCATGTGTCGACGCGCTGATCCGGGGGCGGGCGCGGCTGGACGACATCTGCCAACGCTACTCGACGGTGCAAAGCCGTCCAGGGATGGAGTGAGCCATGCAATCCAACCTGGTTTCCTGGATCCGCAGCCGCCTGGCCAACCGCCCTGACAGCGAGCATGGCCAGACGGCCATCCGCGTCATCATCTTCACCGGTGTCATCGTCTACATGATGGTGGCGGCCGCCTACGGCAGCCTGCCGCCGGACGTCTACCGCTGGTCCGCGCTGATGAGCGGCGTGGGCGCAGGCGTCGGCTTGGCGCTGTTCATCGGCATCCTGCTTTCCCCCGGCAAGTCGCACACCCGGCGCATCATCGGCATGGTCACCGACTATGGCCTGATGACCATCGCGATGGTGCTGAAAGGCGAGCCGTTGGCGTGGCTGTACGTCATCCTGATGTGGGTGACCGTCGGCAATGGTCTCCGCTACGGCAACAAGTATCTGGTGGGGGCCGTGGTGTCGGCGTGCCTCAGCTTCGGCACCGTCATCGCGTTGAACCCGTACTGGCAGCAGAACCTCAGCCTGGGCCTGGGCCTGTGGGTGGGCCTGATCGCCGTGCCGATGTACCTGTCGGGCCTGCTGCGCGAGTTGACCCGCGCCAACGAGGAATCGCGCCGTGCCAACGAGGCCAAGAGCCGTTTCCTGGCCAACATGAGCCATGAGTTCCGCACGCCCTTGAACGGCCTGGCGGGCATGTCGGAACTGCTGGCCACCACCCGGCTGGACAGCGAGCAGCGCGAATGCCTGTCGACCATCCAGGCGTCCACGCGCACGTTGCTGGGCCTGGTGGAAGACGTGCTGGACATCTCGGCGATCGAGGCCGGCAAGCTCAAGCTCAACATCGTCGAATTCTCCACGCGCGAGCTGGTCGAAAGCATCGGCCTGATCCTGCTGCCGCAGGCGCGCGGCAAGCAGGTGCGTTACGAAGGCCACGTGGACGCCTCCATTCCCACCAGGCTGCGAGGCGACGCCGGACACCTGCGCCAGGTGCTGCTGAACCTGGCCGGCAATGCGGTCAAGTTCACCGATGAGGGCGAAGTGCGTCTTGCGGTCACGCCCACCCTGGTCGAAGGCGGGCACATCCGCCTGCGCTTCACCGTCACCGATACCGGCATCGGCATTCCGGTCGCCCTGCGCGAGCGCCTGTTCGAAGCGTTCGAACAGGCCGACGGCAGCCTGTCGCGCCGCTATGGCGGCACCGGCCTGGGCACCACGATTGCCAAGGGCCTGACCGAAGCCATGGGCGGCACCATCGGCTTCGAAAGCAACGAACAGCGTGGCAGCTGCTTCTGGGTGGAACTGCCTTTCGAAGCCGTGCCCGAACGCGTCCATGTGCCTGCGGTGGAAGGACATGCCAACTGGCTGGACGAATCCGAGCAGGCAGGCGCCGAGAACATCATCGCGTTCTCCGATCCTTTCCTGCGCCACCGCGCCCGCGTGCGCGCCATGCAGATCCTGGTGGCCGACGATCACGAAGCGAACCGCATGGTCGTACAGCGCCTGCTGCAGAAGGCCGGCCATCGCATCACCTGCGTCAACGGCGGCGAAGACGTGCTCAATGCACTGGAATCGGCGGCTTATGACGCGGTGATCTGCGACCTGCACATGCCGGGCCTCAGTGGCCTCGATCTGCTGAAGCAGCTGCGGGTGATGGAAGCCGGCAGCGGCAGCCGCACACCGGTGCTGATCCTCAGCGCCGACGTCACCCCGGAATCCATCCAGCGTTGCGAGCAGGCCGGCGCACGCGCCTTCCTCGCCAAGCCCGTCGTTGCGACGCGGCTGCTGGACGCGCTGGCCGATATCGCCACCAACGGCAAGGCCATGGCGGGCGCCGCCAACGCCTCGCCGGCGCGCGGCGAGATTTCGGTTTCCGATGGCGTGCTGGATGTCAGCGTGCTGGACGAGCTGACCGCGCTGGGCATGGGTGAAGCATTCGAGCGCGAATTCATCGCGCAATGCCTCAACGACGCCGATGGCTGCATCGGTGCCATGGCGCATGCGATGGAAAAAGGCGAGGGCGAGCACCTGCGCGAGCATGCCCACGCATTGAAGGGCGTGGCCAGCAACCTGGGCCTGGTCAAGCTGGCGGCGTCAGCGGGCGAGCTGATGCGCCTGGCGGACTGGCAGATCTCGCGCGAATGGCGGCACAGGCTGGCGACGGTCAACTCGCATCTGGCCCAGGGCCGGGCGGCGCTGGAAGCCCGTGAGCGTGCCCAGCATGCCGCGGAGCAGGGTGGCGGCGAGCGCCAGTAAAAGGCGGTGCGGGCGTCTAAGCCGGCTGACCGGAAGGGCTGCGGGCGGGCGACATTCGTCGGCCCGCCACTCGAAGAAATGCATTGCGCATTTCCCGCCCCCTGTGATGGCGTAGGTTGACGCTATGCGATCAGATCAGGCTGCATGGGTGCTGGCGCGACGTTCCTGCGCACGCACGATGCGTTCCATCATGCGCAGCGACTTGTCGCCCAGTGCCAGTGCGGTATCCACCCAGACTTCGGTGATGTTCATCAGTTCGTCGTAGCTGACGCGCTGCGAGATGCCGCGCACGGCGTTCATCGCCAGGTGCGAATGCGGTGCGCGCTGCTGCTGGCGGATCAGGTCCTGCACGGCGGCCTCGCCCTGGCCCTTGGGCACCAGCACATCCACGATGCCCATCTGGTGGAACTGCTCGCTGGTGTACATGTTGCCTTCCAGGATGATGCGTTCGGCCAACTGCGGGGCCACGCGCTTGCACAGGAACGAGTAGGCGCCCATGCCCGGGAACAGGCCGAACAGCACTTCCGGCAGCCCCATCTCGACGCCTTCCTCGGCCACGATGGTGTGGCAGGCCAGCGCCATCTCCAGGCCACCCCCCAGTGCATCGCCCTGCAGCAGCGCGATGGTGCGGACGTCCCCGCCCAGGCCGGTATGCAGCGTGTACACGCCATCGATGCAGCGACGGGCATACGCCAGCAGGTGCTCGCGGTCGTTGCTGCGGATCAGCTTGGAGAACAGGTCAAGATCGCCGCCCAGGTTGAAGGCGTTGGCCGACGAAGCCAGCACGAAGTGGCGGAGGCGGCCGACCTGACGCTCGCTTTCGCGCAGGGTGATGGAAGAGGTGAAGCTCCACATCTCGTCGAGGAGGTCGCTGCGGAAGCATGGACGCGAGCCGCTGGCGGCATCGTTGTGCATGTACATCCAGTGGCTGTTGCCGTCGGGCGCGGATTCCACGCGGATGGTGGAGAAGGTACGGGTGCGCTGCAGTTTTTCGACGTTGTTCATGGGTTTTGCTCCTCGGCGGCGATGATTGTTGCGGGTAAAGCGGTGGGGGAAAGGCTCTGGCGGTTAGCTGAACGATGGTCCGCTGCGCGCGATCCTACGCCTGAACCCGGGATTAAACCGGTCCGGTGGCAGGCGTTACGGCACTGGACAAGCATTCACGTGGTTGCCGTCATAAAAACGTGATGCCTATCACTAAAATGCCGGTAAGCCATTGACCCAAAAAAGAAAGGCCGGCATTGCGCCGGCCTTGGGGTCAGGGGGAAGCGGGAGGGGGATCCCGCAGTTCCTTCCGCAATATCTTGCCCACGTTGGTCTTGGGCAGCTCGGTACGGAACTCGATATACCGGGGCTGCTTGTAGCCGGTCAGGTTGTCGCGGCAGAACGCCTTGATCTGGTCGGCGGTCAGGTTGGGGTCCTTCTTCACGATGAACACCTTGACCGCTTCACCCGACTTCTCGTCCGGTACGCCGATGGCCGCCACTTCCAGCACGCCCTCGATGCCGGCGATCACGTCTTCCACTTCATTCGGATACACGTTGAAGCCGGAGACCAGGATCATGTCCTTCTTGCGATCGACGATGTAGAAGAAGCCGTTGTCGTCCATCTTGGCCATGTCGCCGGTATGCAGCCAACCGTCGGCGTCGATGACGTTGGCGGTTTCTTCCGGCCGCTGCCAGTAGCCCTTCATCACCTGCGGGCCCTTGATGCACAGCTCGCCCACTTCACCTGTTGCCACCACGTTGCCGTCGTCGTCCTTCAGGCACGCGTCGGTCGAGGGGACGGGCAGGCCAATGGCACCGTTGTAGTCCTGCAGGTCCATCGGGTTGATGCAGGCGGCCGGCGAGGTCTCGGTCAGGCCATACGCTTCCACCAGGGTGACGCCGGTGACCTTCTTCCACTTCTCGGCCACGGCGCGTTGCACCGCCATGCCGCCACCCAGGGTGAGATGCAGACGGGAGAAGTCGACCTGGTCAAAGCCAGGTGTGTTCAGCAGCCCGTTGAACAGCGTGTTGACGCCGGTGATGGCGGTGAACTGGATGTTGCTGAGCTCCTTGACGAATCCGGGCATGTCGCGCGGATTGGTGATCAGGTGGTTCAGCGCGCCGAACTTCATGAAGACCAGGCAGTTCGCCGTCAACGCGAAGATATGGTACAGCGGCAGCGCGGTGACGATGAGCTCGCCGTCGGGCTGCACGTTGCGGCCGATCCAGGCGGCAGCCTGCTGCATGTTGGCCACCATGTTGCGGTGGGTCAGCATGGCGCCCTTTGCCACGCCCGTCGTGCCACCCGTGTACTGCAGGAAGGCGATGTCGCCCGGGTCGATCTCGATGTCCGGCAGCGTGTGCAGCTGCCCGAGCGTCAGCGTGTCCTTGAAGCGCACGGTGCCGGGGATGTCGTAGTCCGGCACCATCTTCTTCACGTACTTCAGCACGAAGTTGATGATCGCGCCCTTGGGGAATCCCACCATGTCGCCCAGCGCGGTGGTGACGACCTGCCTGACGGGCGTGCCCGGCAGCGCTTCCTGCACCGTCTTGCCGAAGTTGTCCACCACCAGCAGCACGGTGGCGCCGGAGTCCACCAGCTGGTGCTTGAGTTCGCGCGGGGTGTACATCGGATTGACGTTGACCACCGTCAGCCCTGCGCGCAGCACGCCGAAGATGGCAATCGGATACTGCAGGCAGTTGGGCATCATGATGGCGACGCGGTCGCCCTTCTTCAGCTTCAACTCGCCCAGCAGGTAGGCCGCGAACTGGCGGCTCAACGTGTCGATCTCGCCGTAGGTCAGGGTCTTGCCGAAGTTCCGGAACGCAGGGCGGTCGCGATACTTGCCGATGGAATCTTCCAGAACGGAAACGATGGAGCGGAACTGCTCCAGGTCGACGTCATGGGGCACGCCTTGCGGGTAACTCTTGAACCACGGACGATCCTGACTCATCTTCTACTCCCTCCCCAGGGTCTTAAGGGTTGCATTGCAGTGTTCGACGGGTGCGCGCTTTTCCTGGGCGCTCAGGGGAGCATACCGTTCCGGATGGAAAAGGCGAAGACATTGATGGCAGGGGACGTGGTTGTTACTTGGCAGCACCGGTGGCACAGGCGGACGGCGTGGCTTTGCCTGGCGCTGGGCATGGTGGCGTGCGGCTCGGCCCCGCCGGAAGAGCGCCTGCGCCAGCAGTTTTCGGCCATGCAGTCTGCGGTCGAACAGAAGCGCGTGGGCGATTTCATGGCCGGCGTCAGCGATGAATTCACGGGCAGTGGCGGCATGGATCGTGGTGCGCTGCACAATCTTCTGCGTGTCAGTACGCTCGGCCAGGCCAGCGTGGGGGTCACCACGGGACCGCTGGATGTGCACGTGCAGGGGGAGGATGCGACGGTGAAGTTCCCGGTGTTGTTGACCGGAGGCAGTGGCCGGCTGTTGCCTCAACAGGCGCAGACCTATCAGGTCACGACGGGCTGGCGCATGGAGGATGGCGAGTGGCGGGTCCATTACGCCCATTGGGATGCGCCGCACTGACATCGCCGGCTGTCCGCATCACTTCACGGGCATCAATCGGTCCGATGCCCAGCGGTAGCGAAGAGTCTTCTGCAGGGTGGGACAACAGCGCGGATCGTTCGGCCCCGGCCATTTCGTCGTCAGCTGGATGACGCCCTTCATCACCTGCATGCCTTCCACGCTGCCCAGCGGATCCTGCGTTTCTCCGGCAGGCAGGTAGCGATCACCCTTGCCGGCGAGCACGGTGACGCCGTGTGACCAGTACGTGGGGCCCAGCATCGTCCACAGCACGATGATTTCGTCCTGCCCGTCGCCCTCGAGGTCCGCCACTTCCACCTGGGTAGCCTCGTGGGAGGCCTGCGGATCGCCGCTGGCGCGGTCGCGTGCGGCGACATGCTGCTCCGCCAGCTTCTTCGCGGCGGCGGGATCCGGTCCCGCGGCGTGCAACGGCAATGCCGCTGCCAGCAGCAGGCTCGCGAGGACGGGGATGCGGTGACACGACGATATGGGTTTCATGGCGTACCTCCCGGGAGGACGAAACGACCGATTACTGCGCGACGCGCTAGTCTTTCTCGGAAAACGCCGCGCACCGCGGAAACCGGCAAGTCGTTCTTCAACCAGGAGTCCGCGTTTACAAACCTCACCCGCCGCTTGCACTGCGGCGGGTGAGGCGGGTGCGGGCGTCCGAGCGTCCGGGCGTCAGCCGGCCTTGCGTGCCGCCAGCTGGCGAAGCACGTAGTGGAGCAGCCCGCCGTGACGGAAGTACTCCACTTCCTTTGGTGTCAGCAGCAGCACCTTGGCCTGGAACTTCACTTCCCGGCCCTCCGGCTTGCGCGCCGTGACGGTGGCGACCTTCGCGGCACCATCCTGCAGGCCGGTCACGTCGAAGACCTCCGAGCCGTCCAGACCGAGCGACTGTGCGCTCTGGCCGTCGATGAACTGCAGCGGCAGCACGCCCATGCCCACCAGGTTGGAACGGTGGATGCGCTCGAAGCTTTCCGCGATCACCGCTTTCACGCCCAGCAGGTTGGTGCCCTTGGCGGCCCAGTCGCGCGACGAACCCGTCCCGTACTCCTTGCCGGCGATCACCACCAGCGGCACGCCATCGGCCTTGTACTTCACGGCTGCGTCGTAGATGGACATCTTTTCCGGCGGTGTGCTGCCGAAATACAGCGTGTTGCCGCCTTCCTCGCCGCCGAACATCAGGTTCTTGATGCGGATGTTGGCGAAGGTGCCGCGCACCATCACGTCGTCGTTGCCGCGCCGGCTGCCGTAGCTGTTGAAATCCGCGGGCTGCACGCCGCGCTGCTGCAGGAAGCGGCCCGCCGGCGAGTCCTTCTTGATGTTGCCCGCCGGCGAGATGTGGTCGGTGGTGATGGAGTCGCCGAACAGCCCGAGCACGCGCGCGCCATGCACGTCGTCGATGCTGCCCACGTCCATCGACATGCCATCGAAGTAGGGCGGATTCTTGATGTAGGTGGAGCCGCCGTCCCATGCGTACAGCGCGCCATCCGGCGACGCGATGGTGTTCCACCGGCTGTCGCCCTTGAACACGTCGGCATAGTTCTTCGCGAACATTTCCGGCCCGACGGTGCGCGCGATGAAGTCGCCGATTTCCTTGTTGCTGGGCCAGATGTCCTTCAGGTAGACCGGCTGTCCATCGCTGCCGTTGCCCAGCGGCTGGGTGGTCAGGTCGATGTCGGTGGTGCCGGCGATGGCGTACGCCACGACCAGCGGCGGGCTGGCGAGGTAATTCATCTTCACTTCGGGATGCACGCGGCCCTCGAAGTTGCGGTTGCCGGACAGTACCGACGCCACCACCAGATCGTCCTTCGAAATGGCGGCGGACACGTCGTCAGGCAGCGGACCGGAGTTGCCGATGCAGGTGGTGCAGCCGTAGCCCACCACGTAGAAACCCAGTTTCTCCAGGTCCGACAGCACGCCGGCTTTTTCCAGGTAGTCGGTGACCACGCGCGAGCCGGGGCCGAGGGACGTCTTGACCCAAGGCTGCGCCTTCAAACCCTTGGCCACCGCGTTGCGGGCAAGCAGGCCGGCGCCCAGCATGACGGCAGGGTTCGACGTGTTGGTGCAGGAGGTGATGGCGGCGATCACCACCGAGCCATCCTTCAGCTCCCATGCCGCACCGCTGTCGGGTGCGGATTCGTGCGCCGACTCGCGCGCACCCACGGCGGTACCGCCGCCGCCTTCGTTCTTCAGGCGGTCCTCCTGCACCACGTCGATGCGCTTGCGGCGCGCGTCGACGAAGGGCGTGAGGTTGTCGCGGAAGTTCTGCTGCATGTCCTGCAGCAGCACGCGGTCCTGCGGGCGCTTGGGGCCGGCGAGCGACGGCTTCACGTCACCCATGTCCAGATGCAGCGTGGTGCTGTACTCGGCATGTGGGCTGTTGGCGTCGTGCCACAGTCCCTGGGCCTTGGCGTAGGCTTCGACCAGGGCGATCTGCTCCTCGCTGCGGCCAGACAGCCGCAGGTAGGTGAGCGCCTCGGCATCCACCGGGAAGATGCCGCAGGTGGCGCCGTACTCCGGGGCCATGTTGCCGATGGTGGCGCGGTCCGCCAGCGGCAGGTGCTGCAGCCCGTCGCCGTAGAACTCGACGAACTTGCCCACCACGCCCAGCTTGCGCAGCATCTGGGTGACGGTCAGTACCAGATCGGTCGCGGTGGCGCCCTCCGGCAGCTTGCCGGTCAGCTTGAAGCCGACGACCTGCGGGATGAGCATGGAAGAAGGCTGGCCGAGCATCGCCGCTTCGGCCTCGATGCCGCCGACGCCCCAGCCCAGCACGCCGATGCCGTTGATCATGGTGGTATGCGAATCGGTGCCGAACACCGTGTCGGGATAGGCCAGCGATTCGCCGTCCTGTTCGGTGGTCATCACCACGCGGGCAAGGTTCTCCAGGTTCACCTGGTGGACGATGCCGGTGTTGGGCGGCACCACCTTGAAGTTGTCGAACGCCTTCTGCCCCCAGCGCAGGAAGCTGTAACGCTCCTGGTTGCGCTCGAACTCGATCCTGCCGTTCTGGTCCAGCGCTTCGGGGGTGCCGAACACGTCCACCTGCACGGAGTGGTCGATGACCAGCTCGGACGGGATCAGCGGATTGATCTGGTCGGCGTTGCCGCCCAGCTTGACCACGGCATCACGCATGGCGGCCAGGTCGACCACACAGGGGACGCCGGTGAAGTCCTGCAGCACCACGCGGGCCGGCATGAACGCGATCTCGGTCTCCGGCTCCTGCGTCGCGTTCCAGTTGGCGACCGCGTGAATGTGCTCCGGCAGCACCGTGACGCCGTCCTCGCAGCGCAGCAGGTTCTCCAGCAGGATCTTCATGGAGTAGGGCAGGCGGGCGAAGCCCCCCGTGGGGTCCAGCTGTTCACCCAGGGCGGGCAGGCTGAAGTAGGTGTAGGTCTTGCCGCTGACGTCCAGGGTGCGACGGGTGGCGAAGGAATCGCTCATGCGAGGGCTCCTGTAGCTGATGGGGGAGGGCTCAGGAACCAGCATAGGCCGCGGATCCTGTGCGTCTTGTCAGTGCTTGCGTTGATTATCCGCCAATTGCATGACGTCCGTGACCCGACCAAGGGCGCATGGCGGGACGGCGTTGCGGGTGCGCGAACGTCACATGTTCCAAGGCTCTCCGAGCGGATGGGGCGGGCAGCCGCGGGTCCCGCGAGGCTTGCTGTCTGGAGTATGCAAGCAAAAGTATGTATCATTTGCCCATACTCAAGAGGGGCCTCCCCGATGGAAGCAACCGTAGCGGAGCGTGGCCAGATCACCCTGCCCAAGGCGGTACGGGATGCACTGGGCCTAACAAAGGGCAGCGTGCTGAAGGTCGAGCTTGAAGGCAGCCGCATCGTGCTGCGCAAGAGCGTCGACGACGCGATTTCCCGCGTGCGTGGCAAGTTCGCTCTGGATGCCACCGCCGAGGGCGGCCAGGAGCAGGCGGCCGGATGATCGCCGTCGACGCCCCGGTGCTGGTGGAACTGCTGACCGACGGCCCGCATGCCGACGCGGTTGAAGCCTGCCTGCGCCAGAGCCTGGGCAGCGGCCGGGTGGTGCTCTGCGACGCGGCGCTGGCCGAGCTCTGCTCGTCGCTGCGCAACGGCGCCGATGCGCTGGCCGCGCTCGAGGAGATGGGCGTGCACTTCAGTGCCATCGAGGCCAAGTCGGCCTTGCGTGCCGGCGAGATGCAACGCCGCCACCGCCAGCGCAACGGCGAGGCGCGTCCGATCGCGGACTTCCTGATCGGGGCGCATGCCCTGTTGCAGGGCGACGGCCTGATCACCTTCAACACCGCTTTCCATCGCGATTACTTCAAGGGATTGAAGCTGATCGTGCCCGCGACCGAATAAGCACTTCACCGGATTTCCCTTTCCACCGATCCACCGAATGACCGGAGCCACCATGTTGGAAGCCTATCGCCACCACGTAGCCGAGCGCGCAGCGCTGGGCATCCCCCCGCTGCCGCTGACCGCGCAGCAGACCGCCGAGGTCATCGAGCTGTTGAAGGCGCCGCCGGCCGGGGAGGCCGAGTTCCTGGTCGACCTGATCACCCATCGCGTACCCGCGGGCGTGGACGATGCCGCCAAGGTCAAGGCGTCCTACCTGGCCGCGGTGGCGTTCGGCACGGAGAAGAGCGCGCTGATCAGCCGTCAGCGCGCCACCGAGCTGCTGGGCACCATGCTGGGTGGCTACAACATCCATCCGCTGATCGAATTGCTGGACGATGCCGAGGTCGGCGCGATCGCCGCCGATGCGCTGAAGCACACGCTGCTGATGTTCGATGCCTTCCATGACGTGCAGGAAAAGGCGGAGAAGGGCAATGCCAACGCCAAGGCCGTGCTGCAGAGCTGGGCGGATGCCGAGTGGTTCACCAGCAAGCCGGAAGTGCCGGAAAGCCTGACGATCACCGTGTTCAAGGTGACCGGGGAAACCAACACCGACGACCTGTCGCCGGCGCCCGATGCCACCACGCGTCCCGACATTCCGCTGCACGCGCTGGCCATGCTGAAGAACCGCCGCGAAGGCATCGAGCCCGAGGAAGACGGCAAGCGCGGCCCGATCAGGTTCATCGAATCGCTGAAGGCCAAGGGCCACCTGGTCGCCTACGTGGGCGACGTCGTCGGTACCGGTTCCAGCCGCAAGTCGGCGACCAACTCGGTGCTGTGGTTCACCGGCGAGGACATCCCGTTCATTCCCAACAAGCGCTTCGGCGGCGTGTGTCTGGGCAGCAAGATCGCCCCGATCTTCTACAACACGATGGAAGACGCCGGCGCGCTGCCGATCGAACTGGACGTGTCGCAGATGGCGATGGGCGACGTGGTGGAACTGCGCCCGTACGAAGGCAAGGCGCTGAAGGACGGCGCCGTGATCGCCGAGTTCCAGGTGAAGTCCGACGTGCTGTTCGACGAAGTGCGCGCCGGTGGCCGCATCCCGCTGATCGTCGGCCGCGGCCTGACCGCCAAGGCGCGCGAGGCCCTCGGCCTGCCGCCGTCCACGCTGTTCCGCCTGCCGATGGACCCACCCGATACCGGCAAGGGATTCTCGCTGGCGCAGAAGATGGTGGGACGCGCGTGTGGCTTGCCGGAAGGCAAGGGCATGCGTCCCGGCACGTACTGCGAGCCGAAGATGACCTCCGTGGGCTCGCAGGACACCACCGGCCCGATGACCCGCGATGAACTGAAGGACCTGGCCTGCCTGGGCTTCAGCGCGGACCTGGTGATGCAGTCGTTCTGCCATACCGCCGCCTATCCCAAGCCGGTCGACGTGAAGACGCACCACACGCTGCCGGAGTTCATCTCCAACCGCGGCGGCATCTCGCTGCGCCCGGGCGACGGCGTCATCCACAGCTGGCTCAACCGCATGCTGCTGCCGGACACCGTCGGTACCGGCGGCGACTCGCACACGCGCTTCCCGGTGGGCATCTCGTTCCCGGCCGGTTCGGGCCTGGTCGCTTTCGCCGCGGCTACCGGGGTGATGCCGCTGGACATGCCGGAATCGGTGCTGGTGCGTTTCAGCGGCACCATGCAGCCGGGCGTCACCCTGCGTGACCTGGTCAATGCGATCCCGCTGGCCGCCATCAAGTCCGGCCTGCTGACCGTGGCCAAGCAGGGCAAGAAGAACATCTTCTCCGGTCGCATCCTGGAGATCGAAGGCCTGCCGCAGCTGAAGGTCGAGCAGGCGTTCGAACTGTCCGACGCCTCGGCGGAGCGCTCTGCCGCGGGCTGCACGGTCAAGCTCGACAAGGAACCGATCATCGAATACCTCAACAGCAACATCACGCTGCTGAAGTGGATGATCGCCGAAGGCTATGCCGATGCCCGTTCGCTGGCACGCCGCATCAAGGCCATGGAAGCATGGCTGGCCAACCCGCAGCTGCTGGAAGGCGATGCCGATGCCGAGTACGCCGCCGTCATCGACATCAACCTGGATGAGATCGTCGAGCCGATCGTGGCCTGCCCGAACGACCCGGACGACGTGAGGACGCTGTCCGACGTGGCCGGTGCCAAGATCGATGAAGTGTTCATCGGTTCGTGCATGACCAACATCGGCCACTTCCGCGCGGCTGCCAAGCTGCTGGAAGGCAAGCGCGACATCCCGACCCGCCTGTGGGTGGCGCCGCCGACCAAGATGGATGCCAGCGAGCTGACCAAGGAAGGCCACTACGGCACGTTCGGCACCGCCGGTGCGCGCATGGAAATGCCGGGTTGCTCGCTGTGCATGGGCAACCAGGCGCAGGCGCGCGAAGGTGCCACCGTGTTCTCCACGTCCACCCGCAACTTCCCCAACCGCCTGGGTCGCAACACCAATGTTTACCTGGGGTCGGCGGAACTGGCGGCGATCTGTTCGCGGCTGGGGCGCATCCCGACGCGCGAGGAGTACATGGCGGACATCGGCGTGATCAACGCCAATGGCGACACCATCTACCGCTATATGAACTTCGACCAGATCCAGGACTACAAGGACGTGGCCGACACCGTCGCGGCCTGATCCACGCACCACGGTCCCCGCAGGAAAGCCCGGCCTCGGCCGGGCTTTCCATTTTGGGGCCGTAGCGGCCGCTTTCGGCGGGATCTGTCGTTTGAAGTGCAAAGCACAGGGCGGGGCGATGTCGGTCGCCACCTGGGCCATGCAACCAGACAGGGGACACCACGACGTGGCGCAAGCGCGTATCCAGGGATTCCGCGTGGCAGGGGTCAGCACCTGCGTGCCTGCAAGGCGGGTGGACAACCTTGCCGAGGCGGACCACTTCGGCGCCGACGAGGTACGCAAGGTCGTATCGATGGCAGGCGTGCGATACCGGCACGTCGTGGAGCCCGGTATCACCGCCGCCGACCTGTGCCGCGACGCGGCGGTGCGCCTCATGGAGCGGCTGGGCTGGTCGCCCGACAGCATCTCGGCGCTGGTGTTCGTCACCCAGTCGCCGGACTACTTCCTGCCTTCCACCGCCTGCGTGATGCACCAGTGGCTGGGTCTTCCCGATACATGCGCTGCATTCGACGTGGGTCTGGGCTGCTCGGGGTACCCCTACGGCCTGTACCTGGCGGCCACCCTGCTGAAGGGGGGTGGCCATGGACGCATCATGATGCTGCATGGCGAGACCCCCAGCCGCTTCACCGACCCGGACGACCATGCCACGACCCTGCTGTTCGGTGATGCCGGTTCCGCCACCGCGCTGGAGCTGGGGGGCGACGAGGAAGCCAGCTTCTGCCTGCACACCGATGGCACCGGCCATGAAGGCCTGATCATGCGTGGCGGTGCGTTCCGCGACCGGGAGCCGCTCGATCCACGCCATCTGCGTCTTGAGATGGATGGCGCCGCGATCTTCAACTTCACCATCAAGCGCGTGCCGACGCTGGTGCGTGATGCGTTGGTGCTGGCGGAGAAATCCGTGGACGACATCGACCAGTACGTCTTCCACCAGTCCAACCGCTTCATCATGAAGCACCTGGCCAAGAAGTGCGGATTGCCCGACGACAAGGTGCCGATGACCATCGAGGACACCGCCAACTGTGGCGGTCCGTCGGTCGCGGTCACCCTGACGCGTACCGCACCGGCAACGGAACACCCCCGCACCGTGATGCTCATCGGGTACGGGGTGGGGCTGTCATGGGCGTCGGCCGTGCTGACGCTGACGCCCGGCACACCCTTGCTTCACGGCGAGTATGGCGCTTCGGGAGTGCCCGCATGATCCAGTCGCGAATCACCTCCGCCGAAGCCCTGCGGATGCTGACCGATGCGTTCGCCGAGACCACGCTGCTGACGCCCGACATGCTGCGCGATGACGTGGTGGGCTGGGATTCGATGGGTGCGCTGATGCTGATGGCGGAACTGGACGAGCGCTTCGGCCTGCAGCTGACCGCCGAAGCCTCCAAGGCCATGCGACAGGTGGGCGACGTGCTGGACTACCTGCGCCTGCACGGGGTGCTGGATGAGTGACGGCCCGCAGGCGCCGCCGCCTTTGCCACGCTTCGAGGCGACCACGCGCGTGTTCGCGCGCGCCCTCGGCTGGTCGCCGGAGGAACTGCTGCAACGGTTCAGGCCGGCCGCGGCGGATGACCGGGCGGCCTTGCTGGCATTCCGCAACCGAACGCATTGGGACGATGCCGCCTACATCGCCTGGCGCTACGGCGTGGGACGTCCTGAGCATGGATATGGCCAGGCCTGGATACTGCGGCACGAAGATGGTCCGGTGTTCGCCGCCATCGGGATGGAGCAGCAGCCCATCCGCCACGCAGGCCGGATCCATCGTGGCCAGTTGCTGATGGACGTGCAGATTGACCCTGGCCTGGAAGGTGCCGGCGGCGGGGTGTGGCTCAACCAGGCGATGTTCCGCCATGCCGACGCCACGCTGGCGGTCGGCGGCAATCCGAAATCGATCGGCATGGTGAGGCGGCTGTTCGCACCGTTGCCCTCGCGTCACCTCTACATCCTTCCATTGGATGCCGCCGCTGCGCTGCGTCGCCGTGGCATGCCGTCGCCGTTGGCCGCCATGGCGGGCAAGGCGATGGACACAGGCTGGCGCCTGCGCACCCGCTGGTTGGCGCCGCGGGCGGCGGGTGACCTGCGCGTGGAGGAAGTGGAGCGGGTGAGCGATGCCTGGCTGCAACCGCTGTACGCGTCGCTCTCCCCGCAGACCGCCTGCATCGCACCCGAAGCCGCTCACCTGCAATGGCGCCTGCGCGACAATCCGCGTGCGCGTTACCGGATCGTCGTGGCGTGGCGCGGTGAGCATTGCGTGGGCTACCTGGCGGCACGTCGGGTTTCCATGGGCCACGAGGCCGAGTACGGCCTGCATGTGCAGGATTGGAAAGTCGCCCACGCCGACGACTCGACGGCGCTGGCCGCGCTGCTGGCGCACGCGGCGGCCCAGGCACGCAAGGACGGTTGCAGCAAGATGTTCACCACCTGCCTGGCGCCCGGCGCGGAGCCGGTACTGACGCGATGCGGATTCCTGCCCGGTCGAACGACGCCGCATTTCGCCGTCGGCCTGCATGCGTCGCCCTCCGACTCCGGGTTATCGGCAGCGCACCCGTGGCAGATCACCGACCTGAGTTTCGACGGCGATGGCTGTTTCTGAACGTCGTTGCGTGAGGGGATCCTTGCCATGTGCGGGATAGCCGGGGTGCTGGTGCCTGCCGGTGCCCCGTCGCCCCCCGAGGAGATGCTGGCGGACATGATCGCGGCGCTGCGGCACCGCGGGCCCGATGGCAGCCGCATCCGCGTGGACGGACAGGTGGGCCTAGCGCACGCCCGCCTCTCGATCATCGATCCGAAGGGCGGCTGGCAGCCGATCCACAATCCCGACCGCACCGTCTGGGTGATCTTCAATGGCGAGATCTTCAACCATGTGGAACTGCGTGAATCGCTGAAGCGCCAGGGGCATCGTTTCTACACGGACTCGGATACCGAGGTCATCGTGCACCTGTACGACCGCTACGGCGATGCGTTCGTCGAGCATCTCAACGGGCAGTTCGCGATCGCCCTGCATGACCTGCGGCAGCAACGCGTCGTCCTGGCGCGGGACCGCGTGGGCATACGCCCGCTGTACTTCAGTCGTGAAGGTGGCGTCTTTTCCTTCGCATCCGAAGTGAAATCCCTGTACGCCCGCCATGCCCAGCCCCGGGGCCTGGATACGCGTGCACTCGGCGAGTTGTTTTCATTCTGGAGCACGCTGGGCACGCGCACCGTGTTCTCCGGCGTCGAACAGCTGGCGCCCGGCCATCTCATGGCCATCGATCTGCGCGACCCAGCGCTGACGCCGCAGGTTCGCCGCTACTGGCAATGGCGTCATCTGCCGGAGGATGTGTCCGGCCGAAGCGAGGACGACGTCGCCGAGGAACTGCACGCGCTGCTGGTCGATGCCGTCCGCCTGCAGCTTCGTGCCGACGTGCCGGTGGGCGCCTACCTGAGCGGCGGGCTGGATTCCTCGGTGATCGCCACGCTGATCCGCCGGCATACCCGGACCCCGTTGCGCACTTTCTCGCTGGGGTTCGCCGACGCCGAATTCGATGAGCGTCCCTTCCAGCGGCTGTTGGCGGATTCGCTGGGTACGGAACACAGCGAGATCGTCGTGTCGCACGCCGACATCGCGGACGCATTCCGCCGTGCCGTACTGCATGCCGAGTCCCCGCTGGTGCGCACGGCGCCGGTGCCGATGATGCTGCTGGCTGGGCATGTGCGCCAGGCAGGCTACAAGGTCGTGCTGACGGGCGAGGGCGCCGATGAAGTATTCGCCGGCTATGACCTGTTCAAGGAAGCCAAGCTGCGCCGCTTCATGGCCGTGCAGCCGGACAGCCGCTGGCGGGGACGGTTGCTGGACCGCCTGTATCCATACCTGGCCCATTCGCCGGTGCGGTCGCGCGGCTTCGCCGAGCAGTTCTTCCAGGAGGGCGCTGAGCAGCGCTCCCAGCCTTGGTTCGCGCATCTGCCGCGTGTCCGCAGTACGCAGCGCGTCCTGCGTTTCCTGCACCCCGACCTGCGTGAGCAGTTGCAGGCCTGGGATCCCGTACGGACACTGGCGGCAGAACTGCCCGACGGCATCGCGGCGTGGCCCGCACTGGCACGCGACCAGTACGTGGAGTCGAGCACGCTGCTGTCCGGTTACCTGCTGTCTTCGCAGGGCGACCGCATGAGCATGGCGCAATCGGTCGAGGGACGTTATCCCTTCCTCGACCATCGGGTGATCGAACTCGCCAACCGGCTGCCTGCGCGATACAAGCTGCGCGGCCTGGACGAGAAGCACATCCTGAAGCGCGCCATGCGCCGCGAACTGCCCGATGCGGTGCTGCGCCGGCCCAAGCAGCCCTATCGCGCGCCCGACAGCGGCTGTTTCTTCGCCAACGGGGACGCCCTGCCGTGGGTGAAGGACGCGCTGCAACCCGATCGCGTAGCCGCCAGCGGATTGTTCGACACCACGGCCGTCGCCCATCTGGTGGAGAAGTGCCGGAGCGGGCGCGCGATCGGCTTCCCGGACAACATGGCGTTCGTCGGCATCCTGTCGACGCTCGCCCTGCATGAATCCCTGATCCGGCCGCAGGGGCAGGCATGATGCTGCTGCATGCCCTGTTCGCCCGCAGCGTGCGGCGCACGCCCGACAAGGTGGCGCTGGTCTGCGACGGGCAGCGCCTGAGTTTCCGTGAGCTGGACGAACGGAGCCGGGACATCGCGCAGCATCTGCACCGGCAGGGCCTCGGCGCAGGCGATCGTGTGGCTCTGTTGCTGGACAACGGTGTCGAGATGGTCGTGGCCCTGTGGGCCGTGCTGCGGGCGGGCGCGGTCTGCATGCCGTTCAACCCGCAGACCAAGGCGGAGAAACTCGCTGCCCTGATGCAACGCACGGAGGCCCGCGTCCTGCTGACGCAGTCCTCATTGGCTCGCGTATGGCGTGCCGCGCAGCAGGAGGGTGGTGCGCAGCCGCATGTCTGGGTACACGGTGCCGGATGGACGCCCGCAACGAGCGGTGAACATGCCTGGCCTGATACCGCCGCTGCGGCATCTCCTTCGCCATGGCGCGATGCGGTGGTGGATGAGGATGCCCTGGCCCTCATCAGTCATACCTCAGGCACCACCGGGTTGCCGAAAGGCGTGATGCTGAGCCATCGCAACCTGGCCAGCATCACCGCGTGCATCGCGGGCTACCTGCCCATCCGCGAGGACGACGTCCTGTTCAGCGCGCTGCCGCTGAGTTTCAACTACGGCCTGAGCCAGCTGCTGCTCGCACTGTCGACCGGCGCGACGCTGGTGCTGGAGAAATCCTTCGCGTTCCCGGCGCAGGCGCTCGACGTCATGTCGCGCGAACGGGCGACGGTGTTTCCGGCGGTACCCACCATGTACGCCATGCTGCTGGGCATGCAGGATCTTTCCCGCTGGGACCTGTCGTCGCTGCGGCTGATGACCAGTGCTTCGGCGCCGCTTCCCGTCGCGATGCAACGGCAGCTGCGCGAACGCATGCCCTTCGCCCGTTTGTGCGTGATGTACGGACAGACCGAATGCACCCGTATCAGCTATCTGCCGCCGGAACAGGTCGCCGCGCGGCCCGGCAGCGTGGGGCGTGGCCTGGCAGGCCAGCGGTGCTGGTTGATCGATGAGCAGGGCCATCGACTGCCGTGGGGCGCCGAGGGCGAGCTGGTGGTGCAGGGCGATCATGTGATGGCCGGCTACTGGCAGGACCCGCAGCGCACGGCCGAGAAACTCTTCCACGATCCGGAAACGGGCAGGATCGCCATGCGTACCGGCGACCTGTTCCGCAGCGATACCGACGGCTGGCTGTATTTCATCGCGCGCAAGGACGACATCATCAAGACGCGGGGTGAAAAGGTCAGCCCGCACGAAGTGGAGCAGGCCATCCAGCGCATGCCCGGCGTCATCGAATGCCTAGTGGGGCCCGTGCCTGACCCGCTGCTGGGCGATGCGGTCAAGGCCTGGGTGGTCGTGGCCGACGGCAGCGGGCTGGTCGAGCGCGATGTCATCCGCCACTGCCTGGCGACCCTCGAAAACCACATGGTGCCCAAGCACGTGGCCTTTGTGGATGCGTTACCCCGTACTCCTACCGGAAAGCCCACCCGACAAGGCCTGACATGACCCTTGCTTCCGCTTCTGCCGATGCTTCGCCATCCACCGTCAAGACCACCGTGCGCCAGTACATCCAGGACAACTTCCTGATGGGAACCGCGGAGGCCTACGCCGACGATGCGTCCTTCATGGATGCCCAGCTGCTGGATTCCACCGGCTTCCTGGAGCTGGTCCAGTTCCTGGAGGAAACCTACGGCATCAAGGTCGAGGACGAGGAGATGATGCCCGACAACCTGGATTCGCTGGATGCCGTCGCGCGCTTCGTGTCGCGCAAGCAGGCCGCATGAGCGCGTGGGGTGCCGAGGTACTGGAGATCGATCTGGCCACGGAGGCCGATCGCATCGCGACCTGGATGCGCGATACCACGCGCCGGCTGCGGCGTCGCGGGCTGGTGGTGGCGATGTCCGGCGGCATCGACAGTTCGGTGTGCGCGGCCCTGGCAGTGAAGGCGGTCGGTGCCGACCGCGTGCAGGGGCTGCTGCTGCCGGAACGCGATTCCAGCGGCGAATCCACCCGCCTGGGCCGCCGTCTGGCGGAGCATCTGGGCATCCGCCACGAAGTGCACGACATCGCGCCGGCCCTGGAGGCCATCGGATGCTATCGCGAGCGCGATGCGGCGATACGCCAGGTGTTCCCGGACTACGGCGATGGCTGGAAGAACAAGATCGTCCTGCACGGCGGCATCGACGGCGGCATCAATTTCTACAAGCTGGTGGTGCAGTCGCCGTCCGGCGAGACGAGGGAAGCGCGACTGCCGTTGGAGGCATACCTTCGGATCGTCGCGGCGACCAACCACAAGCAGCGCCTGCGCAAGACCCTGGACTACTACCACGCCGACCGGCTGAACTACGCGGTGGTGGGTACGCCCAACCGGCTGGAGTACGACCAGGGCTTCTTCGTGAAGAACGGGGACGGATCAGCCGACATCAAGCCGATCGCGCACCTGTACAAGACACAGGTCTATGCGATGGCGCGGCATCTTGGCCTGCCTGACGAGATATGTTCGACCAAGCCCACCACCGACACCTACAGCCTGCCGCAGGGGCAGGACGAGTTCTATTTCGCCCTGCCGTACGCGCAGATGGACCTGGCCCTGTGGTCTTGCGAACAGGGGCGGCCGGCGGAAGAGCTGGCCGCTACGTTGGGCATGACGGTGCAACAGGCGCAGGCCATCCACGCGGATATCCAGGCCAAGCGGCGCGCGGCCGAATACCTGCACGCGCCGCCCGCGGTGTTCGCGATGGCGTGAGGCGACGCTAGCGGAGCCAGTCGTCGGTGGCTTCCAGCAAGGCCCGGCGGCTGAGGATGAGGTCCCACATGCTGCCACCCAGCTGCCGCCACAGCACGGCGGAACGCACGGCAGCGAGCAGGATGGCGCGGATCTCGGCGACCACGCCCGGCTGCCCCAGATAGTGCGGATTGCCCTGCACCATCACGCGGGGGCGAAGGTGGCTGATGGTGTCGGCATACAGGCCGCCGAGCGCTGACAGCACGTCGGGGTGCGTGCTGCCCAGTTCGGTGGCGCGTGATGCGATGTCTTCCAGCCCTTTGGCGACCGCGTCCACCACGTCGCCTTCGCGCACGAAGCGGCGCTCGAGCTGCAGCACCGACATGGCCAGGCGGGGCAGGGCGTCGTCACGGGTTTCCTTCGACAGGTAGCCGCGCAACACGCGCAGGCCGCTTGTCAGGTCGCGGACACCGCCATAGACCGCCAACGTGGAGTCGGCGTCCACGCGGAACACGCTGTCCAGCGATGCCTGCACCACCGAGGATTCGGACTGGCCCGTCTCGGCGATGCGGCGTACCTGGTGGAGCGCCTGTGCCAACCCTGCCAGGGCCAGCACGCGGTCGGAATATCGGTTGCTCAAGCTGCCTGCTCCGCGAGTTTCTGTTCAAGGGGGGCGTCGGTGCGGGCGATGACGGCACCGCCCAGACACACCTCGCCGTCGTACAGCACCAGCGACTGGCCGGGCGTTACCGCCCGCTGGGGGCGCGCGAAGCGCACCGCGACGCTGCCGTCGTCGCGTACGCTCACCGCGCAGGCCTCGTCGGCCTGCCGGTAGCGCGTCTGCGCCGTGCATTCGAAAGTACCTGCGGGCGGACTGCCGGCAATCCAATGGGCAGCTTCCGTCCACGTCTGCGTGGAGTGCAGGTAGGGGCTGTGGGTGTCCTGGTCCACGTACAGCACGTTGCTGGCGACATCCTTGCCGACCACGTACCACGGAGCCTGCGGCCGTCCGCGCACGCCACCGATCTGAAGGCCTTCGCGCTGCCCCAGGGTGAAATAGAACACGCCCGGGTGTTCGCCGATCACTTCGCCCTGCGGATCGTCGACGCCGACGGCGCGCATTTCGCCGCGGCGGGCGGGGAGGTAGCGGCCAAGGAATTCACGGAAGTCGCGCTCGCCGATGAAGCAGATGCCGGTCGAATCCTTCTTGTCGTGCGTCTGCAGCCCCGCCTCGCGTGCGATGCGGCGAAGGTCGGCCTTCTGCAGGTCGCCGATGGGGAACAGGGTCGCGGACAGCTGCGACTGGCCCAGCTGGTGCAGGAAGTAACTCTGGTCCTTGCTGCGGTCCACGCCGCGCAGCAGCTGCCAGCGCCCCTGGGTGCTGGCCACGCGCGCGTAGTGGCCGGTGGCGATCTTCTCGGCACCGAGTTCGCGCGCCGCATCCAGGAAATGCTTGAACTTCACTTCCCGGTTGCACAGCACGTCCGGGTTCGGCGTGCGGCCCGCGGCGTACTCGGCGAGGAAATGCTCGAACACACCCTGCCAGTATTCGCTGGAGAAATCGCGGAAGTGGAACGGGATGCCGAGCCGGCCGCAGACCGCCACCGCGTCGCGGCGATCGTCTTCGGCGCGACAATCGCCGCTGCCGTCATCCGCCCAGTTCTGCATGAACAGGCCAGCGACACGCTCGCCCTGTTGTACCAGCTGCAGGGCGGCGACCGACGAATCCACGCCGCCGGACACCCCCACGATGACCCGCGGCCCGTTCACGCGATCTGCTGCAGCATCGTGAGGGGCGAGCGGCGCCCGGCCAGGTAATCCTGCACCGCCTGCCACACCAGCGGGCTGCGGTGGCGGTCGGATTGTTCCTGCAGCTCGGTCGGCGTCAGCCAGACCGCCCGCACGATGCCGTCGTCGAGCACGCGCTCGGGCTCGTGCCGGAGCGGCTCCGCGGCGAAGGCGAACCGCAGGTAGTGGCGGCCGCCGCTGCCGTCGGGATTGAGGGCCTTCCACTGGTAGGCGCCGACGAACGCCGTCAGTTCGACATGCCAGCCGGTTTCTTCCAGCGTCTCCCGGCGCGCCGCCTCCAGCAGGCTTTCATCGGGTTCCAGGTGGCCGGCGGGCTGGTTGAACACCAGCCGGCCCTGGGCGCGCTCTTCCACCATCAACAGCTTGCCGTCGCGGACCACCACGGTGGCCACGGTCACGTCGGGTTGCCAGAAGCGGCCTTCGCGGTAGCTCACTTACAGGCTGTCCTCGTCGCCGGAGAGTTCGATTTCCATGTTGTCCGCGGTTTCCGCGGCCACGTCCATCGCCGCCTCCAGGGCGGCCCCGTCAACGCTGTCCGGCAGCTTGACGACGAAGTACAGCACATCACCGGAAATCTCCCAGCTGCCGATCTTCTTGGTTCGGCTTTCGGCCAGCAGGGACAGGGCGCGGGCGCCGTCCACGCCATCCTCGGCGACGCGGCCGGCCGGGGCGAACACCTCGCGGATGCTCAGGCCATTGACCTCCTCGGTGCCGCCGGACACGAAGACCAGCTGGGTGCGGTTTTCCTGCTTGTACGAATAGGTGACCTTGTAGTCGCCATCGCCATCCACCTCGAACTGGATGCCGCGTGCCTTCAGGCGGGCCTCCACGGAGGCATCGGCTGCCAGCGCCGGAAGCGCGGCAAGTGCGGCGCACAACAGGGGCAGCGTCATCAGGGAAACAGGCACGCGCATCAGGGTCGGCTCTTGGTGAAGGGTCGATACATTGTGGCCGCGGGCCGCCATGGCGTCCATGCCGGCGGGACAGTCCGTCGCGGCGCTGGCCGTGCAGGCCTGCGATGGCCCCGTATAATCCGCATATGCCCCGCAAGAATGAAAACGAGCGCGACCATGGCGTGCTGGTGGAAACCAGCAAGCCCCAGGTCGCGCCGCCGCCGCTGTACCAGGTGTTCCTGCTGAACGACGACTACACGCCGATGGACTTCGTGGTCACGGTGCTGCAGCAGTTCTTCGCCATGGACCTGGAGAAGGCCACGCAGGTGATGCTGCACGTCCATACCCGTGGACGGGGCGTCTGTGGCGTCTACACGCGGGAGGTCGCCGAGTCGAAGGTGGCCCAGGTGAACGAGTTTTCGCGTATGAACCAGCATCCGCTGTTGTGCACGATGGAAAAATCCTGAAAGCGCCCCGGCATTCGCGTGCCAGGGCCGCCTGATCCGGTGTGGGGGCGCCGCTGCGCTACGCAAGGCAACGATTCCTGAACACTGAAATCCGGTAGGGTGATGGAAATCCACCCGCCAGGCCGCATATTGTCGCCATAGGCCCCGGAGGCAACCATGTTCAGTAAAGACCTCGAGCAAACCATCGGCCAGTGCTACAAGCGCGCCCGCGAGGCTCGCCATGAGTTCATGACCGTCGAGCACCTGCTGCTCGCCCTGCTGGAAAACCCGTCCGCCCAGGCCGTGCTCAAGGCCACGGGCGCCGACGCCCTGCGCTTGCGCGAGGACCTCGAACAGGCCATCGAAGCCTCCGTGTCCCGCCTGGCCGAGGACGATGGCCGCGACACCCAGCCCACGCTGGGCTTCCAGCGCGTGCTGCAGCGCGCCGTCTACCACGTGCAGTCCTCGGGCAAGAAGGAGGTGACCGGCGCCAACGTGCTGGTGGCGATCTTCGGCGAGAAGGATTCGCATGCGGTCTACTTCCTCAACCAGCAGGACGTCACCCGGCTGGACATCGTCAACTACCTGTCCCACGGCATCGCCAAGCAGGGCGAGGAGAACGAGGGGGCAGGCCAGCCGGAAGGCGAGGGCAAGGCGGAAGGCGCCGAGGGCGAGGGCAAGGGCGATGCGCTGACCGAGTTCGCCAGCAATCTCAACGACCTGGCCCGGCAGGGCAGGATCGATCCCCTGGTGGGCCGCGCCGACGAGGTCGAGCGGACCATCCAGGTGCTGTGCCGCCGCCGCAAGAACAATCCGCTCTACGTCGGTGAAGCGGGCGTGGGCAAGACCGCGCTGGCCGAGGGCCTGGCCAAGCGCATCGTCGACGGCGACGTGCCGGACGTGCTGCTGGATGCCACCATCTATTCGCTGGACCTCGGCGCGCTGGTGGCGGGCACCAAGTACCGCGGCGACTTCGAGAAACGCCTCAAAGGCGTGCTGGCCGCGATCAAGAAGATCCCGGGCGCCATCCTGTTCGTCGATGAAATCCACACGATCATCGGCGCCGGTTCCGCCAGTGGCGGCACCATGGACGCCAGCAACCTGATCAAGCCGGCGCTGGCATCGGGCGAGCTGCGCTGCATCGGCTCGACCACCTTCCAGGAGTACCGCGGCATCTTCGAGAAGGACCGCGCCCTGGCGCGCCGGTTCCAGAAGATCGACATCGTCGAGCCGACCGTGGGCGAGACCTACGAGATCCTGCAGGGCCTCAAGCCCAAGTACGAAGCGCACCACGGCGTGACCTACGCCGACGAGGCGTTGCAGGCAGCGGTGGACCTGTCGGTCAAGCACATCGGTGACCGGCTGCTGCCGGACAAGGCCATCGACGTCATCGACGAAGCGGGCGCGCGGCAGCGGCTGCTGCCGGTGGAGACCCGCAAGGAACTGATCGACGTCGAGGAGATCGAGACGATCGTGGCCAAGATGGCGCGCATCCCGGCCAAGCAGGTGTCCTCGTCGGACAAGGACGTGCTGCAGCACCTGGAGCGCAACCTGAAGATGGTCATCTTCGGGCAGGACCCGGCCATCGAGACGCTGGCCTCGTCCATCAAGCTGGCGCGCAGTGGCCTGGGTAATCCGGACAAGCCGATCGGCAACTTCCTGTTCGCCGGTCCCACCGGCGTGGGCAAGACCGAGGTGACCAAGCAGCTCGCGCTGCAGCTGGGCATCGAGCTGGTCCGCTTCGACATGAGCGAGTACATGGAGCCGCATTCGGTCAGCCGGTTGATCGGTGCGCCTCCCGGCTATGTCGGCTTCGACCAGGGCGGCCTGCTGACCGAAAAGATCGTCAAGACGCCGCATTGCGTGCTGCTGCTGGACGAGGTGGAGAAGGCGCATCCGGACATCTTCAACATCCTGCTGCAGGTCATGGACCGCGGGGTGCTGACCGATACCAACGGGCGCGAGGCCAACTTCAAGAATGTCATCCTGGTGATGACCACCAATGCCGGCGCCGCGCAGGCATCACGCCGCACCATCGGCTTCACCCGCCAGGACCATTCCACGGACGCGATGGAAGTGATCCGCCGCAGCTTCACGCCGGAGTTCCGCAATCGCCTGGATGCCATCGTGCAGTTCCAGGGGCTGGGCTTCGACCACATCCTGCGCGTGGTGGACAAGTTCGTCATCGAACTGGAAATGCTGCTGCAGGAGAAGCACGTCAGCCTGTCCGCCACCCCGGCGGCGCGCGACTGGCTGGCCCAGCACGGCTTCGATCCGCTGATGGGCGCACGCCCGATGGCGCGCCTGATCCAGGACAAGGTCAAGCGCCCGCTGGCGGACGAGCTGCTGTTCGGCAAGCTGATCAACGGTGGCCGCGTCAGCATCGACGTGCGCGACGGCGAGCTGGTGGTGGATGCGCAGGCCGAGCCGGAGCGGTTGCTGCCCGCCACGGTCTAACGCCATCGGCGGTACGGTAAGCAAGAAGGCGGCCCATGGGCCGCCTTCTTTGTTCAAGGCGTTCGACGGGGGAGTGGACTCAGCGCCTGGCGAGGTTCCGCTTGCGCGTGAATTCCTCGGCCGTGATCTGTTCGATCGACTGGACGCGGCAGATGTCGCGCTTGGTCTTCACCTTGGTGTCCCGCGGACACAGCTGTCCGACCTGCCCGTTGGTGGAGATCTCGACGGTCGGTGTGATGGTGATGGAATCGCAACTGTTGCGGAAGGCGACGCGGTAGTGCGCCTGTCCGTCCCGCAGGTAGAACTGGTCGCCATTGCCCGCGCGCACGATTTCCTGATCGTTGCCCAGGCTGACGCACGCGCTGACCGGCTCGCCTGCCCAGGCCAGCAACGGGGCCGCGCTGGCTGTCAGCATCAGAAGAACGGGAAGGGTCTGGCGTGCGTTCATGGCGGCGCTCGGAGAGGTGGCGGCCCGGATTGGCCGGCGCTCACGCTACGCGGGGAGACCGGGCGGCAAATCTGCCTTTAGTGGCCATGACCAGCGGCCCGGTGCCGGAAGTCATGCCACCCACGCAATCCGCCCATGCTGGCCGTATAAACGCAGAAAGCGGCCAGCGGCCGCTTTCAAATCAATGCGTTGGACGCATTACTTCATGCGATACGTGATTCGACCCTTGGTGAGGTCGTAGGGGGTCATTTCGACCTTCACCTTGTCGCCGGTCAGGATGCGGATGTAGTTCTTGCGCATGCGGCCGGAGATGTGGGCGATGATCTCGTGCCCGTTTTCCAGCTTGACCCGGAACATCGTGTTGGGCAGCGTCTCGGCAACGGTGCCTTCGAATTCAATGGAGTCGTCTTTCGACATGTAGACCTGTGGTGTGAAGCGGAGAATGGCTGGCGCCATAGAGCCCGGCATTGTACCCGGGAGTTGACCCCGGTGCAAAAATTCCGTTATGGCGCGGCGGAGTGGGCCAATTCGCTCGCGGGGAAGCGGCCGAACGCGTCCGCCCAGCTGCCCGGCATCCCCGGCAGGGCCGTCAGTTCGGCTACCCGGGAGAGGAACACGTCACGCGTGATCGAAACGGCGCCGAGCGTCGGCAGGTGGTCATTCTCCACTTGGGCGTCGATCAACGGCCAGCCCCACGCAGACAGTCGCCGTGCCAGCGCGGCCAGCGCGACTTTCGAGCCCCCGGAGCGGCCACTGAACATGCTTTCGCCGAAGAACATGCGGCCGATCGCCACGCCGTAGATGCCCCCGACCAGAGCATCGTCCTCGAAGACTTCCACCGAATGCGCATGTCCGGCGCGGTAAAGGTCGCCGTACGCCGCGCGCATGCCGGCGGTGATCCAGGTGCCGTCCTGTCCCGGGCGCGGCGCGCCTGCGCAGGCCTCCACGACTTGGTCAAACGCACTGTCGGCGCGTACGTCCCAGCGGGACTGGCGCAGGCTCCGCCGGAAACGCGAGGAAAGCCGGACCTGATCGGTGAAGAACACCATGCGCGGGTCCGGCGACCACCACAGGGGCGGCTGGCCTTCCGAGAACCACGGGAAGATGCCGCCCCGATAGGCGTTGAGCAGCCGTGGCACCGACAGGTCACCGCCGATCGCCAGCAGCCCCTCCGGCTGGTGCACGGCGAGGTGGGCGGGCGGGAACGGGCTGTCGGGCTCGGCCGACAGCAGGAAAGGGCGCTGGCGCATCACGGCATCATTGCGCAATGGCGACACGCATTCACGTGATCTGCTTGAACGGAGAATGCGCCATCAAGGTCTGCGCGTAGCGTCGCACGGCGAGGGTTTCCTCCGCGCACCACGCCCCCAGCGCCTGGGCGAACTCGGGGTGGGCGATCCAGTGCCGGCTGCGGACGAACGCGGGCAGGAAGCCGCGTGCGATCTTGTGTTCGCCCTGCGCCCCGGGCTCGAACACGCGCAAGCCTTCGCGCAGGCAATAGTCGATCCCCTGGTAGTAGCAGGTCTCGAAGTGAAGCCCCGGCAGCGCCACCTCTGCCCCCCAGTAGCGCCCATACAGCGTGTCGCCACCGCGCAGGCACAGCGCGCCGGCGATCGTCCGGCCTTCGTGGTCGGCGAGGAACATCACCAGCTGGCGCGGCATCTCGCGGGCGAGATGCCGCAGGAAGTCCAGTGTCAGTGCCGGCGAGTTGCCGTAGTCGTTGAACGTGCGCAGGTAGAAACCGAACATCGCCTGCAGGTCGGCATCGCTGGCTTCATCACCGTGCAGTACCCGGAAACCGACGCCCGCACGCTGCACCTTGGCGCGTTCCTGGCGGATGTTCTTGCGATGCTTGTGATCGAAGTCGGCCAGGAACGTGTCGAAATCGTGCCAGTGACCCGGGTTGCGCCAGTGGTACTGCACGTCGGTACGTGGCAGCCAGTCGGGCGGGAACGCCGCATCTTCGCCTTCGGCATGGAAGTTCACGTGTGCCGACGACCAGCCGTTCGCCAGGGTTTCAGCGCGCACGGCGTCCACCAGCCAGCGCTGCGCCTGCAGGTTGCGCGCCAGCAGGCGGGGCCCGGTGACGGGCGAGTACGGCACGGCGCCCAGCCACTTGGGGAAGTAGTCCAAGCCGTGACGTGCGTATGCATGGGCCCAGGCATGGTCGAAGACGAACTCGCCGTGCGAGTTGTGCTTGAGATACCCCGGCGCCGCGGCCACCAGCATGCCGCCTTCCCACAACGTCAGGTGGTGCGGTGTCCAGCCCCACTCCTCGCGCAGGCAGCCATGGGCTTCCAGGCCGTGCAGGAAGGCGTGCGACACGAACGGGTTGCGGCCATCATGCAGGCCGTCCCAGGTTGTCGAAGGCACGGATGACAGTGACGGGAGGAAGCGGGTTTCCACGATCAGGGCCGCAGGTCCAGCACGTCGATGGTGGGCGGATTGAACAGCCGCATCGGCAAGCCGATCTCGCCCAGCCCTACCGTCGTGTACACCCGCACGCGCCCCCGGGGTGTCTGCAGCCACTGCTCGCCGCGATCGAATCCGTAACGGCTGGGGATGGCATGGCGATACAGCCAGGGAATCCGGATCTGGCCACCGTGCGTGTGTCCCGCCAGCACCAGCCGGGCGTCCGTCTGGTCCAGCTGGATCGCACTGTCGGGATTGTGGGTCAGCACCAGTGTCGGCAGGGATGCAGGCGCAGCGCGAAGGAAGCCGGCATCGTCGCGGTGCGCCCAGCGATCACCCAGTCCCGCCAGGCGAAACCGAGGCAGATCGATGCTCCGGCCCTCGATGACCTGCACCCCATGCGCGGCCAGCGCTTCGCGCAATGCGTGGTCGATGTCCGGCCCGGGCGCTTGCTGGTCGTGGTTCCCCAGTACCGCGTACACCGGCATCTTCAGGCGCGCCAGGGGCGCGAACATACGGGGCAGGGCGTCTTCCTGCGGCTCGTAGGTGAAGTCACCGGCGATGACGACCGCATCCGCCTGCACTGCATTGATCCGTTCCACGACCCGGCCCAGGAAACGTGGATCCTTGTAGACCCCAAGGTGGACGTCGCTGACCAGTACGATGCGGGCCTGGCCGCCGGTGCCTGCCAGCGTGGTCTCCTTCACCCGGATGAGCTGTGGCTCGACGAAGCGGGCCCACGCGAACAGCAGGCAGGTGGCCAGGGCCACGCTCGCGAACCACCGGCGGCGGCCACGGGCCAGGCGCCAGCACAGCCAGACGATGACGGGAAACACCAGCCAGCTGCCATGAAAGATCAGCTGCTTGACGAGGACCTTGTCCACGCGCCGGCGGGGTCCGGGCTCAGCCGTCCTTGTCCAGGAAGCGTTCGGCGTCCAGCGCCGCCATGCAACCGAAACCGGCCGACGTGATGGCCTGGCGGTAGTGCTGGTCGGTGACGTCGCCGGCGGCGAACACGCCCGGGATCGTCGTCGAGGTGGCATTGCCTTCGATGCCGGAGCGGATCTTCAGGTAGCCATTGCTCATGTCCAGCTGTCCCTCGAACAGGCCGGTGTTCGGCGTATGGCCGATCGCCACGAAGAAGCCGTGCACGTCGATGTCGCGGGTGCTGCCGTCCTGCACCGACTTCACGCGGATGCCGGTGACGCCGGCGTCGTTGCCGAGCACTTCGTCGACGGTGTGGTGCCACACCGGTTCGATCTTGCCGGCCTGGATCTTGGCGAACAGCTTGTCCTGCATGATCTTCTCCGCACGCAGGGTGTCGCGGCGGTGGATCAGATAGACCTTGCGGGCGATGTTGGACAGGTACAGCGCTTCCTCGACGGCGGTGTTGCCGCCACCGATCACCGCCACGTCCTGGTCGCGGTAGAAGAAGCCGTCGCAGGTGGCACATGCAGACACGCCGCGGCCCTTGAAGGCTTCCTCGGACGGCAGGCCCAGGTACTTGGCGGTGGCGCCGGTGGCGATGATCAGGGCATCGGCGGTGTACTCGCCGCTGTCGCCGATCAGCTTGAAGGGGCGCTGGGACAGGTCGGCGGTATGGACGTGGTCGAAGATCACCTCGGTCTCGAAGCGCTCCGCATGCGCCTGCATGCGCGCCATCAGGTCCGGGCCCATCAGGCCATGAGCATCGCCCGGCCAGTTGTCCACTTCGGTGGTGGTCATCAGCTGGCCACCCTGCTGCAGGCCGGTGACGACCACGGGCTTCAGGTTGGCGCGCGCGGCATAGACGGCGGCGGTCCAACCGGCGGGTCCGGAGCCCAGGATCAACAGGCGGCAGTGCTTCGAAGTGCTCATGTATACTCGCGAAAAGGTGGAAAACGGTCGTGCGAAGGCGTGATGACGTACCGTTCGCAGGCGCATAGAGTGGCGGTGCGACCAGGTCTAATCAAGGCGCGCGGATGGAAAGCGGTGATGCATGGGCCGGTTCCTTCCTCAAGATGACGCTGCGCCCGGGGCGCGGCGTTTTTTGTGGCCGCTCCTGCAGGCACGCTTGCCAACTCGGGTCTTGATGGTACTGATATCCGCTCCGGATTCGTTTATTATCAAGGACTAATGACATTTTCCTAAGGTCTGGTCGAAAGGTGGCAAAACAGCTTCCGGAAAACGGCAAACCCAAGGGCGCCAACGCAGCGGCGCGCAAGCAGGCCGCCGCCAATCCGCGACGCCAGCGCCTGTGGCGTGACCTGGCGTTGATCGCCATCGCCCCCTTGCTGCTTTATCTGCTGGCCAGCCTTTTCACTTTTTCACCCGAAGACCCCAGCTGGTCGCAGGCGGGCAGCCTGACGGCGCCGGTGAAGAACATGGGGGGCTTCGTCGGCGCATGGGTGTCGGCGATGCTGCTGGCATTCTGCGGATACGTCGCCTTCCTGCTGCCGCTGATCCTGGGTGCGGTGGCGTGGATCGCGCTGTTCGGCATGGACACCGACGGGGATGGCGAAGCGGACCTGGGGCCGGCGTTGCGCCTGATCGGCATGGTGGGCTTCCTGATCTCGGCGAGCGGCCTGCTGCATCTGCGCGGCGTGCCCGCCGAACACTTTTCGGCAGGTCCCGGCGGCATCCTCGGCACGCTGGTGGGCAAGTCGCTGCTGGCCGGCTTCGGCGGGCTGGGGGGCAACCTGTTCCTGCTGGTGCTGTTCCTGGTGTCGGTGACGCTGGCCACCGGCCTGTCGTGGTTCGCGGTGATGGAGCGCATCGGCAAGTACGTGCTGATGATCCCGGACCTGTTCCGTCGCGGCAGCCAGCAGGCCAATGAGTGGCAGCAGACCCGTGCGATGCGCGAAGAGCGTGAGATCGTGCGCAAGATCGATGCGGTGGCGCGCGCCAAGCGCGAACCGGTGAAGATCGAGCCGCCCGCGCCGGCGGTGGTTGAAAAGAGCGAACGCGCCAAGCGCGAGCAGCAGATCCCGCTGTTCCACGGAACGGGTGGCGACGAATCGGGCCTGCCGCCGCTGTCGCTGCTGGACGATCCCAAGCCGCAGACCAAGGGCTATTCCGAGGAGACCCTGGAAACCCTGTCGCGGCAGATCGAGTTCAAGCTGAAGGACTTCCGCATCGATGCGCAGGTGGTCGGCGCCTATCCGGGCCCGGTCATCACGCGCTTCGAGATGGAGCCCGCGCCCGGCGTGAAGGTCAGCCAGATCAGTTCGCTGGACAAGGACATCGCCCGCGGCCTGTCGGTCAAGTCGGTGCGCGTGGTGGACGTGATCCCCGGCAAGTCGGTGATCGGCCTGGAAATCCCCAATACCAGCCGCGAGATGATCTTCCTCTCCGAGCTGCTGCGCTCGAAGGAATACGACAAGTCCGGCAGTCCGCTGACGCTGGCGCTGGGCAAGGACATCGCCGGGCGCCCGACCGTGGCCGACCTGGCGCGCATGCCGCACCTGCTGGTCGCCGGTACCACCGGCTCGGGCAAGTCGGTGGCGGTCAACGCGATGGTGCTGAGCCTGCTGTACAAGGCCTCGCCGAAAGACCTGCGCATGCTGATGATCGACCCGAAGATGCTGGAGCTCAGCGTCTACCAGGGCATCCCGCACCTGCTGGCGCCGGTGGTCACCGACATGAAGGAGGCCGCCAACGGCCTGCGCTGGTGCGTAGCGGAAATGGAACGCCGCTACAAGCTGATGAGCGCGGTCGGCGTGCGCAACCTGGCCGGCTTCAACAAGAAGGTGAAGGACGCGCAGGACGCCGGCCAGCCGATGATGGACCCGCTGTTCAAGCCGAATCCGGACCTGGCCGAGGCCCCGCGTCCGCTGGAGCCGATGCCCTTCATCGTCATCTTCATCGACGAATTCGCCGACATGATGATGATCGTCGGCAAGAAGGTGGAGGAACTGATCGCACGCCTGGCGCAGAAGGCGCGCGCGGCCGGCATCCACCTGATCCTGGCCACGCAGCGCCCGTCGGTGGACGTCATCACCGGTCTGATCAAGGCGAATATTCCCACCCGCATCGCGTTCCAGGTCAGCTCCAAGATCGACTCCCGCACCATCCTGGACCAGTCCGGCGCGGAAACGCTGCTCGGCCACGGCGACATGCTCTACCTGCCGCCGGGCACCGCGATGCCGGAACGCATCCACGGCGCCTTCGTCAGCGACGAAGAAGTGCATCGCGTCGTCGAACACCTCAAGGCCAGCGGTACCGCCGACTACATCGAGGGCGTGCTGGAGGAGGTGCAGACCATGGGGGACGGCATCGTCGTCGGCCCGACGGGTCTGCCAGAATCCGGTGGCGGTGGGGGGGACGAGTCCGACCCGCTGTACGACGAAGCGGTCAAGATCGTCACCGAAAGCCGGCGTGCCTCCATTTCCGGGGTGCAGCGCCGCCTGAAGATCGGTTACAACCGCGCCGCCCGCCTGATCGAAGCCATGGAGGCCGCAGGCGTGGTCACGCCACCCGAACACAATGGCGACCGCCAGGTGCTCGCACCGCCTCCGCCGCGCTGAGGCTTCTTCTGTGGGAGCGACGTCAGTCGCGATCGACTCCCGCGACGCTTCATCGCGACTGACGTCGCTCCCACGGGATTCGTGCGCCCACCCCCCATTCAGTTTCATCCGGCCACACTGCACCCCATGTCCTTCATCCCGGAACGCACCATGCTCCGTACCGCACGCTACGCCGTCCTCGCCACCGCGTTGCTTGCCACCAGCGCTTTCGCCGGCGCACGTGACGAGCTGAAGACCTTCACCACCGGATTGAAGGGACTGGACGGCCAGTTCACCCAGAATGTCTACGACGGGGGCGGCAAGCTGAAAGAGAGTTCCAATGGCCGTGTCGCGCTGTCCGCGCCGCGCCTGTTCCGTTGGGAATACAACAAGCCGTACGTGCAGCTGATCGTGGCCGACGGCAAGAAGGTGTGGGTCTACGATCCGGACCTGCAGCAGGCAACGGTGCGGGAGCAGGGCATCGAGGAAGAGAACAGCCCGCTGGCGGCGCTGATCGACCCCGGCAAGCTCGACCGCCAGTTCAACGTCAGCGAGGCCGCTGGCCAGGGCGGCTTGCAGTGGTTGACGCTCACGCCCAGGAACGAAGGCGATGCCAGTTTCCAGACCGCACGCCTGGCCTTCGCCAATGGCGCGCTGGTGAAGATGGAAGTGAAGGACGCCGTGGGCCAACGCACCGAGATCAGCTTCACCGGTTGGAAGCGCAACCCGCCGTTTGCGCGCGGCACGTTCGCCTATACGCCCGCCAAGGGCGTTGACGTGGTGGGCGGCCCCTGAGGACCACGCATGGTCCGCAAGCCGTAACCGGCGGCCACGCTTCGCTACAATGAAGCGTGGCCAGGACACGCACCCCGCTTGAACCGCAGACCGACCTGCTGAGCGTCGACAACGAGGCCCTGCGCCCGTTGGCCGAACGCATGCGGCCACGCACGCTGGATGAGATGGTCGGCCAGCGCCGCCTGCTGGCGCCGGGCAGTGCGCTGCGCCGTGCAGTTGAATCGGGGCACGTGCATTCGATGATCCTCTGGGGCCCGCCGGGCTGCGGCAAGACGACGCTGTCGCTGCTGCTGGCGCGTTATGCGGATGCCGAGTTCAAGGCGATCTCCGCCGTGCTGTCGGGCTTGCCGGAGGTAAGGCAGGTGCTGGGCGAGGCGGCACAGCGCTTCGCCGGCGGACGCCGCACGGTGCTGTTCGTCGATGAGGTGCACCGCTTCAACAAGGCACAGCAGGATGCCTTCCTGCCGCACATCGAACGCGGCACCATCATCTTCGTCGGTGCCACCACCGAAAATCCTTCCTTCGAACTGAACTCGGCATTGCTGTCGCGTTGCCGCGTGCACGTAATGGAAGCGGTGTCGGTCGACGACATCCGCCAGGCGCTGCGGCAGGCACTGGACGACCGCGAGCGCGGTTTCGGCGACCAGCCTTTGCAGGTGGACGATGACGCGTTGCGCGAAATCGCCAGCGCCGCCGATGGCGACGTACGCCGTGCGTTGACGTTGCTGGAGATCGCGGCCGAACTGGCGGCCGACGAGGGCAACCGCATCACGCCTCAGACACTGGTGCAGGTGCTGGCCGACCGTACGCGCCGCTTCGACAAGGGCGGCGAACAGTTCTACGACCAGATATCGGCGCTGCACAAGTCCGTCCGCAGTTCCAACCCCGATGGTGCCGTGTACTGGCTGGCGCGCATGCTGGACGGCGGCTGCGACCCGGCCTACCTGGCCCGGCGCATGACGCGCATGGCGGTGGAAGACATCGGCCTGGCCGATCCACGTGCCCTGCAGATGGCCATCGATGCCTGGGACACGTACGAGCGGCTCGGCAGCCCCGAAGGCGACTTGGCGCTGGCGCAGCTGGTCATCTATCTGGCCAGCACGGCCAAGTCCAACGCGGGCTACATGGCGTTCAACGCGGCCAAGCGCGACGTGCGCGAGTACGGCACGCAGGACGTGCCGCTGCACCTGCGCAACGCACCCACCAAGCTGATGAAGGAGCTGGGCTACGGCACCGGCTACCAGTACGACCACGATGCGGAAGGCGGCATCGCGCTGGATCAGACGGCGTTTCCCGATGCTATGGGCGAACAGGTCTACTACGCGCCCGTGGAGCGGGGCCTGGAGATCAAGCTGAAGGAGAAACTCGACCGGCTGCGCGAGGCACGGCGCCAGGCGCGTGCCTCGGCCGGCGATCGCCGGAACGGAGAGGGCTGAGCGATGCCGGCCGGCCCGTGGTGGTGGCAGCTGCTGCTGGTGATGGTGGGCGGCGCGCTGGGCGCGGCCGGCCGCTTCTGGCTGGGTGGCGTGCTGCTGCGGCAGCTGGGGCATGGGTTCCCGTGGGGAACGTTCGCGGTGAACATGATCGGCGCCTTCGCCGCCGGCTACCTGGTGGTCTGGCTGGAAACCCGCGGCAGTTCGACCATCTACTGGCGCGCCTTCCTGGTGGTGGGCGTACTGGGGGCGTTGACCACGTTCTCCGCGCTGATGGTGGAGTGCCTGCTGTTCGCGCGATCGGATCGCGGCGGCCTGCTGATCGCCTATCTGCTCGCCAGCCTGGTGCTGGGGCTGCTGCTGGTCTGGGCGGGCGCACGGCTGGCGTCGTCCATGCCGGTGCATCCCGGCTGACCGACACGCACCGCAGCCCGGCAACGGCGGTTGCCTGTCTCTCGATGTCCTTTCATGACAGTCCGCTTTGACCTGCGGACAAGCGGTCATGCTGCTAACGACTTCTTAACGTCACATCCCGGGGTGGCTAACGATTGCTGTGTGAATGTGACCCGCGTCGCTTTTTAGGGTCTTCCCCTGGGCCCCAGAGCGGCGAAAAGGAGAATCAACGATGTGCACACGCAAGACTCTCATTGCATCCGCGGTGCTGCTGGGACTCGGTCTGACGGGACAGGCATTCGCACAACAAACCAATACGGAAAACGGAACCGGCGACGACATTCTGGTCAACCTGGCCGTTGACGCCAGCAACAACAGCACCAATACCGACAACAGCAACAACTCCGACAATTCGGACAACAGCGACAGCAGCAACAACTCGGACAACTCCGACCACAGCGACAACAGCTCGCATGACGGCGACAACCGCAACAATCGCGGCAGCGCCAAGGCAGAAGGTTACGGCTCCACTGCCGCCAACAACGGCAGCACCGCGACCTCCACGTTCTCCAACTCCTTCAACCACAGCAAGGCCGTGGCCGAAACCAAGCTGATCGGCAGCGTTTCGGGCGTGACCGTGCACGACATTGGCAATGTCGCCAAGAACTGGGGCGATGCCAATGGCGGTGACGGTGGCAAGGGTGGAGCGGGCTATGGCGGCAAGGGCTATGGCGGCACGGGCAACGGTGGCGACGGCGCTGGCGGCAACGGCGGCGACGGCGGCAACGGCGGCAACGGCGGCAGCGGTGGCGATGCCAACAACGGCAGCGCATCGGCTGGCGATTCTTCCAATGGCAGCGCTTCGATCGGCGATGCCGTGGCCGGCAACGGTGGTCGCGGCGGCAACGTCGATGACACCCGCGGTGGCAACGGCGGCGACGGCAAGGGCTACGGCGGCGACGGCCGCGGCTCCGGTGGCGATGCCGGCGGCTGGGGCGGCGACGCGGGCGGCCTGGGCGGCAGTACGCTGGGTGGCAGCGGTGCCTCCGGCGGTGATGCCGGCGCAGGCAGTGGCGATACCGGCTCCATCGCAGGTGCTTCCGGTGGCGACGCCGGTGCAGGCAGTGGCGATTCGCGCGAACGCGGCGCCGGCAACGGCAGCAGCGGCGACGGCACGGCGACCGGTGGTGCAGGCACGTCGGGTGACGCGACGTCGACCGGTGGCTCCAGCACCGCGACGGCGGGTGCGGGTACGTCGGGCGATGTCACCGGCACCGGTGGCGCAGGCTCGGGTACCGGCGGTGATGGCTCCGGCACGGGCGGCGATGGCACCGGTACGGGTGCAGCCGGTTCGGGCACGGGCGGCGCAGGCGGCACGTTGACCGCGACGGCGGGAGACGGCGGCGATGGCGGTGATGCCAGCAATGGCGATGCCACCAACGGCGGCGCGTCCTCCTCGGCCTCCAACGGCGATGCCACCGCGGGTGACGGTGCGACCGGTGCCGTGGGCGCCGAGGGCGGCGTCGGCGGTGACGGCAATGGCGGTACCGGCAACGGCGGCGTCGGCACTGGCGGCGTGGGCAATGGTGCCACGGGCGGCGCAGGCGGCTCGGGCGGATCCGTGGCCAACAACGCCGGCACGTTCAACATGTCCAACAACATGACCAGCGTCGGCCAGTCGGCGGCAGGCATCATGGTGGCGGCCCAGAACAGCGGCATGGCATCGCTGATCCAGCAGGGCATCACCGTGCAAGCCAACCTGACCGTAGGTCCGTAAGCGCTCCGAAGATGCCCTGGGCCGGTGACGGCCCGGGGCATTGCGCGTGATTGCCGGAGTGTCGCCCGCATGCGGGCGAAGGTCGGCGTGAACGCACAGGAACGCATGGCAAGGGAGACTGACCATGCAACCGCATCGAGTGACCATGCTGCGTCTGGCGGCATCGGGAATATTTTTCTTTGCATTGGCCACGCAGGCCGGGAATGACGTGGCCGTGGACGCGACATCGGCAACGGAAGCATTGCCCCTGGTCGAATTGAAAGTGCCATTCAAGCCCGTCAGCGAGCTTGGACGCACCGTCGATGCCGGGCGCCTGGCCGATCTGCGCGGCGGTGACGGAACGACGGAAAACCTGATCGACGTGGATGGATCGGTGGAAGGCAATACCGCCAACCGCATCATCAGCGGCTCAAATGCCATCTCCGATGGCGCGTTCGGGAATTCCAACGGCATCAACACGGTGATCCAGAACACCGGCACCAACGTGCTGATCCAGAACGCCATGATCGTCACGGTCGACTTCGTGGATCCGATGCCGTGAAGCGACTGCGCCTGAGGGGTGGCGCGCTTGCCTGCGCGCTGGCCGTGCTGGGCGGCGCGTCCGCCAGCACCACGGAGTTGCGCCTGCCCAACGGCGGCGCCTACAGCGTGCGCGTGACCAGCCTGAAGGAAGCGCGCTTCAAGATGACCATCCCGCAGCAGTACGACTTCAGCTGCGGCTCGGCGGCGACGGCCACCCTGCTGACGCACCAGTACGGCCATCCGGTGAACGAGGTCGATGTGTTCGTGCAGATGTACAACAACGGCGACCAGGTGAAGATCCGCAAGGAAGGCTTCTCGCTGCTCGACATGCGGCGTTACCTGAAGTCGAAGGGATTCGAGGCGGACGGCTTCGAACTGCCGCTGGAGAAACTGCAGGAAGAGAACGTGCCGGCGATCGTGCTGCTGAATGATCGCGGCTATCGCCATTTCGTCGTCGTCAAGGGCCTGAAGAACGGTCGCGTGCTGCTGGGCGATCCCGCGCGTGGCACGCGCGCCATGCCGCGTTCGCGGTTCGAGGCCCTGTGGGACAACCGCGTGCTGTTCGTGGTGCACAACCGCCGCGAACTGGCCCGCTTTAACCAGGCCAGCGACTGGCAGACCGCTCCTCCGGCGCCGCTCGACATGGGAATCCAGCGCGATGGCCTGCGCAACATCACCGTGCCCAGGCGCGGACCGGGAGACATCTGACATGGACACGCATGCGAAGAAGATGCGGACGCTGGCCATCATCGCGGCGGCGATGCTGTTGCCCGCCGGTGCGCAGGGGCAGGGCAGCGGGTCGGACAGCGCGCCTCGTGGCGGGTTGGGGGCGGAGTGGCAACCGGTCGACCCGGCCCGGCTGGCGCAGATGCGGGGCGGCTTCCAGCTGCCTTCCGGGATGATGCTGTCGTTCGGCATCGAGCGCGTGGTGTACGTCAACGGAGAACTGACCGCGCGCATCGCGGTGCAGATCCCCGACGTGCGCAGCATCACCGACCAGCAGGCGCAGTCACTGGCCGAGTTCAACCGCGGCGTGGTCGTGCAGGTGGGCGAGGGCAACCGCTTCGATCCCGCTGGCATCGCCGGTGGCGTGGTCATCCAGAACACGCTGGACAACCAGGACATCAATACCGCCACGCGCGTGAACGTGGGCGTGGACACCCTGGGTACGTTCCAGGACCTCAACGCGAATGGTGCGCTGACCGATGCATTGATCCGCGCGCCAGGCGGCCCGTGAACCGCGGCCCGCGCCGGCATCGCGCGGAACGGGCCAGGAGACAGAACCTGAGAAGGGGAACACCATGAAAGGGACGTCGTTGAGGGACGTGGCACCGCTGGCACTGGCCGTGGGTTTCGGCGTGCTGCAGAGCGGGCAGGCGATCGCGCAGGAAGTTCCTTCACCGGAGGGCGCACAGGCGGCCTACGCGGGCTCGCCCGACGCGCGCCTGGACGCCTTGCAGCAGCAGATCAACGCGCAGACGCAGCGTCTCGAGGCCATGCGCGAGTCGCTGCAGGCACAGGAACGCGAGCTGTTCCGCATGCAGAACGCGCTCAACGACGAAATACTGGCCAGCGCACGCGCACGTGGCGCACCTGCTCCGGTGCTGGTGCCGTCCCTGAACCAGGCGCCGACCTTCCGCGAGATCCAGCCTGTCGGCGAGGCCATCGCGACGACCCCGCCGCCACCGCGGCCCGCGGAGGCCGGCGCACCGGCCACGCCGGTGCAGTACGACGTGGCACAGGTGGCACAGGCCGCGGCGCAGGAAAGCGCACAGGCGCCACAACCGGTAGGCCAGGCGCCAGAATCCGACACGCGCCCACCGGAAGTGGCGCAGATCTTCGACCAGCCGGGCGTGCTGACGCCATCCGGAAAGTTCGTGCTGGAGCCCTCGCTCCAATATGGTTATTCGGGCAACGACCGCGTCGCGCTGGTCGGCTACACGGTGATTCCCGCCATCCTCATCGGCCTGATCGACGTGCGGCAGGTCAAGACCACCACCGCCATCGCCACGCTGACCGGCCGCTACGGCATCAACCGGCGCATGGAAGTGGAAGCCAAGGTGCCTTACGTCTATATCCACAGCGATACGGTGAGCCGGGAAATCTTCACCGGGTCGGCGCAGGACAATGTCTTCGATGCGGATGGCAACGGACTGGGCGACGTGGAATTCACCGCGCGCTACCAGATCAACCAGGGTGGTCCGGACAAGCCGTTCTACATCGGCTGGCTGCGCTACAAGAGCCGCACCGGCCGTGACCTGTTCGAGGTGACCACCGACTGCGTCACGCGCTGCGTTTCCAACACCACCGGCACCGGCCTGCCGCTGGAACTGCCGACGGGCAGCGGTTTCCACGCCGTGCAGCCGGGCATCACCTGGCTGTATCCGTCCGACCCCGTGGTGTTCTTCGGCAGCTTCAGCTACCTCTACAACTTCGAGCGCAACGATGTCTCGCGCAAGGTGCTGCTCGGCGAAGACGAATTCCTCGGTGACGTGAAGGCCGGCGACATCCTGGGCTTCAACCTGGGCATGGGCCTGGCCTTGAACGAGAAGGCCGCCATCAGCATCGGCTACGACCAGAGCATCATCGGCAAGACCAAGCAGAACGGCCAGGAAGTGGCCGGCGCGGTGCGCATCACGCTGGGCACGCTGTTGCTGGGCGGCACGTACCGCTTCAACGATCGCGCGTCATTGAACGTGGCCTTGGGCGTGGGCGTCACCCGCGACACGCCGGACCTGACGCTGACCGCACGCGTGCCGATCAACTTCTGACCGGCATGCGCATGCCACGGCGCCGCGTCAGTCGCGGCGGAACCGGTAGTGCGCCACCTGCCACTCGCGGCCTTCGTCATGGCCGAACAGCTCCGCGCACGCCATCCAGAACATGCGCCAGCGCTGGTGCCACAGGCGTGCCTGTGCCTTGCCGTAGGCCTCCTCCAGGATGGCGAGCACCGCATCACGATGCCGGTCCTGATTCTGCAGCCAGGCGTTCGCGGTCTTCTCGTAGTGCTGGCCGGACAGCAGCCAGCGCTGTTCAAGCGTCACGGCCTGCTGGAAGTGCAGCAGCGTGTCCGCCGCCGGCATCAGTCCGCCGGTGAAGAAGTAGCGACCCATCCAGTCGTCCTCGCCCTGCACCTCGAAGGGGTAGAGCAGATCGCGATGGCAGAAGATGTGCACGAACAGCTTGCCGCCGGGCGCCAGCCATTGGCCGATGCGGCCCAGCAGCTGCTCGTAGTTGCGCATGTGCTCGAACATCTCGATCGACACCACGCGGTCGTACGCGGCGTCGTCCAGGGCAAGTGCGTTGACATCGGTGGTGATGACCTGCACGTTCGACAATCCGCGTTCGCGGCAGCGGGCCTCGATGAACTCGCGCTGGGGGCGGGAGTTGGACACCGCGGTGATGCGCGAGGCGGGGAAGCGCGCCGCCATCCACAGCGTCAGCGAACCCCAACCGCAGCCCAGCTCGAGGATGCGCTGGCCGTCCATCAGTTCGGCGCGTTCGCCGTACAGCTCCAGCATGCGCGCTTCGGCGGCGTCCAGGTCGGGTGTGGTGGCGTCCCAGTAGCAGCTGCTGTACTTCAGGTGTTTGCCCAGGCAGTGCTGGAAGAAGGCGGGGGGCAGCTCGTAGTGCTGCCGGTTCGCCGCATCGGTTTCGATGGCGATGGCGCTGGTGCGCAGAGCGTCGATGCGGCGGCGCTGCCGTTCGCCGATGGCATCGGCACCGCCCTGGCGCTCCTCGCGCAGGCGCCGCGTGCAGAGGTGGCGGATGCCCTGGCGCACCAAGGCATCGGGAATGAAGCCACGCTCCGCGAGCACGGTGGCAAGCGGTTCGCGTGCGGGAGCTTCGGCGGTGGGAAGGGACGAAACGGGCGTGCTCATGCGGGGCTCCAGGCGGGTCATTGCCCGCGGCGGGGCGGAAGCGGAAGGAAAGCGCTGGTGGTGCGCTGGTAGTCGGCATAGTCGGCGCCGCGTGAGCGCAACGCCTGGGCTTCGGTGTAGGGAATGCCGGTGAAGCGATACAGGAACAGCAGCATCACCACCGGCCCGCTCAGTGCCGCCGCCACCCATGTCGGACCCATGCCGACGGCGAGGAAGACATAGGCGAACCAGTGCAGCCACTCGAAAAAATAGTTGGGATGGCGGGAGTAGCGCCACAGACCGGTGCGGCAGGTCTTGCCACGGTTGGCGGGATCGTTGCGGAACCTCGCCAACTGGCGATCCGCCACGCTCTCGCCGCCGACCGAAACCAGCCAGATCGCGAGGGCGAGCGCCGTCCACGGCGTCCAGTGCGGAACCGGGTTGTGCGCCGCGATCCAGAACGGAAACGAAAAGATCAGCACGAAGCCCGCCTGCGCAAGGAAAAACAGCAGGAAGCGCGCCTGGCTGCCCTGCCAGTGCTCGCGCAGGAACCGGTAGCGCCCGTCTTCCTCTTCGGTGAAGACGCGATGGCCCACATGCCATGCCAGACGAAGCCCCCAGAGCCCTCCCAGCACCGCCACCAGCAGCCGCGGCAACGAAGCGCCTGGCAGCACGAAGGCGTAGAACACCGCGCTTGCCGCCATGCCGACCGACCACAGCACGTCGACGATGCCCGCGTTGCGATGCCGCCATTGCCAGTACCAACCCGCCAGCATCATCACGGTGGCGGCCGCGGCAACGGTCCAGAGTGGCCACAGGATCATTTCGCGGGTTCCTCTCGTACCAGGGGGGAGGCCGTCGTGCGCTGGCGCAGGTGACGCGCGGCCAGGCACAGCAGCGCAAAGGCCACGCCCCACGACAGGCCAAGCAGGGCAAAGGTAGAAGCAAACGGATCAGCGAAAGCCACCACGCTCCAGCCTCGCCCGGCCACATGGTAAGAGAGCGGGCCCAACAGCATCGCCAGCAGTACGGCGAGGCGGGGGCGCCAGGTCAGCCATGCCAGGCAATGGTTCAAGGCCAGGCCGACGCCGCCCCACAGCGAAATGATCCACAGCGGCGCCAACGACGTGGACGGACCGGGTGCCGCGTATGCCAGCAGGCCCGTCGCCGCCATCGTCGAATCCAGGGCGGTACCCACGGCCATGGCGATTGCCATCAACAGCGCGTCTCCGCGCGCGCGATGGCGGGGATGCAGTTGCCACGCCGCGAACAGCAGGAGCCACGCCGGACCGAGCCAGGCATGACCGTTCGCCGTGCCGATCACGGCGACGAACCAGTGCAGCTGGAACAGGACGAAGTTGGCCAGCCTGTCGATCATGCGCCCTGCCATTCGGGAACGAACTGGTCAGGTCGTGCGCCCGGCCGGGTCAGCCAGAGATGCACGTCGCCGATGGAGCGCTCGATGAAGCCGCCTTCGCAGTAGGCCAGGTAGAACTCCCACATGCGGATGAAGCGCTCGTCATAGCCCAGGGCGCGCACCTCCGGCAGGCGCGCCATGAAGCGCTGTCGCCATGCCCGCAACGTCAGCGCGTAGCTGGGGCCGATGTCCTCCAGGTTGAACAGGCGAAGGTCGCTGGCACGCGCGATGGCGCCGGTCATGGCGCCGACCGACGGGATGAAGCTGCCGGGGAAGATGTGGCGCTTGATGAAATCGACGGATTTCAGTGCCTGCGCATAGCGGTGGTCTTCGATGGTGATGGCCTGGATCAGCGCCATGCCGTCGTCCTTCAACAGCGACGCGACCTTGCCGAAGTAGGTGTCCAGGTACTGGTGGCCGATGGCCTCGATCATCTCGATGGACACCAGCCGGTCGTACCGGCCTTGCAGGTCGCGGTAGTCCTTCATCACCACGTCGACGCGATCCGCAAGGCCGGCCTCGGCGATGCGCTGGAGTGCCAGGTCATGCTGCTCGCGCGACAGGGTGGTCGTGGTGACACGGCAGCCATGGCGGCCGGCGGCGTGCAGCGCGAAACCGCCCCAGCCGGTGCCGATCTCGACCACGTGATGCTGCGGGCCCAGTCCCATCTTCCGGCAGATGCGTTCCAGCTTGCGTTCCGAGGCGGTTTCCAGGGATTCGCCGGCGTCGCGGAAGATCGCCGACGAATACATCAGGTTCGCGTCGAGGAACAGTGCGAACAGCGGGTTGCCCAGGTCGTAGTGCGCGGCGATATTGCGACGGCTGCCGCGACGCGTGTTGCGCGACAGCGCGTGCAGCCCTTTCATCAGCCACCCGCCGAGGCGTGCCGTGCCGGTTTCCATCGCATCCAGGCGATCGCGATTGCGCACCAGCAGGCGTACCAGCATCACAAGGTCATCACAGTCCCAGAGACCGTCCATGTAGGCTTCGCCTGCGCCGACGCTGCCATTGAGGGCCACCTGGCGGTAAAACGCGGGGTCGTGGATGCGCAGGTGCACGGTCAGCGGAACGCCGTCCACCTCGTCCGGCGTGCCGAGCACGGTGACGGCGCCCGCCTCCTCCAGGGTGATGCGGCCACGGACTTCCATCAGTGTCTCCAGCAGGCGACGGCGCAGGAGGCGATCGATCATGCCGACAGGTGCGGACGTGGCGGGGGAGGCGACGGAAACGGCGTCGTGATGGCTCATGGAGACGGGGTTCTCTTGTCGGGGTGGTCGTGCACGGGGTTGCCTCGCAGCCACAGGCGGAGTGCCTGCCAGTGGATGCCGATCACCACCTGCAGCGTCATCAGCGGGAAACGGAACAGGGCGTGTGCGAGTTGCCGGCCATCGCAGGGCCTGCGATGCAACACCAGCGTGGCATCGAATGCGCAGGCAGCCTCGGTGCCCGCGCCAGTATCCGGCTCCAGCACGCGCATGTGCACGCGCAGTGCATCGGCGGGCGCCGTGAAACGCCAGTGGTACTCGTGCGCCATCGCCATGAACGGCGACACGTGGAAGGCCTTGTCGAACGTCCAGTGCAGGGCGCCGCCCTGCCGAATGGCAGCCGACACGGGCAGCACGTAGCAGTGACGCTGCTTCCAGGGCGTATTGGTGATCTCGGCGACGATGGCCTGCAGCTGCCTGCCGTCGGCGGCGTAGCAGTAATAGAAGGACACCGGATTGAAGCTGTGGCCAAAATAGCGCAGGTGCGTCAGCAGGCGGATCGGACCCGTGGGGCGCTGGCCCGTGTGCTGCTGCACGCAATCGCGCACGGCGCGGTCGAGGGGAACGGCGGGGTCGCCCAGGAAATCGCTGCGGCGGAACTCCGCCAGGTTGCGGCGGCCCACCGACCAGAACCAGCGCCGCTGGAATACCGTGTCCAGTTCGGACAGGTCCACGTGCAGCATGAAGAGCTTCTGCCGGAATGCATGCGGCACCGGCGAATGACGGCGGTGCCGCACCCAGCCCACGTACAGCGCGCTCTGCCGGATCGCCGCCGGCGCAGGGGAGTGATCGGCGAACGCATCGCCCGCATCGAGTGCCACCGGCAGGATCCGCGGGAGCGCGCTCATCGCCACTCCACGCCCAGGCCACGTGCCACGTCCACCGCACTGCGCAGGCCGTCTTCGTGGAAACCGAATCCCCAGCCCGCGCCTGCATACCAGGTATGCGCCACACCCTGGATCTCATGGCGACGCGCCTGCGCGGCGACGCTGGCGGGCGTCTGGTGGGGATGGCGATAGTGCATCCGGCGCAGCACGCGGCGCGGATCGATGTCCGCCGTGCGGTTCAGGCTGACGATGAACTGCTCAGGCGCCTGCAGCGACTGCAGGGCATTCATCCAGTAGCTGACGCTGCACGCGGCCTCGGTGCGGTCGGGCACATGCGCATTCCATGCCGCCCAGGCGCGCCGGTTGCGGGGCAGGGCACGTGCGTCGGTGTGCAGGAGCGCTTCGTTGTCCTGGTAGGTGATCCCGCCCAGGATGTCGCGCTCGCGCTCGGTGGGGTTGACCAGCAGCGCCAGCGCATCATCGGCATGGCAGGCCAGCACGACTTCATCGAAGTCTTCATCGCCGGTGGGCGTGGTCAGGGTGACGCCCTGCGCATGGCGGCGGATCGCGGAGACCGGCGAAAGCAGGCGTTCCTGCACCTGCCATTGCCGCCGCAGCGCATCGACATAGCGCTGCGAGCCGCCGCGCACCACGCGCCACTCGGGCCGGTCGCTGACCTGCAGCATGTGATGGTTCGCCATGAAGCGCACCAGATGCTGCATGGGGAAGTCGAGGATGGTGCGCGAAGGCGACGACCACAGGGCCGAGGCCATCGGCACGATGTGGTCATCGCGGAAGATCGCGGAATAGCCATGGTGCGCCAGGTAGTTCCCCAGCGTCGGGCCTGGGGAGGGTTCATCCAGCACCGCCGGCGCCTCCCTGTAGAAACGCCTCAGGTCGCGCAGCATCCGCCAGAACGCCGGACTGACCAGATTGGCCGGCTGGCAGAAGAGGCCGGACAGCGTCCCTGCGTTGTATTCCAGCCCGTTGCGGTCGTCGCTGACCGAGAAACTCATCGTGGTCGGCTGCGAGGCCACCCGCAGCTGTTCGAACAGGCGCGTCAGCAGGGGGTAGTTCTGCGGGTTGAACACGATGAAGCCGCTGTCGACGGCATGGGTGGTGTCGCCCAGGGTGATCGCATGCGTATGCGTATGCCCGCCGATGTAATCCTGGCTTTCGAACAGCACCACCTCATGCTGGCGCGAGAGCAGCCACGCCGCACCCATGCCGGCGATGCCGCTGCCCACCACGGCGATGCGGCTCATGCGCGGCTCCGTCGCGGACGCGCCAGTCCGGCGGGCACCGGCTTGAGGTCACGCACCAGGCCGCACCAGGACATGACCTTCAGGATGTACCAGGTCATGTCGTATTCCCACCAGCGGAACCCCTGCCGCGCCGAGCCGGGGAAATGATGATGGTTGTTGTGCCAGCCTTCGCCGAAAGTGATCAGCGCCAGCCAGCCGTTGTTGCGACTGTCGTCGGCCGTATCGAAACGGCGGCTGCCGAAACGGTGCGCAAGCGAGTTGATCGTCACCGTCGCATGGAACAGCACCACCGTCGACACGAAGAACCCCCACACCAGCAGTTGTGGCCCGTCGGTCCCCAGGGACGGATAGGCCGTTTCCAGCCACGCACCCAGCTGGTACAGGCCGACCGCCAGCAGGACCGGCAGCAGGATGTCGAAGCGGTCCAGGAAGCGCAGCTCGGGGAAGCGCTTCAGGTCGGGAATGGAATCCCACTGCGTGCGGAAGCCTCGCGGGGTCAGGAACCAGCCCATGTGGCTCCACCAGAATCCCTTGTGCCGCGGCGAGTGCGGATCCTGCGGCGTGTCGGTATGGCGGTGGTGTTCGCGATGATGCGCGGCCCACCACAACGGACCGCGCTGCACGCAGGTCGCGCCGATGGCGGCGAACACGAACTGCACCACCCGCGAGGTGCGGAAGGCCTTGTGCGAGAAGTAGCGATGGTAGAAGCCGGTCAGCGCGAACATGCGCACCGCGTACAGGGCGACTGCAACGCCGATCGCGAACCAGGACCAACCCACCTGGAACACCGCCAGGCAGGCCAGGTGCAATGCGATGAAGGGCAATGCCCGCAGCCAGTCGATGCGGTCCGCGCGTGCTTCGTCAAGCGGCGCTTCCGCGGCGGTGTCGAACCAGCGCAGCACGGTACGCCACGCGCCGACGCGTGGCTGCGGTCCTGAAGGGTCGAGCGAAGGGCTCGGCACGGCGATGGAGCTCCATGGAAATTCACAGGCTCATACGCAGCAAGCCTGCATCCGGATGCAGGCGGCAACGATCCGTCGCCGTCGCCGCATGCCCCACCCGCGACGTGCGAGTCAGGCGGTATGGGTCAGGGCGGACTCATTGCCAGCAACTGGATGCCGCCCTTCGCGACGACCGGACCGGTGGCCACGCCACCCGGTGCGCCTCCCGGCGGTTCCAACGTCATCGCCAGGATGGCTTCGGTGCCCAGCAGTTCCACGAATTCTTCCGGGATCTTCGACGAGTGCGTGTGCTTCTCGTCGAACACGCCCAGCGAACGCGCCTTGCCATCCTGCGGGATCAGCCACAGCTCGGGCACCTTGCCGTCGTCCACGCCGGGTTGCAGCGGAGTGACGGTGATGCGCCGCGTGGCCGCGTCCAGCGTGGCCACGTAACCGGGCTTGCCATCGTCCTGCGTCAACGTGGACGCCATCTCGGTGGGGGCCGCAGGCGGCGTGGTGACCGGTGGGGTAGGGACCGGCTGTACGACGACCGGCGGCGGCACGGGAACGTCCGGCGTGCGCACCGCATTCAACAGGGCCAATCCACAGACCGCGGCGGTAGCGAAGCCGCCCACGCTGAGCCAACGCCAGAAACCCAGGCTCTCCCAGAAGCCGGCACCACGATTTTCCGTTGCCCGCGTGCTGCGCGGCGCGGGCTTGATGCCGAGTGCATCGACGATGCGAGCCCAGACGTAGTCGGGGACCGCCACCGGCGCGATCTGCTCCACCAACGGCATCAGCCTGGCTTCCCATTGCGCGACGTCCTGCGCGAAGGCGGGCTCCTGCGCGATGCGCTGCTCCACCTGGCGACGCTCGGCGGCATCCAGCACGCCCAGCACGTATTCGCCGGCCAGCACGGCATCGGCGGGCGGGTCCTGTTCAAACGGCAGCGTGGGCGTGTTCATGCTTCCAGGCACGCCTTGAGTTTGGCCAGGCTGCGGCGGATCCAGCTTTTCACCGTGCCCAGTGGGGTCTGGCTGCGCGTCGCCAGTTCTTCGTAGGTCACGCCTTCGAAGAAGGCCGTGCGCAGCAGGGCGCGACGCGGCGCCTCCAGTTCCTGCAGGCAATCCTCCAGGCGATGGCCTTCCAGCGCGGCTTCGGCGACGGCTTGCGCGTTGGGGGATTCGTCCGCCAGTTCATCGGTCAGGTCGATCGGCACCGACTGGCGCGCGTTCCTGCTGGCGCGCAGATGATCGATCGCCTTGTTGCGCGCCATCATCGCCAGCCAGGTGTTGCCGCTGGCGCGGGCAGGATCGAACTGACCCGCCTTGCGCCAGACGTTCGCAAACACTTCCTGCAACACGTCTTCCGCCTCGCTCCGCTGCGGCACCACGCGCAGGCACACGCCGAACAGCCGGGACGAAGTGGCGCGGTAAAGCTGCTCGAAGGCCGCAGTGTCGCCGCGCGCGGTGGCGAGCAGCAGTTGACCGGACTCGTCAGCAGCTGACAGAGGACGTTCGGATGTATCCAACATGCGGGCTTGACCTGCGCTGGCGCGGACGGGATGGGGCGGGCTGCATCCTACACGACCCGGTGTGACTGCCACGGTGTCATGGCGTGCGCAGGCGCCACAACAGCGCGGCCCCGGCCAGCAGGAAGACCCATTCCACCACCGCAAGCGCGAGTGTCGTGGGCTCCACCGGCCACCACTTGACCAGCGTGGCGCAGCGATAGACCACGATGGGCAGGTAGAACGCCAGCGCGACCACCAGTCCGTTGCGCGGTTGCTGGGTGTAGGCGAACCAGGCGAACAGGAATGCCATGCCCAGCTGCAGGCCACCGTAGATGACCAGGTACTCCGACTGCCCGGAGCGCGAGAGTTGCAGGAAACCGACCGCCGCCGCGGTCTTGGCCGGCGCGAACGTGCACCAGCCCGCCAGCAGCAGGTAGAGGATGGCATTGAGATACAGATAGGCGTTGACCATGGCAGGCACTCGTCCTTGTCGTAGGAAGGGGTAGGTTGATGCCCGCTGTCCCGTGACGGCACGGTGAAGCGGTAATGGCGGGCAGCGCGGATCACCGGCGCTGGCACCGGTTCACCAGCGGCTGCCGGCGGGCAGCGTCGATCTCACCCGGGGTGGCGGAGCGTCGTTGCGCCGGCGGGAACTCGATGCGCACGCTGGGATAGTCTCCCTGGTCGTCGCGGATGTTGCCGATGCCCTCGAAGCGCAGCAGGCGGCGACCGGCCTGCGCATACGTCACGGTGATGCCGGGGATCGCCGCGCCATACCACGCATCCAATGACAGGCGGAAACTGCGCGCGGCCGGGTCGCGTGAGTCGCGTGGCTGCAGCTTGAACGCCAACGTATCCAGCCGGCTGGGGAGCACGAAGGCAACCTGTCGCGTGTCGGCAGGGGTCAGCGTGTTCCACTGCTGGCGGATATAGGCATCGAAACCGGCATCGATGATCTGCTGGCTGCGCGAAGGCAATGGCTTGCGCTGTTCGCCGGCCTTTCCGTTGGCCTGCGTGTAGACCTCCCGTTGCCCACTCCGCGTGCGGACCCCTTCGCGGTAGCCGTCGCGTGCATCGACAAGCTCGAAGTCGGGGGCAGGGGTGCCATCGCTGACGACCTTGCGGGCAAAGGGCTCGCCGGTGGGGCAGCGATAGAGCACCAGTCGCTCGCCATCGGCCTGCAACCAGTGCGACTCGCGGTAGAGCAGCTGTCCGCCCTTCAACCGATAGGCCTGGCCCTCGTAGTGCTCCAGGGCCGCGGCCGCCGGGCTGTGCAACGCCGGCAGCCAGGTCAGCAGCAACAACAGGGAGCGATGGGGACGCATGCGGAGACCGTGGCAACGACGATGACCGGCAATACGTGGCGTCCGAATGTTTGGATGCAGTGAAGACGGCTGGGCATCCCTGGGAAGCGTCAAACCCCGACCCTCGTGCGGGTGGAACACCGATGGCCAGGCCGCACCCCAAAGGCCACGCTCTCGGCACCACAGGGAGGTGCGGATGAAGACGATCAGGCGTTGCCTGCTGCTGGCACTGGCCATGGGTTGCCCGACGGGCACGGCGCAGACGGTCTACAAATGCCACGATGCGCAGGGTAGATCGATCTACCAGGCGACGCCCTGCACGACGGGCACCACGCAAGCGTGGCGGCGCGAGATGGAGGCGTCGCCTACGATCGCTGCGGCACCCGCCGCGAGCGCCCGGCCAACGGCCACGCCAGCGCCGCGCCGCCCATCGCGCACGCCGCCAGGCAGGCGACAGGGGCCGCAGGGCGCCGTCATTTCCCTGCACCGTGACGCCGACGCCTGCGCCCGGACCAAGGCGCAGCGCGACCGCGCCCTCGCACACCGGGGCCTGAAGCGTACCTTCCTGGAGCTGCGCCGCTGGGACGAGCGGGTGCAGGAAGCTTGCCGCTGAGACGCGCCTACTTCACCACGATCAGCCTTCCCTTCATCAAGGCCGAGTGGCCGGGAAAACTGCAGAAGAAGGTGTAGTCATCGCCCGCCTTGAGCTTGCTGCCAGGAAAGCTGGCGCTTGTCTTCTGGCCGCCCCCGATCATCGTGGTGGCTGCCACCACGCGGGCATCGCCCTGCGGCAGATAGTGGGCGGCGGCGCCTGCCTTGAGCGCGGCGCTGCTCACGGCGGTGACGTCGCGGTTGTGGCTGATCACCACGTTATGTCCCATGGCGGTGACGGGAAGCCTGCCGGTATGCACCAGCTCTATCCTGATCGTCGGGCACGAGGCGGATACCGTCACGGCGGAGATGTCGTATTTCATCTGGTCGCTGGCCTTCAACGCGATGATGCAGTTGCCGGAGGCGTGCGCCGCGGAGGTGGCAGCCAGCAGCGCGAGGGCGGCAAGGAGGCGGGGCAGGGGATCCATCAGGAGACTCCGTAGGGAAATGTCAGACCGTGCGCGAAAAGCGCGACGCATCGGTGGCGGGCAGGGTGGGCAGGTAGCGGTCGAAGCACATGGCGATCACGCGCAACAGCAGCTGGCCGCGCGCGGTCGCGCGGAAACCGGCGGCGGTGAATTCGAGCAGGCCGTCTTCGGCCAGCGCCGGCAATCGCGCGAGCGCGTCGGCGAAATAGTCGGTGAAGGCGATGCCGTGCCGCCGGCCGATGCGCTGGTAATCCAGCCGGCCGTGGCACATCAGTTCCTGGATCACGTCGGCACGTACCACATCGTCCGCATCCAGCGACATGCCACGCCACACCGGCAGCCGACCGTCATCGATGGCGCTTTCCCAACTTGGAATATCGCGTGGATTCTGGCTGAAGCTGTCGGCGACATGGCTGATGGCGCTGACGCCGAAGCCCAACAGATCGGTGTCTGCCTGCGTGGTATAGCCCATGAAGTTGCGGTGCAGGTCGCCACGTGCCTGCGCGCGTGCAAGTTCGTCGTCGGGCAGCGCGAAATGGTCCATGCCGATGTACGCGTAGCCTGCCGCCACCAGTTTCTCCATCGCGCTTTGCAGCAGGATCAGCTTGTCCTCGGGACTGGGCAGGTCCTGGGGCCGGATGCGCTGCTGCGGCTTGAACAGTGCGGGCAGGTGCGCATAGCTGTAGACGGCGATGCGATCGGGCCGTGCCTGCAGCGTGATGTCGAGGGTGCGCCCGAAGCCTTCGCGGGTCTGCCTGGGCAGGCCATAGATCAGGTCCACGTTCACCGACCCGATGCCGTCGCGCCGGCAGGCGTCGATGATGGCCAGCGTTTCCTCCACGCCCTGCACGCGGTTGACGGCTTCCTGCACGGCCGGATCGAAGTCCTGCACGCCCAGGCTGGCACGATTGAACCCGGCCTGGGCCAGGACGGTGATGTCGCCGGGCTCCACGAAACGTGGATCCAGTTCAATCGAGCACTCCAGGACGTCGGGCGCTGCGAAGGTGAACTGGCTGCGCAGGTCGGCCACGCAATCCACGATCTGTGCGGCTGAAAGGAAGTTCGGCGTGCCACCGCCGAAATGCAGCTGCACGACCGGACGCCGGCTGTCCATCAGCGGCGCCATGCGGGCGAACTCGCGGTACAGGTAATCCATGTAGCGTTCGCCGTGGGTCTTGTCCCGGGTGATGACGCGGTTGCAGCCGCAGTAGAAACAAGGACTGCTGCAGAACGGGATGTGGACGTAGAGGGACAACGGGCGCGCCGGGTCGCCGCGGTTACTGGCCACCAGGTGCCGGCGCAACTGATCCTGTCCGAACGCGACGTCGAACTGTGGCGCTGTGGGATACGAGGTGTACCGCGGCCCGGGACGGTCATAGCGCCGCAGCAGGTCCGGGTCGAACAGCGGTGGGTTGACGTGTGTGGCCATGGCGTCAGGCTAGGAGCATCGACCCGGAACCGCATTGATTGGAATCAAGCCGGGCTACACCAACTTGGGCGTGCTGGCCCCATCTGGTTATTGACATAATAGACATTATGCGAAATACAGGATGGGGGACTGGGGCTGGTGGTGCTGACTGGTGCGCCTGTTCCTGAAACCGGGCTCACTAAAGCTGTGACAAATCTGGCTCCGCTACGCCTTTGTCACAAGTTCCGTGCGATCTCTGGATAGTCACGACTTCAGCGATCTGCAGGTGGGCAGCGCACTCGTGGATGATCCTGCTGTCTGCCGCCGTGAAATCACCCCGGCCACATCCAACACCCGCCGCGAAGCCTGCCGACAAACGCCCCGAAATCGATCGGGCGCCAACAAGCTGCCCCAATTCCGATCAAGCAGCCAACCAACCACCTCATTCTTGATCTCGCAAACCTAGATTTCTCAAGGCAACTGGCGCCTCAGGCCTCCAGCTTTGGGGATTGATGCTGACAATCAACAAGTTCCAGCAGCCGAAGCCCTAATTTCCAGAAATCCCTGCCCATAAGTTCCAGCAGCGCTGAAATCTGGACTTCAATTTCCAGCAACGCTGCTCTGTGGGACGACAAATTCCTGCAGCTCTGCATCTGATTCATCGATCCGGTGACCGCCTCGTCAACGATTCCGGCGATCGGCAATAGCCTGAATTGTTGCCTTGACCTGAGCCATGGCTTCCTCATGCGGAATTGAAGGCCGCGTGTCCTGCAGCGCACGCTGCACCTTGGCTCTGAACCAAGCGTCGTACTCGTCGTCTGGCAGGCCCTGAGCTTTCCCAGGTACGTCCGAACTCATAGATTTGTCCTCCGCCTCAGCTCACAATGACTTCACGGTTCGATCATGCATCTGCGTGTCAGACGGTTCAAGCGCTCCCAAATTCGGGGGCATGTGGTCTAACTAACATCATGTGCTGTTACTCGTAATGCCCCCAAATTTGGGAGCGATGGTCCGCAGAGCTATTGATTTGTCGTCCAGACTTGCTAGATTCGTATCAATGAACATCCTCTGCCGCGCGCTTCGAATACCTGGCTGATCGGTCGACCGATCAGTCCCTGTAGCTCAATGGTTAGAGCAGCGGTTTTATAACCCGTCAGCGCCAGATAAGCGGCTTATGCCGGTTCGAGTCCGGCCAGGGGCAACAACCCTAAATTTGAGGTTGCTCAAGGCGGCCTGATGACCTATCTGTTCCTGGACACTGAATGGGCGGATCCGACTGGTTCCGAGCTAGTGAGCTTAGCGCTCGTCACCGATGGCGGCATTCACAAGTTCTACGCTGAGCGCGACCCTTTGCCTGAGGTGGCCACCGACTTCGTGCGATCGGTTGTCTATCCCCTGCTCGAACGTGGCAGATGGCGTATGACCGATCAGGCAATGACGACCGGCCTGCGCGCCTTCTTGGGCGCCATCCCTGAGCCGATGGTAGTGGCCGACTATCCTAACGACTTGACCCTCTTACAGTACGTGATCGCTGGGTTCGACCTTTCAGACGATCAGGCAGCGGCATGTGGGCCGGTTCCCAATCCCGTCATGACGCGAATGCTGAAGGAAGGCGCCACGGGCATGTTGGTGGAAGACTATTTTGCGGGCCATCCTCTTGCCGCGGCTCGGCGCCACCACGCGCTAGTTGATGCGGAGGCACTGCGAATGGCGTGGCTGGTCGTCACAGGTAGGGTCACGCCGCCGCCCTGGGCTTTGACCGCACACAGGATGGGCCTGAGACCACAGAAGCCATGACTACGCTCCTGTTCCTGGACTTCGACGGGGTTCTGCATCCGTTGTGGGCTCCTGCGCCCTTCAATGACTGGCAGCTTGAGATGACCCTGGGTCCGACACCTTACCCAGGCCCGTTCTTCCTGCATGCATCTGCTCTGGCTACAACTCTCTCGCCCTATCTGGGTCACCTCGAGATCGTGGTCTCTTCCACTTGGGGAAAGGACCACACTTTGGACGAACTAAGGGGGTTGCTGCCCGCGCCTGTCGCTACTCGAGTCATAGATGCCGTGCATAATCATCTGCCGCCCACTACGAAGACCAGGTCGCGCTGGGAGGAGATCTCCTGGTATCTGCAGAACATCCGTTCCCATCAAGGAAGCCGCTGGCTAGCCCTTGACGACGATGACCCGGGTTGGCCGGCCGCTATGCGGTTGCAGCTCGTGCATTGCGAGCGAGACTTGGGAGATACCGGAATGCTTACAAGACTGGAGGCCGCTCTGGTCGAGCGGTGTGGGCCATGATCAGGCTGTTTCTTGACAGCGAATGGGCCAATGATGCGCTTCGTGAACTCGTCAGCTTGGCCCTAGTCAGTGAAGACGGCGAGCACGTCTTCTACGCTGAGCGCGACCCGCTACCTGGTGTGCCGTCCAGCTTCGTGCGCGAAAACGTTTACCCGCTCCTCGATCGTGGGCAGGCCGCGATGACAGACCATGCAATGACGCACGCGCTGCGGGTGTTCTTGGAGTCGTTGGGTGATTGCGAGATCTTCGCAGACGCGCCGCTCGATTTTTCAATGCTCCATCGGGTATGGAGTGGGTGCGACCGAAGCCCGCCGGCCGCCCCCTATCGAACTCGACTTGCTCGTGAAGGCACGCTGATGCAAAGGTTGGAGCGCTATTTCGAAGTCAACCCCATTGAGGCGGCTCGCCGGCATCATGCACTCGTGGACGCTGTCGCATTTCGCTCTGCCTGGCTAGATGAGCAAGCCAGGAAGTCAATGAGTTGAGGGCAAGTGAAGCATGGCCAAGGGGTCTGCTCCTGTTCGCTGGTCCAACGTTTCGGCCTCAATGTCGGTAATACACGTCTGGCTTGGCTCATGGGGTGCCGGAACCACCCCGTACTTTCGCCTTCGTCCGCTGAGCCTTCGACCCAGCGGAACTCCGCTTCCGGAAGGCTGCCTCTAGCGCAATTGGCAGGTTTCGAAGGCTCTCCATCTGAGCTTCCAAAGCATCGGCTCTTGCCCGTTGGCCGGCCAATTCCTGTTGAATGTCGGCGGTGGCCATGCGGGCCGTTTCGAGTTGATCGCGGTGTCGACGTTCAACCGATGCCCGCTCTTTGACTAGCGTAGAGAGCTTGGACGAAAGCTCTTTAGCTTCTTGGCGCGCACGATCGACCTCGGCATGGGCCCGTTCCTCTGCCGCGCGAAGGTGTTGAGTGAGGCTTTCACGCTCTGCGCGGGCCGAATCTTCAGCTCGCTGCAGATGAGCCTGCAACGCCTCACGCGCAACCTCAAGCTCTTTGCTGTGGGCCAGTGCCATGTCCCGCTGCTGCGCCAGCTCCCCGCTCTGACGCTGCAGCTGGTCAATCAGGCGTTGCTGCTCTGTGGCTTGGACCTGAGCGACCTGTAATGAGTGTCTTGCCGCATCCAGTTCGGCGCGCAGTGCACTGGTTTCATTGTCCAAGCGGGCACGCTCTTCGTTGAGGGCCTCCTGGTCCTGAAGTAGGGTGCTGCGTTCAATCGCCAAGGCCTGGGCACATTCGATGCGGGCCGCCGCCAGGGCCAGCTCCCACCACTCCCCTGCTAAAGCGGTCACCACCTCCGGCGCGTCAGGGACCGCCAGGCGAACCTGCTGCATGTGTAGACGGCGGCCGAGTCCCTGCCACCACGTGTCCAGGTGCCGCGTCACCGTGTTGGGTGAGCCGGTGCCCAGGTGTGCGCGGATGCGTTCGACGGTCGGGCGTTCCCCGGCCGCGACCAGTTCGTCGGCGGCAGTGTGGACGTCGGTTTCGGTTATGCCTCGTGCCATGGGAATGCCTCCTCTGTCGCCGCCCTGCCCCGTTGAATACGTACTTGCGATAAGTGATGATTATCGCTAGTAAGTGCCCTATTTCATAACGTACATTACATAGTATGAAGCGAAATAGCACATTGCCCGTCGCCCTAGCGACAGCCGCAAATCTGGTCCTGCCGGAACAGCTTGCCCAGCAGGCCGCCGATGCGGTGCGCGAACTGCTCGCCGAAGCGGCCGCGGCCAACACGACCCGCAGCTACGCCACTGCCCTGCGCTACTGGGCCGGCTGGCACCAAGCCCGCTACGGCATTGAGCTGGCCTTGCCGGCGAGCGAGGCTGTGGTGATCCAGTTCCTGGTCGACCACATCCAACGCAAGGCTAAGAGCGGCTTGGTCAGCGAGTTGCCGACGGCGATCGATCAGGCGCTGGTCTCCGCCGGACTCAAGGCCAAGGTCGGGCCACTGAAGCTATCGACGGTGGTCCAACGCGTCGCTGTGCTGTCTACGGCGCACAAGCTCAAGCGTCTGGCTAACCCCTGCGAGCTGCCGAGCGTCCGAACCCTGCTCAGCCGGGCGCGGCGCGCGGCGGTCAAACGCGGGGAGCGCCCGACCAAGAAGACCGCGATTACCCGTGCCGAGCTCGAGGCCATGCTAGCCACCTGCGATGACAGCCTGGAAGGCCGGCGTGACCGTGCCCTGCTCTGCTTCGGCTTCGCCAGCGGTGGGCGCCGGCGTAGTGAGATCGCCGCTGCCGACATGCGGGACCTGCGCAAAGTCGGCGAGGATGGCTACATCTATCGGCTGGAGTACTCCAAGACCCAGCAAGCAGGGGTGAAGGCAGATTCGACTCCGGACAAGCCGATCCTGGGGCGTAGCGCCGAAGCGCTCGCGGCGTGGCTTGAGGCCGCGGGGATCCATGAGGGGGCGATCTTCCGCCGTATCTGGAAGGAACGGGTCGGCCCTGCCCTGCTCCCGGGCTCCGTGGCTACGATCGTGAAACGGCGGGCCCGCCTGGCGGGGTTGGAGGGGGACTTTGGGGCGCATAGCCTAAGGTCGGGATTTGTCACCGAGGCCGGGAAGCAAGGCGTGCCGCTGCCGGCCGTGATGGCAATGACCGAGCACCGATCGGTGGCGAGTGTGATTGGGTATTTTCAAGCGGGTGCAGCCGAGGAAAATCCAGCGGCACGCTTGCTGAAGTAGTTTTGCTAACCGATGCGTGTCTTCCCATTTCTTATCGCCAGACTTGCGTCTGGCGATCGCATCAATTTTTGCCGTCACCGAGGCCACCACTTGCTCGTGCGGAATCAATGGTCGTGGATCACGGAGTGCGCGCAAAATCTTGGCTCTAAGCCACGCGTCGTACTCGTCCTGTGGCAGGCTGCTTTGATTGGTTTCGTCGTGGTCCATACCATCGCCCTCTCTTGAGAGCACGGTCGAGCAATAATCTGACAGCCGGTGTCAACCGCATACTCACGAGCCGAGAACGGAACTCCACCCGCGGCCGTGGCAGCGCTTGTATTTGTTGCCGCTCTCGCACAGACAGGCATCATGATCTCGCAGGCCCGAAGCGAGTGACACGCCAAGGAAGCCGCGTGCTTCCTGCAGCGGGAGTATTTCGTACGCGGGGACACTAACGTGTCCGTACTGGGATATGCGCTCGCCCTTGTTCATGACCTGCACAATCAGCTCCGACACGCGGATGAAGTGGCGAATCACCTGGTCGTCCCTGAGGGGGACCCGCACGTTATCCTTTGCTAGGCCCTGATAGCTCAGTCGTGGATCAGGCACGAACAGGATGTGCGTTTCATTCTGCGTTTTGGGAGTGATGTCGACTAACGCACCGGCCGGGCTTTTCCACACGGCGTGAAACTCGGCCTCTACCAGCACGTGCGGCCATTCCCACACCTGCCAACCACACAGCATCTGACCACCATCGCGTTCGAGCTTGGCTTGCACGTTGGGAAAGCATTCGTTGACGACGGCGCCCGCCTCGGGGTTCACGGGCAGGTAGATTCCGTTGCCTCCGGGCACCACCTTTTCGATCAGGCGCTTGATCGGCCGGGAAATCTCGCCAGGCGTGGTGGTGTGCATCAGCTCATCACCAAATTCCAGTCGATCTGATAACCCGCAGCATGTAACTCTTTGCCCAGCGCCAAGTGCCAACCGCCGGCCCCATCCATGTCGGTCCAGACAACGCCGGCGAAGTCACTGGGGATCGCCACCTGGCCTTTCCTCAGTGTGCATACGTTCTCTCGCCCTAGGCGGGCAATGAAGTAGCCCAGTTCCAGCAGCACGTTTTGACGGGCGCGGGGCTCCAAGGCGTCTGTGCCGTGCGCTCGACCCTCGTCATCGGGCGTGAGCAGCACGATCGCAAAGCCGACATCATCGTGGGCCTCGACCTTCTCGATGATGGTTCGCCCTCGGCTGGCCTGCTCGTGAAGGATGACCGGCACCAAGCCAAGCTTGGAGATGAAGCGAGCAGTTGTTTCGCGCGCCTCCCCATCGTGACCGTGGACGATGAAGATCTTGTTGGATTTTTCCTTGATCAAGGCTACTTTCACCGCGCCTCGCTTGCTGACATACGTCTTGTAGTCCCTCACGAAAGGAATGATCAGATCGCGCGTCATGGCCTGCAAGCCGGCCATGACGTGCGAACTGGAGTCGAAATACGTATGCGCAAAATCCAGTGCGTAGTCTGGCCGTGAGGTCACATCCTTTATCACCAACAGCATCATGCCAAGCTGCTTGATGGAATCCTCAGGCCAAACAAGCCGGTGGCTACCGACCATGCTGCCGCCGGTGGCATCGCTCTGGGCGAGAAATCGCGGGTAATCCAGCCCCTCGGTCAGGGTGCGATTAATGGTGCTGAGGTCTTCGTGGTTGAGCAGGCGACCCAACGTCCGCAACGGGCGTTCATAACTTTGGTAATTTGCGCCCTGAAGATCAAGAACGGCCGTCCTGATCTGGTCGAACAGGTCCACAGCGCTCATTCCAGATCACCCGCTAACCGCGCTTCTGCGGCGCGCTCGATGATTGCGTTGCGATACTGCTCTTTTAGCCCGTCCGCCAATTGAGCGACCAAAGGATTGTCTGCCCACGGTTGGACCTTGCCATCGATCAGGACTTTGGCCTGCTGGATGGCCGCCTCGATACTGGCCGGATCATGGGGATCGAAGCTTACGGTCCCCAAATCCCCATCGATTTCATCAATGGCCGCCTGCGCCTGGTCCAACTGCCGTGTTAGCTCATCAAGTCCGGTTATTTTGATCATGGTCGTGTCCCTGGTTGGGGCCTGCCTCAATAGGCGAGCATGCAGATGCTAAGCGCGGTCCGTCTCGGATGGCGAGACGCGCCGGGGCTTCTTGTGAGGGGTTCCAGCAGAGCCCAGTTTGGCCAGAAGCGGCTCCAGGACCTCCAGGCGGGCGCCGGCACAAGGCGTCGGCTTCGGCCTGTTCTCGGCGCTCGCGCTCCTGGGCCGCCTGGGCCCGGTTTAGTATGAACGCCGCCCACCCCTATCCGGCGGGGCTTCGGGCGCCAAGCCCGCCCTGCAGTCGTACAAGGATGAACATGCCGATTGAAAGAGTCGTCATCGAGAACTTCAAGGCTTTTGGCCACCTGGATTTGCCGCTCAACCCACATATGAATCTCATCGTGGGCAATAACGAGGTCGGCAAGTCCACGCTCCTGGAAGCGATTCATGCGGTCGTGACGGACCAGCTGCACGGACGCGGCATCGCCTACGAGATCACGCCTTATCTTTTCCACCAGCCGGTGGTCGATGCGTACCTGACAGACCTCAGGCAAGGCCGGCCCGGTTCGCCGCCGCGCATCATGATCGAGGCCTACCTCGGGCGGGACGCAGCCCTGGCTTCGTTGCGGGGTACCAACAACTCCCTTGGTGCTGACATGGCCGGCATCCGGTTATTGGTCGAGCTCAATGAGGACTATCGCTCCGAGTTCGATGCTTATCTGCGTCAGCATCAGGGCGGCAGCTTGCCGGTGGAGTACTACACGGTGCGCTGGTATTCCTTCGCTAACAATGGCGTCACCGCCCGAAGCATCCCGTTTGACTCCACGATCATCGACACCACCAGTGCCAAGACCTTTTCAGGCACGGATCGCTACATCGGCAGCATCATCGACCAGGTGCTTTCACCCGCTCAGCGGGTGGCCCTGTCACTGAGCTACCGCCGGATGCGCCAGAGCTTCTCCCAAGAAACGGACGTAGCAGCCATCAATACCTTCCTGGCTGCGAATGCTGGCGATGTCAGCAGCAAGACCTTGACCGTTGGCGTGGACACCTCGGCGCGCTCGACGTGGGAGGCCAGTCTGTCTCCCTACCTGGACGATCTTCCTTTCACCCACGCCGGTAAAGGCGAACAGAGCGCGGTCAAAATGAAGTTGGCTATGCGGGCCGCTGGCGCCGCGCATGTGCTGCTGGTGGAAGAGCCTGAGAATCATCTATCCTTTTCCAGCATGACCCAGTTGATCGATAAGATCGCAGCCCTATCTACCGCCCAGCAAGTAATTATCGCCACACACAGCAGCTTCGTGTTGAACAAGCTTGGTGTGGATAACGTGATCCTCTTCGGTGCGCGAGGACACATCAAACTCGACCAGCTACCACCTGATACGCACGACTACTTCATGAAACTGCCGGGGCACGACACCCTGCGGCTGATCCTGGCCAAGCAAGCAATCCTGGTCGAGGGCCCCTCGGATGAGTTGATCGTCCAGCGCGCTTTCAAGGATCACCATGGTGTGCCTGCGCTGGCCCGGGGTGTGGATGTGATCTCGGTCAACTCCCTGGCCTTCAAGCGGTTCCTGCAGATCGCTGCACGTCTGGATATCCCAGCCCGTGTAGTGACCGACAACGACGGCGATGTGGCCGTCTTGCAGGAACGCTATAACGATTTCCTGAACTACATCTACTATGACTCCGATGAGGACGCTCCCTCGCTGGAACAACAGTTGATAAAGGCCAATACCCTGGCGCAGTTGAATCTGGTCCTGGATAAGACGTTCGCCGACGAGGCGGCGCTGCTGAAGTTCATGAAGGGCAACAAGACCGATACTGCTCTGGCCATCTTCAACAGCCCCCACTCGATCGTGTATCCGGACTATGTCCAGCGTGCCATCGCCTAATCAGGTACTGCTCTCGGCCGCCGGTTCCGGCAAGACGACGATGTTGGTGCGCCAGGCGCTGGCGCGCCCGCAACGCCGGATCGCCATCATCACCTACACTCTGGAAAATCTGGAGGAGATCCGTCAGGCTTTCGATCGCCACGCCGGCACGGTCCCCGTCCACGTCACGCTATACAGCTGGTATGGCTTCCTTCTGCGCGAGTGCATCCGGCCTTATCAACCCGCACTTTGCGCCCAACCAAGGGTTGAATCCTTCCTCTTCGTTGAGGGCAGGACCAACAACCGTGCCCCGCGCACCCAGGTGGCTCGCCACTATCTCGCCGGGGATAAGATGTACTCCGACCGCGCCGCTGACTTTGCCGTGCGATGTGATGAGCTCACGCGAGGTAAGGTCATCGAGCGCCTAACGGCCATGTACGATGAGGTCTACATAGATGAGATCCAGGATCTGGCTGGCTACGACCTAGACTTGGTCGAGCGCCTGCTCACCAGCGGAATTGAAATCACGCTGGTGGGTGATATCCGCCAGGCAACCTATGCCACGAACCACTCCCCCCGTCATCAGCAGTACCGGGGCGTAGCCATGGTGCAGCTGTTCCAGGATTGGCAGACACGCAACTTGTGCCAGATCCAGCATCGGGTGGTTAGCCACCGCTGCGCGCAGTCACTGTGTGATCTGGCAGATGCGCTGTATCCGAACCTGCCCCGGACCCAGTCAGGCAACACCGATGTGACTGGGCACGACGGTATTTATGTGGTGACACCGAACTTGGTGCAAAAGTATGTGCTGCAATATGCCCCAACCGTCCTGCGGCATGACCGCCGCGAAACTTGCGATGGCTATTCTGCGGTCAATTTCGGTCAGGCTAAGGGGCGGACGTATTCGCGCGTGCTGATCTATCCCAATGGCCCCCTGACTCTGTTCCTGCGCACCGCCGACGCCTCCCGTATCACCTCACCGGCCAGGTACTACGTGGCCTTGACGCGGGCACGGCAGAGCGTGGCCTTTGTGATGGCTGGCGCCTGTGCCTGGCCGGGGCACCAGGTCTATGAATCCCCAGACTAGTGGGCGCGTCCGGCGGCTTGGCACAGCCGTGAGGATACCGTCATACGGATGCCTCAAGTCACCAGCCCGGGATTGCCCTTCATTGGCTCGTGATCACCTTGATGCTCGCAACGAGCACGCTCGCGCCGGCGCAGGCTCTTGCCGATGCGTTGGCAGCGCTGAAGGACGCCCACGCGGTGGCGACCGACAAATGGCGACGGATCAGCGTCGGCCTGTGGGGCCTGGCGGCGCTTAGCACGGGCCTGGGAGGTGTGTTCGCCCTTGGCTTGACGAGCTGAAGCGTTCGGAGGGCGGCACTGCCGCTCTCCGTTCTACTTGAGGGTCGGCAGCCGCCACTCCCCTACCCCCGATAAATCTTCCTAATCCCCTGCCCGGGCAGATGTCCGCCACCGGCCGGAAGCGGACATCGAACAACACCTGAATTAACCCGTGCCGCGAAGCAGCGTCGGCTTGAATGAATTGTTAGGCGGGCTAGCGTGTAACCGCATCCCAGTAGTTTGCCGGCGGCCAAGGCAGCGCGACTCTCTGTGCCAGTGAGGCCCATATGCTCATCAGCTATCTGCACAAGATGCTGAGCAAGTTGAGCGTTGCTTGCACCGCGCCATAACAGACTGCAGACGTGATCGACGTAGCCATCGTACTCATCACGGGCCTGCGGCACGCCTGCTACCCCAATTGGATCCCAAATATAGTGCAGCACCTCGCCAACGGCCTGGTGCAATGCTTTCTGCTCTGGTCCAAGACTGTCTGTCATAGCCCGCCTAACAATTCATTTAAGCCGAGCCGCGAAGCGGCTTCAGCTTGAATGAACTGTTAGACCGCAAGCCCGGATGGTGTCTCATCATAGCCCATGAATTTTACGCTTACGGTCTCTACGACGCAGCATGAGGAAGATAGCAAACCCAACTACCGGAGAAATCATCAGCGTGAGCTCTAACGCTTGGGCGATCGCGAGTTCTCCGTTGACGTACAAGGGGCCAAACATAAGGAAAACCACGACAAGGAAATAGGAGATGAACAATGCGCTGACGAGACTGATGGCAATGCGCTTAATCAGAAGCTTGCGTAGTAAGTCCATGCTTTGAATCCTGCTCCTGCGGTCTAACACCTGAATTAAGTCGTGCCGCGAAGCGGCATCGGCTTGAACGAATTGTTAGACCTTGATCCCGGATGCAAGAACCAGGATCGAGGCCGTAGAACAGACAATTTGCAATAGCACGAGTATGGCTTGCAACTGTGAGGCTTTGGCAGTCAGGCGTTGGCTGGCCATCAAGTCACCGCGCTGGACTTTTGCGAAGGTCCTATTTGCCACGCATTTGTAGGGCAGGAATAGGCCACTGAAGTAGAAGTGCTTGAACGCAGGCAAAGAGAACGAGGGGGCGGCTTGGATAGCCTTTGGTAGGCGCTCAGAAAGCACGGCGTTGGAGGCAAGACTTGCAGAGACAACGACCGAGAGGAAGCGGGCGGCAAGACCCGCGAGTAGCGAAGCGGCGAACCAAAGCAAGGCCCAACGGAAGTTGTGCGCTGCCACGTACTTTACGATTGAGTCGATATTTGCCACCAAAAGCGTGAACGCAGCTCCGAGCCCGGCCATGAGCCAAGCGGAGAACGTGGACAGCAGCGGAGTGGCAATCGCTGAGGTCTGGAGCAGAATGTCGCTAGCGATCTCGCGCTCGCTCGCGTGCTTACTCGGATCTTTCATGTCGCGCCCCCTCCCCAGTCAAGGTCTAACACCTGAATTAAGCCGACCCGCGAAGCGGGTTCGGCTTGAATGAATTGTTAGGCCCCGCCCGTGGCGGGACCGAATGCATCTGGGTTGGCCGCTACGTACTTGTATAGCAAGTCAGTCAGATCGTCTGGGTAAGCATAGAACTCAGAGTCGAGGTCATCCAACAGGCCAGGAGCCGCGGAGGCGGCACGACGGACTATATCCGCGCAGGTGACCGCTCCGATTGTCTGCAGCGCTTCTGGTGCGAATGCGACCAAGGCAGGGTCTTCGTTCTCGAAGAAGCTCTCGAAGCCGCCACCATTGACTTGGCTCTCAAGCGCCCAGACAGCTGAGAAAATCTGCTGCTGCGCTGTTTTGGCTGCGAAATCAACACGACCGTAAGCTGTGCGGTCACTTTCGGAGAGTTCGATGAGGAAGTCGTTCTTGTCCATGCTACGCAGTTCCTTGCGGGGCCTAACACCTGAATTAAGCCGACCCGCGAAGCGGGTTCGGCTTGAATGAATTGTTAGGCCTCACTGTCGAGGCCGGCGAGAGTAAGGCGAACCTCACTGAAACGCATGCGGTACAGATTGCCCTGCGCCTCCAGATGGCCAGCCGAGACTAGATCTCTGAGGCGTTGGCTGTAGAAGACATCTGGAACGTCGTAGTACTGGTCCGGATATGCGTCCATTGCGACAGCTACAACAAGGGCGACTTTTCGCCAGTTTGCGCTACTACTGGCCAGAATGGCTCGATCTATGGCAAGAAGGTCATCCTGAGTGAGCGCGGCAACCGCCCGCAGATCGTCCGCATCAAGCGGCGGATCATCTTGGTCGTCGGCTGGAGTCATAGTGGACATTCTTGTGAGGCCTAACACCTGAATTAAGCCGACCCGCGAAGCGGGTTCGGCTTGAATGAATTGTTAGGCCAGCGTTGTACCAGAAAGAGGCGCCGGATGCAGGCAAGCCGCTGGGGTGGGGTGCACGGGGTCCGACCGGGGAGGCGCTTGCCTGAGAGCCCGTCCGAAGAGCGACCGGAAGGGTGAACAACGACATCGTTACGGCAGACCAGTGATGCCACTTTGAAGCGCCAACCAAACGGCCTAACACCTGAGTTAAGCCGACTTGCGTAGTGGAGCCGGCAACATGGCAAGCTTAACCTGCCATGTTGCGGGTGTAACGAAGCAAGTTCGGATTGAACGAATTGTTAGGGCGCAGGCTGTGATGCAGCAAGGTATAAGTCATAAGCGCCACCATATTTAATGTCGTCCAAGCACTTGCTGCACCTTGCTAGAACGTTCCAGGACACCCCGTTTTGAGTCACGACGCAATGCGACATGAAACCACCTGCTTGAGAATCCTGCAGTGAATCGACCCAGCGAGCCCCGAGCCCACGTACCATAACCTCACCCAAGTAGCAGCCAAAAGAGTAAAGCACTCCAGGCATATCGTCCGAGGTGAGGCCTTGAGTCCTCATGCTTTCAATAGCCTCATCGATAAGCCGCAGGCTAGTTGGTGAGTAGTCAAGTGTGACATTACGTACGTCGAGCATTGTTTGTACGGCTAGGTCCGAGTGCTTCTTGAAAGTGTCAGCGTCCATACTTTTGTTCATGCGCCCTAACACCTGAATTAAGCCGACCCGCGAAGCGGGTTCGGCTTGAATGAATTGTTAGGCACCAAGCCCGCCAAGCAGATGCGCGGGCACTGGGCCACGGTAGAAGGTGCCACCAACAGGCACCGCGCGCCAGCCAGTAAATGCGCCTAGCGTGATGTGCTCAAGCCTTGCGACGCAGCCGAGGATGGTGTCGGGCTCGTCCTCACACCAAACGAAGATCGCCATGCCATCTTTTGCCGGTATTGCAGCGAGGGCATCTTTGTCCAGGGCATAGATGCTCTCGTCGCCACCAGCGGCCCAGCCGCAGGCATTGAAGTCGCCCCAAACGAAGAGCATTTGCCGATTTGGTAGATGACCTTCCATTGGTGCCTAACACCTGAATTAAGCCGACCCGCGAAGCGGGTTCGGCTTGAATGAATTGTTAGCCCTCAGCACCTGCCCAACGGGCAAGGCGCTGGTCCAAACGGGGGCGCAATGCATCAAAGCTCTCCCAAGTATCCGGCACGTGGTACGGGGTGGCTAAGCCGCTGCCCAGCGTCGCCTCGTAGTCCGCCAGAAACTGTCCATCCTCATAGTAGGCGACGGCGAACTCGTTGCCACGATCGCTAAAATCCTCGTTGGTGAGCTTACCGTCACAAACTCTTAGGAAGAAGGCGCCGGGGGTGGTTGTGCGACCGCGAAGCTCTCTAACTAGCTCAGGCTCCTTCACCGTGAACAATTCACCGCCCAGTCCGGCTAGAACCGCCCAAACCAGGAACATCCCCGTATGGGTTGCACCAGCCGAGTCTGGTAGATCAGATGGGAAGTTGCCACCGTAGTGCCATGACGCGTCGTCATATTTCATGAGGGCTAACACCTGAATTAAGCCGACCCGCGAAGCGGGTTCGGCTTGAATGAATTGTTAGGCCGTACCTGCACTAGTAAGTGATCGGCCAAAGATTAGGATCTGGGTGGAACAAGCCGTATGTACAGTACAAGGTGTAGCCGAGGTATGTAAGGACAGCTGCGATGGAGAGGGCTGCAAGCCATCTACTGCGAGTACTGCGCCTGTAACGAAGAACGATAAAAGTGCATAGGCAAGCGTGGAGCACGGCAATGACCTGGATCGCTACGCTGTTGTACCAAGCGTACTTGAACGACTCCGCACTGACAGAACGTACCTCTTGCCCAGCAATGATCTCGACAGTGTGACCGCCAAGGCGATCCGTGACGAAGTTTGTGAGCGCAAATAGCGCGATTGCAATGAGATACGTCGCCGGACAGACAATCCAGAACGCCTTCCAGAGCGGAAACTGATTTCTTGAGCCATCGACCATGTTCGTGTGCGGCCTAACACCGGAATTAAGCCGACCCGCGAAGCGGGTTCGGCTTGAATGAATTGTTAGAGGGCGGGAACGGAGACAACGGGCACCTCTGGATCCCAATGATAGAGTTGAGAGTACCTGTGCCAACCACCCTCGCTGGAGCACATAGCCATGGCGGACGATGCTAGGTGACGGCGATGCTCAGGGGCCTGAAATATGGAGTCTTGGATCAAGCGCCAAAGCTCGGCTGGGCGATCGGTGCCGAATGTGAAGTTGTAGTAAGCGCCATTGTCATTGCCGTTGTCGAAGGAATGGCTCCGAACGAGATCAATCCGGCCAACTAGAGTCCGGAACGATGTGGTCAGAGCGACCATATCGATGCCAGGGGAACGCTCTGGTTGTACTTGCACGGACAAAGATCTCACTGCCGCTCTCTAACACCAGAATTAAGCCGACCCGCGAAGCGGGTTCGGATTGAATGAATTGTTAGGCCCCAGCGACGCGACCCAATCAGCATAGAAGCTCTTTTGATTGTCTACAGAGGCCGGCGTTACGTCCGGGCCAGAATCGAAGATGTGTACACGGGTCTCAGCCGATTTGCCAAAAGTCAAAACGTACGCAACTGTGCCCGAGGCCATTTGCCGCGAGATGCGGGATGGGTAGACATTGAGACTTGCACCGTAGCAAAAGGGTATAAGCGAGTCCGCCTCCAACAGCCTTCGGATGCCGCAGAATGCATCGAAAAAGTCATAAGCAGACGCATCAATGCGCTTGCCACGGAATAAGAATGACAAGCAGCATTCGTCACCCCGACGATCAGGCGTAAGAATGCCGGATTCGTCGTCGCCCCCGCCGATTAGATAGATTTGGTGCTCTTTCATGGGGCCTAACACCTTGAATTAAGCCGACCCGCGAAGCGGGTTCGGCTTGAATGAATTGTTAGGCGCCACGCGGATCACCGAAGCGACGCCTCTCGATTTAGCACCCACTCGTCACCTACTTGCTGATACAGCGTCTCCGTACGGTGGACCTGCCCGGACGGGCCGCAGGTATAGGTTAACCAGATGTAGACATTGTCACTGTCTCCCTCGCCGGCAGAGGAGGAGAGAAGCTGACAGCCAGGATGTAGTGTAAGGAAGTCAGCATGAAGCTGATCTTGGCCGGGGCCGGGGCCGGGGCCTGTGCCGGAGCAACTCGCGAGCAAAAGAACTATTAGCAGTAGTCGCACTGCTTTCATGGCGCCTAACACCTGAGTTAAGCCGCGCCGCGAAGCGGCGTCGGCTTGGACGAATTGTTAGGCGGCGTACTCTGAGCTCGAAGGCTGGAGCGCAGCGCCACTGCAAGCACGGCAAAGCCGAGTCCGGGCGCCATTATCAGCCCTACGATGAGAAACACCACCGGGGAGAACTTACCCGAGGACGCTGAAAAGAAGAGACCGAGCAGCCCGGATCCGACGTAATACGTAAACCCAATCCATGAGAGTAGGTGAAGCACGCGAACCCCCCAGAGGTAGCGAAGTCCAGTTGCTACGCCTCCGACCGCGCCGGCTAGCGCCACAATTGAGAAAGCAGCGACTTGGATCCAATAGGTCGTATCCGACTTAACTGTCGAGATGAACGCCATTCCCGCAATGGCTGGAGCCATGAGAAGCCACAGCCAGCCGATGACTCGGGTTCCAGTACTGAGTTGCGTCGTACTCGCCATAGCCGCCTAACACCTGAGTTAAGCCGACCCGCGAAGCGGGTTCGGCTTGAATGAATTGTTAGGCTCCATGCTGGGGCACCTGGGTCGGGGTTGCGAGATGCTCATGGACCGCAGAAAGAGTGGAAAAATATGGGTTGCCATTGATGTGATGGATGCTGGCAATAGACTCTGTCAGCGTGGGCTTGCCCGATACCTGGACCAGCCGATATGTGCCCCCACCAACGGTGAATCTGCCGCGATGGTTTGGAGTGAGGAACTCCGCGCTCAAAGCGTTGCCTGCGTGATCCCAGAAGATCCAGCCGCCATCCTCCACGTCGATACTCTCGCAGTACGCGATTGCCTCCGAGATTGAAGCGAATACGAACAGCGTGTTCTCGTCGGTCGCTGCAGCGAATATCATGGGGCCTAACTACCTAATAGCCGGATCCCTGGGTCCGGTTATACGACTTATCCACAGCGCACCGTATGGTGGGCTATCCCCTTGCTACGGCTCGATCTTAGGGCGGCTGGGTCCGGCTAACAAGCCGGCGTATAACCGGACCCACAGATAACGCCGCCGAGGGCAATCTGCCCTCGTTTGACCCCCACTGGAGCGACCCTCATGGGGTGACCTGACCCCAACCATCCAACCACCGCTGCGGCTCATGGACCAGGTGTCCCTGGTCTGCCGCCGCCGACATCTGAGCCGCCGTACCGAGCAGGCCTATCGGTTCTGGATTCGTAGGTACATCCATTTCCATGGCCGCCAGCATCCGCGCGTCGTTGGCACCAGTGGCATCGTGGCTTTCATAAATCACCTTGCCGCCGTAGGGGGTGTTGCGGCCTCCACACAGTCCCAGGCCCTCAACGCCCTGTTGTTCCTCTATCGAGATGTCCTTGAGGTGGAGGTTGGCCATCTGGATGGTCTACGGCGCGTCCAACGCAGGGATCGCCTGCCGGTTGTCTTGAGCATGGATGAGGTGGTGGCAGCTCTGGCGCAGATGGAAGGTATTACTGCCCTGATGGCACACCTGCTCTACGGGTCCGGGCTACGGGTCACCGAGTGCATGACCCTCAGGGTCAAGGACGTGGACCTCGAGGCTGGGCTGATTCATGTCAGAGCGGGAAAAGGGGGCAAGGACCGTACCACCCTGCTGCCTGATCGCCTCCGGTCTCGGCTTGGGCGCCAGCTGGTGGGAGTGGCCAAGCTGCATAAGCAAGACCTTGCGCGCGGCGCCGGCTTTGCTCCTCTGCCCAATGCGCTGCAGCGAAAGTACCCAAGCGCCAGCCAGAGCCTGGCTTGGCAGTTCCTGTTTCCGTCTCGCGTTGTGCGGGCTTGCCCTCAGACAGGTCGTCGACTCCGCTGGCATGCGTCTGAGTCTGGAGTGCAGATGGCATTTAAGAATGCGGTGCGCCAAGCCGGCATCGTCAAGCACGCCTCGGTTCACACCCTACGTCATTCGTTTGCCACTCACTTGCTGGCAGCCGGCACGGACATTCGGACCATCCAACTATTGCTCGGTCACCGAAATCTCAAGACGACCATGATCTACACGCATGTGGAGCATGCCGTCCGCAAGACGCTGAGCCCGCTTGACCGGTTGCACGTACCCTGACCTAAAGAGGCGGACATCCTTAGATGTCCGCTTTGGGTCGGAACCTGCCATGCCGCTACGCCGATTAGCGTCACTAGTCCTCTATCCTAGCGATGTCCTCGACCGAAAAGCCTGCGCCAATCTCGTGCGAAAGCGTTCCGGCCCGCACGAATGTGAGGGTAATGACGGCCCGAAGCGGGACGCAAGCACGTCACTCTGCAACTAATAAAGGGAAAATTTAGGAGCACGTGCCCCTTATGTTCACGCATTTACCCAAGTACGTACGGGTCGAATTCGGAGTCGAAGAACCAACATAGCAGGCTCGGTGAGCTAGATTCGGACCACGAACAGCAAGCAGCGCCGGAGGAGAGGAAATGACTCGTAACGGTGCGTTCATTTACGTATCCAGCCGCCGACAGGCCGTTAACAGTTTGCAGTTAGTGTCGGGTTGCTGAGCCGTGGCATTGGCGCGGCCAGTACACTAACGCCACATGGAGGTACTTAACGATGAAAAACTCAACTCTACTGTTTGTTGCCCTAGTGCTCTCAGTGACTCTTAGTGCACATCTTCATGCTCAGACCACCCCGAGCGAGCAGTCTCGCTTAGCGCAAGTAGTTAGGGCGCAGGAGAGTCTTCAACAAGACGTCGCACTTAGCCTTGCACCGATCAAGTCTAGATCAGATCTTGAAGAGCATCTCAGAACTGCAGGCCGATCATCGCCGATTGCCGCACTCTCCGAGCCGGCAAGGCGACGATTTATCTCAAGTCTCAAGTTCAACGAGCGCGGCATAACTAGCTTCAGCTACGATGACCTCCAGTCAGAGCTAGCGGCTTCCCAGATCTACCAGATCATGAGCCTGTTCGGAGCCCAGCATACTGTGGGAATGATGAAGAATATTCGAGTGCGAGACGGCGTAGACGAGCAGATCATGCGTCCTCTACTGGATCCGGCGGGCCCGGTATGTCCATCGCAGCCCTGCGACTATGAGAGTTACGAGTGCGCCAAGAAGGCAACTTGCGCGTACAACATCAACACTATCTGCATGAGAAATTGCTAGTCTCCTGAATATTCTAGTTGGAAGGATAGTCCAAATGCGCTGGATAACGAGATGGCCTCTTATCCTTCTTGGTCTAAGCATTGGTATCGCGAACGCTTGGCCGGCGGATGCCTCCGCCGGCCCGGAGCTAAGCCGCGAGTATGGCGACTTCATGGAGGTTCACGAACAGACTCGCGGACTGACAACCGCGCAAAGGGCTTCGGCCATACTAGATTCTTTCGAAAATAACTTCGCTAATTACTCGACTCGCGATCCGTCTGAACTGGGAGATCAAGATCTTCTTACCCTGTTCAGGGCGGCCAATATCGCGCATGCCTACTCGATAAGCAGGAAGGCACTGCAAGTCATGATGCAGACGTTCGAGGCTTTGAGTACCCGGGACTTGGTCTCTCAGCGAACTTATGGAGACATGCACGGGGCCTTGGTCGCGTCGCGCGACATCGCGCAGGCCAGGGGATTGGAAGATAGGTTCCCACTATTCGCCGTAGAACGCATGCCAGACATTGCTTTCGATTCAATTTCGGGAGCAACGGCGATCGCTGTTCCGGCTTCAGGGAGTACTTTGAGACGTGTGGAACTCAAGGTTAACAACGGGCCTAGGATCATCGTCATCTCCCATCCCCTTTGCCATTTCTCGAGGGACGCGATAGCCGCCATCGAGGCGGACGGAGACTTGTCAATCGTTATGCTTAATTCAATTTGGATTGCCCCAGTTGATCGACAGCTTTACATAGATGTTCTACGGGAGTGGAACATAGAACATGAGAAACATCCTATGGTCATTGCCTTTGACCGTGCGGAGCTTCCCGCCCTTGATTCGTGGTCAACCCCAACGTTCTACTTCTTGAAGGATGGAAGGGTGGTATCCGTAGTCGAGGGGTGGCCTAGCGAGGGGAGAAAGCGGGAAATCATTGCCGCGGCGCGAAGCATAGGATTGTGATCGTGACTGAAGCGCGCCGGATTCAGTAGACATCTCCAATCCGTACGCTACGGCAATCACTGACGCGTGTATGAGCGGCAAGCGGTTCGCAAGACCATCAGTTCGCTCGACCGCCTAGCTGCGATGACCACAAGACGCGGACATCCGTAGGATGTCCGCTTTGGGTCGGAAGCTGCCATGCCACCTTCCCCCGATAAACATCCCTAATCCCCGCCCCAGTCGATGTCAGCTTTCGGCCAGGAGCGGACATGCCGACTAGCTTCCGTGAGATCGAACCTGTCAACGCACTATGTGTGCCTTTGCCATTCGAGAGTTCGACTTTGATTCGCCACGACAGAGGCTTGGCACTGTAGCCCTTATGATCAGCTCAGGGCGTGCCACTCCATTTAGGTACTCGTACGGTCGCAAACCGGTTACCGAGCGGAATACGCGTGTGAAGTGGCTCTGATCGAAGTATCCGAGATCCGTAGCGATGGTCGCCAACGGAATGCCACCGGTTCGAAGGAGGCGTTTGGCCTCATGGACGCGTCGCCAACGGACGTACTGCATGGTGCTCATGCCCGTCTCCGCGCGGAATGCCCGAGCGAAGTGAAACCTGCTGACGTGCGACGCCCTCGCGACGTCTTCCAGAGAAATTGGATCGCGGAAGCGGGCCTCTATGTAGATCACCGCCAGCATCACGCAGCGGAACCTCGACCGGGCGCGCCGACACAGCACGGGCTCCTGCCGTATCAAGTGTGACTCACCGGAAGACTCGCGCATCCGCAGGCGGTGCCTCGTGGGCGGTGGGGAACATCGGAGTGTGCGCGGCGCGTGCATTCGAGATCGACACCGCCATGGACGTGATGCCGCCAATAGCCGACGTCGGAGTTCAGGTCAATGCATCGACGCACGAGTAGCGGGTGATGCGAGCTTGGGCTACGCGAGCGCTCCCGCGTCCGCCGTGAGGGACGCTCCCGTGATCACGCCTGCCGCGGGACTCGCGAGGAAGGCGACTGCATAGGCAATCTCCTCTGGTCGTGCGAAACGGCCGAGCGACGTCATGCTGCGTTGGAAATCCCCCGCAGGACCATCCGACGGATTGGCGTCCGTGTCGGTGGAGCCAGGATTCACCAGGTTCACGGTGATGCCCTTGGGACCGAGTTCTCGTGACAGACCGCGGGTGAACGCCACCAGCGCCGCTTTCGTCATCGCATAGGCGGTCACGCCAGGAAACGGGACGCGCTCGGACAAGCCAGAGCCGATCGTGATGATTCGGCCACCCTCGCCCAGGTGCGGTATCACTGCCTTGGAGAACAAGACCGGGCCTCGCACATTCGTATCCATGAGACGCTGATACTCGTCCATATCAAGATCTTCGATCATCCCGTTATGTGCGATCGCCGCACTGTTCACGAGAATGTCGAACCCACCCAGGAATTCGATGGCCTCGCTCACCGAGCGCGAGATGGCGGCAGGCTCGGCGCTGTCGGCCTGGATGGCGATGACACGCCGTCCGGTGCCTTGGATGGAGGCGGCCAATGCCCGCGCCTTCTCGGCCGAAGCGCGATAGGTAAACGCCACGTCGGCGCCACCTTCTGCCAGAGCTTTCACAATTGCCGCGCCGATGCCACGAGCGCCGCCGGTCACCAATGCGCGTTTTCCAATCAAGCTGATCATGTCGATCCTGTCGATGAAAGGCACCGGTAGCGCCTTACCAAAGGCGCACACGGAACCAGGTTGACTCCTTGGCCATGCCAAGATGCGTCACCAGTATCCCGTCTGCCGACACGTTCGACACGGGCCGTTCTTGCCGGAAACAGTTCGAAATTGCTGTCGGATCTCAGGGGGCGTTATGCCGCCGCGCGGGCGTCCGATGCCGCAATGTCAGGAGCGTCGATTCCGGCGCCATGCTGCGGGCGTCGCGCCAGTAAGTTTTCGGAATGTCCGGCCGAAATGCACAGCGTCCGCAAATCCTGTCGCCTCGGCTACGCTCTCCAGTGAGGCGCTCGTGGTCAAGAGCAGGCTTTGTGCGCGCTGGATCCTGGATCGGAGTTGCCATTGATAGGGCGCCAATCCCGTAGACGCCTTAAATGCCCGGCTGTAGTGATACGGCGAAAGCCCTGCAAGAGAAGCCAGGGTAGCGAGCTCGACGCGGAGCGGCATACTGGCCTCCAGATAGCTGATGGCGCTTCGCAACTGCACGGGAGAGAGTCTTGACGGTCCCCGTGCCACGACCTTGCTGCGGGAGAAGAATCTCGCGGCGAACGCGGTGATCAGCCCATCGCCGTAGAGCTGGTCGTCGGCATCCTGATCAGATACTGCGCCTGCGATGAGCTGCATCAACGCCGATAGCTTCTCGTCCGAGAATCGGAGATCCGGTACGGAAGCAGCATCCGTGTGCTCGATATGGCAGTGTTCGGCGAGTTCTTTGGCGTTGAACGAGACGCGTATGTCCCTTGCATAGCGGATGTCCTTGCTGAAGCCCCAGATGTCCATGCCCGCCGGGACGAAGTTCAACTGCTTGGGCCTGTAATCGACCGTGCACGCCATCGAGCGTTTCAACCTGGGCTCTGAACGATACTCGCCCACCTCTTCGAGGATCATGCCGGCCCGGGCATTCTCCTGGTGAGGAACCTCGTACATTACGCGACCCGAGCAGGTGAAGTCTGTCAGGAGCGCATTCACACCGCTCCAGCTGCGAGCGATACTGTGGACGCTCACTAGGTTTTCCAGCATTGGGGAGACGTTCTGCATTGACGGGCTCGCTTGATCTTTACTGGTGCATGCGCTGAGTGCTGTCATTGATACCAAAGCTTCTTCGCACCCCTGTGATTGCGTTAGGAACCCTGACGCAGCTTGTGGCGTGGCGAAGCCTTCGGCGATTGCGTGGCGCTCCGATTCCTGAAGCGAGCCGCCTTCTCGCGGTTACCGCACTGGGCCATGCTGCACCAGCGCCGCTTGTGCGATTTGGTGCGGTCTTAGAACCACAAGATACAGTTCGGATGCTCGCACTGCCGGACCAGCGCGAAGTCGCCATCCGAGAGAAGGTGCGCCGCGGCTTCGGCCACCGGGCCGAGCGGCGACGCGGCCGTCCCATTGGCGGATACATGGGTGATCTCTAACCTGCCTGACGTATCCCGCTGCAGCCGCGGCGAGGTCAGATGCGCCTCCAGGAGAACGTTGAGCGGCTGCACATCTAACGGTTCGCCTGCCTTGCCCGTGGCAATTGCTTTCCGCTCGGCGCTCCAGAGGTCACGGCCGCGTTGCAGCAGGTCCGACGGCGTATGCTCGCCTGCCGGATCGACGCCCTGCCGCACCAGCCAACGGTGCATATCCTCCCTGCTCTCCCAGTGATCGATTGCCTGTCCCTGGCTGAGCGCTTCGGTGTTCAGCGGATTCAGTGCGAGATGATCCCCGACCTGTGGAGCGTACGGCACCCCACCGATGCCGGCATGCGGTTTAACAGCATGCATGGCAAGTAACCTTGAAAAATACGGTTAACAGGTTATCACGGCTGGGCAAGAGCGGACACAGCCCAACCACGGGGGACCTCACCGCCGCACGAAAGTGCTGCAGCTGGGTGGGGCTGTGGATAGGGGCTCACAATGGAAGGGAGGGGTTCTGCCAGCAACCGCAATAGTCTTGGTCGACTGGCACGTCCGGCGCATGGGTAACCACGCTGGATAAGGCCTCTGCGTAGGTCTTCCACCACAACCCGCAACATCACGCCCGCAAAACGTCGCTTACGTATATTTTCTCCACCCGGTTCACGCGAGGAGAAAATCGTGAACGTCATCCCAAAAACACCGTTGCCGGACGGCTTTTCGTGGCTTATTGAAGACGACTTGTGGACCTTGCTGTTTCGGGGTCAAGAGGTCATTCGGATCTCCAAGGTCGGCGAAGGTTGGGTTGGTGCGCTCCTCGCTGGTGAGCCCGACGCACGCCATCAGGTTGCATTCCGCTCGCCATCTCAGGGTGCCGGATGGGCTACGCAGTGGGTACGACAGCGTCGCCTCTTGTTCGAGAAGTACGGCGTCCCTCAGAGCACAAGCGATGACGCGATTTTTCGCCCCCTTGAATGTTGCTAAGGAGCCTGCGCTCGTTCGCTAGCCGCCTCATCTCGTCTGCGGTGAAAGACTGCCTGATCGTCACTTGCTGAGGGAACGGGGCATCGCCCTGCCCTGCCTGATGGACATGAGCGAACACCCCTCCGTGGCCAATCTGGTGGGATGTTTTCAAGCACAGTGCACAAGAGACAATCCGCCAGGCCGCCTTCTCAGATAGGGCCATCGCGGACAATTTCTGTCATCTCGCAATTGGGCCTTCCGGCAAATACCACTATCTGGCCAAGCGCTGACCTGACCCAATTACGCCCATCTCCACGGCTCCTGCCAAGCACCTTCTTAGACCTGCGAACAGACGACAACGAGGCCCACCTCATCGGTCAAGGTGTTGAGAGGCTTGTTCTCGGTAAGGGGAGTGGCCGCAAGGCGCGTCCAACTGATATTCCATGATGCGGTTTCCTGGCGAACACACCTCCCTGCGTGGTTGGGTTACTCCTCGTCCGGCCTTTTGCTGCTCGGTGAATCTTAAACTCACGCGTCAGCGGTTAGGCTTTCAGAATGCGTCGATTCGCTCAGGCCATTGCCGACCGGGACCAACTGGCGGAGTCCATCCCTGAAGCCATTGCGCAGGCGATCGCAGACGATCAGGACAGATACAACATTGGCAAGGGAAAGCCGGCCAACGTGATCGCAATGACGGACAACCGCCTGGTCGTCCTGATCGATATGGTCTGGGGTCTCGTGCCCCGCTGGTCCAAAGAGCCCACGACGCACTACACAACCGTCACCGCGCGCCTTGAAAGGGCCCCGAAGAGCCGAATCTTCGCCCAGGCATGGAAGGAGCGGCATTGCCTGGTTCCTATGTCCGGCTACTTCAAATGGGACCGCCAGCGAAAGCCGCCGTGGCCCCACTTCATCCAGACGCGGGACGGATCGGCATTGTTGGCTGCCGGCCTCTGGGAGCGCTGGGAAGGCGAGGATGGGACCTCACTTCTCAGCTTCGCGGTGCTGACCGCCCCCAACCTGGCCATCCCGTCGCCTCTAACTCAGGACGGCCCTATTTTCCTTGAGGGCAAGAACGCTATCCGTTGGCTGACCGGCTCCATCTCCAGCCCCCGCTCACTGCTTCGACATGCCCACGTCCCCTCCTTGGAGAGCTACACCGTGGGGCGCGCCATTGCGAAGGCCGATGTGGACGACTACACGCTTCTTGAGCCGGTCGATCCGGCTGAGAAGGGCCCCGAACCGACGGACGAAGACGAAGACTGGGAAGATGACTAGGTCGTAGGGCAAGCGAAGTCAGGTGTGCACCCTGTTGTCACCACGGACATGCTCTCTTGGTGGTCCTTCGAGGAGAACATCAATGAGAACCCTACTCTACGCCGCTGCGTTCCTAGTCCTGCTGGCCGGCTGCGACCGCCGCGACGATCCCACGGTGTCCTTGGATAGCCAGGAAGTCAGCAGTCCGCCTGGTGAGAATGCCGGAAGCAATGCCGGCAGCATGGCGCCCGCCCCAGCTACGGACGCAACGATGGATCAGAGTATGCGGCCGGCAGTTCCGGCACGCTGCAATGGGTTGACCGGCGCCATGCTGGACCAGTGCATCAAGCAGGAAGACGCCACTGACCGGGCTTCGACTGGAGCGGACTCGGCAGCCAAAGACGAAACGCGAATCCCTTAGGGCATTCAACAGGGGTGGTGAAGAAGGCGTGCGCCTCATCGTCGGCCATTCCAGCACGGTGATCGCCGCAGCGGTTCCAAGGTGAGATTGATGCATAGATCAAAAGTCCCATGAAACCATTCTTCCAGAGCCACTGCTGATTGAATGAGCCCTCCGCAGCAGGCCGCCAATGTGAGAACAAATCTGGCAACTAACCCCTAGCGGGGTCACGGTGCGCCCCATTGGGGCAGCGTGCCATGACGACAGTTAGCGTACGGACCCGACGAAGGACGCTGGAGCGCGGATGCCTGCGGGACGCAAGCTTTCCCGGCCCTCCCCCGGATAACGCTCATGCATTCCCCTGATTCTCGAACCGTCGACGATCCATCGATTTCCTCGCAGCCCATCGCAAACACGCTTGGCAGCGATGGTCAGCCCTCAATCACCCGCGTGAAGCTCCGGCGCCGCGCTACCGATATCAACCGCAAGCGTCAGCTGCTTGGGGCGCTTCTGTTGGCCAGTGTCACCGCGACAGTCGTCTTCGCAGCCCGAGCCATCGAGCCGCACGCATCATTATCTACTGCTGGCGCGTCCAAGCTGGCGCACGATACCGAAGTGACTACACAGGTGGGTACGCGTTTCCTAGCACCCGCAGGCTGGACGCTGCACAGCGGTGGCGATGTGACTTGGCTCTCGCCACCGGAAGCCAATGCCTGGGTGGCGGCAGTGGACGCGCGCGGCTCGACGGCGGATGCGGCGCTCGCGGATGCTTGGTCGCGTCTTGGTCGTACGCCCGACGCTCCCCTGCGGCTGTCCACGCCCGGCGCCGCACGCGACGGGTGGACACAGATCGCCAGCTACCGCTACGACACCCCCGCTGCGCAGAACCGTCTGCTGTCCGCCAGCGTATTCGGTCGCGATGGCGCTTGGACCGTCTTCTTCGTGGACATGCCCTTGGACGTCGCCGATCGCAGGCGCAGCCAGTTGGCGCTCATCAATGGGCGCATCATGCCGACCGGCCACGTGCGCGAATCCTTCGAGGGGCGGATTCCCCGACAGCTGGGAGAGGCGGAGGTCCGCCAACTCAATGCCTTCATTGCTGATGCGCGTCAACAACTGGGCATTCCCGGCGTCGCTATGGGCTTGCTGCAGGGTGGCCGCGTGGTCTATGCCGGCGGCCAGGGTCTACGTGCCGAAGGGTCACCGGAAACGGTCGATGAGAAGACACTTTTCCTGGTGGCGTCCAATACCAAGGCCATGACCACCATGATGCTGGCGCGAATGGTCGACGCAGGCCGCCTGCAGTGGGATATGCCCGTGGTACGTGCTTGGCCGTCGTTCCGGCTGGGAAGCGACGACGCGAGCCGGAAGATCGAAGTGCGGCACCTGCTGTGCGCCTGTACTGGGCTGCCGCGCCAGGACTACCCGTGGCTGATGGAGTTCACTGGCCGGGATGCCGAAGACGTGGTGGCCGACCTGCGCGACGTCGTCCCCACCACTGCATTCGGACAGCTTTACCAGTATTCCAATCCGCTCGCTGCCGCGGGGGGCTATCTGGGTGCGCGTATAGCCCACCCCGACCAGCCCCTCGGCAACGGCTACGACAACGCGATGCACGAAGAAGTTTTCGCGCCGCTGGGCATGCGCAGCACTACTTTCGATTTCGACCAGGCCCTGGCCGGCAACCACGCCAGTCCGCATGCCTGGGATGCACAGGGCCGCGTGGCGCTGGTGGACCTGGGCGTAAACCGCTCGATCGTGCCTGTCCGCCCGGCAGGCGGTGCATGGAGCAACGTCGAGGACATGTTGCGGTTCGTCTCTGTTGAACTCGCACGGGGTCGACTCCCCGATGGAAAACGCTATGTGGGGGCGGATGCGCTGCTGGCGCGTTGGGCACCGCAGGTGGCGTTGGGCGCGGAGGCCTCCTATGGCATGGGTTTGGTGATCGATCGCAGTGGAGGCGTGCGCAGCGTGCAGCACGGCGGCTCCATGCCGGGCTACCAGACGGGCATGCTGTGGTTGCCCGAACATGATGTGGGCATTGTGCTGCTGACAAACGCCGACAACGGTGCCGCGCTGATGGGCCTGATGCGCAGGCGCCTGCTGGAAGTCCTTTTCGACGGCAGGCCGATGGCGGCCGGCGAGCTGGCGGCTGCCGCGGCACGGCTTTCCACCAGTGCCGCCGCTGAGCGTCGCTCTCTCACCGTGCCGGCGCCGGCGCCTGTCGTGGACACGCTTGAAGGCACGTATCGCAATGCCCTGCTGGGGCCAATGGAGCTGCGCCGCGAAGGCGGCAGGACCATCGTCGATTTCGGCGAATGGCGCAGCGAAGTGGGAACCCGGCACAACAGCGACGGCACCAGCACGCTGGTCACGGTCGACCCCGGCACCGATGGATATGAGCTGATCGTGGAAGATTCACCGCAAGGTGCGCGCCTGGTGTTGCTGGAATCGCAGCATCGCTATGTCTTCGAACGCGCGGATGCGACCAAGGCCATGGCCCGCCAGGGAGAAGGGTGATGCGTACGCCTCAGGACGGGCGCGGCCGCGGCCTGGGCGGCTTGGCGCTGGCATTGGGCGCGGTGCTCATCACGCCCGTACGCGCTGCGGATGCGTCTTCGACGCCGTCGGCACACCCCAGGACGCAGGTCGAACCTCTGGATATACCAGGCTTCATGCGTATTCCGCGCCCGCAGCCGCATGCGGTGCTGGCGTACGGCGAGGCACCGACCCAGCAGGGTGACCTTTTCCTGCCACGCGGGTCGGGCCCGTTTCCGGTGGTGGTGCTGTTGCATGGTGGCTGCTGGAGCAGCCGTACGGCAGGACGCGAGCAGCTGCGCCACTTGGGCGCGGACCTTGCCGAGCGCGGCATCGCGGTGTGGAACATCGGATACCGCAGGGCGAACGAGGACGGCGGCGGATATCCCGGAACCTACGAGGATGTCGCCAACGGGTTCGATCATCTGCGGAAACTCGCGCGCAGCTATCCCTTGGATCTTGACCACCTGGCAGCCGTGGGTCATTCGGCAGGAGGTCACCTCGCGCTGTGGGCCGCCGGTCGGGACCGACTGGCTCGCAGCAGTGCTTTGCGCGGACCTGCGTCGCTGGTGCCTAAGCGCGTCGTGGTGCTGGGAGGCATCGGCGATCTGGAACGCTACGCGCCGCTCATCCCTGGCATCTGCGGGGAGGACATTGGCGGGCGTCTGGTGGGCCTGCCGGATGCAACCCGGCCCGATGTCTACGCCGACACCTCACCGACCCGCATCGGTGGCAACAACGTGCGAGTGATCATGGTGAGCGGAACGTTGGATCGGTTGGTGCCGCCGCATGTAGCGCACGACTATGCGCGTGCGGTGCCAGACGGGGTGGACGTGCAGCGCGTGGATATCACCGATGCAGGTCACTTCGACCTGGTTGCCGGGGGACCCGCATGGCGATTGGCGCGCGCGCATATCGAAGCGATGCTGGCGAGGTGACGGATCCGCGTCATGGGCGTGTCACCAGACCCTCGCGGTGCGCCAACAGCGCGGCCTGCGTACGGTCGGACACGCCCAGCTTGTCCAACACTTGGCTGACATACCCTTTCACGGTGCCCTCGGTCAGCGAAAGCCTGCGCGCGATGTGCTTGTTGCTGTGGCCCTCAGCCAGCAGCACGAGCACGGAGCGTTCCCGCTCGGTCAGGCTTTCCAGTACTGAGGGGGGCCGGCGCATCCAGTCGAGCATCTGACGCTGCGCTTGTGGGTCTAGCCACGCACGCCCCGCATGCACCTCACGTACCGCACGGATCAGATCTTCGCGCATCGCATCCTTGAGCAGGTAACCACTCGCGCCCGCGGTCAGCGCGTCGCGCACCTGGCTGTCCTCGGCATAGCTGGTGAACACCAGCACCTGGGCTTTGGGACATGCAGTACGCAAGCCGGCGATGGTGTCCGAGGGGGTGGCGCCCGGCATTTTCATGTCCAGGATTACCACGTCGGGGCTTGCAGCGGCAGCGGCGCGCAGGGCGGCCGCGCCATCACCGGCCTCGCCGATGATGACCATGTCAGGCTGCTGCTCCAGCAGTCCGCGCAGTCCTTCGCGAACCACTGCGTGATCATCCACCAGTAGAATGCGGATCGTGTCGGTCATGGCATCACCCTGTCGGCGCGCGGCAGAATCGCGCGGATCCGCGTGCCGCTTGGCTGGCGGGGCGATATCTGCAGCCTCCCTCCCAGTTCAGCTACGCGGCGGCGCATATTGTCGAGCCCCATGCCCCGGCGCACGTTGGCAGGCATGCCTCGGCCATCATCGATGATGGTCAACAGCAGGCGGTCCTGACTCAGTCGCGCACGGATGCCGATGGAGGACGGTGCGCCGTGGCGAACGGCGTTGGAGACGGCTTCCTGGCAAAGCCGCACGACAGCATCTTCATGCGCTTCTTCCTGGGGCAGCACGCCGTCCGTGCGTATCACCAACCGAACGTGGTCGGGCGCCATGGCCGCCAGCAAGGGCACCAGCCGCTGCTCCAGCGTTCCCCGGGGGCGCTGGCGCGGGCGCTTGTCCGGAGAGAGTTCCTGCAGCAGGCCACGCATCTCGCCGAAGGCCAAGCGCGAGAGCTCGCCCAGGCGCTCGATCCGGCGCGCGCCTTCGTCAGCGTCCTGGCGCCAAGCCTGCGCAAGTGACTGGGTGATCAGGCTCATCGAGGACAGGATCTGGGTGACGTTGTCGTGCAGTTCGCGCGCCAGCCGCTGCCGTTCCTCGAGAATGGCGGCCCGGGTGGATTCCTCATGCAGCCGCGCGTTGACGATAGCCACGCCGAGATGCTCGGCAACGATCTCCAGGCTGGTGCGATCAAGCTCGTCGAAGTGCAGGTCACCCTCCACGTTCAGGGCACCCAGTACCTCGCTGCCGTGCAGGATTGGCACCGCGAGCTCGGCCGCTGGCGGCACCACACCCGGCGGCGTGACATAGCGTGGATCGCGCGCTACGTCATTGACCAGCTGTGTGCGCCGCTCGCGCACGGCGGCGCCCATGATGCCGCGATCGATCGGCAAGCGGTCCTCATGGCGTATCAGTTGTTTGTAGGTGCCGCCGCGGATACGGATGACCAGGGTATCGGGCATGCAAGGGTCCAGCAGCGGAATATCCACGTTGGGGTACTCGAGCGTTTCGTGGATTGCGTCGGCGGCCTGTTGAAGCAGTGAATCCAGGTCGGGACCGGACGCCCCGATGGCGGCCACGCGCGCGATGAGCGCAAAACGCGCGGCACGGCGCGTCTCTTCCGCATATCGTCGTGCGTTGTCGATGGCCACCCCGGCATGGCGAGCGAACAGCGCCAGCATGTCCTGTGCTTCTTGACCCAGGGTGCGCCCGTCATGCACGCCTACGCCGAACACGCCGACGAGTTGCTTACGCGCATGGACGGGCATGCCGATGACGTACATGCCGGGCGGTGCGTCGCGCGGCGTGGACGGAAGTTGGTCGTAATAACCGCGATACGCACGACCCTCGGCGAGGACGTATCCGGTCAGGCCGTGGCCCCGCGGCACTGCGTCGGCCAACTGGTCGGGGGGGATGTTGTGACTGCTGACGGTACGGATGACATCGGCGTCGCTATCGTACAGGCCAATGAGGCCGTCGTCAGCGCCTATCAGATGGCAGGCGCGCTCGACCAGGCGGTCGAGTAGCGGCGCCAGCGCCAGCTCGCCGGAGATGTCTTCGATCATCTGGGTAAGCAGCGCGAGGTGCGCGCGGGCGGGGTCGGGCTCGTGCATCAATTCAGGAACGGAAACGGGCATGGAAAGCGGTCCGGCCTGGGCGTGCGCGCATGGTACGCCTGGAGCCGGTGGGCTCAGACCTTGCCAAAGCGCGGGACGCTACCTGTCTTCGGCGGGTGTTCATCACCCACCGGGGGGTGTGGCAGGGGCCATCGCCGCCTGCGAGCCTGTGCGCCACTCCCCTGCTCCCGGTGCTCCGTGCATTCATTCAAGCTGCTTGGCCGTTGGTCCGTTCGCGTCTTGCTCGTTATCACGGCGCTGTCAGCCTTGTGCGTGATCTTCGTCTACGCAGCGAGCGAAGCCCGCCTGCGTCGGACGTACCCAGCGGACGTGTCATTGGAAGCTCCCGACGTCATGCTGGCAGCTCGCGGACAAGAGCTGGTGCGCTCGCGTGGCTGCATGGATTGCCATGGCGAGGCGTTGGCCGGCAAGGTCGTAATTGATGAGCAGCCCTTTGCTCGCATCGTCGGCACCCCCCTGGGGCTTCGCCAGGGCGAGTCGCCGCGTGCCCTGCACGAGCGCATGTACCGGGCCTTGCACCATGGCGTGGATGCACGCGGGAGGTCTCTGTTGATGATGCCTTCGGCGCAATTCGCCAGTCTGAGCCGCAGGGAGATCGAAGCGATGTCCGCTTACGTGGCAAGTTTGCCTCGCGCGAAAGCGCCAATACCGCGCAGTTCCCTTGGACCGGTGGCCCGGAGTCTGTTGGCGACGGGAGGCCTGGACGGGTTCCTGTCGGCGGAGCGTATCGATCACCGCGTGCCGGCTATCGCCCTGGAGCCGACGGGCGGTACCTTCGAGCAAGGGCGTCATCTGGCCCAGCTGTGCACGGGCTGCCACCAGCCCAATCTGGCGGGCGGCAGGATGTCGCACGGGGGGCCCGCCGCGCCTCTGGCATCCAATTTGACGCCGTCCAATGAGCGCTTCGCGGCATGGACCCGCGAGGACTTCCTGCGCGCGATGCGAACGGGCAAACGTCCCGACGGCACGGCCATCGATGGCCGCTATATGCCGTGGCGGGCAATCGGCCAGTCGAGCGATGAGGAGCTCAGTGCGCTTTGGATATATCTTCGATCAATGCCCACTGAGGTGGGCTCAGATGAACCCTAGTTCTTTAATCTATTGGTCTGGCTTTCCCATTGGTACGGCTCTAAGTTAGGGCCGAGGGGTCTGGCTAACAAGCCGACGTATAAGCTGACCCAGCAGGGTGCAGAGCGTGCGCTTTCGCGGATGTCGGCTTTGGGTCGGAAGCTGCCGCCCCCTACCCCCGATAACGATCCCTAACCGCTGCACCGCCAAGTTGTCCGCTTCCCGCCTCGGAGCGGCTATCCGAGCAACCCTAACTGAGTCGCCTCCAGCGTAGCGGCAACTACAGTCAGCTACCTTGTCGTCCACTACCGGCTGCGCATACACGAAGGCTAGGTTTCCAAGTGTTCTGAGCGTGACCCTCGTTGAACTGTGCTGCGATATGTCTGCGTGGTATGTGTTTCTTTGCACTGAATGGTGTGCTGTCCAGTCTTGCTGCAGATGGGGTGCGTGAGGTGACGTCCGGGGATGCGTCGGAAGAGAACCGCTGAGTCTAGTAAGATCAACTACTTACCCGAACTGTCCACTTCTGCGTTACAAACCCATCAGGCTTCCAATGACACCTTGGAAGCTAGACGCGGAACACGCGTCGGACAGTGGCATTCTTACGAACTGACGTTCTGTGTCGCACTCGACCGACTTCGCCGCCGCCCAAGCGCGGATAACGCATTCAAGACGGACCGAGGCGTCGCGACGCCTCGGTGATGTCGTACTCGACTCTAGCTGGGACCACCGGCTAGATCGTGCGCCGGCCCAAGCCATCCTTTTCTAGCTCGCGCGATTGAGCCGTGAGTGCTGTGCTGGGCAACTATAGGAATCGCGCGCCAATGCTTCCGGCGGCCACACCAGTACCGCCCGGGCATCGGCGTAGCGCTGTCGCGAGATTGCGTTCTATGTCGCGGCCTTGCGGCGACCCCGCCCACCCAACCACTACCCCGCCGTCGGATAAGCGGTAAGTACATTCATTTACATGATGGATATCATCATGAATGAGGATGCTGCCGTCCCAACGCGATGGAGGTGACGATGGCCGCTTATGGCCGCCATTCACTCATTAACGCCGAACTTCCTCAGAAGCTGGATCTGAGAAGTTCTTATAGACCATGGTCTGGCATTACGGTCCAGATCCACCATTTGCGACGACCGGGAGAGGCAATATCACAGCCGCAAGATCACCACATTCTGGCCATGCGCTACCTTGGGCATGCGAATTTTGAGCAGAGGCGTTTGGGCCGTACTCATCGAAGGATCGTCGTACCCGGAAATTTGGGATTACACCCGCGAGGTGTGGAATCCCGGTGGCGATGGGATCGGCCAGGCTCGATTGTGATCTCCCGCATTCCCACCAGGTTGCTTATCGAGGCATCCGCCCAACACCTGCGAGAGGATAAGGACGAGGTCATCCTAAGAAACTGCTTTGGTGCACGCGATCCTTTTGTTGAGTCGATGCTGAATTTGCTTGCAAGAGAGCTGTCGCTTCCGGAGCATCCGGTCCAGCCGCTCGTCGCCGAACACCTCTCCTGTGCGCTGGCGGCGCATCTCGTACACCGCTTCAATGCCAACGTCGGCCACCTCGCGTCAAGTAGTGATGCTCTTCATCCAAGCGCACTCTCTCGTGTTCTTGACTTCATACACGGTAGTCCAGACGCGGATATCGCCCTTACGGATCTGGCGTGTATCGCGCAGGTCAGCAGGTTCCACTTCTCCCGCCTGTTCAAGCGGAGCACGGGCACCTCACCCATGGCCTATCTTGAGCGTGTAAGGATGCTTAGAGCACGCAAGCTTCTTACGGAGACAAGAACAGCTATCGCGTCGGTAGCGGCAATGACGGGGTTTACGGACCAGTCCCAGTTTGCAAGGCGGTTCAAGCTCTACTTTGGGTATTCGCCTTCCGATTACGTAAAGCAGATTATCCGGGGTGGCAGGCAGGCGGACCACCGTGAATGGTATCCAGGACGACTGAAGGGCACGAATCTTCCTGTACGCGCAATCAGATCCTAGCGTTGATCGTTTGCCCGCCTCTACTTTTAAGAAATCGCATCACGTCAGCTTTTATCCACAACGCATCTTCTGGCTGCCATGCCGTACTGTCTACGAGGCGCATATGAGGACTCAAGCACTAGCCAGCGCAGTCGAAGGTATCCGCGACCTGGTTGGCGTCCCGCCGCCGGTATCGCCGTACGTTCTGAGAGGGGGCACGCAGCTGACCGGTCGCTGGCAGAACGGCTCGTTTGAAGGAAGGTTGCCTCCCCTGTCGGAACATGTCATTGCGGCAACCTATGCCGGAGGAGTGAATGTCAAGGCCGTGATCGACGGAAAGAAGGTATCCCTCGCGCAAGGACCAGGCGTTGTCACGATCGCGCCGCGTGGACAAGGAGGAGCATGGAGCATCAATGGGAATATCGAAGTTTCCAATGTTCTACTCAGTCAAGACAGGCTTGCTTCGTGTGCCGACCAGTTGGCCGAGGGCCGTACTATGGAGATCCAAGCGCGAGTTGGACACTCCGACCCCAAGTTGTTCCAGCTTATGAAGCTGCTTTGCGATGAAATTGAGTGGCCGCAAATGCACTCAACCCTTTTTCTTGAACATGCGATCGATCTGGTGTGCCTGCAGCTTCTTCGGTCTCACTCGACCTTGGGCACGCTGGCCTTCAAGCCGCAGAAGGGCCTGGCACATTGGCAGGTGCGACGGGTCATCTCTTACATGAGGGAGCATATAGGCACCGACATCACCCTCCAGGACTTGGCAAACGTGGTCAGCATGAGCAGGTTCCACTTCTGCGGGGCCTTTCGCGCTGCGACGGGCGTGCCACCCCATGAATACTTGACGCGCATGAGGATGAAAGTTGCATGCGATCTGCTGGAACATTCCGGATTGCACGTAAAGGATGTCGGCCATGCCGTTGGCTATACGACGTCCTCCGCGTTCACCTCGGCCTTCCACCGGATCATGAGGTGCACGCCTAGCCAGTATCGGCGTCATGCATGAGTCCGCAGGAGGCTTGTGCGGTTCCGGAAAGATCCAGATGAAGTATGCGTACGACCTCTGCGATCGCTTCGTCGTACTCGTGTACATTGTGGCCAGCTTCGATTACCAGAGTTGAAGCTGCGCCAGGCAGGATAGCGCTGTCGAGAGGCACGATGCCATCGCCGGGTGGTGAACTGTTCGCGCGGTGTCCTGCAATGGTATGGAATGGGGTCGCGCACGGAATGGTCAACGCTCTGGCAGCCGCCATGACGGGCTGATCGCGCCTGAGTGTCGTGATGCTGTTGATGTTCTCCCGGAGAAAGTAGTCTCTCAGGCCTAACGGTATCGCCTCTTCATTGGCGGCCGCGACCCGCTGCAGGGATGCCAACTCCGGACTGCGTCGTCCCACTAGGCGATTGAAGGTTCGCCCAATGAAGGAACCGGCGGTCGGGCTGCCTTGATGCGGAGACGCCAGAAATACCCCGCGCCTTACACCGGGATAAGGATCGAAGCGAAACATTGCTTCCAGGTACCGTATATCTTCAGAGCTACCGGCGAGGGATGCCACGGGTTTGGTGAAGGCGGCATTCCAGACGGCGTCGTTCGATTGAGCCATGAGCAGCCGTGAGATCGCGCCGCCCATACTGTGACCAAGGAGTACCATGTGATGCCTCGCCGGTGCGGTCCCCGAGGGATCCAGGACTTCCCATGCAGCATCCAGATGCTGCTTCACCCTGTGTCGGGCCACCAAGATGGGTTCATTTGTCTCGTAGACGACCTGCCAGATCTGGTAGCTGGCGCGAAGCTCGGGATCAGCCCAGACAGCGTTGGACAGGCGGGCCCACGTCACAGGACTGCTGCCCAGGCCATGAATCATCACCAGTGTGCGCTTCTTCGGGTCATAGTCTTCAAGCAGATAGACTCCAGCCCGTCGCCCCATCTCTCGCCCTCCGAGCAGATTCCAGATGGAGAGGCGTCGAATAGGGGAGTCGTCCAGTGCCGCTGCATAGAACGCTGAACTGTCCTCGGCAAGGGGCCAATAGTTGGAGCCTGTGTAAACGCCCTTGGTTCTGATGGCGTGACCCAGTACCAGGCGCGCAGTGCCCCTTGCTCTGCCAGGTTCAAGCCAGGCAGTTGCAGACCGGGCCACTCCGGAAGGAGGTAACAGCTTGCACTCGGGCCGTCCGCTGCACCGTTCCGACATGAGGACAACCGGTACACCGAAGCCGGGCTTCGTCTTTCTCGCTCCCCAGTACATACGCATCGGTACCCGATCAGAGGGAATGATCTGAAAGTTGTCAACCAGATTGGGTGACGCATCTCGCAGGATGACTTCCATCGGCACGCCACCCACGACGACGTCCCCCTGGCGCCACCGTTTGTGCTCCCGCGTTACTACCTTCAACCAAGCCCTTGTGCAAGCCGTTGCTTTGGCTGATGCCTGCAGGGCGGATTCTCTCTGGTTGCTTGCCATGCCATCGAGTGCCCTCAGAGCGCATGAGACATCCGCGCTGCGCACAGATGGAGGCGTCCCGCGGCGTTCACCCTGGCTTTTGTCTGGCTTTTCGCTGGCCGTGCCATCCCCTGCTTGGCTTGTATCGATCTCTCGAAAAGAGGAACACGCGGCAAACTGGAAGAGGATCGAGACGAGGCACCAGCGGAAAGTCCTCATCTGAGTTTCCATGGCTGGCTACCCTGCCCCAGGCTCAGATAGCGACAAGGATGGGCTCTGACGCCACCTCACCGACGAGGTTGATGTTGTGGCGTCGGGATAGCAAGACTACTTCCGCCAGGATCGACAGTGCGATCTCACGTGAAGTCTTGGCGCCAAGGGCGAGCCCCGCCGGCGATCGCAAGCGGGTAAGCGACAGACGATTGACGCCACGGGCTTCCAGCGCCTGTATTCGCGCCTCGCGCTTACTGCGGCTACCGAGCACGCCAACACAGAACGCAGCGCTGGGGAGCGCCTGCTGAAGCACCAGCACGTCAAGATCAAGGTCGTGAGTGAGACAGTAGACTGCCGTGAACTCATCGATCTTCAGCGCGTCCAGCCCTTCCTGCAGCGAACCGGCGAGGTAACTCGTCACTGGCACCTGCGGCGGTGGATCAGCGGGACCTTGATGGCGCCATAGCACGACCTCCATTCCCATGTGTCCGGCCAGCAGGGCGGCGGCCAAGGTGATCGGGTCGCCGCCGATAAGGACCAGCCTGATGGGCGGCGCGTACCGGCATCGATGGACCAGGTTGGAAGGCCAGCTATCCCCTCCCACGGCCATGGCGCCGGTGTCCAGGTGGGTGAAGACGTCTACGGCGTGGCGCCCTGCCCTGGCAGCGGCAAGGCACGCAAGCCACCGGCTTCCAGGTTCGACGAGCCTGACGAACACTTCGATCCGCCCGCCACATGTGAGCTGGATGTCCATGTAAGGACTTCCCTTTCCGTAGGCAAGTAGGCGGGGCAAGCCATCTTTCAAGCACTGCAGGGCCTCTGCGGCGACCGCAGCTTCCACGCAACCCCCTGACACGTAACCGTGAATCTCACCCCGTGGCGTGATCAGCAACTCGGACCCCACCTGACGCGGCGAGGAACCCACCACTTTTACCAACGTGGCCAGGACGAACGGCTCCTGGGCCGCCGCGCACTGCAGCATGAGGGGCACGACGTCATCGACCAAGCCATGGACAGGCCAGGACGGCCATGCCGGGGCGGACGTAGCCATGTGCACGCTCAAGCGTGATGCAGCAGATTCTCGATGCGAATGGGGAGGTTTCGTATGCGTTGCCCTGTCGCGTGATAGATCGCGTTGCCGATCGCCGGCGCGACCCCCACCAAGGCAATCTCACCCAGCCCCTTTACCCCCAGCGGATTCACGTAAGGATCCTCCTCGTCCACGAAGATGACCTGCATGTCGCCGATGTCCAGATTGACGGGCATCAGATAGTCGGCCATGTGCGCATTGATCGGGCGCCCATCGCGGGCATCCAGTACTGTTGCCTCCATGATCGCCATGCCGATGCCGCCGACCATGCCGCCCACACACTGGCTGGTTGCCAGCCGAGGGTTGATGATCCTTCCGGCGCCATAGGCGCCCACCATCCGGCGGATGTGCATGGTGTACACATCGGGGTCAATGCCTATCTCCACGAAGACGGCACCAAAGGCGTGCATCGAGTACTTCGACGCCTCTTCCCCGCGCCCTCCCGTACCGTCGGCGCTCAAGCCCGCCGGGGCGAGCCTCGCAAGCTGCTCATAGGTAAGTTCACCGCCCTTCTCGCGCTGCCGCAGCGAACCTTCACCCCAATACAGGAACTCCGGGTTGGCTCCCCGGAAGGGTGAGCCGTCAGCCGTGGTAGCTACTTTGATCAGTTCGGCCCGCAATGCTCTGCAGGCGCTCTGAACGCCTGAGCCAACCGAAGCCATGGTCATGGAGCCGCCATGCGGTGGCGTAGGGGGAAAGTCTGACTGGCCAAGACGGAATCGAACCGCTTCCATCGGGACGCCCAGCGTCTCGGCGGCGACCTGCGTGATAGAGGTGTACGTGCCAGGTCCCATATCGCTTGCAGCAGCCTCTACCTCGAACTGACCGCCAGAAGTGATACGTGCCCGGGCGTTCGCCGGGATGAACCAAACCGGATACGTACCCGATGCCATGCCCCAGCCGATCAACGTGCGCCCGTCTTTCATTGAACCAGGCTTGTGCGTACGGCGTGACCAACCAAATCGCTTACCACCCTCCTCGTAGCACCGCAGCAGAGACCTGCTGGAAAACGGCTTTCCGTTCCCTTCGTCGATTTTTGGTTCGTTTCGCCGCCTCAGTTCGACGGGGTCCATATCTAGTTTGTAGGCGAGCTCGTCAAGCGCCGTTTCAAGCGCAAAGATCCCACTGGCCTCTCCTGGGCCTCTCATGTAGGTTGGCGTGGATGTATCGCAGGGCTGCAGGCGATAGTCCACCTTGAGATTGGGGCAGGAGTACATGTAGTTGGTGGCGTTCACCAAGGCTTCCGCGAACTGTTCGTAGCGGCTGGTCTCGCCCACACCCCGATGCTCGAGATGCGTGAGGCGGCCATCGCGGGTTGCACTCACCCGCAGGTGTTGCAGCGTTAAGGGCCTGTGGCCGGTCGTATAGAAAGTCTGCTTGCGTGAGAGCGTCACATTCACCGGACGTCCCGTGAGCTTGGCCGCCAGGGCAGCCAGCGTGACGTGTGGCCATGTGCGCAGGCTGGTACCAAAGGCGCCACCGATGAACGGACTGATGACCTGGACGTTGGCCGGTTCGATTCCAAAGATGGCCGCGATTTCCGCCTGCTCGTTGACCACGAACTGACTCTTGCTCCAAAGGGTGAGCTTGTCACCATTCCATGCTGCCAAGGTGGCGTGGAGTTCGATCGGGTTGTGGTTCTCGCGCGCGATGTCGTAGTCCTCCTCGACGGTCACAATGTCAGGGACGACAGCGGCCATGTTCCCTCGATGCTTGGCGGCCTCTTCTCCCATCGCTGTCGGTACGACTGTGGGTAGCGATGGATCGCGCAAATCTACAATGGGTCTCTGCCGCTCATAGCGCACGTTCAATGCGTTCGCCGCTCGCTCGGCATTGTCCAAGGAGTCCGCGACGACCACCGCGACAGGCTGCCCATAGAAGCGGACAGTGGCGTCCTGAAGCATGTGCAGGCGCTCACCCACCGCAGGGTCGATGAAGGCCTTATGAGGCTTGTAGGGCAACTTGGGGGCGTTCAGGTGGCTGATAACCGCGACCACGCCAGGCAGGGATTGGGCCGCGGCAGAATCGATACTCAGGATCCGTCCCAGACCAACCGTTGAAGGCACTACCACGCCATACAACTGGCCTGGCAAGTGAAAATCACCGGCGTACTGGGCACGCCCGGTGACCTTGTCTCGGCCATCGACCCGCTTCTCGCTTTTTCCAATCAGCGCGCTCATGCTGCCACCTCATTCGCCATTTCAAGGGCGCGCGTAACGGTCCGCGCCAGGAGCGGGATCTTGTAGCCGTTGTGGTGAAGTGCTTTTGCGCCCGATGTCGCCGCCTCCCCTGCACTCTCGAACAACTCACGAGATGGCCGCTCACCGACCAGCAGCCTCTCGACATCGCGCATCCGCCATGGTCGGGTGCCCACGCCTCCACAAGCCACCCGCGCATCACGGACAACGCCACCTTCAATGTGGAGGGCGGTTGCGGCTGCGACCAATGCAAACTCGTAAGAGGCCCTGTCACGGACTTTCAGGTAGCGGGCGCGCCGTGTATGCGGCCCTAAAGGCACCCGAACCTCGACAATCAACTCGCCGGGAGCCAGTGTATGTTCCAGGTGAGGAGTGCTGCCGGGTAGCCGGAATAGCTCTTCGACGGGAAAGCTTCGCCGGCCGGAAGGGCCTTGGACGTGGAGCGTGGCATCCATCGCTATCAAAGCCACCGCAACGTCCGACGGGTGGGTGGCCGCGCAATGCTCGCTGGCTCCCAGCACTGCGTGTCCTGCGTTCAGGCCATCCTGGGCGGCGCAACCGGAGCCAGGTTGGCGCTTGTTGCAACCCACATCCCGCATGCGGAAGTAGGGGCATCGAACGCGCTGGAGAAGATTCCCCCCGATCGAAGCCATATTTCTCAGTTGAGGAGATGCGCCCTCGATCAATGACTCCGACAACAGCGGGTGATGTCGCTTGACTTCCGGGTTGGCGGCCATGTCAGACATCCTGACCAGTCCCCCAATCACCAGTTCGTCCTCTTCTTTCCGAATGTAGTCAAGAGGAAGCGAGTTGATGTCGACCAGCGACTGTGGCTTCTCGACCTCCTCGCGCATGAGATCGAATAGCGTCGTGCCGCCCGCAATGTAGCGGCCACCCTCGCCCGCCAGCTTGACCGCGTCATCGACGCTCTTTGCTCGAGATAAGGTGAAAGGAATCATGACTGCTCCCTCTGGGCGGCATCTACCACCGCAGCGCTGATACCCGCGTATGCACCGCATCGACAGATATTTCCGCTCATCCAATATTTGGCTTCTTGCTCTGAGGTCGCGTGTCCTTCCTTGATGCATGCCACCCCGGACATGATCTGACCCGCCGTGCAGTACCCGCACTGGAAGCCCTCATGATCGATGAAGGCCTGCTGCAGCGGATGGAGTCGGTCCCCGACGGCAAGCCCTTCAATCGTGGTCACTTCTGCGCCGTCATAGAGAACGGCTGGGGCGAGGCACGAGACAATCCGGCGTCCATCCACCAACACTGTGCACGCACCACAAGCCCCCTGATTGCACCCCTTCTTCGTGCCGGTAAGTTGCAGGGACTCCCGTAACAAGTCCAGCAGGGACTGACGGTTGTCCACCTGCATAGCGCGGCGCTCGCCGTTCACTGTGATCGTCAGGGGTGTACGCCGGACGCTGCTTTGCGGATCACTTTGCGCCGGTGCGGCCGTCAGGGATGACAACGGGATTAGCGTTGCACCAGCCACGGTGCTTCCCGCAATCAGGAAGTCCCGACGGGACTCGTCGTCGGGCGCAGCGTGCTGCAGGTCGTCTGGAGGACTGCCAGGAACCATCGGGGGGATCTGACTCATGTGCGGCCTCTCGATTGAATCGATGGGTAGCGACGTCAGTAGGTGAGCCCAGGAAAGCCTTCTCTTGCCCGCGCCGTTCCTCTCTAGTTAGCCCTCTCCCGAAACGCAGTCAACGTTGCGGATGGCTGTGAGGCGACCTCTTCGCAAGATCACGACAGGTACCGCAACCAGCCGAAACTCTCCCTCAGTAATCCGAATTACCAAATAGAGCTCCCTTTTTGCGGCGTGGGGTATGGGTCAACACTTAAGTAATTCTTACAAGTCCTTGTCGCGTAGGGCGTCTGATCGCTACGCCTCGTCAGCCCCATCCTTTCATCTCAAAAGTGGTCTTTGTGATGAACTCGAATTTCACCACCATCGACCCGCTGCTTCCTCCTTGGAAAGCATGCTAACGCCCGTTCGACTGGGCTTCTCGCTTGGAGTGATAGCGGCTGCCATCTGGGGCGCATTCATTGCCGTTTCTAACCTCGGCATTGAAACCTGGCTGCTGCCAGCGGACATGACGTTCCTAAGGCTCTCCGCAGCGGCACTGGTCCTGCTGCCCTTCCTTCTGCCCCGACAGCCCGCGACCCTTGCGGGGTTGGGCTGGCCGCGTGCAGCTCTGCTCGAGGTGTTTGCCGGCCCACTATTTGTGCTGGCCACCGGTTAGGGTTACCTGTATGCCCCGCTCGCTCACGGGGCGGTGATACAACTGGGCGTGATCACCATGGCGGGGCATGTTGATCGCCTCGTTCTGGTTCGCCGACAGGCTCTCCGCCACGAGGATTTCCGGCCTGCTTACTCTGCGGGTTGGACTCGTTGCTGTGGCCGGCTCCGGGCTCTTGGATGCAGTTTATGGAGCATGGCGAGGAGATGCCCTCTTTGCTCTAGCGGGCCAATGTTTGCGGTGTATACCGCGCTCGTGCGCATCGGAGCTGAATGACTTCGCAGCCACGATCACCATAATGATGATCTCTGCGATGGTGTATGCCCCCATCTACATCACCGGCGGCGGCCTTCACAGGCTGGCCTCCGCGGATATCAGTGACCTAGTGATTCAGGAGCTGGTTCAAAGTATCCTGTCGGTTGTTGTGTCGCTGTACGCCTTCTCCCGCGCCATCGAACTGCTTGGGACTGCACGCGCCGCACTCTTCCACGCGTTGGCACCCGCCCCTGGCCATCCTCATGGGAATTCCGCTGCTCGGGGAATGGCCCACGATGTGGCAATGGATAGGGCTAGCCATTTCGATGTTCGGATTGATCTGGGCGGCGACTCAGCAGCCATAGCAATACGCTCGGTAACGAGGTCCTAGCTACGGAATCCGTTGGCTCGATGGCTGTTGTCGCAAAACGGCTTGTTTGCTGAGCCTCCGCACCGACATAGCCGAGCAGTCCGAACCCGATCCACGGTTCTGCCGGTGCCCGTGCAGACCTCGAGATTCCCCGTAACGTTCAGGGGACCGTTGAGCTCGGGCTCGATGAACAAGGGGCCACCCCGAGCCGCGAGCGGATCCGAGGGCCTGGAATCTGGCTCCCCGCTAGCCCGGAACTTGATGGTGTTGTGGCTTCCATCGCAGTAGGGCTTGTTGGCGGAGGCACCACATCTGCACAGCGTTAGCCTCATGCCCGCCGGCACCTGGTCGATCCAGGTTTCGGCTCGGAGCGCCAAGGGTCCGTTCTCGTTCACGCGCAGGATGTTCACCGGGGGCGCCTGCTCGTTCTGCCCTCCATCATGACGCTTGTACTGAATCGCCCCCGAAGGACACATGTGAGCCACGGTCACAAGATCCTCCGTGCTGGCCGCGGCGGGATTGATCCAAGGACCCACCACGTTGGCCATAAACACGCCTGGCAAACCCGTTACGCAGTATCGCGCATGGATGCATCGCTTTCCTGAGTAGATGAGGTCGATGTCAGGCCCCGGTATCCGTTCGTAGCCGTCGGACATTGGAATGGGCTGAGGTGGACCACCAGCGATAGACACTACAGGCGTATGAGGACTCCCCTCAGAGGCGAGCGCTGCGTGAGAGCGCGCACCTGCTACCGGAGGCGCTAACTGCTCGGCCCCTTCTGCAATGGCGCCGTGCTCCGCAGCGCCGGCCACATGTGCCTTGAGCCTCGTCGCCAAGTGAGCTACGCCATCCCGGGTAGCAGTGAGTACATCGTCTTGGCCGGCGGCGTTCTGTCCGAGTCTTTCGCAGCGCCCGGCGATCTCATCGAGCCGTTCTGCAAGAATTCCTAAGCTCGTGACGTCTCCAAGTAGCGCAGCTGATGATCGAATTGTGGCAAAGCTGACTCCTGCCGTGACGCCTGGGTATTCTAGGTTAGCGGGCAGTTGCGCGAGGCGTGAGGCGACGGGGGACAGGAACTTCATCAGATCGATACTGGTTCGGACCAGCAACGCCTGGGTAGATCGGCCAACGCCGCTGTATGCCAAGGACAAGCACCTCAGGCAGTGGTTGTACAGGGCGTTTCCCAGGTCGATCAAGCTGGATGCAGGCTCGCAGTTCACCCAGACCTTGCCCTCGGGCGTCGGAGGTATGCGCATTACTGGATTTTCGGCCGCCGCATAAGCTGGCTGAAAATCATCCCGGCTCGCTACGAGGCTTTCGTACTCCTGTTGAATTGCGATAAAGCGCTGATAGTGAGACCGCTCCTCCGACGCTGCGGCGCCCTCACCCTGACGCACGATAGCATCGAGGGCCTGTTGAGCCGTAGCTAAGCATCTGACGACCTTCAGGCCCGGCAAGCGACCCGTCGCCTCATCGAGCTGATGCTCGGGATTGCCAGAGAAAAGCACCTTCTCCCCCAGCTTCTCAGTTAGGGACGTCATTCCTAGGGCGATGATGGCGTATAGCTGACCTACCGTTACGTAGTCGGTCCCTACCGTCATTAGGCGATTCATGTTGGTCAAGCGGTGGTAGGTTTGTGGCGGCTCGAAACCGGCGCCGTCCGCTACATCATGGTCTTCCGGCCTTTCGAGGAAGATAAAGTGCTGAAGCGTACTGGGGTTGAAGGGTGTCAGCTTCACCACCACGCCGGCAGGATGGTAGCCAGGCGCAATGGGGAAGTTCTGGTGTGCAAGGTGCGCTGGGGCACCTATCGCCGAGAGGATGTTGCACACCATGGCCAGGTGTCCCATCTCTTCAATGGCGACACCGAGGATCTCTTGGCGCCAGCGGAGGACGTAAGGAAGATCCTCGCTCGATAGGCCAGCATCAGCCTCCTGCTTCAAGCTGAAGGCCGCATACAGATAGCAGCACATCAGGTGATGCTCGATCTCTGCAGCCTCGGCCAGCAGGGCCCACAGCTGCTCTCGTGAGGTCGGGATGGATGAAATGGTCAAGGTGAAGCTCCCGATTTCGATTGATGTGGCCATTCAGAACACAATATCGGGGTTGTCCGAGTTCAGCATGTGTTCTCGGCAGAACGATCTGGATTACATCGACTGGAGGGGGATGTCCCAGAGTTCCTCTTGGCCGTCTGGGTGGGTGCGAGTACACCCTGCACTACCTCACCCCCGAAAATAGGACTTGGGACCATGGAGATCGCTCTTGGAGCGGAAGTCTTCAGCTCTGCCATGACCGTATTCAGTCCTACTGATAAGGATGCTTCCTGGGCTTCTCCGCTACAATTCTTGAGCGGACCGCACCGCAATCAAGAGCACGAAATCGCAAGTTCGCAACATCTCAGGGTGTCTGAGATTCCGGGAAGCCGGTCAGCACCTTCGGGCTCGCCGCGCTCACGCGAGTCGCCCTACCCTCTGTAACGATCCCTAATCACACAGCCGCCCACTAGTACCAACTGGCAGACAGCTTTCCGCGGCGGTGCCGACTTCAGCAAAAGCGGTTCCGATTACACGTGCTCTGAGGCCCGTTGATCATGGGCCTGGCCGCCCAGAATTGGCCGACTGTCTGGCCCGCGCCGGCCACACCGACGGACCGATCTTCAGCCGCGTGGGGGGAGTCAACCGTGGGCGCTGGCCTCTCATCGGCCGCGGCGGCGGCCCTCGTGCAGCGGCGTGCCGCGCTGGTGGGGCTGGAAGGCGATTTTGGTGGCCAGAGCCTGCGCTCGGGGTTCGTCACCGAAGGCGCGCGGCAAGGCATTGCTCTGCCCAACTTAATGGCCATGGCCGATCACCGTTCGGTCGCCAACGTGATCGGCTACTTCCAGGCCGGGGTTGCGCCGGACCACCCGGCTGCCAGCCTATTGGACCCGCGCTAGCGCGCTGCGCGGGGACGTCGTTTCGCGCTTGCCACCTGCGTCTAGCGCGAAAATTCCTAACGGGATCGCCGGCAAACTGCATAAACCAAGTGAGTGAGAATTGGTGCCCGGAGCCTCAATCGAAAGTTAAGGATAAGTAATTGATATTGATATACTTAAGCAAGTAACCTGCCTGAATTGACTCACAATCAGACTCACTTTTACGACTTCGTGCCCTCTAGCACGATAAACAGACTCCGGGCCATGGTCACGGAGCCAGGCGAGCAGCGAGCCAAGGCTCACCTACAGCTCAGTGTTGCAGAAACGGGCCTCCTTGGGCTCATCTTCTTATTGTGCTTCCATCCTTATCACTGCTCAGTCACGACCTGCGAGCCGATGCGGCCAAGCCGGCCGGTACATATAAATACACCGATGTCCCAATAAGGCTGGCGCGGAGGTGCGCCGATTGGTGACATCGGACAGTAGCAACTAGTCCCCGCAAATCTCTGTAGGCTCGTCGTAATGATCAGCGTCACCATTCTAATTCCGTCCCGCGCGCCTCCATTCAAGTCACGTTTACTAAAGGCCCAGCAGTCCAGCCCATATGTTGCCGCTCAGCCGCCGCAATTCTGACGTTGACCAGCGCAACCGCAAGAACCATTCAACTAGACGGTCCGCCGTATGGCTGGATTTGTTCTTCCATAGTCTATCTATGCTATTAGCATCATGGCCATGCTTTCCCAGCTTGGGACCGCATCGATTCGACATAAAGACCGATGCCATCGTCACACACTCCCAACGCTAGTTTTCGATCTTTCTCCGTGTACCAGAACGGCACCGCATCACCACTTTGCTCGAAGCTCGGCTGCTGGAAGGCGCGGCCAGACACACTGACCTTCTTCCCTCTCCACTGCTCAGCATCAGAATAAAAGCTATCTGGCAATGCCAGCTTGGCGCATTTGTTTCCTGATTGGAGCACGGCTACCCATGCTGGCTCGCCCGCATGCAATTGCAGTTCTCCTTCCATTGCACATTGTGCGCCAGCAGAACAACTTCCAAGTGATGGTGCCTCTTGCTGATGTGCACATGCCGACAAAGCACAAGCAGCAATCGCTACGGCTATTAGCACTGTATGGCAGAACATGAGATCCCTGAGCCTCCTTGGTTCTGATTCCAGCCATCAATGATAAGCCTCATCTTTGCACGTTCCGTACTACTTGGCGCAGCACCATCAATCGTTCTGATCCGATAGCCTACTTCTGTTTTTTCAACGCTGAATGCCCCGCGTTCAGATATTACATATGCGGACTTATCGGTAGCATTCGCCAGACGGCCATCTTCTGGACCTGGCAACCCGGACGTTCTATTGGTGTGGGTATGTCCACCGCTTTCATTAGGACCGAGCGCGCCCTTGTTATACGAACCAGTTTCTCTTCTTGAGCCATCGCTGCATTTTGCACAGCCTGTCTGCATCGGATTAGATGAGGTGCCGTCAGCTGAAGCTTTGAAGCCTTGTTCTCTTCCAGAGAAATCCAATTTCGTCCCATCAGAAAGTCGGCCGCTATCGGATGCAGCTTTGACCTGGCTATCTACAGCGCGCTGCTCTGAGGAAGGCCCAAGCTGCGGGGTAGTTCCTGATTCAGTTCGGGGCGAATCGACACAACCGCGTTCTTCTTTCGGACACACAGCGCGTCCATCCGGGTCAATAAAACGATAGGGGTTATTGTTTGCGTAACGAAAGCGATTGAAAGTCCCCACCGGATTGCTAAAAGCCGTCACCGGATCAACCGAAAGGAACAATCCCACCTGCGGGTCGTAGTACCGCTGCTGCATGTACGTCAATCCAGTGACCGCATCCTGCACATGCCCCGTGTAGCCGATCCCCTGGTAGTTGGGCTTGTTGATCACCGCGCCATAAGGCTCGTACTCATTGCGCTCGAGGAGCGTACCTGCCTGATTGGTCACAGCCACCGGGCTGCCCAGTGCATCCGTATGCTGGAACTTGGCCGCATAGCCGCCTGCCGCCGTCCACTCACGAATGGCTACCAGGCTTCCGCCGGGGAGGTCTTGCCCAGCATCAACGACACGCCCATCCTGGATCCAGGCGTTGTACGGCGGCTTCTGGGCCAGCTGGCCATCCTCGCGCTGCTGGTGCTGTCGAGGTTGTGGGCGTGCCCGGTGGCCAAGTAGCGGCGGCCCGCAAATCAGGCTGCCGAACTGGCTCCAGAGATCAGTGTGAATTGCTGATGGCGGGGGCGGACTCAGAATTTTCCCGCTTCTGTCAAAGCTCGGCATTCGCCCGTGGACCAACCGTCACCATTCTTTGGAAGAGAAAGGGCCACATCGCAAGTTCTCGATAGTTGGCCGGCATACTCCCGCGAATGAGTCTCATGCCTTCACGAGACTGGCTTGATCGACTTGAAGTTCGGGCGGCATTGGTCCAGACGAGGAAGCCGCGTCCTATCCATGGCCCCGGGGACGTCGATGCAATACCGCATGATCTGCCTTCTGCAGAAGCTCCCAGAGGTCGACATCAAGCGCGTGCGCAATCCTTAACAGGGTCGACAGACGGCAGTCTTTGCGCCCCTGTTCGATGGCGCCGTACTGGGTCCGGTGCATGCCAATCTGATCAGCAAAGGCCTCCTGGCTCAAGCCAAGCGCAATCCGGTGAGCACGGATTACGGGATAAATGGCACTAGGGGCGAGAGCGGCAGGCACCCACGCAAGCTAAGAAGTGCACTACTATTGGTCTACACTATTTTCGGTAGCATTCTGCGATGAAAGCAATTTCCATAGGGGTGGAAGGGTACGGCCGTTTGGTCGGGCCCATCGCGGCCTTCCCTGGCAGCCTCGCGACCCGCGAGGACGAGGCAAGACATGATTGAAGTTACGCTGAGCTGGATGGTGACGCGTCCCAAGGTATCCGGAGGTGCAGATTGCCTGACATCGGTTGCCGATTTCGTCTTGGATGATTCCGCCTCCGCCCTAGGGCCTGCAGCCCTGCGAGACAGCCTGCTAAAGCAATTGACGATTCACTTCTGCGAGACTGTCTACTTCGACGTGCTCAGGCTCACTGAAGTTGCTCAGCTTGCCAGCCATAACGAGGTCTCACGTTCGAGTACATCCACTCCCCAGCAATGACGCGACCTCGCCTGTTTTGGATGCTCGGATATGCAAAGAGCAAACGTGGCAAACGGTCCACGCCTCGGCTCTGACGTGAGGCCAGAAGCGCCGCGGATACAGGATGTCGAGACGTTGGGCGGCCGCGGTTCCTTGGAGCTGCTGGCACTGGTTGAATCACAGCGCACGCGAACTCCCGTGCGCGTTTCATCATCGCGTGAGCTGACAGCATCCCTCCTGAACAGATTGGATGCCTTGGGCATCATTCGTAACGATGGCGCGGCATTGATCAATACGACTTCGGTAGAAGGACTGGCATGGTCGTACAGTTGGACCATCCCGTGGAGGTCGCTTCGCAGCCAGCTGATCGAATTCCTCACGACACAAGGTCGAGATCCCTCATTTGCGAACGGCTGGTTGCGGATTTGGAGGGAACTCTTCATGGGCGAGGCGGAAGCTTGCCTCCGGCACCAGCTCCAGATTTCACAACTGGAGCGCGTATACTTTGCAAGCAGTGCTAGCGCCTTGATGGCGGATGTGCAGCGTTACAGTCTCGGTCAGTGGCGTTACGCATGCTGGGCGGCGGTGCGCACCATGAAGAATATGGCTGCCCAGCACCCTGGAAATCACGAACTACTGAAGCTGATCCTTGAGACCGAGCTGCCTTACCGCTTGGAGATGGCTTTGAAATCGAGAAGAATCGAATTCTGCTTTGGATCTTACGATTCGTTACCAGATTGCGCTCTCGCAAAGAGCTTCTCACATGTGGCTACCGCTTTGGGAGACAAGTTTTGGAAGGAGGTGCCAACACTCGAACACGTTGGGGGAAAAGCGACGCTGCCCACCTAGAGTGACCAAGGTTTTCCGAAGAAGAACGTGCTGATGGCTACGCGAGACGGTTGGCGGATGCCTAGTTCCAATCTCAGTCCATGAGCCAGTCCGCTTCCTCGGCTTGATCCATGCGAGATATGAGCCGGCGAGACACCGATCTGAACTGACGGGATCGTCGCGCCCATTCTGGATCGCCTGTGCAATTAATGGCGAAAAATTGAAACTGGTGGTCCAATCCTTGTGGTGTCGAATCGCAGTCAGGACTAAGGCTTTGATGCGTGAATTCTGGGTCGAGCCATTCGCCTAGCGCGTGGGGCGTCATCGGGATGCCCGCAATAGCCGCTTGCTCTTGAGCGTACCAGGCTATTGAAAGGCAGAGTCCCAAGTAAGAGGCTTGCAGATCCGACTCCATTGAGTGGGATACATTCTGGTCTAGTAAGGCGAGGTGCTTTCTCCAATAGACGAAAGCCTCCAAAACCGGGCAGGAAGCAAAATGCGGATCGACTTGGTTGCTCGGTGCGGACAGGCAGCGATGGCCCGAGATCATGGCCAGGAAAGCCACCTGTTCCAGCAGGCGCCTTACTGTTACATCGTGAACTTCAGGGCGTTGACGGTGCTGTAGGGGACGAAACCTGAAGTAGCGCGAAAGCACCTTGCTCACGCGGGATAGTGGCTGGGCGGCCTGGAACTGCAGTTCGCCGTAGAGAATCGATACGTCCTGCGCGAGGGAAACACGATACGTGCCTCCCGCCCTCGCAGGTTGGCTGGGAAAGACACCGGGGATCGCAACGTTCTCCGTGATCGAGACTAACGCCTCATTCAAAGACAATTGTGCCGGCGAAATCTGCAGATACGGGGTGTTCTCTGCTTTGTCGCGCTTGGCGAAGGTGGCGCCGCAGGCCTCGCAACAGAACACTTTGGAGCCCCTAAGAATCCTGTAGTGCGAGCTTCCTCCACAGTACGCACACGTTGAATGGAGCTTCATTCTGAGCGGCAGGAAGTGGCCCTGTATCGAACAGCACGTCCGTGCTCTGTGCTGATGCGCCATCCGGTGTACGCCGTCATGGACACATAGTGGACACCACTTCAGCCATGGAACCGCCCAGGAATGCGGAACATCGGTACAGTCCCTGTGAGCGGCCGACAGTGCATATCGCAATAGGTCTGGAGAGTCGTCCATCTCGCGTGTGTCGACAAAAGCAGCCCAGCGAGAGAACGATGCAAGATTATTCACAGACGAAGGAATGCCGACGCCAAACTCCATTCTAGCTTGGCGGTCAAGGATAGTTCCAATGTCCCAAGCACTCGAGAGATTGAACTCAGCCACCCTATGGATGAGCCCATACAGCGAGTTCTCGCCCCAGTGCAAAGGCAAGCATGGCGCATGTCGGGAGACACGGGCTGGCATCAATCGACAGGAATCTTGTTTATGAATTCCGAGGTGATCTTCATATCTTCGCTATCGTGGCCTCTTAGCGCCATCATGAGATTGGCCAAGAACCCGGCACATATCGACATTGAAACGGAATTTGCCGTCCGAGAGCTTCTGTACTTGCTTAGCTTGGCCCAGATGCCTTCTGCATGAGCCGCAAGGCGACCACCGGCAGCGTAGAATCGCGGCAGCAGAAGCTGGGTGTAAGTGAGGCCGGAGCCTGCGGGGAACTCAGATTTCGAGTCCATCGCTTCGAGCACTACACTCAGATCATCGACATTCCGCAATCCCACAAGATTATAGAGCTTTGAGCCGAATCGCTTTACGAGATCCGATCTTGCATCCTCCAGCCTGGAAATCTTCTCCCTCAGTTCAGTCTGACCAAAGAGAACAACGGTCACTTTGACGTGATCATTAACAAGACGATTGATCACCGCCTTTATCCAAGCGTACTCCTTGGGGCTGAGCTCCTGTGCCTCATCAAAGATAAGGAAGAGGTGTTTGGCATCACCGGCTAGTGCCAAGAGCGCACGATGTACCTGCTTTCTCTTACCGGATAGATCTCTGACTATGGTGGGCGCAAAATCGATCTGGTTCAGGAACTCTGACAGGATTCTGCCTTCAGCTTGCGCCTCGTCTTCGACGACTTCAAAGATCAATACGCCGCAACCCGGCTTGCTCCTCTTCATCTCGATTGCTACTGCTTTAGCGCAGAAGCTCTTACCTGTCATAGGATTCGCAATGACGGCGAGAGACGCGCGAGATTTTCGGCCTGCCTTCGACACCAGGGAGACAATATGCTGGACCCCTGGTGTTGGCAGGATGGCACACTCGATGATGATCGGATGTGCATCCCATACCTGATTGCGAAGCAGTACTATGTCTTCAAGGTCCATAGCCGTCTCCGTTGCTCGCACTCATGTCAGCCCAAGAGTCCAGCTCCTCGTCAGGTTGACTGGAGGCGCGATCCAGGAGGTCATTCACCGCGTTCGTCACATTGAGATCATTGGTCTGCGAGGTTGAAGACTCGCGTCGCGCATTGTGGTCGGCAAGCTGTCGCACTCCCTTCTTGACGTGCCCCTTGAGTGACTTGGATGAGCCAACTTTCTCACCAAGTTGCTTGATGAACTGGGCAACAACATCGCCTCCGTGATCGTTCTCCAAGTAACCTGCCCTAATCATCTTATTGATGTGCTTTCGAAGGTCGATCGAGTGGTCGCTGAGTCCCCACCGACCAAACGCGGAGCACAAGCCGACGGAAACTCCATTCTTAAAAGCTGCTATTCGCCGAATGTTTGACCTATCGATGTGGATGACAAGTTCGGATCCAATCGCGTCCCAATCTTCGGCAAGTTCGGGGGAGGTGTAGTCTGCTTCGAGAAAGGTGAAGTAGGGCCTCCTGCCGGTTTTCAGGTTTCCTCGGACACGGACCCGCTGAATGCACAAGGAAAGATCTGCATCTCCCTCACGAAGCGGCGGAAGAAATGGGAAAAGGTAGAAGTCGCGCTCCTCGCCACAGATGATTGCCTTCATGCGTTCGTGGGCACTAGCAGCCAAATTTCGCTTTCCCTTAGCCGCATTGAACTTCGCCACTAGATCGGCTACCAGCTTGACGATCTCCGCGGCATCAAGTTCGCATCTTCTTGCGGTCTGCTCTGGATCCTGTCTTTTAGGATCGTTTGGATGCGCCCCGGTGGTCATTGGTAGTCGTTTGAATCCGGCGCGTTCCAAGGCATTGAAGATGCGCTCCGCCAGCTGCCTTCTTGCAGGCGTATGGACGGGTCCGAAATTCACGGCACAGCCACAAAGAGATATGGTGCGATCGACGACTTCTTCGGCAAGATGGACCAAGGCGTTGTCCAGAAGCAGTGCGTTGAAGCCACACCACCCGAACCTAGAGTCGAGATCTACCAGTGGCTGGACGGGCTGCTGCTCTTCCTTACTGTGCGCGCGGCCTGGCTCTCCCACTGTGGCAGCGTCGAGCACATCTAGGACGTCGCCACTATTGGCCTGTTCCCTGTAGATCACCTTGAACGCGTGAACCCGTTCCTTGAGGCGATCTGCCAGCAGAAGGATCGTCACGCGGCCAGCGTCTAAGTATCGAACGCCCTCTGGCGTGCGGATCCGAACTGTTCCGATGAATCCCGCAGAATGTTCGTCGAGCTCGACAACGTCGAAAGGGGCGCAAGCGACGAGCATCGAAGCTTGGCCGGTACCGGCCTTGGATTTTGTAGCGGCCTTGTCGCCATACTGGGTCGCCACAATCCTATCGTAGTTGTATATCAGATACTGCTTTACAAAGTTTCGAATGGCGCCAGATCCTCTTCGATCGCACACGAACGGCCATTCCTGTCTCTGTGGATCCTCCTGTTCGCAGAGTCTCAGAAACTCCATGTGCGCAGACTTGTGCCTGATACCAGCTTCTCCGCCAGGACGCCTCCTCGCATTGGTATCGAGGTAGTGCCTAAAGGAAGCCGCAACTTGAGGACGTCGACGGAAATGAAGCTCCAATGCACCGCTATGTCCCGCATGTCTGCCAGCAGCTTGCCTGAGCGGCGCCCTTCTTTGGCGTGGCTTTACTTCAGTGTTAGGCAGCGCCCCAACCCAGCCTAATAGGACACCATGGTCATCCAGCGTTTGACACTTCTTAAAAGTTCGGTAGAACTGCTCGCGATGGATTCCATGCTTGAGCAGTGTGGCGGATAGGTTCTCACCCGCGATGTATGCTTCCACGGCGTCTTTGACGCTATGGAAGCGCTTTTTCTGATGATCGGTCAAATGGCTTAAATCGGGGAATCGCCAGGCTTTGGTGTCTAGATGCTCCTGATTGGCGGTACTGCGGGTTGGCCTAGCACTAGTCATCTTCCCGCCTCCAAAGCCTGGTAAGCATGCTCCATATGCTTTGATCGACATCACTTGTGAGGTCGCGTGTTCTCAAGAGAAGAGCGATCGCACCTTCGATCAGTCCAGCAGGTTCTGCCACTTGGCGCTTTATATCGCTGATGCGAATACCGGGCTGCTCTTCGACCAAGTGGCGAAGCCGCGCCATGATTGAGAGCATCTCGTGAGACTTGCATCGATTTATGGCTGCGACGATGGAGCGCCAGCTCTGGATTCTGGTCGCGCTAGCATGTATCTCTCTGAGAGTGACGACTCTACGACCCGCGGGGCCTTGTCCATCGCCCGCGGGATCAAGGTCAATGTCGATGACGTGGCTTTGCAGCGTCGTGCCAACCGCGAAGTGGCGGCGGTTTGATCTTTCTCTGTTCTCGGGAACAGCTCTTATCGGCGTGTAGTCGATGAGCCTTAGTTCAGGGTCGCCTTCCAAGTAGAGATGGCAGGCAAACTCCACATCCGAACAGAGCGTTAGCGGTCGTTGCGTAGTATCAAGCGGAGGCGACACGAACCATATGTTGTATCCGCTTAGCCCTCTAGCTCTGATAGGTGCAGCGTAAGAGCGTCGTTTCTGTTGCGCAGGGGTATGGGAGCGTTTAGCCATGCGTACTCCCCCTTCTTTGAGAGGGGCAGTCAGTAGGCCAAAGTATTCCTTGACCCACCCTCAGGGCAGGTTTATCGTCTGTCGGCATCATCAGGTCCTCCTACGACCTGGCAGGGTCCATCCATTCGCAGTGGGTGGGCCCTTTTTTGTTAACTAAATGTTAATTTCTTGATGCACTTTTAGCCTAAGCAATGTCAGGCGTAACCTACAGACGTGGATTCAAAAGCCAATCCTGCCCTTGGCAATGAGCCGAAGCTCTGCTAGCGACCTAGATCGCGCCCTCGCCCAGCTTTGGGCGAGATACCTATGCGCATCCCTTGATTGCGATGTGCATTGGCTCAATCGAACACTGCTTTTCCCTCTTAGTGAACCTCACGGGGTTCTAGAAGCACGCATTGCTCCGCCATTCTTTCAGGAGGTCTATACCTCAGGGAAGAATCCGAATGGGCGGTACTGGAAGGAGTTTGATGATCGGGGTGACCGATTCAGCCTTTATGAGCGCGCGTGCCAGCGGGTTCCTGCAGCGAAGGAGTGGCTTCTCACTGAGTCGCTGAAACCGTACCTTAATGGCGGACCTCCATCCATCTCCATTAGCAGGCGCTACCTTTCGGAGTTCTTAGAGAAGAGAAATGCGATCTTCTTGCCGGGTAGCGCTTTGGCAGACCTTAGAGATGTTAGTGGGGACGGCTATCACTTCCTCGTGTCCAACTGCCTGAAGTGCTTGACCAGTGCAGCGACGCCGGAAACGTTGAGATTCCTGCTTGCGTATCACCATGAGAGCGTATGGCGAAAAGATTTCGAGAACTTCAGCAGCCACCATGCCGAGAAAGGTGCAGAACAGTTCTGCGAGTCACTGCACGTGCGCAATCTCGATAATCTAGGAGCGATTGCGACCGTACTGAAGGATCGGCTGCTCAAGGCGATTGAAATGATCTCGGAGTACGGATACCGGAGCCAGTCGTTGAATAGCGCTATCGGCGATGTAGATCTTCCGCCCTTCCCCGTTCTCGTCGATAGATCCCAAACAATTACTGATGCTTGCGAATCACTTCATGATAGCGAAGCGGTCCGCTATCAGCGCTTCAGGCCGCCAAATGCATCGATCAAACATCTAGCCGCGGACGAGGGTTGCTGCCGAGCAATTCGCGTAATTATTTTCAGCAGTATGAGGAAACATTGCCATATAAGAAACGAGTACAAGTCGCATCTCCAATGCAGCCAGAGAAATATAAGTAGAGGCCCCGAAAAGATTGTCGCAAGGGGTTCGCATGAACGCTGTCGAGCACTTTCGGCCGCTTCCAAGGCGGGCGTAGACAAAGGGCCTAACCCAAAATATGCAACTCGGGGTTGACTCTCCGATTGATATCAGTGTGAAAAAATTCCGCAGAGTGGAAAGTACGTGCCTTTGCGTCATATTCCCTGACAAACCTGCTCGTGAGATACGACGCGGCATGAATGCTTTTTGTTTTGATCGTTGTATCGGCATGGTCGACGACGTGCGCTAGGCCTACCAGCCAGGATTCTTTCTCTTCCTTTGTTCGCGAACTCATGGCGCATAGGTCTTGTGTATCGATCCCATCAATGTTGGCTTGCAGTACGGCGTGCTCAAGCCTTCCCCAACTGTACTCTCGCGTCAACCTTAGATCCATTCCGCTTCGATACCACAAGCGAAAACTATGCCGATCGTTCTCGACAAAGTTTAGTACCGACAGGCTGAAGCAAGACTTCTCAAGGACATATAGAGCAAAATCCAGTCGCTGCCGATTCTCAAGACGCCAAGAATCCCACAGATCCCAGTTGATAATGCTTGTGGCTCTGCTTGCCAATCCCTGCTCCCAAGCTGCGAAGCCCCTTCCAATACAGCATGTGTGCGTCTTTCCTTCAGTTGAGCCGAACTCTTTCTCGCGCATCTTCTTGCACGCAAGTATCATTCGGGCGGCAGTGATACATTCAAGATGGTCTTTGTAGCGCTCCACAACCCAGGCGCCCACCCTTCGCTGAATAAGAGATTTTCTCTGCAACAGAGAATCGTCATTGACCATCGGCGTATCAAGTATCGCGCCAACTTTTTGAAAGCGACTGAGTTTTGGTCTCCCGTTCGCGGTCGATTCGAGCCTTATGGCGCGATATGGTTCTTTGATGCCGACGATCGGAGAAACGCCACGAGACTGTAGTCCGATCGCGACAGCCATGGCATTCCGTAGCCCATCTTCAACATATCCGCTAACTTTTAAAGTATCCCACCCCTCCACGTAAACGCGGGGTACCTGGGCCAGCTTTCTACTGAGCCTCTCGTGCGCGACTCCGACTTCCCTTCGATAAGATCTGGCAGCTGCTAGATCGGTCAGATCTGCATTGATAAGCGTGGCGCCGCAGTTGTGGCATGAGAAAGGCCCTTGGCTGAGGTGGCAGGCCAATGACTGCTTGCTCGAACAGGATCTGCAGATAGATGTGAGCGCGACACCGTGGTACGGACATGCAGTGACGTAGGAAATCTGGCAGACGTCAAAATGCATACCCATTTCGATGCACTCGGGGCAATAGCGAAGCAAATCGTAAGTGCGCTCAGCGAATCCATATACCCGTGCAATCTCTCGGATTTTGCTGGCGAACTCTCGGAATGGGTAGCCTCGGATCGGCGGGAGGCCCGGCGTCTCGTTAACGAATAGACGCTGTTCTTCCGTTTCTAGGCAGCTGAGTTCTATGAATCTCGGAAATGAAAGCGCAGCGTCCTGCGTTCTTCTTAGGTCGTTAATTAGCTGAAGTGGTCCACGATTCGAGTACCACCCAAGCTTGTTCATAAGGGCGTACATCGATTCTCCGTGGACCCAGGCGCCGTCTACCCAAGGAACGAAGGACCGGATCAGTGGCGTCTGCATTGACACTCTCGTTCAGTAGATGCTGCTTTTTAAATCAGTTCCCCGAAAGTTTGCATCTGTCTGTTAAGTCACAAGATCAACGGAAAGAGTGGATCGTCACAGATTGGATGAAGATCTGTGACCTATTCGCTGGGGTTTCGGGCGACAATCGAAGTGAGCTAACCGACTGATATTCATGGCGACTCTATTCCAGTCTCAAGTCACAAGTTCAGTGAGCCCGGTTCCTGAATCGCCCTCTCCCTGCCGATAAGCCTCCCAAGGACACCCTGGAGGCTTTCGCATGCTGATGGATCGACCGCCGTGCTGGATCGACGGACAGAAACCCAATCCCTGTGCCCAGGCACATTACGACCGTGTGGTGCACGGTCATACGGAACTTCGCGCCGACTGGCTCGGTTGGAAGCAGCGCGGGCGCTGGTTGGTCTCACCAGACGGCCAGCGGATCAGCCCGGAACGGATGCGGGGCATCCTGTGGCGGCAGGAACTAGAGGCGCGCCGGGATGCTGCCCGGGCTCGCAACGAGAAACGGCGAGTTTTGCAGGGAACCGTAAAGGTCGTGGTCGTGGACCTTGCCGACTGGCACGCCCGGAACGTAGGCAGCCGTGCGGGATAGAGCGTGACCGTAGGGGCCCCGCCCCTACACCCCGGTATCCGGCGGGCTTCGCTGCATCAATGGACAAGTGTTCCGTAAGCTGAAGAATGGGTGGGAAAACGTGCCGGGAGATCGCTGCTGATGGAGAAAAATATCTTGGTTGTCGATCACGCTTCATGCGCCACGCATCAGATTCAGCTTTACTTTGAGGGAAAGCACGTAAGTTCGGCAACAGCTTTCCTTTACAGGCATGGCGGCAAGCGTTTTTTGATCACCAACTGGCACAATTTTTCAGGAAAGAACGCAGAGACTGGTGAATGCATATCGGAGACCGCGGCCATACCTGACGAGTTCCGCATTGTCTTTCGTACGGACAACACGTTCTCGAACTTGCGAGGCATTGCATTTGACCTCTACAAAGACGCGGATAGAACTCAGCCGGAATGGTATGAACACCCAATCCACGGCTCAAAGGTTGACGTTGTCGCAGTTCCTTTCGAAGACGCCATAGCTGATGCTGCTGTCGAGGCGCCAGCCATCAATGATGATGCCGAATTGCGTGATCTTGATCTTCGCGCATCCGATGACGCATTCGTAATCGGATTCCCATTTGTGGACGCAGGCAGGCACGTTTTTCCCGTATGGAAGCGTGCAACGATCGCAAGCGAGCCAGCTGTCGATGTGAACTCTCTTCCGCTGACTTACATCGACACGGCGACTCGCCCAGGGTTCTCTGGGGCACCTGTTCTAATGCGGAGGATAGGAGTTCACTTTGCTTATCCTCCGAAGTTAACGGGGACAGAAGTTATTGGTGAGGTTAGATCACTCGCCGGAGTTTATTCCGGACGTACCGGTGACCTGAGAGACATTGGTGGTCAGATTGGGATGATGTGGAAGAAGACCGCAATCGACCAGATCATCGAAGCAGAGAAGTTTGGGAACAGCCCTCACTGGCCGACAGACTCCAGTTAGAAATTCGCCTCACCGGCCTCTACGACGTTAGCGACCTCGCCCACGTTCTTGATATCGCCGGCAATGACAACGCCTTGAGTGAACCCGGTGGCTACGTCGCCGTGGCCGGCGTGCGTCTGGACCGGCTGGGCCTGCGGCCCAGGCGGTGCAGACGACGCCGAGCGAATGCGGTCGGTGGTGGCGGAGGACTGGGTAAAGATCGGATCAATAGGCCACTGGGTGAAAATGATGGTCTCGCCCTCCCCCTTCACCAGCGCGCCGTAGCTGTGCACCGAGACCTGAAAACCGAGGTCTTCCAGTTGTTCGTCGGTGAGCCGCTCCAACGCCTGCCCAGCGGGTGCACGGAATTCCACCAGCACCTTCGTGCTGCAGTCTTTAGCCTCATGGGAGCCAAGGAACCGAGGCCGCGCCGTCCGCATGAGTCCACGCGTAGCTGACGCCCGGTGAGCGCTTTTTTCTTGGGGTGGAAATCGCTTGCAGTAAAGCGGCGCGCTCCCATGCGTCAGGATGTATCCGCTGGGTGATGACGTCCTTCGTCGCGGCATCCTGTTCTCATTGCTCGCGCTCCTTCTCCACGCGGCGTCCAGGCGAATCCAGATCCCGTCATGTCCCTCCGGCACGACCTGCTGGATGGTCTGCACCGACCAGAGTTTCGTGGACGCCCAATCTCCGCATCGTGTCGGCTATCAAGCTTCCCTGCACCCGATAACCATCGCTTACGGCCCTGCTCCGGCGAACTCTCGATCTTCTGTACGCAGGCTAACGCAGCCGCGGACAGGTAACGCCTGAAACGTGGGTGCGGGATCGAAATGTGTTTGTCGACCTGTACCCGCAATGGCCCTGGATACGTACGCTTACAAAAGGGCAGGCATCCGGACACATGTGATATACAGCGGGGTCGTCTCATGGCGTACCCAACACAGGAGACCGAAATGAACACCAAGCACATCCTCTTGACTGCGTCACTCGCCGTGATGGCAGGCGTGACACTACTGGCGGCGAACGCCACACAGTCCGGCGTTGGACGCCATGAAGCCTTGCGGCATGACCTGGATGTGGCCGGACGCGAAGTGGTCCAGGTACGGGTGGACTTCGCACCGGGCGCGAGTTTCGGCATGCACACCCATCCAGGTGTCGAGGTGGCGTATGTGCTGGAAGGCTCGCTGCAGTACTCGTTCGACGACAAGCCGCCGGTGACACTGAAAGCGGGGCAATCCCTGTACATCCCCGCCGGCACGCCGCACGCCGCACACAACCCTGGTAGCGCCAAGGCGGCGGAGCTGGCCACGTACCTCGTCGAGAAAGGCAAGCCGATCGTGGCAATGCGCCCAGCGGCGCATTGAGCAATGGCGCGACGGATTCACCCTACCCTGGCCGCGATGCCAGCAGGTGAAGCAGCCACCATCAGATCTTGAAGATGGGTTGCAGCCGTTGCGCCAGCCAGCCAGAGAACCGTAGCGGCGCGTCCAGCGCAGACACGCAGATGCAGGGAGCACCGGGCGTGGTGACAGGCTGGTGCTCAATATTGCTGTCCAGATCGGCTACATCGCCGGCAGCGAAATGACCCAGTGCATCCGCATAGGCCCCCCTCAGGATCTGGGTGAGCTCGGTGCCGCCATGGCCATGCAGCGGCATGCTGCGCCCCGGCGCAATCTTCAGCATGAGCAGTGTGCCGGTGGAGCTTGGCGTGGCCCGGATGCAGTGCACGCCCGGCGCCATCCACCGCCAGGCCAGCCCACTGTATGACTCGCCGAAATAGGCGCGCAGCGGCTTGGGAAGGAGATCCGCATCCTCGTGCAGAGGCGTTGTCGCCGGACGGTCCGGCGTCGATGCGACGCTAGTGTCGAGCTGTCGCAGCATTGCCTCGCGCAGGTGCGTCCCATGCGAATCGTGCGAAGCGAAAGGATGCTGCTGTTCTATCAGTCGCCCACCAAAAGATTCCGCTTCGCGCAGTTGGGCACGGCAATGGGCGCAGGCCTGCAGATGGGTGGCGGCCACCACCGCGATTTCCATGGCCAGCGCTCCCGCGGCGAAGCTCACCAGGGTGGCCGGGTCCAGGTGATGGCGGGGCATCATGCGCCACCCCGCATCTGGCTTTGCAGCCGGAGGAACGTGCGTCGGAGATGCGATTTCACCGTACCCAGCGGCATGTCGAGCTGGGCGGCGATTTCCTGGTGGGTCTTGGACTCGAGGTACGACATGCGCATCAACTGTGCCTGCATGGCAGGCAGGGTTGCAATGCGTTGCTGCAACTGCAGGTGGTCGACATGGTCTTCGACCGAGACCGGGCGTACCGAGAAATCGTCGTCAAGCGAGGCCTGCACGTCTTCCAGCAACTGTACCCAGCCGGGTTCGCGACGCACGCGGTCGATGTGAAGATTGCGGGCGATGCGGAAGAGCCACGTACCAACGCTGCTTTGGTTGGGATCGTACATCGCGGCACGCTGCCACAAGCGCAACAACGCCTCCTGTGCCAGCTCTTCGCTCACCGCATCAGGGGATCCCAAGCCGCGAAGATACAGGCAGACCCGGGGCATGAAATGATCGTAGATGCGCATGAAGCTGTCGCGATCACGCTGACCGGCCACCCGTGCCATGTCGGCGGCGCCGTCATAGCGGTCCCGCAGGGATTGCGAAGCGCTGGACAAGAGGCGTGCCGTCTCCAATGGCGAGGGGGTACTGACAGGGTAGGATGCCATGGTACTTCCGGGGTGTAAGTTGCTCGTGTGAAGGCATCTACGTGGAACGGTACGATTTGGATGCTCCCCCCCTGACGGGCCGGCATGCCAGGGCGGCCCCCGGCCGGGAGGCACCCTCCCCGGCACCCCACGCGAGTCATGGGGCGGCCCTGCCCCACCCGGTCGCCAGGGCCGCCGGACGGCCGGGCGCGAGGCGCCGTGGCGGTGGCCGTCGCGCTGCGCGGGGCCGACAACTGGAGTCCCCAAGCCCCAGGTGCCAGACGTTCCGCCCGCCGAAGGCGGGGCTGGATCAGGAAATCTCTCTGCGAGAGAGCAAAGCAACCTCGGCCCGGTGACTTCTCGACGGCTATCGGCTCTCGTCCGTGACCGGAAGGGGTAGCTCGCTGGTTCGCTCGCCAACCCATACCTGCATTTCCACCGTCTGCAGCCAACCGTAATTGGTCAGGAACGCCACGTCGGCCGCATCGCGGCCGTAGGCGACCACGATCCGACCGCCACGGGGTGCTGACTGCGTCGGGTCGAACGTGTACCAGCGGCCATCCAGGTAAGCCTCGAACCAGGCATGCAGGTCCATGGGTTCCAGTCCGTACAGATAGCCAACCACCATCCGGGCTGGAATGCGCAGGCTTCTGCACAGGGTGATCCCGACATGGGCATAGTCGCGGCAGACCCCTGCACCCGCCTGCATGGTGTCGAGTGCATCCGTGCTGGCGTCGCTCACGCCATACCGGTACGCGATATGGGTGCGGATCCATTCCACGATCGCGCCAACCTGGCCACTGCGGGGGTCGGCCGCATCCACGATGGCCTGCGCCTGCTCGAAAGCCCGGTCGCTGGGGCAGTAGCGACTCGGCAGCAGGTACTGCAGGGCGTGATCGGGCAGCAGGGCAGCCGGTGCCGGCGCCACCCACGGCGCGATGGCAACGTCGCGCTCGGTCTCCACCTCTAGCTCGGCCCGGATCCGCATGCGCCCCTGCCGCACCACGAAACGCTGGCACAGGTTGCCGAACACGTCGACGAATTCGGTGGGCCGAACGTGGGGTTCAAATGCATAGGCTTCGCTGATCAGCCATTGCGCTTCGCCGCTGCGTGGCCGCAGCATGGCGACTACCGCGCAGTCCTCGGTCGATTCGACTGCCAGTTCGCATCCCGCCAGCAGGCGCATGTTCTATCCGATGAGAGATGGGGTTCACTGCGAGGGCGCCACCCGCTGAAGGCGTGGTGGACGCTGCAGGCATCCTCTCATATCTGGATGGGGTCGGTGCTGCCTGCCCGCTCCCTGCCCTGCCGCCAATACTCCTTGGGCACATGGTCCTCTCCTCCCACATGGGCCTTCTCGGCCGCGCGCACCAGCTCTGCCACCGACCGCACGCCAAACTTCTGCATCACCCGGCTGCGATGGACCTTGGTGGTCTTCAGCGAGATACCCAGGTCGGCGGCGATCTGCTTGTTGAGCCGACCCGCGATCACGTGGGCGAACACTTCCCGCTCGCGACGCGTAAGCCGCAGGTAGCGCTGTCCCGCGGCGGATTCCGCATCACGACGGGCGCGCTCCGCGGCATCGGTCTGGATACCGCGCCGCACCGCTTCCAGCAGCGTTTCGGACTCGACAGGCTTGGGCAGGAAGTCCAACGCCCCCGTGCGCATCGCACTGGCGCAGCTTGCAATATCCGCGTCACCACTGACGAAGATGAGGGGCGGTTCGTGGCCACGGGCAACAAGCAGCTGCTGCAGTTCCAGGCCGTTGATGCCGGGCATATGCAGGTCAAGCACGACACAGCCCCCAACGTCTGGATCGTACGCGGCCAGGAATTCGCCGGCGGATGTATTCAAGGTCACGTCCAGGCCGTCTGCCTTGAGGCTGCGGCCCATGGCCGTCAGCACGCTGACGTCGTCATCGATGATGTGCACCATTGCAGTCATGATCTACTCCAGCATGGGTAGTTCGAAACAGAGACTGGCGCCCCCGCCCCGGAGGTTGGCGGCCCAGATGCGCCCACCATGGGCGCGGATCAGCGTGCGACAGATCGCCAGGCCCATGCCCATCCCGTTGGGCTTGGATGTCTGGAATGGCGCGAATATCACGTCGAGCATGTCCTCGGGGATGCCCGGCCCGGTATCACGCACCTCGACCTGGATGCGTGATTCGTTTGGGGTGGACGTGCGCACCGTGATCTCGCGCGGGGTGCTTTCGCCCATGGCCTCGCAGGCGTTGACGATCAGGTTCAGCAACACCTGCTGCAGTTGCACCGGGTCGCCCTGGACGCGGCAGATCGGCACTGCCAGGTCCAGCCGGTACTCCACGCCACGGTTGACCAGGTCGTTGCGGATGATCCTGATCGAATCGTGTACCACCTCGTTCATCGCAAGGCTGGTGAACGCCCTGCACTCCTTCTTCAACAGTCCGCGCAAGCGCTTGATGACCTCGCCCGCCCGCCTGTCGTTCTCGACTATGTCGTCCAGGATTTCGCGGATGTCGGTGACGTCGGCGGGATCGCGGCGCAGGATGCGCTGGGCGGCCTGTGCATTGCTGAGGATGGCAGCCAGGGGCTGGTTGAGTTCGTGCGCGAGCGATCCGGATATCTCGCCGATCAGCGTGACACGCGACATGTGCGCCATGCTCTCGCGTTCGAACGCCATCTCCTGCTCCGCACGCTGTCGTTCGGTCAGATCGTTCACCGCGGCCACCACATGCGCATGGCCGTCGATCTCCAGGGGATTGAGCACCACTTCAACAGGGAATTCACGGCCACACCGCGCATGACCATACAGCCCGTCGGCACCGGGCCCGCCGTGGTGGGCCGGCTGCCTATGTTCGTCGATCGCGGCGACATCGATCTCCAGGGGAAGCAGCTGATCGGCCCTGACCCCGGGCATTTCGCCGCGCTCATACCCGAAGATCACGGCCCCCTGTTCGTTCGCGTAGCGGATCTCGCCGTTGCTGTCGACCAGAAGCAGTGCGGTCGGTGACGCATCGAGCACCGCCCGAAGCTGCTTTTCCTCGCCACGGCGCCTGCTGACATCCTGCGTCATGCCACGCAACCTCACGACCGCGCCGCTGGCATCGTGTTCCGCGCTTCCTCGCAGGCAGATCCACTGCCGTTCGCCTTCCGGGCCGCGTATGGCGTAATCCAGCTCGTACGTCGGTTGCCGGATGGCCTTCTCGAAGCGCTCAGTCAGCGGTCGTATCTCACCGGGTTCGACGTGCGCGAACAGGACCGAGGCCGGGTCGTCGACGATCAATCTCAATGTCGAGCCGTCTGCTTCCGGCTCGGCAACGTGCCGGGGCTTGCCGAGCAACTTACGGTTGATGCAGTTCTGGGTGAACGTCCGGCTCGTTGCGTCCCAGTTCCACAAGCCCAATCCCGAGCTCATCGCCGCCAGGTTGAGTTCACGCACGGCTTCCAGTCGCTGCAGCTCGCTTTTCTGCAACAGTCCTTCCAGCCGACTGCGACGGATGAACTCCTCTCCCAGCTGCCACCCTATGACCAGCAACAGCGCCAGGATGCTGGGCAGCGTCAGAGGTACCCTGGGCAGTGGAATCGCCCAGGCGAGCGTGGCGGCGATCAGCACAGCGACCAGCAGCAGGCAGGCACCACAGGTAATCACCAGCGTGGATCTGCGCGCCGGCTGGACACGCAGTCCGCGTACCAGTGTCTGTACGAGATAGGCCGCCAGGAACAGGTTGCTCAGCAAGGCAACGACCAGTCCCGGGTTGGGCTGTCCGACCGGTTGCGCGATCGCAACGCCCCACCACGTCGTCCATGTGATCCGGTCGATGCTCAGGAAATTGAGATTGACCCCAGTGGTGAAATTCAGGACCAGCGCCACGAGCCGCAGGCCGATGGCCACGGCCGCCAACCAGAGCGATCCATGGCGGAAAGCCAGATGCACGGCAACGATCAGGGATACCACCATCACGGCAACCGGGACATGCATCCAGTGGATCAGCACGCCCGTCTGCACGGTGGATTCGCTGGACAGCATCAGGCGTTCCAGGCCCGTCAACGCGCCCAGACTGAAAGCAGCGACGGCCAGCGCAAGGTGTACCCATTCCCCTTGGCGTGTCCGCCAGATGAGCAGGTGCACCAACCCGAAAACCAGGCTCATCGACATGACCAGCGGCCACACCACCTCGACCCAGTTCATGCGGCCGCCGTCCCGGCACAGTCCGTCGCCAGCGTTCTGAAAGGGTGGAACCTCGTGCGGCCATCCATCTCTTTCCACCGATTGGAGGAACTGCAGCGGGACAGTGCGGAAACCGTCCATCGAGCTTCCCACCAAGGCATTCAGCATGGAGACAGGCCACACTTTCAGCAACCGCTATTCCACTGCCCCCGACTAGGTATTTCTACTGAGTGCGTTTGCCGGCCCGTCGCTCGGCAACACTTGTTCCCCGGTGGTTAGCGCGCTGGTCCGGATGCGGATGGGGCCAAGGGCCAATTGCCCACCGGCGCGCTTGGAGCGACCTTGGGCCGCAATGACTGGCAGAGCGCCCCTGGTAGCCGTGGTCGATGACGAGGGCGACGTCCGGCTCGCACTGCGACGCCTGCTGCGGTCGGCCGGGTTCGACGTGCTGGCCTATGAGTCGGGGTCGGAGTTCCTCCACCACGTGCCGCGCAGTCCGCCCGATTGCGTCGTGCTCGACCTGCGCATGCCAGGCGTCAGTGGCTTCGACGTCCAGGCGTCGATGAAGGAACGGCACCCGTCGATTCCGGTGGTGGTGCTCACGGGGAACGACAGCGATGAGAGTCGCCGCGAAGCGATGAAGCGCGGCGCGGATGCCTACCTCTGCAAGCCGGTCGACGGCGATGCGCTGATCAACGCGGTGCTGGCGGCGATCAACCGTTGCCGACGAGCGAATCGTTCAACGGCCCCGGCGGCAGGACCGCGTTTGACGTGAGGCGCCCACCCTGGCCCGCCTGAGGGCCCGGCCAGCCCAACCTGCTGCGGGTGGGAGTCCTGGCCACACGTCGTGTCGTGCGCGTCAGCTACCGCGCTTCTTCCGCATCCGGCTCCACTTCGGTCCAGCTGCTGTCCGGGTCGAACGAAACCATGGCACGGGCTATCCGGTCGGTGTCCGGTCCGATGTCCTTCTCGAAGATGTCGCCGGCGTGGCTAATCATGAAGCTCGTCACCCCGCTGTAGGCATAGCGTGCCGGCCAGGCCACCAGGCCGAAGCCGCGGGTCATGGCGGAGCCCAGCTGGTATCTGTAGGCACCCCGCGGCGCCGAGGGTCCCTGCTCGAGCAGGATCCTGTAGTGGTAGCCATGCCACTCGCCATCGGGCGTGTCGTCGCCGAACAGCGGCCCCAGCGGGCTTTGCCCAGCCGCGTCGGCCTCCCAGTAGAGGCCGTCCCGCTTGCCTTCCGTGCTCCGGAAGCGGGTGGCGTATTCCAGCAGGCCATCGTCGTCGCGGTCCTTGCTGGCGTACTCCATCTGCGCGTCGTAATAGGCCAGCACGGCCTGCAGCGCATCGCGTTCGTTGCGCCCTATCCGGCGCGCACGTATCTCCGGCTCGGAGGCCTTCAGGTCGAACGCCCAGCCCCCCTCCTTCTTCACCACGGGCACCGGCAACGTCCAGGCATCGGCACCCACGCTCAATACCGAATGGGTGGGATCGGTCGACTTGAATGCATGTTGCTGCCGGTATTTCTCGATGAAGGCGTCCACGTCCTCGCGCTCCACGCTGCCGCGTGGCACGTAGAGTTCCCAATCCGCACCCAGCACGGTGGAGAGAGGCGTGGCGTCCGTGTCCCTGCCTTCCAGCGCGGTCACGAGCGCGTCGGCCGCTGCCGCGGGCGTCGGATAGAGCTGCTGGGCAGTGGCCGGTGCCGAAAGCACCAGGGTACCGGCCAGGATCAACGTGGGGATGCGCGGGATCATCATGCTCTCCGTTCAACGACGCCGGCCGCCGCCGCCGCGGGCTCCGCCGGCCGGGCGGCTCATCTGACGCCCCTGCGGGCGTGCACTCTGAGGCCGCTGCGAACTCTGCACGCTGCGGTGACCGCGACTCGCGTCCGTGCGGGACTGGGTCGGACTGCGCGCGCCCTGGAAGGCATTCTGTCCACGCGCGACCGCCTGTCCTGACGGCGTGCGACCGGCCTGTCCCTGCCCCGCCTGCCGCTGCGTCATCTGCCGCTGCGAACTGCCGGCACGGTCACGCGCCTCCCGGTTGCTGGTGGCGGGCGCTTCGAATCCGCGGCTCTGCAGCGACTGTCGGGCCCGATCACGATCCCCGGAACGGGCATCGGCATGGCCGCGATAGCCTTCCCGACCTGCCGCACCTTCGCGCCGGTTGCCATACTGCTCGCGGCTGCGACTGTCGCGATAGGGCACGCCGTCCCGGTTGGCGGCGTTGTGATTCCACTTGCTGCTGCTGCGGTCGATCTGGCGGTTGGAATTGAAGTTGTTGTAGCGGTTCACGTCGATGTCGATGTCGCCGCCACCCCAGTTGCAGTTGCCCCACAGCGCGCCGCCCACCGCCACGCCGATGCCGAAGCTCAGCAATGCGCCGCCGGGGTAGTAGTACGGCGGCGGTGGATAGTAGTACGGGGGATACGAGGGGTACGCCCACGAGCCGTAGACCACGCTGGGGTTGTAGCTGGGCACGTAGACCACGTCGGGCTCTGCCGATTCGATGATGATCGTCTGTGGCGTGTTGCCCGTCGTAGTCGCCGTACTGCCCGACGACGCAGCCTGATGGCTGACCTTCTGCTGTTGATTGGATTCCAGGTTGCCGGCGGCCTCGGCCTGCCGGCGCAGCCGCTGCACCGAATCCATCACGGCATCCGGCTGCGCCAGGAACGCGTCACCCATCTTCTGTACCCACGAGGGATCCTGGCCCAGCACCGCGAGCAACTGCGGGAAGGCGACGAGCGATTGCACGCTGGGGTCCCACGACTGGCTCGCCACCTCGCGCACGGCGACCTCGCCCTTGGCATCGGGGTGTGCCTTCGACCAGGCGACGGCATCGGTGACGTCGCCCGGGTATGTCGAGGCCATCAGTACCTGCGCCAGCAGGGCGTCGGGGTACAGGGCGATCGGCGCAAGCATCTGGTCCAGCTGCTCGCGCGAGAAGTTCTCCCCGGCCGCCTGCGCCGTGCTGGCTGGCGTGGCTTTCGGCTTGGCCGTCTGTGCAGCCGCCGGGTCCAGCGCCAACGATGCCAGCAACGCCAACGCCACCAACACAACCCTTTGCGTACGCATGTCACCTCCACCTGGCCTCGCCACTCACGCGGTCGGGCCTATTTGGCTGGCTTCTGTGCACCGGCCTGCACGCCCTTGTCGACCACCAGTTTGGCGATGACCTTGCGTGCGCTGGCGTTGTCGCCGCTGCCAGCATCCGGCGCCACGCCCATGCCGTCGCCGGCACGCACCCGGCCAGGCGCAAGCCCACCCTTCTGCTGCAGGTAGTTGGCCACCGCGTTGGCGCGCTGCGTACTCAAGCGCTGGTTGGCGGCGGCGCTCCCGGTGGAATCAGTGAAGCCTTGAAGGACCACCTGGTAATTCGTGGTCTGCTTGGCCTTCTCGGCGAACGCATCCAGTGCCGCCTTCCCTTCGGCGGACAGCGCGGCGCTGCCGCTGGCGAACGTCACTTCGGCGGCGTCCAGCTGTTCGTATGTACCGAACTGGTCCATGCGGGCGTTGGTCGGCGCCATGCCCGCCTGGATCTGCTGCGTGGTGCGCAGGTCCTCGGACTTGAAGCTGATTTCGGTCGCGGCGAGTTGATCCCCGGACGGCGTCGCTTCCACGGTGACAGGGAGGCCTGCAGCCAGCACGGCGCGGTCGGCCTTTTCATAGATGACACCGGTGAGACCGCGGGTCCGCTTCAGCAGCGTTTCGTCCGACACATTGATGCTGTGCTGGGTGCGGTTCGCGTCGACCACGGTGATCGTATCGCCCTGCACGCCGGTGATGACGCCCTTGATCCTGGTCTTGTCCCCATCGGCGGCGTGGGCAGCCGCGCAGAGCGCGCCCAGCAGCAACAGCGCGGGAATCCGTGCCTTCAGTGAGATGCGGGTAGCCATTGCGTGCTTCCTCCACGGGGAATGAGTGTTGGGCGCGGCCATCCGCCCTGACCGACTCGGGTGCGCGGCCATGCCGTCGTGGAGACACGCTAGGCGCCCCCTCGGGACACGGCAATTGGCCCTTGGGGCTACACAGCCTGTTCGTTCGCGAAGGCGTGCCCTTGCCCTGCCCGGCATGGGCCCAAGGGCCAATTACCGCGGGCGCAAGCGGCCGATAGCCTGCGATCCGGATCATTCATCCCGCGGCCCTGCCACGCCCGCTTTTCCGCAACGGCGTCGGTGATCCGCCTCCCGCCCCTTCAACGCGGAGCACTGCAATGACTGCCGAATCGCCGTCCCAAACCAAACTGTCCAGCGTCCTGGTGGCTGCGTCGCTGCGTGCGGACCAGTGGCGCCAGCTCAATGCCGATGCACGTGCGTGGGCGGGCGCGCGTGCCCAGCAGGACACGAGCGCCCTGCGCGAACGCTGCAGCGCCGGGCTGGCGCAGCTGCGCCCGCTGGAACAATGCTGGGCCTATCCCGGAGAGGCGCTGCTGGTCCTGCTGGACGAGGCCCTGAGCGCCGGCGATGCACCGCAGTTCGCGCGTCTGGTACGCAAGGTTTCCGCCTCCATCCTGTCCGGAGACTACCGCCGCGACGAGCAGGCCTGGGATGCAGTCAAGGATGACGATCGCACGCTGCTGGACGCGTTGCCGCCCGACCTGCTCGGCTCGCACGACAAACCCTACTTCGAAGTACTGATCGTCACGCCCGGTGATCCGGCGAAATGGGAGCAGGCCAACCGGGAAATGCGGCTGATGCGCCGGCCGGATGACGCGTTCAACTACGCCGTCGTGCATGCGGGCAGTTTCGAAGACGCAGCGCTGGCAGCGATGGTCAATGCCGACGTGCAGGCGGTGGTGATCATCGACGGCTTCGGCTTCCCTTCACTGCTGGGCGTGCCAGACCTTCACGAATTCATTTCCCGCCATGTCAACGTCGACCCGGATCAGCTCGAGACCGGCGCGCTGTCCACGTCCTTGGCCCGCACGCTGAAGCGTTTTCGCCCCGAACTCGACCTGTACCTGCTGACCGACCGCGCGGCCGAGAAGCTCGCGGGCAGCGATGAAGCCGCGCCACTGCGCCGGGTTTTCCATTCCATCGAGGAGCCGATGGAGATCCACCTGGCCATCCTGGACGGCATCCGGGACCGTTACGAAACCCCCTATTTCGACAACCTGAAGAAGTACGCGTTGCGCCCGATCGGCACCTTCCATGCCTTGCCCATCGCGCGCGGCAAGTCGATCTTCGGCTCCAACTGGATCCGCGACATGGGCCATTTTTATGGCACCAACATCCTGTTCGCCGAATCCTCCGCGACAACGGGCGGCCTCGACAGCCTGCTGGAGCCCACGGGCAACATCAAGAAGGCGCAGGACGCCGTGGCGCGCGCTTTCGGCGCCAAGCGTGCCTATCTGGGCACCAACGGCACTTCCACCTCCAACAAGATCGTCGTGCAGGCGGTCTGCAAGCCGGGCGACATCGTCATCGTGGACCGCAACTGCCACAAGTCGCATCACTACGGCTTCGTGCTCAGCGGCGCGCAGCCGTACTACGTGGAGGCGTTCCCGCTGACGTCCTTCTCGATGTACGGCGCCGTACCGTTGCGCACCATCAAGGAGGCACTGTTCGACTGCCAGGCGGAAGGCAAGCTCGACCGGGTCAAGGTCATCGACATGACCAACTGCACCTTCGACGGGCACATGTACAACCCGCGCAAGGTGATGGAAGAGTGCCTGGCGATCAAACCCGACCTGATCTTCCTGTGGGACGAGGCCTGGTTCGGATTCGCAAGGTTCGATCCGTTCCATCGCATGCGCACCGCGATGGGTGCGGCGGCGTTCCTGTCCGAGCGTTATCGCAGCAAGGCCTATCGCGCGGAATACGACGCCTGGAAGCAGAAGCATCCCGAGATCGACCCCAAGGACAGCAAGTCCCTGGACATGCCGCTGCTGCCCGACCCGGACAGGGTGCGCATCCGCGTCTACCAGACCAACTCCACCCACAAGTCGATGTCGGCCTTTCGGCAGGGCTCGATGATGTTGGTCTGGGACGACGACTTCCAGCATGTGGAGGGCCCGTTCGAAGAGGCCTTCTTCGCCCACACATCCACCTCGCCCAACCTGCAGCTCATCGCCTCGCTCGACCTCGCCCGCCGGCAGATGGAGCTGGAGGGGTATGGCATGACCATGCAGATGACCGACCTGGCGCTGCGGCTGCGCCACTCGATCAACACGCATCCCCTGATCTCGAAGTACTTCCGGGTGGCGACCCCGGAGGAGATGATCCCTGCCGAGTTCCGCGCGTCCGGCATCAAGGACTATGGCCCACCGCACGGCACCTGGACCGATCTGGTGGAGGCGTGGCATAGCGACGAGTTCGCGCTCGACCCCACCCGCCTGACGCTGGTCTGCGGCGACGGCGGCTTCGACGGCAGCCAGCTGAAGGGGCTGTTGGCGGAACGGTTCGACATCCAGATCAACAAGACTTCGCGCAACAGCATCCTGGTACAGACCAACATCAACAACACGCGCAGCGACGCGGCGCTGCTGATCAAGGCCCTGGCCGACCTGTCGCGCGAGATCGACCAGCGCCAGGAGCAGGCCAGTTCCGCCGGGAAGGAAGCCTTCGCCGCACGGGTGCAGTCGCTGATGGTCGACGTGCCGGACCTCCCCAATTTCAGCCGGTTCCATGATGCGTTCCGCGACAACCCGCAGGGCAGGAGCAACGAGGGCCACATGCGCCCGGCTTTCTTCATGGCCTACGACGAGTCGAACTGCGAGTTCGTCAAGCTGGCCAGCCCTGAGGTCGACAAACGGTTGAAGGAGGGGCCGGAAATGGTCTCAGCCAACTTCGTGATCCCCTACCCGCCCGGCTTCCCGATCATGGTGCCCGGCCAGGTGATCACCGCCGACACCATCACCTACATGCGCAAGCTGGACGTCAAGGAAATCCACGGTTACCACGCCGCGCAGGGCATCAAGCTGATCAAGGCCTCCATCCTCGCCGGCCGCCGGGCCGGATCCGACAAGTGATCGACTGCGGTACGTCAAGGAGAAAGCGCCATGCAAGCGTTCTTTGAATTCCTGGGTACAAACCCGTACATCCTGCTTTTCTTCACCGTGGGCATGGCCGTCTGGGTTGGCAAGTTCTCCGTCAAGGGGTACGGACTGGGCATGGTCGCGGCGGCGGTGGTCGTCGGTGCGGCCATCGCAACGTGGGCTTCGATCTATGGCGTCAAGCTGCAGCTCGACAATTTCGCCAAGTCCCTCTTCTACTATCTGTTCATGTATGGCGTCGGCCTGCGCGTGGGTCCGGCGTTCTTCAACAGCCTGAAGAAGGACGGCATCACCTTCACCGTGCTGGCGGTGATCTGTGCAGGCCTGGGCCTGCTTCTCGTCGTCGTGATGAGCAAGGTATTGGCGCTGCCCGCCGGTGCAGCCGGCGGCGTACTCGCCGGTTCGCAGACGATGTCGGCCGCGATCGGCACCGCGGAAATGGCGGTCGAACAGGGCGCGTACAAGATACCGGCAGGGTCGACCGCGGAATCCATCTCCGCGATGATCGCGCTAGGCTATGGCGTGACCTATCTCTGGGGCACCGTGGGCATCATCCTGGTCTGCAAGTACCTGCCACGCTGGTGGGGCGTCGACGCCAAGGCCGCCGCCAAGCAGTACGAGGCCGAGCACGGCGTCAAGAATGTGGACGATGCCGGCATTACCGGGTATCGCGCCGCCAGCCTGCGCGCCTACCGTCTGGAAAATGCGGCGGTGGCGGGCAAGAGCATCCATGACTTCCGTCAGTCCTATCCGCAGTACCGGATCGTCAATGTCGTGCGTGGCGATGAAGCACTGGGTGCGGATCCGGCGACAGTGTTGCGCCAGGGTGACCTGATCGCGTTGGGTGGCCGCCTGGAGGAACTCACGGCGAACCTCGGGCTGATCGGGCCCGAAGTGCCGGATGCCAAGGTGCTGAACATCCCGCTGGACCAGGCCGAGATCCTGGTGACCGAGAAGGAGGCCGACGGCAAGGTGCTGAAGACCTTCGCCAAGGAAGACTTTGCCGGCCAGTTGCAGATCAGCCGCATCGAACGCGCCGGCGAGCCCATCCCGCTGGGCTCCGAGACCGAACTGAAGCGTTTCGACGTGCTCTTCGTTGCAGGCCTGAAGGGAACGATCGACAAGGTGGCCGAAAAGCTGGGCCGGATCGCACGTCCCAGTACATCGACCGACCTGCTGACGCTGTCGGCCGGCATGGTCCTTGGCCTGCTGATCGGCAAGATCAACGTACCGGTAGGCGACTTTGAGGTGGGTCTGGGCAACGCCGGCGGCCTGCTGCTCTCCGGCATCTTCGTCTCCTCTCTCGCGTCGCGACTGCGCTTTTTCGGCAGCACGCCGAACGCCGCGCGCAACATCCTGGAAGACCTGGGGCTGGTGACGTTCATCGCCATCGTCGGCATCAACGCCGGCGCAACGCTGCTGGAACAGCTGACCGGCGCGATCGCGATCAAGATCTTCGTGGCCGGCTTCGTTGCCAGCACCATCCCACCCTTCGTCACCTGGGCGATCGGCTACCACTTCTTCAAGATCAATCCTGCGGTGCTGATGGGGGGCGTGGCCGGCTCGCGTTCCCACTCCGGCCCCGCGCGCGAGGCAGCGAAGGAGATCGACAGCAGCGTACCCTGGGTTGGATTCCCGGTTGGTTACGCGGTCTCCGGCGTGCTGTATACCGTGTTCGGGTATTTCGCCATGGTGCTGTCGCAGTAGCGAAGGAGGCGGTCATGAAGCGAACAGTGAACGTCCTGGCGGGCGACCCGTGCCGCCTCCGGGCTGCCCTGCCGCTGGCCGTGGCGCTGGCCCTGGTGCCGGAGCTGGCCATGGCACAGGGCGTTCCGCCATCGGCGAACATGGTGGAGAAGGAAGCCATCGAAGCGGAGGCTGTGGAGGCCGAGCCCACTTCCATCGAACAGGGCCAGACGCCGCTGGATGAAGCCTTCGGTCCGCCGAGCCGTGCCGACTGGATACGCGAAACCCGGCGCAAGGCTTTCGAAGACACCAGGTTCAACCTGCAGGTGCGCTCGTTCTACCTGGACCGGGAGAAGTTCGACGACAGTGACAGCACCGCGTGGGCCCTTGGTGGTTCACTGGGCTTGAAGACCGGCTATTTCCGCGAACGTTTCGCTCTCGGCGCCACCGGCTACACGTCGCAGAAGCTGTATGGCCCGGAAGACAAGGATGGCACCCTGCTGCTCGCGCCCGGCCAGGAAGGCTACACGGTGCTGGGGGAGTTGTATGGCGAATTCCTGCTCAACCCGGGCACCCGCCTGACGTTGGGCCGATTTGGCATCGATACGCCCTATCTCAACCGCAACGATGCGCGCATGACGCCCAACACCTTCGAGGCGATCGCGGTGCAGGGCCTTTACGGCGGCAGCGACGGTCGGCCGGAATGGCGCGTGGGTGGTGGCTATTTCGACAGGATCAAGGAACGGAACTCGGACGAGTTCGTGTCCATGGCCGAAGACGCCGGCGCGCCGGATGGCGTGGACCGTGGCGTCTACGCACTGGGCGCCAACTTCAAGTCGGGTGAGCTGTCCGTGGGCGCGATCGGCTACTACAGCGACGACATCATCAGCATCTTCTATACCGAAGCGAAATACGGCATACCGCTGGCGGAAAACCTGAAACTTTCGTTGGGCCTGCAGTATTCCGACCAGGGCAGCGCCGGCGACGACCTGCTGCGCGGTACGGATTTCTCCTCCAGCCAGTGGGGTGCCAAGGCGGAACTGGCGTACAAGGGCGCGCTGTTCACCACGGCCTACACGCGTGCGCGCGGCGACACCAACATGCAGAACCCCTGGAGCGGCTACCCGGGCTACACCAGCGTGCAGGTCGAGGATTTCAACCGCGATGGCGAAGGCGCCTGGCTGCTGCGTGCGTCCTATGCGTTCCAGTCGGTGAAGGGGGCCAGCGTGTATGCGTTGTACGTCGATGGTTCGGATCCCGATTCGCCCACCGACTACTCCAAGAAGGAATTCGACTTCAACGTGCAGTGGGCGGTACCGGAAGGCGTGTTCAAGGGACTGTTGCTGCGCCTGCGCTATGCCCAGGTGGACCAGGAGGCCCCGATGTCGAGCGACCTGAAGGACCTGCGCGTGATGATCTACTACGACCCGCCGAAGCTCTGAAGACGGCACAGGGCTCCGACGTTGGACGGGCTGGCTTCCCTCCTGTCGCGGCATCCGGAACTGGCGGTCTACCTGGCGCTCGCGCTGGGTTTCTGGATCGGTGCGGTCCGCGTGCGGGGTTTCACCCGGATCTTTGCTGGCCGGCATGGAAGAAGTCCTGAGCGCGGCCGCCATTGCTTACCCCGCCGTTGGTGCGATCCGGGCAGTGTCTTGCCCGATCGCGCTCCCGCCGATCACAGTGATCGGAGGAAATCCATCAATGCCTGGCGGTCCGCGGCGCTCATCGCTTCGAAACGCTGCCGGGCTGCCGTGCCCTGCCCTCCATGCCACAGCACGGCCTCTTCCAGCGTGGCCGCGCGACCGTCGTGCAGGTAGCGCACGTTCGGGTTGATCGCGGCCGCCAGTCCCAGCCCCCACAGCGGTGCCGTACGCCATTCGCGTGCCGTGGCACGGCCCTCGACGTACGTGTCGGCCAGGTCCGGCCCCATGTCGTGCAGCAGCAGGTCGGTATAGGGGCGGATGGTCTGGTAGCGGAGTTCGACGAACCGGTGATGTCCGGTACGCAACTCGGGCGCGTGGCATGTTCCGCAACGCGCGGCCTCGAACATCTGCGCGCCGCGCTTGACGCGCAGTTGCCGCGCCCGCGCCTGTGCATCCTGCTCCTGCGGATTGTCGAAATCGCGCTTCGGCGGCACGCCCAGCAGGCTCAGGTAGAGCGTGGTCTGGTGGATGTCGGCCGCGGTCAGCTTCGCGCTGCCGTTGTTCACCTGGGCGCAGGCCGCGCCCAGGCTGCCGCGTGCGCATTCCAGTGAAGGCATCAGGGGCGAACTCACGCCCATGTCGGTGTTGAATGCCAGCGACGTCTGCTGCTCCAGCGTGGCGGTGCCGCCCTTCCAACCGAAGCGGCCCACCCGGCTGACCCCGGGGTCACGCGAGTCGGCCACGATCTGCAGGCGCCCGGCCACACCGTCAGGATCGCCCTGCTGGGCGAGCGCGAGGCGTTCGAGTTGCTGTTCGGGCACGGCTTCCAGCAGGCCAAGCCCCACCAGCGAAGGCGCGACGCGCACCGACAGCGCCGTCGGCAATGCCATCGGCTGGCCGGCGCGATCGCGCAACAGGTAGTTCGGCCTGCGCAGCACATACCCGCTGCCGTCGGCGTAGCGGCCCGGCGACTCGGTGTAACCCGTCAGCACCAGTTCGGCTTCGCGACCGTCGAGGTTGGCGCCGGCTTCGCGGTAGGTGCCCTGCTGCAGGCGCAGGCCGAAGCGCGCATCGGGCGCCTGCGTGCCCGCGCCGGCCACGCCGGTGAACACGCCCAGCCGGTTCAGGGGCGCACCCACCACCGGCGAGCTGCGTCCGTTGCCGGTGTGGCAGTCCACGCAGCGTGTCTGCGAGAAATTGGGCGCGGTCTTGCCCGCGTGCGCGCTGAACACCGTGTTGCTCTCTTCGGAATGCCGCCCGCTGGCGAACGAGGTGTGGATCAGCCGGCGCCCCTCCGCCCAGGGCTGCATGTTGTAGCCGGCGATGTTGTGCGAGGCCTGCTGCAGCATGCGGAACGGTTCGCTGGACGTGTCTTCGTGCAGCGTCATCCAAGGCCCGGCGCTGAGCGCTTCCGCCGGCATCGCCAGCGAGTCCAGCGGCCGCTGCACGCCATACCCGGGCCCGCGATACCAGGACACGATGCCGTGCGCACCGGCCCGGTAGACCAGCGCTTCGGCGTAGTAGTTGAAGCGGCCGATGAGGTCCGGGTTGCCGGCCAGGAAGATGCCAAGTTCGAACTCCACCAGGTCGCCCTTGCGCAGCGGGCGGTGCGCATCGTTCGCTGCCGTGCGGATCTCCTTGACCAGCACGAACGCGTTGCCCGGTGCGCCGGCCGGCGGCGTGTAGTTGCCGTTCGGATCCTGGCCGAGCTGCGCGTAGTTGGCGATGGGCGTCTGCGCGGCCACGCCGCCGGGCAGCAGCTTCATGCCGCCGTTGTCGGCATACAGCGCCACCGACGTGGGCTCGAGCGGATCTTCGCTGCGGCGGCCGATGTAGCCGTGGCGGAAGTTGGTGCCATACCAGTAGTGCTGCGGCCTGACCACGATGGTCAGGATGCGCTGCTCGCCGGACGTGCCGGGCACGGCATCGTCATGGATGACGATCTCGTGCGTACGCCGTTCGAAATACTGCGGCGGGAATACCTGATAGCTGTCGTCGACGATGGGTTCGCGGGCGTGGCGGTCGCGCACGCGGCCACCGACGTGGGTGACCAGCGTTCCGTCTTCCTGGGTGAAGTGGATGGCGGCGGCGTCATCGGGCCACGCCAGTGGCTGGTAGCTGGCCGATGCGGGCACCGCCGGTGGTGGCGGCAGCAACGGCTGCGATCCGTTCTGGCGCACGGCCTCCGGCTCGCCGGCGGCCAGGTGGAACTGCTGCGCCGTCGCGGTGGCGCAGGTGACCTGCTCGACGGACGCGCCCGCCGCCGTCGATGCGCCGACGATGCCGAGGCACTTGCCGCTGTTGACGTTGACGATGCGGTAGCGGTCGCTGGCGTCCAGCTGTTGCAGGCGGAAACGCTGTGCGCCACTGCCGTTGTCGTCCCATTGCTGCACGATGACGTGGTCGGCGCCGGATGCCCCGGGAATGTCCGCGGATTTCTGCGATTGCAGGTTGCGCAGGCGGTACTGGCCGACAGCGGTCTCGCCGATGTCGAAGAACTGCCGGTGCAGCGTGGCTTCGCAGGCCGACTGCACCAGCGGCGTACCGTTGGCCATGCTGCCGTCGCGGATCTCGATGCACAGGCCGCTGTGCGCACTGGCGATGCGGTAGCGGCCGGGCGGCACCGGGTTCACGGCGATGTTCCTGGGCGGCTCCGCCGCGGCCATCTGCTGGCTCGCGCCCGCCATGACCGTGCCGGGTGCGGCGCGCGTGGAAGACCAGAAGCCGCCCTCCCCGTCGGTGTCGCCATCGGCAGAGGAATCGACACCGCAAGCGGCAAGCAGCGGCAGCAACGCAAGCAGTAAGACCACCACGGGTGTACGTACCCGCAGCCTGACGAGGGAAGCGAACATCGAGCACGGCTCCTTGTGAATCCGGGGGGTCAGAGCGTCATACGGATCGCCGTCTCCACCACCGCGATCCTTGCCTCGGGCACATGGTCGCAGAGCTTCACAAACCTGAGCGTGACTACCTGCTCAAATCCGCGGGTTGGGTATCGCGGGGCGCTACAGACCCTGGCCAAGCTCGACGAAGATGATGGGGTCGCTCCCCTTGCGGTCGCCGATGCCGAAGATGAGCGGGCCGATCCACGAATCGAATCCGATGAAGACGCTGGCATTGAGGATGCCGTCATCCAGGTCCATGTCACTGCGGCGCTGCCAGGCATTGCCGTATTCCAGCGTGCCGCCCACCTGCGCCGAACGTCCGCGGAAGTTGGCCAGCTCGTAGGTATAGCCGGCGAACACCAGTGCGTAGTGCTTGCCGGTGAGCTGGTTGTGCTGGAATCCCGCCAGTCGCCAGCGGCCACCCAGGCGGTAGATGCTCTGCAGGGGTGCCTCGCCCGACGCGGTCACGTGGTAACTGCTTCCCAGCTGCACGGCATGGCGGCCGAAGCTCTTCGCCGCGTAGGCGTCGAAGTCGATCTGGTCGAACTCCGCGTCTGCGCCCATCCAGTCGCGTGAACCGCGCAGACCGAACCGGGCCAGCACGCCATCACGGGGGAAGAACAGGCTGTCGATGTCATCCAGCGTGGCGACCACCCTGACCGCACCGTCCTGGAAATCCTCGCGGCGCACCGCCGGGTCGCCGATCTCGACGCGCGCACTGCCGGCGTAGCGCTCGGCGCCCACGCCGATGCTCAGGACATTGGAGAAGTTACGGAACAGGAACGCCGATACGCCGTAGCGGTCCAGGCGGTAACGCTCGACCTGGTAGCCCTGCGCATCGAAGACATTGAAGCTGCGGCTCTGGTAGCCGCCCTGCACGCTGGCGGCGTAGCGGTTGGCCAGGTCAAACGGATGGTAGTACTCGCCGGTGAGGCCCGGCTCGCTGCCCAGCTGCAGCACCACGCGCGCTTCGGCACCATACGGTGACAAGGGTGCGAACAGCACGCCCGCACGCAGGTTGGTTTCGCGGTTGCCCTGCAGATCGTTGCTCAGGGTCAGGCCAGCCTCGAGATAGGCGGGTCCGTTGGGCTTGGGCGTGGCCACGACTTCCACACCCACCTGTCCGTTCTCGCGTTTCACTTCATAGGTGATGCTGGCCAGCGTGCCCAGGCCGTAGGCCCGCATGATGCCGGCCTGCATCGCGCCCGTGTCCAGGCGCTGGCCCGGCGTCACGGGCAGGTACGACAGCAGCAGGTCGTCGGCATAGTCGGTGTGGTTGACGATGTGGACGAAGGCGATCTCCGGGTCGGGCGGCACCGGCACCGGGCGTGGCGTCGTGGCGTGCGCGGGCGGTGCGTACACGAAGCTGCGCAGGGCCGGCGTGGCCGCGTCCGCTGCTGCCTGGCCGATTTCCAGCGCCAGCGCGGCTTTCTGGAAATCCCCGGTGGCCACGCGGTCATCCAGGTCAGGGCGTATCACCAGGTCATCCGGCCCCAGCGTTTCCAGTTGCCGTGCGGCACTGCCGGTGGTCAGGAAGCCACTCAGCTGGTCCAGCACTTCCACGATGCTGGCGCTGCGGTCCAGCACCGAAAGCGGCGTACCCACATCCACCGCGATGATGCGCTGGGCCCCCATGGCACGCACCACGTCGATCGGAATCTGGTCGGAGACACCCCCATCCAGCAGGATCTTTCCCTCCATCGCCACCGGCTGGAAGATCGCCGGCAACGACATGCTGGCGCGCATCGCCATGGGCAGGCTGCCATGGTCGATCACGACCGGCTTGCCGGTGTTGATGTCCGTCGCGACCGCGCGGAACGGAATGGGCAGGTCGTCGAAACGGCCACTGACGCGGCCGCTGCCGGTGGCGCGTTCGAACAGCGCAAGCAGCTTCGCGCCTTCGCTGACACCGGCCGCGATGCCCACGCCCTTGTCGGAGCGGAACCCGATGCCGACCTGGGTGAGCCGCGTCGTGTCCTCCGCCTTGCGGCGCAGCGAGCGGTCACGGCGCGGCAGCGCATCGTTGAACACGTCCTTCCAGTCGGTGGTGAGGATGAGCTGTTCGATCTCGTCGGTGGAGCGTCCGGAGGCGTACATCGCGCCGATCAGCGCACCGGCACTGGTGCCCGCGATGCAGTCGACGGGAATGCCCAGGGTCTCCAGCTTCTTCAGGATGCGTACGTGCGACATGCCGCGCGCGCCGCCTCCGCCCAGCGCCAGCCCGATACGCGGTCTTGCCAGGTTGCCGTCACGCTGGATGCAGGATGTCGTGTCCGCGGAAGCCTGCTGGGCGGCAGCAGGCAATGGAACCGAAACGCAGGCGGCGGCGCAGAGCCCCGCAACCAGGCAAAGCCGCTGGCGCAGGGTCGGCTTCGTCGCCATTCAATCCATGCTCCGGCGCAGTTCCACCAGCACCTGGTCGGCCGCATCGACGCGGATGAACCCCATGCGCGGGAATTCGAGGTCGAAGATGACGTATACGGTCAGTGCCAGGATGGCGCCGAACGTCACGGTGTGCAGCCAGCTCCGTTCCCGGCGCATCGCCGTGCCGTACCCCACCAGCAAGGCGCCCACCAGGCTCAGGCCGCACAGCAGCAGGAAGACCACGGCCGGTGGATGGTTGCGCGTGGCCATCGCGCGCGTGGTGGTGATGTCGATCATTTCGTTCAGCGCGGGCAGCAGGAGCATGGCGGCGTGCGGTGCCGCATCGGGCCGGCGTACCGCAGTGACCGCGCTCGTCCAGATGTCCTGCTGTATCGCGGCCGCTGCCGCCAGCCGTTGTTCGACGATCGCGAAATCCGTGGCGGCGTGGTACGCCTCGGCGCGCAGGTCGAGATACTGGCGGAACATGCTCCGCATCGGCGCCTGCGTTTCTGCGGGCAGAAGGTCGATGCGCAGGTAGGCGGTCCCGATGGCATTCGCCTCATCGGTGATCAGGTGGCGGCGATCCTCGAAACGCGAGGCCGCGCCCGAGAAGGTGAAGGCGATCAGCAGGCCCAGCAGGCCGAAGACGGCCGCTTCCGCGGCTGCGGCGCCCTTGGTGGGATCGTCGGGATCGCGTTGAAGCCTTGCCTGCCCCAACCGTCGTCCCAGTTCGGCCACGGCCAGTATTCCCACGAACAGGCCGACGGCCGCCAGCGGTGCCACCCACGCGAAGTTCATGCAGGCTCCCCTCCCCATCTGATCGTGGCGTTGGACACGGCAGGACGTCGGTGGTCAGCGCCTCCGCCGGCGCCGACGGGACGCCCAGCTCCTCAATCCCGTTATGGGTTGCTGTATACCACGCGCCAGTCGCGTGCCATATCCACGACCGTCCAGCCGCGCAGGCCGGCCATGTCCAGTGCCTTGTCGAGCGTGCCGATCTTCGATGCGCGATCGTAGGCCCATTCCCGCTTGCCGTCGGTATGGTGAACGAGGCCGGCGAAACGCGGACCATCGCCAGCCGTCGTCCACTGCAGCATCTCCAGGTCGCCATCGGAGTTGCCGAACGCCAGCACCGGCCTTCGTCCGATGAAACGCTGGATGCCGACGGGTTTGCCGGCATGGTCGTCCACCAGGCCGACCTTGGCTTCCTTCACCAGCACGGGCGTGCCGTCCCGCAGTTCATAACGCAGCTCGCCGTAGCTGCCGATGACCTGCTCGGGTGGAATCCCGTACGTCTGCTCGACCCAGGGCCGCATGAACTCCTGGCCCCCGCCGGAGACGATGTAGGTCTTGTAGCCGTGCGCGCGCAGGTACGCCAGCAGTTCGCGCATGGGCTGGTAGGTCATCGCCGGGTAGGGGCGCTTGGTCTCGGGATGACGCGCGGTGGCGATCCAGTCCCTGACGGTGGCGCTGAACTCGTCGGTCGTCATGCCGGCATGGGTGGTGGCGAGCAGTGCCATCAGTCCGTGCTCGCCGCCGGCCGCCAGGCCTTTCATGTCGCCCGCCAGCACCGAGCGGTAGGGTTCGGTGGTCTTCCACTCGGGATGCTGCGGCGCCAGCGCGCGGATGCGGTCGAAGACAAACATAAGCTGGAAGTAGGCGGGCTGTTCCGCCCACAACGTGCCGTCATTGTCGAAGGTGGCGATGCGTGCTTCCACCGGCACGAAGTCGGGACCACCCTCGCGCGTGGTCTTCTCGACGAAGGCGACGATGGCGCGCTTGGTGTCGCCGTCCTGCCAGGACGGCAGCGCATCGCGTGCCCACCCGGGCATCCCCATCACGGCCAGCAGCAGGCACAGCATGCATCGGATGAAGGTCTTCATGTGTCACCTCGTTTCAATGGTGGCAGTGTTCGGCGCATGCGCTGCCCGTCGGCATCCAGAGGGTTTGGTCCTCTGCTCCCGATGCAGGGTCAATGCCCTTGCGCGAGTACGCGTACGTCATCGGCGACGGAAACCGCCGCCACGCATGCCACCCCCCAGCCCCTGCCTGAAGCCGCCGACGGGCCGCGACGCGCCCCCACCACTGCGGGGAATGTTGACCTGCGACGGTTGCCGTCCGCTGATGCGCTCGTTGCCGCGTTGCCGTGCGAATCGGTCGCTGTCCAGGTTGTCGGGCAGGTTCTCCCGCGTCTGGCCACTGAGGTTCTGGGAACGGTCGGGACGCGTCACCTGGTTCCACTGACCATCGTCATAGTGGTAGACCTTGCCATCGCGGCCGGCATACACGTTGTCGTTGACATTGACCACGCCGCCGCGGTGCAGCGTGTCGGTGTCGGCGTTGTAATGGAATCCGCCGATCCCCTTGATGTCGCCACGCGGGCCTTCGCTGTTGATCGCGCCCGCGCCGGCCGCGCCATCGGGACCGACGCCTGCTGCGCCCCCGGCCTGGGTCACGCGTCCGGTGTTGGTGTTCACCACGGTGCGCTGGCCCGCGGCGCCGGCCTGCCCCGTGTAGGGATTGGCGGCAATCGCACCGCCCCCCGCCACCACGCGGCCTGTCTGCGGGTTGTAGCGGATCCCCTGCGCGCCTGCGGTGGTGGTGCCGGTGTAGATATTGGTGTTGACGCCCGCCCGCCCTGCCCCGCGGCCGCCAGTGGCTTCGTTGTAGTAGCCGCCGCGTGCACCGCGGCCGACATTCCCGGTCCATGGATCGGCCCATGCGGCGGCCGTGCCGCGGACGGCCGCATTGCCCCAGTGGCCGTACACGTTCCATGCGGCGGCACCGCCGCCCCACCAGCCATACGGATACACCGGCCCATACCACGGTCCCCACCACGGGCTGTAGGGCCCGTACCAGCCGTCGTACCAGCCCCAGCCCCAGCCGAAGGTCCAGCCGACCCACGCATTCCAGCCGAAATAGACCCCCATGCCGTAGGTCAGCGGGCAGCCGTACCAGTACGCGCCGATCCAGGGCGTGCACGGATACCCGGTGCCGTAGACGACCACGTTGTTGCTGACCACCGTGCCGTAATAGCCCGGCGTGTAACCGACGTAGACCTCGTCCCCGTTCTGGCCGTAGACGCGCACGTAGGTGACGTAGTGCAGCGGCGAGCTGCCGGGGATGGTGTAGATGACCGCCGGCACCTCCGTCGCGACCGACCACGGGCCGGTCGCCGCGGCCGCGGTGAACCACACGCCCTTGTCCACCGCGAAGTAGCTGTCGGCCGACACACGTATCACCGGTACGGCGGTATTGCGCGCGTACTGCAGCGACGTGCCGGTGATGGCGGCAAACTGCGGCGCGCCGTCGTAATGCACGTCGAGCTTCGTCTGCGTGCGCTGCACGGTCGCGGTCTGCGGAATGCCATTGGCGATCAGCGCCTCGCGCGATTCGGGCGTGCCGGGCAGCGACGCCAGCACGCCGCTCTTGGGGCTGTCGGGCGGAATCTTCGCGAAGTCGGCCGGCAACGACCTTGGCGGCACGTAGGACCACGGCCCCTTGCTGCCGGCGGCGGTGAACCAGCGGCCCGACACCAGCACGTACCAGGCATTGTCCTTGCCCGCGTCGACGAACACATCGGCGCCGGTATTGTCGATGTAGCTGAGCCGCGTGCCGGGAATCGCGATGAACTGCGGATCGCCCTGCACCGACACCAGCTCGGCCGGTTGCGTACGCACATGGACCTCCGGCCATGCCCCGGAGGCGAACACCTGCTTCAGCGCATCCGGCGGCGACTCCATCGTCTCCACCTGTTTGTCCGCCACCGCTTTCTTCATCGCCTCGGCAAGTGCGCCGTCCACCTTGGCCACCGGCGTCCACGGCCCTTCCAATGCAGGCGCGCCGGCCCAGTGCCCGGCCATGTAGAGGAAGAACTTCCCACCCTGCTGCAGCAGCAGCGACCGGCTGTTGACGACGCGCTGCACGCCGGCGGCGCCGGAAGGTTTCAATGCGGGCGGACCATCGACGATCACCAGCACGGCCGGCGTGGTGCTGAAGATGATGTCGGGGGGATCGTTCCTGACCACCTGCGACGGCGTGGCCGCGTCGGCCGCGGCGATGGCCATCGCCGATTCCAGCTGGTCCAGGGAGACCGTCAGCGTGCTCTTCTTCTTCAGCTGCTCGCGCGCCAGCGCCAGGTATTTGTCCTGCTTGGCGGTCGCCGTGGGGAAACTGGCCCGCGTGATCTCCATGTCGGTCAGCACCACGGCGCGCGCGGCCTTGTCGACCTGGGTGCGCGCACTGAAATCCAGCGAACCGTGGTCCAGCGAGTCCTGCGACTTGCCGTCCGCACCGGTATGCACGCCGGCCTTCACCGACATCACCATGTGGCCGGTCAGGCGGTTGTCCTGCCAACGCTCGTATTGCGGCTGGTGGATGCTGAACTGCGTACCCTGCACGGTGAACTCGCGCGGGAACGGGCGCGCATCGATCGCGGCTGGAGGCTCGGCCGTCTGCGCGCGTCCCGCCGGCGTGGACAGCAGGCCGGTCAACGCGACCAGGCACAGGAGGATGGCAGTGGCTTTCATGTGGCGCTCCGGATCTCGTGCATGCCCGCGAGGGCGCGGACGCATCCTCCATTCCGCCGCGCGTCGCGACGAGGGAGGGTGCGTGGGCGGCGGAGGAAAAGGTGCGCGGACCCGGCATAGGAGAGTGCCCAGGAGGGGGGCACCGGGCCCGCGCAAGAGGAACCTTTCCGCTCAGGGCGATGCCGTTCCCGGCGGGAAACCGGCGAACATCTTGTCCAGCGCCGCATCGACGGTCTGGTTGACCTTCTCGGGTGAGCTCGGCACGGTGCTGCTCGCACTGCCACGCCAGACGGCCTGCTGGGTGCTGGCGTCGAACATGTCGACGATCAGCGTGCCGACATCGTAGGTGCGCACCGTACTGGTCGCGGTGCCCATGCCGCCGCGCCAGCCACCGCGATACCCCCACCCGCCCATGCCGGTGCCGCTGTAGAACGTGTCGATGGTCTGCTTCTGGCTGGCGACCACGTGCGCCGCGATCGCCACCTGTCCGTTGGGCGCCTGGGTCCAGCCTTTCGCGCGCAGCCGTGCATCGATGCCGTCCACGATGCGCTGCTGCACCAGTGGCGAGCCGGCCTGCGGCTTGGCCGCCCAGCTGTAGGTGCGGTAGGAGGCGAAGTTCGCCGCCGGGTCGTGGTCCGTGGTGACCGTGGGCGTGGATGCGCAGCCTGCCAGCAGCAGGACCAGCCCTCCCAAAGACAATCGGTTCATCGAAGCTCTCCTGTGTTGTCGGACCTTGTCCGGAAACCTGCGTGGCCAGCGGGTGCTGAATGCGTGGGAGTGCGCGCACACCGGAACGGCAGCGCCATGCCCGCACGATAAACGGGCATGTACGTCCGGTAATGCGAAGAACTACGGGTGCGGGTTGGGGAAAACTACCTAGAGCAGTGCTGCACGAAGGACTGCGACGGGTTTCAGAACGACTCGCCGATGTAGACGTAGACCGCGTCGGTGTCGCGGCCGACGGCGTAATCCAGGCTGACGTTGACGTTATACGCCGTCGAGGCCTTGAAGCGCAGTCCCATCCCGCCGGACGGCAGGGCTCGGGAATCGGCAAGGTCGCTCATGCTCGGCGCCACGCCCCCGACGCCCGCAAAGAACACGGCGCCCCAGCGCCGTGCGAACTGCCACCGGTACTCGGCCTGCACGGCCGCCATCGCGCGGTCCCGGTACTGGCCCGTCTCGTAGCCGCGCAGGTCGTTGGAGGCACCGAACAGGCAGATATCGAAGAACGGGGCGCCATCGCTGGCCCGGCACAGGGCGCCGCGCAGGGCCAGTACGCCTTTTGGCGACAGGCTGCGGTAATGGTTGTAGCTGAGTTCCTGCCGGTCGTAGCGCAGGTCGCTGCCGAAGGACGCCAGGTTCCACTGCAGCTGCAGGTTGGCGTAACGGCCGGTCAACGGATACATCTCGCTGTCGCGCGAGTCGTACTGCAGCAGCAGGCCGGGCCCGCCTATGCGTGTATCGAGCTGCAGTGATTCCAGGTCGAACTCTTCTGACGCTTCGCCTTCGAACCTCAGCGACGTCTCCACCTGGGCGGCACGCAGGCGCAGGCCGGCGTAGAGGTTGGGCCGCAGGCGTCGCAAGCCATCCAGCTGCACGGCGCGGCCGCTCTGCTCGATGGGTACGGAAACATCGCGGTTCGCCTCACCCGCACCGATGCCGTAGAACCTGACGTTGAGGTTGGCCCCGCCAGCAAAGGCGGACACGCGATAGAGATCGCCGCGCAGGTACGCCTTCTGGAACACGCCGCCGCCGCGGCTGCCGTTGTCGGTCCACAGCACGGCGGCCCCGGTCATCCAGGGGCGCGGACTGCCGGCCGGCTGGTAGAAAGCCACGCCCGCCAACACCAGCCCGCTGCCGAGGGCCGGGTTGGATTGGGGAATGGGCAATACGACAAAGCTCGTCCGGTCCTTCCGCGCAGCGCCCTGCTCCATCCCCGAGGCGTCATCCATCGCCTGGCGGCTGGCCACGTCGGTTTCCGATCCCCCGGCCGTGGCCGGCCAGGGCATCGCCAGGCATGCCGGCAGGCACGTGGCCCGCGACGCCTTCACCGTTAGCCCGGAGGATTGATGACGACGTACTGCACCGTCGTTCCCGAATAGCGAGGCTCGTACCAGGTGGAACCGCACTGCTGGTACGCGATGCCGTTGACCACGGTGGTGACGCAGCTCGGCGGCACGGAGTACACGATCGAGCCGATCACCGCCGAGGTGATCGCGACACCGGCGGTCACCGCCGCCGCGGTGGCGAAGGGATGGTCGTCCCAGTCGTTCCAGCCGCCGTGGTGGTCGACGTCGATGTCGATGTCGCGGTCCACGTTGATGTTGGTGTTTCGGTTGACGTTGGTGTTCCGGTTGACGTTGGTGTTGCGATTGATGTTCTGGTTGCGGTTGACGTTCGCACTACGGTTGGCGTTGGCATTGCCGTCGCGGTTGGCGCCTGCACTCCGGTTCGCCGCGTGTCCGCCGCCGTGCGCGCCCGCGGCCGGACGGTTGACGCTTGACTTGGCGCCCGCACGCGCGCCCCCGCCATGCCCGCCGCCGCGCGCGGCTTCGGCAATATCGGCAGGTACCAGCATCGCCGCACCGACCACGCAGGCCAGCAGCAGCGACGGAATCTTCAGTGAGGTCTGCATGATCATTTCTCCTGTCCGACGCTGGCCACCGCTGTTCCGGCGGGCACCAGCTTGATCTGGCTCGATCCCGCGGGCGGCGTGAACTTGAACACGGATGCCGATACCGGCGTGCGCGTATCCCAGTGCAACCGCGCGCGGTACTGCGGCAGCGCGGGATCATCCAGGCTGGTGATGACCAGCTTCTTCGGCAGCGACGTCTCCTGCGAGATCCAGACCTGCCATTCCACGTCCTCCTGGGTGAACGCGTACTGGTCCGCCCGCTCTCCGTCCAGGGTGGCTGCGCCCACGTAGATGGCGGACTGGATCAGGTCCTTCGGCGCATACTCGGTACCCCAGAAGAACATGTCGGCCATCGGGAAATCGATGCCGTACTCGGTCGCGGCATTGATGGCCAACTCGCCGAGTGTCTTCGCCTTGACGTCGGTGCTGGCATAGAACTTCAGCCGTGGCGCATGCAATGTCAGCTTGCCCGCATCGAAATAAAGCTCGCGCAGCTTGCGGTCGCTCTTGATCTCCACGTACAGGCTGGTCGGGCGTGCTGCCTTGTAGGTCACCGTGCCGTCAAGCTCGATCTTCTGGCCGGTGTCGAGCACGACCTCGGTACTGGTGTCCGAGGTCAGGCTGAACTGCCTCAGCCCGCGCAGCGCGCTGCCCATCCTGTCCAGCGCCGCCAGTGCGGCAGGGTCGCGTTCCACCGCAGCGCCCTGCGGCGCGGCCACACTTTCAGCTGGCGGCTCCGCCGCCATGGCGGGGCACGCCAACGCGATCGAGATCACCAGCGCGGGCCGGAGAGGTAACCATTGCCTTGCGTTCATCGCACTTGCCTCCTGGGCACACGGCCCGCTTCAAGGGCCGGTCGTGCATGCGCCAACGGGCATGCAGGACCGGATGATCAGAATCCGAAGCTCACCATCAGGCTGACCGGCACGCCTTCGAACCGGTTCTTGACCGAGAACTCATCCACCAGGCGGAAGGTCACGTCGACGTGTTCGCCGTCCTGCCACTTCTTGCCGTACGTCACCACGGGCCCGACACCGAAGGCGCGGCCCTTGAATCCCCCCAGCCGGTCTGCGGTGGGGCCGGAATCGTCTTCCAGCTGCTGGATCCAACCGCCGACCGCGCCGATGCCCCAGCCGCTGGCCGTGCGCTTGATCAGCAGCACCTCGCTGCGCCACACCACTCCGTTCTTGTAGTCGGTGTCCTTGTTCTCGCTGTACCAGTCCAAAGCGCCCTGCACGCTGAACTCCAGCGTGCCCTGCTGGAACAGCTGCGTGTAGTTGACGGTGGGCGACGCGGTCCAGACGTTGAGCCCGGGGTTGGCGATGCGGTCGGGGTCGTAGTCGGCCGTGGGCGCGTACAAGTAGAGGCCGAAGGAGAGATGGCGCACCTGGTCGATATGGAAACTGGCGATGACCGGTGCGAAGTACAGGTCGAACAGGTTGCCGGCGCTCTGGCTGCGCCTGGCGCTGGCACCGCCCACGTCCAGCGTGGCGCCTACTTCCACGTCGATGTAGGGAACCGTGACCATGGAAGCGAAATTCCAGCGGCCTTCCGCCGTCGGCCAGATGTAGACGCCGCCGGCCAGGTACAGGTTGACGTCGGCTTCCAGCCCCAACGAGACCTGGCCGGCAATCGGTACCTCGCGCGTACCTTCGACCTTGCCGTCGTAATACACATAACCCACCTGCCACTGCATCCCGGGCGTGGGCGGGATGACGCCGGCGTAAGGCGTGATCTGCATGCCGGTGATGGGGCGACCCATGGCGCCTTCCGTGGCCCATGCCGTCTGGCAGCCCAGCGCCAGCGAAGTCAGCAGGCCACCGGCAAGGAAATGGGTGAGCCTTGGCGAATAGCGGCGCGTGCGTGTGCATTCCATTGATGACCTCGCTGCGGGTTCGGTTCTGTCAGGACTGCGTGGCTGGCATAAAAGCGGTTCTCGACCTTCGTTCAGCCCCTCGCCTCAAGGCGCTGGTTGTCCGCGTTCCTCCATTGCCTTGGCGATGGAGGAGGATACGTAGGGTTTGCCCGCCAACACGCTGTGCACGGCGGCGATGAGGTCTTCCCCCGCATCCGGCTTGAGCACATAACCGCACGGCCCCAGCGCCATGGCGCGCGCGACCAGGGCCTCATCCGCGTGGACGGTGACGAACACGATGTGCAACGGGCCGAACTCCTCTTGCAGTCGTTCGATGGCCTGCAGGCCATCCATGCCCGGCATCGAGATGTCGGACACCAGTACATCCGGGCGCAGGTGCTCGAATGCCTGTCGCAGTGCAATACCGTCATCCACGAAACCGCTCACGTCGAACACGTTGGCCAGCAGCAGGCGCAGCTGCCTGGCCACGGCCGGGCTGTCTTCCGCCAACAGGATGCGCGCACGTCTCATGGCACAGGTCGCCTCCGCCTGAACCGATGTTGCGCGCCGGATGCGGCGTTGCCTAGCGGAAAACAACCTAGGCGCGGCAAGTAAAACTACTTGCCGGCGGTCACGCCACGGACGCCGTGCGAAGGGTACGCAGATCCAGCAGGCCGAGCTCTTCCGCCCTGCGCACCAGTTCGACCGTGCCGTGGACCCCCAGCTCCTGCATGATCGTGTACTTGTGCGACTCGACCGTGCGTACGGAGATGCCCAGCTCATAGGCGATCTGCTTGGAGCGTAGCCCCTTGCCAACGTATTCCAGGATTCGCCTCTGTTTGTCGGTCAGGCCGCTACCCGGCTGGCCTTCCATGCCGTGGATAGCCCTCAGGGCGACACTCGACGCCACATAAGTCCGCCCCGCCAGTACTTCCCGGATTGCATGCAGCAGATCTTCCCCGGCAGAGCTCTTGAGCACGTAGCCACTGGCACCGGAACGGATCGCCTCGGCGGCGATGGCGGCGCCCCCGTGCATGGTGAGGAAGATGAAAGGTACTGTGCACCCTAACCGGCGCGTCTGCTGCATCGCCTCGATGCCGCTCATGCCGTCCATGCTGACGTCGGTGATCACCACGTCGTAGGTGTGGTGCATCAGCGCATCCATCAACGCCTCCCCCGAGTTGACGAGCCGGACGTGTCCGAAGCAGGGGCGCAGCAATTGTTCTATGCCTTGCGCGACCAGGATATGGTCGTCGGCAACAAGCAAGCGGACACATTGCCGCTCTGCGTATGGGTATTCGACAGCATCCATCTGCGACCTCCCCGATCGTCCGCAGGAAACCCCGCACGTCTCCCCCTGCGGCACCAGATGATACGGAGCAAACCTTCATTCGGTGTGACAAAGGCGCGGGGGATTGGCATGGACCAGTAAAACTACTGGAACCAAGAGGTTCGGACCCAGACAAGGACAATTAGGTAACAGCGGTTACTTTCCTGGCGCGCTGCAGCGTATCGCGCGGTGCTTCCCCGAACAGGTCCCGGTAACGGGTCGAGAAACGTCCCAGGTGGCCGAAGCCCAAGCGCAGGGCGACATCGGTGACGTGCTCGTTGGGCTGCGCATGCAGCAATGCCTGGTGCGCCATGTTCAGTCGTGCGACCTGCTGCCAGCGCTGTGGCGTCATGCCGTAGGCCTGCTGGAACAGGCGTTCGACCTGACGCTCCCCCACACCCAGCGCCGCGCACAGCTGCTCGCTTGCCATGCCGGTGCCGTAGTGCTCGCGGATAAGCGCCTCCGCGCGGCGGATGAGGCGAGCCGCGTCGCGACCATGCGCCACGGGCCGTGGCAATGCGGTGGGACCGATCGCGCCGCCCATTTCCCGCACGCAACTCGCAAGCAGTCCCTCGCCCGCCGTCCTCATGGTCGCGGTGGCCGTCGCCGCATCCCATCCGGATGCGGCATGCAGCGTCCGCCGGATGCTCGTCGCGATGTGTTGCGCGCGCCAGTGCGGGTGCGTCTTCCAGCCGCTCGCCGGAAGCGGCAGTTCCCTTCCCAGGCAGGCCTGCGCCACCTGTTGCAGGCGCTCACGCGATACCAGCACGACGGCCCATTGCCACAGGCCTGCCGACGGCCTGACATCCACCGGCTGGTCTTCCGCGAAGACCATCAGTTCCGCCTGCTGTACGGCACGGCCGTTGATCCACATGGCCTCGCGACTCTCCAGTGCGATCGCCAGTGCCATCACGCGCGGGCCGAACGTGCCGCTGGCGAATACCGGCAGCGAATAGGCACCACAGTCCAGGCTGAAGTCATCGAACACCACCCGCTGCACCTGGGCCCTGAAATGTCCCCGAGCCAGCAAGCGCTGATCGAAACGCGTATCGCGCACCACGCCGAGCAGCGCCTCGGCGTCGAACCCCTCGATGGTCGCACTCTGGTAGGCACCCATGCATCACGTCTCCAGGCCACGAAAACAGGGGATGTCGGAATCTGGATAGCGCGCCATCTTGCGGGCCCGTAAATGTGACATCAAGCGAACAGGTCGGGAAACCGATGGATGGTCGTGTAAGCGGATTTACACGCCGGCCTTCCGTACGCCGCCGCCTGCGGTGCAACGGCGCGTCAGCCAGGGAAAGAGGGAGGCCCGCTTTGTCTGCAATGCCGCAGAACCGAGTCACGCAGCACCTGCTCACCGGCGCGCTGGTTGCCGCCGCCACCGCTTTGGGCCAGCTCATCTCGGTGGAGCTCTGGATGACGGCGCCGCGTGCGCACATGTTGTGGCTGCCGGGCGCGGTGCTGATGTGCGCGCTGTTGGCGCTGCCCCGCCGGCGCTGGGTGGCCTGCGTGGCGGGGGCGCTCATCGGCACGACGGGTTTCCTCGCGCTGTTGGGCACGCCGGTCGGTAGCGTCGTGGTCGTGTTGCTCGGCGTGTTCCTGCTGGTCGTCCTGGCCAGCCTGGTGTTGAAGCGAACGGATTTCAGGTTTTCGCTGGTGGATTTCCGCGGCGTCCTGCGCTTCGTGGTCGTGGCGGGCCTGGTGTTGCCGGTGCTGGCGGCGTACTGGGTGACCCAGGCGATGCCACGACTTGGCATGGCGCACCACATCGGGGGCTGGATCAACGTCGCGCTGGCACACAGCCTGAGCTATCTGCTGGTGGTGCCGGGCTTCCTGAGCCTGTTGCTGCAACGCGCGCAGCCGGAGCGCCGCTGGCGGCCATCGGCCATCAACCTGTTCGCGCTGGTGGCTATGGTGGTGTTGCTCTCCATCGCCTGGACAAGCGAGGTGCTTCCCGCCGCCTTCCATGCGCCACTGATGCTGGCACCGGCGATCCTGCTGATCTGGTGCCTGATCGTGAATGGCCCCGTGGTGTCTTCGCTCACCCTGCTCTGCATCACCCTGCTGTGCATGCATTTCTGCAGCCACGGCATAGGCCCGATGGTGTGGCCGGACCTCGGCATGACGACGCTGTCGGTACAGCTGTGGGCGTCGTGCCTGGCCATCACACACCTGTATCTGGCCACGCTGGTGGAGCAGCGGACATCGGACCGCGCCTCGTTGAGTCGCGCCTATCGGAGGCTCAGCGAGCTGACCGGGCGCATGCTGGTGGTGCAGGAAGCCGAACGCACGCGCATCGCCCAGGACCTGCACGACGACATCAACCAGTCGCTGGCGTCCGTCTCCATCCAGCTGAGCGCGCTCAAGCGCGAGGCCGCACCCGATGAGCGCGCGCGCCTGGAGGACATTCAACAGCAGGTGCAGGACGTGTCGGGCGACATCCGGCGGATTTCCCACGCACTGCATCCCAGCATCCTGCGCTACACCAGCCTGTCGGCGTCGCTGATCGGGCTGTGCCAGGCGCAGGGAACCGAGGGCGGACTTCAGATGGATTGCAGTCGCGTGGAGGACCTGCCGCTGTCGTGCCACGCCAAGCTCAACCTCTTCCGCGTGGCCCAGGAAGCGCTGCACAACGTCGGCACGCACGCGCAGGCCAGCTGGGTGCGCATCCGCCTGTACCGCGAGCACGGTGACGTGGTGCTGCAGGTCGATGACAACGGCAAGGGCCTGCCCGACCAGTGGCAACGCTTGTTCGGCCAGGGCTTGGGCCTGTTGAGCATGGAAGAACGGGCGCGCAGCCTTGGCGGGCGACTGGAGATCCGCAATCGCGAGGAAGGCGGTACGCGGGTGGAACTCCGGTGTCCGCTGTCGGCCGCCGAGGCCTGAGCGCGCTGGAAACTGGCCTATTCCTTGTCCAGGCTCAACCGCAATCCCTCCGCGGTGTTGCGCGTCACGATGAGGTCGAACGACGGCGTGCTTCCGCGCGCCTTCACCAGCACGTCTTCGCCATCATCCACTTCGGTGTGGTAGACCGACTTGCCGTAGCTGGCGATGACCGCGTCGCGGATCAGCCGTGCCGCCTGGTTCTCGCCGGTCCGCGCGGGGATCTGCACGACCACCGTGCTGGCCGTGCCGCCCTTGGGCGTGAACGACAGCTCCACTTCGCCAGCCACCTTGGCGGTACCGCTTGCCTGGACGCGCCACTTGTTGGAGGGCGAGGCCTGCAGCGGCAGCATCGCCGCGCCCAGCAACAGCAGTAGGACCAGCCTGGCTGCATTCACCGACAAGCGAAAACGAAAGATCGTGCGCATGATTCGACCTCCGAGGTAAAGGTGAAACGTTCTTTTAAACAGGCGTCCCGATCCCGACGGATCGTGTTCCAGACCTAGAACTAGATTCAATCCTCCCGCCCCGCTTCGTTGCATGAAACGGTTGCGCCTGATCATCAAGCAACCGGGATGTCATGTCCTTCCTGCTATCCAAAACTGAAGATGCGCACCTTGAATGACCAGCGTGAAACTACCGGGTGATCACCAGTAAATCTACGCACCCCGTCCACGCCTACGGGCACGCAGCGACTCCAGGGTCAGAGCAGCGTTGCCGCCACATCCACATGCTGCCGATACCAGGCCGCCGCGCCCAGCAGCCCCAGTTGGCCGTGTTCCACCCGCCATACCGGCACCTGCTCCAGGCGTTCGGACATCACGCCCTTGTTGAGGTAGCGCTGCAGGAAGTGGCCGTCGTGCAGGAAGCTGGGAATATGCGCGGTGACGCCACCGGCCAGGTAGACGACCTTGGCGCCGAAGATGATGGCCAGGTCGCCCACCAGGCTGCCCAGCCAGCCGCAGAAGACCTGCAGCGTTTCCAGCGCAAGCGCATCGCCCGACTGTGCGGCGGCGACCAGCGCGCCCGCATCGGCATGCAACGGTGAACCACCACGCAGTTCGCACAGGCACCGATACAGGTTCATCAGGCCCGTGCCGGAGAGCACATGCTCGTTGTTCAGATGGCGGCGCTCGCGCAGCAACCGCCGCACGATGTCCATCTCAAGGTCATTGCCGGCGGCCAGCGCGGCCTGGCCGACTTCGGTGGCCAGCACGCGCGGCGGATGACCTTCCATCCACAATGCCGCGCCCAGCCCGGTACCCGGTCCGAGGACCAGGGCCGGTGACGTGGCGGTGGCCTCCGTGGCCCGGGTCAACGGCGACAGGGTGTCGCGCGTCAACAGGGGCATGGCATTGGCCACGGCCTCGAAGTCGTTGATCAGGCGCACCCATTCCAGGCCGGCGGCCTGCCGTGTCTGCTCCACCGACACCGCCCACGGCAGGTTGGAATTGATCAGCCGGTCGCCCTCAAGCACGCCCGCGATGGCCACCACGGCGCCCTCGCAGACGCCGTCCGCGGCGTAGTCGCGCAGGATCGAGGCCAGGTCCGGATGGTCGGCGCAGGCGTAGCGTCGATAGTCGTGCACCTGCTCCGCGTCTGCCGCCTGTGTCCAGCCCAGCCGCGCATAGGTACCGCCGACGTCCGCGACGATGATGCGCTTCCCGGTGGCCTCCTGGGCGCGCGGGGTGGAAACGCCTGCCGGCACCTTGTTCATCATTACCGTGCCCGCCATGCGAATGCCACGCTGCCAATGCCTGAAATACGGCACAAGGATATCGTGTCCCCGCAGGATAGGGGTGCGACACCGCGGCATGGCGCGGCGAAACCACCCTACGCAAAGGTATGTCCGGCCACCATGGCGTATCATGGCGCCATGTCCCGGTTCGCGCCCCTGCTACGCGCCCTGCTCTGCCTGATCCTGCTGGTGAATGGCACCACCTACGCGCATGCGGCAACGGGCATGCCTGCAGCGGAAAGCGCCGCCGCACGACAGGCCGCGCAGCACGACGATCCACCCTGCCACGAAGACGTAGGCGCACCGGCGCCCGTTCCCGTGGACGCCGCCCTGCCTGCGGACGACAGCGCCGCCCTGCCCGACTGCTGCACCGCCGGCAGCTGTGATGGTGTCTGCACCCTGCACGCGCCGGCGCTGCTCTGGCCGACGATGCTCCAACCCATGGTGCCCCTGCAGGCCGACGCACCGTCCTACCGTGCGCACGGGCATGCATCCGTTCATCTCCCGCATCGGCACCGACCTCCCATCCTGGTTGCCTGACGCCGTATCACACGGCAAGTACCTGATGCCGGCACGCACCCGTTGGGTGACGCTGGCCCGTCGACCTTTGTTGCCGACTATCCTGCCTGCGCAGGCGTCGTGCAGCCGATCCACAGGATGGCACTGCAATGAACCATGATGATTCCGCACCCGCACGCCCGGGTGCCTTCCGCGCTACGCGCCGCCAGTTCGTCACCGGACTGGCCGCGAGCGGCGCCGCGATGGGGATGGGCTTGGCGCGCCTGCCCGCGTCTGCCGGCACACCAGCCCGACGCGGTGGCAGCGCTCTGGTGAGCGGCACCGATTTCGCCCTGACTATCGGCGCGGCGCCGGTCAACATCACCGGCCGCGAGCGCCCGGCGATCACCGTCAACAACAGCCTGCCCGCACCCACGCTGCGCTGGCGCGAGGGCGACACGGTCACCGTGCGCGTGACCAACCGCCTGCGCGACATGAGCTCGATCCATTGGCACGGCATCCTGCTGCCGTCGAACATGGACGGCGTGCCCGGCCTCAGCTTCAACGGCATCGCACCGGGCGAGACCTTCCAGTACCGCTTCCAGGTGAAGCAGTCCGGCACCTACTGGTACCACAGCCACTCGCTGTTCCAGGAACAGGCGGGCCTGTACGGCGCGCTCATCATCGATCCGCGCGAGCCGGCGCCCTACCACCACGACCGCGAACACGTCGTGCTGCTGTCGGACTGGACCGACATGGACCCCGCCGCGCTGTACCGGCGCATGAAGAAAATGCCGGAGCACGACAACTACTACCAACGCACGCTGGTCGACTTCGTGCGCGACGCGAAGCGCGACGGCCTGGCGGAGACGATCGAGGACCGCGGCATGTGGGGGCGCATGCGGATGACGCCCACCGACATTTCCGACATCAACGCGCACACCTACACCTACCTGGTGAACGGCGCGGCGCCGGCGGGCAACTGGACCGGCCTGTTCAAGCCGGGGGAGAAGGTGCTGCTGCGCTTCATCAACGGCAGCGCGATGACCTACTTCGACGTCCGCATCCCGGGCCTGAAGATGACCGTTGTCGCCGCCGACGGGCAGTACATCCATCCGGTGAGCGTGGACGAGTTCCGCATCGCGGTGGCGGAGACCTTCGATGTCATCGTCGAGCCCACCGGCCAGGACGCTTTCACGATCTTCGCGCAGGACATGGGACGCACCGGCTACGCGCGCGGCACGCTCGCCGTCCGCGATGGACTGGAAGCGCCCATCCCGGCCCGCGATCCGCGGCCACTGCTGACCATGGCGGACATGGGCCACGACATGGGCGGACACGGCGCAGGGAAAGGCATGGAAGGCGGGTGCGGCGCCATGATGGGCGAAGGTGGCTGCGGCGCGAACATGGGCGCGATGGATCACGGTGCGCATGGCGGGACGTCGACCGCGCCGAACCACCCCGCCAGCGAGACCGGCAACCCGCTGGTCGACATGCAGTCGTCCGCGAGCGAGCCGAAGCTCGACGACCCGGGTATCGGCCTGCGCGACAACGGGCGCCAGGTCCTGACCTACGGCGCGATGCGCAGCCTGTTCGACGATCCGGACGGCCGCGAACCGGGGCGTACCGTCGAACTGCACCTCACCGGGCACATGGAGAAGTTCGCCTGGTCGTTCGACGGCATTCCGTTCGCCAGCGCCGACCCGCTGCGGCTGAAGTACGGCGAGCGCATGCGCATCGTGCTGGTCAACGACACGATGATGCAGCACCCGATCCACCTGCATGGCGTCTGGAGTGACCTGGAGGACGCCGAGGGCGGCTTCCACCTGCGCAAGCACACCATCGACATGCCGCCCGGCACGCGTCGCAGCTACCGGGTCCGCGCCGATGCGCTGGGACGGTGGGCGTTCCACTGCCACCTGCTCTACCACATGGAAGCCGGCATGATGCGGGAAGTGAGGATCGAGGCATGAAGACCGCCTTCCCCACCCCGCTACGTCTCGCGTGCGCCGCCGCGATGCTGGCCGTCACCGGTACGCCGGCATACGCGCAGCACCATGACCATGCGCAGCACGCGGCGCCGACGACCAAGCTGCCAACGAAACAGGATGAGCGCGCGCAACACGAACAGCACGACCACGCGGCGATGTCCGCGACTGCAGGAACGGCGGCGCGTGAGCCCGTTCCTCCGGTCACCGCTGACGATCTGGCGGCGGCGTTTCCCGACATCGACCACCATGCCATGCAGCACGCGCCGGCGTTCAACCACAGGGTGACCTTCAACCGGCTGGAGGCGTGGGATGCCGACGAAGGCACCGGCCAGGCGTGGGAAGGCAGCGCCTGGTTCGGCACCGATACCGACCGCCTCTGGCTGCGCAGCGAAGGCGAACGCATGGGCGGCCACACCGAGAGCGCGGACCTGGAAGCGCTTTACGGGCGCAGCGTATCGCCGTGGTGGGACGTGGTGGCCGGCGTGAAGCATGACTTCAAGCCAGGCGATTCCCGCACGTGGGCGGCGTTTGGCGTGCAGGGCATGGCGCCTTACCGCTTCGAGGTGTCGGCCACCGCCTACGTCGGCGAGGGCGGACAGGTGACCGCGAATGTCGAAGCCGAGTACACGCTGCGCATCACCAACCGCCTGATCCTGCAGCCGCTGGTGGAGCTGGACATTGCAGCGAAGGATGATCCTGAGTACGGCGTCGGAAGGGGCATCTCCGGCATCGAGGCGGGTCTGCGCCTGCGCTATGAAATGACGCGCCGTTTCGCGCCCTACATCGGCCTGGTGCACGAGCGCGCGGTGGGCGACAGTGCCGACTTCCGGCGCGCCGATGGCGAATCCACCCGCGACACCCGCGTCGTCGCGGGCGTCAGGATCTGGTTCTGACGCAGCAGGGGTGCACCCGGTGATGCACCGGGTGCACCCTTGGAATCACTTGACCTTGGCGTAGGTCGCCTTGAAGGCGACACCGCTCATGATGCCGCCTGCATGGCATTCGTAATTGGTGGCGCTGCGGAACTCGTTCTTCTTGAAGTAGCTGACGATGTCGATGACCGCATTGGCGCCGCGGTCCTTGGCGCCTTCCTGCAAGGCCTTCAACGCGGACAGCGCCACCCAGCGGCAGGATTCGGCATCGGACTTGCCCACGCCATTGGTCTTCTTGTTGGTCACGTCCTCACCGAAGCGCGACACCACGGCGGGCGTCTTCTGGCCGGCGAGATAGAAACGCACGCTGCCGTCGATGCCGGCGGCCTTGGCTTCGGGTGAATTGACCAGTTCCTGGAACGGCAGTTCGACGCGGGTGTCGGCGGCCATCGCATGGGGCGTGGCGATCAGCAGGAAGGTCAGGCCGGCGGTGAGGAAGGATTTCATGCAAGGCTCCTGGTGGTGGAAAGGGCGGCGGCGCCGCGCCGGGCAGCAGCTTGCCGGCCCGGGTGTCTGGCTGTCGTGCAGATCGCTTCGGGCGCCCGCACGGAGGGTCTACTGGATGGGGGGCACGTCCTCTTCCGGACCGATCTCGATGACGGCCTGTTCGTCGGCGAACTGGACCCTGTAGTCGCCGCGACGCAGCCATGCGGCCGTATCCGCCGCCAGCGCATCGCTGATCTTGGCCAGCGACGAGCAACCGCCGCGGAACAGCGTCATCGTCTGTCGGTAGGGCTGGTACTGCCCGATGAGCTTGCCGTCCTGGAAAAGTTCCGCCCGGATCATCGCCCACTTGGGGCCGGAGAATGCGCCACCCTCGGCGCTGCGCATGTTCATGATGCGGATGCGCAGGGTGCGGCCGGGCAATGTCCCGAGATCCTGGTCGGTCAGTTCGACCAGGCCTTTCGAATATTCGACCAGATGTGCAGGAAGTTCGGCCGCCCAGTCGCATTCCTTCATGAACTCCGGATACCCGGCGTACCCGTCGCGCAGCACGATCGTCGGGCTGGTGCGGATGACATCACTGGCTATCGCCGGCCCTGCGAGCGCGGCCAGGCACAGGGCCAACGGCAGACGCCAGCGGGCATCGCTCATGGCGTGGCCGCCTGGGCGGCATCGGCGGCGTCCTGCTGATGGAAGACAGGCGAATTCTGGATGTCCAGTGCCAGGTTGCGGATCCAGCGGTTGTAGTTGCCGTGGATCTCCGCCGTGCCCCGCTTGACCTCGTAGTTCATCTCCTTGCTGGAGACGTATTCGATCTTGAACCCGTTGGCGTCGTAGCGGACCGCGACGATCACCTCGTGGGTGCGCGGCGCGTAGCGCAGCGTGACCTTGCCGGGCTCGCTGTCGGCGACCGTCCATCCGCGCGTCTTGCCTGCATGGATGATCGCGGCCTTGATGCGTGCGGCGGTGGGCGCAACGCCGTTGGTCGATTCCACGCGCTCGTAGGCGGGAACCACCATCGGATCCTGCTTGCCCGCCAGGACCGGCAGGCTGGCCGCTGCCAGCATGAGCGCGAACAGCAACGAAACGGAACCCTTCTTCATTCTTCCCCCTGTGGATGTGGAACGTCAGGCTTTCCAGCGCTTGAAGATCAGCGACGTGTTGATGCCGCCGAACGCGAAGTTGTTGCTCATCACGTAGTCGGTCTGCAGTTCCCTGCCCTCGCCGGTGATGTAGTCCAGGTCGGCGCAACGCGGATCGCGTTCGTCCAGGTTCAGCGTGGGGGCGAACCAGCCCTCGCGCATCATCTCGATGCTGATCCACGCCTCGTATGCGCCGCACGCCCCCAGCGTGTGGCCGACGTAGCTCTTCAGCGAACTGATCGGCATGCGGCTGCCGAACACCGCGGCGGTGGCGGCGGTTTCGGCGATGTCGCCATGATCGGTCGCCGTGCCATGCGCGTTGACATAGCCGATGGCGTCCGGCGACAGCCCGGCATCTTCCAGCGCCAGGCGCATCGCCTGCGCCATGGTGTCCGCGCTGGGCTGGGTGACGTGCTGGCCGTCGCTGTTGGTGCCGTAACCGACCACTTCGGCCAGGATGTCCGCCCCGCGCGCCAGCGCATGGTCCAGTTCCTCCAGCACCAGGGTGCAGGCGCCCTCGCCCAGCACCAGCCCGTCCCGATTGGCGTCGAACGGACGCGGCGTACTGGCCGGCTCGTGGTTGCGCACGCTGGTGGCGAACAAGGTGTCGAACACCGCCGCCGCCGTGGCGTCCAGCTGCTCGGCGCCGCCGCCGATCATGGCGATCTGCTTGCCGTTGCGGATGGCCTCGTACGCCGAGCCCACGCCCTGGCTGCCGGACGTGCAGGCACTGGACGTGGTGATGACGCGGCCGGTCAGGCCGAAGAACACGCCGATGTTGACCGGCGCGGTGTGGCTCATCATCTTCAGGTACGTGGTGGCGTTGATGCCTTCGGTGGTGTGGTGGTTCAGCATGCGCCCGAAGTCGCCCACCGCTTCGTGGCTGCCTGCGGAAGAGCCGTACGACACGCCGACACGACCGCTCTTCAACACCGGGTCGCCCAGCAGGCCGGCCTGCGCCAGCGCCAATTCGGTGGCGCGTACCGACATCAGGGCCACGCGGCCCATGCTGCGGGTGGTCTTGCGGTTGTAGTGCGCCGGCAGTTCGAACGGTTCCGCCGGGGCCGCCAGCCGCGTATTGAGCCCTTCGTACTTGTCCCAGTCGGCGATGTGCTGCACGGCGTTGCGGCACTCACGCAGCCGCAGGTGCACGCTGGGCCAGTCGTGGCCGAGCGGACTGATGGTGCCTGCGCCGGTCACCACGACGCGTCGGTCGATGCGGCTCATCCGACCAGCCCCCCGTTGACCGAGATCACCTGGCGGGTCACGTAGGACGCCTGCGGCGACAACAGGAAGGACACCACGGCCGCCACTTCCTCCGGCCTGCCCACGCGCTTCATCGGAATCATCTTCAATGCTTCGTCCACGATCTCGCCACTGACCATCTCGGTATCGATCAGGCCCGGGGCCACGCAGTTCACGGTGATCCCGCGACTGGCCAGTTCCAGCGCCAGCGCCTTGGTCGCACCGATGATGCCGGCCTTGGCCGCGCTGTAGTTCACCTGGCCACGGTTGCCCACCAGGCCCGACACCGACGACAGCGTGACGATGCGTCCTGGCTTGCGGCGACGCACCAGCGGCATCACCAGGGGATTGAGCACGTTGTAGAAGCCGTCGAGGTTGGTCCCCAGCACGGCGTCCCAGTCCTCCCCGCTCATGGCGGGGAATGCGGTGTCGCGCGCGATGCCGGCGTTGCAGACCACGCCGTAGTAGGCGCCGTGTTCGGCGACGTCGGCCTCCAGCGCCTGTGCGGTCGCCGCGCGGTCGGCCACGTCGAACGCAAGCACGCGTGCCTCGCGTCCCAGCAGTCGGACCTGTTCCACCACGGACTGCGCTTCCTCGACGCGGCTGCGGCAATGCACGACCACGTCGAACCCGTCCTGCGCGGCGCGCAGCGCGATCGCGCGGCCGATGCCCCGGCTTCCCCCCGTCACCAGGACTGTTGAATCTCCCCTCATGCCTGCACGCTCTCCAGATAAGCCATGGCGTCCGGTGGCTCGAACACCGATACATTCGCGGTTGCCAGTTCTTCGCCGTCCCCCAGGATGCGGCAACTGAACATGCCCAACCCATTCTCGCCCAACAGCTCGCGGGTTGCCTCTACCCTGAGCAGGGTTCCCGCGGGGAAGTAAGGGGTGGTGCTCTGGTAGCGGCGGGTGCCCAGCAGGAAGCCGACCGAAGGCTCGCGCCCCGCGCGCCGCGCATGGCAGCCCGCCCACGCGGCGATGGCCTGCGCCATGTATTCCACGCCCACCCACGCGGGTACGCCGTCGTCATGGCTGAACGGCCCCTCCTCGGGCACGCGCAGTTCCACCGCGACGGTGTCCTCGTCCCAACCGACCAGGCGATCCACCAGCCGCATCGTGCCGCGATGCGGCACCACGCGTTCAATGTCGTACAGCGTTCCCATTCACCCGGCTCCGAACAGCAGCACGGCATTGCTGCCGCCAAATGCAAACGAATGACTCAGCACGTACTGCAGCGGTTTCGCTGACCGCATGCCGGGTGCCACGAAGGCAAGCGCCGGCAGCGCGGGGTCGCGCTCGCCATCCCACCATTGCGGCGGCAGGCCCGCCTGTAGATTGTCGACCATCGCCAGCCAGCACAGCCCGGCCTCGATCGCGCCGGCCGCGCCCAGGGTGTGGCCGGTCAACGGCTTGGTGGAACTGACCGGCACGTCCAGCCCGATCGTCGCCGCCACCGCACGGCTCTCCATCGCGTCGTTCTGCGGTGTCGCGGTGCCGTGCAGGTTGATGTAGTCGATGCCGCTGGCCGCGATGCCAGCACGCCGCAACGCTTCGTCGATGGCCGCGATGGCACCGATGCCCTGTGGCTCCGGCGAAGACACGTGATGGGCGTCCGAACTCTCGCCCCAGCCCGCCAGCCGCACCGGCCCAGGCTCGCGCGTCATCAGGAACAAGGCCGCACCCTCGCCGATGTTGATGCCGTTGCGATGACGCGAGAACGGATTGCAGCGGGCTTCCGAAACGGATTCCAGCGCACTGAAACCGGACACGGTGAAACGGCACAGCGAATCCGCGCCGCCGCAGATGACCGCATCCACCGCGCCCGCACGCAGCAGCCGTGCTGCCGAGGCCAGTGCCTTGGCGCTGGACGAACAGGCGGTGGAGATGGTCCAGGCCGGACCGCGCGCGCCGGATTCGGCGGCGAGGAAGCGCGAGGGCGCACCGATTTCCTGCTGCAGGTAGTGGAACCCCGTCGGCCAGCGACCCTGCTGGTGCAGGTGCGTCATCGCATGCTCGGCTTCGCCGATGCCGGAGGTGCTGGTGCCGACGACGATCGCCACCCGGTCGGCGCCGTAGCGCCCGATCGAGTCGCGAACCGCGGCCTGGATCTGCCGGTATGCGGCCCGCAGCAGCGCGTTGTTGCGGCCGTGGCGTTCGACCGGATGATCGTCCAGCGACGGCAAGGACTGCGTCACCGCACCCAGCGACAAAGCGCGGCCGACGATGACGTCATCGTGCATCGCCACGCCGCGCGGGCTGTCGCTTGCGAGCATGGAAGCACGCACGTCTGCCTGGCCGTTGCCAAGCGAGCAGACGATGCCCAGTTCATTGAGAAAGACCGGCGCGCTGCTCACGGACTGTCGCCTCCGTCGTCCACCGACTCGATGACAAGTTCATAGCCTTCGGCGTGGTTGCGCAGGTGCAGGGTGGCCGCATCCACGCGCGTGCGCGACAACCACGTCCGCCCCTCGTGTTCGAGTTCGCGCACATTTCCCTGCTCGGTGACCTGCCAGCCCGGCGGCAGTGCGGTGCGGATGGCGTCCAGGGGCCACAGGCTGAACTGCAGGTCGTCCAGCACGCGTTCGCCGCGCACGCTGGCCGGCAGCCATGCGGCGCGCTGCTGGGTCAGTTCCCTGCCGTCCCACTGCAGGCGCACGCCGGACTGGCCCATCGCCTGCACCACCAGCCGCACTTCGGCCGCATCGACTTCCAGCAGGGCGTCCAGCTCGCGCTGGTGCGCTCCATGGCGGAAAACCAGGCGCTGCTGCAATGCCAGCTCCTGCCCCAGCGAGGCCGGCGACAGGCGCAATGCCGGCAGCGCGACCGCCGGTGCGGGCGGCGACGTCGCGCAGCCGGCCAGCAGCAGGACCGCCATCAGCAGGGCGATCAGCCGGTGCACAGCTGCTCCAGCACCTGCAGGCGTCGCTGGGTTTCGGCGACGTAGGGGTTCTTCCTGTCCCAGGCGTAACCGGCCAGGATCGAACAGATCATGCGGCGGATGTCCGGCTGCGGATCGGGATGGAAGATGATCCGCTGGAAGCCCCCGGCATACCAGGATTCCACGAAGCGTCGGAATGTCTGCACGCCGCCGCGCAACGGCACCGCGAAGTCGGCCTCCCAGTCGACCGTTTCGCCGGCGTAGTGGCGGCGCAGGCAGTCGCTGGCCAGCTGCGCGGACTTGAAGGCGATGGTGACGCCGGACGAGAACACCGGGTCGAGGAATTCGCCCGCGTTGCCGAGCAGCGCATAACCCTCGCCCCACAGCGAACGCACGTTGGACGAGTAGCCGGTGATCTGGCGCACCGGCAGCACAGCCCACTCGGCGTTCTTCAGCAGGCGCGTCAGGTTGGGGTCCTCGCCGACGATGGCCTGGAGGCGCTCGAGCTCGGTGCCAGCGTAGCGGTCCAGGAACGATTGCTCCGCCACCACGCCCAGCGAACAGCAGCCGTTCGAAAACGGGATGGTCCAGTACCAGACGTCCACGTGTTCCGGATGCGTGGTGATCAGGATCTTGTTGCGGTCGAAGCCGGCCTCGGCCGGGATGTGGTCGCGCACGTGGGTGAAGATGGCACCGCGCACCGGGAAGTTGGACGGCGATTCCAGCTTCAGCAACCGCGGCAGCAGGCGCCCGAAGCCGCTGGCATCCAGCATGAAATCCGCTTCGATCGCATACACCTCGCCTTCCGGCGAACGCACGGTGACGCGCGGGGTGGTGCCCGGTTCGGCGGAGAGCACTTCGTGCCGGTACCGCACTTCCGCACCCATGCGCTCGGCGCCCTTCGCCAGCACGTGGTCGAAATCGGCCCGCTGCACCTGGTAGGTCGTGCCCCAGCCGGGCGAGAATTTGTCGCGGAAGTCGAACTCGGTGGTGCGCTCGCCGCGCACGAACGCGGCACCGTTCTTGTACTGGAAGCCGGCTTCCACCACATCCTGCAGCAAGCCGGCAGCCTCGATGTATTCCATGCTCTGCGGCAGCAGGCTTTCGCCGATGGAAAAACGCGGGAACTGCTCGCGCTCCACGATCAGCACCTTGCGCCCCTGCTGGCGCAGCATGGCCGCGGCCACCGAGCCGGCCGGGCCGGCGCCGATGATCAGGATTTCCGTACGTTCCGTCTTCATGCTGCTGGGTTTCCGTTCACGGGATGCGGTTCCGGCGAAGGCCGGAACAAGGGGGAGATCAGCCAGACCAGGCCGATACCGAAAAGCAGGGTCAGGCCGAAGCCGCGCAAGGCCGGGGTGGCCGACAGGCCCAGCAGGCCGAACGCCAGCCAGGTGCTCGCCGCGCCCACGCACACGGCCAGCCAGGCGCTCGCGTCGCCGCGGTGTTCCACCAGGAAGATGCCGTAGTCGATGCCCATGCCCAGCAGCAGCATCAACGCGAGGATGTTGAACAGTTGCAGTGGCTGGCCCAGCCAGCCCAGCAGCGCCACCGTCAGCACGCCGGCAATGACGGTGGGCGCGAACACGCGCCACGCCTGGCCGCGATAGCGCGCGTACAGCACGCCGAACACCAGCACCACGCCCGCCAGCAACAGCACCGTCATCATGCGCCGATAGTGCTTGAGCAGGCGCGAAAAATCCGCGGTCCTGTCCACCCACCGCACACCCTGCAAGCCCTCTGCCCGGGAAGACAGCAGCGCCGGGGCTTCCGCGCGCGACAGATCGTCCACCATCACCACCGAGGCCTTGCCCTGCCCGACCGTGCCCAGCCAGAGGTGGCGGGCAGGCTGCGAAGCCGATGAAGCCAGGAAGCTCTGCATGTCGAGCGGCGCAGGGGCGAAGCGACCGCGCGACAGGGGTTCGCCGACTGCGCCCCCCACCTGTTGCAGTACCGATGCCTCGATGCGCGCGGTAAGCCCCGCGTCCGCGGCCTGGCGTTGCTGCGAAGGGAGCCAGTCGCTGATGGCACGGTAACCACCGATGCGCCCGGCATCCACCAGCGGTGCCAGGCGGGCGACGAGCGCTTCCTCGCGCTGGAGCACCTGCTCGGCATCGCGTCCCTGCACGAGGAAGAACTGCGCGGGGCTGGGCATGCCCAGCAGGCGACCGACCTCGCGCTGCTCGGCGATCAGCGAAGCCGGCGACGATTGCAGGCTGCGCAGGTCGTCGTTGCTGCGCACCAGCAGCAGGCCGGGCACACCGACACCCACCACGACGGCTACCGCCACCCAGGCCGCGCGACCGCGACGCAGGCGCGGCCAGTGATCGAGTGTTCCGCCCAGCCACTGCGAGAAAAGGGTGGTGCGCACGCGGCCGCCGTCCAGCCAGGGGAATCCGAGGATGACGGTCAGGAACGCCGACGCCAGCCCCACCACCGAGAACAACGCCATCTGCCGGAGCCCCGGGAACGGCGCCAGACCCAGCGCGAGGTACGCCAGCGCACTGGTGAGCAGCGCCAGCCACAACCCCGGCAGCAGGTGGCGCAGCAATGCCCAGCGCCGATCCTGCGGCGCGGCTTGTCGCGACGCGAACCAGTGGATGCCGTAATCCTCGGCCACGCCGACCAGGCTCGCACCGAAGATCAGGGTCAGCAGGTGCACCTTGCCGAACACCAGCGTGGTCACGGTCAGCGCCACCGCGCAGCCCACTACCAGGGACAGCGCCACCAGCAGCAGCGGCCGCAGCGAGCGGAACGCCAGCCAGACCAGCAGCAGCACCGCCGCCAGCGACCCCCACCCGATCGTATTCACTTCGCGACTGGCCTGCACCGCCGCGGCCTCGGCATGCAGCGGCACGCCGGCATTCAGCACGCGCAGCCCGGGCGCGGCCTCGCCTGCCGCCTTCGCCGCGCCATCGAGAAGGTGCCGGATGCGTGGCTCGCCATCCAGCGAGAACGCCGAGCCCCGCGTGGTGAACTGCAGCACCGCCCAGTGCCGGCCTTCCGCCTGCAGCAGGCCGTCCTGGTCCAATGAAAGCCCCGCGCCGCGCGCGCGTGCCTGCCACCAGTGCGGCCACAGTCCAAGCGGGTCGTTGTGCCATTCGGTCAGCCGCGGCGCACCCATCGGGCCATACAGGCCTGCCAGTGCCGACTCGGCCAGCGCACCCGTGGGAGTGGCAGCCAACTGCTCGCGCTGCGCCGCCGTCAGCAGCCGATCACGGTACGGCGCGTAGAACCCCCGCGCCTGACCGAACCAGTCTTCCGGGGACTCCCCTTCCACGAGGGGAAGCGTCGCGCCACCGGCCGCCGCTGCCACATGGCGGCGGAACGCATCTCGTGCGCGCAGTGCCGAGCCGGCCGAGGTCGCACCCAGCATCACCACCACCTGGCGTGAACTGGCATCCGCGATGCGCCGGGTGACGTCCGACAGCAGGGGATCGCCGGCTTCCGGCAGCAGCGCCAGCACATCGCTGTCGATCCGCGGTTGCTGCCAGAAACCCACCTGGTGCCAACCCACCGCGACCAGCACCAGCAGCCACGCGACGCCCAGCCAGCGCCAGCCGCGCAGCACCTGATCTCCCTCCGCCGGTGTCGCCCGTTCAGTCAAACCGTGCGGCCTCGTCACTGGACAGGCGAGCCGGCGTCTCGCCGAGCGCACTGAAGACCAGGTGCGTGCGGTCGCCGTTGGCTTCCTGGATGGTCACGTCACGGACGTAACGGTCGCCCTGAAGCTCGATGCGGCTGAAGGCATTCGCCAGCGCCGCGGAGCGCGGTACCAGCGACATGCGCCAGGCGTTCTTCGGTTGCAGCTCCACCTGCACGATGAACGTACCGGTAAGCGCTTTCACGTCGCCGCTCATCAACGCGAACATCATCGCGTTGACCGAGCGCAGGGCCGGCTGCTGGCGCGCGTCCACTTCCACGCGGCTGCTGCCGTCGCGCTGGCGGCTGACGATGCGCTCGCGCGTCAGCACCAGTTCCGACGGGAACGGCTTCAGCGTGGTCCAGACCACGCCCTTCTCGCGCGCCAGCACGAACATTCCCTGTGAGCGCAGCGGGTTCCTGAAGCCACTGACCTGTTTTTCCTGCTGGAACTGCCCACGCAACACCGGCACCTGCGCCACGCGCTGCTGTACCTGTGCAAGCGCATCGCCTGCCTGTGCCTGTGCGTGCGCTGCGCCCGTGGAGAGCAGCAGCGACACCAGCAGTCCCGCCAGGCCGCGGCGCAGGACGCCACCCCGTTTCCGTGTCATGGACGTTCCACTCCCAGCTTTTCCCAGAGGATTGGCGGGCAGATGTAAAGCATTTCGCCTGAAGCGGCGTCGACCGCCACCTGGATGGTGTGCGCCCGCGTCAGCACCTGGTCATCGGCCGCATTGCGGATCTCGTAGTCGATCTTCAGCCGGTTCTCCCATTCCACGATGCGGGCCACCACCTTCAGCGGCTGCGCGTACAGCAGCGGGCGGATGTACTTGATGCGCGCATCCACCACCGGCCACAGGTAGCCGGAATCGCGCATCTGCGGATAGTCGTAGTCATGGCGCTGGAGCAGCGCGCAGCGGGCGATCTCCAGGTACTTGAAATAGTGCCCGTGCCAGACCACCGCCATCGCGTCGCAGTCGTGGAAGGCCGGGCTGAGCGCCACCTCGGCCGACAGGTCGCGTGCGCCGTCAACCGGCATAGACGGGCCAGCGTTGTTCACGGATGTCCACCAGCAGCTGGCGCAGCTCGCCGTCCAGCGCGCGGTCCTCTTCGATCAGGGCGATCTGCTCGCTCAGCGCGGCGTACATTTCCGCCAGGCCATCGCGCAGGTCCGAGTCCATGCCGACGCGCTGGCGAAGCGCCAGTCCCTGCCGCGCGGCGATCAGCATGCCGGCCACCACCTGTTCGGTCAGCTCGATCACGCGCAGGCAGTCGCGCGCGGCGATGGTGCCCATGCTGACCTTGTCCTGGTTGTGGCATTCGGTGGAGCGCGAAAAAACCGAAGCGGGCATGGTCAGCTTCAAGGCCTCGGCCGTCCACGCGGACACGCTGATCTGCAAGGCCTTCAGGCCATGGTTGATGGCCGCGCGCGGGCCGCTGGCGCCGGACAGGTTGGCCGGCAGGCCATGGTTGTAGCGTGCATCCACCAGCAGGGCCAGCTGGCGGTCCAGCAGGTCGGCGACGTTGGCCACGGCGTTCTTCATCGCGTCCATGGCGAAGGCGATGTGCCCGCCGTAGAAATGTCCGCCATGCAGGATCTGCTCGCGCTCCGGGTCGATCAGCGGATTGTCGTTGGCGCTGTTGAGCTCGGTCTCGATCAGCTGGCGGAAGAACGGCAGCGCATCCTCCAGCACGCCGATCACGTGCGGCGCGCAGCGCAGCGAGTAACGGTCCTGAAGGCGCTGCTCATTGCGGGGCGGGCGATCGCTGTGCAGGTCCTCGCGCAGGCGCTGGGCCACGCGCGACTGGCCAGGATGAGGCTTGGCGGCGAACAGCACCGCGTCGAAGTGGTGCGCGTTGCCGGCACTGGCCAGCACGTTGAAGGCGGTGAGGCGGGTCGCCAGTCGCGACAGGTACTCAGCACGCTGGAAGGCCAGGCATGCCAGCGCCGTCATCACGGCGGTGCCGTTCATGATGGCCAGGCCTTCCTTCGGCCGCAGCGTGAGCGGCGCCAGGCCGATCTCGGCCAGCGCATCGGCGGCGGGCCGGCGGCGACCGCCATGCATGACCTCGCGTTCCCCGCACAGCACGGCCGCCACGTACGAGAGCGGCGTCAGGTCGCCACTGGCCCCGACGGAGCCTTCGGCCGGAATCAGCGGCAGTACGTCGTGCCGCAGCAGTGCTTCCAGCCCTTCCAGCAGGGGCAGGCTGACGCCGGACATGCCACGCACCAGCGACGCCAGCCGCGCGGCCAGCACGGCGCGCGTCTCGGCCTCGTCCAGGAAACGTCCCAGCCCGCAGCCATGGTAGGTGTACAGATGCTGGGGCAGCTCGGCGACCAGGGCCGGCGGGATGTTGACCGTGCAGGAATCGCCGTAGCCAGTGGTCACCCCGTAGATGACGCCTTCTTCCTTCAGCAGGCGGTCCAGGAAGTCCGCGCCACGGGCGATGCGCGCGCGGAAGCCGGGATCCTGCGAGAGGCGCACGGGCACGGCGCGGCGCGACAGCGCCACCACGTCCTCGATACGCAGCGTGGCGTCGCCGAACACCGGCGGCGTGGGGTCATGCGGGGCGGGTGTCATGCGTTACCTGATCCCAGAAGGGGTAGAAATTGAACCAGTCATAGGGCGACTGGCGGACCTGTACTTCCATCCACTGCGCGAACTGCACAGCGTAGCCGGTGAGCGCCGCGTCGCGCGAACCCCGCGGCAGTTCGATGCGTTCGGCGAAGTGCTCGAAACGCACCACATAGCCATCGTCACGGTGCGTGCATGCCATGGTGAACACCGGGCAGCGCAAGGCGGCGCCCAGCACGTACGCGCCGATGGGGAGGCGCGCATCGTGGCCCAGGAAGGACGCGGTGACGCTGCGACCGCCGCGCAACGGCACCCGGTCGCCAGCGATGGCGACGAATTCACCGCGGGCCACGCGTTCAGCCAGCTTCACCGCATCCGCCGGCCCCAGGTCGGTGACCTGCAGCAGCTCGACCCGGCTGCCCGCATCCAGCCGGCGGATCAGGCGGTTGAACTGTTCGGCGTGGCCGGTGTGCACCAGCGCGGTCAGGCGGAAGCCGGGCACCTGGTCCGCCATGACCTGGCAAAGCTCCAGGCAGCCCAGGTGCGCCGTGATGATCAGCCCGCCCTGCCCGCTCCTGACCCGCTCCAGCACACCGTGCCGTTCCATGTGCACGCGATCGGCCGGATAGCGCTGGCCCAGTGCGAGGATCTTGTCGAGCAGGGTTTCGGCGAACATCGCGAAATGCTTCAGGCTGTGCCGCCAGCCGGGTGTCGTGTCGAACACGCCGGCATCCGCCTGCAGGCGCCGCAGGTACTCCAGTGACGCCTGCCGCGCCGTGCGGTTTGCCAGCCAGTGGAACAGCACCACCGGGTACACGCACGCGCGGAACGGCCAGCGGCCCAGCCAGCGGTGCACCCAGCACAGCAGCAGGATGCCGCCGACCGAGGTCGACTCGCCGATGTCCGCCCAGTGCTGGCCCTGCTCGCGGCTCACGCGCCCGTTCTCCCCGCCAGCCGGCGGCGGAGCAGCCGTGGCAGGCGCCACACCATGCCGAAGAACAAACGGGTATGCATGCGCGTGATGCGCACGTTGTCGCGCCAGACATCGAAGTGCGACACGCCGTCCAGCGGATAGGTCACGCGGGTGGGCACGTTCTGCACGCCGATGTCGCGCCAGTACAGGCGCACCAGCACTTCGACATCGAAATCCATGCGCTTGCCGATGGTTTCCTCGTCCATCAGGGTCAGCACCGGTGCCAGCGGGTACACGCGGAAACCGCACATCGAGTCGCGGATCGCGAACGACAGCGTGTTGATCCAGACCCAGACATGGGTCAGGTAGCGGCCGTAGAGGCGGCCCTTCGGCACGCTGGCGTCGTATTGCGGCGTACCGCAGATCACCTGCGCGGGCAGCTGTCGCGACAGCGACAGGAAGCGTGGAATGTCGCGGGGGTCATGCTGGCCGTCGGCGTCGATCTGCAGCACATGGGTCGCACCAAGTCGCGCCGCTTCGGTGAATCCCGCCAGCACCGCGCCGCCCTTTCCCTGGTTGACGGCCAGCCGCAGCAGCCGGACCCGTGGTGCATGGCGCTGCGCGAGTGCATCCAGTACCGCGGCGCAGGCGGGGCCCGAGCCGTCATCTACCAGAAGGCAGGTGTTGCCCGTCGCCAGCACGCCGTCCACCATCGCGCCGATGGCGTGTTCGTGGTCGTACACCGGGATCACCACCAGCGGCACGAAGCCGGTCCCCTGCGCCGGCAGGGCCTGGACGTCATTCGTCATGGCCGAACACCACGCGTCCGCTGGCATGCGGGCCATGCACCGAGACATAGCGGAAGGTCAGCGTATGACGCTCCGCCTGCCATTCCATGTCCAGCTGCACCACGTCGCCGGGACGCGCCACGCGCTGGAATTTCAGCGCCTCCATGCGCACGAAACGGCGCGGCACGGCGAAGGCTTCGCGTGCCAGCTGGATGGCCCAGTCCAGCTGCGCCACGCCCGGCAACACGGCAGCTTGGGGGAAGTGGCCATCGAACACTGCCAGCGACGGGTCCAGCGCCAGCTCCACATGCGCGCGGGTGGCTCCACGCACGGTCCAGTGGGGCGTGGGCCGTTCGGGACGGAACAGCGCCGTCAGCGCAGCGTCTGTGACCTTGCCCTGCGCGTTGACCGGCATCGCATCGATGAAGCGCCAGCGGCGCGGGCGCGTCACCGCGTCATGGCTCGACGACAGATGCGCCCCGAGCCGCTGCGACAGACGGCGTCGTGCCGCGGCGTCCTGCATGTCGGCGGCGTCGCCCTGCGGCACCACCACGGCGGCGAGCGTCGTGCGCGCGCCTCCCAGCAGGAGCACGCGGGCCTCGCACACCTGCGGATGCGCACGCAGCTGCGCCTCCAGGGCCTCCAGCGACACGCGTCGTTCCTCGACCTTGACGATGCGATCCGCACGCCCCAGCAAGCGGAAACCGCCCCGCTCGTCCGCTTCCGCACGATCCTGGCTGCGCCACCATGCGGCGCCGGGCAGATGCGGCGACGAGACTTCCAGCACGCCGTCGCTCAGCCGCCAGTCCACCCCGGGCAACGGTCGCCACACGGGCTGCTCTTCGTCCCAGCGGCGCCACGCGATGCCGCCGGTCTCGCTGCTGCCCAGGATCTCGGTGGGCGGCGTGCCCAGCATGCGGGCCGCGTCCAGCGCAGCCTCGGCAGGCAAGGCCCCGCCGGACGAGAACACGGCGCGCAAGCGTCCATGCAGCGAAGCCCACGGAAGCTGCGCCGGCATGCGTTTCAGGTGGGCCGGACTGGCCACCAGGACGGCATCACGCGCCTTCATCGCCGCCAACAGATCTTCGGGGAAGAAAGCACGCGGCACGATGGCGCGCCCGGCCGCGAGCGGCCACAGCACGCGGAACAGCAGGCCGTAGATGTGCTGGTGCGAGACGGTGCCATGCACGGCCGCATCGCCGATGCCGGCCCCCAATGCGGATTCCAGCGCCACCACTTCGCTGGCCAGTTGTCGCAGGCACTTGCGGATTGCGCTGGGTTCGCCGGTGCTGCCGGAGGTGAAGACGACCAGTTGTGTCGCTTCGCCATCCAACGCAGCCAGCGGCCCCGCGTCTTCCGTCAGCAACGGCGCACGCACGGGCTGCGCACTGGCCTGCCAGTCGCCGGCAAAGCCGGCCACCTGCGCCACCAGTCGCGACTGCGTGCCGGGCAAGGCATCACCCGCCAGGACCACCGTCTTGCCGGCGTGCCACGCGCCGTAAAGCGCGGTGGCGAATTCACCGGCATCTTCGAAATGAAGTGCCCACGCCGCGCCCGGCAACGCAGCGAACAGCGCATGCCAGTCCCGCACGCGCTGCCGGAAATATGCGTGGTCGCGGGCATTGCCGTCCGACAGCACGAATGCGCGATCCACGACGGGGCGCAGCGCGACTTCTTCCAGCGGGATCCACTCAGCCATGCCGGTGGGCCGCCTTCACGCGCTGGCGCACTAGCCATTCGCCGGCGAAAAGCAATCCGATGAGCGCGTACGCCAACAGGCCGTTGTAGAGCGCCCACACGCGGTCCGACGCCCACAGGGCGGTGGCGAATGCCAGCGTGCCGTTCACGACGAAGAAGCCGCACCATACCTGCGTGACGCGGCGCGTGTAGGCCACGCCATGCGCCGGCAGGTCGGGTTCACTCAGGCGCGCGATGCGCTCGATGGCCGACGGCGGAAACACCAGACTGGTGGCGAACACGCCCAGCATCACCACGTTGACCAGCGCCGGATACAGCTTGAGCGGCAACGCGTCGTTGAACAGGGTGGCCAGCAGCGCCAGCAAGCCGGCGCCGGCCGCGGCCACCAGCCAGACCGCCTGGCGCGTGGCGACCGCACGCAGCAGCGCCAAGGCGAACAGCAGCAAGGCCAGCCAGCGGGGTTCGAAGCGTCCCAGCGCCCAGTACACCACCAGCGGATAAGCCAGCGACAAGGCCAGCAGCACGGTCGCACGCACCCGGTTCAAGGGCAGTACTCCGGCGCGGCTCAGGCGGCTTCTTCGCGGATCAACCCGTACAGCACGTCCACGATGTCCTGCACCGTGCGCACCGCCTTGAAGGCATCGGGCTGCAGGTTGCGGCCCAGCAGCGGCTTCAGCTGCACGATCAGGTCCACCGCGTCGATGCTGTCGATGTCCAGGTCGTCGTAAAGGCGTGCCTCGGGCGTGATGCGTGCCGGCTCGATCTCGAAGCTGTCATGCAGGATCGTCACGATCCGGTCGAAAAGTTCGTTCTTGGTCATCTTGCCGGAACCTACTGCTTGCTCTGCGAAGCCACGAAGTCGGCCAGTGCGCGGACACTGGAGAAATGGCGACGCGTCTCCTGCGAATCGGCCGACAGGCTGACGCCATACCGCTTCTGCAGGGCCAGGCCCAGTTCCAGCGCGTCGATGGAGTCCAGTCCCAGGCCTTCGACGAAAAGGGGCGCCGCCGCGTCGATGTCCTCCGGCGCGATGTCTTCCAGCGACAACGATGAAATGATCAATTCCTTGATCTCGTGCTCAAGTGCCTGCACGTGGTGGCTCTCCCCGCGAAATGATTGGCTAGATGTTCCGTGAGGCGCCGGGCTGCCAGCGCCTCTCCCCCTGCCTGCGGGTCCACCCCCTCCGTTCCGTTCAGGAACGGGGCGATCGGCAGGTCTTCCTGAACATCGATCACCATATGAAACCGCGTCGGCGGCACACGATACCACTTCTCCCCTTTGCCCAGCGTCAGCGGCTTACATGTGATGTGGACGGGGGTGATGTCGAAGCGTCCGCGCACCGCGATATTGGCCGCGCCCCGCTGCAGCTTGAGGGGCTGCCCGGGCGTCGTCCGGGTGCCTTCCGGGAAGATCACCAGGTTGCCCCCCGCCCTCACCGCTGCGATGCAGTCCTCCACCAGCCCCGCCCCGTCGTCATTGGCCACGTAACCAGCCGCGCGCACGGGACCGCGCATGAACGGATTGCGCGCCACGGCCGACTTCACCACGCAATCCGCATTCGGCAACAGCGAAACCAGCAGCACCACGTCGATCAGCGTCGGATGGTTGGCCAGGACAAGCAGACCGTCCCGCTGAAGCCGGTGCCGTCCCCGGATCTCGTAGGTCATGACGCCCAGCACCCGCATCCATTCGACGAAGAGCCCGAAGCTCCGTTGCACCACGCGTCGCACGCGTCTCTGGCGCGTCAGGTCATCGTGGATGAACCACTGCATGGGAGGAATGACGAACACCCGCAGGAACAGCCCGCCCAGCCCGAAGGTCAGGAAACTGATGCCGGTGCCGATCACCCGCCAGGCGTGGTCCAGTCGATCACCCATGCCGCTGCCAGCGCCAGTGCAGCCCATCTTCCGACAACTGCAGTTCCCTTTCCTCACTCAACAGGAAACGCAGCACCTCGAGTCCATGCGGCAGGCCGGCACCGGGCGTTGGCGGGGCGGCGGGCGTCCCGTTCCAGTCGAGCTGCAGGTGGGCGCCCTCCGCGCCACGCGGAGCCAGCCGCCAGCACCAGGCAAATCCGGCATCGGGTTCGTCGGCGAAATCGCCATAGATGGGCGGCAGCGGCGCGTCGTAGACGACCACGCGCACCTCGCTGGCGCCGTCCGCGAGCAGGCCGGCCGCCTCCACGCAGGCCGCCTCCGCGGTGGCCTTTCCGCCTGCGACCGCCAGGTAATTGCCACGCGCGCCATGGATGATCGAATACAACGCCGCGATCGCATTGTGGACGGACAGCCCGAACGTGGTCGGCGACAGCGGCTCTTCGCGGGCCAGCGCATCCAGCAGTTCCATCGAACGGGCCACGTCGCCATGCCGCGAAGCAAACACCAGCGGCGCACCTTCGTCCTGTGCTTCCCGGCACCAGCAGGCGGTCTGGATGGCCATGCGGCCCAGGCGTTCGATGCGCCGTCGCTGCATCGCAGGCACCTCCGGCAATGCAGGCGTCTCCTCGCCCGTCGGACGCCATGGCGCACGCGCCCACGCACGCCATGCGTCCTGATCGGTCAGGCCCGGCGCCCATGCGGCCCATTGCTTCACTGTAAATCCGATCATCCGCGTGCGCAGGCCTTGTCGTTTCCAAGCCGGCTATTTCAACCTGTCTGCACCTTGTCACGCCAGTTGTGAAAAAAAACGAAAGCAACGCTTGCGCATCGCAAAAGGGCTGGCTATCATTTCGCTCCTGCCAGCGACGTGGGGCCATAGCTCAGCTGGGAGAGCGCCTGCATGGCATGCAGGAGGTCGGCGGTTCGATCCCGCCTGGCTCCACCACTTTTCCGGACATTAGGCCGTCCGGGATTGAAAACCTGGCAACGTGTTTCACTGCGTCCCCATCGTCTAGAGGCCTAGGACATTACCCTTTCACGGTAGCGACCGGGGTTCGAATCCCCGTGGGGACGCCACTCTTCATCAGACAGGCCCGGGAAACCGGGCCTGTCTGTTTTTGCGTCGCCGGAACCGTCGCGCCGGCGCCCGTTTGCCCGGGTAATTCCCCTTTCGCACGGCTTTACAAGAATCTCACCCGGAATGCCGTAGAAGCGGATCGGACAGCCTGCATCTTTTCTCCCTGCCGGCACGTCATCCGAGACGGGTGTGGTCGAAAGTGGTGCCCCTTTACCTGGAGCCTGCGTCATGACGCACGATGCACTTGCCGATGAGCTGGTCTCGCAACTTCCCATCAATCGCGACACGCGGTGGACCCCCGGTTCGCTGGGGCTGGACGATGCGGCCTTCGATGCGGTCGCCCAGCGCCTGCTGGAGCTGGAAACGATGGGCTCGATAGATGTGATGAACCTGTCGCGCGACGCGAACAGCGGGCTGCGCCGCTTGAATGCCATCCGCTTCATGCGGGTGGCCTGACAGGCAGCCTGCCCGTTCCGTCAGGCGACGTCGCGCCGGACCGCGTCCACGGGGCGCAGCGTGGCGACGCCATGGCCCTGTTCGGCCAGGTATTCCAGCCATTTGCCGAGGAACGTGTTCATGCGCATGCGGTGGCTGATGACTTCGGCCGGCGGCGGATACAAACCGATCACGTCCTGCCAGCGGCGCCCCACGTAGCAATGCGTGGCTTCGGCCTGTAGCGCATCCCGGTAGAGGCGCACGAACGCCGACGGGTCGGGTTCGCCGGTCAGCGGGTCGCAGATGTCGTAGGTGAGCCGCAGTTCCACCGTGTAGCGGTGCGTCTCGATCACGTCCAGCCGCAGGTCCAGCCCATCGCCGATGGAGGACAGATAGCTGCCCGCCTGGAGATTTTCCGGCGAGAACAGCCGGATCAGCCGCGCATGGTTCTCGGCGTAAAGCGCCATGAGCCAGCCGAACCGGCTGAGCCGGGGGATGCGTGCGGTGCGTGCGAGGGCCTGGGACATGGCTCGATGCTACACGTGCACGCCGCCTTGCGGCAGCATTGACGCGACGGTGCGTGCGGCCTAAGTTAAGGGTTCCCCGGACGTACGCGTCCGGCGCGTCGCAAAGCCCCTCTCCCGTCAGTACATGTCCCGCTGCAGGCCCAGCGTGGACAGCACCTTGCTGGAAATTTCCTCGATGGACTTGTTGGTGGTGCTGAGCGTGGGCAGGCGTTCCACCTGGAACATCGCCTCGGCCGCGGCCACTTCGCGCTTGCACGTTTCCATCTTCGCGTAGCTGGAGTTGGGGCGGCGTTCCTGGCGGATCTGGTGCAGGCGGTCCGGATCGATGGTCAGTGCGAACAGCTTGCGGCGGTAGGGACGCAGGCGCATCGGCAGGCGGTCCGTCTCCAGGTCGCCATCGGTCAGCGGATAGTTGGCCGCGCGGATGCCGTAGTGCAGAGCCAGGTAGACGCAGGTAGGCGTCTTGCCGGCGCGCGACACCGCCACCAGGATCACGTCGGCCTCGTCGTAGTTCACCGCCATGCCGTCGTCATGCGTCAGCGCGAAGTTCATCGCATTGATGCGACGGTGGTAGGTCTCGAAATCCACCAGCCCGTGCGCCTGGCCCACGCGCGACTGCCGCTGCTGGCCCAGTTCCCGCTCCAACGGCTCGATGAAGGGCGCGAACACGTCCAGCATCAGTGCCCCGCTCTCGGCCAGGTGCGCACTCAGCGCCGGGTCGACGCAGGAATTGATGACGATGGGCCGGCTGCCAAGCTTCTCGCCGGTGCGACGGATGCGGTCGGCCGCGTCCCTGGCCTTCTCCTCGTCGTCCACGAAGGAAATGCGGTCCGTCTGGAAGCGCATTCCGGCGAACTGAGTCAGCAGGCTGTGGCCGATGGTCTCGGCCGTGATACCGGTGCCATCCGATACGTAGAACACCGGGCGCAGGTCAGACATGTCCGCCGGTTCCGTGCTTCACCATGAAAACCCCCATCAGATCAAGCTTGTCTGCAATTGGTATGCACTGCATCATATCGCTTCTTTCCCCATGGACACGGCCCCACGCCGATGGTCATCGGCGCGATGCGGGCCGCTTCGGAGCATTCGCTTGAACGAGAACATCCTGTGGCTGCACGAACTGCGCCTGGCCGATCTGGCCCGCGTGGGCGGCAAGAACTCCTCCCTGGGCGAGATGATCGGCCATCTTGCGGGTCTGGGGGTTTCGGTGCCGGGCGGCTACGCCACCACCGCGGAGGCCTTCAAGGCCTTCATCGCCCACAACGACCTGTCCAAGCGCATCTTCGACAAGCTGGCCACGCTGGACGTGGAGGACGTGCCCGCCCTGACCGCTGCCGGCGGCGAGATCCGCGGCTGGGTGATCGACGCACCCCTGCAGCCTGACCTGGATGCGGACATCCGCAGCGCCTACGCCAAGCTCTGCGCCGACAACGGCGGCACCGACATCGCGGTGGCCGTGCGCTCTTCGGCGACGGCGGAAGACCTGCCCGACGCGTCCTTCGCCGGCCAGCAGGAAACCTTCCTCAACGTCACCGGCGCCGACGATGTGGTGCGCAAGGTGAAGGAAGTCTTCGCCAGCCTCTACAACGACCGCGCCATCGCCTACCGCGTGCACCATGGCTTCAAGCACGAGGATGTGTTCCTGTCCGCGGGCGTGCAGCTGATGGTGCGCTCCGACGTGGGCGCATCGGGCGTGCTGTTCACGCTGGACACCGAATCGGGCTTCCGCGACGTGGTGTTCGTCACCTCTTCCTTCGGCCTGGGCGAGATGGTCGTGCAGGGCGCGGTGAATCCGGACGAGTTCTACGTCTACAAGCCCACGTTGAAGCAGGGCAAGCCGGCCATCCTTCGCCGTTCGCTGGGCAGCAAGCTGCTGCGCATGGTCTATTCGGACCAGCCCGGCGAGCGCGTGAAAACCGAAGACACCCCGGCCAACCTGCGCAACACGTTCTCCATCACCGATGCCGACGTGCAGGAACTGTCGAAGCAGGCACTGACCATCGAGGCGCATTACGGCCGCCCGATGGACATCGAGTGGGCGAAGGACGGCGTGACCGGCAAGCTGTTCATCGTGCAGGCCCGCCCGGAGACGGTGAAGTCGCGCGGCAAGGCCACGCAGATCGAGCGCTACGCGCTGGAGGCGCGTGGCGAGGTGATCGCTGAGGGTCGCGCCATCGGCCAGAAGATCGGCAGCGGCATCGCCCGCGTGGTGCGCTCGCTGGACGACATGGCCCGCGTGCAGCCGGGCGACGTGCTGGTGGCCGACATGACCGACCCCGACTGGGAACCGGTGATGAAGCGCGCCAGCGCCATCGTCACCAACCGCGGCGGCCGCACCTGCCACGCCGCCATCATCGCGCGCGAGCTGGGCGTGCCTGCCGTGGTCGGCACCGGCAACGCGCTGGACCACATCGCCGATGGGCAGGAAGTGACCATCAGCTGCGCAGAAGGCGACACCGGCTTCATCTATGCCGGCATCCTGCCGTTCGAGCGCACGACCACCGACCTGGCCTCGATGCCGGAAGCGCCGCTCAAGATCATGATGAACGTGGCCAACCCGGAGCGCGCGTTCGACTTCGGCCAGCTGCCCAACGCCGGCATCGGCTTGGCGCGCCTGGAGATGATCATTGCCAGCCATATCGGGGTGCATCCGCTGGCGCTGCTGGAATACGACCGCCAGGACCTGGATGTCCGCCGGAAGATCGACGCCAAGACCGCCGGCTACGCCGACCCGGTCAGTTTCTACGTGGACCGCCTGGCGGAAGGCATCGCCACCATCACCGCCTCGGTCGCGCCGCATCCGGTCATCGTGCGCCTGTCGGACTTCAAGTCGAACGAGTACGCCAACCTGATCGGCGGCACGCGTTACGAGCCCCATGAAGAAAACCCGATGATCGGCTTCCGCGGCGCCAGCCGCTATGTCGATCCGTCGTTCGAGCCGGCGTTCGCGCTGGAATGCCAGGCGGTGCGCCGCGTGCGCGACGAGATGGGCCTGGACAACCTGTGGGTGATGATCCCGTTCGTGCGCACGCTGGAGGAGGGCCGCAAGGTCATCGAGGTGCTCGCCAAGCACGGCCTGCGCCAGGGCGATGGCGCTGGCGATGGAAAGCCGGGGCTGAAGATCATCATGATGTGCGAAGTGCCGTCGAATGCCCTGCTGGCCGACGAGTTCCTGGAGATCTTCGACGGCTTCTCGATCGGTTCCAACGACCTGACCCAGCTGACGCTGGGGCTGGACCGCGATTCCAGCATCGTCGCCAACCTGTTCGACGAGCGGAACCCCGCCGTCAAGAAGCTGCTGTCGATGGCCATCAAGGCGGCACGCGCCAAGGGCAAGTACGTCGGCATCTGTGGCCAGGGTCCGTCGGACCATCCCGACCTGGCCGAGTGGCTGATGCAGGAGGGTATCGAATCGGTGTCGCTCAACCCCGACACCGTCGTCGATACCTGGTTGCGCCTGGCCAAGCTCAAGGCCGCCTGATCACGGCGGCGACAGCCCATCTTCACGCCAGCCCGGCTACCATCTCCACGCATGTCATCGCACGCCCCATCAGGGGCGTGCTGTTTTTCCGGAGCCGAGAATGTCCGCACCGCGTGCCCCCGCCGCCCTTCCTGAAATCCCCACCGAACCCGCGGTGCTGCTCAACGAGCTGCGCGGCATCGACTGGCTGCAATTGCTGGAGACGTGGGGTCTCAAGCTGCTGGCGGCCGTGCTCATCTTCCTGGTCGGCATGTGGCTGGCGAAGCGGCTGAGCACGGGCCTGGAACGCGTGATGGGCCGCACGCAGGCGGACGCCACGCTGGGCGGTTTCCTGCGCCGCGCCAGTTATGCGGCCATGATGGTACTGGTGGTGGTCACGGCGCTGACATCGCTCGGCGTGAACCCCACCTCGATGCTGGCGGTGCTCGGCGCGGCGGGCCTCGCCGTGGGCCTGGCGCTGAAGGATTCGCTGTCCAACATCGCGTCGGGCGTGATGCTGATCGTGTTGCGGCCGTTCCGCGACGGCGACTTCGTGCAGGCCGCGGGACTTGAGGGTGTGATCGAAGAAGTCCGCATCTTCCAGACCCGCATGCGCACGCTGGACAACCGCCTGATCATCCTGCCCAACAGCATGATCACCACCGCCCCCATCATCAACTTCACTGCCAAGCCACGCCGGCGCATCGACATCCTGGTCGGCGTGGGGTACGACGACGACCTGCGCCGTGCAAAGGAAATCCTGCTGGACCTGGCCCGCGCCAACCCGTTGATACTCGAGGATCCCGAACCGTTCGTGCTGGTGACGCGCCTCAGCGAAAGCAGCGTGGACCTGACGCTGTCGGCCTGGACCAAGACCAAGGATTTCGGCCAGGCGAAGAGCGAGCTGACCGAGGGCGTGCGCACGCAGATCATCGGCAACGGCCTCAACATCCCCTACCCGCAACGCGACCTGCACGTGTACCACCACAACGCGGATGGCACGCCGCTGATGGACATCGTCACGAAAGGCGTCGTGGATGACGGCGACATGGCGAAACCCGCCCCTTAGCCGGATACCCTGCCCAGCTGCGGTGCGCCCGCCAGGCCGGGGCTGAGCCTTTCCTACACCGTATCGCCGGCCAGCGCCGCCATGTGGCGCCGGTAGTGCCTCAACTCATCGATGGAGTCGCGCACGTCGCTCAGGGCGGTATGGTTCGACTGCTTGCGCACCCCCTCGAGCACTTCCGGGGCCCAGCGTCGTGCCAGCTCCTTGAGCGTGCTGACATCGAGGTTGCGGTAGTGGAAGTATTTCTCCAGGCGCGGCATAAGCCGGTGCAGGAAGCGACGATCCTGGCAGATCGAATTGCCGCACATCGGTGATGCGCCGGCCGGCAGCCACTCGGACAGGAAGGCGACCGTCTGCGCCTCGGCCTGCCCCAGCGTCACCTGGCTTTCCACCACGCGTTGCCACAAGCCGGACTTGCGGTGCTGGTTGCGGTTCCAGTCGTCCATCGCGTCGAGTACGGCCACCGGATGGGCAATGGCGAACTCGGGGCCTTCGGCCAGCACGTTCAACTTCGAGTCCGTCACCACGGTGGCGATTTCAAGAATCGAATCCTGGTTGGTGTCCAGGCCCGTCATTTCCAGGTCGATCCAGATGAGACGGTCGTTGTTCGTGTGGTTGGCTGTCATGCACCCGCCCTTGAAGATTGGAAAGGCCCGGAAATCCACTCCGGGAATCGCGTTGACGCTGCGTCATGTCATCATAACGCAGACCACTCCCACGACCGGCCCATGAACGCTCCCCCCGACCATGCCGTGCTGACTGCGATGCTGGCCCCGGCCTTCTTCCTGACCGCCACGGCCTCGTTGCTGCTGTCGGCCAACAACCGGCTGTCCCGCATCATCGACCGTGCCCGCAGCCTGCTGAAGGAGCTGGTGGACATCGAGGACGAAGCCGAGCGCGGCCTGTTCGAGAAGCGCATCGCGCTGCAGCGCCGTCGCAGCCTGATCATCCTGCGTGCGGGCCAGTTGCTGTACACCGCGATCACCTTCTTCGTGGGCACCAGCCTGGCGGTGGCCGTGGATACGTTCACCGGCCATCGGCTGGGTGCGTTGCCCACCTGGTTGGCCGCGCTGGGCGTGCTGGCGATGCTGGCGGCCAGCGTGCTGCTGGCGCGCGAGTCCACGCTGGCCGTCACCGCGATCAACGAGGAAATGGATCACCGCCACAGCAAACGGCGGGCATCCCCCACCGGCTGAGCGGTCAGGGCAGCAACGGTTTTCCGCGCTTGGCCCGGAAGTAATTGGTCAGGCGACGGCTCGCGTCTTCCCCCAGTACCCCACCCTGCACCTCGATGCGGTGGTTGTGGCGCGGATCGGCGATCAGGTCGAACACGCTGCCGCAGGCGCCGGTCTTGGGGTCGGTGGCGCCGAACACCACGCGCTCCACGCGCGCATGCACCATGGCCATCGCGCACATCGCGCACGGCTCCAACGTCACGTACAACGTAGTGCCCACCAGGCGGTGGTTGCCCAGCCGCTGGCCCGCCTGGCGCATCGCCACGATCTCGGCGTGCGCGGTGGGGTCATGGTCGGCCAGGTTGCGGTTCCAACCCTCGCCCAGCACTTGGCCATCCGCACTGACCAGCACCGCACCGACCGGAATCTCATCGAATTCCTGCTCGGCGCGGTCCGCCAGCATGAAGGCATGCCGCATCCAGTGCTCGTGATCGAGCTCCGGCATGCCTACTCCCACTCGATCGTCGCCGGCGGCTTGCCGCTGATGTCGTAGACCACGCGCGACACGCCACGAAGCTCGTTGATGATGCGGTTGGATACCGTGCCCAGCAGTTCGTACGGCAGGTGCGCCCAGTGCGCGGTCATGAAATCGATGGTCTCCACCGCACGCAGCGCGATGACCCATTCGTAGGCGCGCGCGTCACCCACCACGCCCACCGATTTGACCGGCAGGAACACGGCGAACGCCTGGCTGGTCTTGTCGTACCAGTCGGCCTTGCGCAGTTCGTCGATGAAGATGGCATCGGCCTTGGCGAGCAGATCTGCGTATTCGCGCTTCACTTCGCCCAGGATGCGCACGCCCAGGCCTGGTCCCGGGAACGGATGGCGGTAGACCATGCTGCGCGGCAGGCCGAGCTCGACGCCCAGGCGACGCACTTCGTCCTTGAACAGCTCGCGCAGCGGCTCCACCAGCCCCAGTTTCATGTGCTCGGGCAGTCCGCCGACGTTGTGGTGGCTCTTGATGACGTGCGCCTTGCCGGTCTTGCTGCCGGCGGACTCGATGACGTCGGGGTAGATGGTGCCCTGCGCCAGCCACTTGGCGTTCTTCAGCTTGTTGGACTCTTCCTCGAAGATCTCGACGAACAGGTTGCCGATGATCTTGCGCTTGGCTTCGGGGTCGGCAACGCCTTCCAGTGCCTTGAAATAGCGGTCGGCGGCGTTGACGCGCACGACCTTCACGCCCATGTGTTCGGCGAACATCGCCATCACCTGGTCGCCTTCCTGCCAGCGCAGCAGCCCAGTGTCGACGAAGACGCAGGTCAGCTGCTCGCCGATCGCCTTGTGCAGCAGCGCCGCGACAACGGAAGAATCCACGCCGCCCGACAGGCCCAGGATCACCTCGTCCGTGCCGACTTGTTCGCGCACGCGGGCGATCTGGTCGTCGATGATGTTGGCGGCTGTCCACAAGGTCTTGCAGCCGCAGATCTCGGCGACGAAGCGGCGCAGCAGCGTCTGGCCCTGCTTGGTGTGGGTCACCTCGGGGTGGAACTGCACGCCGTACCAGCGCTTTTCCTCCAGCGCCATCGCCGCCACCGGGATGCGGTCGGTGACGGCGGTGATGGTCCAGCCAGGCGGCGCCTTGGCCACATGGTCGCCGTGGCTCATCCACACGTCCAGGCTGGTGCGCCCGGCATGGTCGGTCAGTCCGCCCAGCAGCGCGTCATGCGCGACCAGCTCCACTTCGGCGTGGCCGAACTCGCGCGCGTCCGCAGCTTCGGTGGCGCCGCCCAGCTGGGCGGCCAGCGTCTGCATGCCGTAGCAGATGCCCAGGATGGGCAGCCCGCTGTCGAACACCTGCTGCGGCGCCTTCGGCGCGCCATGCTGGGTGGTGGATTCCGGCCCGCCCGACAGGATGATGCCCTTGGCGCCGAACGCCGCGATTTCGTCCGGATCGTGGTCCCACGCCCAGATTTCGCAGTAGACGCCGATCTCGCGGATACGGCGGGCGATCAGCTGCGTGTACTGCGCGCCGAAATCGAGGATGAGGATCTTGTCGGTGTGGATGTTGGTCATGATGTCCTGCAGCTATAAACGAAGAAGGGAAACGGCGACGTCTCCCTTCTCTGGTATCGATCAGCCCATCCGGTAGTTCGGCGGCTCTTTGGTGATCTGCACGTCGTGCACATGGCTCTCGCGCTGGCCGGCGCCCGTGATGACCACGAACTTCGGTTCGCTGCGCATGGCCTCGATGGTCGCGCAGCCCACGTAACCCATCGTCGCGCGCAGGCCGCCCACCAGCTGGTGGACGATGCTGCCGACCGCGCCGCGGTACGGGACGCGGCCTTCGATGCCTTCCGGCACCAGCTTGTCGGCGTCGCTGGCGTCCTGGAAATAACGGTCCTTGCTGCCCTTCTCCATCGCACCCAGGCTGCCCATGCCGCGGTAGCTCTTGTAGCTGCGGCCCTGGAACAGCTCCACTTCGCCCGGGGCCTCCTCGGTGCCGGCGAACAGGCCGCCGATCATCACCGTGGAGGCACCGGCGGCCAGTGCCTTGCCGATGTCGCCGGAATAGCGGATGCCGCCGTCGGCGATCAGCGGGATGCGGTCCTGCAGCGCCTCGGCGACCATGTCGATCGCGGTGATCTGCGGCACGCCTACGCCTGCCACCATGCGGGTGGTGCAGATGGACCCCGGGCCTACGCCGACCTTCACCGCGTCGGCACCGGAATCCATCAATGCCAGCGCGGCTTCGCCGGTGACGATGTTGCCACCGATGACCTGCAGCAGCGGGAAGCGCTTCTTCACCCAGGCCACGCGGTCCAGCACGCCCTGCGAATGGCCGTGCGCGGTGTCCACGATGACCACGTCCACGCCGGCAGCCGCCAGCGCTTCGATGCGCTGCTCGGTATCGCCACCCACGCCGACCGCAGCGCCCACCAGCAGGCGCGTGGCGCTGTCCTTCGCGGCGTTGGGGTTGTCGCTCTTCTTCTGGATGTCCTTGACCGTGATCAGTCCGCGCAGCTCGAAGTCGTCGTTGACCACCAGCACCTTCTCGATGCGGTTGCGGTGCAGCAGCTGCAGCACTTCCTGATCGCTGGCGCCTTCCTTCACCGTGACCAGCCGGTCCTTCTTGGTCATGATGTGGCGGACCGGATCGTCCAGCTTGGTCTCGAAACGCATGTCGCGGCTGGTGACGATGCCGACCAGCTGGCCGCCGTCCACCACCGGCACCCCGGAGATGTTGCGTGCGCGGGTGAGCTTGAGCACTTCGGCGATGGTCGTCTCGGGACCGACGGTGAAGGGCTCCTTGATGACACCGGCTTCGAACTTCTTGACCTTGGCCACTTCGGCCGCCTGCTGGCCGATGGTCAGGTTCTTGTGCACGATGCCGATGCCGCCCAGCTGCGCCATGGCGATGGCGAGACGGGCCTCGGTGACGGTGTCCATGGCGGCCGAAACGATCGGCAGCTTCAGCCGCAGGTCGCGCGTCAGGCGCGTTTCCAGGCTGACATCCTTGGGCAGGACGGTGGAGTGAGCGGGGACGAGCGAAACGTCGTCGTACGTCAGTGCTTCAGCCTGGATGCGCAGCATCGGCGGGCCCGGATAGTTGGGGAAGCGCGACATTATACCCTGATCGGTGGGTCTTCCGTCTGTCGCCACGGGCGGAACGATGCATTTCCTGCACCACCCACGGGCACGGGGGAGCGACGTCAGTCGCGATGGGCTTTTCCCCGGCGGTTCCGTCGCGATTGACGTCGCTCCAACGCCCAGGGCCCTCTGGCCCGCTTCAGGCGGCCGCTTCGGCGGCTTCCAGCGTGTTCTGCATCAGCGTGGCCACGGTCATCGGCCCTACGCCTCCGGGGACGGGCGTGATCCAGCTGGCGCGGGCGGCCGCGGCATCGAAGCCGACATCACCCACCAGGCGACCATCGTCCAGACGGTTGATGCCCACGTCGATGACCACCGCACCCGGCTTGACCCATTCACCCGGCACCAGGCCGGGCCTGCCGGCCGCCACCACCAGGATGTCGGCATCGCCCACCCGGGCCTTCAGTACGTCGGGCGGCGTGAACTTGTGGCAGCTCGTCACCGTGCAGCCGGCAATCAACAGCTCCAGCGCCATCGGACGGCCCACGTGGTTGCTGACGCCGACGATGGTGGCGTTCTGCCCACGCACCGGCCGGTCCGTGTACGCAAGCAGCGTGGTGATGCCACGCGGGGTGCAAGGACGCAGGCCGAACTGGCGCAGCGCCAGATGGCCGACGTTGGCCGGGTGGAAACCGTCCACGTCCTTGAGCGGGTCGATGCGTTCGATCAGGCGGCTGGCATCGGGGATGCCCGGCAACGGCAGCTGCACCAGGATGCCGTGGATCCGCGGATCGGCGTTGAGCTGGTCGATCAGCGCGAGCAGCTGCGCTTCGCTGGTGCCTTCCGGCATGTCGTAGTCGTAGGCGGCGATGCCCACCTTCTCCGCCGCGCGCCGCTTGTTGCGCACGTAGACGGCGGACGCAGGATCGCCCCCCACCAGCACCACCGCCAGTCCCGGTCTCGCCAGCCCGGAGGCGACGCGCACGTCGACCCGCAGCTTCAGTTCGTCCAGCAGGTTCTCGGCGATGCGGCGGCCGTCCAGGATTCGGGCAGTCATGGGGGGAGCGTGGGGTATAAAGTGAGCCGCCATTGTCCCCGATTCCCGCATTTCTGTGGGAGCGACGTCGCTCCCCCGTTCTTCTCCGCACTCCGGATTGCCCGCCATGACCGATACGACCGCCCTGGAAGCCGCCGCCTTCCGTCGCCTGCTCAAGCACCTCAACCAAGACCGACCCGACGTGCAGAACATCGACCTGATGATCCTTGCCGGGTTCTGCCGCAACTGCCTGTCCGACTGGTACCGCGAAGCCGCGACAGACGCGGGCGTCGCGATGGACAAGGAGCAGGCGCGCGAAGCGGTATACGGCATGCCGTTCGCCGAATGGAAGGCGCGCCACCAGCACGAAGCCACGCCCGAACAACTGGCGGCCTTCAAGGCGGCACAGCAGAAGCATGGGTAGACGGCGGGCTGTCCGGATCATGGGGATCGCCGGACTCCTGCTGGTCCTTGGCTATGCCGGGCTGTGCATGCTGCTCTACGTGCAGCAGCGGTCGCTGATCTACTTCCCGCACGGCACGCGCCCGCCCGCCGCGGCGACGGACATCGCCATCACGCGCCCCGATGCGGTGCTGCGCGGTTGGGTGGTCAATCCCGGGCACCCGCGCGCCCTGGTTTATTTCGGTGGCAATGGCGAGCGTATCGAATGGAATCGTGATGCCTTCCGGGATGCCCTGCCCACCACCACGGTCTACCTGCTGGCCTACCGTGGCTATGGCGCCAGCGATGGGAACCCCGAAGAGTCCCTCATCCTGGCGGATGCGCTGGCGGTGTTCGACGAAGCGGTGGCCCGCCACGGCAGCGGACAGGTCGATGTGGCGGGGCGCAGCCTCGGCACGGGCGTGGCCAGTTACGTGGCCTCGCAGCGTGATGTCCGGCGCCTGGTGCTGGTCACGCCATTCGACAGCCTGGCGAGCGTGGCGCAGGCGCACTACCCCGCTTTCCCCGTGCGCTGGTTGTTGCGTGACCGCTACGACTCGCTGCACTACCTGCCGCGCCACCGCGGCGACTTGCTGGTATTGCGCGCGGGGCGTGACGAGGTGATACCGACGCGCCACACGCAGGCGCTGCTGGATGCCTTCGGCCGGCCGGCCCAGGTTGTCGATTTCCCCGGTGCCGACCACAACAGCGTGTCGGACGATCCACGCTACTGGACCTCGCTCGGCAGGTTCCTGCAGGCGGATGGCAAGCCCGGCGTGTCGCCGCGCGGCGCGCGGTAGCTATTCCTCTTCCTCTTCGCCGATGACCTCGGCCGTCTCTTCGGTGAGCGCCCTGGCTTCCCGCTTGGGCTTGGTGAACGGCGTTGGCGTGGGCTTGGCCGGTCGGGGCTTGTTGCCGTAGAGCATCCGGGCGCCTTCGATCAGGTCACCGCTTGCCATCTCCAGTTCGAACCGCTCCGCATCGCGGCGACGGATCTCTTCGGCGATGGCGTCGGCCTCCTCCTGCGAAACACCGACGCTCCGCAGCGCGGCCTTGCCGAATTCCACGGCCGATTCGAACGTCTCGCGGATCTGGTAGTCCACGCCCGCGTCGATCAGCGCCAGCGAATGTTCGCGGTCGAACGAACGCACCAGTACCTGTGCCTGCGGGAACTCGTGTTTGACCAGTTCGACGATACGGTTGGCGGCGTCCTTGTTGTCAACGCAGACGGCGATGGCCTGCGCGGTGTGCGCGCCACAGGCGCGCAGCACGTCCAGCCGGGTGCCGTCGCCGTAATAGATCTTGAAGCCGAACTCCTCCGCGCTGCGGATCATCTCGATGTCGGTATCGATGATGGTCACGTCCACGTCGCGCGCCAGCAGCGACTGGCTCATCACCTGGCCGAAGCGGCCGAAGCCGATGATCAGGACGCTGCCGCTCAGGCCGTTGGCCTCCTCGATTCCTTCCATCGACTCCTTCACGGCCGGCGAGAACCTGCGCAGCAGCAGGGCGAACAGCGGCGTCAGCGCCATCGACAGCACCACGATGGCGGTCAGGTTGGCGTTGACGGTGGCATCGATGATGCCAGCGGCCGCCGCGGCGGCGAACAGCACGAAGGCGAACTCGCCGCCCTGTGCCATCAGCACGGCACGGTCCAGCGCTTCGGGATGCGTGCTGCGGGTCAGGCGCGCCACGGCGTAGATGCACAACGCCTTCACCAGCATCATCGCCAGCACGGCGCTGACGATCAGCGGCCAGTTGCTGCCCACCACGCCCAAATCCAGCGCCATGCCCACGCCCAGGAAGAACAGGCCCAGCAGGATGCCGCGGAAGGGTTCGATGTCCGCCTCGATCTGGTGGCGGAAGGTGGACTCGGACAACAGCACGCCGGCGAGGAATGCACCCATTGCCATCGACAGGCCGCCCAGCTGCATCAGCAACGCGGCGCCCAACACCACCAGCAGCGCGGCGGCGGTCATCACCTCGCGCGCCTTGGCGGCGGCCAGCACGCGGAAAAGCGGGTTGAGCAGCCAGATGCCCGCCGCGATCAGGCCCGCCAGCGACGCCACGCCGATGCCGATGGCTCCCCAGCGTGAGCCTTCCTCGGGTTGCACCACATGCGGCGACATCAGGGCCACCAGCACCAGCAGCGGCACGATCAGCAGGTCTTCGAACAGCAGGATCGATACCACCTTCTGCCCTTGCGGCAAGGCGACGTCGCCGCGCTCGGACATCAGTTGCATCACCACGGCGGTGGAGGTCAGTACGAAGCCCATGCCACCGATGAAGGAAACCGCGAGCGGGTAGCCGAAAGCCAGGCCCACCCCGGTCAACGCCAGCGTGCACAGCAGGATCTGCAGCGTCCCGAGCCCGAAGATCTGCCGGCGCAGGCTCCACAGGTGGCTCGGCCGCATCTCCAGGCCGATCACGAACAGGAACATCACCACGCCGAGTTCGGCGACATGCAGGATCGACTGCGGATCGGAGAACCAGCCCAGGCCAAAGGGACCGATCGCCAGGCCCGCAGCCAGATAGCCCAGCACCGAGCCCAGGCCCAGACGGCGGAAGATCGGGACGGTCACGACGGCGGCGCCCAGCAGGGCGACGACTTTCACCAGGTCACTGGCACTTGCTTCTGCACTCATGCCACCAGTCTACCGGATGCCGTCGTCGTGCTAACGGCCGTGCGCCTTCCGTGCGAGCCACCAGCCAGCGGCGACCGGCACCGCGAAGATCAACAGCTGGATGGGTGCTTCCTCCTGCAGCGAGTAACCGTGCGCCATGCCGGTGCGCAGGTTCCACAGGACCGCCAGCAGCCAGCCCAGCGTGAAGAAGACAGCGACGTTGCGCCGCTTCGCGGGCTTTGCCAGCCACATCGCAAACCCGACAAGCAGCAGGCCCACCACGATGAACGTCAGCGTCCGCATGGCCTTCCTCCGGTGTTCCGCCAGCATGGCGGCCAAGCGCCACCCTACCGGCAGCGCAGGCATGCCTTCAAGCCGTCAGGCCGGCGCGCGGCAGAACGCGGGATAGTCGATGTAGCCGGGAAATGCCTTGCCGGCCGCGCAGACCGCACAGTCGGGATCGTGGCGGAGCCGCGTTTCACGGAAGCGCATCGACAGCGCATCGAAGTGCAGCAGCCTGCCGGAGAGCGGTTCGCCGATGCCGAGCAGCAGCTTGATGACCTCGGTGGCCTGCAGCAGGCCGATGACCCCGGGCAGCACGCCCAGCACGCCGGCCTCGGCACAGTTGGGAGCGAACTCCGGTGGCGGCGGTTCCGGGAACAGGCAGCGGTAACAAGGTGCATGGCCACGGTGGCGACCGGCGTCGAACACGCTCACCTGGCCTTCGAAACGCTGCACCGCGCCGTACACCAGCGGCTTGCCCAGCTTCACGCAGGCGTCGTTGAGCAGGTAGCGCACCGGGAAGTTGTCGGCGCCGTCCAGCACCACGTCCACGCCATCCAGCAGGCGCTCGACATTGTCGACGGTGACGCGCTCGGCCACGGCCTGCACCTGCGTGCGCGGGTTGAGCGCGGCCAGCGTGGCCTGTGCCGACGTCACCTTGGGTTCGCCTACGCGCGCTTCGGTATGCAGGATCTGCCGCTGCAGGTTGCTGCGGTCGACCACGTCGTCGTCCGCGATGCGCAGCTGCCCTACGCCTGCGGCAGCCAGATAGAACGCGGCCGGCGACCCCAGGCCGCCCGCCCCGATCATCAGCACGCGCGACTGCTGCAGGCGCTGCTGGCCCGCCACGCCCACTTCGGGCAGCAGCAGGTGGCGGGAATAGCGCTCGTTGAAGTCGCGGGCATCATCGGACTGCACGGGCACGACCACCGGCAGGCGCTCCTCGATCCAGCGTGTGGTTCCGCCTGTCACCGAGAAAAGCCGCGTGTAGCCCGCCGCTTCCAGTGTGCGTGCCACCTCGAGAGAACGCCCGCCCTTCTGGCAGATCAGCACCACGCGACCATCGTGATCCGGCACATGGGCGGCCGGATCCGCTTCCAGCTGCGCCTTGGGGATGCCACGCGAACCCTCGGCCTGGCCGCTGGCGCGCTCGTGGTCTTCGCGCACGTCGATGAACACGCTGCCTTGCGCCAGCAGCGTCGCCACTTCTTGCGGATCGATTTCGCGTATGGCCATGGGACGATTATCGCGCAGATCGCCGAGCACGCCGCATCAGCAGCGGATCACGTCCACGACGTCGCCCGCCCGGTAGTCGTGCACGCCCTCGCCCAGCATGATCAACGCATTGCTGTCGGCGGCCGCGCGCAGGTGGTGGGAGGCGTCGGCCGCATTGGGCGTGACCTGCAGCCGTCCATCAGCACTGCTTTCCAGCCATCCACGCAGGAATTCCAGTCGCTCGTGCGTCTTGCGCCAGGGCGCGTGCAACACGGCCTTCCATTGCGGGCGCTGCTCACGCCGGCGCTGCAGGCCATCGAGCAGGTCGCGCCCGAGGGTCAGGAACGTGGCCAACGCGGATACCGGATTGCCGGGCAGGCACAGGAACAGGGCACGGTCCATTTCGCCGAACAGCACCGGCATGCCGGGCTTCATCCGTACCTTCCAGAAGTGGATGCGTCCCTGCGCCGCCAGCAGCGCCGGCATGTGGTCCTTCTCGCCGGCAGACACACCGCCGCAGGTGATGACGACATCGAACGCCGCCGCCGCATCGGTCAGCACCGCGGTCATCCGCTCCGGATCATCCGGCAGCGTCGGCCACGCAGTGGGTTCCAGCCCTTCCGCGCGCAGCAGGCCCATCAGCAGTTCGCGGTTGCCGTTGTAGATCTGGCCCGGCGCCAGTGGCAGGCCGGGCTCGACCAGTTCGTCGCCCGTCGTGAACACGGCAACGGTCGGGCGCTGCGCGACCGCCAGCGAGGCGATGCCCAGCCCAGCGGCCAGGGACACCCGTGCCGGGGTAAGCACCTGGCCATCGACGAGCACGCGCGTACCCGCCTGCACGTCTTCGCCCGCGCGCCTTGTGTCCGCGCCCGGCCGCAGGCCCGCCGGTACGCGCACCACGCCGTCCTGCACGATGCAGTCTTCCTTGATGGCGACGGTATCCGTGCCCGCGGGCAGCGGCGCGCCCGTGGTGATGCGGACGCACTCACCGGCGCCGACCTGCAAGGCCTGCAGGCGGCCGGCGAACTGTTCACCGGCCAATCGCAGCAGGGTGTCTTCCCCACGCAGCAGGCTGGCATGGGCGAAGGCGAAACCGTCCATGCGGCTGTTGTCGAACGGCGGCAAAGGGATGGGCGCGACGATGTGCTCGACGAGCACGCGTCCGCTGGCCCGCGTGACGGCGATGCGCTCCGGTCCCAGCATCCGGTTGCCGGCGACCTGCCGGATGATCTGCCCGGCTTCGGCGAAACCGATGCGAGACGGGTATCCGGTCACTTGCCGCGTTTGACGTGGCGGATCAGGCGACGCTTCTTGGCGACCTGCTTCTCGGTCAGCACGTTCTTCTTGCCTTCGTAAGGATTGCTGCCCTCGCGGAAGATGAAACGCACCGGCGTACCGACCAGCTTGAAGCGCTTGCGGAAGAAGTTCTCCAGATACCGCTTGTACGATTCCGGCAGCACCTTCAGGCGCGTGCCGTGCACGATGAAGGTCGGCGGATTGGCACCGCCCGGGTGCACGTAGCGCAGCTTGGAAACATGGCCGCGGATGCTCGGTGGCGGATTGGTCTCGTAAGCGATTTCCAGCGCCTTGTTGACCTCGCTGGTGCCGAATTCCTTGGTCGCCGACGCGTGCGCGCGGTGGATCGCCTTGAACAGTTCGCGCAGGCCGGACCCATGCAGCGCGGAGATGCGCACTACTTCCGCCCACTCCACGAAACCCAGCTTGCGTGCCAGCAGCGCCTCGGCCTGTTCGCGCTGGTAGGTGGTCAACCCGTCCCACTTGTTGATGGCGACTACCAGCGCCCGCCCGGCATCGAGCACGGCGCCCAGCACGCTGGCGTCCTGGTCGGTGACGCCTTCGGTCGCGTCCAGCAGCAGCACGGCCACCTGGCACTGCTCGATGGCCTGCAGCGTCTTGACCACGCTGAATTTCTCGACCGCCTCCTCCACCTTGCCCTTGCGGCGCAGGCCGGCGGTGTCGATCAGGCGGTATTGCTGGCCGTCGCGCTCCATGTCCACGGCAATGGAATCGCGCGTGGTGCCCGGCACCTCGGACGCGATCATGCGCTCCTCGCCCAGCAGCCGGTTCACCAGCGTGGACTTGCCCACGTTGGGACGGCCGACGAAGGCGACGCGCATGCGGTTGGGGTCGTTGTCCAGGGCTTCGGTCGCACCTTCTTCCGGCAGGCGCTGCTGTACTTCTTCGAGCAGGTCGTCGATGCCCTGGCGATGCGATGCGGAGATGGTGATGACATCGGCGAAGCCGTAGCGAGCGAAGTCCGACAGCGCGGTGGACTCGTTGATGCCGTCGATCTTGTTGACGACCAGCAGCGTGGGACGTGCCGCCTTGCGCAGCCAGGCCAGGATTTCGTCATCGAGCGCCGACGGGCCTTCGCGGCCATCGACGATGAAAAGCACCAGGTCCGCTTCCTCGGCGGCGGCGCGGGCCTGCCGCGCGGTGGCCCCGGCAAGGCCTTCTTCTTCGCCGGCGATACCGCCGGTATCCACCACCAGGAAGGGCTCGTCGGCATCAAGGCGGCAGACGCCGTAGTTCCGGTCGCGGGTGACGCCGGGTTGGTCGTGCACGAGGGCATCGCGACTGCGCGTCAGCGCATTGAACAGCGTCGACTTGCCGACATTGGGACGACCGACCAGGGCAACGAGGGGCAACATGGGGAAACAACCGGATAGAAAGAAAGGGACACCGGGCAGACCAGGGGCACGCGGAACGCGCCGCTCCCGCCTGCAGCGGGGTCGCCATGGTATCGGGAAATGCCGGTCGCGTCGCGAAGAAGGGCCGGCAAGCCGGCCCTTCGAGGGTGATTCCGCAAAGATGGACGGGAGCCGGGCGCCCCTCCTTCGCCGCTTACCTGAAGCCGAACGCGGTCAGGCCGCCGTCCACGTCCTGCACGATCAGGATGCCATCGGCCACCACCGGCTTGCCACGCAGCACCTTGCCGCCCACGCGTTCACGCGCGGCCTGCTCGCCATTGTCCAGCTTGAGCCAGTGCAGGTAGCCGTCGTAGTCACCCACCACGGCAAAGTCGCCATGGATGGTCGGTGCAGTCAGCGAACGGCGGGCCAGCGTGGTGTTGGACCAGGTGGCGCTGCCACTGTACTTGTCCAGCGCCCATACCGTGCCCGCAGGATCGGATACGACGACGACGCTGCTGGTCACGCCAAGACCACCGGCACCGCCCTTGTCGCGCGTCCACATCGGACGACCACTCGGGCCTTCGATGGCGACGGTTTCCTGCTTGTAGCTGGTGGCGAACAGCGTGGTGCCTTCGAGGACGGGCGCGCCATCCACGTCGGCCATGCGGTCCAGTTCGGTGCGGCCTTCCGGAATGCCAACCGCCTGCGTCCACAGCGGGCGGCCATCGGGCGTCGCCAGCGCGGAGACCGTGCCGTCGTCGTTGCCGACGAACAGGACGCCCGGCCCCAGCACCGCAGGCGCGTTGCCACGCACGGTCAGGTTGGGCAGGTCATGGTTCCAGAACCAGCGGCGCTCACCATCCTCGGCATTGAACGCCGACACGCGCCCGTCATTGCTGCGCACGAACACCAGCCCCTGGCCAATGGTCGGCGCGGCGATCACTTCATTCGGAACCTTGGCCGTCCACTTCTCGGCGCCGGTACTGGCGTCAAGGGCGATGACCTGTCCATTCAGCGTTCCGACCACGACCAGTCCGTCGGCCGCCCCGGGACCACCCGACAGGCGCAGATCGGACTTGTAGTGCCACACAGGCTTGCCGGACTGCAGGTCGAAGGCGCGCACACCGCCTTCAACGGCCGCGGCGTAGACCCGTCCGCCGTCCACCGCAGGCACCTGCTGCAGGCCGATGCGGCCCTCGCCCTTGCCTGCATTGGCCGACCAGAGCTTGGCCACGGTGGCGCTGGCGGTGAAGTCGACCAGTTCCGCCGGATCGGTCGGCTTTTCGCCTTCCTTGTCCTTGCTGCCGAACCAGCCCTTCACCGTGCTGCAGCCTGCCAGCATCGCGAGCAACGCGGCCGAGGCGATCACACGGGTCACGAAATGGGTGGATGAACGCATCAGGCCGTGCCTCCCGTCTTGGGCAGGGTGCCACCGGCGCTGACCAGTTTGATTTCAATCAGGCGACGCTGCGGCGAGGCGACGTCCAGGGTGGCGAGTGCCTTGGTGTAGGCGTCCTGTGCTTCCTTGGCTTTTCCGGTCGCCAGCAGGGCATCACCGCGCGCCTCGAGGCTGGACGGATCGTCGCTCTTCGCGAGCAGCGCCAGCGCTTCCGCATGCTTGCCTGCATCGTTCAACAGGCGTGCCAGCCGCAGGTCGACGACCGGCTTAAGCGAAGCATCGGGGGTCAGCCCGCGCAGGGTGGCGATGGCCGCATCGCGCTCACCTGCCTGGACCTGGGCCTTGGCCAGCTGCAGGCCAGCCAGGTCGGCATACACCTCGTCCTCGGTGGACAGCTTGGCGACCGCGGCCTGGGCCTTCTTCAGGTCATTGCCCGTCGCGCCTTCCAGCGCCGCCTGGTAATCCAGATGGGCCTGCTCGTTCTTCCGGGCCTGGTCCTTCTGCCACCACTGCCAGCCCAGGATCACCGCGAGGCCCAGGGCAACGCCACCGATCAGGCCGGCGCCGTTGTTCCTCAGCCAGCCGCGGACGCGTTCACTTTGTTCGTGCTCGTCGAGCAGATCATCAATCGCCATGCGCTCTCTTGCCCCGTCGAGGCGGGGTCTTGGTCTTGGTTGGACAAACCCGCGCGCGGGTCAGTCACCGACCGGCGCTAGGGAACCCTCAGAGGATACCGTAAAGCGTGCGACATTCGCGCGCTGGTACGGCGCAAGATCCACCGTACTACCGGCTTGCTGAACCTCGACCGCTGTGGCATCGCCCAGCTTGACCCGCCCGACCTCGCCCTGCGCATAGCGGCGTTCTTCACCGGACTTGATCAGCGCGTGCTCCACCTTGCGGCCGTCCGGCGCGTTGACCTCCACCCAGCTGTCGCCCTTGAATCGCATCGACAGCCAAGGCGTCGCAGCACGCGGAATCGGCGTCATCGACGCAACATAAGGCGTGGCCTGTGCGCGCGCGGTCATGGCGGCGGGATCCGCCGGCACCGACTCGCCCGCCTCGGGAACCACGTCCAGCGACGCCGTGGTGCTGTCGGACGATCCCGTGCCCAGCTGCGGCCGCAGCCCCATCCACACCGGCGTGACGATCACCACCGTCAGCACCACGTAGACAGCCCGGCGCTTGAAACTCTCGAAGACATGCTGGAAACGCGGCGTATAGCTGCGGCTGACAAGCTCCGCGGGGCGCACGGACCCCACCTGCGCCTGCTGCAGGAAAGGTTCAACGTCGATCCCCACCAGCCTGGCGTAACTGCGCAGCTGGCCGCGCACGAAGACCGCGCCACCGAGCTGCTCCCACTGGCCGGCTTCAAGTGCCTGCAGGACGCGCGTCGGCATCTTCAACCGCTGGCTGACGTCCTGGAGCGACATCCCGCCGCGTTCGCGCGCGGCCCGGAGCAGATCCCCGCACCCCTGCGGGTCCTGCGATTGCATCGTGTTCAAATCGGTCATGACCCTGCATTTCCCCCAGTTGTGACGTCCACCGCGTCGGGAAACTCCGCCCGAAGTTGCCGAACATATCGACTGGCAGCAGCCTTGTCGCCGAGTCTTTCCTCGATCTGTGATGCGAGTTTCAACACGCCCGGGCTTGCAGGCGCAGCGGCCAGGCGGCGTTCGATGAAGGCACGCGCAGGCAGGTATCGCTGGTGGCGGAACTCGACCTCCGCCAGCGCACCCAGTGCCGTCGCGTTGCCCGGATCCAGCTTGATCGCCTGCCTCAGGTCGCGCTCGGCCCGTTCGACCTGGCCGGACGACAGCGCGCAGTTGCCGGCGTTGGCCAGGGCCACGGCGGGCGTCGGGTAACCGGGCGCCCGGATGGCACGGTCGAACCAGACCAGTGATTCGGCGGCATGGCCCTGGCTGCACAGCCAGGTGCCGTAGTTGTTCTGCACCATGCCCTGTCGCGGCGCCAGTTCGGCTGCCCGCTTGTAGAGCTCGCCGGCTTTCGCGCCCTGGCCGCGACGGTCCTCGATCACCGCCAGCATGGTCAAGGCATCCACGGACGAGGGGTCCAGCTTGAGCGCGGCCTGTGCTTCGCGCGCCGCGGTATCCAGGTCGCCCGACTGCATGCGCTGCATCGATCGCGACAACGTGCTCTGGATGGCCTGTCGCCGCTTGACCTCGGGGCTGTCGCGCACGGTGTAGTCCTGCGCGATCTGCTCGCCGTCCGTGCGTTCCATCTTCGGTTTTACAAAGGTCAGCCGGCTGCAACCGGTCATCAGCAGTACGGGGAAGAGCAGCAGCCAGAACCCGTCATGCCGCATCGTCGATGCCCTGTTCCTGCAGATGGCGCCGGAACTCGGCCTGCCGGCGCGTACGATCCATGACCTGCCCTTTCAATTGACCACAGGCCGCATCGATGTCGTCACCGCGCGTGCGACGCACCATCGTCAGCACCTGCGCGTCGAGGAGCAGCTTCTGGAACGCGCGGATCTCTTCGTCCGGCGAGCGCTCGTAGCGCGTGCCGGGGAACGGATTGAATGGAATCAGGTTGACCTTGCCGGCATCCTTCAGCTGCGCGGCGTTGCTGAACTTGCGCATCAGCTGTGCCAGCTGGCGCGCATGCTCGGGCTGGTCATTGACGCCCTTCATCAGCGTGTACTCGAACGTCACCGAGTCGCGCTTCTTGTTCGCGCGCAGGTAGCGCACGCACGATGCCATCAGTTCGGCGATCGGGTACTTCTTGTTGAGCGGCACCAGCTGTTCGCGCAGCGCGTCGTTGGGCGCGTGCAGCGAGACCGCCAGCGACACGTCGGTCTCGGTGGACAGCCGGTCGATCATCGGCACCAGGCCCGAGGTCGACAGCGTGACGCGCTTGCTCGCCAGGCCATAGCCCAGGTCGTCGCGCATGATGTTCATCGCGCGGACGACGTTGTCGAAATTGAGCAGCGGCTCGCCCATGCCCATCATCACCACGTTGGTGAGGCGACGGTTCTGCGCAGGCACGTTGCCCAGGTGGCGTGCCGTCACCCACACCTGTCCGATGATCTCGGCGGTGGTGAGGTTGCGGTTGAAGCCCTGCGTGGCCGTCGAGCAGAACGTGCAGTTCAGCCCGCAGCCCACTTGCGACGACACGCACAGCGTGCCGCGGCTCTTGTCGGGGATGTAGACGGTTTCGACCGCATTCTTGCCATCGACCCCCATGCCGAGCAGCCACTTGTGGGTGCCGTCGGTGGAGGGCTTGTCGAATACGACCTGTGGCACGACAACCTCGGCGTGCTCCTGCAGCTTGGCGCGCAGGTTCTTGCCGAGGTCCGTCATCTGGTCGAAGTCGGTGACGTAGCGGTGGTGGATCCACTTCATCACCTGGTGGGCGCGGAACTTCTGTTCACCCAGCTTCTCGATGAAGAAATGCTCAAGGCCCTCGCGATCCAGGTCCAGCAGGTTCTGTTTCGCAGGCACGGAGGCACCGATGGCCACGGACGGTGCGTCCGTGGCCATTTTCAGTTCGATCGGTGGCAGTTCGTGGCTGCTCATCACTGTTCGCTCAGCGCGAGAACACTTCGGTGGCGGCGAAGAAATACGCGATCTCGATGTTCGCGTTCTCGACCGAATCCGAACCGTGTGCGGCGTTGGCGTCGATCGAATCGGCGAAGTCGGCGCGGATCGTGCCCGGCGCAGCGTCCTTCGGATTGGTGGCGCCGAGGATGTCGCGATGCTTCAGCACGGCGTTCTCGCCTTCCAGCACCTGGATGGCGACCGGACCGGAGATCATGAACTCGACCAGCGCATTGAAGAACGGACGTTCGCGATGCACGGCGTAGAAACCTTCGGCCTCACGGCGCGACAGGTGCTTCATCTTCGAGGCGACGATCTTCAGGCCGTTCTTTTCGAAACGGGCATAGATCTCGCCGATGACGTTCTTGGCGACGGCATCGGGCTTGACGATTGACAGGGTGCGCTCCAGCGCCATGGGGATTTTCTCCGTTGGGCGGGCCACTGAAGGCCCAAGGTTAACATGAAAAACCCGCGTCGAAACGCGGGCTTAGACCAGAAAGCGTAGCGAGATTCTAACGTATCCAGCCGCGGGTTGCAGCGACCCGCCGCCAGAAGTTTGCTGCACGGCAGCATGACACCTCCCGTCTGCCCGGCTGAGAATGAGTCAAACAAGCGTTTGATTTAGTCAGGTGACCCATGGGCAATGCCACACACTTCTCCACCAAGGAACGCATCCTGGGGGCCGCCGAAGAGCTGTTCGCCCAGCATGGCTTTGCCGGCACGTCGTTGCGCCAGGTCACCAGCCGCGCCGACGTCAACATCGCCGCGGTCAACTACCACTTCGGCAGCAAGGAGAACCTGGTCAACGAGGTTTTCCGCCGCCGGATGGACGACATGACCGCTGCCCGCCTGTCGCAGCTGCAGAAGGCGCTGGCCGAACGTCCTGGCGAGCTGGAGGCAGTGCTGGCTGCGTTCGTCGAGCCCGCGCTGGCGCTGGCCCAGGACCGCAACGGCGGCGGCGCCTTCGTCCGGGTCATCGCCCGCGCCTATGCCGAGAAGAACGACGGGTTGCGCCAGTTCCTGTCCGACCACTACGGCCACGTGCTGCGCGATTTCGGCAAGGCCATCGCCGGCTGCGTGCCGGCCCTGAGCAAGGAAGAGCTTTATTGGCGGCTGGACTTCCTGTCCGGCGCGCTGACCTACGCCATGGCCGATTTCGGCCTGATCAAGCGCCCCGCGGGCGTCACCGAAGCGGCACACCGCGAACGGGCCGCCCGCGAACTGATCCGCTTCGCCGAGGCCGGCCTGCGCGCCGACCACGTCAAACAACCCCTGTAATCGCAAGGATTCCTCATGTCCAACCAACTGCTTGTACGCAAGGCGGCCGTCCTGGGCGCCGGTGTGATGGGGGCGCAGATCGCCGCGCACCTGACCAACGCCGGGGTCGACACCGTGCTGTTCGACCTGCCCGCCAAGGAGGGCCACCCCGACGGCATCGTGCTGAAAGCCATCGCGGGCCTGGCCAAGCTGAGCCCCGCCCCGCTGGCCAGCAAGTCGCTGGCGGAAGCCATCACCCCGGCCAACTATGAAACCGGGCTGGAACACCTGAAAGGCTGCGACCTGATCATCGAGGCCATTGCCGAACGGATGGACTGGAAGCAGGACCTGTACAAGAAGATCGCGCCGTTCGTGGCCGACCATGCCGTCTTGGCCAGCAACACTTCCGGCTTGGGAATCAACAAGTTGGCGGAAGTTCTTCCAGAACAGCTTCGCCATCGTTTCTGCGGCGTGCACTTCTTCAATCCGCCGCGTTACATGCACCTGGCCGAACTGATCCCGGCCAAGACCACCGACGCCTCGGTGCTTGAGGGCCTGGAAGGTTTCCTGACGACCACACTGGGCAAGGGCGTGGTGTATGCGAAGGACACCCCCAACTTCATCGGCAACCGGATCGGCGTGTTCTCGATCCTGGCGACCGCCCACCACACGGCCGAGTTCAAGCTGGGCTTCGACGAAGTGGACGCCGTCACCGGCCCGCTGATCGGGCGGCCCAAGTCGGCCACCTACCGCACCTCCGACGTGGTCGGCCTGGACACCATGGCCCACGTCATCAAGACCATGGGCGATACCCTGCCCGACGACCCGTGGCACGCCTACTTCAAATCGCCGAAGTGGCTGGAGGCCCTGATCGCCAAGGGCGCGCTGGGCCAGAAGACCGGCGCCGGCATCTTCCGCAAGGTGGGCAAGGACATCGTGGTGCTCGATCTGGCCAAGCAGGATTACCGGCCGGCCGACCGCGCCGCTGCGCCGGAAGTGGTCGAAATCCTGAAGATCAGGAACCCTGCCGAGAAGTTCGCCAAGCTGCGTGAAAGCCAGCATCCGCAGGCGCAGTTCCTGTGGGCGGTGTTCCGCGACCTGTTCCACTACAGCGCCTACCACCTGTCCGACATCGCCGATACCGCGCGCGACGTGGACCTGGCCATCCGCTGGGGCTACGGCTGGTCGCTGGGTCCGTTCGAAACCTGGCAGGCGGCGGGCTGGAAGCAGGTGGCGCAGTGGATCGCTGACGACATCGTCGCCGGCAAGACCATGAGCAGTGCGCCGTTGCCGAACTGGGTGTTCGATGGCCGGGACGGCGTCCACGCGCCCGAGGGCAGCTACAGCCCCGCCCGGAATACGAAGCTGCCGCGGTCGGCCCTGCCCGTCTACCAGCGCCAGCGCTTCCCGGATCCCCTGCTGGGTGAAACTTTCGCCCAGGGCGAGACCGTCTACGAGAATGACGGCGTCCGTCTGTGGACCGACGGCGACGGTGTCGGCGTGGTCAGCTTCAAGACCAAGATGAACACCGTGTCGGACGCGGTGCTGGAAGGCGTGCAGCAGGCGATCACCCTCGCCGAGCAGAAGTTCAAGGGCCTGGTGATCTGGCAGCCGAAGGAGCCGTTCTCCGCCGGTGCCGACCTGGCGGGTGCGCTGGGCGCGCTGCAGGCCGGCAAGATCGCCGAGTTCGAGGCGATGGTCGCCAACTTCCAGGCCACCAGCCAGCGCATCAAGTACTCGCTGGTGCCGGTGGTCGCGGCCGTGCGCGGACTGGCACTGGGCGGCGGCTGCGAGTTCCAGATGCACAGCGCCAGAGCGGTGGTAGCACTGGAAAGCTACATCGGCCTGGTCGAAGCCGGCGTCGGCCTGCTGCCGGCCGGTGGCGGACTGAAGGAAATCGCCGTGCGCGCATCGCAGGCGGCGGGCCCGGGTGGCGATGTGTTCGCGGAACTCAAGAAGACCTTCGAAACCGTCGCGATGGCCAAGGTGTCGGCGTCCGCGGTAGAGGCGAAGGAACTGGGCCTGGTGCGCGAGAACGACCTGGTCGTGTTCAACGCCTACGAGCAGTTGTACATCGCCAAGCAGCAGGTGCTGGCCCTGGCCGAAAGCGGCTACCGCCCGCCCCTGCCCGCCCGCCGCATCCAGGTGGCCGGCGACGTCGGCATCGCCACCTTCAAGATGATGCTGGTCAACATGCTGGAAGGCCGCTTCATCAGCGAGTACGACTACGAGATCGCCGTGCGCATCGCCACCGTCCTGTGCGGCGGCGAAGTGGACCGCGGCGCGCTGGTGGATGAGGAGTGGCTGCTCGCACTGGAGCGCAAGCACTTCGTTGAGCTCGCGCAGCAGGAAAAGACCCAGGCGCGCATCGGCCACATGCTGAAGACCGGCAAGCCCCTGCGTAACTAAGCGACGGACAAGGACACATCGAAATGAGCAAGCAGATCCAAGAAGCCTACATCGTCGCCGCCACCCGCACGCCGGTCGGCAAGGCGCCGAAGGGCGTATTCCGCAACACCCGTCCGGACGACATGCTGGCGCACGTGCTGAAGTCCGTCGTCGCGCAGGCCCCGGGCATCGACCTCGGCCGCATCGATGACGCCATCATCGGCTGCGCCATGCCCGAGGGCGAGCAAGGCATGAACGTGGCGCGCATCGGCCTGCTGCTGGCGGGCCTGCCCAACACGATCGCCGCGCAGACCATCAACCGCTTCTGCTCGTCCGGCCTGCAGGCCGTGGCGATGGCGGCCGACCAGATCCGTCTGGGCAACGCCGACCTGATGCTGGCCGGCGGCACCGAGAGCATGAGCATGGTGCCGATGATGGGCAACAAAGTCGCCATGGCGCCGAGCGTGTTCGACAACGACCACGTTGCGATCGCCTACGGCATGGGCATCACCGCCGAGAAGGTGGCCGAGGAATGGAAGATCTCGCGCGAGGAACAGGACGCCTTCGCCGTCGCCTCGCACCAGAAGGCCCTGGCCGCGCAGGCCGCGGGCGAGTTCAAGGACGAGATCAGTCCCTACGAAGTGATCTCGCGCCAGCCCGACCTGGCCGGCAACACCGTTCGCCTGAAGAAACTGCTGGTCGAACAGGATGAAGGCCCGCGTGCGGACACGTCGCTGGAAGGCCTGGCCAAGCTGCGGACCGTGTTCCGCAATCCGCAGTTCGGCGGCACCGTCACTGCCGGTACCTCGTCGCAGATGAGCGATGGCGCCGCCGGCGTGCTGCTGGCCTCGGAGCAGGCGATCAAGGATTACGGCCTGACCCCGCTCGCCCGTTTCGTCAGCTTCTCGGTCGCCGGCGTGCGTCCTGAAGTGATGGGCATCGGCCCGATCGCCGCGATTCCGAAGGCCCTGAAGCAGGCCGGCCTGACCAAGGACCAGCTGGACTGGATCGAGCTCAACGAAGCGTTCGCCGCGCAGGCGCTGGCGGTGATCCGCGACAGCGACCTTGATCCTTCGAAGATCAATCCCCTGGGCGGCGCCATCGCCCTCGGCCATCCGCTGGGCGCCACCGGTGCGATCCGCACCGCCACCATCGTCCACGGCATGCGCCGTCGTCAGCAGAAGTACGGCATGGTCACCATGTGCATCGGCACCGGCATGGGTGCGGCGGGCATCTTCGAGTCGCTCTGACTGTTTGCCCTTCCGTGTTGAACGAAAAAGGCGCCCCAAGGCGCCTTTTTTGTCATTGCGGTACCTTCACTCACGCCATCCGCGTACCATTCGGCACCGGGCGCTCCACGGTGGTGATGACCACGCCGGCGTCTGTGTGGAAGCCGGTCAGCAGGAACTCCGACAGGAATCCGCCGATCTGCTTCGGCGGGAAATTGATGACGCCGACGATCTGCCGCCCGACCAGATCCTCCGCCGAATAGAGACTGACGATCTGCGCGCTGGTCTTCCTGGTGCCATGCGGCCCGAAGTCCACCCAGAGCTTCCACGCCGGTTTGCGCGCCTGCGGGAAGGCCTCGACCTTCATCACCGTCCCCACGCATAACGCGACCCGTTCGAAGTCGGCCCATTCGATGGGATCCTGCATTGCCGTCATGTCGGTCACCTGCGTTCCATCCTGTCTTTCCATGCATCCTTGAACTCGGCCCACCAGTAGCCGAGCTGCGCGCCAACGAAACCCGCCGGCTTCAGAGCGGAAACGAGACCATAGTCCGCGAACTCGCGCCAGCGCGGATCCTCATGGGCGATGGCACTGGCGATGACCTCACCGGCCAGCGTGGTCGGGGCCACGCCATGCCCCCCGAACGCCTGCGCAAGCCACAGCCCGTCCTCAACGCGCCCCACCTGCGGCATCTGGTGGCGGGCGTAACTCATCAACCCCGACCACGCATGGTCGATGTGGACGCCTTCGAGCTGGGGAAACACCTTCAACATGTCCCGATAAAGCAGCCTGCGGACCGCTCCGGCGGACCGGTCGCGCACGGAGATGCGCCCGCCCCACAGCAATCTTGTGTCGGGTAGCGGACGGTAATAGTCGAAGGCGAACCGCGTGTCGTAGACCGCGGCCTGCGTTGTGAGCGCGTCCTGCATGCGTGCATGCAGGGGTTCGGTCACCATCACGTAGGTAGCGATGGGCAGCACGCCCGCATCCACGCGACGATGCAGGCCGGCAAGATAGCCGCCACAGGCCAGGACGACATGACGTGCCCTCACCTGCCCCTGCGGCGTGGCCACGCGCCAACCCGCACCGTCCCGCGCCAGCGATGTCGCCGGCGAGCGCGCGAACAGCGAAACCCCCTGCTCCTGTGCCACGCGCGCAATCCCGCGCGCGTACTTCAGTGGATGAAAATGGAAGGCGCCCGGTTCAAACAGGCCGTCGTGGTAACGATGCGTCCGGATCTGGCTCCGCAGCATTTCCCGGGGCATCCAGCGCCAGTCCTGAGCGTAATGGTCCGCCAGCAGGCGCTGCCGGCACCGCAATACCTCAGGATCCTTGAACCAGTTGGCCCAGATGATGCCGGCGTGCGTGTCGTCGCAGGCGATGGCATGGCGCCTGATGCGCTCGCGGATCAGTTCGACAGCATCCGTCGTGCCTTCATAGAGCGCCCTGGCACGCTGGGCGCCCAGTTCCCGCAGCAGCGCGTCCTCACCCCGTGAGAAGCCCCCGAAAACGAAGCCGCCGTTGCGGCCGGAAGCGCCATGCCCCGTCGCTTCCGCCTCAAGCAGGACGACATGCGGGATGCCCCGTTCCGCGAGTCCGAGCGCGGTATTGAGCCCGGCGAACCCGCCGCCGATGATGCAGACCGACGCGTCCATGCTCCCCTGCAGGACAGGCGAGGGTGGAGTCTCGCCCGCCGTATCGAGATAGTAGCCGGCCCCGGATGTGTCGGTTGCGGACATGGCATCCATCGGGTGGCCAGGCGGACTGTTCGGATCAGGCGTTCGGCGGTGCGGAACTTACTCGAGTTCCTGCACGCCCAGTTCGTTCAATGCGTCCTGCATCATGATGCGGGCGGCGTCGCTGAGCTTCTCGTGGTCGAGTGCGTAGCGGATGGTCGCCTCGATGAGACCGATGTGGGTACCGCAGTCGAAGCGCGTGCCCTTGAAGCGATACGCATGCACGGGCTTTTCCGACAGGAGTGCCGCGATGGCATCCGTCAGCTGGATCTCGCCGCCGGCGCCGGGTACGGTGTTCTCGAGCAGGGCGAAGATGCGCGAGTCAAGCACATAGCGGCCGACGACGGCCAGGTTGCTGGGCGCAACCTCGGGCTTCGGTTTCTCCACGATGGCGCGGATGCGCCCTTCCCTGCCGGTGAAGGCGTCGGTGGCCACGATGCCATAGCTGCCCGTCTGGTCTTGCGGCACATCCTGCACCGCGATGATGCTGGCGCCGGTCGTTTCGGCGGCGTCGGCCATCTGCTTCAGTGCACCGGGTCCGCGGTTCCAGATCAGGTCGTCGGGCAGCAGGACCGCGAACGGTTCGTCTCCCACGATCGGCTTCGCGCAGAGGACGGCATGGCCCAGGCCAAGGGCCTCGGCCTGGGTCACGAAGACAGCGCGCACATGGCTCGGCAGTACATTGCGCACCAGCTCGAGCTGCTCATGCTTGCCGGCCCGCTCAAGCTTCTGCTCGAGCTCGTAGGCCTTGTCGAAGTAGTCGGCAACCGCATGCTTGTAGCGGTTGGTGACGAAGATCAGGGTGTCGCAGCCGGCCTCCACCGCCTCGTCGACCGCGTACTGAATCAGCGGCCGATCGATGATCGGCAGCATCTCCTTGGGCACGGTCTTGGTCGCGGGCAGGAAGCGGGTACCCAGACCCGCCACGGGGAAGACGGCCTTTCGGATGCGCTGTGTCATCGGATCCTGCGTGCTTCGCGACCGGGGAAGGCGACGATGGTAGCCGATGCCGCCTCTGCTTCGTTCGGGCGGGGCGTGAACTCGGGCACCGCGACGCGCAGCAGTTCCTGCAGTTCCGCGGTGTCGTAGCGCGCATGCGCCGCTTTCAGGCGTTGCAGGGCCATGTCGATGAAATCCGACGACACCTCGCGCGCGACCGCCTGCATGATCTTCGAATGGGACGTCGGCCGATAACGCTCTTCCTCGTGGAACAGCGTCTCGTGGAGTTTCTCGCCGGGGCGCAGGCCCGTATACACGATGGCGATGTCCCGGCCCGGCTGCTTGCCGGCGAGACGGATCATCTGTTCTGCCAGCAGCCGGATCGGCACGGGCTCGCCCATGTCCAACGTGTAGATCGAGGCATGCGCTGCCCCCGAGGCCGCCTGCAGAATCAGCTGGCAGGCTTCGGGAATGGTCATGAAGTAACGCGTCACGTCGGGATCGGTGACGGTGACAGGGCCACCCTTGCGGATCTGTTCGCGGAACAACGGCACGACGCTGCCCGCGGAGTCCAGCACGTTGCCGAAACGGACGGTCACGTAGCGCGTCGTGGAACGGTTGTCATCCAGCGCCTGGCAGGCCATCTCTGCCAGCCGCTTGGTCGCGCCCAGCACATTGGCGGGGTCCACGGCCTTGTCGGTCGAGATGAGGACGAACGTCGAAACACCAGCATCGCGACAGGCGCGCGCCACCGTCTCGGTGGCCAGCACGTTGTTGCCGACCGCTTCACGCAGATGCTGCTCCAGCAACGGCACCTGCTTGTACGCCGCCGCGTGGAAGACCGCGTCGGGTTCGGCCATGCGCAGGGCATAGTCGATCACGGCTGGATCGCCACAATTGCCCAGAACCGGCAACACTTCGAGATCGGGGAACGCGCGCTGCAGATCGCCCTGGATGGTGATCAGCGCCAGTTCGTCGATCTCCAGCAATGCGATGCGCTGGGCACCATGCCGCGCGCACTGGCGGCACAGTTCGGAACCGATCGAGCCACCGGCACCGGTCACCATGACCGTGCGACCGCCCAGCCAGCCGCGGATCAGTTTCCAGTCCGGCGTGACCGACTTGCGGCCCAGCAGATCCTCGATGGCGACTTCTTTCAGGTCGCCCGGCATCGCCTGGCCTTCGAGCACATTGACCAGGCGCGGCACCATCCGGAACGGAAGACCGGTGCTTTCGCAGATGGCCACCACGCGCTGCATCGCAGGCGCATCCAGCGACGGCATCGCAATGACGAGCATGCGGGCGGCCGTCTCGCGTGCCACGGCGGCGGCATTCTCCAGCCCGCCCAGCACGGGAATCCCCTGCAGCTTGGAACCCTGCAGTCGCACGGCATCGTCCAGGAACGCCACCGGGTGATAGACACCGGTACGGCGCAGCTCCCGTACCAGGGCCTCGCCGGCCCGGCCGGCCCCCAGGATCACCACGCGGGAAGCGGTCTCGTTGGTCCGCTGTGCCTGGCTGTCCTTCCAGGCGCGGTAGACCAGCCGGGGCAGACCGAGGAAACCGACCAGCGCGAACGGGTAGAAGCCCAGCACGGCCCGCGGCGTGGAGCCGAAACGGTTATAGAAGAAGAGCCCCACCACCACGGCAAGGAAACCCAGCGCGCAGGCCTTCACGATGTTCCACAGGTCCGGCAGGCTCGCAAATCGCCACAACCCGCGATAAAGGCCCATCCACCAGAACACCAGCCCCTGTCCGAGCAGGACGATGAGGATTTCGTTGGACCACAGGGGGAATTCGGGCGGCTGTGCCACCATCGCATAGCGCAGACGGTGCAACACCTGCCAGCACAACCAGACCATGGTCAGGTCGTGGGCAGCTACGAGGAACCGCGGCATCATGCCGCTCATTCGGTCCCGCCAGGAATTCATCCGGTCCTTCTCCCTAGAACTAGCCACCAACTCCCCTGCGCAACCTGACCCATAACAGCAGTGCCGCCAGATACACGCCTGACGTCACGACGAGCGTTGTCGGGACGGGTTCCTGCGACAGCAGATAGGTTAACAGTAAAGTAACACCGCCAAACGCTCCGTAAATCACGGTTGTGACCACGTGCCCGTATCGGCGGGCCGCAGCCTGGTAGAGATGGGTCACATGGGGGGTCCACCAGCGTTCGCCTTTCAGCATGCGCCCCAGCAATGTGAAGCCCGCGTCGACAAGAAAGGCACAGAGCGGCAGGCACAGCAGCGGCCAAGGTACGGTCGAGTCAGCCCAGCCCGCCGCCAGCAACGCAGCCAGCACGTAGCCCAGTGCCCCGCTTCCCACATCCCCCAGGAAAATCCGGGCACGCGGGAAGTTGAACGGCAGGAACCCCAGGCAGGCGGCGAGCAGGCCCGCCCCCATCAGTCCCCAGGCCCCCGGCAGGGCAAAAGCAAAGGCCGTGGAGGCTATCACGGCCTGGCTGGTCGCCAGGCCATTGATGCCGTCCATGAAATTCCAGACATTCACCAGCACCACGGCGGCACCGAATGCGATGAGCACACCGGCCCAATCCCCGCTGTCGTGCCAGACGCCCCAGGCCAACAGGCCCGCTGCAAGGGCCTGCACCACCAGGCGGGACCACGGGGACAGAGGGCGATGGTCATCCCACCAGCCGATGCCGGCCACCAGCAGCAACCCGGCAAGAAACGCGGGAAGGAGTAGTCCGTGCGAGCCACGGAACACCAGCCACAACCCGCCCGCGACTACGGCCAGCACGATGGCGATCCCGCCCCCGCGAGGGGTCGCTACGGTATGGCTGCGTCGCTCACCCGGCTGATCGAGCAGATTGCCCCGAAGCGCGTAGTGGCGAGCCAGCCAGGTGCCGGCGACGGCTGCGATGAAATGGAGCAGCAGCCAGGACGTCCAGGAAGGCACTACACCACCGCGTAATTGAGCAGCGGCTTGACGGTGCCCCACTCCTTGCAGCTGGGACACTGCCAGTGGTGGGTGCGCGCCCCGAATCCGCAACGGGTGCAGCGGTAGCTGGGATTGCGGACCAGCAACTGGTCGGTGATGTGCTTCAGGTCGTGCAACGTGGCCGAGGGATCGGCGCCCTCCGCCAGCGTCAGGTCGATCAGGGCCGCTTCACCGCGCACGGACGGACGATCCTTCAACTGGCGGGCCAGATAGGCTCGCGCCGCCGCGACGCCGTCCTGGCTTTCGACCAGCTTCGTCAGCGCCAGCACCGGCGCGATGCCGCGGTAGTGCTCGCACATCTCGGACAGGAACGCCCGGGCGCCCGACAGATCACCGCCCTGCTCGTAGTTGGCCAGCAGGCTGGGAAGCACTTCCGGCAGGTAGTCCGGGTCATGCCGGGCGGCGCGCTCGAAAGCCCGGATGGCCGATTCGTGGCGGCCCGCATCCGTTTCGATGCGTCCTTCGATGATGCCGGCGCGCACGCTGCCGGCATCGGCCTGGTAGGCGCGGGCCACGGCCGCGAGCGCGGCTTCGGTATTGTTGGCGGTGCGGTGGCGCTCGGCCAGCTCGCATTCGAACTGGGCCACCAGCTTGCCCATGGCTTCGCCGGTGACTTCCTCGTAGCGCATCGCGTTTTCGATGGCTTTTTCCCAGTCGCGCTCGGACTGGTAGATGCCGATCAGGTGTTTCAGCGCCTGCGGTGCGCGCTGATCGATCCGGGCCAGATCACTGAAGACAGTCTCGGCGCGGTCAAGCAGGCCGGAGCGCATGTAATCCTCGCCCAGTGCAAGCAAGGCCTGGACTTTCTGTGCATCGCTCAGGTCCGTGCGCTGCACGAGCCCCTGATGCAGGCGGATGGCGCGATCCACTTCACCGCGCCGGCGGAACAGGTGGCCAAGGGCGACCTGGGTTTCGAACGTTTCCTTGTCCAGTTCTGCGATATGCAGGAAAAGCTCGATGGCCTTGTCCGGCTGCTCGTTCAACAGGTAGTTGAGGCCACGGAAGTACGTGCTGGACAGGCGGCTCACCTGAGTGTCGCCATGGCGCTGCCCGCCGCGACGGCCGATCACCCAGCCGCTGAGTGCGGCCAGGGGCAGGAACAGGAAGAACCAGAACCACTCGGTCAGGAAATCCATGCGTCAGATCCCGTTGCCCGGCGACGCGGGCGGGGAGGAAACAGGGGGAACGGCGGCTTGCGCCTTGTTGGCCTTCCGCAGCTTGGCGTACATCGGCAGGACCAGCGTGGCCACCACGATCAGGCCGCCGATCAGCACGCCCGCCAGCAGCGACACGATGATCGCGGCACCGGACGAGGTGGGGAATTCGGCGAACAGGAAATCCAGCGTGATCGGCTGGGTATTCAGCACGCCGACCAGCAGGCCGACGGCAAGGAATACCAGTGCAATGACCAGGCGGAACATATTCATCAGGCGGCTCCCTGCGGGTAGGCGCCTAGCTTAACGGAGACGGCGCGGATCCAGACAGCATCCGGCCAACGCCCTTCGATCAGTCGCCCGCTTCTTCGATCGGCGTGACGTCGCTGACGCGTTCGCGCAGCTCCTTGCCGGGCTTGAAATGCGGTACGTGCTTGGCCGGCAGCGCGACGGATTCACCCGTCTTGGGATTGCGGCCCAGCCTGGGCGGGCGGTAATGCAGCGAAAAACTGCCAAAACCACGTATCTCGATGCGTTCGCCCTGGGACAGCGCGCCCCCCATCATCTCCAGCAGCGCTTTCACGGCCAGGTCCACATCCTCGGCTTTGAGGTGCGGCTGGCGGCGGCTCAGGATCTCGATGAGTTCGGATTTGGTCATCGCATGCAAGGTTCGGGCGGATGTATCCGCGCCGGCCCGGATTGCTCCGGGCCGGCGGGGAACGGTACTGCTAGGGATATTGCGACGGCGGGATGCCGCTTACTCGGACTTGCCGCCATCCAGCTGCGCGCGCAGCAGCGCACCCAGGCTGGTGGTGCCGGCGGAGGCGTCGGTCGCGGACTTGTTGTACTCGGCCAGTGCTTCGGCGGTTTCCGCTTCGTCCTTGGCCTTGATCGACAGCTGCAACGTGCGGCCCTTGCGGTCCATGCCGATGAACTTGGCTTCGACCTTGTCGCCGACCTTCAGATGCTGGCTGGCGTCGTCCACGCGCTCGTTGGCGATGTCGCGTGCCATCACGTAGCCCTCGATGCCGTCGGCCAGTTCGATGGTGGCGCCCTTGGCGTCCACTTCCTTGACCGTGCCTTCGACCTTGGTGCCCTTCGGATGCGCCGCCATGTACTGGCCGAACGGATCCTGCTCCAGCTGCTTCACGCCCAGGCTGATGCGCTCGCGCTCCGGATCAACGGCCAGCACGACGGCTTCCAGCGTGTCGCCCTTCTTGAAGTTGCGCACGATGTCTTCGCCAGTGGTGTTCCAGCTGATGTCGGACAGGTGGATCAGGCCGTCGATGCCGCCGTCCAGGCCGATGAAGATGCCGAAGTCGGTGATCGACTTGATCTGGCCGGACACCTTGTCGTTCTTCTTGTGGGTGGCCGCGAAGGTTTCCCACGGATTGGCGGCGACCTGCTTCATGCCCAGCGAGATGCGGCGACGTTCTTCATCCACGTCCAGCACCATCACTTCGACTTCGTCACCGACCTGCACGACCTTGGACGGATTGACGTTCTTGTTAGTCCAGTCCATCTCGGAGACGTGCACCAGGCCTTCGACGCCCGGCTCGATCTCGACGAACGCGCCGTAATCGGTGACGTTGGAGACCTTGCCGAACACGCGGCTGTTGGCCGGGTAACGGCGGGCGATGTTGTCCCACGGATCCTCGCCCAGCTGCTTCAGGCCCAGCGAGACGCGGTTGCGCTCACGGTCGTACTTCAGCACGCGGACATCCAGCTCCTGGCCGACTTCGACGACTTCGGACGGATGGCGCACGCGCTTCCAGGCCATGTCGGTGATGTGCAGCAGGCCGTCGATGCCACCCAAGTCGACGAACGCGCCGTAGTCGGTGAGGTTCTTGACCACACCCTTCAGCACCACGCCTTCCTGCAGCTTGTCCATCAGCTGCTCGCGCTCTTCCGAATGCTCGCTCTCGACCACCGCACGGCGGGAGACGACGACATTGTTGCGCTTGCGGTCCAGCTTGATGAGCTTGAATTCCAGCTCCTTGCCTTCCAGGTAGCCCGGATCGCGCACGGGGCGCACATCGACCAGCGAGCCCGGCAGGAATGCGCGGACGTCCTTGATGTCGACGGTGAAACCACCCTTGACCTTGCCGCTGATGCGGCCGGTGATGGTTTCGTTCTTCTCCAGGGCTTCTTCCAGCTCGTCCCACACCATGGCGCGCTTGGCTTTCTCGCGCGAGAGGACAGTTTCGCCGAAGCCGTTCTCGATGGAATCGAGCGCGACCTTGACTTCGTCGCCCACGCCCACGTCGATTTCACCGGCGTCGTTCCGGAACTGTTCGATCGGCACGATGCCTTCGGACTTGAGGCCAGCGTTGATCACCACCACGTCGTTGCGGACTTCCACGACGACGCCGGTGACGATCGCGCCCGGCTTCAGCTTGGCCAGCTGGGTCTGGCTCTGTTCAAACAGTTCGGCAAATGATTCGGTCATTGTTGAATACTCAGTTGGACACACGGACAGGCGGTCGCCGGATGAGGCGATTCCCCCTGTCCACCCTTTCGGCACGGGAGTGCCGTGTGTTGGATGTGGAAAAAACCGCCGACACGGCACCATTGCCATGCGACGGGACTGTCTCTGCAGCACGGGATCCGCGTTGCGTGCGGAAGCGGGGAATCCGGTTACGGCTTCACCAGCGACAGCACGCGACCGACCACCTGATCGATGTCCAGGCCGGTGGTGTCGATGAGGACGGCGTCTTCGGCCGGCCGCAAGGGCGCCACCGTGCGCTGGGCATCACGGGCGTCGCGGGCGAGAATCTCGCGTAGCAGACCGTCGATTGTGACCGAAACCCCTTTTTCTTTCAACTGCTTATAGCGCCTTTCGGCCCGCTCGTCGGCGCTGGCCGTCAGGAAGACCTTGTAGGGGGCGTCCGGGAAGATCACCGTCCCCATGTCCCGGCCATCGGCCACCAGGCCCGGCGGCTGCCGGAATGCCCGCTGGCGCTCCTTCAGGGCGGACCGGACCTCGGGGATGGCGGCGATCGCGGAGGCCAGCGCCCCGGTGGTTTCAAGCCTCAGCTCGTCGGTGGCATCCAGGTCGTCGACGATCACCCGCAGCCCTTGCTCCGTCTCGCGGAATCCGACCCGGGTGTCGAAGGCGCAGCGGACCAGCGCCGTCGGGTCGGACACGTCCAGGTCCGCCCAGCTGGCGGCCACCCCGACGGCCCGGTAGAGCGCACCGGAGTCCAGGTAATGCCAGCCCAGCCGCTGGGCGGCGATCCGGCTGACCGTCCCTTTCCCGGCCCCGGAAGGGCCGTCGATGGTGAGCACGGGAGCATTGTCGGGCATGGTGGGTCCTGGGATTTTTGCGCCATTATGACGCCCCTTGGCACGCCCTCGCCCGCCCGCCAACCGGCTTCATCAGGCTCGCTGCTGCAACCGCTTGATATGCCTGTGGAATTGCCGTTAGAATAGCGGGCTTAGTCGTGCCCCATACTCTTTTACGCCGAGGTTTATCTCATGAAGGTCCTGTCCTCCCTGAAGTCGGCGAAGGCCCGTCACCGCGACTGCAAGGTGGTCCGCCGCCGCGGCAAGGTCTTCGTGATTTGCAAGTCGAACCCGCGCTTCAAGGCCCGTCAGCGCTGATCCGCTGTCGTCCCGCGAAAGCCCAGAAAGCCGCCTTCGGGCGGTTTTTTGTTGCCGCCATCCATGGCGGCAACCCTCCGGGCCATCGACAAGCCATGTCAAAAGCGGCTCCCGGCCGCCTTTTTGTTTCCGGCCTTTTGTTATAAATGGCGGGTCACCCAGGGGAACCCTCTCATGAATCGTCGCGCCCTCGCACTTCCGTTGATCGCCCTGCTCGGCCTGGCAGGCACCGCCTCCGCCGACACCCTCCTGGTGGAACGCGCCCAGGAGAAACCCGCCGAAGCCGCCCCCGTCCGCGGCCAGACCGCGGCCCAGGTGGAAGCCCGCTTCGGCGCGCCGCAGGAGAAGCTGGAGCCACGTGGCGGCCAGAAGCGCCAGTGGCCGGTGATCCATCGCTGGGTCTACCCCACGTTCACCGTGTACTTCGAAAAGAGCCGCGTCATCGACGTGGTACTGAACAAGGCCAGCGCCGAGGAAATCGGTCCGAAGCCGCCGATCCGCTGATCCACCCGCTCCACGCACCTGCAAGCAGACCGATGACCGATGCCTTTCGTTTCCCCGCGGAGTGGGAACCCCAATCCGCGGTCCTGATCGCGTGGCCGCATGCCGATACCGACTGGGCCGACCGCCTGGCCGATGTCGAGGACACGTATGTGGCGCTGGTCGCTGCCATCACGCGCTTCCAGGATGTGGTGATCTGCGCCGCCGACGACGACCTGCAGACCTACGCCGAAGCCCGGTTGCGCTCGGCGCGCGTGGACATGGGACGCGTGCGGTTCGTGCTGGCCGAATACGACGACACCTGGCTGCGCGACTCCGGGCCCATCACCCTGCGCGACAACGGTCACTTCAAGCTGCTGGACTTCCGCTTCACCGGTTGGGGCGGGAAGTACGAAGCCAGTCGCGACGACCTGCTGGTCGGCGAGCTGTCCGGCATGCAGTTGTTTCATAACTACTTCGTCCAAAGCATTGATTTTGCTTTGGAAGGTGGTGCCATCGAAACCGACGGCACCGGCACGCTGCTGACGACCTGGCAGTGCCTGCATGAGCGTCACCCCGACGCCAGCCGTGAAGCGCTGACCGCCAGGCTGGCGGGCTGGCTGAAACAGGAGCGCGTGCTCTGGCTGGACCACGGCTATCTGGAAGGCGACGACACCGACGCCCACATCGATACCCTGGCCCGGTTCGCACCGGGCGACGCCATCGTGTTCCAGGCCTGCGACGATCCAGGCGATGCGCACCATGTGGAGCTGCAGGCCATGGCCGCGGATATCGCCGCGCTGCGCACCGTCGACGGGCGACCGTACCGCCTGTTCCCGCTGCCCTGGGCCAAGCCGGTGATCGACAACGGTCGCCGTCTGGCCGCCTCGTACGCCAATTACCTGATCATCAATGGCGCCGTGCTGATGCCGGCCTACGGCGATGCCGCGGATGACCACGCCGCCGCCGTGCTCGCACAGGCCTATCCGGATCGCGAGATCGTGCAGGTGCCGTGCCGCTCGCTGATCTGGCAGAACGGCAGCCTGCACTGCATCACCATGCAGTTGCCCAGCGGCCTCCTCGGCTGAGGCAGTGCGTCACGGTTTCAGTGGACCCTGCCGTTGGTTGGGGTCCCGTTGAACGTTTCGTTTACACACCCCGCGCAGCGATCGTTGATAACCGGTAGTCCCCTCCCAGCCGGAGTCTGCCGATGTACTCACGACGCACGTTCCTCACCACTTCCGCACTGGCCGCTGCAGGCCTGGGACTGGCGGCATGCCGCGATGTGGCGCAGGCCGGGGGTGCCACGCCGTCGGCGGCGCCTGCGCGGACCGCCGCGCTTCCCGGTCCGCTGAACACGCGGGCCATCCCGTCCAGCGGCGAAAAGATTCCCGTCATCGGCATGGGCACGTCCGGCAGCTTCCAGGTCGGCAATTCCGCGGCGGAACTGGATCCGTTGCGCGAGGTGCTGAAACGCTTTTTCGCCGCCGGCGCCACGGTGATCGACACCGCCCCCACCTATGGCGTCGCCGAGGACGTCATGGGCGCCCTGCTTGCGGAGCAGGGCCTCACCGGTCGCGCCTGGATCGCCACCAAACTCTCCGGCGTCACCGGCCGCGAGGCGGGCATGGCCCAGTTCAACGACACGCTGCGCAGGCTGAAAACCGACAAGGTGGCCTTGTTGCAGGTCCACAACCTGGGCGACCTGAAGACCCAGATGGCGGTCGCACGCGAACTGAAAGCACAGGGCAAGGTGCGCTACGTCGGCGTGACGCATTACGTGGAGCGCGCGCAGGACGAACTGGCCGACGTGGTCCAGGCCGAGAAGCCGGACTTCCTGCAGATCAACTACTCCGTCACCAGCCGTGGCGCGGAGAAGCGCGTGCTGCCCCTGGCGCGGGATTTGGGCGTGGCGGTGCTGATCAACCGTGCATTCGAGGACGGCAAGCTGTTCGCGCAGGTGAAGGACAAGCCCGTGCCGGAAGCACTGACGGCGACCGGCGTCACCTCGTGGGCGCAGGCTTTCCTCAAGTTCGCGCTGAGCCATCCTGCGGTCACGGCGGTGATTCCCGCGACCGGCAAGCCGGACCGGCAGAGCGACAACCTGCTGGCCGGGACCGGTCCGGACCTGACCGATGCCCAGCGCCAGGCGCTGATCGCCGCCCTCGCCTGATCCTCGCCGATGAATCGACCCGCCCCCGCCCCCTCGCCCGCTTCGGGCTTCATCGCCCGCGTGTTCAATGTGGTCCCGCACGAGGCGCCAGCGGTCGGGGCGGGGTTGGCGATGTTCTTCCTGTTGTTCACCGGCTATTTCATGCTGCGCCCCATCCGGGAAACGATGGGCGTCACCGGCGGTGTCGACAACCTGCAGTGGCTGTTCACCGGCACCTTCGTCGCCACGCTGGCGGTGTTGCCGTTGTTCGGCTGGCTGGCATCGAAGGTGTCGCGGCGCCGGATCGTGCCGTGGGTGTTCGGCCTGGTGGTGGCCAGCCTGCTGGGTTTCGGCGCGGTCATGCTGGTGCGGCCGGACGACGTGTGGCTGGCGCGCGGCTTCTACATCTGGGTGTCGGTCATCAATCTGCTGATGATTTCTTTGGCCTGGAGCGTGCTGGCCGACGTACTCGCCAGCAGCGAGGCGAAGCGCCTGTTCGCGCTGATCGCCAGCGGCGCGAGCCTGGGCGGGCTGACGGGACCATTGCTGACCACGCTGCTGGTGAAGCCGCTGGGCCATGGTGGCCTGATGATGCTGTCGGCGCTGCTGATCGGCGCCAGTGGTGCCACGGCGCTGTGGCTGCATCGCTGGCGCGACCGTCATCCCCTGCCGGCTGGCGCAAGTGCAGCCGAACAACGCCGGCAGCCGCTGGGCGGCAATCCGTTCGCAGGCGCGACGGATGTGTTCCGGTCGCCGTATCTGCTGGGCATTGCGCTGTTCGTCATGCTGCTGGCCACGGTGACGACCTTCCTGTATTTCGAACAGGCGCGGCTGGTCGATGAACTGTTCCCGGACAAGGAACGGCAGACCCAGGTCTTCGGCCTGATCGACACGGTGGTGCAGGGCCTGGCCATCCTCAGCCAGTTGTTCATCACGGGCAGGCTGGCGCAGCGGCTGGGCGTGGGCGTGCTGCTGGTGGCCGTTCCGGTGGTGATGGCAGCCGGCTTCCTGTGGCTGGCACTGGCCCCCACCTTCGCGGTGTTCGTGGTGGTGATGGTGGTCCGGCGCGCCGGCGAATACGCCTTCGTCCGGCCGGGGCGCGAGATGCTGTACACCGTCGTCCCGCCGGAGCAGAAATACAAGGCGAAGAACTTCATCGACACCGTCGTCTACCGGGGCGGCGATGCGCTCAGCGGCTGGGTCAAGCGCGCGCTGGACGTCCTGGCGGAACATCCGTCGATGGCGATGTTCATCGGCACCGGCATCGCCCTGGCATGGGCCTTCACCGGGTTGTCGCTGGGACGCCAGCAGCGCAGCAGGGAGGCAAGGCAATCCGTCTCCTGAGCAGGACGTTCATGCCGGGTCCGCCTGCCGTCACGGTCGACGCGGTACCATGCGTTCCCCCTTGAAGCATCCTGTCCGCGACCCTGCCCCGATGACCCGCACCAGCCTGCCCGTAGCCCTGATCCAGGAAAAGAACCATGGCGATGCCGACGCCAACCTGTCGGTGATCGAAGACCGGGTGGCCGAAGCCGCGAAGCGCGGTGCGAAGCTGGTCCTGCTGCAGGAACTGCACAACGGCGCGTACTTCTGCCAGCACGAATCGGTGCAGGAATTCGACTTGGCCGAACCAATCCCGGGCCCCAGCACCGAACGCCTGGGCAGGCTGGCGAAGCAGCATGGCGTGGTGCTGGTGTCGTCGCTGTTCGAACGGCGTGCCGCCGGCCTTTACCACAACACCGCCGTCGTCTACGAAAAGGACGGCAGCATCGCCGGCAAGTACCGCAAGATGCACATCCCGGACGATCCGGGTTTCTACGAGAAGTTCTACTTCACACCGGGCGACATCGGCTTCACACCGATCGACACATCGGTGGGCCGGCTGGGCGTGCTGGTGTGCTGGGACCAGTGGTATCCGGAAGCCGCGCGCCTGATGGCGCTGGCCGGCGCCGACCTGCTGCTGTATCCCACCGCGATCGGCTGGGACCCCACGGACGAACAGGCCGAGAAGAACCGGCAGCGCGATGCGTGGGTGTTGAGCCATCGCGGCCACGCGGTGGCCAACGGCTTGCCCGTGCTCAGCTGCAACCGCGTCGGTCATGAATCCTCACCGCTGGGTACCTCCGGCATCCAGTTCTGGGGCAACAGCCATGTGCTCGGCCCGCAGGGCGAATTCCTGGCCGAAGCCGGCACCGAGGCGGAAATCCTGACGGTCGAAGTTGACCTGCAGCGCAGCGAGCACGTACGCCGCATCTGGCCGTTCCTCCGTGACCGCCGCATCGACGCGTACGGCGACCTGTTGAAGCGCTACATCGACTGAGACACCGCGCTTGGACCTGATCATCCGTGATGCCACGCTGGCGGACGTGCCGGCGATTACCACCCTCTACGCCGCGGAAGTCCGCGACCACGTCAACACTTACGAGTACGACGTGCCGGACCAGGCCGAAATGCAGCGCCGCATGCAGGGCGTGCTGGCCGCAGGCTATCCCTACCTGGCGGCCGAACGCGGCGGCGAAGTCGTCGGCTACGCGTACGCCAGCAGCTACCGCGCCCGCATCGGCTACCGCTTCACCGTGGAGAATTCGGTCTATGTCGCGGCGGGGCAACAGGGCAACGGCATCGGTGCGGCCCTGCTGCAACGGCTGATCGAGGCCTGCGAAACGCGCGGCTACCGGCAGATGATCGCCGTGATCGGCGAACCCACCAATACCGCGTCGATCCGGCTGCACGAGAAATTCGGCTTCCAGCTGATCGGCATTTTCCGCGGCATCGCCTGGAAGCATGGCCGATGGCTGGACACCGTGCAGATGCAGCGCACCCTGGGTGCCGGCAATGCCGACGCGCCCCATGACGAATGAGATGATGGACGACACCACTTCCCTTACCCCGGCCGCTTCCGCACTGGCCGGCCAGCCGCACGAGACCGTCGAGCGCGATGGCGTGCGTTTCACCCTGCTGGGTACCGCGCATGTGTCGCGCAGCAGCGTGGACGCCGTGCGCGCCGCGATCGCCAGTGGCGAATACGACAGCGTGGCCATCGAACTGGATGCCGGCCGCCTGCAATCGCTGACCGATCCGGATGCGCTGGCGCGGATGGACCTGGTCAAGGTGATCCGCGAAGGCAAGACACACCTGTTCGCCGCCAACCTGGCCTTGGCCGCCTACCAGCGACGCCTCGCCGAGCAGCTGGACGTCGAACCCGGCGCCGAACTCAAGGCCGGCGCCCTGGATGCACGCGAGCGCGGACTGCCGTTGCACCTGATCGATCGCGAAGTCGGCCTGACCTTCAAGCGCGCGCTGCACTCGCTTGGCTGGTGGGGCCGCACCAAGGTCGGTGCCGGCATCCTGGCCGGGATGTTCGCCGACGAGGAAGTCGGCGACGAAGAGATCGAGAAGCTCAAGCAGGGCGACATGCTGGAGTCCAGCTTCGGCGAGTTCGCCAACGAAAGCCCGGCGCTTTACCGCAGCATCATCGCCGAGCGCGACCAGTACATGGCCACGCGCCTGCGGCAGGTGGCAGCGGATGCGCCCCGCGCCCGTGACGACGGCGAACCCTACAAGGTCCTCGCCGTGGTCGGCGCGGGCCACCTGCAAGGCCTGGTGCGCCACCTTCGTGAAGACACCGCGGCGCCGCACGAGGTGCTCACAGAACTGGAAAGCGTGCCCACCAAGAGCAGCATCCCGTGGTTCACCCTACTGCTGGGCGTCTTCCTCGTGGGCGGCTTCGCCTGGGGCTTCTGGCAGGGCGGCGTGGACGTGGGGTCGGACCTGATCGTGCAGTGGGTGCTGGCCACCGGCGTGCTAGGTGCCATCGGGTGCGCGATCGCTGGTGGGCATCCGCTGAGCATCCTGGCGGCGTTCATTTCGTCACCGCTGACGCCGCTGCACCCCGCGCTGGCGTCCGGCACGGTCAGCGCGTTCGTCGAAGCCACGCTGCGCAAGCCCACCTACGCAGATTTCATGGCGCTGCGCGACGATGTTCAGACCGTGCGCGGCTGGTGGAAGAACCGCGTGGCGCGCATCCTGCTGAACTTCTTCCTGACCAGCCTGGGTACCGGCATCGGGGTATGGACCGGTGGGCTTCGGATGCTGGGCAAGTTCTTCGGCTGACCCTCGGAAGCTTGAAGCAGGAACGAAAAAGAGCCGGGCAATGCCCGGCTCTTTCGTTTCCCTCTTCCACACTGGACGGGGGGCTCAGTCCACGTGGATGGCGGCGACCGCGGCCGCCTGCTTGCCATCGCCGCGACGCTGCTTGGCCTTCCCGATCACGCGCGAGGTGCCGCTGCGCATGTCGTCCAGGATCGCGTAGATCGTCGGCAGGAACAGCAGGCTGACCACCGTCGAGAACGCCAGACCGCCGGCAATCGCACGCGCCATCGGCGCGTAGGCCGGACCGTCGCCGGCCATCTGGGTGTTCGCCATCGCGATGGGCACCATCGCCAGGATCGCCGTGCCCATCGTCATCAGGATGGGACGCAGGCGCTCGCGACTGCCTTCCACCAGTGCGTCCGTGCGCGACATGCCGCGTCGCCGCAGGTTGTTGATGTGTTCGACCATCACGATGCCGTTGTTCACCACCACGCCCATCAGCACCAGGATGCCGATGAAGGACATGATGCCGAACGTGGTGCCCGTCAGCGCGAACAGCCAGAACACACCGAACACCGAGAACAGCACGCCGCTCATGATGGCCGCCGGGAACAGCAGCGACTCGAACACCGCGGCCATGACGATGTAGATCATCACCAGCGCGATCAGCAGGTTGAACATCATCTGCCCCATCGCCTCGTCGTCTTCCTGGAAGGCGCTGCCGTCGAACGAATAGCTGTAGCCCGCCGGGAACGACATGCCCTCCAGCGCCTCTTCCATGGCCTTGCGCGCGTCCGGCACGGTGACCTTCTCGGCCAGGTTGGCCTGCACGGTCAGCGTCGTCTGGCGGTTGGTGCGCTGGATCTGCGTGGCGGAAGGCGTGATGCCCACGTCGACCAGGCTCAACAGCGGCACCGTGCGGCCATCCGGCGAACGCACCATGAAACCGGCCAGGTCTTCGGTGCCGTAGTCTTCGGCGCCCGCGAAACGCACCCACACCGGCACCTCGGTCTCGCCACGGCGGAACTCGCGCAACGGTGCGCCACGCAGGGCCAGGCCCACGAAGCTGGCCACCTGCTGGGAGGTGAAGCCGAAGGCCGCGGCGCGCTCGCGGTCGACGCGCACGTTCAACTCGCTGTTCTGGTCGCCGACATCCACGCGCACGTCACGCAGTTCCTTGCGCTTGGCGAGGATGGGAATCAGGTCGTCCGCGATTTCCGCCAGGGTCTGGGTCGAGTCGCCGACCAGCTGGAACGACACGCTCTGGCCGGGCTGGCCGCCGCCGCCCTGGTTGCCGCCGTCGCCGCCGATGCCGATGTTGGCGCGGGCCGACTTCGGCAGGTCCTTGCGCAACTGTTCGACGATCGGCTTGGTCTCGCTGGCCTTCTCGGTATCGAACTTGATCTGCGTCCCCCCCCAACCCTGTTCGCTGAAGTACGAATAGATCTGGCTGATGCGGTACTTCTTGCGGTTGGCGTCGAGGAACTGTTCGACCTTGAGGATCTCGGCCGACATCTGCTCCTTGGTGTAGGCGCCCTTCCACTGGTAGTACAGCTCCGCCTCGCCACCGCCGTCGTTGCCGAACATGTCGAACTTGGTCATCTTCATGGGCACGAAGCTGACCACGATGATGAGCAGGATGCCCAGCACGCTCCAGCCGCGGTGTTCCAGCGTCCAGCGCAGGAACCCTGCGTAGCGCTTCTGCATGCGCGGGATGATGCCGGTCTCGCTGCGCACCTGGGGGGGAGTCTTCAACCGGGCCGAGATCATCGGGATCAGGCTGACCGCGACCAGCCACGAGGCCAGCAGCGACACCGAAATGGTGATCGCGATCTGGCCCAAGTAGATGCTCAGGAAGTTGCGCTCGCCGAACAGGTTGGGCACGAACACGATGCAGTGGCACAGCGTGCCCGCCGACAGCGCGATCGCCACGTGGCGGGTGCCGACGATCGAGGCCCAGGTGGGGTTGTCCGGATACTTCTCGCGTTCCTGGTAGATGCTCTCGACCACGACGACGGCGTTGTCCACCAGCATGCCGATGGCCAGCAGCAGGCCCATCATCGACAGGATGTTGAGCGTCACGCCGGCGAAGTACATGAAGCCCAGCGTCATCACGAAGCAGATCGGAATCGCCAGCGTCACCATCGACACCGACGGCCAGTGGCGCAGGAAGAACCACAGCACCACGATCGACAGGACCAGGCCGATCGCGCCGGCCTCCGCCAGTTCAAGCAATGACGAGGTGACGTTGTCGCCCTGGTTCTCGATGATCTTGACCTGGATGTCGCTCATCTCGGGCTGGGCGCGGATCGACTCGACCTCGGCCAGCGCCTTGCTGGAGACATCGACCAGGTTGGCGTTGCGTTCCTTGAAGATGTCCAGGCCGACGGCGGGCTGGCCGTCCAGGCGCCGGCCGTAGTCCATCCGCGCAGGCTTCAGGCGGACGTCGGCGATGTCGCCGAGCCGCACGTTGCCGGACCCGATGACCAGGTCACGCAGCTGCTGCAGGTCGGTCAGTTCGCCGACGGGCTGCACGCGCAGGCGCTGCGGGCCGTCGCTGATGACACCGGCGGAGATGGAGAAATTGACCGCCTGCAGCCGTGTCGTCAGGTCATTGAGGCTCAGGTTGTGCGCGGTCAGGCGATCCTGGTTGATCGCGATTTCCACTTCGTTCGGCGGCGCGCCCGACACCTCCACGCGCGCCACGCCCGGGATGCGTTCGATGCGGCGCTTGAACTCGCGCTCGATCATGTCGTACGCACCGGTCAGGTCGGTCTTGCTGGCCAGGCGTACCCGCAGCACCGGTTGATCGGTGGTGGAGAACTTGAAGACGAAGTAGCGCTGCAGATCGTCGGGCAGGTCGTCGCGGATCGCGTCGAGGCGCTCGCGCGCCTCGGACGCGGCGATGGCGACATCGCGATCCCAGTCGGAGAACTGGATGAAGATCTGGGCGCCGTCCGCTTTCGCGTTGGACTCCATCCGCTTGATGCCGGCCATGGTCGACAACGCTTCCTCGGCCGGCCGCAGCACCGTGCGCTCCACCTCCTCCGGTGTCGAGCCGGTGTACGGCAGCGACACGAAGATGAAAGGCGGCGAGACCTCCGGAAAGGCCTCCAGCGGCAGCCGGATGGCGGCGATCAGGCCGATCACGAACAGCGAGATGAAGAACATCACCGCCGTCACGGGCCGCTTGATGCTGAACTCCGCGACGCTCATGCGGGTTCGCCCTCCCCGACCGGTGGCAGTGCCGCACCCTTGCGGGCGCGGCGTCCGCGCTCCAGGTAGTACTCGTCTGCGCGGCGGTCCAGCAGGTCGTAGACGACCGGGATGACCAGCAGCGTCAGCAGGGTCGAGACCAGCAGGCCGCCGATCACGGTGATCGCCATCGGCGAACGCACTTCGGCACCCTCGCCCATCGCGATCGCCAACGGCAGGAAGCCGAACAGCGTGCACAAGGTCGTCATGATGATCGGCCGCAGTCGCGAACGGGCACCCTCGACCAGCGCCTCGCGCTTGGACACGCCGGCCTCGCGCAGCTGGTTGACCTTGTCGATCAGGATGATGGCGTTCTTGGTCACCAGGCCCACGAGCAGGATCAGGCCGATGAATACCACCACCGACACCGCCGAACCGGTCAGGAACAGGGCGCCCACCGCACCGACCAGGGCCAGCGGAATGGTGAACAGGATGACGAAGGGATGCAGCAGGGACTCGAACTGCGACGCCATCACCAGGTAGACCAGGAAGATCGCCAGGCCGAACGCGAACATCAGCGAGTTGACCGATTCGGCCAGCTCTTCGCCCTGTCCACCGATGTGCATGCCGACGCCGGCGCCCAGTGGATTCTCGGACACCATCTTCTCGACTTCCTGCACCGCGCCACCCAGGTCGATGTCGCGCAGGTTGGCCGAGACGATGGCCACGCGCACCTGGTCGGCGCGGTGGATTTCGCTGGGGCCGGTGGTGGCGACGACATCGGCCACCGCCGACAGCGTCACCGGACGTGCGCTGCCCGGATTGACGATCAGCTGGCGGATGCTTTCCAGCGAAGCGCGATCGGTCTCGCGGGCACGCACCAGCACGTCGATCTTGCGGTCACGGAAGCTGTAGCGCGTCGCCACTTCGCCGCGCACCTTCTTGACCACCACGTCGGCGATCTGGCGCGTGGTCAGGCCCAGCGCACCGGCGCGTTCCTGGTCGAAGCGGATCTGGATTTCCGGGAAGCCCTGCTCCACCGTCGACTTGACGTCGGCGTAGTGCGGATTCGCACGCAGCAGCGCGGCGAGCTTCTGGCCTGCCTGTTCGATGCCGGCCAGGTCCTGGCCACGCAGTTCGACTTCCAGCGGGGCGGAGAAGCTGAGCAGCTCCGGACGGCTGAAATCGACCTGGGCACCGGGATGGTCCTTCATCGACGCACGCAGGGCCTCGGTTTCGCGGGTTTCGACCTCTTCACTGCCGCCACCGGCCATCACCACGGACAGCTTGCCGATGTTCTCGCCGCTTTCCGTGGGATTGGCATCAAGACGGGTACCGCTGCCGCTCACGCCGTACAGGGCATGGATGCCTTCATCCTTGGCGTGCTTGAGCTGCAGGTCGCGGACCACGGCATCGGTGCGCGCCAGCGGCGTGCCCGGCGGCAGTTTCACCGTCATCTCGAAACGGTCCTGGGCCAGCTGCGGGATCAGGTCCGCACCCAGCAACGGCACCAGCAGCATCGAACCCACGAACGCGGCGGCGGCGAAGCCCAGCACCAGCCAGGGGCGGCGCAGCGACGCGGGCAGCAGGCGCATGTAGCCGGCTTCGGCGCGGTTGTACGGTGCCATCGCCAGATCACTGAGCTTGCGCATCACCGGACCCACCACGGCGGCCAGCCCGCGCCAGGCGCGCACCACCAGCCATGCGATGCCGAAGAAGAATCCACGCACGGCCGCGCCCACGCCACGACCCGTGGTCGCCAGCGGCTTCTGCCAGCGCGAATCGGGGCGCCACTGCGGATGTGCCGGTTCATCCGGGAATGCCAGCGGCGGACGACCCTTCAGCGAACTCAGCATCGGGATCAGCGTCATCGACACCACCAGCGAAATGCCGATGGCGATCGCCACCGTCAACGCCTGGTCGCGGAACAGCTGGCCGGCGATGCCCTGCACGAACACCAGCGGCAGGAACACGGCGATCGTGGTCAGCGTGGACGCCACCACCGCCATGCTGACTTCTCGGGTACCGACCATCGCCGCTTCGAGGATGCCCAGGCCACGCTCTCGTGCCTTGGCGATGCTCTCCAGCACCACGATGGAGTCGTCGACCACCAGGCCCGTCGCCAACGCCAGGCCGCCGAGCGACATCACGTTGAGGCTCAGGTCCAGCTCGCCCATGAAGAAGAACGTGGTGATGATGGAGACCGGCAGCGACAGGCTGATCACGAACGTGCTCCAGCCATCGCGCAGGAACAGGAAGATGATCAGGATCGCCAGCACGCCGCCGATCATCGCGTCCTTCTGCACGTCCCAGATGGCGTGTTCGATGAACAGCGACTGGTCGTCGATGATGGTCAGTTCGACATCCGGTGGGGTCTGGTTCTTGATCTGTTCCAGCTTGGCCTTCAGCGCCTGGGCCGTGGCCACCGTATTGGCGTCGCCTTCCTTGTAGATCGCCAGCTCGACGGCTTCGCGGCCGCCGAGGCGGATGATCGCCTCGCGTTCCTTGAAGCCCTGGCGCACGTCGGCGACGTCCTTCAGGCGGACCGGCATGCCGCCGGCGACCGTCGAACTGCCGCCCGACGATGCGCTCTGCACGGAAGCGGCCGCGGCCATCGCTTCGGCCGAGCCGGTCGAGGCCGCGATGGCGGCCATCTGCGCTGCCGCGGACGCCGCGGCGTTGTCGCCACCGCTCTGCGTGGTGACCAGCATTTCGCGGATTTCGTTGACCGTCGCGAACTGGTTGACGGTGCGCACCAGGTAGCGCTGCGAACCTTCTTCCAGCCGGCCGCCGGAGATGTTGATGTTCTCCTGCTGCAGGCGCTGGATGACGGTATCGATCGGCAGATTCAGCTGGGCGAGTTTCTGCTGGTCGATGTCGACCTGGATTTCGTCCTCGAGACCACCGCCGACCTTGACCGCCGCCACGCCGTCGACGGGCTCGAGCTTCTTCTTCAGGTCGTCATCGGCGTAACGGCGCAGCTCGGTGAGCAGGCGCACGGCGTCCGCGTCGTTCTTCGGCTCCTGCTTGTTGGCCAGGGCCAGGCGCAGTATCGGCTCGGTCGACGGATTGAAACGCAGCAGCACGGGTGCCTTGGCTTCCAGCGGCAACTGCAGCACTTCCATCTTGTCGCGGACTTCCAGGCTGGCCTGGTCCATGTCCGTGCCCCAGGCGAACTCCAGCACCACGTCGCTCTGGCCGGTACGCGAGACCGACTTCAGCTTGCGCAGGTTCTTGACCACGCCGACGGCTTCTTCCACCGGCTCGCTGATCAGGGTCTCGATTTCGGAGGGCGCGGCACCGGTGTACTCGGTGCGCACGGTCAGGGTGGGATAGCTCAGGTCGGGCAGCAGGTTGACCTTCAGCGAGAACAGCGCGATCACGCCGAACAGGAACATCGTGATCCAGAACATCGCCACGGTGACGCGGCGGCGGGTGGAGAACTCGACCAGTCCGCCACCCATGCTGCCATCGCCGCCCGCCGCGTGGGGCTCGTGCTCCCCGGGAACGTGGCCGGGCGCGCTCATTGCTTGGTTCCGACAGTCTTGGCGTTCTCGGCCTTGGCGGCCACCTTGGCGGGCTCGGCGCCGATCACCTGCACCGCACTGCCCTCACGCAGCGCCACCTTGCCGGCGGTGACCACCTGGTCGCCGGGCTTCAGGCCTTCGCGCACCTCGATCCATTCGCCATCCACGTAACCGATCTTCACCGGCACGCGCGCGGCCTTGCCGCCGCGCACCGCGAACACGGCCGGGTCGCCGTCGTCGAGCAGCGCGACGCGCGGTACCACCAGCGCATCGGCGCGCTGGTCGTAGTCGATCTTGATGCGGCCGAACATGCCGGGCTGCAGCACGCCGTCACTGCCGAACGAGCAGACCACGCGGAACGTACCGCTGCCAGAATCGACGACCGGCGAAATGCGGTCCACCGTACCCTGGAACACCTTGCCCGGCATCGCGTCGACGGCCAGCGCCACCGGCAGGCCCGCCTTCAACTTGGAGAGCTCGCGTTCGGAGACGTTCAAGGTCGCTTCCAGGCGCGATTCGTCGACGATGCGGATGATCGGCGTGTTGATCTGCACGAAGTTGCCGGTCTTGATGGAGCGCGAGGCCACCACGCCGGAAATCGGCGCGGTCACCGTGGTGTAGGACAGTTCGAGCGCCGCCATGCGATACATGGCGCGGGCGTTGTCCAGGTCGTACTTGATCTGGTCGACGTCGTTGGCGCTGATCATCTGCTGGCCCACCAGCTGCTGCGCACGACGGTAGTTGTTCTCCAGCTTGCGCATCTGCGCTTCGGCCTGGGCCACCTGCAGGCGCAGGCGGTCCGGGTCCAGCCGGACCAGCGCCTGGCCGGCGCGGACCACCTGGCCCTCCTCCACCATCACTGCCAGCGCGACGCCGGAGGTCTTGGCGACCACCTGCGACTCGCCCAGCGCTTCCAGCGCGGCCGTGCCGCTGTAGCTGGCGGCCACCGGGCGGCGGCTGGCCTTGACCACCTCGACCGGGACGGCATCGGGCTCCTTGGGGGCCTCGCCGTTCTTGGCCTGGGCTTCGGCGGCGGGGCCACCGCCCTTGCAGGCCGTCAGGACCAGGAGACCGCAGAGGACGGGCACCAGCGCCAGGCGCAGGTAGGGACGGCCGGGATGTTGGACAGGTCGAGACATGAGGGTGGGACCGTGGTGGTGTTGTTTAGGTGTTGTACGAAGGTATATCACCCATGAACGACTTCCATGCGCCGAAGGTCATGGTGACTTGCGTCGTGCGGGGTGCTACGTGCCCGCTGGCATACCCGCCCGCGATGGACATCGGGTTGGGATGCATGCCCGTCGCCAAGGGTTGCGTGTCTGCGTGTCGGCCAACGACAGGCGTACCGGACATGGCACGCCCATGCCGAAACACACGACGCAGCTGTTCCGTTGCAGCCTATGCCATGCCCACGCCAGCGGCGCGCCGTCCGGCGGATGGCGGCCCGTGTGACTCGCACGCTATACTTGCGAAAGCCAAGCGCTGCGGTGGTACGTGGCGCGCGCAACTTGAGAGTCCCGGATTACGACATGATGCGACCGCTGCCGCTCGCCGCTTGCCTTGCCTTGGCCGCCCTTCCCCTGGCTGCCCTGACTGCACAACAGGAAACCCCGTCGGCCGTCGCGCCGGCCCCGACCGAAGCCGCTGCGCCCGCCGCAGCCGCTCCGGCCGCCGCCAAGCCGCTGGTCGGCAACGCCGAGACCGGCCGTACCCTGACCTATACCTGCCAGGGCTGCCACGGCATCACCGGGTACAAGAATGCCTACCCCAACTTCCACGTGCCGCGCATCGGCGGGCAGTCGGCCGACTATCTGGCCAACGCGCTGACCGAGTACCGCAACGGCAACCGCAAGCACCCCACGATGCAGGCCCAGTCGGAAAGCTTCTCCGACCAGGACATCGCCGACATCGCCGCATTCCTTTCTACGGTCAAGTAATCCCACCATGCCCAACGCCAAGCACGCCCAGCGTCTAGCCATCGCCCTGCTCGCTGCCCTCGCCCTGGTGGCATGCTCCAACAAGGAGACTTCCGAGGCCGCAGCCGAGAACCCTGGCCACGCCAGCGGTGAGCACGGCTCCAGTTCGTCCGCCGGCCTGCCCAAGGGCCACATTGCCAAGGGCGAGGAACTGGCCAAGGCCAAGGGCAAGGCCACTGGCCAGAGCTGCGTGGACTGCCACGGCGCCGAAGGCAATGCGCCGATCGACGACGTCTACCCCAAGCTGGGCGGCCAGTACGCCGACTATCTGGCGCATGCGCTGCAGGCCTACCGTTCGGGTGACCGCCAGCACGCGCTGATGACCCCGCAGGCCGCGGACCTCAGCGACCAGGACATCTCGGACCTGGCAGCGTATTTCGGTTCGCGTCCCTCGCAGCTGCGCGACCTGCACGGCGTCCACTAGTCAGCCTTCGCCCCTCGTCGCGAAAGCAGAAACGGAGCCGCAAGGCTCCGTTTTCTTTTGGGGCAGGACATGTGCAAGGCGACACTAGTCGCGCTGGCAGATCGCGGTGCCCGTTCGCGACGTACCCCCCACCATCCGCGGCCCTCAACTGTCGGTGGGAATCGGCGTGCGCTTGACCGGAATCTCGGGCGGCGGGCGCGCGACCGGCGGATCCGGGAACAGGCTGCCAAGACCGCAACCGCCGCCAAGCTGCAGCACGGAAATCTTGCACTTCAGCTTGAGGTTGGTGCCGGGAATGGAGATCTCCATCTCGCGCACATTGCGCCGCACCCATTCCGCCAGCAGCGATTCGCTGGGCACCCAGTACTTGTCGAGACTGGTGGGCTCGTAGTCGTACGGAGGCCGCTGCAACCAGGTGCCGGACTGCTCCAGCCGCTCACGCGTCCACGCATCGTTCTCGCCGCCGGGGGCGCCCCGGTCAGCCGTCGCGGTACCCGCGCCGTCCGGCACCCGCAGGCTGCCATCGGCGTTGTAGAGGCCGGGTTTCTGGCCGCCGTCCGCGCCGCTGTCGCCTGCGACGTTCCGGTTGGAAGCACCCCAGTCATCGCCCCGCTGCGGCGTTGCCCAGCCTCCGGGCCGGTTGGCCGCCGCGGGGCCGGATGCCGTGGCGCCGGGCTGGCTTCCGCGTGTCGCGGGTGTGCCCGCCGACGGTGAAGGCGCCCGCGAGGGCGTGCTGGCCGTGGCGCCCTGGGGCGCAGGTGACGGCGCGGGTGCAGGTGCAGCCGGTCGCGGCGCGGGCGCACGCACTTCGGCTTGGCGGACGGTGGCTTCCGGTGCGGCGATCGGGCGCGGGGCGATCTCCCGGCGCGGGACCTGCACTTCGCGCACCTGGGGCGCAGGCGCCAGCACTTCGCGCTCGCGGATCTCGGCCTCCCGGGTTGCGACCTGAGGGACGTCGACCGGACGGGGCGGCAGGTCGCGCCTGACCGGCGGGGCCTGCACGGGCGTGGGGATCTCGCGGGTGGGCACGCCGGCCTCCCGCACCGCTGGCGCCACCACGTCCGGAACGCGGGGCGTCGGTGGCGGGAGCACGAAGGCCCGGGTGGGCTCGGGTACTTCGGTCACCTGCAATGGTTGCGATGCGATCGTTGGTTCCGGCACGTCGCGCGGAGTCAGCTCCGGGATCTCGGCGCTCAGCGTGGGCGTACTGACATCGGGCTGCGGCGCGGAACGCGGAGCAGGCGCGCCGCCGCTTTCCGGCGAGGGCGACGACTGAGCGGTCTGCGGCGTGGGCTCCGCGGCAGGCGGACCGCCGCCCATTTCTTCCGGCGTGCCGTCGCCCACGATCTCCAGCCGCACGCGGCTGCTGTCACCGGCGTCGGTCGGCGGTGGCGGCACCTGTACCAGCGCCACCCACAACAGGAAGAGGAAGAAGCCGACGTGCAGCAGCGTGCTGCTGAAGCCGGCGAACCAGCGCAGGCCCCGCTCTTCGCGGGGCGGCGGCTCCCAGCCCTGGTAGAACAACGACCGCCAGGCCTGCACCCGACTGAGCACCGGGGCCACCGGATCGGCGGGACGCGGCGGGCGCTGCGCCAGCAGCAGGATCACCGCATCGGCCTTCTCGCGCGTGACCACGCCCAGCCGCGCCGGCAATGCCCGCATCCACAGGCCCCAGCCATAAGGCAGGCCGGTGTGGCGTTCCAGCATGGGCGCTGCCTTGCGCGGCAGCAGCGCGGCGATCAGGTCGGCGGCTTTCGTCACCGGCGCCGGGGACCGTCAGGCCGCGTTGTCGCGGGGAATATAAGGCGCGTCACCGGTCTCGTGGTCGGTGATGTCGCGCACTGCGGTGACGCCGGGCACGCGCGCCATCAGGGTCTTCTCGATGCCCTGCTTCAGGGTCACGTCGGCCATGCCGCAGCCATGGCAACCACCGCCGAAGCGCAGCCAGACCACGCCATCGCCGCTGACTTCCTCCACCGCGACCCGCCCCTTGTGCTGGGCCAGTTGCGGATTCACTTCGTTGTCCACCACCCAGCGCACCCGTTCCACCAGCGAGGCCGAATCGGCCGGCGCTTCGCCCTTGATGCGCGGCGCCTTGATGGTGAGCTGCGCATTGGCGCCCTTCATCACGTAGTCGATCTCGGCGCCATCCAGCCAGTGCACGCTGTTGGCGTCCACGTACAGCGTGAAGCCGTCGCAGTCCACCGCCCACTCATCGCCCATCAGGTCGCGCGGTTCGGAGAACTCCAGGCGCGCATCGGCCTGCGCCGTACCCGGATGGACCGCACTCAGGCGAACGCCCAGGCCCGGCAGGGCCTCGCGCTCGATCAGCTTGCGGAAATGCGCCTGTGCGCTGTCGGAAATCTGGATCATGCGGGTATTCTAGCCATCTGCCTGCAAGGCGCTCACACTCAACTGCCAGTCGTCGGCCAACGTTCAGCTGGCCCGTACGCCGGAGGATACACATGTCCGATCTCATCCCGCTTGCCCAGGCCCACTGCATGCCGCTGCGCGGCAGCGAACACCGTCTGTCGCCCGCCCGCGTCGCGGAACTGCTGCCGCAGGTGCCCGGCTGGGAACTGGCCGAGGAAGGCCATGCACTGGTGCGGACATTCCCGTTCGCCAACTACTACGAAACCATGGCCTACGTGAACGCGTTGGCCTTCATCGCCCATGCCGAGGACCACCATCCCGACCTGGGCGTGCACTACAACCGTGCCGTCGTGCGCTATTCCACCCACGATGTCGGCGGCCTGAGCGAAAACGACTTCATCTGCGCGGCGAAGGCCAGCGCACTACTGGGAGAAGCCTGATGCGCATGCTTTCCTTCCAACGCCTGTCCGCGGTTTCCCTAGCGCTGGTGCTGGCCGGCTGCGGTGGCACCAGCGAGCCGCCCGCCGCCCCGGCCATCGCGCCGACCGAGCTGGCCGCGATCGAAACGCCACCGCCGGCCTACCCGCCGGAAGCCGAGTGCAACAGTGATGGCGGCACCACGGTGCTGCGCGTCACCATCGAACAGGATGGCGTGCCGTCGCAGGTCGCGCAGGCGCAGAGCAGCGGGCACCCGGCACTGGACAAGGCCGCGCTCGAGGCAGTGCGCACCTGGAAGTTCCGCGCCGCGACGCGCAACGGCAAGGCCGTGAGCCACACCATCACGGTGCCGGTGAACTTCCCGCCGGTACTGGAAAAGCCCACGCGCTGCTTCGCGCAAGGCACGCCCGGCTGATCGCCACCCGACAGGGAGCCCACGATGCACGACATCAACTACTGGGCCGTGGTCGTTGCCGCGGCGTCGAGTTTCCTGCTGGGGGGCGTGTGGTACGGCCCGCTGTTCGGCAACGCCTGGAACCGTGCCGCCGGCATGGACCCGCAGCAGAAGGGCCACCCGGCGAAGATCTTCGGCGGTGCGTTCGTGTTCTCGCTGCTGGCCGCGTACGTGTTCGCGCGCTTCCTGGGCCCGCGGCCTGAACTGCTGCATGCGACCTGCACCGGCGCGATGGTGGGCGCATGCTTCGTCGCCGCCAGCTTCGGCATCAACTATCTGTTCGCACAGCGCAGCCTGCGCCTGTGGCTGATCGACGGCGGTTACCACACCCTGCAGTTCACGCTGTTCGGGCTGGTGCTCGGACTCTGGCACTGAGCGTCCGCACATCGCGGGCGCGCGTCACCCCAACCGGTTCAACACCTCGGCCAGTTCATCCGCCAGCGGCGCATTGAGCACGTAGGGCGTCTTGCCCGCGTCCAGCGCAAACTGCAGCGATGCCGCATGCAGGAACAGCCGCTTCAGTCCGACCTGTTCGCGCAGGCGCTTGTTGGCGGCCTCGTCGCCGTACTTGTCATCCCCCGCGACGGGATGGCCCAGGTGTTGCGCATGCACGCGGATCTGGTGAGTGCGACCGGTCTCGATGCGGACTTCGCAGTAGGAATGACCGCCGCGTCGCTCGAGCACGCGGAAGTGGCTCAGCGATTCCTTGCCGTTCGCGTTGACCTGCACGTGGCGCTCGCCGCCCTGGCGCAGGCCGACGTGCAGCGGCGCATCCACGCTCATCACGCCATCGGGCATCCGGCCGACCAGCAGCGTCAGGTAGCGCTTTTCGATGCCACGCGCGCCGTTCTCGCTGTCCTCGCGCAGCAGCGCCTGCAGTTCGGACAATGCGGAGCGCTTCTTGGCCATGATCAGCAGGCCCGAGGTATCGCGATCCAGGCGGTGGACCAGTTCCAGCGTCTGGTTGGGCCGGAGCACCCGCATGGTCTCGATGGCGCCGTGGCTGATGCCGCTGCCGCCGTGGCTCGCCACGCCGGAAGGCTTGTTGATCACCAGCAGGCGTGCGTCCTCGAACACAATCGCCGCCTCCATCCGCTTCAGGAACCCGGTCGGCGGCGGCGTCTTGTCTCCCGTCTCCGCGAGACTGACGGGGGGAATACGGACCTCGTCCCCCCCTTCCAGCTTGCGCTCTGCCTTGGCCCTGCCGCCGTTGACGCGCACCTGGCCGCTGCGCACCAGCTTGTAGACCAGGCTGCGCGGCGCCCCTTTCAGCTGCCCCAGCAGGAAGTTGTCCAGGCGCTGGCCGCCACGGTCTTCCGGCACCTTGATGGTGCGCACGGCGGACTTGGCGACCGTGGCCGGTTTGTCGGAGGGGGGGCTGGGGTTCATACCATTCATTCTGTTACACTCGGCGGGCGAGATAAGGGTTTGATTTCGCAGGGAGTTGTTCCATGGGCCAGAAGCCCGGCTCCCCGCGTCTCCGGCAAGTGCGCGGCCACCGCCCCAGGGGCGGCCATGTTAGCGGCTCATCGGCAAGCCCGGATACCGCCAGGTGCGTGACGGCACCTGTGGCTGAACATGTCCCGCGCGGCGCGACCCTTCCGGAAGCTGCCGCCGGCCCGCAACACACATTAGAAATAAGCGCTCCCGCGGCCTGCCGTGGTGTCGTAGCGCTGGAAACCCGACCCACCCCGCTGCGCCTGCGCAAGGGGCGGCGTACCGTTCCAGAGGCGAAACGCCATGGCGTTCCGCGCGGTAGCAGCGCGCGAGGAACGCACCATGAAACGCATGTTGATCAACGCTACGCAGGCCGAAGAGCTGCGCGTGGCCATCGTCGACGGTCAGACCCTGTACGACATCGATATCGAACAGCCGTCGAAGGAACAGAAGAAGTCCAACATCTACAAGGGCCGCATCACCCGGCTCGAGCCCTCCCTGGAAGCCGCCTTCGTCGATTACGGCGCGGACCGCCATGGCTTCCTGCCGCTGAAGGAAATCTCCCGCGATTACTTCCAGGCCGGCGTCGACCACAACAAGGCCGGCATCCGCGAGCTGCTGAAGGAAGGCCAGGAAGTCGTCGTGCAGGTCGACAAGGACGAGCGCGGCAACAAGGGCGCCGCCCTGACCACGTTCATCTCGCTGGCCGGCCGCTACATGGTGCTGATGCCCAACTCGCCCACCGCCGGTGGCGTGTCGCGCCGCATCGAGGGCGACGACCGGGCCGAGCTGAAGAAGGCGATGGATGCGCTGGCCATTCCCGACGACATGGGCGTGATCATCCGCACCGCCGGCGTCGGCCGTGATGCCGAAGAGCTGCAGTGGGACCTGGATTACCTGCTCAGCGTCTGGAAGGCCATCGCCGAAGCGGCGCTGACCAAGCCGGCCCCGTTCCTGATCTACCAGGAAAGCCGCCTGATCGTGCGCGCCCTGCGCGACTACCTGCGCAGCGACGTGGGCGAGATCCTGGTCGACACCGACGAACTGTACGAAACCGCCCGCGAGTTCATGCAGCAGGTCATGCCGCACAACCTGCGCAAGCTGAAGGCGTACAAGGACGACATCCCGCTGTTCAACCGCTTCCAGATCGAATCGCAGATCGAAGGCGCCTACGAACGCAACGTCCGCCTGCCCTCCGGCGGCTCCATCGTGGTCGACCAGACCGAAGCCCTGACCGCGATCGACGTCAACTCGGCGCGCGCCACCAAGGGCGGCGACATCGAAGAGACGGCGTTCCACACCAACATGGAAGCGGCCGAGGAAGTGGCCCGCCAGCTGCGCCTGCGCGACCTGGGTGGCCTGGTGGTGATCGACTTCATCGACATGTCGAGCAACAAGCACCAGCGCGAAGTCGAGAACAAGCTGCAGAACGCGCTGAAGTACGACCGCGCCCGCGTGCAGATCGGCCGCATCTCGCGCTTCGGCCTGCTTGAGATGAGCCGCCAGCGCCTGCGTCCGTCGCTGGGCGAGTCCAGCCAGATCGTCTGCCCGCGCTGCGAAGGCCATGGCCGCATGCGCAGCGTCGAGTCGCTGTCTCTGTCGATCATCCGCGTGGCCGAAGAGCACGCGATGAAGGACAACACCGGGCAGGTGCTGATCCAGGCCCCGCTCGAGATCGCCAACTTCCTGCTCAACGAGAAGCGCAGCGCGCTGCGCGAGATCGAGCAGCGCCACGACGCGCCCGTCATCATCGTTGCCGACGAGTCCCTGCATACCCCGCACTACGAGGTCACCCGCATCCGCGAGAACGAGCTCGGCGAGGAAAGCAGCAAGCCCAGCTACCAGCGTGGTACGCCACGCAAGCTGCCGGTGCATGCATTGACCAAGGCGCAGCTCAACATCCCGGCCGCGCCTGCCGTCACCCACGTCAAGCACGCCCAGCCGGCCCCGGTGCGCGAGGAACGCGAAGCCCCCGTGGCGTTCGCCGCTCCCGCCCCGGTCGTCGCGCCCGTCGTCGCTGCCGCGCCTGCGGCCAGTGGTGGGGTGATCGGCTGGTTCAAGCGCCTGCTCGGTGGCAATGAAGCCGCCGCGCCGGCACCGCAGGCACGTCCGCAGCAGGATGGCCGCCAGCGCAGTGACCGCAACGACCGCAACGGTCGCCGCGAAAACCGCGACAACCGTGAAGGCCGCGGCCCGCAACGCCAGGACCGAGGCGGCCAGCCGCAGCAGCGTCGCGACGAGCGCAAGCCGCAGGGCGGCCAGGCGCAGGCGCAGAAGCCGCGCGGTGATCAGCAGCCGCAGAAGCAGGCACAGCCGCAGGGCCAGAAGCCGCAGAACCCGCCGCAGCAGCCCAAGGCACCGAAGCCGCAGCAGAATGCCGGCGGCAACGCGAACGCCCCGCGCAATCCGTCGCCGCGCCCGGCCGACGCCCCCAAGCCGGCCAAGCCCGATGCGGTGGTGGCGGACGCCGACGGCATCGTGCAGGTCGCTCCCGTCGCGGCGGCCGCCATCGTGGCCACCGAAACCGCACGTCCGGTCGCCGCGCCTTCGCCGGCCAAGCTGCAGGAAACCGCATCGGCCGAAGCCGATGCCGATGAGCTGATCGCGGAAGGCGCCGAAGGCGCCGTCGCCTCCGGCGAGGCCGGTGAAACCGGTGAAGGTGGTCGCCGCCGTCGTGGCCGCCGTGGTGGCCGTCGCCGCCGTCGTGGCAATGGCGAAGCCGCCGGCGCCGGCGACGAGATGGCCATGGACGACCTGGGCAGCGATGAAGCCGCTCCGGTGGCCAGCCGCTCGCAGCCCGAGTTCGATTTCGACGACGACACCGTCGTGCCCGTCGCCACGCCCGCCCCGCGCGAACGCGCCGCCGCCGTGGCGGTGACCGCCATCGCCGCGGCTCCGGTCGTCGCATCGTCGCCCGTCGCAGAACCGGTGGCGGCCGCCGCGCCGGCGGTCTTCGAGACGCCCGCACCGATCAGCGTCGAAGCCAAGGCCGAAGTTGCTGCCACCGTCCAGGCCGAAGCGCCGGTCGGCGTCGCCGTGGTCGAACAGGCCAAGGCCCAGATCGCCGCGGAACCCGCACCGGTGATTGAAGCCGTCGCCGCGCCGGTGCCGGCACCCGTGGTGGAAGTAGCGGTCATCGCGCCGGTCCAGGCCACACCGGTGGAAGCCCCGGCACCCGAGATCGCTGCTCCCGTCGTGGCAAACGCCCCCGCGGTTCTCGAAACGCCGCCCGTCGAGCCGACGCAGGAAACCCCTGTCGTCGCGGCTGCGCCTGCCGTGGCGCCTCAGGCACCCGTCGCCAAGCCTGCCGCTCCGGCAGCGCCGCGCGGCAGCACGGGTTCGCTGTTCTTCGTGGCCGATGCGGATACGCCGGCCTCGGTGACGCGTAGCCTGTTCGAACCCGTGCCGACGCCCAAGCCGGTGGAAGAACCCGCCGCGCCGCCGGTCATCGCGCACAACGATGACGACACGGCCGACAAGCCCGAGGGCGACGAAGGCAACAACGAACGCAGCGCCTGATCCAGGCGCCGCGCTTCACCCGACACTGGCCGCGAAAGCGGCCAGTGTCGTTTCAGGTCAGGGAAAAGCGGGCATCGACGGCCGCCGATGCGACGGCATCAGAGCGCGCGGGACGGGTCCGACAGGCCCCATTGCGCGGCCAGCCGTGCCAGGGCGATGTTGTCCTGCACGCCGGTCTTCTCGAACAGGCGGGTCTTGTGCGTGTTCACCGTCTTCGCGCTCAGGCTCAGGCGCTTGGCGATCTCTTCCTGCCGCAGCCCCTGGGTCAGCAGCATCGCCACTTCCAGTTCGCGCGGCGACAGCGCATCGAAGGGCGAAGCATCCCCGCCCACCGTATGCAACGCCAGGTTTTGCGCAACGTTGACGCCCAGGTAGCGCTTGCCGCGCGCCACATCGCGCACCGCACGGATCAGTTCCGCCGCATCACCACCCTTGCCGATGTAACCGGACGCACCCGCCTCCAGCAGCCGCTTGGGCAATGGCCCGTCCTCCAGCACCGACACGATGATCACGCGCGGCCCGGGTTCGCCACGCACGATGCGCTCGGTGACCTCCAGCCCGCTGTAACCGGGCAGGTGCAGGTCGCACAGCACCACATCGGGTTTCATCTGCCGGATCTGCGGCAGTGCGATCTCGCCGGTCTCCGCTTCGCCGATCACTTCGATGTCCGGATCCGTACCCAGGATCAGCCGCATGCCCGTACGCACCAGCGCGTGGTCGTCGATCAGGAAAACGCGGATGGTCATCGCATGCAGGTTCCGGAACGGGGGTGTGGCGAGACTAGTCCGGCCATGCGGGCCTAGCAAGTTACATTCGATGCCGCCTACCCGCGCCCGCACGCGAACAGACAAGCACATTGCGGCATACTCGGGCCCTTCCATCGGGGATCCTTCCATGTTGCGTCGTCCATCGCTGCTCGCCTGTGCCTGCCTGTTGTCGCTGACCATCGCCCTGCCCGCCTGCGCCGACACCGCCGTTTCCCAGCGTTGGGAAACCCAGGTGCAGCAGATCAGCGCCCATGCGCAGAGCAGCGCGCGGGCGGATGCCATCGGTCAACGCCTGACGGCACTCGGCGTGCCGTGGAAGAAGGAAGCCTTCGAGCGCAATGGCAAGTCCGGCACCAACCTGGTCGCCGACCTGGGCGGAGCGGCCGATGCGCCGCTGCTGCTGATCGGCGCCCACTACGACCAGGTGGAGGTGGGGCATGGCGCCACCGACAACGCCTCCGGCGTGGCCGCGGTGCTGGAACTGGCCGCTGCGTTGCAGGCCAGACCGCTGGCCCACCATCGCGTGCAGGTGGTGTTCTGGGACCTCGAGGAACTGGGCCTGCTGGGCTCGCACGCCTGGGTCACCACGCCCGGTCGCGAGAAGCCCGCGCTGTACGTCAACTTCGATGTGTTCGGCTGGGGCGACACCTTGTGGATGATGTCGCCGGACGCCGACACGCCGCTGGTCGACGCGCTGCGGGCCGCCAGCACCCGGCAGAAGCTCGGCTTCTCGCCCGGCGACAAGTACCCCCCCACCGACCACCTGGCCTTCCTGAAAGCCGGCTGGCCGGCGGTGTCGTTCTCGCTGGTGGCTGGCGACGAGATCTCGCCCATTCTGGAGGTGTTCGGTGGCGGCAAGCCCGCGCAGGTGCCCAAGGTGATGCAGGTGATCCACAGCCCGCGCGACACGGTCGCCGAACTCGACGGCAGCCAGGTGGACGACGCGTTGACCGTGGTGGAAACCGGGCTGCGCGCGTGGGACGCCGCCGCCCGGCACTGACGTCCCGCTCCCCCGCTGCAAACGACAACGGGCCCCGAGGGGCCCGTTCTTGTTGCTGGCTGCTGATGTTTCAGTACGAGAACACGCCTGGCTCTCCGGACGGCGACGGTGTCGGACTCGCGATCGACCGCCAGGCGCAGCAAGGAACAGGGGGATGTCCGTTGCGCTGCGTTTGGTTCTCTCGTGGCTCCCGGGTCGTCGGCCGCAAGGGCTCGGTGAGGAGGGAACTGGCGGCGGAAGGGGTGGATCCGCGTGCCAACCACTGCCGCGTTTTATACGTTCGGGATTGCGAAGACCGTGTGTAGACGGTTCAGCCGCAGCGCACGTTTTTTCCAACGTCTGATGCACATCGCTGAATGCCCGCCAAAGGGTCCTCCCGATTTTGCATCTGCATCACGGTACGGCCCGTAATTTTAGTATCAGGCACTCCCTCTCATCTCCCCCATGATGACCTTCGACCTGTTCAACACCCCCACCGACGACGGCACGTTCGCGCTGTCGATCAACGAGTCGCCGCCGTTGCGGTTTCCCACCCGTGGCGCTGCGCTGCGGTATGCGGTGAAGCTCGCCATGCAGCGACAGCAGCAGGGGCTGGAGTACGCCATCAACGTCGAAGGCGGTGACGGCAAATGGCGCTTGTTCAACGGCATGCGCCTCTGCGCCTGAAGCCGGGGACAGCCACGCAGGGTTGATGTCCGTATGCGGTGAGTCGCCCGCCCCGCCGCATGGCAAGCTGGCGATTCCTGTCGCCGCCTGATGCCCTGCCATGGATGCCCTTCCCACTGCCGCCGCCCGTTTCCGCCACCTGCACCAGCACGGCCTGCTCAGGCTGGCCAACGCCTGGGATGCAGGTACCGCGCGCCTGATCGAAAGCGTAGGCGCGCCTGCTGTCGCCACCACCAGTGCCGGGCTGGCCTGGTCACAGGGCTATCCGGACGGTGACCAGCTGCCGATCAGTGTGTTTTCCGAGGCCGTCGCCGGCATCGCCCGTGTCGTTCGCGTGCCGCTGACCATCGATATCGAGGGCGGCTATTCGGACGATCCTGCTGCGGTGGCGCATACCGTGCTGCAACTGGTCCGCGCTGGTGTGGCCGGCATCAACCTGGAGGATGGCGCTGGCGATCCCGCATTGCTCGCCACCAAGATCCGCCATGTACGCGAGGCCTGCCTGGCGCACGGCGTGGATGTCTTCATCAACGCGCGCACCGATGTGTTCCTGCGTTCGCTGGTCGCCGACCACGCGCGCATCGGCGAAGTGCTCGCGCGCGCCGCGCGCTATCGCGAAGCCGGGGCAGACGGGCTCTTCGTGCCCGCCCTGGTCGATGCGGATGGCATCCGTCGGCTTGCCACCGAGGCGGGCATGCCGTTGAACGTGATGCTGCGCCCGCAGCTGCAGGCGCTGGACACATTGCAGGCCTGGGGCGTGCGCCGGATCAGTACCGGCTCGGCACTGGCGGAATCGATGTACGGGCAACTGCGCGGGCAGGTCGACACATTCCTGCACGCGGACCGCACGGCGTTGCCGGATCCACAGGCCATGGGCTATGGGGCGATCAACGCGCTGTTCGCATGAGTGCCGACAGGATGTGTAGGAATATTCCTACACGCCCCTGCGGCAAACCCCGACTGTGAATGTGAGACGCGGCGCGCATGATGCAGGCGTCCCCGGTAGCACGCCCTGCAAAGGCCAAGATGGCCGCTCAGCAATGGAAACGGGCGCTGTCTTGAGCAAGCAGCACGGCAGGATCCGGGGACTTCCCCCTTCTTTCAGACCCGGCGTCTCTCGGCGACCGGGTTTGTTTTTTTCAGGCGACCGGCACGCGGCTCAGGTGAGCGGTGCCCACAGCTCCGGCACCTGCGCCAGACCGAACAGCAGCAGGGTGGCCGCTGCGATCAGCATCCAGGTCATGTAGCGCGTCAGCATCGTCTTCATCACGACCTCCTTTCCCCTCGGGAAAGTGACTATCGGGGCGAAAAACGCGCGTGTCAAAGGTAAATGCATGCACGTGTGCAGGTAAATGCATGCAGTGGCATGTCGCGCCCGCCACCGCCCCCGCGGGGTATGCGGCGCGCGTCATCCAGGGTCATTACGTGGGTGACGGTGCGGCCAGCGCATCGATCAGGGCACGCGCTGCCGCAGACAGTCGCCGGTGCGGCGCATAGATCATCGAGAACATGCGCGAGCGCCCCCGCAGCGCAGCCAGCACTTCCACCAGCCGGCCCGCGCGCAGCGGCTCCTCCACCACGAAGTCGTAGGTCTGGCAGATGCCCGCGCCGCGCTGCGCCAGCGAAACCACCCCCAGCACATCCTCGGACACGGTGATGCGCGATTCCGGCAGCCATTCGACATCGTCCGTGCCGTTGCGGAACAGCCACGGCGCAAGCCGGCCACTGCTGGGCATCACGAACGGCAGGCAGACATGCCGCGCCAACGCATCCAGCGATGACGGCGTGCCGTAGCGCTGCAGATACTCGGGTGACGCCACCACGCACAAGGCAGCGTCTTCCAGCTTGCGCGCGACCAGCCCGCTGTCGGGCAGCGGACCCAGCCGGATCGCCAGGTCGTAGCCCTCGGCCACCAGATCCACATTGCGGTTGGCGATGTTCACCTCCAGCCGCACCTGCGGGTGCCGTTCCATGAAATCGCGCAGCAGCTCCGGCAGCCGGTAGTGCCCGTACGTGGTCGGCACGCTTATGCGCACCTGCCCGGTCAGCACGCCCGCCTCGCCCTGCACCGCGCGCTCGGCATCGTCGATCAGGTGGAAGGCGGCGCGTGCCTGCTCCACGTAGGCGCGGCCGGCCTCGGTCAGGCCGATGCGGCGCGTGGTCCGCCGCAACAGCTGGCTGCCCAGCCGGCTTTCCAGCCGGACGATCGCACGGCTGATCACCGACGGCGTGGTCGACAGCGCCACCGCCGCGGCCGTCAGCGAGCCGTGGTCCACCACCGCCACCAGCGCCTCGACATCGGCCAGGTGATCGAACCGTCGCGCCATTCTTGCCTCCGGAGAACAGATGAATCCCTCTCAGGCCAATTTATCGCCCCGCGCGCCAAGAATACAGTGCGCGCCATCCCGGGCTTCCCGCCCGCACCGGAGACCCCCATGAAACTGCTCGCCCCCCTCGCCGCCGCCGTCCTGCTCGCCGTCGCCTCGACCAACGCCCAGGCTGCCCACGTGCTGGTGGTGCTGTCCGACGCCGACCACCTCGACCTGCGCGACGGCCAGGTCTACCCCACCGGCTTCTACCTCAACGAACTGATGCAGCCGGTCAAGGCACTGCGCGACGCCGGCCACCAGGTCACCTTCGCCACGCCGGAAGGCCGCGCACCGACGGTGGACCGCACCTCGGTGGACAAGGCCTACTTCGGCAACGATGCCGCCAGCCTGCAATCGCATGCCGACCTGCTGGCGCAGTTGAAGCTGACGTCCGCCACCCAGTCGCCGGTGCTCAGCCTGGCGCGGGTGGAACAGATCGGCTACGGCGAATTCGACGCCGTCTACATCCCCGGCGGCCACGCGCCCATGCAGGACCTGCTGGCCAGCCCCTCGCTGGGACGCCTGCTGACCGACTTCCACCAGCACGGCAAGCCCACCGCCCTGGTCTGCCACGGGCCCATCGCCCTGCTGTCTACGCTGCCAGACAACCCGGTCTTCGTCCGGGGGATGGAACGCGACAACCGTGCGGCCGCACAGCCTGAGTGGATCTACGCCGGCTACCAGGTCACGGTGATCAGCAATGATGAGGAAGAACAGGCCAAGGCCGCGCTCAATGGCGGCCGCATGAAGTTCTATCCGCAGATCGCCTTGCAGCAGGCCGGCGTGGCGTACCGCAGCAACGCCCAGCCGTGGCAGTCGAACGTGGTGGTCGATCGGGAGCTGATCACCGGCCAGAACCCGGCCTCGGCGGTCGACGTGGCGAAGGTGTTGCTGGAGCGGCTGGACTGACGCCGCGGCCCGCCGCGACCCGCCCTGCGCCTGCCTTCCCGGCGGGCGCACGGGTCGCACGGCCGCGCGCTTCCCACACAAAGGGTGGCGCGAGGGCGAAAAACACCCAACGACCCTCGCACCGCCGGTCGCGTCAGTCGATGAACGCCTTGCTGCCGTACTCCCACGTCCACGGCACGCCGGTTTCCCCCAGCACGAAGGCCACCAGCCGCGGGAACGCGCGTTCGGCGCGCACATCGTTGCCCAGGATCACCACGCAGCGCCTGCGCTGCTTCAAGCACACCCAGGTGTTGCCGGTGGAATCGTTGTGGCCGCCCTTGAAGAAGCCCGGGCCCTGCGGCCCATCGAACACCACCACGCCCAACCCCGCTGCCAGGTCCTGGCGGCGCTGCGCGGCCGGCAGTTCGTCCTGCAGCGTGGGGAACTGGCTGGCGGTGGTGATCGGTCGCTGGGGCGTGGTCAGCGCCGACGCGCTGGCCGCGCTCAACCCGTCGCCGTTGACGTAAGCGGCGGCAAAGTTCGCCATGTCGGCGATCGTGGTGTCCATGGAACCGGCGGCCCGCACGCGGCTGCGCTCGTCGTGCGGCTCGGTGCTGCCGTCCTCGTTCCAGCCATCGGCCAGGTTGGCGGCGAAGTCCGGGCGCCAGGTCATGCTGGTGTCGGGCATACCGAAGCGGTCGAACACGCGGCGCTGCATCTCCTGCCCCACATCCAGGCCCAGCCCGCGTTCCAGCACGTACTGCAGCAGGATCAATCCTTCACCGGAATAGGCATACCGGCTGCCGGGCTCGAAATGGATGCGAAGTTTGCCGTCGGGCTCCAGGTAGGCGAAGTTGGCGAAGCCAGCACTGTGCGTCAGCAGCATGCGCGCGGTGATCTGCTTCCAGCGCGCATCACCGGCCAGGTCGGGCCACGGGCCGTACTTGTCCTCGGCAGGATAGTCGGTGAGTGGCTTGTCGAAGTACTCGCCGATGGGGCGGTCGAGGTCCAGCCTGCCCTCGTCCACCAGTTGCATCACGGTCCAGGCGAACACCGCCTTGGTCAGCGATGCGCCGTACATGACGGTGTTCGTCTGCAAGGGATCACCCTGCGCATTGCGCTGGCCGTAGGCGGCCACGTGCACCACCTTGCCGTCGTCGATCACCGCGATGGCCAGCCCGTTGGCCTGCGCCGCGCGCATCGCCGCCACGAGTTCGGCATCCAGCGCGGCACGCGTGGGGAGCGGTGACGGTGGCGGCGTGGTGGCCCACGCGGCGAGCGGAAGCAAGGCAAGCAGGCAGATCGTCGAGGCTAGGCGCATGGGTCCTCCTGTCGGTGCGATGTTACGGATCGGGCGCGCTAAGTTAACCGCCACACGTCATGGGGACGCCCGGCACGGCGTACGCGATGCGCATCAGCTGCGCGTGCGTCGCATGCACAGCCGTCCCGGCCACCAGCGGCGACGCTTGGCACGCATCGCGGCCAGGTAGACCGCGTCGGCCGGCACCCGCAGCAGCACCTGCGTGCCCGCGCGGGGGCCGGGGCCGACCTCCAGCAGCGCGCCGATGCGTTCGGCCCGTTCGCGCATGCCGGCCAGGCCCCAATGCCCCTCGCGGCCGCCGCGCTGCCGCACCTCGACGGGCATGCCGGCGCCGTCGTCGCGCACGCACAGGTGCAGCGCATCGTCCGCGTACGTCAGTTCCACCTCCACGTGGTCGGCGCGGGCATGCTGGAACGCATTGAGCACCGCTTCGCGCGCGATGCGGTACAGCTCGTCGCGCATCAGCGGATCCAGTGCGCGCGGGTCACCGTCCACCACCAGGCGGAAATCGATCGAGAAGTCCGGCACCAGTTCCTCGCCCAGCCCGGCCAGCGCCTCGGGCAGGTCACCCGGCAAGCGCGAGCGGCGCAGGTCCAGCACGCGTTCGCGCGCTTCCACCAGTACTTCATCGGCCCTGTCCAGCACGCGCTCCATCGCCGCATGCGCGGGTGCCTCGCGCCCGAGCGAACCCGCCACCGCGTGGAACCGCAGGATCAGCCCCTGCACGCTCTGCAGCAGCGTGTCGTGCAGTTCGCGCGCGATGCGCTCGCGTTCGCGATGGCGCTCCTGGAGGCGTTCGCGGATCTGCCTGGACAGGTGGCGCAGGCGCAGCAGGTAAGCCACCCACAGCAGCGAGGCCCCCAACATCACGCACAGGGCCATGAACCACGCGGTCTGGTAGTAGCGCGGCGCGATGACGATGGGCAGCGCGGCGCCCTGCGGACTCCAGACGCCGTCGTTGTTGGCGGCGATCACGCGGAAGACGTAGTGGCCGGGGCCCGGGTCGTTGTAGAACGCGGTGCGGCGCGTGCCGGCGTCCTGCCAGTCCTCGTCGTAGCCTTCCAGCCGGTAGCGGAAGCGCACGCGTTCCGGGATCGACAGGCTCAGCGCGGTGTAGGCGATCTGCAGGTTGCGCGTGCCGGGCGGCAGCCGCAGCGTGGCGCCGCCCACGCCATGCGCGCGTTCGTCCGCGGTCACCGTCGCGATGGCCACGGGTGGCGGCGTGGGATTGCGCCGGATCCTGGCTGGATCGATCGACACCACGCCGCTGGTGGTCGCGAACCACAGCCGGCCGTCGCTGCCTTCGGCCGCGGTGGGAATGGGCCGGAACTGCGCCGGTACGCCAGGCAGGCCGTCGAGGAAATCGAACTGCTCGTACACCGGCGCCGCCGCATCAAACAGCCCCGCCACGTCGGCGACCTTCACGTGCAGCACGCCGCGCGCGCCGTTCAACCACAGGTCGCCGTTGCGGGCCTCGACAATGCCGGAAATGCCGCGGAACGGGCTGTCCGCCGGCGCGCGCAGGCTGCGCACGCGTCCCGCCGCGAACCGCGCCAGCCCGCGCTCGCCGCCGATCCAGATGCCGCCGCGGCCTTCCACCAGCGCGGTGACGTTGCCTACCGCCAGACCCTGCTCGGTGCCGATCACCTGCCGCGCGCCGCCGCGCATCACCGTGATCTTGTCGCGCGCGAAGCCCATCCACAGTGCGCCATCGGCCGCGGACAGCAGCGCCAGCGGCGACGAACCGTCGGGCATGCCCGCCTGGTCGCGCAGGTGGTGCCACCTGCCATCCGTCAGGCGATGGATGCCGGGCGTGTTCAACGACACCCACAGCGCGCCGTCGCGGTCACGCGCGATGGCCTGCACCCCGGAATATCCTGACACCGGCAGCGGCGTGACCGGCGCCAGCTGCCCGTCGCGCCACGTCCACAGGCCATCGGGCCCGCCCAGCCAGACCGTGCCTGTGCGGTCGCGGTAGGCGGCCGTGAGCGGCGGGGGCAGGTCCAGGAAGCGCAGCTGCCGGCCCTGCAGCTGCATCAGCGGGCGGTTGCGGCTGCCGACCAGCAGTGAGCCGTCGTCGCCGGCGACGATGGCGAAATCCTGCGCGCCATCGGGCAGCATCGCCAGCACCACGTTGGCATGGCGGAAGCGGTCCAGCCCGCGGCTGCTGCCCACCCAGACATTGCCTTCGCGGTCTTCCAGCACCGGCAGCAGGTAATCGGCGCTGAGTCCGTCGTCCTGGCGGAAATGCTCGAATGCGGGCGCACCTGCTGCCGGCGCCGTGGTGTCCATCGGCCGCGACAGGCGTTGCACGCCCTCGCCCATGGTGGTGGCCCACAAGGTGCCGTCGCGGTCGAACAGCAGGCCGGCCGACGACGCGGCCAGCGATCGTGTCGCAGGTGGCGTGCCGTGGCGTGGCAGCTGGCGCACGCCGCCCTCGTTTTCGGCGATCCACAGGCTGCCGTCCGGCGCCTGTGCGATCTGGCTGATGCGGCCGACCGGCGCGTCCACGGCCTGGAAGACGCGCGTGCCCTTGCGCAGGAAGGCGACGCCACGCTCGGTCGCCACCCACAGCGTGCCCTCGCGATCGACGAAGACGGTGCGCGCCTGCCTGCCGGGCACCTGCCATGCACCCTCCGTGCGCTGCCAGCGGCCCTGGTGCAGGTACACCAGGCCGGTGAACGTGGCGGCCCACAGGCGCCCGTCGTGGTCCTGGGCGAACCGGAACACGGTGCTGGTGGGCAGCCCCTGTGCTTCGCCGTAATGGGTCAGGCGGTCGTTGCGCAGCACGCTGACCGCGCCATAGCGGAAGCCGATCCACAGGCTGCCATCCGGTGCGGCGTGCAGGGCGGAGATGCTGGTGGCGGGGAAAGCCTGCCCACCCGGTGGGTCGTAGCGTTCGAAATCCACGCCGTCGAAGCGGAACAGGCCCACCTGCGTGCCCAGCCACAGATAGCCGTCGGCGGTCTGCGCCAGCGCGGTGATCTGGCCGGGCGCGCCTTCCTTGACGGTCCAGGCGGTGTGGTGGAACTGGGCGATCTGGCGGTGGGCATCCAGCGCCTGCGCCATGCCGGCGAACACCAGCAGCGCGCACAGCAGCACCGCGCGCACCGCATACACGCGCCTGCCGCGCGACCTTCCGGCCCGCCCGATGTGTCCATACCCCACGCTGTCCAACCGATCCCCTTCAACCATCGCCGACACGATGAAAGAACGCACGCGTCCTGCGACAGCGGCCCGCCCCCCGAAGGGCGGTGCATGCAAACGTTCGCTCGGAAGGAACTTTACCCGAGGCGGGTGGCGTGCTGGTGTCCGACTTGGGTCGAACGACGTGGCGATCCGGTTCGCATGGCCGGCCTGCGGCCTTGGCCCGGTGTCGTGCCCCCGCCGCGCCCGGTGCACATGCTCAGTACATTTACCTAGCCACGCTGGTTAGTTCTGCGGTTGAACGCGCGCGCGGCGGCACCCAAGCTGGGTCCATGTTGGTGTCGACAACCGCACGCTGGATCGCGCTCACCCGGGAGAAATGTCATGAAGGCTTCCAAGTTGGCCTTGCTCGCTTCGACGACGCTGCTTGTCGCATACCCCGCGTTCGTCTGCCAGGCGCAGGACGCGACCGTAGCCACCGAGCGCTTCCTGGCACTCGATCTCAACAAGGACGATGTCATCAGCCGGTACGAATACGACAGCGATGCGGCGTTCGCGATGATGGACCACGACCGCAATGGCCGTATCTCGGCAGAGGAACTGCAGGCGATACTCGGCCCGCAGGATCACGCCGGAGTGTCGGCTTCGGAACGGATCATCGGTTCGGACATCGACAGCGATGGCGCGTTGTCGGACAGCGAGCTGCGTCGCAGCCTGAGTTTCCGTTTCCAATGGCTCGACAGGAATGACGACGGCAACGTGGACCTGGCCGAACTGAGGGCGGGCCTGGGCGTCCCCATGATCGGCGGCAAGTAGCGCGATGTTGCAGGGCTGTCGAACGGCTGCGACACCTGCATCGGCGCACCCTTAGCGAACCTGTCGCACGGCTTCCTTCACCGGTTATACGGACAGCAGCCGCATCAAGGCGATGGTCGCCAGCGCCGCCAGCAGCCACACCACCACACGCTTGAACAGCGCAGTATCCAGCGCCCCCTTCCCCGCCGATTCGCGCGGCGGATTGAAGCCCACCACCAGCACGTGCACCGGCAACGCGACCACCAGCAGGAACGCAAACACCCAGTTCAAGGTCTCGCCACCCAGCCGCGGCCAGAGCAACGGCATGGCCACGCCGGCGAAGATGCCGGCCAGTGCGGCGGTGATGGGGGTGGGAGTGAGTTTCATGTGGGGTGGTGTCCGGACAAATCGTTGCCGCAGTCTAGCGGGCGCTTGCAATGCACGGGGCAGAGTCGGATTGGCCGATGGTCGTAGACCGTCGCCCCGGGTAAGCGAAGCGCACCCGGGGAGATGCGTCGGTCGCCATCCAGTGCGAAGGCCCGGGGTGCGGGCGTCGGCCTTGCCCGCGACTACGCTGCCCACCGCCTGACGTCTAGAACGGCAAGTCGCCGTCGAGCGGATCTACTGATTTCTTGATAGGCGGAAGCACGGGATGCATTTCCAGCGGTCAAGAGGACGGAAGAAACGCGTCCGCTTCCACGACCTCGACACCGCGCGTCGAGCGCAGGCAGGCCGCCAGCTGCGGAACATGCCCCTGCCCGTAGAACACCACCGCGCGATCTCCGGGCTTGAGGGCTTGCAGCAGCCGTGCGCAGATCGCGAAATTGCGCTTCGCCCAGGCGGCATTCAGCTCGACACCCGGTTGCTGCGCACCGCTTCCGTAACGCAGGAACTCCGCGTAGAAGCTCGCAGCCTCATCTAGGGCCTGCGGCGTGTTCATCTCGCGCAGTACGCCACCGATGCTGTGGGTGCTTTGCAGTGCGGTAATGCGCGCCGTGATGCCTTGGGCCTGCGCCATCAGCGCTTGCAGGTCACCCGACCTGCCGTTGGCCTGCGCCCACGCACTCAACGGTTCGAAAGGAAAGTCACCCGCGACATCCAGCCCATGAACGCGTTCGAGCCCCATCTGCCTGGCCAGTCGGAATCCCAACTGCACGACTTCGTTGCTGGAGGGCGGCAGCGTGCCGTCCAGATAGCGCGCATATTGCTCGCGCGCTGCATCGGCGGGCCACTCGACGCCAACGAACGTCGGTTGGAATTTCGCGAGAGCATCGGTGACCGACTTCAGTTCCGCCTGTCGCTGGGGCACGGTGACGTCCACCGAGTCCACGTTGGCCTTGTCCTGTCCGGGATTGCTGAAGTGGTAGGTGCCGATGACGATGACGCGCGCCGGTGCGTCGGAGGCCCAGGCGGCGCTGTGCAACAGAAGCAACGCCAGCACGAAGAGTCGACGCATGAGCTTTTCTTCCACCGGACATAGGACGGTTTAGAACGTGGCGGAGAGAGTGGGATTCGAACCCACGGTAGGCTTACACCTACGGCAGTTTTCAAGACTGCTGCCTTAAACCACTCGGCCATCTCTCCGTTGTCACTACCCTACCGCGGCGCTGCGCGCCGTACGGCAGTTTTACCATCGACCTACGGTCGATGTTCGCTCCGGCCTTCGGCCTGCGCAGTCAAGATTGCTGCCTTAAACCACTCGGCCATCTCTCCGGTATTGCTTTCGGGGATGTCTTGGTGCGGATTTCAGGTTCAGAGCCTGCCCCCGCTACCAAGTCCCCTGCCCGGCCCCTTGCAGGCCGGATGGCATTTTCGCACGAACCCGTCAGCGCCTACGAGGCCTTCTTTACCTTGCCGGCCTGCGTGTTGTCGATGGCCATCGCGATGGCCTTCTCCTTCTCCTCCGCACACTTGCCACCGCAATCCAGCCGCGACGACTCGATCTGCTGAGGCAGATGCTCCGCCAGGAAGTCGATGAACACCCGCACCGCCGGCAACAGGCCCCGGCGCGACGCGAACACCGCATGGCAGATGCCCTGCGGCAGGCTCCATTCCGGCAGCACCACCTCCAGCTCGCCCTTGCGCACCGCCTCCGCGCAGACCGTCTCCGGCAAAAGCGTGATGCCGAACCCGTCCTTCGCCATCGACTGCAGCAGCGGGAAATCGAAACCGGCCAGGCGCGGCTGCAGCTCGACCCGGCGGACCTCGCCATTGGGGCCGTGCAGCTCCCAGCGCTGGCGGGCCTCGTCCTCGCTGATGCTCAGGGTGACGTGCTGGGCCAGTTCGTCCGGGTCGCGCGGACGGCCGGCGCGTTGCAGGTATTTGGGGCTGGCGACCAGCAGCTCCTGGATCTGGCCGAAACTGCGCATCACCAGGCTGCCGTCGTCGTCCAGCTTGGCGCGCACGCGCAGCGCCACGTCGTAGCCTTCGTTGATGATGTCCACGCGGCGGTTGTTGACGTGCAGCTGCAGCCGGACCTTGGGGTACTTGTCCAGGAACATCGGCAGGATCTTGGGCAACTGCATCTGCGCCACCGCCACCGGCACGCTGACGCGCACCACGCCGCGCGGCTCCGCACTCAGCCGGTCGACCACTTCGCGCGCGGCCTGCGCCTCGGCCAGCATCGTCTGCGCATGCCGGTGCACGCTCATGCCCACGTCCGTCACCGCGAACCGGCGCGTGGAACGCTGCAGCAGGCGCACGCCCAGGTCGGTTTCCAGCTGGCTGATGCGGCGGCTCAGGCGGGACTTGGGGATGCCCAGGGCGCGTTCGGCGGCGGCGAAGCCCCCGTGGTCCACCACCATGGCGAAGTAATAGAGATCGTTGAGGTCGTGCTGCATGACGAGAATTCCACCCTTAGAACAATCAGTGACGTTAGACCACGTTTATCCCACAAATGCAACGACCTACAGTGTCCTCCAACGCGGTTGAGGCCGCATCCGACCGGAGAGACATCATGAAACTATTGCATATCGACAGCAGCGCCTTGGCCGACAACTCGGTCACGCGCCAGCTTACCGCCGCCATCGTAGCCCGTTGGCAGGACAGCGTGCCCGGGCTGGAGGTCACCTACCGCGACCTGGACGCCGAGCCGCTGGCCCACCTGACCGGTGCCGTACTGGGTGGGGGCGACAGCGCCGCCGCGCAAGCCGGTGAACTGACCATGCAGCAGTTCCTCGACGCCGACGTCATCGTGGTGGGCGCGCCGCGCTACAACTTCGGCATCCCGTCCACGCTGAAGGCCTGGATCGACCGCGTGGCCGTGGCCGGCCGCACCTTCAAGTACACCGAGAACGGACCGATCGGCCTGGCCGGCGGCAAGCAGGTGATCGTGGCCGAAGCCAGCGGCGGCGAATACGCCGGCACCGCGATCGACTTCGTGACGCCTTATCTGAAGCAGGTGTTCGGTTTCCTGGGCATCACCGACGTGGAATTCGTACGCGCCGAGCGCATCGCCTACTCGGCGCAGCACCGCAGCGACGCCATCGAGGCCGCGCTGGCCAGCATCCCCGCGCCGCTGCGCGAGGCCGCCTGATCGGCACGCGGTCGCGCTGACGGGAGCCGGTATGCTGCCGGCACCCGTCACGGCGACCCCCCGATGCCCGACCGCACCGCTCTGCGTCGTCCGAGAACCACCCGTACGCGCCGCGATGCAGCCACGGGTGACGCCATCGACGTCGCACAAGCGCTCGCCCTGCTGAAAGCCGCCGCCAGCCCGGACCATCGCGCCGGGCTGGCGCGTTACGGCATCCCCGACACCCACGCACTCGGCGTGCCCATGCGCGACATCCAGGCGCTGGGCAAACGCTTCGGCCGCCAACACCCATTGGCACAACCACTGTGGGACAGCGGCGTCTACGAAGCGCGGCTGCTAGTCGCCTTCATCGCCGATCCGGCACAACTCACCGCCACGCAGATGGACCGCTGGTGCCGCCAGTTCGACAACTGGGCGGTCTGCGACACCCTGTGCCTGCACCTGTTCGATCGCAGCGCGCACGCATGGGAGCGGATCGAGGCGTGGGCACGCAAGCGTGGCGAATTCGAGAAACGCGCGGCGTTCGCGCTGCTGGCCGGGCTGGCAGTGCATGACCGCCACACGCCCGATGCGCCCTTCCTCGCCGGGCTGGCCCACGTGGATACGGCCGCGGGCGATGCGCGCAATTTCGTCAGCAAGGGCGTTAGCTGGGCACTGCGTGCCATCGGCCATCGCAATGCAGCGCTGCATGCGGAGGCGACGACTTTGGCCACCCGGTTGGCGGCGTCCGACGACCCGACGCGACGCTGGATCGGCAAGGACGCGCTACGCGATCTGAGCCGCACGACGGTGCGCGCCAAGGTGGCGAAGGCCCCCAAGGGACGCGCGAAGAAGACTTGATGCTCCCCTCGCCCCGCGTGCGGGGAGAGGGTGCCGAAGGCGGGTGAGGGGCGAACGGAGACAGGGCGCCGAAAGCGCTCACTCGCCTACAAGATTCGATCATAGGCAGACAGCGGAACGAAAAGTCCCGAGCGAACAGCGGCCCCTCATCCGCCCTCCGGGCACCTTCTCCCCGCTAGCGGAGAGAAGGGATGTGCTGCACCTTCTGCGCGCGGGAGAAGGGATATCGCGTCAGGCGATCTGTTCCGCGCCGCCCATGTACGGGCGCAGCACCTCGGGCACGGTGATCGAGCCGTCGGCGTTCTGGTAGTTCTCCATCACCGCGATCAATGCGCGACCCACTGCCGTGCCGGAGCCGTTGAGCGTGTGCACCGGCTCGGGCTTGCCGGTGGCCGGGTTGCGCCAGCGCGCCTGCATGCGACGCGCCTGGAAGTCCTCGCAGTTGGAGCACGAGGAGATCTCGCGGTACATGTCCTGCGACGGCAGCCAGACTTCCAGGTCGAAGGTCTTGGTGGCGCCGAAGCCCATGTCGCCCGTGCACAGCAGCATGCGGCGGTACGGCAGGCCCAGCTTCTCCAGCACGGTCTCGGCGGCGCGGGTCATGCGCTCCTGCTCGTCGTAGCTTTCGGACGGGCGCGCGATGGACACCAGTTCCACCTTTTCGAACTGGTGCTGGCGGATCATGCCGCGCACGTCGCGGCCGCCGCTGCCGGCTTCGGAACGGAAGCACATCGAATGCGCCGTCATGCGCAGCGGCAGGCGGGCGTCGTCGAGAATTTCGTCGCGGACGATGTTGGTCAGCGGTACTTCGGACGTCGGGATCAGGTAGCGCTTGTGTTCGCCCAGTTGCGTGGCGAACAGGTCTTCCTCGAACTTCGGCAGCTGGCCGGTGCCGCGCATGGAATCGGCGTTGACGATCACCGGCACGCTGGTTTCTTCGTAACCGTGTTCGATGGTGTGCAGGTCCAGCATGAACTGCGCGAGTGCGCGGTGCAGGCGGGCCAGCTGGCCGCGCAGCACGGTGAAGCGTGCGCCGGACAGCTTGGCGGCCGTGTCGGCGTCCAGCCAGCCGTGGCGCGCGCCAAGTTCCACATGGTCCTTGACCGCGAAATCGAAGGTACGCGGCGTGCCCCAGCGGTGCTGTTCGACATTGCCGGCCTCGTCGCTGCCCACCGGCACGCTGGCGTGCGGCAGGTTGGGGATGCCCAGGGCGATGGCCTCGATCTCGGCGCGGATCTCGTCGAGCTTCACTTCCGAAGCCTTCAGCTCGTCGCCGAAGCCGGCCACTTCCGCCATCAGCGCGGAGACGTCCTCGCCCTTGGCCTTGGCCTGGCCGATGGCCTTGGAGCGGGTATTGCGCAGGTTCTGCAGTTCCTCGGTGCGTTTCTGGATCTGCTTGCGCGAGGCTTCCAGCTCGGCGATGCGGGACACGTCCAGGTCGAAACCCCGGGTCTCCTTGAGGCGCTGGGCGAGTTCGGCGGGCTGGGTGCGGAGCAGGACAGGATCGAGCATGGAAACTGCGGTCTGGCGTGGGAAGCCGGCATTATCGCCCATCTGCGACCCGTTGCCCGCGCGGTTAACCCGGCATGTGCAAGAATCGGCGCGTCTTCACCGGTGACTCCCATGTCGGCCCAGCAACCGCACGACCCGCACTTCACCTTCCGCCTGCCCCGCACCGCCCTGCGCAACGCCGCCATCGCCTTCGGCATCGGCCTGCTGCTGTTCGTGATCGTCTGGTGGGCCGGCCGCGACGACGGGTTCTACAAGCCGGAACCGGCCGCCGCGGGCAAGGCACTGCCGATCGAGGCGCTGCCCGAGCCGCTGTCCACCGGCGATGGCGCCAGCGGCATGGACGAGCCGCCCGCCCGGCGCGCCGACGAGCAGCCCAAGCTGGTGGAAGAAAAACCGATGCCGGCCCCGGTACCCGAAGCCCCCACCGCACCCGTGGCACCGACCGCAGCCGATGCGCCGCTGCCCGCAGGCGTGGGCCTGGCGCCGACCGAGGTACCGGTGCCCCTCCCCGGCCAGACGCCGGCGCCCGAGTATCCGCCCGCCGCGATCCGCGAAGGCGCGGAAGGCACGGTGATGGTGCGCGTGGAAGTGGGCACCGATGGCGTGCCGCTGTCGGTGGACGTGCAGCAACGCAGTGGTTCGCGCGATCTCGATCGCGCGGCGGTGGACGCCGTGCGTCGCTGGCGTTTCAGTCCCGGCCAGCGCGATGGTCAGGCGATCGTCGGCAGCGTGACGGTGCCGGTGGATTTCAAGATGCGTTGACGCGCTGCTCGCGTTGCTGAACCTTCATTCGGATTGCTGAATCCAGCGCGTCGGTTTCACTCGCGACTCACGTAGTCGCAACAAAGCGGCATGCAAGACTCGACCACGTTCCACAACGTGATCAGGAGGTCCCATGACGCAGTCCGCAAACAACGAATATCGCGCTCCGGAAACTCTGGAAGACAACGCGGCGCCAACACGGCGCGGTGTGTCCCCGGTCCTGCTGGTGCTGTTGGCGTTCGCACTGACGACCGCCGCCCTGGTGTGGATGGCACAGCACCGCCAGGTTTCGCAGCAGGCGGCAACGAGTGCGCCCACCCCCGCGCCTACGATACCGGCCGCCGACACGTCGCGTGAGCGGCCGGCGCAGGCCGCCGTGGCCAGCAAGCCGAAGAAAGCGGTCGACCGCGTGGCCGCGACCAATCGCCAGCCGCGTGCCATGGCCGGCAACGTCGAGCCGAAATATCCCGCTTCGATGCTGCGCGCCGGCGTGGGTGGCACCGTCGTGGTGATGGCCGAGCTGGATGCCAACGGCAATCCGGTGGACGTCAAGATCGCCGAACGCAGCGGTGAGCGTGAGCTCGACCGTGCCGCGCTGAACGCCGTTCGCCAGTGGCGCTTCGAGCCGGCGCTGCGCAATGGCAAGGCTGTTGCCAGCAGCGTGCGCGTGCCGGTGGACTTCAAGCCATCGGACCTGGTGGCTACCCAGTAAGGCGAACGCACGCCTTCACCCTGTAACGGAACGGGGAAGCCATGGCTTCCCCGTTTTTTTTGCCCCCTTGTAGGAGCGACGTAAGTCGCGACCGAATGTCTTTGTGCACCGGGAGCCTGACGCACGAGCGCATCGTTGACCGTCGCACGGTAGCTCAAGCGAACACGCAGGCAATCTTGGGCGTACGGTCGCGACTCACGTCGCTCCTGCAGAAAGCAACAGCCTCAGGCCTTCCGCAGCGCAAACCCCGCGCCCGTTGCCAGCCCGTCGTAATTCGGAAATGACGTGGCCACGTTGGCGATGTCGCCGATACGCACTTCGCCCTTCGCCACCTGCCCCGCGATGGAGAACGCCATCGCGATGCGGTGGTCGCCATGGCTGTCCACGACTCCACCCAGCAGTTCGCCCGGGAAGATCGTCGCGCCATCCGGCGTCTCGTCCACCCGCAGACCCATCGCCCGCAAGCCGTTTGCCATGCTCGCCAGGCGGTCGGACTCCTTCACGCGCAGTTCGGCCGCGCCGCGCACGACGGTGGGGCCTTCGGCGCAGGCCGCCGCGATGAACAGCGCCGGGAACTCGTCGATCATGTCCGGCACCAGCGCCTCGGGCACCTCGATGCCGCGCAGCGGCGCATGGCGCACCACCAGATCCACGACCGGCTCGCCGCCGTGCTCGCTGGCGTTTTCCTCGGTGATGTCCGCGCCCATCAGGCGCAGCGCCTGCAGCAGGCCGGTGCGCCGGGGATTCAGGCCGACCGCGCGCAGGCGCAGTGCAGAACCGGGAATGATGCTGGCCGCGACCAGGAAGAACGCCGCCGACGAGAAGTCCGCCGGCACGGCGATGTCGGTGGCCTTCAGGCGCTGCCCGCCGCGAAGGCGCGCGAAGCCGGGCGAGAAGTTGATGTCCACGCCGAACGCCTTCAGCATGCGCTCGGTGTAGTCGCGGGTGGGATGCGGCTCGCGCACCACGGTCTCGCCTTCGGCATACAGGCCGGCCAGCAGCACGGCGGACTTCACCTGCGCGCTGGCGACTTCCAGCGTGTAGTCGATGCCTCGCAGCGAATGGCCGCCTTGGATGCGCAGCGGCGGCAGGCCGCCGTCTTCGGTGTCGATGCGCGCGCCCATCGTGGCGAGTGGGCCGGTGACGCGGCGCATGGGACGCTTCGACAGGGACTCATCGCCGACCAGCACGCTGTCGAACGGCTGCGCCGCCAGCAGGCCGGCCAGCAGGCGCATGCCGGTGCCGGCGTTACCGCAATCCAGCGCACCGTCCGCGGCCTTCAGGCCGTCCACGCCCACGCCATGCACGATGCGCCGCGACGGCGACGGGGTTTCCACCTGCACGCCCAGGCGCGAGAAGATCGCGGCGGTGGCGCGGGTGTCCTCGCCTTCCAGGAAACCGTCGATCGTCGAGGTGCCGTCAGCCAGCGCGGCGAACATCACCGCGCGATGCGACACCGACTTGTCGCCGGGGATATCCAGGGTGCCCTGCAGGGGTTGGCCGGCGGAGGCGATCCAGTCTTGCGTCATGGGAGCTGTGATGAGTGATTAGTGATTCGTGAGGAGCGGATCAATGGGCGGCGTTCGGACGGGGCATGATCACTGCGACGGCAGATCGCGAATCCGCCATCACGAATCACGGCCCTCAAGGCACCGCGACCGGATAAGAACCCAGCACCTTGATCTGCGCCGAATGCTTTTTCAGTTCGGCCAGCGCCTGCTTCATGGCCTCATCCTCGACGTGGCCGGCCAGGTCGATGAAGAAGCCGTATTCCCACTTGGCGTGGTGCGACGGCCTCGATTCGATGCGGTTCATGCTGATGCCATGGCGGGCGAACGGGCTGAGCACGTCGAACAGCGCGCCGGGCTTGTCATGGATGAAGACCAGCACCGAGGTACGGTCGTGGCCCGACGGCGGGAAGATGCTGCGGCCGATGACCAGGAAGCGCGTGGTGTTGTCCGCATCGTCCTGGATGGGGCTCATCACCACCTTCTTGAGGCCGTACACATGGCCCGCGCTTTCGCCGCCGATGCTGGCCGCATCGTCGGAACCCCGCGCCCGACGCGCGCCCTCCGCGTTGCTGGACACGGGAATCTTCTCCACCTTGGGCAGGTTGGCACGCAGCCACGAAGACGTCTGCGCGAACGACTGCGGATGCGAGTAGATGCGTTCGATGTCCTCGATGCGGCCACTGCGCGAAAGCAGGTACTGGTGCACGCGGAGTTCGACTTCGCCGCAGATCTTGAGGTTCGAGGTCAGGAACATGTCCAGCGTGATCTGGATGGTGCCCTGCCCCGAATTCTCGACCGGCACCACGCCGAAATCGGCGTTGCCGCTCTCCACTTCCTGGAACACTTCCTCGATGCTGGCCAACGGCAGGCCGTGCGCCGAACGGCCGAAATGCTTCAGTACCGCCTGCTGGCTGAAGGTGCCTTCCGGACCCAGGAAGCCGATCTTGAGCGGCTCCTGCTGGGCAAGGCAGGCGGACATGATCTCGCGGAACACATGCACCAGCACTTCGTCGCTGAGCGGGCCTTCGTTGCGGTCCACCACCATGCGCAGCACCTGCGCTTCGCGCTCGGGGCGGTAATAGTCGACGGCGGCTGCGAGCTTGCCCTTGGCCTTGCCCACCTGGTGCGCGAACTGCGCGCGTTCGGCGATCAGCGCCTGGATCTGCCGGTCGATGCCGTCGATCTTGGCGCGGACATCGGAGAGGACTGGAGCGGGCGTGGGGGCCGTCTCCGCCTTCTTGCCCTTCGTGGGCTTGGCGGTTTTCTTGGGCGGGGCAGGTTTGGAGGCCATATTTCGTATTCCCTGAAGATGCTTTCTGTAGGAGCGACGTGAGTCGCGACCGGAAGGGTTGGCGGTCGCGACTTACGTCGCTCCTACAACAGCGCTACTTATCCGTTGCGTTGCTGGAAGTCGTGCATGAACTGCACCAGCGCCTGCGCGCCTTCCACCGGCAGCGCGTTGTAGAGCGAGGCGCGGATGCCACCGACCGCCTTGTGGCCCTTCAGCGCCAGCAGGCCGGCGGCCTTGGATTCGGCCACGAAGCGCGCCGTCAGGGTCTCGTCGGGCAGGAAGAACGGGATGTTCATGCGCGACCGCACCGCAGGCACCACGTCGTTGCGATAGAAGCCGCCCGAGGCATCGATGGCGTCGTAGACGAGCGACGACTTCACCGCGTTGCGGCGCGCGAACTCGGCCACGCCACCTTCGGCCAGCATCCACTTGAACACCAGGCCGGCCAGGTACCAGTTCCAGGTAGGCGGGGTGTTGAGCATGGAATCGCGCTCGGCGTGCGAGCGGTAGTCGAAGATGTCGGCGCGCGGCTGGCCGCTGCGCCCGAATAGGTCCTTGCGGATGATCACTACCGCCACGCCGACCGGCCCCAGGTTCTTCTGCGCGCCGGCGTAGATCACGCCGTACCTGGACACATCGATGGGCTCGGATGCGATGCTGGAACTGAAGTCGGCGAACAGCGGCACCTCGCCCACGTCGGGCGTATCACGGAACTCCACCCCGTGGATGGTCTCGTTGGCGGTGATGTGCACGTAGGCGGCGCCGGGCGTGAGCTGCCAGGTGTCCCGCGCCGGGATGTCGTGGAAGCCGCCCGTCTCGCCATCGGCGGCGATGTTGACGGTGCAGTACGGCCGGGCCTGCTTGATGGCGGTCTTGCCCCAGTGGCCGGTAACCACGTAGTCCACGACCTGCCCAGGCGCCGCGAAGTTGAGCGCCAGCAGGGCCTGGTGGGTGGTCGCGCCGCCGGACAGGAACAGCACCGCATAGTCGTCCGGAATGCCGACCAGCCGGCGCAGGTCGGCTTCGGCCTCGGCCGCGACGGCAATGAAATCCGCGCTGCGGTGGCTGATTTCCACGATGGACGCGCCAATGCCATTCCAGTCGAGCATCTCGGCCTGGGCCTGCCGCAGCACCGGTTCCGGAAGGGTGGCGGGGCCGGCACTGAAATTGAACGCGCGCGTCATGGGGCACCTGAAAGAATGAACCCCTAGTATGCCGCAGTGCATCAGTTGCAGGGGCAACCAAGCGGACGCCCGGGCATGGAATACGCACGCGCTGCATCCTGCCCTGGGCGGCTCGCGTATTACTCTGTGGCATCAGTCTCCGGCATGGCCGGGAATTATTTGCTCCCTTTGCCTCTCCAACCCGCACCCCCCCCTTCCGGAGCCCGTCATGTCCCTGCGCGATGCCCTGCGAATCCCCGCCTCCGAGATCACCGACGAAGCGATCTACCGGGAGCGGCGCTCATTGCTGCGCGCCTTCGCGATGGCGCCCGCCCTGGCCTTGTCCGGCTGCGCCGATGCCGAACCTCCCCCGCCGCCCAAGGCCACGGTGACGCCCGAGCAGGCCCGCTCCGGCTTTCGCACCGCGGAGACGCTGACCCGTTACGAGGATGTCACCAGCTACAACAACTTCTACGAGTTCGGCACCGGCAAGGCCGACCCCTCCACCGCACGCAAGACCCTGCGCACGTCGCCCTGGACGGTGGCCGTGGGCGGTCACTGCGCCAAGCCCGGCAAGCTGTCGCTGGATGACCTGGTGAAAGGCCTGAAACCGGAGGAACGCATCTACCGGCTGCGCTGCGTGGAAGGGTGGTCGATGGTGATCCCGTGGCTGGGCGTGCCGCTCGGCGAAGTGCTGAAGCGGTTCGAACCCACCTCCAAGGCCAAGTACGTGGCCTTCACCACACTGGCCGACCCGGTGCAGATGCCAGGGGTACGGTACCGCTCCATCAACTGGCCCTACCGCGAAGGCTTGCGCATCGACGAGGCCATGAATCCGCTGGCGCTGCTCGCGACCGGCCTGTACGGCAAGCCGTTGCCGCAGCAGAACGGCGCGCCCCTGCGGCTGGTCGTGCCGTGGAAGTACGGCTTCAAGAGCATCAAGTCGATCGTGGAGATCAAGTTCGTCGAGCGCATGCCGGAAACCGCGTGGCACGACCTGCAGCCGTCGGAATACGGGTTCTTCTCCAACGTCAATCCGAATGTCGACCATCCGCGCTGGAGCCAGAAGACCGAACGCCGCATCTCGGGCACGGCCAGCAAGCTGTTCGCCGAACGGATCCCGACGAAACTCTTCAACGGCTATGCGGACCAGGTGGCCTCGATGTATGCGGGGATGGACCTGAAGAAGTGGTATTGAGGCTGTCGTTCGGCAACCATCGTGTATCGCGGTTGACGGCGCTCTCGTCGCCAGGCCTGCTTGCGTTTGCCAGCAGAAGCATGGGCCTGCGCAGCGGACGCCCCGGCCCGTCCCTTTCCGGCATCAGACTGAGCATCCATGCCCAAGCGCTCCCCTTCCCTCATCGTCGCCAAGACACTTGTCCACGCCCTGGCCCTGACGCCTCTGGCGATCCTGGCCTGGCAGTTCCACGACGTCTGGACCACCGGCAGCGACGCACTGGGCGCCGATCCGGTGGCCGAAATCGAACACCGCACGGGCCTGTGGGCACTTCGCCTGCTGATGATCGCCCTCGCCATCACGCCCCTGCGCCAGCTGACGGGCCAGCCCGTGCTGATCCGCTTCCGCCGCCTGCTGGGGCTGTACGCGTTCTTCTATGCCACGCTGCACCTGGCGGTCTACCTGGGGCTGGACCTGCGCGGCTACTGGACGCAGATCTTCGAGGAGATCGCCAAGCGCCCCTACATCACCGTCGGTTTCACCGCCTGGCTCCTGCTGGTTCCGTTGGCAGTGACGTCGACCCAGGGCTGGATCCGCCGGCTGGGGCGCAACTGGGGCAAGCTGCACAAGACGGTCTATGCGATCGGCGTGCTCGCGGTGCTGCACTTCTGGTGGGTGGTGAAATCCGACATCCGCGAGCCGCTGCTCTATGCGGGCATCCTGGCGGTTCTGCTGGGTTGGCGGGCGTGGAAGCGCTTCAGCCCGCCCCGAAAAGCAGCAGTGCGCTGAGCGCGGCCGCCAACAGCAACGCGGCGAGCAACAGCCACGGCCAGCGGCCCAGCGAGCGCCGCGCCTTGACCGTGGCGGCCACCGGCGGAGGCGACACCGTGATCTCGTCGTCAACGGGCGCCGCCAGGGAGGCGGTGGGCAGCCACGGCACTTCCAGGATGAAGCGGTGCTGTGCGTCGAAGACGACCTGGTCGCCCGCGACCAGCAGCGCGTCCCGCACCACCACGCCATTGACCCGCGTGCCTTCGACGGAGCCCAGGTCACGCAGCAGCACGCGCTCCCCACGCAGCTCCAGCCGCGCGTGGCGCTCGGCGAATGCAGGGTCGTCGATCCGCAGCGTGGCGTCGCGGGCCCGACCCACCAGGCATGGCTGGCTCAACGGAATGCTGCGACCGTGGTACTTGCCACCCACGCCCCGCAGGACCACGCGGGCATCGCTCTGGGTCGTGTCGATATCGCGCACATCGCCGGCGGGCTGATGTGCCGACTGCAGCAGCAGCTCGACGCCCTCGACGTAGATGGAGTCGCCCGGGCGGAGCACGGCCATGCGCTTCACCGGCCGCCCGTTGATGTGCACGCCCCGCATGCCATTGGCCACCTGCAGCCACAGGCCACGACGGTCCACGCAGATCTGCGCCAGCAGCGCGCCCTGCAGCACGTCCCCCACGCCGATGGTGCCCGCAGCCTCGCGCACGATGCGGTGCACGCCCGTGGACAACGGACGGTCGGGTGAAGGGCGGTTGATGAAATGAAGTCGCAGGCTTTCCACGCTGCAGGAGCCTAGCAGGTTGGCATGGATTCGACAGCCCCGGCTTGCCTCCACGCCGTGCATGCGCAGAATAGGCACACCTCAGTGGAGCTCCCCATGGCCAGCATCGACATCCTGCACAACCACACCAAGACGCCGAAACAGGCACGCAAGGCCGTGGAGGAAGTGGCGAAGAAACTGGCCGAGCGCTTCGACATGGACTATGGCTGGGACGGTGACACGCTGAACTTCAACCGCTCCGGCGTCGATGGCCATATCGCACTGCTTCCCCAGCAGCTGCACGTCACCGCTTCCCTCGGCTTCCTGCTGTCGGCCATGAAGGGGCCGATCGAAGTGGAGATACGCCGCGTGCTGTCGGAAAAGTTCGACTGATTCAGCCGAACGGATCGGGATGCCCGTCGAACAGCCGGCGCGACGCCTCGCGCTCGGCGTCCTCGATGTCCCGCACGAAGGCCTTGCCGTCGCCCAGCGCGGCGAACGCGGAGAAGCCACGCTCCAGGAACCCCTGCAGTTCGCCCAGGCCGGTCGCCTTGGCCGGGCCGCGCGAGAGCTTGAGCAGCGTGGCCACGCCCGGCGTCTTCACCGCGCGCGCCAGGCCCACGCCGACTTCGGCGATCAGGTCGATCTGGTGCTCGCGCAACCGCGCATGCCCCACCTCGCGATAGGCCCTGGCGTAGAGTTCCGCATCCAGCTTGCGGCGCGTCGGGGCGATGCGGTGCAGGGCTTCGGCCATGCGCACATCCAGTGCATGGGTCAGCGCGCCCAGTTCGATGCCATGGGCCACCGTACCCAGCACCGCGGCCGGCAGCAGGCGCTGCATCATCGGCATGACCTTGGCCACGTTGGCGTCGCGGCGGCTGAAGTCATGGTCGCCGTAGACATCGGTCAGGAAGAACATCGCCGCTGACCGACGTCGCGGATCGTTCAGGAAATGCTCGAAGCTGCGTTCCAGCCGCTCGGCCTGCCAGCGCCGAAGCTCCGGCAGCCAGCGCAGCCGGTTGCGCGGCTCGCGGGCCGGATCATGCAGGGCCTGGTGCCATGTGAGACGACGGCCCAGGCGTTCGATCAGGGGGTTGCTTCGCGCCATGCCCCGCATGATCCCGGCCACGCCAGTCCACCGCAAGCACCCGATCTGTCGGCTACACTCGGCCGGTAACGTCAAGACGGGAAGTACATGCTTTCGATCCACAGTGCGCGCAAGCGGGGCCGGAGCGGCAAGATCGGGCTGGCCATCGCCGGCGGCGGCCCCATCGGCGGGATGTACGAACTGGGTGCGCTGCGCGCGATGGACGAGGCCCTGGACGGGCTGGACCTGACCCGGATGGATTGCTACGTGGGCGTCAGCTCAGGCGCGTTCCTCGCCGCCGGCCTGGCCAACCGCATGAGCACGGCAGAGATGTGCCGCATCTTCATCACCGGTACCAGTGACGACGCCGAGTTCCGGCCGGAGACCTTCCTGCGCCCCAACGTGGGCGAATACCTGCGCCGCGCCGCCAGCCTGCCCGCGCTTTATGGCGACTGGCTGGGCAGGCTGCTGCGCAATCCGCGCAAGGCGGTGCGGTGGTCGGACCTGTTCCTGCGCTTCGGTGGCCTGGTGCCCACCGGCATCTTCGACAATGAGGGCGTCGAGCGCTTCCTGCACGACATCTTCACCCGCCGCGGCCGCAGCAACGATTTCCGCAAGCTGGATACCGACCTGTTCGTGGTGGCGGTGGACCTGGACAGCGGGGAGGCCGTGCGCTTCGGCGAGGAAGGCTGGGACGACGTCCCCATCTCGCGCGCGGTGCAGGCCAGTTCCGCACTGCCCGGGCTGTATCCGCCGGTGGAGATCTGCGGACGCCACTTCCTGGACGGGGCCCTGCGCCGGACCATGCACGCCAGCACGGTGCTGGAACGCGACATCGACCTGATGATCGGCATCAACCCGCTGGTGCCGTTCGACGCCAACCGCGCCGCGCCGCACGCCGACGAGGCGGAACAGGTGGGGCTGGCCAGCGGTGGCCTGCCCGCCGTGCTGTCGCAGACCTTGCGTACGCTGCTGCAGTCGCGCATGCAGATCGGCATGGAAAAGTACCCGCACCAGTTCCCCGACATCGACCAGCTGGTGTTCGAGCCGAACGCGACCGACAGCGAACTCTTCTTCACCAACCTCTTCAGCTTCTCCTCGCGCCACCGCGTCTGCCAGCTTGCGTACCGCAACACGCTGGCCGACCTGCGCAAGCGTGCGGATGTGCTCAAGCCGATGCTGGCGGTGCATGGCATCCGCTACCGTGACGACATCGTCAACGCACGCCACCGCTCCATCCTGGACGGGCTGGACGTGGCGCCGCGCATGACCGAGACCACCGCCCGCCTGCGCCGCGCGCTGGACGACGTGGACCAGGTGGTTTCGCGCCGGCGGGCATCGACACGCAACTGATCGTCCTTCGCCAGCGCGGGGCGCTGGTGTGAAAACTCTAGACATCGCGCCGACGCTGGCGCCTCATCCCTCGTCTCGACTGCCAACGGAACCCCATGGCCACCTTGAAGAAATCCGCCCGCAAGACCGCTTCTTCCGCCAAGAACGAGAACCTGCAGGCGCAGGCCGAGCGCCTGTCCAAGAGCCTGGGTGAATCCGCCCAGCAGGTGTGGCTGGCCGGCGTGGGCGCGTTCGGGCGCGCGCAGTCCGAAGGCACCAAGCTGTTCGAGACGCTGGTGAAGGAAGGGCTGTCGCTGGAGCAGACCACGCGCAAGCTGGCCGGTGGCAAGGCGCAGGTGATGCGCGATGCGGTGGAAACCACCGTCGGCCAGGCGCGCGAGCGCGCGTCGGATACCTGGGACAGGCTGGAGAAGGTGTTCGAGGAACGCGTGCAGCGCGCCCTGCGCCGCCTGGAAGTCCCCAGCCGTGAAGACCTCTCCACACTGATCGACCGGGTCGAAGAGCTGAACGCGGAACTGCGCAAGCTGGGCGGCGTACCCGCCGGCAAGCCGAAGGCTGCCCGCAAGAGCCCGGCCCGCAAGGCGACCAAGGCCACCAAGGCCACCAGCAAACCCGTCAAGAAAGTGACGGCGAAGCGCGCGCCGCGCAAGGCTTCCGCAGGCTGACGGCAACGCACTGGAACAGTGCGTTTTCTGAACAGATTTTTGTTGCAAGGCAGCATCGGTTGGCGTAACAATCGATACGGCCCGCCAGTCCACTCGAAGTACGTATGCTCCCCTCCCCTTACGGCTTCGGACTGGCGGGCTTTTTCATGCTCGCTTCCGCCCATGAACCGTCTGCGAAGGGCCTGCGATAGGCAGGGGTTGACCCGACAGACATGCCGGGGCCGGCTGGTTAGAATTGCGCATTCGAATAACAAAAAGCGCGTTTGCGATTTATGCCCATTTGGCTTCTCGGCTTGGCCGTCACCCTGGTGATCGGCGTTGTGGCAACCGCCTATTTCTGGATGGTCCGCCGTCCCCGCGACGAGAGGGCCTACGGCCTGCACGCGTTGTCCGGCCTGCGCTGGCGCGAGTTCTCCAAGCTGGTGCTCGTGGCGATGGAGCGCCGCGGCCTGGTCGAAGCCAGCCCGGAACCTCACGAATCCCGCGAACCGCAGTCCACCTTCCTGCTGGCGCGCGGTGAAGAGCGCTGGCTGCTCTCCTGCAAGCACGGTTCGGCGTACCGCATCGCCGCGGCGCCTGTGGTGGAGCTGGCCTCCAGCATCCGTCTGGGCGCTGCACAGGGCGGCATCCTGGCCACCGAGGGCAAGGTTGAGAAGGAAGGCCGCGACGCCGCGCAGGGCACCAACATCGAGTTGCTGGATGGCCCCCGGCTCTGGCCCGAGGTCAAACCGCTGATCGAACCGGCCCTGCATCTGCAGGTAACCGGGTATGCGGCGGCACGCGCAAAGCGCCACATCGGCATCGCCTGGTTTGGCGCGGTGGCGGCGGGCGCCGTCGCGATGGTGGCTATGGGCAATTTGCTGGACAGCCGCCAGGCAAGTCCCACGCCCACCGTGGTACCGGCGCCGGCCAACGCGCCTGCACCCGCCGCTGTCGTCGGCAAGCCGGCTGACGCGCCGTTCCGGGAGCCGACCGAAGAAGAACTGGAACAGCAGATGCGCGCCGTGCTGCAGGCGTTGACCAAGACGCCGGGCATCAGCAGCGGCGTGTGGCAGACCAAGCTGACGCTCAGCGTTGACCGCACCGGCACCGAGAAGGAAGTGTGGCCATGGATCTGCCTTGAACTGGAACGTTACCCCGCCCTGCGCACCACCCGCGTGCAGCTCAACCCGCCGCCGGGAAGCGACGAGCCAGTCCGCTGGCGCCAGTGCCGGAACATGTGACGCGTACGCATCGGCCCGCCTGCGACACCTGGCCGCTGCGTCCGGCCTGAGGCCGACGGCATGATGGAAGCCCCGCCCGCCCGACCTGTCATGAGCGAACCCGCCACCCCCACCACTCCCTACGACCGCATTGGCGGTGAAGCCGGCTTGCGGCGGATGACCCGTCGCATGTACGCGCTGATGGACGCGCTGCCCGAGGCGGCCGCGGTGCGGCGCCTGCACCCGCCCTCGCTCGACGGCAGTGAACAGAAACTCTTCGAATTCCTCAGCGGCTGGCTGGGCGGTCCGCCGCTGTTCACGCAGAAGCACGGCGCCCCGATGCTCCGCGCCCGCCACCTGCCCTTCGCCATCGGCATGGACGAAGCCAGCGGCTGGCTGGCCTGCTTCCATGGTGCGCTGACCGAGACGGTCGAAGACGCCGAACTGCGCGACTTCCTGTGGTCGCGGATCGAGCCGCTGGCACTGCATATGCGGAACATGCAGGCGGTGCCGTTGCGGTGGGCGGACGAAGGCTAAAGTCTCCTGTCCCGGCAACGTCATCGCTTACATGCAAATGACGTAATCGTCCGGGTCGAGCGCTGTCTCGACCCGGAGAATCGCCAAAGCATCCGACCAAAGTTCGTCCCCCGGTTCCCTGCGATCTCCTGCGGTGAATCGCTCCGGCGGGCCATAGGCCGATCGCCAGTCACCATCGACGCAAGCGGCGAATCCGGATTGCAGGCAGGGAACTCCTGTGCAGCCTGCCCTGTAAGCGTCAGGCAGCGCCAACGCACGCGTCGCCAGTTCGCGAAAGCGTGCGGACTGCTGCGGACTCAACACCATGTCGATATCACGATGGAATTCGCCCTTCCAACGATACCCGGCGCCTTTCGACGGCCTCAGCCTTGCCTCGCCACCGTCCTTCGACGATCTCGCGTGGATGACGGTCTCCGAGGAGCATGCACCACCGGCTAGGACAACAACCCACTCCTGCGCACCGCACGACATGGCCCGCTGGGGTATCAACTTGCCTTCCAGGTACGCATCGATTTCGTACCGCGCGGCGGCACGCGCACCCTCAGCGGTCCACGCGGCTAGCCAAGCATCGCGCTCGCCCAAGACGCGGGATAACAGCAACCACATGCCGACCCCGATGCCCACCAGGAGCACGCAGCCCAGCCCGAGCGTCCTAGCCCAGGAGATCCGCATCGACGCCTACCAGTGCACGCCCCGCATCAACGAAGCAAACGCAATCTGCTCCTGGCTGGGCGCCGCTTCCTTCAGCGCTTTGCGGTCGCCCTTGGCGGCGGCCGAATCCGGGAACAGCTCGAACGCGGTGTTCATCACCACCTCGTAGGCCTTCGGCGCCAGCGCGTTGACCAGGGCGGCGAAGATGCCCAGGCGCGTGGCGATGCGGCTGGGCTTCTCGATGATGGCCTTGACCAGCAGGTCCGCGGCCTCCTCCGGGGAGAGCGTCGGCACGCTGTCGTACATCTTGGTCGGCGCGATCATCGGCGTCTTCACCAGCGGCATGTTGATGGTGGTGAAGCTGATGCCCTTGCCCGACAGCTCGCCCTGCGCGCAGCGGCTGAAGGCGTCCAGCGCGGCCTTCGATGCGACGTAGGCGGAAAAGCGCGGCGAATTGGCCAGCACGCCGATCGAGCTGATGTTGATGATGTGGCCCTTGCGGCGCTCGGTCATCTTCGGCAGGAAACCCATGATCAGGCGGATGCTGCCGAAGTAGTTCAGCTGCATCGTGCGCTCGAAATCGTGGAAGCGGTCGTAGCTCGCCTCGATCGAGCGGCGGATCGAGCGGCCGGCGTTGTTGATCAGGATGTCGACGTGGCCGTGCTCGTCCAGCACGGTCTTCACCAGGCGGTCGCAATCGGCCATGTCGGCCAGGTCCGCCGTGTAGGCGAATACCTTGCCGCCGGCCTTCTTCATGTCGTCGCGCGCCTTGAAAAGCTCTTCCTCGCCACGCGCCACGATGATCGTCGTGGCACCGGCTTCCGCCACGCGTTGCGCGGTGGACAGGCCAATGCCGGACGAGCCGCCGGTGATGACCACCACCTTGTTGCGCACCTTGCCCTTCAGCGTGCGATCGATGAACAGGTCCGGGTCGAGGTGGCGTTCCCAGTAGTCCCACAGGCGCCAGGCATAGTCATCCAGGCGGGGCACCACGATGCCCGTGCCTTTCAGCGCCCGCTCGGTCTCGCGGCTGTCGAAGCGCGTGGGATAGGTGATGAACTTCAGTACTTCCTTCGGAATCTTGAAATCGCGCAGCAGCATGCCGATGAAGCGACGCACCGGCGGCAGGTTGCCGACGGCGGCGCGGATGCCGCTGGGGACGAAGGCGAACATGCGCGCATCCAGGCGCATGGTCATTTCCGGCGCGTGGCCGGCGCGCGCGAACGTGTTCAGCACCTCGCCCACGCGCATCGGTTCGGGGTCGGTAAGGTGGAAGGTATGGCCATCCAGCTTGGGCTTGTGCGCGATGTGGTCCATGGCGTCGGCGACGAAATCCACCGGCACGATGTTGATGCGCCCACCCTCGATGCCCAGCACGGGCATCCACGGCGGCAGCAGTTCGCGCAGCTTCTTGATCAGGGTGAAGAAGTAGTACGGGCCGTCGATCTTGTCCATCTCGCCGGTCCTGGAATGCCCCACCACCATCGCCGGCCGGTAGATGCGCCACTTCACCCGCGTCTCCCTGCGCACCAGTCCTTCGGATTCGTGCTTGGTACGCAGGTAAGGGTCATCCAGGCCCTCGGCTTCGTCGAACATGTCTTCGCGGAAGATGCCCGGATACAGGCCTGCCGCCGCGATGGAGCTGGTGTGGTGGAAACAGCCCGCCTTTGCCGCGGCCGCGAGATCCAGCGCGTTCTGCGTGCCATCGATGTTGGCGGCCTGCTGCGACTCGCGCGTGGCGGTCAGGTCGTAGATGGCGGCCAGGTGGAAGAAGTGCTTCACCTTGCCCGACAGCGTGCGGATCTGCGCCGCGGTCAAGCCGCATTTAGGCTTGGTCATGTCGCCGTGCACCACGGCGATCTTCTTCATGTCCCAGCCCGCTTTCCTGGCGATGGCATCGAACTTCTTCTGCGAATCCTTGCGGACGAGCACATGCACCGTGCCGCTGCGCTTCAGCAGGTTGCCGACCAGGTAACGTCCGATGAAACCCGTGGCGCCGGTGACGAAATAGCTCATGACGTCCCATCCCTTCCGTTGTGTGGGCGAGCCCCTCCGACCGCCCTGCGGCCTAAGTTGCCAGAGCCGCCCCGGTTCGACAATCCCGTCACGGATTGACCGGTACTGCGCCCCGTGGTCAGATGGCCGCGTTCACTGGGAGGGAACATCCATGGCCGATCTCAAAACCGCGTTCGAGCAAGCATCCAAGGACATCCAGGGCCTGTCCGAACGCCCCGACAACGACACGTTGCTGCGCCTATACGGTCTGTACAAACAAGGTTCGGAAGGTGATGTGAAAGGAGACAAGCCGGGCTTCTTCGATTTCGTCGGCACGGCCAAGTACGAGGCCTGGGCCAAGCTCAAGGGCACGCCGCAGGAGGAAGCACAGAAGAAATACGTCGACCTGGTGAAGAAGCTCACGGCCTAGTGGCGCGCGACACCCGCCAGCGGATCCTCGACGCCTCGCTTGCGATGTTCAATACGCAGGGCGAGCCGCACGTCACCACCAACCACATCGCCGACGAGCTGGAAATCAGCCCGGGCAACCTGTATTACCACTTCCGCAACAAGGACGACATAATCGAGCAGCTCTTCGCGCGTTACGAAGAGCGCATGGATGCCGCCCTGACCCCACCGGCGGATCGCCTGCCGGGACTGGAAGACATCTGGCTGCAGCTGCACCTGGTCTTCGAATGCATCTGGGACTACCGGTTCCTGTACCGCGACCTGGTCGAAATCCTCAGCCGCAACCGGCGACTGCGCATGCGCTTCGCCCGCATCCTGAAGCGCGCCGACGACAGCGCGCATGCAGTAATGCGCGGCATGTCCCGCGCGGGCGTGATGCGCGCATCGGCCGCCGAACTGGCCGCCACCGCCACCAACGTGCTGGTCATTTCCACCTTCTGGCTGAATTACGCCGCCTCGCGCGGCGAGAAGGACGAACAGGCCGCCATCCGCCAGGGCATCGTGCAGGTGATGATGCTGGTGGCGCCCTTCCTGCGCGATGCCGAGCGCGTGCATCTGAACACGCTGACGCAGGCCTACGTGGCGTGATCGCCGCAACGCCGGCGTCCGGCGTGGCGTGCGGACGACGCATGGCGAACCTCTCAGGCGGGGGACAGCGCCTGGCCCAGCCGTGACGAGGCTTCCCGCAGCTGCGGCAGCAGGCCGTTGTCGTCCAGCACTTCGAACCCTGGCCCGACCAGGGCCATCAGGGCGAGCAACCCTTCGACCGACTCCGCTCCCAGGTCGAGCACGCAGTGATGTTCATCGCCGGCCTGCAGGATGCCGCACCACGGGGGTACGCGACCGGCTTGGTGCTCGATGGCGCCCGGCAGGCGCAGCTTCACCTTGAAGCGGGTGAAGGGCTGGGTGATGGACTGGGCGACGTATTCGCTGACATCACCGGGGAACGGCCGGGGCGGGAACTGCGTGCCGGTTTCATGCAGGGACTGCACGCGGTCCACGCGGAACGTCCGCCAGTCCTCGCGTTTCATGTCCCACGCCACCAGGTACCAGCGGCTGCCGGTATGCACCAGCCGCAACGGTTCGATCAACCGCTCGCTGGCCCGGTTGCTGCGGTCGAGATAATGCATGCGCAAGCGGAAACCATCCCGGCAGGCGCCCGCGATGCACAGCAGTGAATCCACGTCGGACGTGGGTGCGCCGCCCGACAACGACAGCGTGACGGAATACAACGCGCTCGCCCGCTTGCGCAGCCTGGCCGGCAGCCACTGGTCCAGCTTGGACAGTAGACGCAGCGCCGTGTCCTCCATGCGCCCCACACTGGCGGCGGCGGTCCGTAGCGCAACGGCGACGGCCACCGCCTCATCGTCTTCCAGCAGCACCGGTGGCATCGCGCTGCCCGACCCCAGCCGGTAACCGCCGCCCAGTCCCGGCGAGGCATCCACCGGATAACCCAGCTCGCGCAGGCGTTCCACGTCACGGCGCAGCGTGCGGCGGTCCACGTCCAGCCGCTGGCTGAGTTCGGCGCCCGTCCAGTGGCGGCGGGACTGCATCAGCGACAAGAGGCGCAGGAGTCGGTTCGAGGTGCTCAGCATGGAGCCAGTATGCCGCCCATTGGGGACTGATCCAGTCCTCAATGGCGTCAGGCGGCGAACCCTCCACCGCCTGTGGTCTCCGGCATCGCCCATCCGTTACCCAGCGGACCACTGCTTGGCGGACGGCCGCACCCGTTGCAACGGCTGCATCCCTGCGCAGACCTCGCACCGGGCGCGCGCGCCAGGAAACCCGCCCCGCCACCGGTTGTGAACCCGCCAGGCCACCAAGGCCAGTTCCCAAGCCGGCGCATCGCCCATCTCACTGATGCGTCCCGCGCGCAGCCGCCTGAAACAGGAACGCCCCGGCAAACCGGGGCGTTCGATGGTGCAGTGGCGTGGCGAGCCGATCAGGCGCGGCTGCGGCGCGTGGTACGCCGGGCGGCCGGCTTGCGTGCGGTGGAGGTCCGCTTGGCGGCCGGCGCCTTCTTCGCCGGCTTGCGTGCGCGCGGCTTGGCCACCTTGCCGGCGGGCTTCAGGCCCAGCTTGAGCAGCACCGGCGCCAGGCGAGCTTCGACATCGGCGCTGAACTGGCCGACCCTGGCCTCACCCTGCTCGCGGACACTGGCGATGCCATCCCGCACGTTGGCCTGCGTTTCGTTGGCCAGCTTTTCGGCCTGCTCGCGCAGCGAGACGATGCGGGCGGCCGCATCGTTGGCGGCGGTGACGGCCTCGCGACGGGCGACGGCGACCAGGCCGAGACCGGCCAGCCAGACATGGCGCAAGGTGGGTTCCGGCGTCTTGGCGCGCGCTTTCTTCTTCAGGGGCATGGGGTTTTCCCGGGTACCGGCCCCAATGGCCGGTCTACGCAGCGGATGCTGCCCAAGCCCCATCGAGCAATCACACTACTGGCGTTCATGCGCGGGGCTTGCCAGTGCTCAGGCCTGCGGCCATGCTCATCGCTTCCTGGGAGGGACGCACAATGGCTGGAAAAGCATCGAAGTGGGCACCATTTCCGCATGACGCCAAAGCCTTCGCCTACGCCGGCGACGCATTGAAGAAAGCCTGGCCCGCGCTGCATGCGGGCGACCTGGAACCCTATCCCGACGACAAGCGTGCCCAGGCGTTGATCGCGTCGGCCGGCAAGGCGGCCAAGGGGATCGCCGCGGCCGATCTCGCCCAGCGCCTGCAGGACGCCTGGCGGGCGTTCCACCGGGGTGATTTCCAGGCCGCGTACGACGCGGGCGAAGCACTGGGCCCGCTGGGCGCTTCGGTGGCGGTGAAGGCCCTCGGCATCCATGCCACTTATCTGGTCGATGACGAGGCCGAACAGCTCAAACGCTTCGAGCAGGCTGCCAAGCTGGCCGAAGCCGCGGTGAAGGCACTGCCGGACGAAGCCAACAGCCACTACCGCCATGCGTTCGCACTGGGCCGCTACAGCCAGGGGCTCAGCATCGCCAAGGCACTCAAGCAGGGCATCGCCGGCAAGGTACGCACCTCGCTGGACACGACGCTCGAACTCGCGCCCAAGCACGCCGAAGCGCATACCGCCCTGGCGCTGTATCACGCCGAGATCATCGGCAAGATCGGCGCGATGATCGGCGGACTGACCTATGGCGCCAAGGCCGCCGACGCCGAATCCCACATCAAGACGGCGCTGAAACTGACGCCGGACTCGCCCATCGCGCATGTCGAGCATGCCAACGTGCTGCTGCTGCTTTATGGCGACAAGAAGGAAGATGCCGCTGCCACCGCCTTCGAGAAGGCCGGCAAGCTGAAGCCGCGCGACGCGATGGAAGCCCTGGACGCCGCCCACGCGAATGCGCAGCTCGAATAAGGCCTTCGCATTGACGCTCGCCTGCCTGCTGCCGTGGACGTGCGCAGCGCAGGCGCCGGCGCCCCGCCCTGCCTCGTCCGCCACGACGGCCACGACGGCCACACCCGATGCCGGGACGCTGCCGCTGCTGCAGCCATCGGGCGACGCCCTGCTGGATGCACTGACGTGTCGCACGTCCGTGGTCGACATCGCGGGACTGCTGTCGCGGTTGCGACGCGAGCGCCCGGATGAATTCGTCCAGACCGAACGCCAGTACGCGGCGCCGATGATGGATCTCTACCGGCTGGCCGAACCCGCGCGCGCGTGGGGCCACTACAGCGACGCCATCGTCATCACCGACAACCGTGTGCTCATGCTGGTGGACGGCCCGCTGGACCAGGCCGCCGCCCAGCTGGAACGGGAACTCGAACGCACCCGCGATGCACCCTTGTCCGGCGCGCTGGACGACCAGCACGCCTTGGTGATCTACGCCAGCGAACTGCCGGGGCTCGAAGCACGCACGCTGATCGGCTGCGAGTACCGCATCGAAGGCCTGTCGCTGCTGGAAGATCCGCAGGACGCGTGGCGCAGGCGCATCCCGTAGCCGTGCACGCCTGATCGCGCGCCACGCGCGACCGATCGCCCGCTGCGATGCCGGGCATCCCCTCTCCTCTTCGACCGATGCACCTGCGCGCGCGGGCGCGCCTTAACGGCCGCCGTGCGCCGTTCTTGAGGGCTCGAAAAGGGCTTTCTTCTCCCTGGCCGGGAACGGGGGACGGTGCCCATCCACGGGGCTTAGCACAAATTTTCGTTCCGGGGCTAAAGGTTTTTTTTGTAGCGCCGTTATTCATTTCGCAACGCAAAGGCGACTAGCCCAACCAAAACAAACAGGCAGCGTCTTTTCCCTTCAACGCCGTGAATCCAAATAAGAGGAGACGAACATGGCACAGGTAATCAACACGAACACGATGTCGCTCAACGCTCAGCGCAACCTGAGCACCAGCGGCGCTTCTTTGGCCACCACCATCCAGCGCCTGTCGTCGGGCCTGCGCATCAACAGTGCGAAGGACGACGCCGCCGGTCTGGCCATTTCCGAACGCTTCAGCACCCAGATCCGTGGCCTGGACGTCGCCGTGCGCAATGCCAACGACGGCATCTCGCTGGCCCAGGTCGCCGAAGGTTCGCTGACCGAAATCGGCAACAACCTGCAGCGCATCCGCGAACTGGCCGTGCAGTCGGCCAACGCCAGCAACTCCAGCTCTGACCGCGCGGCGCTGAACGCCGAAGTCAAGCAGCTGACCTCCGAAATCGACCGCGTCGCCAAGCAGGCCGACTTCAACGGCACCAAGCTGCTGGACGGCTCGTTCACCAGCCAGCTGTTCCAGGTGGGCGCCAACGCCGGCCAGGCCATCGCCATCGACAAGGTGGTCGACGCCCGCGCCCTGACCCTGGGCGGTTCGCAGTTCGACAGCGGCACGCTGGCCATCACGGCGGCGGCCTCCGCCACCGCGGACATCACCATCACCGGTCTGACCCTGACCGACAGCGCCGGCAATGCCGTCGCCTTCGACGACCTGACCGTCAAGAGCGCCGGTTCGGTTGCCGCCACCAACGAAGCCGCCGCCAAGGCGCTGGCCGCCCATATCAACGGCAAGCTCGGCGAAACCGGCATCTACGCCAACGTCGATGCCGCCGGCACCGGCCTGGAACTGACCTCGGTCAAGACCAGCGTGGATGCCAACGGTGACTTCGCGGCCTTCGGCGTCGCCATCACCGGCGGCACCTACACGGCGACGGCCGTGGCCACCAGCGAAGTGCCGAAGTTCGTGTCCGACCTGGACATCTCGGATTTCGCCGGTGCCCAGCAGGCGCTGGAGATCGTCGACAAGGCCCTGACCTCGGTCAACGGCTCGCGCGCCGACCTCGGTGCGATCCAGAACCGCTTCACCTCGGTGGTCGCCAACCTGCAGACCAGTTCGGAAAACCTGGCCGCCTCGCGCAGCCGCATCCGCGACACCGACTTCGCCAAGGAAACCGCCGAACTGACCCGCACCCAGATCCTGCAGCAGGCCGGCACGGCCATGCTGGCCCAGGCCAACCAGGTGCCGCAGAACGTAATGAGCTTGTTGCAACGCTGAACCAGGTATCCCCGGCCGCACGGCGGGGATCGTTGGAAAACTTTTCCCCCGTGCAGAAAACGCCTAAGGAGTAGAACTCATGGCACAGGTCATCAATACCAACACCATCTCGCTGAACGCCCAGCGCAATCTGAGCAGCAGCGGTGCTTCACTGGCCACCACCATCCAGCGTCTTTCGTCCGGCCTGCGCATCAACAGCGCCAAGGACGACGCCGCCGGTCTGGCCATCTCCGAACGCTTCAGCACCCAGATCCGTGGCCTGGACGTTGCCGTGCGCAACGCCAACGACGGCATCTCGCTGGCCCAGGTCGCCGAAGGTTCGCTGACCGAGATCGGCAACAACCTGCAGCGCATCCGTGAGCTGTCGGTGCAGTCGGCCAACGCCACCAACTCTTCGTCCGACCGCGCCGCGCTGAACGCCGAAGTCAAGCAGCTGACCTCCGAAATCGACCGCGTTGCCAAGCAGGCCGACTTCAACGGCACCAAGCTGCTGGACGGCTCGTTCACCAGCCAGCTGTTCCAGGTCGGCGCCAACGCCTCGCAGGCCATCGCCATCGACAAGGTCGTCGATGCGCAGGCTGCTGCGCTGGGCAACGTGAAGTTCGCCGCCGATGTCACGGGTGCGGCCATCGCCGATGCCGCCGCCGACGGCAGCATCGCTGACCTGACCATCAACGGTGTGACCATCGCCGATGTCGAGTACAAGAACGGCGCGACCGGTGAGGACATCGCCAAGGGCCTGGCCTCTGCCATCAACGCCAAGCTGGGCGAGACCGGCGTGTACGCCTCGGTCGACGCCGACCAGGTCACCCTGACCTCGGTCAAGGCCGACACCGACCTGGTCGTGGGCGGCACCGTCACCGGCTCGGGCCTGACCGCGGCGACGACGGCGGCCACGGCCGGCACCGCGCAGTTCGCCAAGGACCTGGACATCACCACGTTCGAAGGCGCGCAGAAGGCCCTGGAAATCGTCGACGCTGCCCTGACCTCGGTCAACAGCGCGCGCGCCGACCTGGGTGCGGTGCAGAACCGCTTCACCTCGGTGGTCGCCAACCTGCAGACCAGCTCGGAAAACCTGGCCGCTTCGCGCAGCCGCATCCGCGACACCGATTTCGCCAAGGAAACCGCCGAACTGACCCGCACCCAGATCCTGCAGCAGGCCGGTACGGCCATGCTGGCCCAGGCCAACCAGGTGCCGCAGAACGTGCTCAGCCTGCTCCGCTAACGCGGTGATGCGCCGGAACGGGTGGTCTCCATCGCCACCCTTTCCGGCCCGGGCTTCTCTCCTTCGTAATCCCGCCTAAAGGAAACTTCCATGGCACAGGTCATCAATACCAACACCATCTCGCTGAACGCCCAGCGCAATCTGAGCAGCAGCGGTGCTTCACTGGCCACCACCATCCAGCGCCTTTCGTCCGGCCTGCGCATCAACAGCGCCAAGGACGACGCCGCCGGTTTGGCCATCTCCGAACGCTTCAGCACCCAGATCCGCGGCCTGGACGTTGCCGTGCGCAACGCCAACGACGGCATCTCGCTGGCCCAGGTCGCCGAAGGTTCGCTGACCGAAATCGGCAACAACCTGCAGCGCATCCGTGAGCTGTCGGTGCAGTCGGCCAACGCCACCAACTCCTCGTCCGACCGCGCCGCGCTGAACGCCGAAGTCAAGCAGCTGACCTCCGAAATCGACCGCGTCGCCAAGCAGGCCGACTTCAACGGCACCAAGCTGCTGGACGGCTCGTTCACCAGCCAGCTGTTCCAGGTCGGCGCCAACGCCTCGCAGGCCATCGCCATCGACAAGGTCGTCGATGCGCAGGCCCAGGCGTTGGGCGGTGCGATGTTCGCCACCGCCACGTTCACCACGGCAACGCCGGCCAACGGCACGACCGACCTGAAGATCGAAGGTCTGCAGCTGACCAACGCCGACGGCACCGCCGTCACCATCGATACCGTCGAAGTCGCCGCGCAAGGCTCTGCGACCGGTACGCGTGACGCCGCCGCCACCGCGCTGGTCGGTGCGATCAATGCCAAGATCGGCGAAACCGGCGTGCTGGCCGAGCTGGGTGCCAACGGCGCCGTCAACCTGACCTCGGTCAAGGACAGCGTGGATTCGGATGGCGACTTCCTGGGCATCGCCGTGGAAACCGGCACCTGGACTGGTGGTACCGCCCCGGCCGACGTGGCCGCCAGCACCACCGCGACGACCAAGCAGTACGCCAGCAACCTGGACATCTCGACCTTCAAGGGCGCGCAGCAGGCCCTGGAAATCGTCGACAAGGCACTGACGGCCGTCAACAGCGCGCGCGCCGACCTGGGTGCGGTGCAGAACCGCTTCACCTCGGTGGTCGCCAACCTGCAGACCAGCTCGGAAAACCTGGCCGCTTCGCGCAGCCGCATCCGCGACACCGACTTCGCCAAGGAAACCGCCGAACTGACCCGCACCCAGATCCTGCAGCAGGCCGGTACGGCCATGCTGGCCCAGGCCAACCAGGTGCCGCAGAACGTGCTGTCGCTGCTGCGCTGAGGCGCGATGTTTCTCCCTTTCGCTTGATTCTCTGTCGTCACGGACGGATTCGTCTCCCTCCGTTTGGCAGTACCCCGACCCCCGCCGGCAACGGCGGGGGTTTTTTTCATGGTTCCCGGCGCCGATGGCGACCGTTCTGGCACAAACCCTGCATCGACCCGGACTGCCTGCATTTCTCACCAGGGGCCGGACCGATGGCCACGGTGGGAGACGGAGAAATGCGGGCTAAAGAACGGCCACCGCAGGCCGTTACTGAAACTGCATGGGCGGGCCCCATCCGGTACCGGATGCCAGGCCCGCCCGGCCACCCTTTTGCGGAAGGGCACTGACAGGAGACGGCAATGGCTGACTATTCGATGGGTTACGGTGGCATAGGCACCGGCATGGACATCAACGGGATGGTCTCCCAGTTGGTGGCCGCCGATCGCGCGCCGGCCGAGAACCGCCTGACCCGCATCGAATCCCAGGCCAAGTTCAAGTTGTCCGCGCTGGGCACGGTCAGTTCCGCCTTCAGCAACCTCGACAAGGCCCTCAACGCGCTGAAGGCCGCCACCGCCTTCGACACCCGCACGGTCAAATCCGGCACCGACACGGTCGTGGGCGCTTCGGTCGGCTCGGGCGCCCCCAATGGCACCTATTCGGTGGAAGTGGTCAACCTGGCCACCGCCAACAAGTGGATCACCAACCAGCCGGTGGCGGCGGACCAGAAGTTCGGCGCCGGCCAATTGACGCTGACGGTGGGCGACGAGACCCTCACTCTCGACATCAAGCAGGACAGCTCGCTGCAGGATGTCCGCAGCGCCATCAACGATGCCGCCCGCAGCAAGGGCGTGCAGGCCAGCGTATTGACGTCCAACGACGGCCTGTACCTGTCCGTCTCCTCCGACAAGACCGGGGCCGACAACGGCATCTCGCTGGCCTTCGCCTCGGGCGGCAGCGACCTGCAGGCGCTGGCCGCCAGCCTGCAGGAACGCGTCCCCGCCGCCGATGCGGAAGTGAAGATCGACGGCCTGACCGTCACCGCCAGCGGCAACAAGATCACCGACGCCGTGCCCGGCCTGACCCTGGACCTGAAGACCAAGGGCACCAGCACCGTCACCGTGTCCACCGACACGGCCGCGGCCAGCAAGCTGATGCAGGACTTCGTGACCGCGTACAACGCGGCCATCAACGCGATCAACACCAGCACCAAGTACAACGCCGAAAGCGACGAGCCTTCCGCCCTGACCGGCGATGCGCAGATGCGCAGCGCCGCGGGCCAGCTGAGGAACGTGCTGAGCGGCGCTCTGGGCGAACTGGCCGCGCAGGGCCTGGACGCCAAGACCCTCGGCCTGCAGACGAAGGGGTACCCCTCCTCCGACGGCACGCTGGTGTTCGACAGCAGCAAGTTCACCACCGCATTGACCAGCAACCCGGAGAAGATCCGGGCCGCCTTCACCGGCGACAGCGCGTTCGCCGGCAAGCTGCAGAAGGCCGTCGGCAGCTACATCGGCAGCGGTGGCGCGTTCACCCAGCGCACCAGCAGCCTGAATGCGCAGATCAAGGACGTGGCCACCCAGCGCACCGCCCTGGACGCGCGCATGGAGGCCGTCGGCAACCGCTACAAGGCGCAGTTCGTCGCGATGGACTCGATGGTCGCGCAGATGAGCAGTACCAGCAGCTACCTGGCCCAACAACTTGCCTCCTTGGCAAACCAGACCGGATAACCGCGGATCCGCACCGGGGCGCAAACCCGTCCCGGGGATCACAGGAGAAAATGGAATGTCATCGCATTCGTACGCCGCCCAGTACCGCAACACCGGCCTCAGCAGTGCGGTCATGGAAGCCGATCCGCATCGCCTGGTGGCCTTGCTGCTGGCCGGCGCCTGCGAACGCCTGCGGCTGGCGGAAGCCTGCATGGAACGCGGCGACCTGGCACGCAAGGGCAAGGCCATCGGCGAGGTCTGCGCCATCATCGGCCACCTCAACGGGTCGCTGGACCATGAGGCCGGCGGCGAGATCGCGGGCAGCCTGTCCTCCCTCTACGACTACGTGCAGTCGCGGCTGATCGAAGCGAACCTCAACAACGACGCCTCGGGCCTGCGCGAATCGCTGGACCTGCTGTCGGAGATCGAATCGGCCTGGAACGCCATTCCGGCCGAACAGCGCCACGCCCCTGCCATGGCCGCCGCCGCACGATGAACCCCCTGCCCACCCTGGATGATCTGTTCGCGCAGCTGCAGGCGATGCAGACCGAACTGCAGGGCGGGCAGCTGCACAACGTGGAACAGCTGCTGGTTCGGCACGACACCGACGTGCGTGCCTTCCTGCATGCCGATGGCGGCCGCGAAGCGGGCTACGACGCGCTGGCGAAGCTGCTGCGCGCGCAGTTGGACCTGCAGCAGCAGATGAAGCTCGCACGTGACGAAACAAGCCGCCAGATGCAGGCCACGCAGCGCGCAGACCGCGCTGCACGCGCCTACCTGGCCCTGGCCGAGGACTGATCATGCACGCACAGGCACCCGCGCTTGACCATGCCGCCGACGTCGCACTTTTCGGCGACGCGTTGACCTGCGAGGCGGTGCTGCCGGTGCGCTTCGTCGCCGGCGAGCGCGTGCTGCTGCAGGCCCAGTCCGAAGCGCTGCTGCATGGCCTGGCCATCGCCGAGGACGTGCGCGGCGACGACGCCGAAGAACGCAACGAGGCGACGCCGTCGCTGCAACGGCTCGAAGCCAAGCTCGACCTGGTGCTCTCGCTGCTGGGCCGGCTGGCCCGTCGCAGCGAAGACGCCCTGCCCGTGTGCCCGCTGCGCTGGTCGCATCGCGGCCTGCGCATCGACCTGCCGACCTCGCCCGGCTTCACTGAAGGCACCGTGGGCGTGGCCATGCTGCAACCGGTCGGCTGGCTGAGCGATCACATCGAATTGCCCGCCACCGTCCTGGCCCAGGCCGACCGTCACCTGTGGTTGCGCTTCGACGCCCTCAGCCCGGGGCTGGCCGAGGCGATGGAACGCCACCTCTTCCGCATGCATCGCCGGCAGATTGCCGAAGCCCGCCAGGCGGCCCTCGCCCGCCGGCCCGACTGAGTCGGCTAACACTTCTTTCACGCAGAACGGCACCCTACGCCCCTGGATGGTGCAACACCATCACAGCCCGAATTTGCCGCACATGCCCTTTTGATCCCCCTTGCGGACGGATTAGTGTGACTTGCGTCGGCTTTCCTGCGTAATGGCTTTTTTCTGAATTGGCGCATCGCCATCCCGTCGCTATTGTGACGACACCAAAACAGCAACAGCCAACTGGTTTTACTCCCCCGTGCGCGTACTCATCGTCGATGACCACACCCTGGTGCGGGCCGGCATCTGCCGACTGCTCCAGTCACTGCCCGACGTGGACGTCGTGGCCGAAGCCTGCAATGCCCAGCAGGCCATCGACATGGCCACCATCCATCGCCCGGACCTGGTCCTGCTGGACCTGTCATTGCCCGACCGCAGCGGACTGGACGTGCTGCCGATCCTGCGTGACTCGCTGCCGCAGACGCGCGTGGTCATCATGTCGATGCACAACGACCCCACCCAGGTGCGCGTGGCGCTCGACCGGGGCTGCGCCGGTTTCGTGGTCAAGGAAGCCGCGCCGATGGAGCTGGAGCTGGCGCTGCGTGCCGCTGCGGCAGGCCAGGTGTTCCTCAGCCCGCAGGTGTCATCGAAGATGCTGGCACCGATGCTGGGCAACCAGCGCCCCACCGGCATCGCCGCATTGTCGCCACGCCAGCGCCAGATCCTGCGCAAGCTGGGCGGCGGCATGAGCAGCAAGGAAATCGCCGCCAACCTGGGCATCAGCGTCAAGACCGTGGAAACCCACCGCGCGCGCATGATGGAATCGCTCGGGTGCCGGCGCGCCAATGATCTGCTGCTGCTGGCCGCCCGCCACCAGAACGAATTGGCCTGAGCCTTGCAGGTACGGGGTGGATACGCCCCGCCGGTGACGGATTCCCGTGACCGCACTGCCCTGACGGGCACTTCCCATCGACGATAACCCGGCGCTGTAGGGGAAACCCTCACGGCAGGTCGGGCGCGCCCTCATCACAACCAGAAACGCCCCGATTATTTTTCTGGCGCGACGCGCGCAAAGTGTTTCCACGATGTGAAGCCCACCACGGCACGGCATCGAATCGGGGACACGGGAATGAAAACGGGGATATCCGCCCAACTCGGGCAACAGCTCCACCTGACACCGCAACTGCTGCAGTCCATCCGGCTGCTGCAGCTGGACGGCCTGCAACTGGAAATGGAAGTGCGTCGCGCACTCGACCTGAACCCGTTGCTGGAAATCGAAGAGACCCACGATGCCGACGCCGCGCAGGACGCGGTCGCCGAAGACAGCGCGGTGGTCGAGACCGCCGCGTTCGACGAACTGCCGGAATCCAACCTGTGGGACGTCCCCGGCGCCAGCTGGCACGAAGGCGACGACGACCGCATGCAGCGCGTCGAAGCCGGCGAGTCCAGCGATCCGCACGTCCGCGTGCTGACCCGCCTGGCGCTGGAACTCGATGCGGCCGCCCTGCAGGTCATCGCCTTCTGGCTGGAACACACCGACGACGCCGGCTACCTGGAACAGGATCCGGAATCGCTGGCGCTGATCGCCTCGGCCCAGTTCCGCATCACCGCCGAACACGCGCTCGCCCTGCGCCTGCACCTGCTGCACGGCGAGTTCCCGGGCCTGACCGCCCGCGACGTGCGCGAATGCCTGCGCGTGCAGCTCGAAGGCCTGGAAGGCCGCGTGCCGGCCCGCGCCATCGCCCTGCGCATCGTCAACGACGGCCTGGCGCTGCTGGCGGCGCACGAATACGACGGCCTGGCCCGCCTGCTCGACCTGGACCACGAGCAGGTACGGGAAGGCGTGCGCCTGATCCTCTCCCTGCAGGCGCGCCCCGGCGAATCGCTGGCGCCCGCCCCGTCCGGCTACATCGTGCCGGACGTGGTCGCCTGGCATGCCGACTGCGCCTGGCGGGTCGCGCTGAACCCGGCCACCACCCCGCGCGTGCGCGTCAATGCCCTGCAGGAGCGCGCGCTCGACCAGGCCGATGCCTCGCCCGGCGCCGGCAAGCTGCGCGAACTGCTGCAGGAAGCCCGCTGGCTGACCCGCGGCCTGTCGATCCGCTACGACACCCTGCTGCGCACCGCGCGCGCCATCGTCGAGCGCCAGGCCGGTTTCCTGGCCCACGGCGACGAAGCGATGGCGCCGCTGACGCTGAAGGAGATCGCCGACGAGATCGGCATGCACGAGTCCACCATTTCGCGCATCACCACCGGCAAGTACATGCAGACCCCGCGGGGCACCTTCGAACTGAAGCATTTCTTCGCCGTGCGGCTGGAAGGCGCCAACGTGTCCGGACCCGCCGTGCGCGCCATGGTGCGCCGGCTGATCGACGCCGAGCCGGCCGGCAAGCCGTTGGCCGACGAGGCCATTGCCGGCCTGCTGGCCCGCCAGGGCATCCATATCGCCCGCAGAACTGTGGCGAAGTACCGGGAACAGCTCGATATCGCTCCCGCCCGGGAACGCCGACGCGCTACCGTTACGGTCTTGGCTAAGGCCGGATAACCAACGGAGCGGATGAACATGAGCAAGATCACGGTATTGCTGGTCGACGACCACGAGGGATTCATCAACGCCGCCATGCGCCACCTGCGCAAGGTGGAGTGGCTGGACATCGTGGGCCGCGCCAGCAACGGCCTGGAAGCCATCGAGCGCTCGGAGACGCTGCGCCCGCAGGTCGTCCTGATGGACCTGGCCATGCCGGAAATGGGCGGCCTGCAGGCCACCCGCCTGATCAAGACCCAGGACGCACCGCCGTTCGTGGTCATCGCCAGCCACTTCGACGACGCCGAACACCGCGAGCACGCCATGCGCGCCGGCGCCGACGACTTCGTCAGCAAGCTTTCCTACATCCAGGAAGTCTTGCCCATCCTCGAAAAATTCAAAGACAGCCGCCATGAGTGAATCCCGCATCCTCGTCATCGACACCGACACCACGCGTGCAGAACGCCTGGCCGGCCTGCTCGAGTTCATGGACCTGACACCGCGCTGGGTTGCCGGAGCCGGTGACGTGGATGTCGGTCGCCACCGTCCGCACGACTGGCTGGCCGTGGTGGTGGGCACGCTGGAAGATACCCGCGCGGCCGACGCCTTCTTCGCCTGGCTGGGCAAGGCGCAGCTGCCGCCGCCGGTGCTGCTGCTGGAAGGCGACACGGCCGCGTTCGCCACCGCCCATGGCCTGCACGAGGCGGGCGTCTGGTCGCTGGAGAGCCCCATCCGCCATGCGCAGCTGGAAGCCTGCCTGCGCCGCGCCAGCCTCAAGCGGCTGGACACCGAACACCAGGCACAGAACGTCAGCGCCAGCGGTCCGACCGGCAACAGCGCCGCGGTGACGCGCCTGCGCCGCATGATCGACCAGGTGGCCGCGTTCGACACCACCGTGCTGGTGCTGGGCGAGTCCGGCACCGGCAAGGAAGTGGTGGCCCGCGCCATCCACGACCAGTCGCCGCGCCGCGATGGGCCCTTCGTCGCGATCAACTGCGGCGCCATCCCGCCGGACCTGCTGGAAAGCGAACTGTTCGGCCACGAGAAAGGCGCCTTCACCGGCGCGCTGAGCGCCCGCAAGGGCCGCTTCGAAATGGCCGAGGGCGGCACGCTGTTGCTGGACGAGATCGGCGACATGAGCCTGCCCATGCAGGTCAAGCTGCTGCGCGTGCTGCAGGAGCGCAGCTTCGAGCGCGTCGGTGGCAACCAGACCATCCGCTGCAACGTACGCGTGATCGCCGCGACCCACCGTAACCTGGAAGACCGCATCGCCGACGGCCACTTCCGCGAAGACCTGTTCTACCGCCTGAACGTGTTCCCCATCGAGATGCCCGCCCTGCGCGAGCGTGCGGACGACCTGCCGGTGCTGGTCACCACCATCGCGGCCCAGCTGGCCCGCACCGGCCGGGGCGAAGTGCGCTTCGCCGCCGACACGCTGCACGCGCTGCGCGGCTATGCGTGGCCCGGCAACGTGCGCGAGCTGACCAATCTGGTCGAACGCCTGGCGGTGCTGCACCCGGGTGGGCTGGTGCGCGTGCACGACCTGCCCAAGCGTTACCAGCCCGAGAACCTGCCGGCGGAGACCGCCGCCGAAGCCGCCGTGGAAGACCAGGCGACGATCGCGTCGACCCCGATGGCCGCTACGGTTGCCCCCGCGGTCCCCGTGGCCGCGGTTGCCGCGAAGACCGCTGACCGCTTGCCCGAGGAAGGCATCGACCTGCGCGAACACATCGCCCAGATCGAACTGAACCTGATCCGCGACGCACTGGACCGCGCTGGCGGCGTGGTGGCGCATGCCGCCCAGCTGCTGGGCCTGCGCCGCACCACGCTGGTGGAAAAGCTGCGCAAGTACGGCGTCGAACGCGACGACGCCGCCCTGGCGACGGAAAACTGACTGGGGGCGGCAAACGGTTTCGGCACACGTCTTGCAGCTGACACGACAAGACACCACGACGCCACACACCGCCGCCCATGTCCGACGCCGTCTCTTCCATCCTGTCGCAGATCCGCAGCTACCAGACCCAGATGGGCACGCGCTCGCTGGAACCGGTGCAGGATCCCGGCGCCTTCGCGCCCGGCGCGGTGGGCTTCGGGCAGCCGGCGCTCAAGGCGCCGAGCTTCGGGGAAAGCCTGCAGAACGCGCTCCAGGGCGTGAACAACACGCAGAAGGAAGCCGGCGCACTGGCGCAGGCATTCGAACTGGGTGACCCGCGGGCGGACCTTGCCCGGGTAATGGTGGCCGCGCAGCAGTCGCAGGTCGCCTTCCGCGCCACCGTGGAAGTGCGCAACCGGCTGGTGCAGGCCTACCAGGACGTCATGAACATGCCTCTCTGATGCGCGCTTCCTGACGCCCGTCCTTTCAAGCAAACCGCCGTAACCGAATCCTTCCACTGTCTTCCCCAGCCACCTTCTCCAGCAACGCCAGCGCAGGAACCGCAACGCCATGGCCCTCACCCTCTCCAAGGAATCGCTGAAGGAATCGCTGAATGCCGAGAAGGCAGGCGCGGCGCTTTCCCGGATCCAGGACGTGCCGGTGTTCCGCCAGATGGGCACGCTGCTGATGATCGCCGGCGCGGTCGCGGTGGGACTGATGGTGTTCTTCTGGTCGCAGAAGCCTGCGTACACGCCGCTGTACACCGGGCTGGACGCCAAGGCCACCGCCGAAGCCACCGACATGCTGCGCGCCGCGCAGATCCCGTTCCAGCTGGACCAGAGTACCGGCGCCATCTCCGTGCCGGAAGAGAACCTGCACGACGCCCGCCTGAAGCTGGCCGGCGCCGGGCTGGCCGAAAGCGGCCGCCTGGGCTTCGAGATGATGGAGCGCGACCCGGGCTTCGGCGTCAGCCAGTTCGTCGAGAACGCACGCTACCAGCACGCGCTGGAAACCGAACTGGTCCGCACCATCACCACCCTGCGCCCGGTGCGCGACGCCCGCGTGCACCTGGCCATTCCCAAGCCGTCCGCCTTCACCCGCCAGCGCGAAGTCGCCAGCGCGTCGGTGGTGCTGGACCTGCGTTCCGGCGCCCTGCTGGAGCGCAACCAGGTGGATGCCATCGTGCACCTGGTCTCGTCCAGCATCCCCGACCTGGCGCCCGAACGCGTCACCGTGGTCGACCAGAGCGGCCGCATGCTGACCATCAGCGACCCGAACAGCGAAGCCGCGCTCAACGCCGCCCAGTTCGAGCGCGTGCGCAAGCTGGAAACCTCCTTCAACGACCGCATCCGCGAACTGCTGGAGCCGCTCACCGGCCCCGGCCGCATCAATGCGGAAGTCGCGGTGGACATGGACTTCTCGGTCACCGAGGAAGCCCGCGAAACCTTCGCCAACGACCCGGCCAAGATCCGCAGCGAACAGGTCAGCCAGAACACCGTTGCGGGCACCGGCCCCGAAGGCGTCCCCGGCGCCACCAGCAACACGCCGCCCGGCCCGAACGCCGCGGCTGCGCCCAACCCCGCCGCCCCGGTGGAGACCGCCAGCAGCGCCACCCGCAACTTCGAGATGGACCGCACGCTGCAGCACACGCGTCAGCCGGCCGGCCGCGTGCGCCGCGTCACCGCCGCCGTGCTGGTCGACCACGTGCCGCGCACCGGCGAGAACGGCAAGGTCGTCATGACGGCATTGGACGCCGCCACGCTGACCCGCATCGAAGCCCTGGTGAAGGAAGCCGTCGGCTTCGATGCTGCGCGCGGCGACTCGGTGTCGGTGATGAATGCGCCCTTCGTGCGCGAAGTCGACAAGCCCGAGGACGTGCCGTTCTGGGAAAGCCCGTGGCTGCACAACCCCATGCTGCGCGACATCGCCCGCTACGGCGTCGGCGCCCTGGTGGTCATCCTGCTGCTGTTCGGCGTGCTGCGCCCGGCCATGCGCCAGATCATCCAGCCCAAGGCGCTGAAGAAGCCATCCGACGACGCGGTCAACGTCTCGCTGGTGGATGACGACGAGGACGGTCCGCGCCTGGTGGCCGCACTGCAGCAGGACGAAGCACCGCCGCTGCGTGCGCTCGCGTCAGACGCCTACGAGGACCGGCTGCGCCAGGCACGGGAAGCGGTGAAGGCCGATTCCAAGCAGGTGGCGCAGGTCGTGAAGGACTGGGTGGCCAGCGATGAATAACGGTGAAGCCACCCTCAACGGCGTGCAGAAGGCCGCCGTGCTGCTGCTCTCGCTGGGCGAGGAAGACGCGGCGGAAGTGCTCAAGCACATGAACGCCAAGGAGGTGCAGAAGCTCGGCATCGCCATGGCCACCATCTCCGGCGTCAGCCGCGAGCAGGTGATGCAGGTCATTTCCACCTTCGGCGAAGCGCTGGACAAGCAGACCTCGCTGGGCATGGGCGCCGACGACTACGTGCGCAAGGTGCTGGTGCAGGCCCTGGGCGAAGACAAGGCCGGCAGCCTGATCGACCGCATCCTGCTGGGCCGCAACACCACCGGCCTGGACACGCTGAAGTGGATGGACCCGCGCGCCATCGCCGACCTGGTGCGCAACGAACACCCGCAGATCATCGCCATCGTGCTTTCGCACCTGGACAGCGACCAGGCCGCCGACGTGCTGAAGATGCTGCCCGAACGCGCACGCACTGACGTGCTGCTGCGCATCGCCACGCTGGACGGCATTCCGCCGAACGCGCTGAACGAACTCAACGAGATCATGGAACGCCAGTTCGCCGGCAACCAGAACCTCAAGTCGTCCAGCATCGGCGGCGTCAAGGTGGCCGCGAACATCCTCAACTTCATGGATTCCGGCCAGGACCAGGCCATCCTGAGCAGCATCACCCAGGTCGACGCCGACCTCGGCTCGCGCATCCAGGACTTGATGTTCGTGTTCGACAACCTGGCCGACCTGGGCGACCGCGAACTGCAGGCGCTGCTGCGCGAAGTCCCCAACGATCGCCTGGGCCTGGCGCTGCGCGGCGCCGATGCCAAGGTGAAGGAAAAGATCACCCGCAACATGTCGCAGCGCGCCGCGCAGATCCTGCTGGAAGACATGGAAGCGCGCGGCCCCGTGCGCCTGTCCGACGTGGAAGGCGCGCAGAAGGAAATCCTCGCCATCGTGCGCCGCCTGGCTGACCAGGGCGTCATCTCGCTGGTGGCCAGCAGCGAGGAGATGGTATGACCGCCCCCTCCACGATCCGCTGGATGGCGCCGCCCCTCGACGTGGTGCTTCGCCAGGACGCGCCCGAACAGGAAGCACCGCCGCCGCCCCGCCCGCCCAGCCTGGAGGAGATCCAGGCCATCCAGGACGCCGCCTACCGCGAGGGCCTGGAACGCGGCCTGGCCGAAGGCCATGCGGAAGGCTTCGCGCAGGGGCAGACCGAAGTGCGCCGCCTCGCCGCGCAGATGGAAGGGATCCTGGACAACTTCTCGCGCCCGCTGGACCGGTTGGAAAACGAAGTGGTCGGCGCCCTGTCCGAGCTGGCCGTGCGCATCGCCGGCGCGCTGGTCGGCCGTGCCTACCAGGCCGACCCGATGCTGCTGCAGGAACTGGCCAGCGAAGCACTCGACGCCGTCGGCGGCGCCAACCGTGAAGTCGAACTGCGCCTGCATCCGGACGACATCGCCGCGCTGACGCCGGTGCTGTCGCTGATGCCGGCCACGCGGCTGACCGCCGACACCAGCCTAACCCGCGGCGACCTGCGCGTGCATGCCGAAAGCGTCCGCATCGACGGCACGCTGGAAGCACGCCTGCGCGGTGCGCTGGAAACCGTCCTCAACCGCGGTACCCGTGCATGAGCGCGCAGCCTCTCGAATGGCTAACCGCGCGCGACCTGCGCCTGTCCGCGCGCCTGTCGCAGATCAGTCCCGACCTGGGCGGGCGCGGCCTGATCCGCGAAGGCATCCTGCGCCGTGCGGTCGGTCTGACCCTGGAAGCCATCGGCTGCGAAGCGCCGATGGGTGCCACCTGCAAGGTGGAAGTCGCCGACGGCGGCTGGGTGGATGCCGAAGTGGTCGGCTTCGCCGGTGAACGTACCTACCTGATGCCCAGCGCCGAACTGCATGGCCTGCTGCCCAACGCGCGCGTGGTGCCGTCGCGCCGGCGCGGTGGCGTGGAAGTCGGCGAAGGCCTGCTGGGGCGCGTGATCGACAGCGACGGCGTGCCGCTGGACGGCCGCGGCCCGATCCGCGCCGAAGGCACCGTCAGCCTGTCCGGCGCCGCCATCAATCCCCTTTCGCGCGAGCCCATCACGCAACCGCTCGATGTCGGCGTACGTGCCATCAACGCATTGCTGCCGATCGGCCGCGGCCAGCGCGTGGGCCTGTTCGCCGGTTCCGGCGTCGGCAAATCCACGCTGCTGGGCATGATGACCCGTTACACCGCCGCCGACGTGATCGTCGTCGGCCTGATCGGCGAACGCGGCCGCGAAGTGCGCGACTTCGTCGAAAGCACGCTTGGCCCGGTAGGCCTGGCGCGCGCCGTGGTCGTCGCCAGCCCGGCCGACCGTCCGCCATTGGCGCGCCTGCAGGGCGCCTACCGCGCCACCGCGATCGCCGAATGGTTCCGCGACCAGGGCCTCAACGTGCTGCTGCTGATGGATTCGCTGACCCGCTTTGCGCAGGCGCAGCGCGAGATCGGCCTGTCGGTGGGCGAACCGCCGACCACGCGCGGCTACCCGCCGTCCGTCTTCGCCCGCCTGCCCGCGCTGGTCGAACGTGCGGGCAACGGCTCGGCCGGGCGCGGTTCCATCACCGCGTTCTACACCGTGCTGACCGAAGGCGACGATCCGCAGGATCCGATCGCCGACGCCGCGCGCGCCATTCTCGACGGCCACATCCTGTTGTCGCGCCGCGTGGCCGACAGTGGCCTGTACCCGGCCATCGACGTGGAATCCTCGGTCAGCCGCGTGGTGACCGAGATCGCCGACGAAACCTGGCGCGACCGCATCCGCAAGCTCAAGCGCCTGCTGTCCGCCTACAACAGCAACCGCGACCTGATCGCCATCGGCGCCTACCAGCGTGGCAACGATCCCACCGTGGACGAAGCCCTGGAGCGCTGGCCGGAGATCGTCGAGTTCCTGGGCCAGGACGTGGCGCGCGCCGCCGACCTGCCCAGCAGCCGCGCGTCGCTCGAAACCCTGGTCCAACGCAATGCCCCCACCGGCGCCCCCGCGCCGCGCAGTCCGCAGTAACGCCAAGGAAGTCCCGCCATGATGCAATCCCGCCGAATCGACCCGCTGCTGCGCCGCGCACAGGAACACGAGGATTCCGTCGCCCGCGACCTGGCCGAGCGCCAACGCTCGCTCGCGTTGCAGGAATCGCGGCTGGAAGAACTGCGCGGCTACGCCGAGGAATACGCCAACAGCCAGATGGCGGCCACCAGCCCGGCACAGCTGGCCAATCGCCGCGCCTTCCTGGACCGCATCGACCAGGCACTGACGCAGCAGTTGCAGAACGTGGACCGCAGCCGCACCGGCGTAGACATCGAACGCGACCGCCTGCTGCTGGCCAGCCGCGACAAGCAGGTGCTGGAACAGCTGGCCGCCAGCTATCGCGCGCAGGAACGGCAGGTGGTCGAACGCCGCGACCAGCGCGAGATGGACGACCTGGGCGCACGCCGCGTGCGCCAGGCCGCCACCGCCGCGCAGGAAAGCGAGGAAGCCTGATGCCCGCGCCGATGTCCGCCCTCGCCTTCGCAGGCAATACCGCAAAACCCGGCGCTCCCGCGATGGATGCAGCGCCACGCGATGGCAGCGCGGGCGCGAAGGAAAAACCCGATTTCGAAACGCTGGTCCGGCGCGACAAGGCGGAAGCATCGACGCGCGGCGAGAAGCCCGGCGTGCCGCGCGAAGACCGTCGTGCCGCCGACGCGACGCCGGTGGAACAGGCGCCGCGGACCACTGCGCGCCGCGCCGCCAAGCCCGACGATGACACGGCTGCGCCACTGCCTGCCTCACCTTTGCCCGTGGAGACCGCCATGGTGGCCACCCCGCTGGCCGCCATCGCCATCGCACCGGAAAACCCGTTGCTGGGCGATGCCGCGTCCACCCTGCTGCCGCCGGCCGATCCGGCCGGCGTTGCGTTCGCCGCCGAAGCGATTCCCGGCCGCACGCCTGCCACGCCGCTGACGGGAACCGAAGCTGGCACCGTCGCGCCAGCGCTCCAGGCACTGGACATGCCACCGCCGTTGGCCACGCCGACAGCGGACGCCACGCTGCCGACCGATGCCGCGGTCCCTACCGAGACAACCGCTGCCACGCCGCTGCCCGCCGCCACGACGGAAGGCGCCAAGCCGGCATTGCAGAACCTCCTTTCCTTCGCCGCGCATCTGGCCAGCGGCAACATCGCCGCGGCGGTGCCGGAAGCGCTTTCGCTGGGCAAGGACGTGGTGGACGCCCTGCGCAGCGAGGATGCCGACAGCACCTCCCCCACCGGCAACACCCTCGCGGGCCTCGGCAGCGCCACGTCGCCGCTGGGCCTGCCGCGCACGGCCACCGTCAATCCGATGGAGGCCCCAAGCGCGGACCTGCATGGCGGCCGTTTCGATGAAGAGATCGGCGACAGCGTGCGCTGGATGGCCGACCAGAAGATCGGCCATGCCCACATCAAGATCACGCCCAACGAGATGGGCACCGTGGAAGTGCGCCTGCGCCTGGACGGCGACCGCGTGCACGCCGACTTCACCAGCGCACAGGCGGACGTCAGGCAGGCACTGGAAAACAGCCTGCCCAAGCTGCGCGACATGCTGGGCCAGCACGGCTTCCAGCTGGCGCATGCCGACGTGGGCCAGCAGCACCAGTCCCCGCCGCAACGCGCGGACGGCCGCCATGGCGACGGCGAGGCCGGTGGCCCTGCGCTGACCGGTGAAGCCGAGCTTCCCCGCCCCGTCCGCATGACCGCATTGGGCCTGTTGGACGCCTACGCCTGAAAAATCTCATGTAGGAGCGACGTGAGTCGCGACCGCTGATTTCGCTCGCCTTGGATTCTCCTTCCGTGCGAAGGCTGTCCGGTGATGAATGTTTCCGGGTAATTGATTCCTGTGGTCGCGACTGACGTCGCTCCTACAGGGAACCAGAGCCGTCAAAACCCCGTCGGGCCCGCCGGACAGCCACGGCACACCGCTTGCATCACCTGGGCAGACCCCTCAGGAGATCCATCGCCGTGGCAGCCGCCGACAAGACCGCAAGCAAATCCAAGGCCGACAAGGCCGACAAGCCCAAGGGCGGCAAATCGCTGCTGACCATTGGCCTGGTCGCCGTGGTCGCGGCCGGCGCCGCCGGTGGCGCGGCGTGGTACTTCGCCGGCCATGCGGGCAAGTCGGACAAGCCTGAAGCGCCGAAGACCGCCAGCCCCGGCACCGTGCCGGCACCCGCGCAGTACTTCGCGCTGGAACCGCCCTTCGTGGTGAACCTGGTCGGCGAGACCGGCGGTGCGCGCTACCTGCAGGTGGAAGTACAGGTGATGACGCGCGATCCCGAAGCGATGAAGGCCATCGAGCTGCATGCCCCCGCCATCCGTGCGCGCCTGCTGATGCTGTTCGCCCAGCAGGACGCCACCAGCCTGATGAGCCGTGCCGGCAAGGAACGACTGCAGAGCGCGGCGCTGGCCGAAGTGAAGACGCTGCTGGTCGCCGAGACCGGCAAGCCATCGGCCGAATCCCTGCTGTTCACCAGCTTCGTGATGCAGTAACGGAAGCCCGCCGCCATGATGAGTGACCTGCTCTCGCAAGACGAAATCGATGCCCTGCTCAACGGCGTGGATTCCGGCGCGATCGAGACCGAGGAGCCGCCGGTCGATCCCACCATCGCGCGCACCTACGATTTCGCCAGCCAGGACCGCATCGTGCGCGGCCGGCTGCCGACGCTGGAGATGATCAACGAGCGCTTCGTGCGCACGTGGCGGATCGGCCTGTTCAACCTGCTGCGCCGCTCGGCGGAACTGTCGGTGCGCGGCATCGAGACGATCAAGTTCGGCGACTACCTGCATTCGCTGTACGTGCCGACCAACCTCAACCTGATCAAGTTCAAGCCGCTGCGCGGCGTGGGCCTGATCGTGTTCGAACCGAAGCTGGTGTTCACCATGGTGGACAACTTCTTCGGCGGCGACGGACGCTATCCGGCCAAGATCGAAGGCCGCGAATTCACCCAGACCGAGATGCGGGTGATCCACCTGCTGCTGAAGCAGACCTTCGCCGACCTGATCGACGCCTGGGCGCCGGTGATGCCGGTGGATTTCGAATACATCACCAGCGAGGTCAATCCGCACTTCGCCAACATCGTCAGTCCGCGCGAGTACGTCGTGGTCAGCCGCTTCCATGTGGAACTGGATGGTGGCGGCGGCGACCTGCACGTGACCCTGCCGTATTCGATGCTGGAACCCATCCGCGAACTGCTCGACGCCGGCATCCAGTCCGACCGCGTGCACGACGACGACAGCTTCCGCGTCACCCTGCACGAGCAGCTGCGCGGTGCCGAAGTCACCGTTTCCAGCGTGCTGGCGGAGAAGCGCATCAACCTGCGCCAGCTGACCCAGCTGAAGGTGGGCGACATCCTGCCCATCGACCTGCCCAAGTCGGTGCCGGTGTGCGTCGAACAGGTGCCGGTGTTCACCGGCGAGTTCGGCATCTCCAACGGCAACAACGCGGTGAAGATCACCGCCAAGCATCCCCCCGGCAGCCACCACAAGCACGCGGCGCCGCCCCGCCATGCCCTGACACCCGTCGCCTTCCAGGACGCCACACCATGATCCCCGAGAACGAAGACACCCTCGCCGCCTTCGGCGACACCAGCCCGGACTCCGCCGGGCAGGAGATGGACAACGACACCGACATGAGCCTGGACGTGATCCTGGACGTGCCGGTCACGCTGTCGCTGGAAGTGGGCCGCACCCGCATGCCCATCCGCAACCTGCTGCAGCTCAACCAGGGTTCGGTGGTGGAACTCGAACGTGGCGCTGGCGAACCGCTGGACGTGTTCGTCAACGGCACGCTGATCGCACACGGCGAAGTCGTGGTGGTCAACGACCGTTTCGGCGTGCGCCTGACCGATGTGGTCAGCCCCAGCGAACGCATCCGCCGACTGCGCTGAGCCAACCACGATGACGCTCCTTCCCGTCCTGTTCGCCGCTGCCGCACCCGCGCAGAAGATCGGCCAGCACGCCCCGAGTACGCCCGGCATCGGTGGCGCGCTGGTCGGCCTGATCCTGGTACTGGGCCTGATCCTGGGTTTGGCGTGGCTGCTCAAACGGCTGCCCGGCGCCGGCCTGGGCATCCGTCCGAACGAGCAGCTGCGCGTGGTGTCGATGCTGTCGGTGGGCACCAAGGAACGCGTGATGGTGATCGAAGTCGGCAAGGAACAGTTGCTGATCGGCGTGACCGCCGGTGGCATCACCGCATTGCACGCCCTGCCCGAACCGCTGCCGCCGGCGCCCGCGCCGACGATGCCGAATTTCGCCGAACTGCTGGCCAAGCGCCTGCGCAAAGAGACCTGAAAGATGCGTCGCCTTGTCCTTTCCCTGATCTGCCTGCTGTGGCTGTGCGCCCCCGTCGCTGCGCTGGCGCAGGCCGCCACCACGCCGCCGGCAGCCACCGCGCCCGCCGGCAACGCACAGGCCGCCACGCCCGCCGCACCCGCCGCGCCGTCGGCGCCGACCCTGCCCGTGCTGCCCAAGGTCAACGTCGGCCAGATCGGCGATAACACGGTCAGCCTGCCGCTGCAGACGCTGCTGCTGATGACGGCCATCACGCTGATTCCCTCGGCGCTGCTGGCGATGACGGCGTTCACCCGCATCGTCATCGTGCTGGGCCTGCTGCGGCAGGCACTGGGAACCGGGCAGACGCCGTCCAATCAGGTGCTGGTGGGACTGGCGCTGTTCCTGACCATGCTGGTGATGATGCCGGTGGGCGAAAAAGCGTGGGCACAGGGCATGGCGCCCTACCTCAACGGCCAGATCGATTTCTCCAGCGCGTGGACGCTGACCACCGGTCCGTTGCGCGACTTCATGCTGGCGCAGGTGCGCGAAACCGACCTGATGACCTTCGCCGGCCTCGCGGGCCATGGCAGTTACACCAGCCCGGCCGATGTGCCCTTCCCCATCGTAGTGGCCTCGTTCATCACCAGCGAACTGAAGACGGCGTTCGAGATCGGCTTCCTGATCTTCATCCCGTTCGTGATCATCGACCTGGTGGTCGCCAGCGTGCTGATGTCGATGGGCATGATGATGCTGTCGCCGATGCTGGTGTCCGCACCGTTCAAGATCCTGCTGTTCGTGCTGGTGGACGGCTGGGTGCTGATCGTCGGCTCGCTGGCCGCCAGCTTCAACGTGGTTTGAGGCGCATCCCATGAGTCCAGAACTTGCCCTCACCGAACTGCGCGGCGGCCTCGAGATCGCGCTGTGGGTCGGTGGTCCCCTGCTGCTGGTGGTGCTGGTGGTCGGCGTGGTGATCGGCGTCATCCAGGCCGCCACCCAGTTGAACGAGCCCACCATCGCCTTCGTCGCCAAGGCCATCGCGCTGACCGCGGCCCTGTTCGCCACCGGCAGCTACCTGCTCGGCGTACTGGTCGAATACACGACCAACCTGTTCCAGCGACTGCCGCACCTCATCGGCTGACGGCGCGGACGCGACACGATGGACCCCGCGACCCAGATGGTCATCGACGGCCAGCAGGCCTTCGGCATGGTCAACGCGATCCTGTGGACGATGCTGCGCACCGGCGCCCTGCTGATGGCCGCGCCGCTGATCGGCACGCGCGCGGTGTCCGTGCGCGTGCGGGTGATCATCGCCGGCGCGCTGGCGATGGCGCTTGCCCCCCTCCTTCCCGGCACGCCGGACCGCATCGCCTTCGATGCCAGCACGGTGTTGAACGTGGCACGCGAACTCGCATTGGGCGCCAGCATGGGCTTCATGCTGCGGCTCGCGTTCGAGGCCGGCGCGATGGCCGGCGAACTGGTGTCGCAGGGCACCGGCTTGGCGTTCGCGCAGATGTCCGATCCGCTGCGCGGCGTGAACTCCGGCGTGGTCGGCCAGTGGTTCTACCTGGCCTTCGGCCTGCTGTTCTTCACCTTGAACGGCCATCTGGCGCTGGTGTCGCTGCTGGTGGACAGCTACCGCTCGCTGCCCATCGGCACTGCCCTGCCCGACGTGGCGGACATGCTGCAGGTGGCACCCGCCCTCTTCAGCCACATGCTCCGGGCCGCGGTGGGCCTGGCGCTGCCGGTCATGGTGGCGATGCTGGCGGTGAACCTGGCCTTCGGCGTGCTGGGCCGCGCCGCGCCGGCGCTGAACCCAATCCAGCTGGGCCTGCCTACCGCGCTGCTGCTAGGCCTGTTCCTGCTGGCGCTGCTGGCCGGCGAGCTGGGGCCGCCTGTCCAGCGGATCTTCGACCTGTCCTTTGATGCGGCGCGGCAACTGACGCCCTGACCACCCGCGGAACACCCGGCTGCACACGTTCTGGGAGCCCGGTGGCGCCCTCCCTGTGCCACGCCTCCGGATTTTTTGCGCAGGCGGTTCCACTTCACGCATTACCTGTGCAGAATGGAGCCACAGGGGATACAACATACGCTACCGCATGGAAGGAACGCATGCGGACCCTGTGCCCCGTGACGATTCCCGTCGGGCTACACAAGAGGATGCGGTGTGACACGCGATTCGAACTTCAAGCGACGTACCAGCCAGGAAACCCGTGAAGCCGTGCTCGAGGCCGCGCGCCGGCTGTTCTTCACCAAGGGGTTCGACCAGACCACGCTGATGGACCTGGGCGGCGAGACCGGCCTCAGTGCCCGTGGCGTGATCCTGCATTTCGAAACCAAGGCGGACATCATCGCCACCCTGCTGATCCGCGACTACAGCGCGCGCCGCGCGCCCATCGTGGAACGTCCGCAGGGTTCGACGCATGCGCAGCGCATCCTGGATTTCTATTTCTGGATGGCGCGCGAGGATGCCGCCACCTTCATCGCCTTCCCCGCGTTGTGGAGTGTGTCCGCGCGGTGGTCGATCGGCGTGGAAGCGGAGATGAACGCCGTGCTTCGCCGCATGCGCGAACCGGTGCGCCAGGAACTGACGCGCGGCATCGCGGCCGGTGAGTTCCGCGGCGTGGACATCCAGCATGCCGACGAGCTGATCTGGCAGAGCTACCAGCACGCCTTGCGCGCGGTGGCGGTGAACGGCGGCATGCCCGCCCTGGCCGTGCCGCAGGTCTTCAAGACGCTGGAAGCACTGAGCGTCTGATTCGCGCGGGCGGCATGCGCCGCCCGGCCATGGTCTTCACGGGCATCGGGGTAACCTCGCGCCCGTCGCCCTTCCATCCGGGCTTCCGACGAGCCTGCCCCATGTGCAGCGTTGCGTTCCTGGCATTTCGTCTGTCGCCCGCCGGCCTTCCGGAAATGTCGTGCGCGCCGTGCCATGCGGCGTCCGTGCCTGTCGCGGAAAGGTCGCGCCGACGATGGCGCTGATGCGCTGCGTCGAAACACCGAGCCGCTGCTCCGTCCCCTGAAATCCACGCCGTCCCTGATCCGCACCGCCCGCGTGGCCCGTGTCCGGTCGTCGAACATTGCCTCCGTATCCACGGGTTCGCCTGCGCAAGCCCCGCATGCCGCGCTGCAGTGGTGCGTCTGTTCGTTCCCCTGACGTCCTGACACGGAGGCAACATGAAACGCCACGCATCTGCACGCAACCCGCTCTCGTCGAACCCGTCGCGCCGGGCGCCGGATCACCGTCCGTTTCCGTTCGCGCGTACCCATCGGCTTGCCGCCGCCATCGTGTGGCTGACGGCGCCCGCCCTAGCGTTCGCACAGCAGGTGTGCGACGGCCCGACGCCCGTGCCCACGGCGACAGGCACCAGCGCCTTCGCCTGCGGTGACGGCGCGACCGCGAATGGCAACGGCACCACCGCCATCGGTTCCGGCGCGAACGCCTTCGGTGAGGCATCGCTCGCCCTGGGTGCATTGAGCAGCGCCACGGCCGACCAGACCCTGGCCATCGGCACCGGCGCGTCGGCCAATGCCCTTGGCGCGCAGGCGTTCGGCATCGGCGCACAGGCCAGCGGCGAACGCAGCCTGGTCGTCGGCGGTGGTGCACAGGCGACTGCGGCGGACAGCCTGGCGTTGGGCAACCTGTCGCGCTCGCAGGCCACCAACGCCATCGCGTTCGGCAACAATGCGCTGGCCGGCGCCACCGCGGTCAACGGCATCGCGCTGGGCAACAACAGCCAGGTGCAGGGCGACAGCGCCACCGCGTTCGGCAACAACGCCAACGCCAACGGCCTGGGCGCGATCGCCTTCGGCGGCGGATCCATCGGCGCTGGCGAAGGCGCCACGGCGTTCGGCCTGAACGCCAACGCCAGCGGCGCCTCCGCGGTGGCGGTGGGCGCGCAAAGCACGTCCTCCAACAATGCCAGCACGGCGGTGGGCAATTTCGCCCAGGCCACCGGCATCGGTAGCGTGGCGATGGGGTACGACGCCCGCGCCACGACCGACGCCAGCACGGCGATCGGCGCGGCGTCACGGGCCAGCGGCGCGACCAGCACCGCACTGGGCGTGTTCGCCGAAGCGCTGAACACCAACACGGTCGCGATCGGTTACTCGGCCACCGCCAACGGCACGGACAGCATCGTGATGGGCAGCAATGCGGATGTCACCGCGCTGGGCGTCAACGGCATTGCGATAGGCAACGGCAGCCGCGCCGACAACAGCGATGCGACCGCCGTCGGCACCGGCGCCGATGCGAATGGACAGAACAGCGTCGCGGTGGGTACCAATGCGCAGGCCACCGGGCCCAACGCGAGCTCCATCGGCGACAACTCCGTGGCTCAGGGCAGCAATTCCGTGGCGCTGGGCAGCTCGGCGCGTGCCACCGGCAATGTCAGCACGGCGCTGGGGCAGAATTCGGTGGCATCAGGCACGCGCAGCGTGGCGCTTGGCCAGTCGGCGGATGCGACCGCCACCGATGCGCTGGCCGTGGGCAACAACGCGCAGGCGACGGCGGTGGATGCGATTTCGCTGGGGCGTTCCGCCAATGCCGCGCAGACTTCCAGCATGGCGCTGGGGACGGGGGCGTTCGCCAACGCCACCAACTCGGTCGCGCTGGGCGCGGACTCGACCAGCGACCGTGCCAACACGGTGTCGGTGGGCAACACCACCACGCTGCGCCAGATCGTCCGGCTGGCGGCGGGCACGGAAGACACCGATGCGGTCAACGTGTCGCAGCTCGACACGCTGGCGCAGGCGCTCGGCGGAGGCGCGGACTTCAGTGGGGGCATCTTCACGCCGCCCACGTACGTCATCCAGGGCAGCAGTTACAACAACGTGGGCTCCGCCTTCGCTGCCGTGGATGCGCGGTTGACGGCGTTGAACACGCGCATCGACAACATTCCCGCCGGGCCACAGGGGCCTTCCGGGCCCACTGGCCCCCAAGGTCCTGAAGGACCTTCCGGGCCGACCGGTCCACAGGGGCCTGACGGCCCGACGGGACCGCAGGGACCAAGCGGGCCGCAGGGACCACAGGGACCGGGTGCCAACCCTCTGGCGGTGGCCTATGACGATGCGGAACAGGGCGCGATCACCCTGGCAGGCGATGGCGGTTCGCGCGTGGCCAACGTGGCGGCCGGCGTCACCGCCACCGATGCGGTGAACAAGGGCCAGATGGATGCAGGGGATGCCGCGGCGGTTGGCACGGCCAACGGTTACACCGACGCACGCGAAGCGGCGGTGCGGCAGGACGTGCAGGACGACATCGACGCAGGCGACGCCACCACCCTGTCATCCGCCAACGCCTATACCGATGCCCGCTTCCAGCAGGCGGTCGCCGCGCCGATGGCGGCCATCGACGAACTGCGCAGCGACATGGAATGGCGGTTCGACCGGCAGGATCAACGTATCGAACGCCAAGGTGCGATGAATGCCGCCATGTTGAACATGGCCACCAGCACGGCCGGTGTGCGCACACAGAACCGCGTGGGCGTGGGCATCGGCTTCCAGGGCGGTGAGCAGGCGCTGTCGATCGGCTACCAGCGGGCGATTTCGGATCGCGCCACGGTGACGTTCGGCGGTGCATTCAGTGGTTCGGAGAGTTCGGCCGGCGTGGGCGTCGGCTTTGGCTGGTAATCGCTGGCCTGCTTGACGCCTGCAGCACGTAGCCAGAGACAGGGCGGCAGGCCGGTCGCCCTCTCTCTTTTGCGGAGGGATCGTACGTTGCGCATCGCCATCTATGGCCTGCTGGTGTTCTATGTCCTGTGTTGTGCCGCGGCGCTGGGCCTGATCCATGCGTCCGACCACCGGTTGTGGGACCTGCAGCCGGATCCCCTGGCCTATGCCTTCGCGTGGGCGTTGTCGTTGCCGTGGAGCCTGCTGGTCAACCTGATCGACGATCTGCCCACGGGCGTGGCGCGTGGCATCGTGATCACCGGCATGCTGCTCAACCTGGCACTGGGCATCGGATGGGCCGTGCGTTCGCGCGAGGATTAGTGCCTTACCCGTGCATGGCCCCGTAAAACGGAAACGGCCTCCCGAAGGAGGCCGCCGATGTCCGATACGCGGGACTGCTTACTTGTCCCGCCCGTTTCCCTTGCCGGCGTTGCCCTTGCCGGCATTTCCGTTGCCATTGCCCTTGCCCGGATTGCCCTGGCTCTTCGCCTGCGAAGCGGCGGCCGGCTTGGGCTTGGCCGATGCCGACCCACCCTTGCCATGGCCCGGGCCATGCTTGGACCAGTCGACACTGACACGCTGGTCGACACGCACCGGATAGCCCCAGCGGTCATAGGTGCCGACGGTGCCGTTCTTCAACGCATGGAACGCAGGCGAACCGGGCTTGATGCCCATCTGCTTGGCCAGGTTGCCCCAGCCCTGGCCGGGATTGCGCTCGTAGCGGTCGACCACGTCCAGGCAGGGAATGCCCAGCGCGCGCGCGATGGCGCAGGCGTAGTAGACATCCGCAGGCGCCCAGCCGCGGCGGTCCAGCAGATCCGTCACCAGCGAGCGCGGCGCGCCGTAGTAACCCGTCATTTCCGACACGAACGGATCACGATAGCGCCGACCGTAATCGTTGATCTCGCCCAGGCGTGTATCGACCCACACGTCACCCGTACGGACGTTGTAACCCACGGTCTGCGCCACGGCCGGCAACGCAGCCTGCAGGGACAGTCCCAGCGCGGCCGTGGCAAGCAGTGTCTTGAAAGCCTTCATGATGCAACCCCCTCTCCTGCCGGCGATCCGGCGTCCGATGCGCAGGATCGGCGTCCGCAACTGAACAGGCAATGACAAAGGACCTTGGCGTCCACATCACATTTACGCACCGGCCCTCACGCTGGCGTGGCGGTCCCTCGGGCCGCACTGGAAACGGGGACTGCGGGATGGCCTGGCTGACGAGGAAGAAGATGCTCTGGATTGTCGTGGGTGCGGTGTGCGCGTTCGTCATCACCATCCTGTGGTTGAACTTCACCGGTGGTGAGAAGCGCGTCGACCATGCAGTAAGCCACCAGTACGGCGTGCGCGACGCACAGTTCCAGCGCGAAATGGGCACCTTGCTGGGCCCCGCCATCCTGCCGGGCAACCATGTCGAGAACCTGGAGAACGGGGCGGAGATATTCCCCGCCATGCTCGCCGCCGTGGAAGCCGCGCAGCACACCATCACCTTCGAAACCTACATCTACTGGTCGGGCGACATCGGCGAACGCTTCGCGAAGGCGCTCGCGACGCGTGCCAAGGCCGGCGTCAAGGTGCACGTGCTGCTGGACTGGGTCGGCAGCCAGAAAGTGGATGACACCCTGATCGACCACATGAAGTCCGCCGGCGTCGAAGTGGAATACTTCCACCCGCTGCACTGGTACACGCTGGGGCGCATCAACAACCGCACCCATCGCAAACTGCTGGTGGTGGATGGCCGGGTCGGGTTCACCGGTGGCGTGGGCATCGCCGACCAGTGGAACGGCCACGCCGAAGATCCCGGGCACTGGCGCGACTCGCACTACCAGCTGCGCGGGCCGGCCGTGGCGCAGATGCAGGCCGCCTTCATGGACAACTGGATCAAGACCACGGGCCGCGTGCTGTCGGGGGAGGCGTATTTCCCGTCCTTGCCACGCGAAGGCGACACGCCCGCGCAGGTGTTCATCGCCTCTCCCAGCGGTGGCGGCGACAGCATGATGCTGATGTACCTGATGGCGATCGCGGCGGCCGAACATACGGTGGACCTTTCCGCCGCCTATTTCGTGCCGGACGACCTGATGCGGCAGGTGATCGCCGATGCGCTCAGGCGCGGGGTGAAGATCCGCATCGTCGTTCCCGGCGAACACATCGACACCGAAGTCGTGCGCAAGGCCTCGCGCGCGGAGTGGGGAGACCTGCTGTCCGCGGGCGCACGCATCTTCGAGTACCAGCCGACGATGTTCCACTGCAAGATGCTCATCGTGGATGGCCACCTGGTGTCGGTGGGCTCCACCAACTTCGACAACCGGTCCTTCCGCCTCAACGAGGAAGCCAACCTCAACCTCTACGATGACGCCTTCGCGCAGCGCGTCACCGGCGTGTTCGAGCAGGACCTGCAGAAGGCGCGCGAGATCACCCATGCGCAATGGCTGCAACGGCCGTGGCGGGAGAAGGCGCTGGAACGGCTGGCGTCGCTGTTCTCCTCGCAGCTCTGACGGAATGCCGATCCGGCAAGCGTGACCCACGTCACGCGGAGTGCCGCGCGAGTCCCTACACTGCGCACAGCTCCCGATTGGCAGGCTGGCTTGCGGGCCATCGCACGTTTGAACGACGAATCCACCGACACCTCCTTTGTCCATCCCGCCCTCACCATGAAGCCGAAACGCCGCGACTTCAGACTGGACATCATCGTCCTGCTGGGTTCGATCACCGGCGTCACCATCGCTGTCTTCGGCATCTACCGCTGGCTCAGCGGCCAGCCCCTGCTTGCCTTGATGGATCTCGGCATCGTGGCCTGTGTGCTGGCACCGGTGGTCTACGCATGGCGCAGCGGCGACGGCCTGCGGGCAGGCGCCGCGCTCTGCGTGTTGAACTCGGCGGGATGCCTGACCGCCTGCCTGCTGGTGGGGCATGCGGCGCTTACGTGGATCTACCTGGTCCTGCTGACCAACTTCTTCATCGCCAACCGCTGGCTGGCGGTATCCGCGAACGTGGCCATCCTGGTCGGGGTGCAGTTGATCCCCGACTTCTTCCATGACGGCTTCCATGCCATATCGGTGGCGGTCAGCGTGCTGCTGATCACCGGGTTTTCCTACATCTTCGCCAAGCGCACCCAGGGCGACCGCGCGCGGCTGGAAAAGCTCGCCGCGATGGACGCGCTGACCGGCGTGCCCAACCGCCGCAGCATGGAACGCGCACTCGCCGATGCCGTGGACGCGTTCCAGCGCAACGGACGCCGCTACGGACTGGTCGTGCTCGACCTGGACCACTTCAAGGAAGTGAACGACCTGTACGGCCATGCCGCCGGTGATGCCGCCATCGCCGACCTGGCCTCGATCCTGCGCTTCGAGATGCGGCGCAACGACCAGGTGTTCCGATTCGGCGGCGAGGAATTCGTCGCGCTGCTGGAACTGGAAACCGGTGCCGACCTGGAATCGGCCACCGAGCGCCTGCGCAAGGCCGTGCGCGGCGGCCTGCGCGGACCGGGCGGCCGCATCACCATCTCACTGGGCGCGGCGATGCTGCGCGAACAGGAAAAGACCTGGCACGACTGGTTTTCCCGCGCGGACACGGCGCTCTACCGGGCCAAGTCCAACGGCCGCGACAGCTACGTCATCGCCGACGGGTTGTTCTGACCCGCGGAGCGGTTGCGCCCCGCGGTGCGCTCGCCGTGCAGAAAGCGGTACAGGGCGGGCAGTACCAGCAACGTCAGCAGCGTGGACGAGACAATGCCGCCGATCACCACCGTGGCCAGCGGCCGCTGCACCTCCGAGCCGGCACCGGCATTGAGCGCCATCGGCAGGAACCCCAGTGAAGCCACCAGCGCCGTCATCAGCACCGGACGCAGCCGGCCCAGTGCGCCGTCCATCACGGCCTGGTCCAGCCGCATTCCATCCTCACGCAGCTTGCGGATGAAGGTGATCATCACCAGTCCGTTCAGTACCGCTACGCCGGACAATGCGATGAAACCCACACCGGCCGAGATAGACAACGGCAGACCGCGCAGTGCCAGCGCCACCACGCCGCCGGTCAGTGCCAGCGGAACCCCGGTGAACACGATCACGGCATCCTTCGCCGAGCCGAATGCCCAGAACAGCAGCGCGAAGATGACTACCAGCGTCACCGGCACCACGATGGCCAGGCGCCGGCTTGCCGAGATCAACTGCTCGAACGTGCCGCCATAGTCCACCCAGTAGCCGGCAGGCACCTGAACCCCGGCATCGATCTCCTGTCGCAGTTCCGCAACGAATCCGCCCAGATCCCGGCCACGCACGTTGGCCGTCACCACCACGCGGCGCTTGCCGTTCTCGCGGTTGATCTGGTTGGGCCCCAGCGTGATGCCGATCTTCGCGACCTCGCGCAGCGGCACCGTGCCCGGCGTGCCGGAACCCCATGCCGCGGAACGGGTGGACTCGTCCTGGTTGTCGCTGCGTCCCAACGGGATGGGCAGGTCGTGCAGCGCAGCAGGATCCTGGCGCAACGCCTCGGGCAGGCGCACGACGATGTCGAAACGACGGTCGCCTTCGAACAGCTGCCCTGCCACTTCACCGCCCACCGCGGTGGCAACGGTGTGCTGCACATCGCCGGGATTGAGTCCGTAGCGGATCAGCGCCTGGCGATCGGGCGTGATCGTCAGCAAGGGCAGCCCCGTCGCCTGCTCCAACCGAACGTCGGCTGCGCCGTCGACGGTTTTCGCCACGCGTTCGATCTGCTCACCCAATGCAACCAGGGCATCCAGGTCATCACCGTAGACCTTGATGGCCACGTCCGCGCGTACGCCTGATATCAGCTCGTTCATGCGCATCTGGATGGGCTGGGTGAACTCGTAGTTGTTGCCGGGAATCTGCTGCACCGCGCGCTCGATCTCCGCCACCAGGCTGGACTTGGGTTTGCGCGGGTCGGGCCATTCGGCACGCGGCTTGAGCATGATGAAGGTATCCGCCACCGAAGGTGGCATCGGATCGGTGGCCACTTCCGCCGTCCCCAGCTTGCCGAACACGCGGTGCACTTCCGGAAACCGGGTGATCCGTCCTTCGAGCGTCGCCTGCATGCGCACCGCCTGGTCCAGGCTGGTGCCGGGAATGCGCATGGCATGCATGGCGATATCGCCTTCGTCCAGGCTGGGCACGAACTCGGTCCCCAGCCGCGTGGCGAGCAGCCCGCATACCACGACCAGCGACGCGGCACCCGCGCCGACAAGCAAGCGCCGACGCAGCGCCCATGCCAGCGCCGGCGCGTACGCACGGCGTGCCCATCGCATCACGCGGGTTTCCTTCTCCTGCACACGGCCGCGCATGAACAGCGCGATGGCCGCCGGCACGAAGGTCAGCGACAGCACCATCGCGCCGCTCAGTGCCAGCACCACGGTGATCGCCATGGGATGGAACATCTTTCCCTCCACGCCGGTGAGCGCGAAGATCGGCAGATACACGGCCGTGATGATGCCCAGGCCGAACAGGCTGGGCCGGATGACTTCCGCCGTCGCCGACGCGGTGGCGTCGAGGCGCTCCTCATCCGTCAGCAGGCGACCCAGCGCATGCTGCAGGTCGCAGAAGCGGCGCAGGCAGTTCTCGATGATGATGACGGCGCCATCCACGATCAGGCCGAAATCCAGCGCCCCCAGGCTCATCAGGTTGCCCGACACGCCACCGCGCACCATGCCGGTCAGGGTGAACAGCATGGCGAGCGGAATCACCGCCGCGGTGATCAGCGCCGCGCGCACGTTGCCCAGCAGCAGGAACAGCACCACGATCACCAGCACCGCGCCTTCCACCAGATTCTTCGCCACCGTGCGAATGGTGCGGTCCACCAGCGAGGTGCGGTCGTACATCGCCTCGGCGCGCACGCCCGCGGGCAGGCTGCGGTTGGCGTCGGCCAGTCGCGCGGCCACGGCCTGCGCCACGTCGCGGCTGTTGGCACCGATCAGCATGAACGTGGTACCCAACACGACCTCCTTGCCGTCCATCGTGGCCGCGCCCGTCCGCAGTTCCGGCCCCTCGCCCACCTGTGCCACGTCGCGCACGCGGATCGGCACGCCTTCGCGCCGGTCCAGCACGATGTCGCGGATACCCTCCAAGTCGGCCACCTGGCCCGGCGCACGCACCAGGAACTGCTGGCCGTTGCGTTCGATGTAGCCCGCGCCCACGTTCTGGTTGTTGCTGGCCACCGCCTGCACCACGTCGTGCAGCGTGAAGCCGAGCGCGACCAGTCGTGCCGGGTCCGGCGTGATGTGGATCTGCCGCGCGAAACCGCCGATGGTGTTGACCTCCGTCACGCCCGGGACGTTGCGCAGCTGCGGCCGTACTACCCAGTCCTGCAGCGTGCGCAGGTCGGTGGCGGTATACGGCGTGCCGTCCGGCTTGCGGGCGTCTGCGCTGGCGTCGACCGTGTACATGAAGATCTCGCCCATGCCGGTGGCGATGGGGCCCATACCCGGCTCCAGCCCGGCAGGGAGCTGCGACTTCACCTGCTGGAGACGTTCGCCCACCTGCTGGCGGGCGAAGTAGAGATCGGTGCCGTCCTTGAACACCACCGTCACCTGCGACAGGCCATAGCGCGAGATCGAACGCGTATGGTCAAGCCCCGGCAGTCCGGTCAGCGTCGTCTCGATGGGGTACGTCACGCGCTGTTCCGCTTCCAGCGGCGAATAGCCGTCCACCTGCGTATTGATCTGCACCTGCACGTTGGTGATGTCCGGCGTGACGTCGATCGGCAGCCGACTGAAACTCCAGGCACCCACCGCGACCAGCACCACTGTCAGCGCCATCATCAGCCAGCGGTGCGCGATGGCGAAACGCAGGATGCGTTCCAGCACGCCGCGCGATGCCGGAAGGGACCGTTCAATGGTCATGCGATGCCCCCGACTTCTCGATGTCGGCCTTCACCAGGTAACTCTGCTCCACCACCACCTGGTCGCCGGCCTCAAGGCCCGACAACACTTCCACCTGATGCGCATCGCGCTTGCCGAGTTCGACAGGTCGCACTTCGTAGGTGTCGCCGACACGCACGAACACCACCTCCCAGTCGCGGAAGGTCTGCAGCGCGGCGACGGGTACCGCCATTGCCGCCGGCTGCTGCTCCACGGTGATACGCGCCTTGACCGCGGAACCCGGACGCCACAGGCCATCCGCGTTTTCCAGCGTTGCCCGGGCGACGGTGCTCTGGCTGGCCGTCGCCGTTCCCGGCAGCACCCGTTCCAGCGTGGTCTGCAGGGTGGCCCCGTCGCTCAACCGCGTCACCGTCACCGGCACGCCCGGCACGATGTGCTGCGCATCGGCACCGAAGATGTGCAGGTCTACCCACAAGGTGGACAGGTCCGCCACTTCGAACAACGTGGCGCCCTCGCCCGCTACGCTGCCTACGGTCGCATGCCGCGCCAGCACGACGCCCGTGATCGGCGAGGTGACGGCATACGTGGTCAGGCTGAGATTGCTTTCCACGCTGGCCATCGTCTGGCCGGCCTGCACGCGGTCGCCCACGTTGGCGGCCAGTCGGCGGATGGGGCCGGGGAAGCGTGCAGCGATGTTGGCGACGCGACCTTCCACCGGCGTCAGCAATCCTTGCACTTCATGCTCGTCGGCGATGGTGCCGGCCTGCACCGGCGCCACACGGATGCCGGATTCCCCGGCGATCTTCGCGGCGATGGTGGTGCGGCCTTCATAGCTGTCGTAGGCCCAGCGCAATGCCTTGCCTTCGACCTGCGCCACCACCTCGACATCGAAGGAATGCGGCTCGCCCACGACGGTCTTCGCCAGCAGGCTGCCGTCCGGCTGCGGTGCCAGCACATGCGTCTCGCGCACGCCACCCAGGCGAACGAGGCGAACTTCGATGCTGCCAGCGTTCGCGGGCAGGGGTTTGCCGTCACGGTACAGCCAGGCCTGGTACTTCGGTGGCGTGCCCGTTTCCGCGATCGCCAATTCGATGGTGAAGCCGTCCTTCTTCAACAGACGGCCGCCGTGTTCGCCGCGTGCCGCGTCGGCCTGGTCGTGCGCACCCTCTTCTTCGTGGCCGTGCCCGTCCGTGGCGCCGCCGCAACCTGCCAGCATCAGGGAAAGCGCAAACGCGCCAGTGAGTGTTCGCAGGGTCATGGCGTGCTTCCTTGTGCATGGATGGCGGGCTGGGCCACGAGGGCCTGCCCGGTCAGGCGCTGCAGTTCGATCAGCGCGCGGTGTGCTTCAAGCGCCGACTCGAGTTGCTGGCGTCGTGTGGAGGTGGTCTCGGATTGCAGCTGCGCCCATTCCAGGTAACCGATGGCGCCGGCGCGGTACGCGCGCTCCGCCGCCTGTTCGGCGCGCATCAGGCGCGGTAGCACTTCGTCGCGCACGCGCTGCACTTCCAGTTGCGAAACGCGGTAGCGACCGTGCGCGTCGGCGAGCGTGGCGTACAGGGCGATGTCGCGTGATTCACGCTCGATCGCCAGCGCGGCCAGGTCGGCCTCGGCGGCGCGGATCTCCGGGCCGGCACGGCGCGCACTTCCCAGTGGAAGCGACAAGCTGCCAGTCAGGGCCATGTCGCTGCTGTCCTGCAGCCGGCGCACGCCGACCTGCCAGTCGAGGTCGGGGGTCGCGGTGCTGCGCGCCAGGCGCAGGCGGGCTTCGCGCAGGCGATGTTCATCGGCGAACTGGGCAAGTTCCGGCGTGCCTTCCAGCAAGGCGGCCAGGGCCTGCATGTCGTCGATGGCGGGCAGCGTCAACGGATCGCCCGATGACACCGCGAACCGCGGCTCGCGCTCGCCCCACAGGGCCGCCAGATGCTGACGCGCGGCATCCTGCTGCTGCGCGGCGCGCGCGAGCGTCATTTCCGCGCGTGCCAGTGCCGCCTGTGCGGTGAGCACCACGGATTCCGGCGATGCACCCGCCTGCAGACGCTGCCGCGCGGCCGCGACGGTACGGCGGCGTTGCGCGATGTCCTGCGCGGCGATCCCGTGGTGCGCTTGCGCGGAGGTGACGACCAGATAGCGGCGCGCCACTTCGGCCAGCAGGTCGAGGCGCTGTGCCTCGCGCTGCACGGACAGGGCATCGATACGTGCCTGTGCCAGTGTGCGACGGGCATTTAGCTTGCCACCCCGCTCCAGCACGCCGGCCAATGTCAGCGTGAGTTCGGCCGTGGAGAAGCCGCGGGCATCCCCTGTACCCAGCGCATTCTCCACCTCGACGCCGGCGCTCAAAAGCGGGCGACGGATCGCGGCATCGCGCTCGGCAAGCAGCACCTCGGTGCGGGCACCGAACAGGCGCAGATCGGGATGGAGGCGGGCGACGCGCGCGATGGCGTCATTCAGCGTCAGTGTTTCGGGGGATACAGCGGGCGATCGCACCTGTGCATGCACACACGGCACGATCGCGAAGGCGGCCAATGCCGCCAGTCGCAACCACATGGGAGCTCTCCGGAAAGTCGGTGACGGACGCGGGCGACGGAACGTCAGCCCGGTAAAGGCGTCAGGCGGCGATCGGAGGACGCAGCAGGGAGCCTGGCGGTGCGAAGGGCACCGGCAGCGTGTCGGTGACCGGGGCGGCGGCCGGCAGGATCATCGCTGGCACCCGCATCGCGGCGGGCATGACCGCGGTGAGGTGACCACAGCAATGGCTGGCATGCATCAGTGCATGCAGCAGGTCGCCTTCGCCCATGTCGCCATCGGCATGGCCATGGTCGTCGTCCGTGAGGCCATCATCATGATCGCTGACGGCATGCAGGTGTTCACTGCCATTGCCCAGCTCGTGCAGGTCGCCCAGCGACGCCAGCACGGGGTTGGCCAGCACCGCCAGCAACAGCACCGCGAGTGCGGGCAGGCGCAGCAGACGGACCCAACGGTGGCGGAGGAAGCGGAGCATCGCTGCGCATCCTAGCCGCCAGCGACGGCGTTAGACAATGACAACCGGCGAGCCGCAGCCCGCCCTTCACTTCTTAGCTGCGTCATCCTGCATCCATTCCTCCACCACGCCGTCCACCACCGACAACGGCAGCGCACCGTTCAGCAGCAGCGTGTCGTGGAAGGCGCGCAGGTCGAAGCCCGCGCCCTGGCGCTCGCGTGCCTGCTGCCTCAGCGCCAGCAGCCTCAGCTGGCCGATTTTGTACGAGCTGGCCTGGCCGGGCTGCACCAGGTACCGGTACACCTCCGCCTGCGATTCGGATTCGCTCTTGCCGGTCTTGTCGCGCAGGTAGGCGATCGCACGCTCCGGTGTCCAGCGCATGCGGTGCAGGCCGGTATCCAGCACAAGGCGCACGGCGCGGAACATCTCCGCCTGCAGGCGTCCGAGGTCGCCGGCAGGATCATCGGCGTAGACGCCCTGCTCGGCCATCAGCTGTTCGGCATACAGCGCCCAGCCTTCGGAGAAGGCACTGAGGTTCAGCGTGCGACGCAGGATGGGAAGGTCTTCGAGGCCTTGCGACAGCGAAACCTGGAAGTGATGGCCGGGCGCGCCTTCGTGGTAGGCCAGGGTCGGCAGGGTCCAGCGGTTGAGGTCCATCGTGCCCAGGTTGACGAAGAAGATGCCCGGCCGCGAGCCATCCTGTGCAGGCGGCGAGTAGTAAGCGCCCGGTGCGCCGGCGCGCGCATAGTCCGGCACCTGGCGCACGTCCAGCGCCTGGGTCGGCAGGCGGCTGAACAAGGCGGGGAACATCGGCTCGGCAAGTTTGAGCCGCGTGCGCACGTCCGCCAGCAACGCCTCGCGGCCGGCGTCGGAATCCTCGTAGCGGCGTCGCGGATCGCGGTTCAGGCGTTCAATGCGTTCCACCAGCGATCCGTCGGCCAGGCCCAGTTCGCGCAGGCGCGCGTCCATTGCCTGTTCGATGCGTGCCACTTCCGCCAGACCCACCGCGTGCACCTCTTCGGGCGTCATGTCGGTGCTGGTGTACCAGCGCAGGGCGGCAGCGTAGTACGCATCGCCCTGCGGCAGCGCCCACAGGCCACGACTGTGTGGCTGCGCGGCGATGGCCTGCTCCAGCCGTGCCAGCAGCCGCGCATAGGCGGGATTCACGTCGTCCTCCACCGCGGCCGCCGCCTCGGACAGCAGGCGCGCGCGCGTGGGTGCATCCAGGCCGTCCAGCTTGTCCAGCTTGCGCGCCAGCGACACCACGAAGACGCTCTGCGCGGGTGCTGGCTCGATCAGTTCGCGGATCTGCCCCGCCGCCCCTTCCAGCGCGACCCGCGGCGGCACCACGCCGTGGGCGGCCTGCATGTCGACATTGGCTTTCAGCTGGTCCAGCTTGGTCCGCGCCGCGTGCAGGCGCTGCACGTAACGGCGCGCGTCCGCTTCGCTGCGGACCGCATGGTTGGCATCCAGCGTGCGCGGGAGCATCGTCGCCATGCCGAACAGATGGTCCACCGCGTACGGTCCGGCGGACAGCTGCATCCAGGCCGGTGCCCAGTCGAACGAGAGCAGTTCCAGCTGGCGCTGGTAGAACCAGCGGCCGGCATCGTGGCTCCAGCGGTCCTGTCCGGTCAGTGCACTGCGATCGAAGCCCTCGATCTCCGCAAGGAAGCCACGCATCTGCGCGCGCAGCACCTCGCGCTGCGCCAGCGAGATGTCTGTGAGCCGGGCATTGCTGTCGTCGGTGCCCGCCCCGACCAGGCTGGCCAGTTCCGGGTCGGCGGCGACGGCGCGATGGAACTGGGCATCCATGACCGCATTCAGGCCACGGCCGGCCGGCGGAGGGGCAGCCGTCGCGATGCTGGGCAGCAGCAGGAAAACGGCTACCAGCAGGATGCGGGGAGTCATCGACATGGGGCCTCCTGGCCTGGGAAACAGGCGCGCATTGTCGCCGCAGCTCGCGGACACGGGTGAGATGCCAGTCGCGCTGTGCCGCGTTGACGCCGGTCTGGAACAACTCTTGCAGCACCCGCCATGACCCCGTCGGAACACAGTCATGGCCGAGCAGGACGAAAGCGGCGAACGCACAGAGCTTCCTACCGAGAAACGGCTTCGCGATGCCCGTGAACAGGGCAACATCCCGCGCTCGCGCGAGTTGGCGACGGCGGCGGTGTTCGGCGCGGGCGTGCTGACGGTCATCGCGATGGCACCCTCGCTGGGCCGCAACACGCTGGGCTGGATGAAGATCGCGCTGAGCCCGGAACCGGGCCTGATGCGCCAGCCCGACCAGCTCTTCGGCTACACCGGCCTGCTGCTGCTCAAGCTGCTGGCCGTGGTGGCGCCGGTCGCCCTGGTCTGCATCCTGGCCGGTGTCGCCGGCCCGGCGCTGATGGGCGGCCTGCGCTTCTCGCAGAAGTCGCTGATGCCCGATTTCACGCGGCTCAGCCCGATGGCCGGCATCAAGCGCCTGTACGGCGCGGAAAGCGTCGCCGAGCTGCTCCGGTCCCTGCTGCGCGTGGTGCTGATCGGTGGCGCGGCCACGATCTGCATCAAGTTGGGCCTCAATCCGCTGCGCGAACTGCTGACCATGCCGCTTGAACAGGCCATCCGCAGCGGCCTGGGCTTCACCAGCACGCTGCTGCTGGCGACCACCGGCGCCCTGATCCTGCTGGCGGCCATCGATGCCCCGTACCAGAAATGGAACTGGATGCGGAAGCTGAAGATGACCCGGCAGGAACTGCGCGAGGAAATGAAGGAAAGCGAAGGCAGCCCCGAAGTGAAGGGCCGCATCCGCCAGATGCAGCACCAGATGTCGCAGCGCCGGATGATGGAAGACGTGCCCAAGGCCGACGTGATCGTGGTCAACCCGACCCACTACGCCGTCGCGCTGAAGTACGAAAGCGGCCAGATGGGCGCGCCCACGGTGGTCGCCAAGGGCGTGGACGAACTGGCCATGCGCATCCGCGAGATCGCCGACGACCACCGCATCGCCATCGTCTCGGCCCCGCCACTGGCACGCGCCTTGTATCGCGAAGGACAGATTGGCCGGGAGATTCCCGTGAGACTGTACGCCGCCGTTGCCCAGATCCTGTCCTACGTCTACCAGCTGCGCGCCTGGCGCGTCGGCCAGGCGCCGCTGCCCGACCTGCCGGCGGTGGACATCGATGAGCACGGGGGCAAGGCATGAGCGCGCAACCCAGCGCCGGCCTGCGGCTGATGGACGTGGTGAAGAACGGCCTGGGCGCGCCCCTGGTCGTGCTGGCGCTGCTCGCCATGATCGTGGTGCCCCTGGCACCGCCGGTGCTGGACGCCCTCTTCAGCTTCAACATCGCCATCTCGCTGGTGGTGCTGCTGGCCGTGATCTACGTGAAGCGGCCGCTGGACTTCACCATCTTCCCGATCATCCTGCTGATGACGACGATGCTGCGCCTGGCGCTGAACGTGGCGTCCACCCGCGTCATCCTGCTCAACGGCCAGAACGGCCATGACGCCGCCGGCAAGGTCATCGCGGCGTTCGGCGAATTCGTGGTGGGCGGCAACTATGCCGTCGGCATCGTGGTGTTCGCGATCCTGACCATCATCAACTTCGTGGTGATCACCAAGGGTGCCGGCCGCATCGCCGAAGTGTCGGCCCGCTTCATCCTGGACGCGATGCCCGGCAAGCAGATGGCCATCGACGCCGACCTCAACGCCGGCGTGCTGACCCGCGAGGAAGCCAAGGCGCGCCGCGAGGAAGTGCGCGCGGAAGCCGACTTCTACGGCTCGATGGACGGCGCCAACAAGTTCATCCGCGGCGACGCCATCGCCGGCATCCTCATCCTGTTCATCAACCTGGTCGGCGGGTTCGCGGTGGGCATGTTCCAGCACGGCATGCCGGCGGCGGAAGCGGCCTCGACCTACACCCTGCTGTCGATCGGCGACGGCCTGGTCGCCCAGTTGCCCGCCCTGCTGGTGTCGTCGGCCGTGGCCATGCTGGTCACCCGTGCCTCGCGCTCGGAAGACATGGGCAAGGCGGTGATGGGCCAGGCCTTCGGCCAGCACAAGGCGCTGGCGGTGGCGGCCGGCGTGCTGGGGCTGGTCGGCCTGGTGCCCGGCATGCCCAACGTCGCCTTTTTGACGCTGGCCGCCGGCATCGGCTACCTGGCCTGGAAGATGTGGAAGCGGACCCAGCAAGGACCCGAGGCGGCGGACGGCGACGTGCCCGCCCTGCCCGGTCCCGGCGCCCCCGACCGCAATGCCGAGCTGACCTGGGACGAACTGCGCCCGGTCGATCCGCTGGGGCTCGAGGTCGGGTACCGCCTCATCCCGCTGGTGGACAAGAACCAGGGCGGCGAACTGATGTCGCGCATCAAGGCCGTGCGCCGCAAGCTGACGCACGACCTGGGCTTCCTGATCCCGCCGGTCCATATCCGCGACAACCTGGAACTGCCCTCCAACGGGTACCGCCTGCTGGTGCACGGCGTGCCGGTGGCGTCGGCCGACATCCACCCGGACCGCGAACTGGCGCTGGACCCCGGTGGCGCGTTCGGTCCCATCGACGGCATCGCCGGCAAGGACCCGGCCTTCGGCCTGGACGCGGTGTGGATCCAGCCGCACCAGAAGGCCACCGCCGAATCCCTGGGCTATACGGTGGTCGATCCGGCCACGGTGGTGGCCACCCATCTGTCGCACCTGGTGCGCGAACACGCGCCGGAACTGCTCGGCCACGAGGAAGTGCAGCAGCTGCTGTCCAACCTGGGCCGCAGCGCGCCCAAGCTGGTCGAGGACCTGACGCCCAAGGCCCTGCCGCTGTCCACCGTGGTGCGCGTGCTGCAGAACCTGCTGATCGAGCGCGTGCCGATCCGCCAGCTGCGCCGCATCGTCGAGTCGCTGGTGGAGTTCGCCCCGCAGAACACCGACCCGGCCGCGCTGACCGCCGCGGTGCGCACCTCGCTGGGGCGCTTCATCGTGCAAGAGATCTCGGGCATGGCGCCCGAACTGCCCGTCTATACCTTGGCGCCCAATCTGGAACGCGTCTTGCAGGACAGCACGCAGGGAACCGGTGCGGCACTGGAACCGGGGCTGGCGGAACGCCTGCACCAGAGCCTGTCCGACGTGGTGACCAAGCAGGAAGCCCGCAGCGAGCCTGCGGTGGTGCTGGTACCGGGTTCGGTCCGCGCCGCCCTCGCCCGCCTGGTCCGCCACAGCGTGCCCTCGCTGTCGGTGCTGGCCTACAGCGAGGTTCCCGAGGACAAGCGGTTGAAGCTGGTGGGAACCATTTCGTGATGGGTGATGCGTGATTGGTGATCGGCAGTAGTCAGTCACCGCAGGCGGAGAGAACCGTAATGAAAGCCACAACCCGATCCATCAGGCACCACCGGAAACGACGCTGCGCCTTTGCTGTTGCCTTTGCGAATCACCAATACCCAATCACGAATCACGGCCCACGACCATGAAAATCAAACGCTTCGTCGCCGCCGACATGCGCACCGCCTTCGCGATGGTGCGGCAGGAACATGGTCCGGACGCGGTCATCCTGTCCAACCGGGTGACCGAGGACGGGGTCGAGATCGTCGCCGCCAGCAACTATGACGAAGCGCTGGTGCAGCGCACGCTGGACGCGATGCGCCCGGCCGCCCCGGCACCTGCCCTTCACCCCTTGCTCGATCCGTCGCCGGTGGCCGGCACACGCGGCCAGGCCGCGGATGCCACCGCAACCCCGTCGCCCGCCGAGGCCGCCGCCGACTATTTCAAGGCGCGCCGCCAGCCGGCACCTGCGCGCAGCAACGATTCCGCCCTGGCACCGGCCAGCGCGCCGCTCGCGCAGGAACCGGCCTTCGTCGCCCGTGCGCCGGTCGCCGCGCACGCCAGGCCGGCCATGATCGAACCGGCATCGTTCGCCGCCAAGCTGGCCGAGTGCCTGCCGCCGCTGCCGGCCAACGACCCGATCGAAGCGCCGCCCGCACCCGCCTTTGTCGCCCCGCCGATCGCCCAACCGATCGCGTCGCCGGTCAATCCGGCTGCACGCGCGACCACCAGCGAACCGCCGGCGCGCACCAACAGGCCCGGCAAGGCCGACCCCACCGACACGATCGACTTCGACGCGCTGCTGCCCAGCATCGCGCCGCCGGTCGCGATTCCCGAACCCGTTGCCAATGTCACGCCGCTGCATGCGTTTGCCGGCGCTACGGCCACCCTCAACCCTGTCGCGGCACCGGCCGCCGTCACCGTTCCCACGCTGACCGTGGTGGCCGACACCGGCATCCAGGCACGCGAGAGCGATGAGCAGCTGGTGCAGATGCGCAGCGAACTGGCCTCGATGCGCGAAATGATCGAACGCGAGATGCACCGCCTCACCGACGAACGCCTGCGCGGTTCGCCGGTGCGCATGCAGGCGATGGAACTGATGGAAGACTACGGTTTCGATGCCGGCATCACCCGCGACATCGCGCTGCAGATTCCCGCCGATACCGAAGCCCACCGCGGCCGCGGCCTGATGCTGGGCCTGCTGTCGAAGAAGCTGCCGGTGTTCGACACCGACCTGCTGGAAACCGGCGGCGTCATCGCGCTGGTCGGCCCCACCGGTGCCGGCAAGACCACCACCATCGCCAAGCTCGCCGCCTGCTTCGCCGAACGCCACAACGCGCGCGACGTCGCCCTGGTCACCACCGACACCGTGCGCGTGGGCGGCCGCGAACAGCTGCACGGCTACGGCCGCCGGCTGGGCATCGCCGTGCACGAGGCCGACAGCGCCGAGAGCCTGGCGCTGGTGCTGGAACGCCTGCGCGACTACAAGCTGGTGCTCATCGACACCGCCGGCCTGGGCCAGCGCGACCGCAACCTGGTCGGCCAGCTCAACTGGCTGCGCGCCTCCGGGCAGGTGAAGACGTTGCTGGTGCTGCCGGCCAATTCGCACTTCGGCGACCTGGACGAAGTCGTCCGCCGCTTCAACAGCGTGCAGCCACAGGGCGTGGTGTTGACCAAGCTCGACGAAACCGGCCGCCTGGGCAGCGCACTCTCCGTCGTGGTCGATCACCAGCTGCCGATGGCGTGGGTCACCGACGGCCAGCGCGTGCCGGACGACCTGCACCGCGCCAACAGCGCACACCTCGTGCTTCGCCTCGACCAACTGCGCCGCGAAGCCGATGAACCCAGCACTTCCGAGACCAGCCATGTCGCCTGATCACCTGCTGCAGACCAATCCCCGCAACACGCCACCGCTGCCGGGTGCCTTCCATCCGGTGCGCGTCATCGCCATCACCGGCGGCAAGGGCGGTGTCGGCAAGACCAACGTGTCGGTGAACCTGGCCGTCTCGCTGGCCGAGATGGGCAAGCGCACGCTGCTGATGGACGCCGACCTTGGCCTGGCCAACGTGGACGTGCTGCTGGGCGTGTCCCCCAAGTTCACCCTGGCCGACCTGGTCGCCGGGCGCTGCCAGCTGGACGACGTGCTGGTCGAAGGCCCCGAGGGCCTGCTGATCGTGCCGGCCTCGTCGGGTTTCCGGCACATGGCCGAACTGTCGCCGGCCGAACACGTCGGCCTGGTCAACGTGTTCTCCGAACTGCAGCGCGCCCTGGACATCATGGTGGTGGACACCGCCGCCGGCATCACCGACAGCGTGCTGACCTTCTGCCAGGCCGCGCAGGACACGGTGGTGGTGGTCTGCGACGAGCCCGCCTCCATCACCGACGCCTACGCGCTGATCAAGGTGCTGGCGCGCGAGCGCGGCCTGGACCGCGTGCACGTCATCGCCAACATGGTCCGCGACCCGAATGAGGGCCGGAAGCTGTACGAGAAGCTGGCGCGCGTCTGCGAGCGCTTCCTCGGCGACGTGGCCCTGCATTACCTGGGCGCGGTGCCGCAGGACGACTGGCTGCGCCGCGCCGTGCAGCGGCAGCAGCCGGTGGTGAAGGCCTATCCGGGCAGCCCGTCGGCCCGCGCGATCGCCGACATCGCCCGCATGACCGCCCGCTGGCAGCCGCCGGCCGGGGCACGCGGCAACGTGGAATTCTTCGTTGAACGCCTCATCCAGCCGCGCGGGGTGGCCGCATGAACACCGCCGCTGCCGCCCAGTACCGCGCGGTGCAACGCAGCACCGGCACCGATGTGGTCACCCAGCATGCCGACCTCGTGCGCCGCATCGCCCACCACCTTGCCGCGCGGCTGCCCGCCAGCGTGGAAGTGGACGACCTGATCCAGGCCGGCATGATCGGCCTGCTGGAGGCCTCGCGCAGCTACGACGCCGAACAGGGCGCCTCGTTCGAAACCTATGCGTCCATCCGCATCCGCGGCTCGATGATCGACGAGATCCGTCGCGGCGACTGGGTACCGCGTTCGGTGCACCGTCGCGCGCGCCAGGCCGCGTCCACCGTGCGCGAGATCGAACAGCGCACCGGGCGCGCCGCCATCGCCACCGAAGTGGCCGCCGCCATGGAGATGCCCCTGCCGGAATACCTGCGGCTGATGGAAGACGCCGCCCGCGGCCAGGTGCTGAGCCTGGAGTCGCACATCGACGACCACGGCGAGCCCAGCACCTCGCGCACCGGCGGACCGTCGCCGCAGCAGAACCTGGAACGCGGCGAGTTCCGGCAGCAACTGGTGCAGGCCATCGGCCTGCTGCCGGAGCGCGAACAGCTGGTGCTGTCGATGTACTACGAGCAGGAGCTGAACCTGAAGGAGATCGGCGCCGTGCTGGGCGTCAGCGAATCGCGCGTCTGCCAGATCCACGGCCAGGCCATGGTCCGCCTGCGCGGCCGCCTGCAGGTCTTCGAGAAGGCCGACGCCGGCCTGGAAGAAGATTGAACGCGGCACTGAAGAAACCCCGCGGCCTGCCGATAAGGCTCCGGTAGGCCGCAACCCTGCAGCCCCTGCCCTGCCCTGCTCCCCGTGAGCACGCTTTACACCGGAGTTCGATGTGACCGCCAACAAGAACATGCGCATCCTGATCGTGGACGACTTCTCCACCATGCGCCGCATCATCAAGAACCTGCTCAACGACCTGGGCTATACCAACACCGCCGAGGCCGAGGACGGCAACAGCGCGCTGACCGCACTGGGCCAGGGCAACTTCGAGTTCGTGGTCACCGACTGGAACATGCCCGGCATGACCGGCATCGAACTGCTGAAGGCCATCCGCGCCGACGACCGCTACAAGACCCTGCCGGTGCTGATGGTCACCGCCGAGGCCAAGCGCGAACAGATCATCGAAGCCGCGCAGAACGGCGTGAACGGCTACATCATCAAGCCGTTCACCGCGCAGACGCTGGAAGAGAAGCTGGGCAAGATCTTCGAACGCCTGGGAGCCGCCGCCTGATGAGCGCCGTGGCCGATGTCGCCGGCGCACGCGCCGCGCTGGTGGAAAAACTGCAGCACGCGCTGGATGCCCTCGAACAGGGCGACGAAGCCGGCTGGCGTCGCGAACTGGATGCCATCGCCGCCTGGCGCACGCAGCCGATGATGCAGGGCCTGGGCCGCCTGGCCCGCGAACTGGCGCAGACGCTGGGCGAGCTGCCGCCGACCGACGCCGGTGAACTGGACGACGCCTGCGCGCGCCTGGATCACGTGGTCGCCATGACCGAACAGGCCAGCCACACCACCCTGGACTTGGCCGAGCAATGCCGCGGCTATGCGACCCAGCTGAAGGGCACGGCGTTGTCGCCCGAGCAGGCGGCGCTGGTGGACAGCATCGGCAAGGGCCTGTCGGACATGGCGCTGGCACAGAGCTACCAGGACCTCACCGGCCAGATCATCCGCCGCGTCGCCGGCATCGTCCGCCGCGTGCACGAGGGCTTCGGCGCGCTGGGCCTGCCCCCGCCGGAAAAGAAAAACACTTCAGATCTCGCCGGCCCGGCCGTTGCTGGTCTTGACCGCAACGCGTATTCGCAGAACGACGCCGACGACCTGCTCTCCGGGTTGGGGCTGTAGCCGCGAAGGGAACGCGACGCGGAACCGGAGACCAGCCATGACCGACCGATCCGCCAGCCGTTCCCGTCACCCCATCGTCCTGCTGCTGGTGGGGCTGCTGCTGGTCTGCGACGTGCTGGTCCTGCGCGTCCTGCGCCGTCGCCAGGCCAGCAAGCTCCGCCTGATCGATTCCTCCCGCTGATCGCACGTACCGGTACCCGCCCCGCCCATGTCCGCCGTCACCCCCGAAATCGCAGCCGACTTCCTGATCGAAGCACAGGAAATCCTCGACCGCCTGGGCGAACAGCTGGTCACGCTGGAACAGGATCCGTCCGACAGCGCGCAACTCAACGCGGTGTTCCGCGGCTTCCACACGCTAAAGGGCGGTGCCGGCTTCCTTGGCATCCAGGCCATGGTCAACCTGTGCCACGCCGCCGAAGAAGCACTGGGCATGGTGCGCGCCGGCCAGGCCACGCTGGAACCCCACCACTTCGACGCCGCGCAGCAGTCGCTGGACTACCTGCAGCAGATGCTCGACGCGGTCGCTGCCAGCGAAGACCCGCCGCATGCGCCGGCCGCGCTCATCGAACAGTTCGACGTGCACGTCACCAGCGCGCCGGCCAGGCCGGCCGCCGCCATCGCCACGGCGCCGTCGGCCGGCGGCGACATGATCGACGATGACGAATTCGAAGCCCTGCTGGACCAACTCCACGGCGGCTCGGCGCCCACCGCCAAGGCGCCCGCCCCCGGCAGCGACCTGATCAGCGACGACGAATTCGAAGCGCTGCTGGACAACCTGCATGGCGGTGCGCCGCCCGGCGCCAAGGCAGTGCCTGCCCCGGCGCCCGCACGCCCGCCCGCACCCAAGGCCGCTCCGGCGGCGCCTGCGGTCAAGCCGTCGGCGACCAAATCCAACGGCGAAGCCGAACAGACCATCCGCGTGGACACCAAGCGGCTGGATGCCATCGTCAACCTGGTCGGCGAACTGGTGCTGTCGCGCAACCGCCTGAAGACCCTGCGCGTCCGCATCCGCGACGAAGAACTCGACCGCGCGGTCAGCAGCCTGGACATCGCCACCGCCCGCCTGCAGACGGCGGTGATGCGCACGCGCATGCAGCCGGTGGGCAAGGTGTTCTCGCGCTTCCCGAAGGTCGCGCGCGACGTCGCCCGCACGCTGCAGAAGGAAGTCGACCTGGAACTGGTCGGCGCCGAAACCGAACTCGACCGCAACCTGGTGGAGGCCCTGGCCGATCCGCTGGTGCACCTGGTCCGCAACGCGATCGACCACGGCATCGAAGTGCCCAGCCTGCGCGAAGCCTGCAACAAGCCACGGCAAGGCCACGTGCGTTTGTCCGCGCAGCAGGAAGGCGACTTCGTCACCATCGAGATCCGCGACGACGGCGCCGGCATCGATCCCGAGCGCCTGCGCGTGAAGGCGCTGGAAAAAGGCCTGATCGATCCCGAGGCCGCCGCACGCCTGTCGCATGACGAGTGCCTGCAACTGGTCTTCCTGCCCGGCTTCTCGACCAAGGCGGAAGTCACCGACATCTCCGGCCGAGGCGTGGGCATGGACGTGGTGCAGTCGCGCATCCGCGAATTGAGCGGGCAGATCACCATCCATTCCGACGTCGGCCGCGGCAGCCGTTTCGTCATCCGGGTGCCGTTGACGCTCGCCATCCTGCCCACCCTGCTGGTGCAGGCCGGCGAACCGGTCTACGCGTTGCCGCTGGCGCGCGTGCTGGAAGTGCTGCATGCGCCGGCCACCAGCCTGCGCTGGTTCGACGGCCAGGCCGTGCTGGACCGCCAGTCGCACACGCTGCCGCTGGTGGACCTACGGCAGTGGCTGGACGTGGAACCGATGGTCGCCCCGCTGCTGACCATCGTGGTGCTGCAGATGGGCGAACAGCGCTTCGGCCTGGTCGTGGACCAGGTGCGCGGCCGCGAGGAAGTCGTCATCAAGCCGTTGCCGCGCGCCGTGCGCGGCCTGCGCGGCTACGCCGGCGCCACCCTGATCGGCGATGGCCGCATGGCCCTGATCCTGGACGTGGACGGGCTGCGCGCGACGGCGTGACGCAGTGTGCTCCCTGTAGGAGCGACGTGAGTCGGGACCGCGCCCCGATAGCAGTAATCGCTGCAACAACTCGAAACGCGCCGCAGCGCGCCCGCATGGGGAACGACCGGCTTTCCACTAGGAGGTTGGACATGCGGTCGCGACTCACGTCGCTCCTACAACAGCCGCCATCTACCCGCGACCGCACATTGTGCACAACATGACATTCCGGTGTCTGTGTGATCACGGTCGCGACTTACGTCGCTCCTGCAGGGGCGACACCTCAAGTCCACCTGAACCGGGCCGATAGATCTGCACATGGACATCTTCAGCCTCATTGGACTCATCCTGGCGCTGGTCGCCCTGGTCGGCGGCAGCATCCTCAAGGGCGCGGGCCTGTCGTCGCTGTGGTCATCGGCGGCGTTCGTCATCGTCATCCTGGGCACCATCGCCGCGATCCTGGTGCATACGCCGCCGCCGGTGTTCAAGCGCGCGATGTCGATCATGCGCTGGGTGCTCCGACCGCCGGGCAGCGGCGGCGATGAACTGGTCGGCCAGATCGTCGAATGGAGCAACATCGCGCGCAAGCAGGGCCTGCTGGGGCTGGAGCCGCTGGTAAACCAGCAGGACGACCCGTTCCTGAAGAAAGGCCTGCAGATGCTGGTCGACGGCGTGGAGCCGGAATCGATCCGCCACATGATGGAAATCGACCTCAACGGCCAGGAACACCAGGACCTGGCGGCCGCGAAGGTATTCGAGGCCATGGGCATCTACGCGCCCACGCTGGGCATCATCGGCGCCGTGTTCGGCCTGATCGCGGTGATGAAGAACCTGGCCGACCCCAGCAAGCTGGGCCACGGCATCGCCGCCGCGTTCACCGCGACCATCTACGGCATCGCGTCGGCCAACCTGTTCTTCCTGCCCGTCGCCAGCAAGCTGAAGAGCGTGATCGGTGGCCGCAGCCGCGAACAGGAAATGATCATCGAAGGTCTCATCGCCATCGCCCAGGGCGAGAACCCGCGCAACATCGAGGCCAAGCTGGCCGGCTTCCTGCACTGATCCGGCGGAGCAATCGAGATGGCACGCAGGAAGAAGCACGAAGAGCACGCCAACCACGAGGCCTGGGCGATCCCCTATGCCGACCTGATGACGCTGCTGCTGGCCTTCTTCGTGGTGATGTACGCCATCTCCACCGTCAACGAAGGCAAGTACCGCGTGATGGCCGACGCGCTGACCGCCGCGTTCGGTGGCGCGCCGCGCACGATCAACCCGGTGCAGGTGGGCAACCACCAGCTGCAGGGCGCGGACTTCGACCGCCCCTCGCCGATCAAGTCCGGCGCCAAGCAGGGGCCGTCCGCCCCCTCACCCTCCCCCAACGTCACCCTGCTGGCCGCGATGGCCTCGCAGATGAACATGACCGTGGACGCGAAAGGTCTGCAGAATGCCCAGGGCGAACTGCAGAAGATCGCCAACGACCTGGAGCACGCGCTCGCCCCGCTGATCGACGAGAAGCTGGTGGTGGTCAAGCGCGCCGCGCTGTGGATCGAAGTGCAGATCAACAGCGACATCCTGTTCCCGACCGGCTCCGCGGCACTGGCCCCGCAGGCGCAGGAGACCGTGTCCAAGCTGGCAGGGGTGCTGGGCAACGTGCCCAACTCGGTGCGCGTGGAAGGCTATACCGACGACCGCCCCATCGCGACCTACCAGTTCCCGTCCAACTGGGAACTTTCGTCGGCGCGCGCGGCCAGCGTGGTGCACCTGTTCGTGCGCGACGGGATCCCGCCGGAGCGGCTGGCGATGATCGGCTACGGCGAGTTCCGCCCGATCGGCGACAACACCACCCAGGAGGGCCGCAACGCCAACCGCCGGGTGCTGCTGATCATCCTGGCCAGCCCCACCGGAGCGGCACCGGAATTGCATGCACAACAGGCGGATGACGTTCCGCCGCCGGTGATCGCGCTGCCGCCCCTGCCCCAGGCATCGGCGGGGCTGCCCGCCGGTCCCCCAATGCAGGAAGGAGTGAACTGATGCGTGTCTGGGCTATCGCCAACCAGAAAGGCGGCGTCGGCAAGACGACCACCACCCTCGCCCTCGGGCGTGGACTGGCCATGCGCGGCTATCGCGTGCTGCTGGTGGACCTGGACCCGCATGCCTCGCTGACCCGTGCCTTCGGCGTGCCGGCGGATCCGCAGCCGGCCGGCGTGCTGGACCTGTTCGACGAGAATCCGCCGGAACTGGCGCGCGTGGTTCGCGCGACGGAAATCGAGAACCTCGGCTTCGTCGCCGCGCAGACCGCGCTGGCCACGCTGGAACGCCGCAGCGCGACGCAGCCGGGCCTGGGCCTGGCGCTGTCCAATGCGCTGACGCGCGGCGGGCAGGCGCATGACTTCGTCCTGTTCGACTGCGCGCCCACGCTGGGCCTGCTGATGGTCAACGCGCTGGCCGCGGCCGACCACGTCATCATCCCCACCCAGACCGAACCGCTGGCGCTGCACGGCCTGAAAGGCATGTGCCGCACCGCCGAGATGATCCAGCGCTCGCGGCGGCGTCCGCTGCCGGTGTCCGTGCTGCCCACGCTGCATGACCGTCGCACGCGCACGGGCGCCGAGACGCTCAAGGCGATGCAGGACGAACACGGCGACATGGTCTGGAACGACGCCATTCCAAATGACACGCGCATCTGCAGCGTCGAAGTGCTGACGCATTCCTCCCCCGCCGCCCAGTATCCCGGTCGCGGCCTGTCGGCCTACCGGCGCGCGCTCGACTGGCTGCTGCTGACCGAATCGCGCGTCATGGAGCAGGCCGCATGAGCACGCCCGCCGTGATGGACGACTACCTGATGGACCTGCTCGGCGACCTTGGCGCGGCACAGCCCGCACCGCCCGTCGCCGGCGAGGCCGCGCCGGCCACTGTCGAGGTTGCCGATGCCGCCTTGGCACCTTCGGCGCAGGCGGAAGAATCCGTCGCCGCCGAACAGGCCGCGATGGAGGCGGCAGCGGATGCGGTCCCGGCGCCCAGCGTGCCCGAAGCGGTCGACGCACAGCCCGCCGTGCCGGTAACTCCGCCCGTGGCCGCTGTCGCGCCCACCCTGGCCGTCGCACCGGTGCGTCCGGGCAGCGAAGCCGACCTGATCACCGACGACGAATTCGAAGCGCTCCTCGACCAGCTGCACGGTGGCGGCGCGCCCACCGCACCCGCGGATGTCGTGCGTACGGAGGCACCGAAAGCGCCTGCCGCCGCGCCGGTCATCCCGGTCGCTCCGCTCGCAGCGGCGCCGGCAGCGCCCGCTCCGCGTCCGTTGCCTGCCGCCGCCCCGCGCGCCGTGCCGCCGCTGCCGATGAAACCCTACCTGCAGGCGCCCATCGACAGCGGTGAGCGCCGGCGCGCCACCGAACGCAAGACCCGCTGGCTGCGCCTGCGCTGCGACCAGCAGCACTACGCGCTGGAACTGCTGAAGGTGCAGGAAGTGGTGCTGCCCGCCACCCTGCTGCCGCTGCGTGGCGCCGCGCACCACATGCTCGGCGTCATGAACCTGCGCGGCCAGGTGGTGCCGGTGATCGACATGGGCCTGTACCTGGGCCGTCGTCCGGTGGAAACAGACGCCAACACCCGCGTGGTGGTGCTGGAAGAGAACGGCGAGACCCTCGGCCTGCGCGTCACCGCCGTGGAAGACGTCGCCAACCTGACCGACCAGCAGATCGAACCGCCCGACAACGCCCGCGTCGGCCGCATCACCAATCCGCTGTTCCGAGGGGTGGCGCGCCTCAACGAGCGTGCTGTGATCCTGCTGGATGCGTCGCAACTGCTGAAGTGACGCGACGCGACGACGAACGCGGGAAACGGCCCATCGCTTCCTGACGCCCGTCACACATTCACGCCGCGCCCTCAAGACTGACCCGCCCGCGCCGATACCCCACTAGAGCCGCCCTTCCGGAGACAAGATGAGCGCAGTGCCCTTGGGTGATGACCTCGGTATCGAGGCCGCCACCGACCTAAAACAGCATCTGGCACCGCACCTGGAGCAGCACACGCTGGTACTGGATGCCGGCGCCGTGCAACGCATCCATACCGCCAGCCTGCAGGTGCTGTGCAGCTTCGTCCGGCAGCGGCAACAGGCGGGCCTGGCCACCGACTTCGGTGCCACCAGCCAGAGCTTCCGCGATGCCGCGCGCCTGCTGGGCGTGGGACCGCAACTGGGCCTGACGGCCTCCGACATCAACAAAGACAACACGCAAGCAGTGGAGAACGCGGCATGAGCGCACGTATTCTGGTAGTGGACGATTCGGCCTCGATGCGACAGATGGTCGCTTTCGCCCTGACTTCGGCGGGTTATTCGGTGGATGAAGCCGAGGACGGCCAGGTCGCGCTGGGACGTGCGCAGGGACAGAAGTTCAATGCGGTGGTCACCGACGTCAACATGCCCAACATGGACGGCATCTCGCTGATCCGTGCGCTGCGCGGCATCCCCGACTACAAGTTCACGCCCATGCTGATGCTGACCACCGAGTCGGCCGCCGACAAGAAGGCCGAAGGCAAGGCCGCCGGCGCCACCGGCTGGCTGGTCAAGCCGTTCAATCCGGAACAGCTGGTCGCCACCGTCCAGAAAGTCCTGGGCTGAGCCCTCGCCGTCCTCCTCCATTCCGCACACCGCCACAGGGCTCCACCGCAATGAACATGGACATGCAGCGCTTCCACGCCACGTTCTTCGAAGAAAGCCGTGAAGGGCTGGAAGCGATGGAGGCCGGGCTGCTGTCGCTTGAACAGGGCAGCCGCGATGGCGACCTGATCAACTCGATCTTCCGCGCCGCACATTCCATCAAGGGCGGGTCGGCCACGTTCGGCTTCGACGCCATCGCCGGCCTGACCCACGTGCTGGAAACCCTGCTGGACGAACTGCGCAGCGGCCAGCGCGCCGTCAGCGCACCGGCCATCGACGCCATGCTGGCCTCGGTGGACGTGCTGCGCGCCCTGCTTGCGGAAGCCGAACACGGCACGCCGGCGGACCCGGCCGCGGTGCAGGCCATCAAGGACCGATTGAATGCCGTGCTGACCGGTCAGGCAGCACCGGCCGCCGCCGCGGCCGAGGCGCCCAAGGGCGACGAGACGCCCGAAGGCTGGCGCATCGGTTTCACGCCGGCGCCGTCGCTGTTCATGAGCGGCAACGACCCGTTGCGGATCATCCGCGAACTGGAACACCTGGCGCCGCTGGAGGTGGCCTGCAGGCTGGAACGCCTGCCCGGCTTCGAACAGCTGGATCCGCTGGAAGCCTATCTGGCCTGGGACCTGGGCCTGATCGGCAAGGTACCGCGCAGCGCCATCGACGACGTGTTCGCCTGGGTGGTGGACGACTGCGAGCTGGACATCCAGCCGATGCAGCGCAACGCCATTCCGGTCGCTGCCGTCGAAGCCGCGGCACAGGCACCTGTTGCCGCCGCGACCGCCGCCGGCCCCGCCGCCGCCAATGACGGCGCCGCCGCGGAAACCTCCATCCGCGTCAGCGTCGACAAGATCGATGGCCTGATCAACCTGGTCGGTGAACTGGTCATCACCCAGGCCATGCTCAAGCAGGTATCCGGCCTGCTGGATCCCGCGCAGTGCGAGCGCCTGTTCGCCGGCCTGGACCTGCTGGAACGCAACACGCGCGACCTGCAGGAAGCTGTGATCGGCGTGCGCATGCTGCCGGTGGACGCGGTGTTCCGACGCTTCCCGCGCCTGGTCCGCGACCTGTCCGCACGCCTGGGCAAGCAGGTGCGCCTGCGCACGATCGGCGAAGGCACCGAGCTGGACAAGGGCCTGATCGAACGCATCGCCGACCCGCTGGTCCACCTGGTGCGCAACTCCATCGACCATGGCCTGGAACTCCCCGAGGCACGCCGCGAAGCGGGCAAGGACGAAACCGGCACGATCACCCTCGCCGCTTCGCACCAGGGTGGCCACATCGTCATCGAAGTCAGCGACGACGGCCGCGGCCTGAATCGCGACCGCATCCTCGCCAAGGCCGCCGAGCGCGGCCTGGCCGTGCCCGAGAACCCCACCGATGGCCAGGTGTGGGACCTGATCTTCCAGCCCGGCTTCTCCACCGCCGAGGCCGTGACCGATCTCTCCGGTCGTGGCGTGGGCATGGACGTGGTCCGCCGCAACATCCAGGCACTGGGCGGCGAAGTGCAGCTGGAAAGCGCGTCCGGCAGCGGCACGCGCGTGGTCATCCGGCTGCCGCTGACGCTGGCCATCCTGGACGGCATGGGCGTGTCGGTCGGCGACGAAACGCTGATCCTCCCGCTCGGCTACGTGCTCGAAGCCCTGCAGCCGCAGGCCGAGGACGTGCGCACGGTGGCCGGGGACGGCCGCGTGCTGCGCGTGCGCGGCGAATACCTGCCCATCGTGTCGTTGAACGACTACTACCGCTACGGCCAGAGCGACGCGCAGGATCCGCTGGTGGTGGTGGTGGAAGCCGATGGCCAGAAACTTGCACTGGAAGTGGACGAGCTGATCGGCCAGCAGCAGGTGGTGGTCAAGAACATCGAGAACAACTATCGCCGCATCGACGGCATTTCCGGCGCCACCATCCTCGGTGACGGCCGCGTGGCACTGATCGTCGATGTCGGCGGACTGGTGCGCGCACGCAGGACCCTCCAGGCGGCGTGACGCCGCCGCTCGCTCATTCATCCATGCGTTGACATCAAGCGCGGCCCTACACTGGCCGCGACGGGTGGGCGCATGCCCACACTCGACAGGTAAATACATGAAGTATCTCTCCACCCTCGCCCTGGCCCTGATGGCCGTCCATGCCAGCGCCCATGCGGAAGAAGCCGCCACCAAGGCAAGCGCCTGGCCGCCGAAGATCACCTTCGCCAACGGCACCGAGCTGAGCCTGGGCGGCAACCTGCAGTACGACGCCAACCAGTTCTCGGGCACCGGCTACAACGGCGCGCAGCTGGAAGACGACGATGCGTGGCGCCGGCAGGAACTCGGCGTGACGCTCAAGCGCAAGGGCGTGTACGACTTCGGCGTGACGTTCGACTTCCAGGCCAAGACCTGGAGCGACGTGGCCCTTCGGGTCGAAACCAAGGCGCTGTTCGGCCATGACGCGGGCAAGCTGCGCATCGGCCAGATGAAACTGCCGCTGGGCTTCGAAGGCAACACCGCCACGCGCGCCGGCAGCTTCATGGAGAGTGCGCTGCCCACGCAGGCGTTCTACCAGGGCCGCCGCAGCGGCATCGACTGGGCGTTTGAGCGCGACACCTACATCGTCAATGCCGGCTATTTCTTCGAATCCGACCTGCAGGGCAACAACAAGGGCGACACGGCCGCCGCGCGCGTGGCATGGACCCCCTTCAAGCAGGCCGGCAACGTGCTGCACCTGGGCGTTTCCGCCACCCGCGAAAATCCCGACAGCGAAGTCAACGGCCTGGGCGTCACGGTCTACCCGAGTGCGCGTTGGCGCGCCAAGCCGGAAGCCTCGCTGACGGCCGTGCGACTGGTGGATTCGGGCACGCTGACGCGCGTGGACCATATCGACCGCAGCGGCCTGGAGGCATTGTGGATCCATGGCGCATGGTCCGTGCAGGGCGAATACCTGCACCAGAAGACCTCGCGCGAGCTGGGCCTGCCCTCGTATTCGGCCGACGGCGCCTATGTGTTCGGCAGCTGGCTGGTGACTGGCGAGTCGCGCGCCTACAGCGGCGGCAACGTCGGCAACCCCAAGCCCAAGGGCAAGTACGGCGCGCTGGAACTGCTCGCCCGCTACAGCCGCATCGACCTGGACAGCGACGGCATCGCCGGCGGCAAGGAAGAGAACTGGACACTGGGCGCCAACTGGTACGTGGCGCAGAACTTCAAGTTCCAGGCCAACTACGTGAAGGTCGACGCCGAACGCGGTGCCTTCTCGGCCAGCCCGGACGTGTTCGAACTGCGCGCGCAGATGCACTTTTGATCGCCCACCACGCCGGCCACGCCGCGCGCGTCACAGTTCGCGCGCGACGCAGGCCGGCAATCAGGTAAACGCGATTACTTTCCCGCCGAACGGTCATCAAGAAGCCACCAGGGCCGCCGTTACCACCTCTGCAGACGATGCAACGCCGGCAAGGCCGGATCGGGACGGGGAATCCCTCATCGACACCGCGACGTCCACACACCCGTGGGCGCTGGCCCGCTGCACGCCTTCCATGCTCAACCGGAGATGCATCACATGAAATGGTTCCAGAACCTGTCCATCGGCCGGAAGCTGGCCGTGGCCTTCGCCCTCACCGCCCTCATGACGGTCCTCCTGGGTGTGTTTTCGCTGCTGCGGCTCGGCGCGCTGAACGACAAGCTGCAGGCCGTGGCCGGTGTCGACATGCCGTCCGTCCAGTACATGGGCGAAGTGCGTTCCCAGCTGGGCGAATTCCGCACGTTCGAGATCGCTCAGCTGACCCGCCTGGACGAGCCCGACGCGATCATCGATTACAACAAGCGCATGGCCGACAGCAAGAAGATCGTCGAAGAGCAGCAGAAGCTGTTCGAAGCGCTGCCGTCCGACGACAAGGAGAAGCAGCTGTACGCCGACGTCACCACCAAGCTGACCGCCTATTTCGACGCGCGCAAGGAAATCGATGCCGCGCTTGAAGCAGGCGACTACGTGCTGGCGCAGTCGGTCTCGGACGAAAAGTCGCGTCCGCGCCGCCGTGAACTGTTCGCGGCGCTGAAAGCGCTCAACGAGCACAGCGTCGCCGTGCTGAACGAAGAGATCGCCAGTGCCGACGCCGGTTATAGGGCCAGTGCGCGCGCCATCGTCGCCGGCATGATCGGGCTTACGCTGCTGGCGATCGGCCTGGGCTGGGTGATCGCGCGCGCCATCGTCACCCCCGTCGGCGAAGCCGTGCGCGTGGCCAACGACGTGTCGGCCGGCAAGCTGGACGGACGCATCGATACGTCGCGCAAGGATGAAGTCGGCCAGCTGCTGTCCGCCATGCAGCGCATGCAGATGCAGGTGGTCTCGGTGATCGGCGCCCAGGGCGAGATGGCCCGCCGCCACGACGAAGGCCAGATCAGCTACCGCATCGACGACGGCGATTTCCCGGGCGAGTACGGTCGCATGGTGCGCGACACCAATGCCCTGGTCGCCCAGCACATCGGCGTCAAGATGCGGGCTGTCGAGGTGATGCGCCACTACGCCATCGGCGACCTGTCCGTGGACATGGAGAAGCTGCCCGGTGAAAAGGCGGTCATCACCGAAGCCATGGACATGTGCAAGGCCAACCTGTCCGCGATCAATGCCGAGATCAAGCGACTGGCGTCTGCCGCCGCTTCCGGTGACTTCACCCACCGCGGCGACGCCGACAAGTACCAGCATGATTTCCGCGACATGGTGGAAGGCCTGAACCGCCTGATGGAAACCACCGACGGCAACCTGGCCGAAGTGTCCGAACTGCTGCAGGCCATCGCCCGCGGCGACCTGACCGCCCGCATGGAAGGCGACTTCCATGGCGTGTTCGCCAGCATGCGCGACGATGCCAATGCCACCGTGGCGCAGCTGACCGAGATCGTCGGCGGCATCCAGATGGCCGCCATCAGCATCAACACCGCCGCCGGCGAGATCGCCTCCGGCAACAACGACCTGTCGCGCCGTACCGAACAGCAGGCGGCAAACCTTGAGGAAACGGCCGCCTCCATGGAGGAACTGACCTCCACCGTGCGCCAGAACGCCGAATCGGCCCGCCAGGCCAACCAGCTGGCGATCGGCGCCGCCGGTGTCGCCTCGCAGGGTGGCGAAGTCGTCGACAAGGTGGTTACCACGATGCGCGACATCGAGCAGTCGTCCAAGAAGATCGCCGAGATCATCTCGGTCATCGACGGCATCGCGTTCCAGACCAACATCCTGGCGCTCAACGCGGCGGTGGAAGCGGCCCGTGCCGGCGAACAGGGCCGCGGCTTCGCCGTGGTCGCCTCCGAAGTCCGCACCCTGGCCCAGCGGTCGGCCAATGCGGCCAAGGAGATCAAGGGCCTGATCGAGAACTCGGTGGACCGCGTGGCCGACGGCTCGGCCCTGGTCAACCAGGCCGGCACGACCATGGGCGAGATCGTCGCCAGCGTGCAGCGCGTGACCGACATCATGGCCGAGATCTCCGCGGCCTCGCAGGAGCAGTCGGCCGGCATCGAGCAGGTGAACCAGACCATCACCCAGATGGACGAGACCACCCAGCAGAACGCCGCGCTGGTGGAAGAAGCCACCGCCGCTGCGCGTTCGATGGAAGAACAGGCCGGTGCGCTGACGCAGAGCGTGTCGGTGTTCAAGCTCGACAACGGGCATGCGGCCCCGGTGCGCCAGGCGATCAGCCAGGCCATCGCCACCGCGCCGGCCAAGGCAGCGGCGCCCAAGGCCACTGCGCGCAAGCCGGCCGCCCGCAAGCCCGAACCCGCCCTCGCCGACGGCGACTGGCAGGAGTTCTGATCGGCGCCGCCGTCGGTCAGTACCCAGCACACGGCCCGGAATTTCCGGGCCGTGTGCGTTGTGGAGCACATGCGCACGCGGCACCCTTCTCCCCGCATGCGGGGAGCCGGAAACGCGTGGCGCGACACCGAAAAAGGTCCGGCGTTGGACCTCAAAGGGTCAACGTTGGAGCTCAATGAGAGAAGAGACACCCAAAAACAGGGAACGTTGGGCCTGAATGAGAGAAGAGAGACCGAAAAACATCCAACGCTGGGCCTGAATGAGAGAAGAGAGACCAAAAAACATCCAACGTTGGGCCTTAGTGTGAGAAGAGAGACCCGAAAAGATCCAACGTTGACCCTTGGTGTGAGAAGAGGTGGACCGACCAGACCCCCTCGGCCAACACCCTGCACCCGGCCACCCGCGACACGCCCCCGCCCGTCGCTAAAGTTGATGCGACGCGCGCCGATACAGCCTGTGACGCCTTTTCCAAGGCCTGACGTCTGATCGCCGCCCGTATGACCGAGCCCACCGACTTCGACCTGGCTGACCCTGTCCGGTACGAGGAAGAGGAAAAGTATCTGGTGCACGGCGTGCACGAGATCCGGCAGATACTGCAGGCGCTGATCGATCGCCGTGCGCTGGTCACCGCCAACGCGATGCCGCGCAACCATGCGTTCCCCACCTCGCTGATCAGCGTGGACGAGGACGAGGACATGGTGCTGATCGACGGCAGTGCCAACGAAGCGATCAACCGCAACGTCGAGGAAGCCAGCCACCTGACCTGTGTGTCGCGGCTTGACCGCGTCCACGTGCAGTTCCGTCTGCAGTCGCTGCAACGCATGCAGATGGACGGGCAGACCACGTTCCGCGCGCCGCTCCCCGAAAGCGTGCTGCGGCTGCAGCGCCGCGAGTTCTACCGCCTGCAGGTGCCGGTCACGCAGGCGATCGACTGCAGCATTCCCCAGCACCACCCGGATGGGGAGACCACCTACCAGCACTACCGCGTGCTGGACATCAGTGGCGGCGGCGTCGCCCTGGCCGTGCAGGCGGAGAACCCGACGCTGCGCCCGTACAAGGAATTCCCGGACTGCCTGCTGCACCTGCCCGAGACCGGTGCGCTCAGCGTACGGCTGATGGTCAAGAGCCTGCACCGGCAGCTCAACCAGAACGGCACCGAAAGCTGGCGTGCCGGCTGCCAGTTCACCCAGCTGCCGCGTGGCGCCGACGCGCTGATCCAGCGCTACATCTTCCGCCTGGAGCGCCAGCGCAGCGCACGCGAACGCGGCGCGGCCTGAGGCCCTGCCGCCGTCCGTCGGCGCGCCTTCACGTTTCCTCAACATCCCGGCGCGGGCGCCGATACAAGTGCCAGCCCTTCCGTCTGTCGAACGCCAGGACACCGCTCCGATGAACCGTCTTTCCCGCCTCTCCCTCGGCAGCAAGCTCGCCTTGCTGGTCACCGTCTCCGTCGCCGTGGTGCTGGCGGTCCTGGCTGTCGTGGTACAGCGCCAGTCCACCCAGGCCATCGAGGAGCGCGCGCTCGCCGATCTCGACGTCGCCGCCCAGGTGATGCTGGAGTCCGTGGCGCTGTACGACAGCACGCTGACCGAAGCCACCCAGAAGATGGCCGGCAGCTTCCGCGCCGCCCTGCCCGAGGGCGACGTGTCGGTCGATCCCGCGCGCACCACCCTGATCGGCGAATTCGAGGTGCCCGAGCTCCGCTTCGACAGGCAGCTGGTCAATCTCGACTTCACCACCGTGGACCGTTTCACCGCCACCACCGGCGTGGTCGCCACGCTGTTCGTGCGCAGCGGCGACGAGTTCATCCGCGCCTCCACCTCGCTGCGCAACGCGAAGGACGAGCGCGTCATCGGGACCGTGCTGGATCACGCACACCCGGCGTATGCGCTGATCCTGCAGGACAAGCCGTACACCGGCCGCGCGCGCCTGTTCGGGCGTGACTACATGACGCACTACGAGCCGCTGCAGGATGCCGAGGGCAAGACCGTCGGCATCCTGTTCGTGGGCCAGAACTACAGCGACGGCCTGGCCGCGCTGAAGGACAAACTGCGGCAGACGCGCCTGGGCAAGGAAGGCTACTTCTTCGTGGTGGACCTGGCCGATGGCGAACAGAACGGCAAGCTGGCCGTGCATCCCGCCAGCCAGGACAAGGCGTATGCCGATGTGGTGGATGCCGCCTCCGTGCCGGCCATGAAGGCCCTGCTGGCGAAGGACAACGGCCACGAGGAGCTGCGGGTCGCGCCGCGTGCCGGTGACGAGCCCGTCGCTGCGCTGGTCGCCGTGAAGCGTTTCGCGCCGTGGAAATGGGCGCTGGTGGCCGTGGAACCCCGCTCGGCCATTACCGCGGCAACCGACAAGCTTGCCACCCATATCACGCTGCTCTCGCTGCTGGCCCTGTGCGTGATCTCCGTGCTGGCGTGGCTGGGCGTGCGCCGCCTGGTTGCCCAGCCGTTGAAGGTGGCCGTCTCCATTGCCGACGAAGTGGCTTCCGGCAACCTGGCCACGACGATCCGGGTGGACCGGAAGGACGAGATCGGCGACCTGCTGGGCGCGATGCATCGCATGCAGGCCAACCTGCGCGAACGCACCGCCCGCGACGAAGCCGTCGCCCGGGAAAGCCTGCGCATCCGCACCGCGCTGGACGACGTCACCACCCATGTGATGATCGCCGACGCCGACCGCAACATCCTGTACGCCAACCGTCCCCTGCTGAAGATGCTGGCCGACGTGGAACAGGACATCCGCCGCGACCTGCCCGCCTTCAGCGTGGCGGCCATGATCGGCAGCAACATCGACATCTTCCACAAGAAGCCCGAGCACCAGTCGAAGATGCTGGCCCAGCTGAAAGGCACGCACCGCGCGCAGATCACCGTGGGCGGCCACATCATGCAGCTGATCATCAATCCGGTGATCGACGCCGACGGCCAGCGTGCGGGCTACGTGGTCGAATGGGCCGACCGTACCGCCGAAGTCAACGTGGAACAGGAAGTCACCCGCATCGTGCAGGCCGCGTCGGCCGGCGACCTGTCCGGCCGCATCGGCACGCAGGGCAAGCAGGGCTTCGTGCTGGGACTGTCGGAGCAGCTGAATACGCTGCTGGGCACCATCGCCGGCAGCGTGGACCAGGTGTCGCACGTGCTGAAGTCGCTGTCGCAGGGCGACCTGACGGCGCGGATGGACGGTGACTTCCATGGTGTGTTCGCCAGCATGCGCGACGATGCCAATGCCACCGTCGCCCAGCTGACCGACATCGTCGGCCGCATCCAGGGCGCTTCGACCAGCATCAACACGTCGGCCGGCGAGATCGCCGCAGGCAACAACGACCTGTCCCGCCGTACCGAACAGCAGGCGGCCAACCTGGAAGAGACCGCCGCCTCGATGGAGGAACTGACCTCCACCGTGCGCCAGAACGCCGAATCGGCCCGCCAGGCCAACCAGCTGGCCATCGGTGCCGCGGGCGTCGCCTCGCAGGGCGGCGAAGTCGTCGGCCAGGTGGTCACCACCATGCGCGACATCGAGCAGTCCTCCAAGAAGATCGCCGAGATCATCTCGGTCATCGACGGCATCGCGTTCCAGACCAACATCCTGGCCTTGAATGCGGCGGTGGAAGCCGCCCGTGCCGGCGAGCAGGGCCGCGGCTTCGCCGTGGTCGCCTCCGAAGTCCGCACCCTGGCCCAGCGGTCGGCCAATGCGGCCAAGGAGATCAAGGGCCTGATCGAGAACTCGGTGGACAAGGTCGCGGATGGTTCCAAGCTGGTGAACCAGGCCGGCGCCACGATGGGCGAGATCGTCGCCAGCGTGCAGCGCGTGACCGACATCATGGCCGAGATCTCGGCGGCCTCGCAGGAACAGTCGGCCGGCATCGAGCAGGTCAACCAGACCATCACCCAGATGGACGAGACCACCCAGCAGAACGCCGCGCTGGTGGAAGAAGCCACGGCCGCTGCACGTTCGATGGAAGAACAGGCCATGGCCCTGGCCGACGCGGTGTCCGCGTTCCGCCTGCCCGCGGATGGCGCGGTCGAGGCGCTGGTCCGCGAACGTGTGACCCGCATCGCAGGGCAACCGGCCGCCGGTCGCGCTCCGCTGCGGCAGCCGTCCTGAGCCGTTAAAGAAACCCCTCCCGGGGCCGATGTAAGCCTTGACGGGTTCCGGCCCCGGAACCCACCCGATACTTCTACCGGCTGCGACAGGAGCCTTCCGAATGAGCGACAAGAAAACCCAAGCCGTGGCCACCCCCGACGAGTTCCTCAGCTTCACGCTGGGCGAGGAACATTACGGCGTGGACATCCTGAAGGTGCAGGAGATCCGCGGCTACGATTCCGTCACCCGCCTGCCGGACGCACCCGACTACATCAAGGGCGTCATCAACCTGCGCGGCACCATCGTGCCGGTCATCGACCTGCGTCTGAAGCTGCGCCTGAAGGAAGCCCGCTACGACGCCTTCACCGTGATGATCGTGCTGAACGTGGAAGACCGCGTGGTCGGCATCGTGGTGGACAGCGTGTCCGACGTGATCGCACTGGCCGCCGAACAGATCCGCCCGACGCCGGAATTCGGTGCCAGCGTCGACACGCGTTTCATCTCCGGCATCGGCACGGTGGACGACCGCATGCTGATCCTGCTGGACATCGAGACGCTGATCGACAGCGCCGACCTGGGCCAGCCGCTGCCGGAACAGGCCGCCGCCTGACGCATCGCCTTCGCGGCGCGCACGTGTTCTCCAGGGACCGCAGGCCGCAAGGCCTCCGGTCCCTTTTTCGTGCGCGGCGCCGCGGCGTATCCCCCGCATCTTTGGTCGTAAGGGCAAGAAAACCACTGAAATTCGGCCGCCCACGGCCGCTATTACCCATGAGGGCAATCCGCCCCATTCCGCATGCACAGGCCCCACCTGTCGCCAGAGATCCCGCCATGACGTTCAACGCCAAGATTGCCGCCCTGCTCTCCAACCTTCCGCTCAAGCGCAAGTTCCTCATCCAGACCGCCCTGGTAGCCGCCGGTACGGTGGCATTGGCCGTGGTGGCTGCCCGCATCCAGTACCTCGACCTGACCGGGACGCGCCAGGCCGGCCTGAAGGCGCAGACGGAAATGGCGCTGGGCGTGATCGACGGCTACGCGAAACAGGCGGCAAGTGGCGCGCTGGACGAGGCGCAGGCGAAGGAACGCGCGCTCGCCACCCTCGCCTCGATGCAGGCGAACAAGGGCGTGGACTACTTCTTCGTCACCGACGAAGCGCCGGTCATGCTGATGCACCCCACCCGCCCTGACCTGATCGGCAAGCCGCTCAACGACGTGCTGAGCCCGGACGGCAAGCGCATCTTCCCGGAATTCGTCCGCGTGGCGCGCGATGGCGGTGGCCATGTCGACTACAGCTGGGCCAAGGCCGGCGAAGATGCCCCCGTGCCGAAGACCTCCTACGCCGCGCTCTACCAGCCATGGGGCTGGGTGATCGGCACCGGCGTCTACATCGACGACACCCAGGCGCAGGCCCTGCAGTTCACCTTCATCATGACCATCGCCGGCGGCCTGCTGGTGCTGTTGAGCATGGTGATCGGCTGGGTGATCGGCCAGTCGGTGCTGGTGCCCGTGGCGCGCGCCCTGTCCGCGATCCGCGGCGTCTCGCGCGGCGACCTGAGCGTGCGCACCGGCCACCACGGCCTCGACGAAGTCGGCCAGATGCTCAAAGCCACCGACGAAATGGTGCACATGCTGGAGCGGTTCTCGCAGGAGACGCACCAGATGATCCGCGTGCACGAAGCCGAGGATATCACCCACCGCATGCCGGAGGATTTCCCCGGCGTGTACGGCGAGCTGGCGGGTGGCATCAACACCATGATGTTCGAGCACCTGGACGCCTTCCGCGATGCCATCGGCATCCTGGAACGCTACGCCAACGGCGACCTCAGCCAGGATGCGCGCCGCCTGCCGGGCACGCGCGCGTTCCTGCATGAAGCGATGGACGCGGCCAAGCAGAGCCTGCTGGCCATCAATGCCGAGATCAAGCGCCTGGCGCAGGCCGCGGCGGCCGGCGATTTCAGCGCCCGCGGCGACGAAGCCCGCTTCCAGCACGACTTCCGCCAGATGGTGCAGGGCCTGAACGCGATGATGACCATCAGCGACAGCAACCTGGCGCAGCTGTCCGCCCTGCTGCGCGCGATCGCGGCCGGCGACCTGACCGCCCGCATGGAAGGCGACTTCCATGGCGTGTTCGCCAGCATGCGCGACGATGCCAATGCCACCGTCGCCCAGCTGACCGAGATCGTCGGCGGCATCCAGATGGCCGCCATCAGCATCAACACCGCCGCCGGCGAGATCGCCTCCGGCAACAACGACCTGTCGCGCCGTACCGAACAGCAGGCCGCCAACCTGGAAGAGACCGCTGCCTCGATGGAGGAACTGACTTCCACCGTGCGCCAGAACGCCGAGTCCGCTCGCCAGGCCAACCAGCTGGCCATCGGCGCTGCCGGTGTCGCCTCGCAGGGTGGCGAAGTCGTCGACAAGGTGGTTACCACGATGCGCGACATCGAGCAGTCGTCCAAGAAGATCGCCGAGATCATCTCGGTCATCGACGGCATCGCGTTCCAGACCAACATCCTGGCCTTGAATGCGGCAGTGGAAGCGGCGCGTGCCGGCGAACAGGGCCGCGGCTTCGCCGTGGTCGCTTCCGAAGTGCGCACGCTGGCCCAGCGCAGCGCCAACGCGGCCAAGGAGATCAAGGGCCTGATCGAGAACTCGGTGGACCGCGTGGCCGATGGCTCGGCCCTGGTCAACCAGGCCGGCACGACCATGGGCGAGATCGTCGCCAGCGTACAGCGCGTGACCGACATCATGGCCGAGATCTCGGCGGCCTCGCAGGAACAGTCGGCCGGCATCGAGCAGGTCAACCAGACCATCACCCAGATGGACGAGACCACCCAGCAGAACGCCGCGCTGGTGGAGGAAGCCACGGCCGCTGCGCGTTCGATGGAAGAACAGGCGGGTGCACTGACGCAGAGCGTGTCGGTGTTCAAGCTGGACAACGGGCATGCGGCCCCGGTGCGCCAGGCGATCAGCCAGGCCATCGCCACCGCGCCGGCCAGGGCAGCGGCGCCCAAGGCCACCGCGCGCAAGCCGGCCGCCCGCAAGCCCGAACCCGCCCTCGCCGACGGCGACTGGCAGGAGTTCTGACCGGCGCGTCCGGGGCCGGCCATCCGGCCCCGGACGTTCCCGCCAGCCCTGCATGCCCGCCCGCCATTCCGGCCTTCAAGTAACCCGGATGCCGGCCGATATGAGTCCCTAAGGCACTCCCACTGGCCCACGATGACCGCCGTACTGCACGCCACCATTGAAGCCAGCCCCCGATCAGCCCTTCCGGCAAAGGACGTCGCATGCTCAGGCGCACCCTGACGTCGCTGCGTCCTGCCGTCACGCCGGCTGACACGTCTCCCCCGGCTGCGCCGGCACCGGAGGCGGGCCACGACACCCTCTGGCATGTGCTGGAACAGTCGGTGGACGCCGCGATGGTGCTGGACAGCCGCCACCGCGTGGTCCTGTTCAACCCGGCGGCGGAAGCGCTGTGGAAGTGCCGTCGCGAAGAGGTGCACGGCACCCCGTTCCTGAAACTGATGTCGTGCACGGCGCCGGGCGCCGAAGGCGATCCGGAAGCCTCGCTTGCCCAGCTGCTGGGCAGCAACCGCGACGTGGTGATCCACCGCACCGACGGCAGCCAGGTGGCCGGCTCGGTGTCGATGTCAAAGGTGGTGCTGGGCAACCAGGTCTTCCATACCGCCTTCATCCGCGACACCAGCGAGCAGCAGCGGCAGCTGGAACGCCTGCGCCAGCTGTCGATCGTGGTGGACAAGAGCGACAACGCGATCTTCGTCAGCTCCGCCGACCGCGAGGTGGTCTACGTCAACAGCGGCTTCACCCGCATGCTGGGCTACAAGCTGGAGGAACTGCGCGGCATGAAGCCGGCGCAACTGCTTTCGGGCGCGCACACCGACCCCACCCTTAACGACCGCATCGACCGCGCCATCTCCGCGGGCGAAGGCCTGCAGACCGAAGTGCTGCTCTACAGCAAGGTGGGCCGGCCGCTGTGGCTGTCGGCGGCCATCAATCCGGTGCACGACGAGGACGGCGTGCTGCTGGGCCTGGTCAGCGTGCTGAGCGACATCACCCAGACCAAGATGCACCAGGTGCTGCACAACAAGGTGCTGGACGCGCTGGTGCACGAGTGGAGCGTGGCCGACGTGATGACGCTGATCTGCCGCGAGGTGGAACACATCGCGCCGGAGCTCACCGTCTCCATCATCACCGTGGACAACGAAGGGCTGATGCGGCCGCTGGCGTCGCCCAGCCTGCCCGACGCCTGGTTCCGCAAGGTCGAAGGCATGGCCATCGGCCCGCGCGCCGGCGCCTGCGGGGCGGCGGCGTGGCGCGGCCGTCCCGTGCTGGTGAAGGACATCGCGACCGATCCGCTGTGTGCGGGCACGCGCCACCTGACCCTGCCGCTCGGCCTGCGCGCCTGCTGGACCCATCCCATCAAGTCCAGCAGCGGACGCGTGCTGGGCACGCTGTCGTTCTACTTCCGCGAGAACCGTGGCCCCGACGAACTGCATGCCAAGCTGGCCGACACCTGCCTGCACCTCTGCGCACTGACGCTGGAACGCGAGCAGACCAACGAGCGCGTGCACCAGCTGGCCTTCTACGACACCCTCACCGGGCTGCCCAACCGCATCATGTTCAGCGCGAAGGCCGAACAGGCCTTGGCGAACGTGGCCCAGGCCAACGGCACCGCCGCTGTGCTCTTCATTGATTTGGACCGATTCAAGCGCATCAACGACGCGCAGGGCCATGCGGCGGGCGACGGCCTGCTGCGCGATGTGGCCGCACGCCTCAGCGAGGAACTGGGCGGGGTCAACATCGTGGGCCGCCAGGCTGGCGACGAATTCGTCGCGGTGCTGCCCATGTGCAGTGCGGAACAAGCCGGCAGCGTGGCCGAACGCCTGCTCGGTGCGCTGGCCGCGCCGACCGCCGCCGGGCTGATGACGCTGCACCCCAGCGCCAGCATCGGCGTGGCCATGTTCCCCGACGACGGCCGTGACATCGACCTGCTGGTGCGCCACGCCGACATGGCGATGTACCGCGCCAAGAGCGACGGCGGCGGCGACTTCCGCTTCTTCAGCGTCGACATGAACCGCCTCGCCCAGGAACGCGTGTCGCTGGAAACGGCGCTGCGCGAGGCGCTGCGCATCAACCAGCTGCAACTGCACTACCAGCCGCAGGTCGGCGGCCATGGCGGCAACCATCTGTACGGCGTGGAATCGCTGCTGCGCTGGCACCACCCCGACCTGGGCGTGATCCCGCCCGCGCGCTTCGTGCCGGTGGCGGAAGAATGCGGCCTGATCTCCGAACTGAGCCTGTGGGTGTTGCGCCAGGCCTGCGCGCAGATGGCCGACTGGCGGCACCGCGGCATCGACGTACCCCGCGTGTCGGTGAATATTTCGGCGATCAACTTCCGCGATCCAGAACTGTCGCTGCAGATTTCCGACCTGCTGGACGCCTACGGCCTGACCCCGAACGACCTGACGCTGGAGATCACCGAGAGCGTCATGCTCGACCCGGATCCGGACGTGCTGGAGAACATAGAGGCGATCTACGTGCTGGGCGTGCGCCTGTCGCTGGATGACTTCGGCACCGGCTATTCCAGCCTCAGCCACCTGCACCGCCTGCCCATCCACGAACTCAAGCTGGACCAGAGCTTCGTGCGCGACATCGACACCAGCGCGATCGCCCGCACGCTGACCACCTCGGTGCTGCGCATCGGCGAAAGCCTGGGCATGAAGGTCGTGGCGGAAGGCGTGGAAACCGAATCGCAGCACCGCTTCCTGACCGAGCAGCGCTTCCCCGTGTTGCAGGGCTACCTGTTCTCGCCGCCGCTGCCCGCCGCCGAGCTGGAAATCTGGCTGGCGCAGCACTGCGACAGCGTGATGCGGGACGACATCGCGGTTGCAACGGCGATGCCCGCCTGACTCCAACGCAGCGATTGCCGTCGATAGCCAATCTGTCGGGACCGGAACTGTGATGGATATCCCACTCGGACATGCGACCGCTCACTGACGTCCCTGCCGCACTCAAGTTCCGCGCCGCGCCGCCGATCTCAGGCAACGAGCCTTTACCCCTTCCCAGATCAAACCCGGAGACACTGGAATGAAAATCGCGTCCATCCTGACCCTGTCCATCGCCACCGTCGGTGCCGCCCTGCTGATGCCGGCCTCGCCGGCCACCGGCCAGTCGCAGATCGACAACGCCATCCCGGCCGACATGGCCGTGCGCTTCGCGGGCAAGGCCGGCACCGTCTGCGGCACCGTGGGCAAGGCCCGCTTCGCCGAGAACTCGGAAGGCACGCCGACCTTCCTGTACATGGGCGGCAACTTCCCGCGCCACACCTTCACCGCCCGCATCCCCGGCGATGCCCGCGCCAAGTTCAAGCCCGCCCCGGAAACGCTGGAAGGCAAGGACGTGTGCGTGATCGGCAACATCCAGCGCGATGCCGCGCGTGCGGAAATCGTGGTCAGCTCACCGTCCAACCTGAAGCTGGCAACCATCCGCTGATGCATTGCCACGGCGGGGCCCTGCGCCCCGCCTTCTCCCGGTCGCACTTGTGAGTGGCGCGGCGCGCGCCCTGGTAAAGGAAAAGAATCCCATGCAGCGGATGAAGAACCTCAAACTGACGACGAAGATGATGCTGGCGTTCGGCGTCGTACTGGCCCTGATGCTGATCCAGGGCGTGACCGCCTTCGTCGGCCTGAACTCGTTGAACGGCGCCACCACGCAGGTGACGGACAGCGTGCTGCCCAGCGTGCAGGCCGCCGCGGAACTGCGCAGCCAGGTGGGTGAATACCGCAGTGCGTCGTACCGCAGCCACGTGCGTGCGAGCGCAGCCGTCAAGGAAGAAGCCAAGGTGCGTGCCGGCAAGATCAAGGCGCAGATCGACCAGGGCATCAAGGACTACCGCCCCCTGATCACCACCGCCAAGGAAAAGCAGCTCTATGAGCGCTTCGTCAAGGACTGGGCGGCGGCGATGCAGTCGTACAACGACGTGAATGAAATGCTGGAGCTGGACCTGGCGGACGACGCCGTGGACACCTTCATCGGCACCACGCGAGACCTGCACACCAAGGCGACCGGCTCGCTGACCGAGCTGATCGCGGAAGTGGATCACCAGGCGCAGCAGGCCAATGCCGACGCCGAAAGCACCTTTACCGCCAGCAGCACGCTGCTGGTCATCATGCTGCTGGCCGGCATCGTCGGCGGCCTGGCGCTGGCCTGGTTCTTCGCCCGCGCCATCGCCAAGTCGGTCGGCGAGGCCGTGCGCGTCGCCAACGACGTCTCCGCCGGCAAGCTCGACGGCAAGATCGACACGTCCCGCCAGGATGAAGTCGGGCAGCTGCTGGCCGCCATGCAGCGCATGCAGACGCAGGTGCAGTCCGTCATTTCCGCCCAGAGCGAGATGGCCGCGCGCCACGACGAAGGCACCATCAGCTACCGCATGGACGACAGCCAGTTCCCCGGCGAGTACGGACGCATGGTGCGCGACACCAACGCCCTGGTGGCCTCGCACCTGCAGGCCATCGGCGACGCGCTGAAGATCATGCAGCGCTACTCCGTCGGCGACCTGAGCCTGGACATGCCCAAGCTGCCGGGCGAAAAGGCCAACCTGACCGAAACGATGGATGCCACCAAGGCCAACCTGTCGGCGATCAATGCCGAGATCAAGCGCCTGGCGACGGCCGCCGCCCTGGGCGACTTCGCCCAGCGCGGCGACCTGGACAAGTACCAGTACGACTTCCGCGACATGATCGATGGCCTGAACCAGCTGATGGAGACCACCGACGGCAACCTGGCCGAGGTGTCCGAACTGCTGCAGGCCATCGCCCGCGGCGACCTGACCGCCCGCATGGAAGGCGACTTCCATGGCGTGTTCGCCAGCATGCGCGACGACGCCAATGCCACCGTCGCCCAGCTGACCGACATCGTCGGCCGCATCCAGGACGCTTCGACCAGCATCAACACCGCTGCCGGCGAGATCGCGTCGGGCAACTCGGACCTGTCGCGCCGCACCGAACAGCAGGCCGCCAACCTGGAAGAAACCGCTGCCTCCATGGAGGAACTGACCTCCACCGTGCGCCAGAACGCCGAATCGGCCCGCCAGGCCAACCAGCTGGCCATCGGTGCCGCCGGTGTCGCCTCGCAGGGCGGTGAAGTCGTCGGCAAGGTGGTCACCACCATGCGCGACATCGAGCAGTCGTCCAAGAAGATCGCCGAGATCATCTCGGTCATCGACGGCATCGCCTTCCAGACCAACATCCTGGCCTTGAATGCGGCGGTGGAAGCCGCCCGTGCCGGCGAGCAGGGCCGCGGCTTCGCCGTGGTCGCCTCCGAAGTCCGCACGCTGGCCCAGCGGTCGGCCAATGCGGCCAAGGAGATCAAGGGCCTGATCGAGAACTCGGTGGACAAGGTCGCCGACGGTTCCAAGCTGGTGAACCAGGCCGGCGCCACGATGGGCGAGATCGTCGCCAGCGTGCAGCGCGTGACCGACATCATGGCCGAGATCTCCGCGGCCTCGCAGGAACAGTCGGCCGGCATCGAGCAGGTCAACCAGACCATCACCCAGATGGACGAGACCACCCAGCAGAACGCCGCGCTGGTGGAAGAAGCCTCCGCCGCCGCCCGCTCGATGGAAGAACAGGCCGGCGCGCTGTCCGAAAGCGTCTCGGTGTTCAAGCTGGACACGCGCGCCACGGCCAGTGCCGCCAAGCCTGCCGCCAGCAAGCCGGCGCCGGTCGCCGCCAAGCCGGCATTCCGTCCCACCGTCGCCCATTCCACGCCCGAACCGGCGCTGGCCGAGGGCGATGACTGGCAGGAATTCTGAGGCACACCGCTTGCATCGCAAGGCATGACCGGCTTCCTTCCCGTGGGGAGGAAGCCGGTGACTGAGCGACCGTAATCCCCTGCCCCTCCGAGAACACGATGTCCGTCAGCACCCGCCACCCTGCACCGGCCGCCACGACACGACGGACCCCCGCCCCGCCCCGCGACGATGACGCGCGCCCGGCGGCCGGCAATCGCGATTTCGACTTCGACGACCGCGACTTCCGCCGGGTCTGCGAACTGATCCGCGAACGCGCCGGCATCGCCCTGGCCGACGGCAAGCGCGACATGGTCTACGGACGCCTGTCGCGCCGCCTGCGCGCACTGGGCCTGCGCAGCTTCAAGGACTACCTGGACCAGCTGGAACGCGATGGCGGCGACGAATGGCAGGCGTTCACCAACGCGCTGACCACCAACCTGACCTCGTTCTTCCGCGAACCGCATCATTTCGAACGCCTGCGCGAAGAGCTGGGCCGGCGCGTCCATGACGGACCCCTCAAGCTCTGGTCGTGCGCATCGTCGACCGGCGAAGAGCCCTATTCCATTGCCATCACCGCCTGCGAGGCCTACGGCACGATGGCGCCGCCGATCCGCATCCTGGCCACGGACGTGGACACCCAGGTGCTGGCGACCGGCGAGCGCGGCGTCTACCCGATCGAACGTATCGCCAGCCTCGACGACGCACTGAAGCGCCGCTACTTCCAGCGCGGCAGCGGACCCAACGAAGGCTTCTGCCGCATACACCCCGCGCTGCGCCAGCTGATCGACTTCCGCCCGCTCAACCTGCTGGCGCCGCGCTACGACGTGGCGGGACCGTTCACCGCGGTGTTCTGCCGCAACGTGATGATCTATTTCGACAAGCCCACCCAGCGCGGCATCCTGACCCGGCTGGTGCCGCACCTGGCCGACGACGGCATGCTGTACACCGGGCATTCGGAAAACTACCTGCACGCCGCCGACATCATCCAGCCCTGCGGTCGCACGCTGTACCGCCGCGCCGGGACCGGCGCATGAGTTCAGCCGCCGCCTCGTTCGCCGATGGCAGCGTGATGCGCTACCACGACGCCCGCTTCAAGACCGAAGCGGCCAAGCTGCTGCCCACGCAGTACTTGGTGGTGGACAACGACACCGCGCTGGTCACCGTGCTGGGCTCCTGCGTGGCCGCCTGCATCCGCGACCCGCTGCTCAAGCTGGGCGGCATGAACCACTTCCTGCTGCCGGACGGCAACGTGGGCGACGGTGCACCCGCGCGCTACGGCAGCTTCGCCATGGAACTGCTGATCAACGACCTGCTCAAGCGGGGTGCCGCGCGCAACCGGCTGGAGGCCAAGGTGTTCGGCGGTGCCAACGTGCTGAAAGGCTTCACCAGCAACCCGGTCGGCACGCGCAACGCCGAGTTCGTCCGCAAGTACCTGGATGCCGAACGCATTCCCGTGGTCGCCGAAGACCTGCGCGGCATCCATCCGCGCAAGGTCTGGTATTTCCCCAACACCGGCCGCGTGGTGGTGCAGCGCCTGCCGCATGCCCATGACGCCGAGGTCCTGGCCGCCGAATCCGCCGCCCGCGCCCGTCTGTCGAGGGCGCCGGTCACCGGAGGCGTGGAGCTGTTCTGATGAGTAGTCCTTCCCCCTGCAAGGTATTGATCGTCGACGACTCGGCGGTCGTGCGGCAGATGCTGACCGAGATCCTGTCGCGCGACCCGGGCATCGAGGTCGTCGGTTCCGCCGCCGATCCGCTGCTGGCACGCGACAAGATCAAGCGCCTGAATCCCGACGTGATGACGCTGGACGTGGAAATGCCGCGCATGGACGGCCTGGCGTTCCTGGAGAACGTCATGCGCCTGCGGCCGATGCCGGTGGTGATGATTTCCTCGCTGACCGAGCGCGGCGCCGACACCACGCTGCAGGCGCTGGCGCTGGGCGCGGTGGATTTCGTGTCCAAGCCCAAGCTCGACGTCGCCAGCGGCCTGCAGGCGTATGCCGACGAGATCATCGCCAAGGTCAAGGCCGCGGCCAAGGCGCGCGTGCGACCGATCGCCCGCAGCAACGGCCCGCGCACCAGCCTGGACACGGTGTTGCCCTCGCCGCCCGCGTTGCGCTTCCGCACCACCGACCGCCTGATCGCCATCGGCGCCTCCGCCGGTGGTACCGAGGCGCTGCGCGTGGTGCTGGAACAGATGCCGGCCGACGCACCCGCCATCGTGCTGACGCAGCACATCCCCGCCGGTTTCAGTCGCGCCTTCGCCGAACGCCTGGACCGCCACTCGGCCATGGCGGTACGCGAGGCCAGCGATGGCGAAGCCATCCTGCCCGGCCACGCCTACCTGCCGCCGGGCGGCCAACACATGCGTGTCATCCGCGACGGTGCCCGCTGGCGCTGCCGCATCGACGACGGTCCGGCCGTCAACCGGCACAAGCCGGCGGTGGATGTGCTGTTCCGCTCGGTCGCGCTCAGCGCGGGCGGCAACGCGGTCGGTGCCATCCTCACCGGCATGGGCGACGACGGCGCGCGCGGCCTGCTGGAAATGGCCCAGGCCGGCGCACCGACGCTGGTGCAGGACGAGGCCACCAGCGTGGTCTGGGGCATGCCCGGTGCGGCGGTGAAGCTGGGGGCGGCGAAGGATGTCGTGCCGCTGGACCGGATCGCCCAGCGCCTGCTGGACCTGGCCGCGCAGATCGTCTGACGTGCGCATGCCACCGGCGCGCGCCGCCATCACAGTTTCAACCAATCCCCAGGCAACGGCGATTTACCCGCTAAAGACGCGATGCCCACGGCCGATATTCAACATTGAGCTTCAGTAGAGAGCACTCATGTATCCGCGCATCCTGGTTCGTCTGGCAGCACCCCTCATCCTGACCCTGCTGTTCCCCGTGTCCGTCGGCTTCGAATGGCCGACCGCCATGCAGTGGGCCCTGCTGACTTCACTGACCCTGGCCTGGCTGATCTTCGCCTGGCTGACGGTCGTCAACTCGCATCAGATCTCCCCGGAACACGCCAGCGTCGTGCGCGAGCAGGATGCCCTGCTCACCGAACTGCGCCGCTTCGTGAACAACGAGATCGAAGGCTCGCGCAGCGAGATCGACCGGGCCCGCGAACTGATCCGCGAAGCGGTCAACAACCTGGGCGGCAGCTTCGATGCGATGAACCGCAAGTCGCGCGAGCAGAGCACCGCCATCGCCCGCATCATCGACCGCAACGGCGACGGCGACCGCGCCGGCGTGGACGTGGCGCGCTTCGCCCAGAACGCCAGCCAGCGGATGGAACAGCTGGTCGAGGCGCTGGAACAGGTGGCCGGCCAGAGCGGCACCACCGTGCACCACATCGACGACATGGCGCAGCACCTGGACGGCATCTTCTCGCTGCTGGAAGACGTCAAGTCCATCGCCGACCAGACCAACCTGCTGGCGCTGAATGCCGCCATCGAGGCCGCGCGTGCCGGTGAAGCCGGCCGGGGCTTCGCGGTGGTCGCCGACGAAGTGCGCAACCTGTCCGAGCGCTCCACCGCGTTCAACGAACAGATCCGCAAGCTGGCGCACAGTTCCAAGGAATCCATCGCCAAGGTACGCGACACCGTGTCCAACATGGCCTCGCGAGACCTGGACCGCTCGCGGGAAGCGCGCGGCGAAGCGGCCAACATGCTCAACCAGGTGGCGGCCATCAATGCCTCGCTGGGCGACGGCATGCGCGAGGTCTCGATGTGCGGCCACGCCATCGATGCCAGCGTCGCCGAAGCCGTCCGCTCGCTGCAGTTCGAGGACATCGCCACCCAGTCGCTGGGCAGCGCCGTCACCCACCTGGAGCGCCTGACCGCGATCAACAAGGAAGCCGTCGCCCTGCAGGAACTGCTGCACCGCTCCGGCGGCGCGACCGACAACGAACTGCTCAGCGCCCTGCGCCTGATCGGCAACCGCCTGCGCGACCAGCGCAGCGAGTGGGAACGTCCGCCGCACAAGCCGGTGGCCCAGCAGAACATGGGCGCGGGCACGGTCGAGTTGTTCTGATCCGGACGCACCACGATCCCTCGGGCCAAGGCCGGGACTGCCGCGACAACGGCATCCCGGCCTTCGTCTTTTCCGGGCGCCCGCTGCGGGCCGCGCTTCCTTACAGCTGCGACTCCACGGGCAGCACCTTCATCAACCAGGCCATGGCGCGCTGCGACGTGCCCGCCTCCGGCTCGCGGGTCCAGGTCTGCGTGCCGTCGCTCCAGCGTATGCCGTCGTCGGTCAGGGTCACCGCCCAGGCACGTGCGCCCTGCCGCTGCTGGTCGAACAGCGCGGTCAGCTCCGCCGCCAGCGCGGGATGGCCCACCAGCACGCCCTGCTCGCAGTTCAGCGAGGTGGAGCGTGGATCGAGGTTGTACGAGCCGACGAACACCTGCCGGTCATCGACGATCATCGCCTTGGTGTGCAGGCTTGAACCCGACGAACCCCGCAGGCTGAAGTCCGCCTTCTCTCCGCCGGCCGGCTTGAGTTCCCACAGCGCGATCCCCGCTTCCAGCAACGTGCGGCGATAGCGCACGTAGCCACCATGCACGGCGGCCACGTCGGTGGCCGCCAGCGAATTGGTCAGGATGCCGATCGCCACCCCGCGCCGTGCGCCATCCGCCAGGCCCTGCGTTCCCCGCTCGCCGGGAACGAAGTACGGCGAGATCAGCCGCAGGTCGTGCCGTGCGGACTGCATGGCCGGCGCCAGGGCCTGCAGCACCGCCGAACGCTGTTCCAGCGGCAGCCGCGCCTTCAGCGGATCATCGCTGACGAAACGCCAGTCGCTGCCCCAGTGCAGCCGCGTGTCGCCTTCCAGCAATGCCTGCACCTGCGGGTCTTCGCGCAGCACCTGCCGGTAGGGGCTGGCGGACAGCGCCTCGGCCGCCTGGTCCAGCACGCCGCGCAAACGCGCCAGCTGCGCATCGTCCACCGCCTCCGGCGCGAGCTGGGCGATGGGATAGTTGGAAGGCGAATTCCAGAACCGGTCGAAGTTGCTGCTGATCTCCGCCACGATCGGCCCGGCCATCAGCATGTCCAGGTCGACGAAGTTGGTGCCGTCGTGCGCATCGAAGTACTCGTCGCCCAGGTTGCGCCCTCCCACCAGCGCGATGCGGCCGTCGACGATCCAGCTCTTGTTGTGCATGCGGTGGTTGAGCCGCTTGAAGCCCGTGCTGAACTCGCCCACCTTGCCCAGGCTGCCGCTGCGGCTGGCCATCGGGTTGTACAGGCGCACCTCGATGTTCGGATGGGCATCAAGCGCCGCGAAGCCCCGGTTCTTGGCGCGCGCGTCCAGGTCATCCCCCAGGATGCGCACGCGCACGCCACGATCCGCCGCTGCCAGCGCCTGGCGCGCCAGCAGCTTGCCGGTCAGGTCGGCGTGCCAGATGTAGGTCTGGACGTCGAGATGGCTGGTGGCGGCCTGCGCACTGTAGGCACGCAGCGCATAGGCCTCGGTGCCGGTACTGACCAGGCGGAAACCGGATTGCCCCGGATGCCGGGCCTCGGCGGCCAGCACACGCTCCGCCAAGGTGCCGTTGGTTGCCGGTGGGGGCGCCATGGCATCAGGCAGCTCGGCGCGGGGCGGCAGCTGGGCGCACGCGGCCAGCAGCAGCGAGAAGGACAGGACGAGCAGGCGGCGCATCGGCGCTTCTCCGCAGGAAGACACGCGACCGGCAGGGCCGGCCCCCGTTGCATGCGTCGGCGGCCGCGCGTCGCGCGCAACCGGCAGAACCCGAAGCCGACGACGACGCGTTCCCCCTGAAGGACGTCATCCGGCACCCGGCTTTGCCGATGGTGTCACCGCCCATGCAGGCCGGCAAGCCGCGCCCGACGGCTGGCATACTGCCCTCGTTTCCGTACGCGCTGCCGACCGATGCCGCCTTCGTCCCCCGATCCGCTGGACGCCACTACCCTGCAGGCCCTGCTGCTGCAGCTGTTCCTGCAACAGGAAGACGACCGCAACACGGTCGGGCGCGCCCTGCACAACCAGGTGGGGCAGACGCTGTCGGCCATCCGCATGACCGCGCACCTGACCCAGGATGAAAGCGATCCGGAGCAGCGCCGGCAGGACCTGCAGGACATCATGCGCGCCAGCGACGACGCCGTCGCCGTACTGCGCGAACTCCACGCGGTGCTGCATCCGCCGCAACTCGACGCACTGGGGCTGGAGGCGTCGCTGCGCGCCGAGATGGAACGCATCTCGACGCAGGTCGGCGCCGTTGACATCGCGCTGGCACCGCTGCCGCGGCCACCGGAGAGCGCCGTGGCGCGAGTGGCGTTCCGGATCGCACAGGCGCTGGCCAGGCAGACGGCCGGCCATGCGGCCACGCAGCTGTCGCTGGCCGATGACGCGCAGGCGACGCCTTCCGCCTTCTGCCTGCACGTGCGTTGCGGATCACGCCCTGCCCTCGACGACCTCGCGCTCCTGCGGGCGCTGGCGGCATCGGTGGGCGGCTCGCTGTCGGAACAGGCCGCGGAGCACGGCATGCACTGGCAACTTCGCCTACCCTATGCGGCCACGCCCACGATGCCGCGCGAACGCCCTTGAATACCGATCCGCACCAGTTGCCACGCCTGCCGCGCCTGGGTGCGGGCGAGCCCGACCTGCAGCGCATGGTCGACACCGCCAACAACGGTGGCACGCCGCTGATGCTGCTGTACGTGGACATCGACCACTTCCGTTCGATCAACGAGAACATGGGCGTGGAAGTCGGCGACCAGGCACTGGCGATGATCAGCGAACGCCTCCAGCAGGCCGTCGGGCAGGACGCGCGCGCGTGGCGGCACGGCAGCGACGAGTTCGTGGTGGCCGTGCCGCGCAGCCCGGCCACCCTGCCCCCCGAGGAATTCGGCGCCTTCCTGCGCGAGCAGATCGAACTGCCCATGACGGTGCTGCCGTACACGCTGTTCCTGACCGGCACGCTGGGCATCGCGCTGTGCCCCGAGCACGCGGACTCGCCCACCGCCCTGCTGCAGTGCGCCGAAAGCGCGGTGGACCAGGCCAAGCACGAAGGGCTCAACCTGGTCCGCATGTACCGCCGCGGCGCGGCCATCACCGCCCGCAGCGACAGCATCATCGCGCGACAGATCATCAACGCCATCGCCAACAACGAACTGCGCCTGTTCTACCAGCCGCAGATCAACGCGCATGACGGCCGCGTGGTCGGCATGGAGACGCTGCTGCGCTGGTATTCGCCGGCGCTGGGCATGCTGGTGCCGGAACGTTTCATGCACGTGGCCGAGAAACTGGGCGTCATCGTGCAGATCGGCGACTGGGTGCTGCGCAACGCATTCAAGCAGGCACGCATCTGGCGCGACTGGGGTTTCGACGATTTCGAGATCGCGATCAACGTCTCCACGCTGCAGCTGCTGCGGCCCAGCTTCGTTTCCGAAGTACTGGAAGCGATGCAGGAAGCCGGCATTCCCACCCAGATGGTGGTGCTGGAAGTGCGCCAGAACGCGCTGGCCAAGGACATGAACCTGGTCCACCGCACGCTGGCGAACCTGCACCGCGAAGGCGTGCGGCTGACGCTGGACGATTTCGGCATGGGCGATTCCAACCTGGATTCGCTGATCCGGTTCTCGGTGGACAAGATCAAGATCGACCGCAGTTTCGTGAAGGGCGTGCCATCGAGCAACCGCGAGGTCGCCATCACCTGCGCCATCATCGCCATGGGCCACCAGCTGGGCATGAAGGTCATCGCCCATGGCGTGGAGACCGACATGCAGCTGGGCTTCCTGCGCCGCAACCAGTGCGACATGTTCCAGGGCCACCTGTTCGGCGAGCCGATGTCGGCCGAGGAAGCCGGTGCGGTGCTGCGCAGGCGTTACCTGCGGTCGGATGCGTTCGCGGCCACCAAGCCGGACCGCACGCTGCTGCTGCTGGACGACGAGGAGAACATCCTGCGTTCGCTGGTGCGCCTGTTCCGCCGTGATGGCTACCGCCTGCTGGCCGCCAGCAACGTCACCGACGCGTTCGAACTGCTGGCCACCAATGACGTGCAGGTGATCCTGTCCGACCAGCGCATGTCGGACATGAGCGGTACCGAGTTCCTCGGCCGCGTCCGCGTGCTGTACCCCGACACCGTGCGCCTGGTGCTGTCCGGCTACACCGACTTGGCCACGGTCACCGAGGCGATCAACCGCGGCGAGATCTACCGCTTCCTGACCAAGCCGTGGAACGACGACGACCTGCGCGAACATATCCGCCAGGCCTTCACCGCCTATGAAAACCAGCCGCACCACCGCACCCACGGCTGAGCCTGCCGTCGGGAAGGAAGGGACGGAACGAGCAGCGGCGACGGCCGCGTGCTGGCACCTGTACCTGCTCGAGTGCCGCAACGGCGCCTATTACGCCGGCATCACCAACCGGCTGGAGTCACGCTATGCGGCGCACGCCGCCGGCACCGGCGCCAAGTACACCCGCGCGAACCCGCCACTGCGGCTGCTGGCCAGCCGAGAGTACCCCGACCGCAGCACGGCATCGCGCGCCGAGGCAGAGCTCAAGCGGCTGCCGCGCGCGAAGAAACTCGCGTTCTTCGCTGCTTTCCCTGTAGGAGCGACGTAAGTCGCGACCGCGGAAGCCGGCCAATCCGGGTGCTCGCTGGGCTTGCCCTGCGCAGACAGCGGCCGCCCTTGGGTAATCGCGTGGACAGAGGTCCAGGACAACCACACGCGTGTGGTCGCGACTTACGTCGCTCCTACAGGAGGTGCTTGTTCAGGCCGCGTCGACGCTCGGCTGCCGGATCGGCAACGTGATGCGGAAGCACGAGCCCTCGCCCTGCGCGCTGCGCACTTCGATGCGGCCGTTGTGCTTCTTGACGATGCCGTAGGAGATGGAAAGGCCTAGCCCGGTGCCGCTGCCCACCGGCTTGGTGGTGAAGAACGGGTCGAAGATGCGCTGCAGGATCTCGTCGGGAATGCCGTGCCCGCTGTCCTGGATCTCCACCCAGACCTCTTCGCCCGCCACGCCGGTGGTCACGGTGATGGTGCCCCGCTCGTCGATGGCATGGCTGGCATTGAGCAGGATGTTCATGAACACCTGGTTCAATTCCGAGGGCCGGCACTGCACCAGCGGCAACTTGCTGTAGTGCTTCTCCAGGGTGACCTTGTACTTGAGCTCGTTCCAGATGATGTTGATGGTGGAATCGAGGCCCGCGTGCAGGTCCGCCGATTTCCAGCTGTCGTCGCGGCCGGAGTAGGAGAAATCCTTCAGGTTGCGCACGATGGCAGTGACGCGCTCGATGCCTTCGCGCGACTCGGACATCAGCTGCGGCAGGTCGCCAGTGATGAAGTCGATGTCGTAACGGCCCCGCATGTCGTCGATCTCGGGCAGCATCGCCTTGGGATCGGGCGAGCGCAGCGCGCGTTCGTAGACTTCGATCAGCGAGAACAGGCTGTGCAGGTATTCCTGCAGCGAGCCCAGGTTGGAGTGCACGTAGCCGATGGGGTTGTTGATCTCGTGCGCGACGCCGGCGGCCAGCTGGCCGATGGAGGCCATCTTCTCCGACTGCACCAGCTGCTCCTGCGCACCGGCCAGGCGGACCAGCGTCTGCCGCAGCTGCGCATGGCGGCGTTGCAGTTCCTGCTGGCGCGCATGCGCTTCGCTGACGTCGTGGAAGACGATCAGGTAGTAACCGCCGCGTCCGTTGTCGTGGTGATAGGCGCTGACCTGCAGGATGCGCCCGTCATCGAAGGCGAGTTCGCCGCTCCAGCGTCCTTCGGCATGCGCGGTGCGCATGGCCTCGAGCGGCAGCAACCCCATCAGTGCGCCCAGGGCATCGCTGGCGTCCGGCACCAGCGCGCGCGCCGCGGAATTGGCATGCATGGGGCGGCCCGTGCCATGGCACAGCAGCAGGCCATCGCTCATCAGCTCGGCCAGCGCCTGCATGTCGGCGAAGCGCGGCGAGTCGTCGGGGACGGCCAGGGGCTGGGGCGTGCTCACGGGAGGAAAGGCGACCGGCGCGTGGGGTATGGCTGGCCAGTATCGGACCGCGCCCGGGGGGCGGCAAGTTGCGGCTTCGCAGTTTGCGACGCCGGGGCGGTCAGGCGACCGCCAGCGGACGCACCGGACTGACGGTGCTGGTCTGGCCCTGCGCATCGTAGGCGCCGGTGCTTTCGCTGCGACCCAGGTGGCGCAGCGCCCAGTTGACCTCGCGACGGCGGCGGGCCAGCAGGATGCCGTTGGCATGGTTCTGTTCGGCCAGTTCCGCCAGGCGTTCCTGCAGTTCGGCGGGAAAGCCGAAACCGGCGGCCGAATTCTCGAGCGTGCGCAGGGCGTCCAGCTTGTCCTGGGTGGAGCGCACCAGCGCTTCCACGTCGTGCTCGACGATGGCGCGCCGCTCTTCTTCCAGGGCGGCCGCCAGGCGTTGCAGGGGCGTGGCCGTCATGGAGGTCATGCGCCCAGCTGTTTTTCCAGGCTGAGCATGCCGTCGGCGATTGCCTCGGCGTTGACCTTGTACGTGCCCGCCTGCAGCGCTTCACGCACGGCCTGCACGCGGGCGTCGTCGATGGCCGGTGCGGTGGACAGCTCGCGCTGCATCGCCTGCAGCCCGGCGGCTTCACCGGTCAGGCGGAGGCTGTCGCCACCGGCTGCGGCTTCCACCGGCCCGGAACGGTCGGCACCCGCGTTGGCAACACGCCCGCTGACGGGACCGGTGGTGCGTACGGCGGCGGGGGGAGTGCCTTCGATTTTCTGGCTCATGTCGGTTCACCTGTAACAGGGTTCATGGGGGTTATCGGCCGCGGCCCGCCCAACTTTAGTGACGGTTGCCGCACTTCCGCGAAAGGGTCGGTTTTTTCCCGACTGTCTTCCACCCACGTTCGGTATCGGCCACCCCGGATGGAACTTTAGGGCGGTGTTTCATTCCTTGTTTCAACGACTTACCCACACGTCACCCGAGGGACCCACCACGCCCTGGACCACGCGGCGCGATGACAGGTTCTCGACGGTGACGCGTTCGTTCTCGCCCGCGTCGGCCAATGCCTTGCCGGCCACGCGCACTTCCACGCCGCCGCGCCGGGACACCAGCGCCACGTTGTCGCCGCGCCGGATCAGCCGTGCCGCCACCAGGTCGGAGGCGGACAGTACCGCGCCCGCCGACAACGTGCGTCGCGCCACGCGGCCGACGGCCTGGGCCGGGTCCGCCACGGCCGCGCCGACGATGCGGCTGGCGTCGCGGGCCTCCGGGGTGAAGGCATCCGCGGTGATCGCTTCGCCCGGGGCGATGCCGCGGTTGAGCACCAGCACGGTCTGGCTGCGGCGGATGCGCACCGGCACGAACAGGCGCCAGCCGGCATCCTGGGGGCAGCTGACTTCAACGCTGTTGCTGCCCTGCACGCGCGCCGTCAGCGCAGCGCCGCAGCGCGGGAGCCGCAGCGAAGGGTCCAGCGTGGCATCGGCATCGCTGCCGGCAGGCAGTGCGCCCAGGGCGGCCGTCTTGATGCTGTCCACGGGCTGGAAGTCGGCCGCCAATACGGCGCACGCGGTCAATCCCGTGATCAGGGCAGTGGCGAGGCGCAGCATGGGCAGACTCCGTCGGTTCATCGTCGACAGGCGTGCAAGGTGTGTGCCAGCTCGCGCTCGTGGCGGAGATACGTCGGCTTCCGGGCATGGTGCCGCTCGCCGCGGGGGCGTCCTTTCTTTGCTTGTGCAAAGAAAGGACCAAAGAAACACACCCCAGGCGGCACGCCCTCCGCGCTGCGCGCTCCGGGTTCGCGAGCGGGCCGGGAATTTTCGTAAGGCACATCCCTGTGCCATACGAAAACGCCGCCCATCCAGGGCGGCGCCCTTCGGGTTTTACCCGGCCCACTCGCCGTGCCTCAAGGGGTCCAAAAAGCAACTGCGAAAGCAACAGCAAAGCACGGCGTACGGATGTGTCCGGCGCAGTTTCGGGGCCCCTGAGGTCCGGCAGTCACGGCGGGTAAAACCCCAACGGGGCGGCGCACAGGACGTGCGCCGTTTTCGTATGGGCCAGGATGGCCCTTACGAAAATTCCCGCCGGGACTGCGCACCCGCCGCGTGCGGCGGGCGGACCGCCGGGGTGTGCTTTCTTTTGCCTACTTTTCTTTGCACAAGCAAAGAAAAGTAGGGCCCCGCGGCGAGCGCGCCATGCCTGCGTATGCGACAACCCTTCCGTCAGGCCAAGAAACGTGTAACAACCGCGCGCCCGATGGACACGCTCCAAGGCCCACACGCGCGACGGACGCCGTTGGCCCTCACCGCGCGCCACCTCTCCCACAAGGACTTCCTTCGGTCGCCGTAGGGAGAGGGGCTCGAGAGCGGGAAACGGCATCCGGTTCCGCCTCAAGTGCCCCTGCCCCGTGCCGATATACTGTGCATGACCCAGGATCTGCTCAATCGTATCGACCAGCGCACCCGCCTGGCCGGCCACAACCGCCTCGCCCTGCTCCTGTTCCGCCTGGGCGGGCGTCAGCTTTTTGGCGTCAATGTCTTCAAGGTGCAGGAAGTGCTGCGCCGCCCCAGCCTGTTCCAGCTGCCGGGGCTGCCCAGCGAGTTCGTCGGCGTGGCCGACGTGCGCGGGCGTTCGGTGCCGGTGCTGGACCTGGGCCTGAGCATCCGCCACCCCGAACGCGACCCCAACCCCGAGAACACCCCCAATTACCTGGTGGTGACCGAGTTCAACCGCTCCGTGCAGGGCTTCCTGGTCAGCGGCGTGGAGCGCATCGTCAACATCGCCGTGGAAGACATCCACCCGCCGCCGGAACTGGGCGCGGACAACAGCTACCTGACCGCCGTGACCCGTTTCCAGGGCGAACTGATCCAGGTGATCGACGTGGAAAGCGTGCTGGCCGACATCTGCCAGACGCGCATGGATGCCGCCCTGGCGCCGGAAATGGCCTTGCCGGAAGGCTCGCCGCCGCTGCAGGTACTGGTGGTCGACGACTCGCGCGTGGCGCGCTCGCAGATCCGCAGCGTGCTGGAGCAGTTGGGCGTCACCACCACCCTGCTTTCGGATGGACGGCAGGCACTGGACCATCTCTTGCAGGTGCATGCCGCCGGCGAGAATCCGGCCGAGCGCTACGCCATGGTCATCTCGGACATCGAGATGCCGGCGATGGACGGCTACACGCTGACGACGGAAATCCGGCGCCATCCGGGCCTGGCCGGCCTTTACGTGCTGCTGCATACCTCGCTGTCGGGCGTGTTCAACAACGCCATGGTGGAACGCGTGGGCGCGAACGCCTTCGTGGCCAAGTACAGCCCGCACGAACTGGCCGAGCACGTGCTGTTCCGCCTGAACCAGGTGGTGGCGGCGCAGATGGCGGCGGCCTAGTCCTATCGCAACGCGATAAGACACCCAGGATTCGCTGCGCGAATCCCGGGCCCCGGCGCGGGCCCCGCCCTGTTCTGGCACACGCCTTGCAGCATCCCCGGCAACGGTCTGCCGGAGCGGTGCCATGTCCAATCCCATCTCCAACTACCTGGGCGTCCATGCGACGGCCCTGCCGCTGCGCGAGCAGCGCATGCAGCTGATCGCCAGCAACCTGTCCAACGCGGACACGCCCAACTACAAGGCGAAGGACCTGAACTTCCAGGCGGCGCTGGAAAGCGCGGCGCTGAAGGCCTCGCCGCTGCAGACCACCAGCGAACGCCACCTCACCCTGCTGGACGCCTCCCCGCGTATCTTCGAGCGCGACGGCGTGCAGCCCAGCCTGGACGGCAACACCGTCGATGCCGACACCGAACGGGCGGCCTACGGTCGCGCGGCGCTGGAATACCGCGCCTCGCTCAGCTTCATCGAATCCAAGGTGCGCACCATGCTCACCGCCATCACGGGTCAATAAGCCATGAGCAACCTGCCCATCTTCGACGTGGCCGGTTCCGCCCTGCAGGCGCAGTCGGTGCGGTTGAACACCATCGCCAGCAACCTGTCCAACGCGGATTCCATCGCGTCCTCGCCCGAGGCGGTGTACAAGCCGATCGAGCCGATCTTCCAGGCACGGCCACTGAATGCGGATGGCTCGCTGACGTCGGTGCAGGTGAAGGAAATCACCCAGAGCGACGCGCCGCCGATCAAGCGCTACGAGCCCGGCCACCCGATGGCCGATGGCGATGGCTATGTGTATGCGCCCGACGTGGACCCCGTGGCCCAGATGGTCAACCTGATCTCGGCCTCGCGCGGTTACCAGGCGGGCGTCGAAGTCCTGAACACCGCCAAGGAACTGGCCCTGGCCACGCTGACGATGGGCCGCTGAGCGGCTTCCCTTTCCTGACCGAGCATCCCCATGGCCACCATCAACGGCGACCCGTTTGCCGCCATCAACACCGCCACCACCGGCACGCCGACCAACAAGAAGCCGGAGAACCTGGGCCAGGCCGACTTCATGCGGCTGATGACCGAACAGCTGAAGCACCAGGACCCATTGAAGCCGCTGTCGAACAGCGAGTTCATCGGCCAGCTGGCGCAGTTCTCCACCGTGCAGGGCATCAGCGACCTCAACACCACCGTCGGCGGCTTCACGTCCGCGCTGACCGGCGACCAGGTGCTGAAAGGCGCCTCGCTGGTCGGGCATTCGGTGCTGGTGCCGTCCAAGACGATCGCGTTGCCCGCCAGCGGCAACGCCAGCGGCCTGGTCATGGCGCCGGGCGCCGGCACGGTGAAATTCGAGATCAAGGACGCCAGCGGCGTGGTCGTGGACACGGTGGAAGTGGAAGCCACCGGCAAGGGTGAAACGCCCTACGTCTGGGACGGCCTGAAAGCCAATGGCGAACGCGCGCCGGCCGGTGCGTACTCGATCACGGCCCAGCACGTCGCCAGCGACGGCACCGGCACCGAACTGAACACCTACGTCGATGCCACCGTCGAAAGCGTCACCATCGGTTCCGACGGGCTCTACCTCAACCTGCCCGGCCTGGGCACCGCACCGCTCGACTACGTGCTGCGCATCGGCAAGTCGACCACCTGATCCCACCGCGCCACTCCCACCTGCACACCGCAAGGAGAACCTCATGGCTTTCAACAGTTCGCTCTCGGGCATGAAGGCGGCCAACGCCGACCTCAACGTCACCTCGCACAACATCGCCAACGTCGGCACCACCGGTTTCAAGGAGTCGCGCGCCGAGTTCGCCGAAGTCTTCTCGACCACCGGCTACGGGCTGCTGCAGAACGGGATCGGCGCCGGCGTGCGCGTCACCAACGTGGCGCAGCAGTTCTCGCAGGGCGACATCAACCAGACCGGCCGCTACCTGGACCTGGCGATCGACCAGGAAGGCTTCTTCACGGTCAGCAACAACGGCACCAACGTCTACACGCGCGCCGGCAACTTCCAGCGCGACCCCAACGGCTTCGTGACCACGCCCGACGGCTACCGCCTGCAGGTGTTCCCGCCGCGCGCGGACAACGTGGGTTTCGACACGGGCCAGCTGGTCGACCTGCAGCTGCTGACCACCGACAGCCCGCCGTCGCCCACCACCAACGTGGACCTGGGCGTCACCCTGCCAGGCAACGCCGCGCAGCCGACCATCACGCCGTTCTCGCCGAATGACAGCGCCAGCTTCAATGAGACCACCTCGGTCAATGTCTATGATTCGCTCGGCGTTTCGCACCAGCAGTCGGTGTACTACGTGAAGACCGCCAACCCGAACGAATGGCAGATGCACGTGTACGTGGACGGCACGTCGATGGGTGCGCCGACCAATGTGCAGTTCGACAACAACGGCACGCTGACCGCACCGGCCAACGGCCTGGTGACGCTGGCCCCGTTCACGCCCACCACGGGCGCAGGCGTGCTGAACATGACGCTGAACATCAGCGGCACCACCCAGTACGGCGAGCAGTTCGCCAAGCGCATCCAGAACCAGGACGGCTACGCCACCGGCAAGCTCAACGAGTTCAGCGTGTCGCCCGAAGGCGTGGTGTACGCGCGCTATTCGAACGGCGTGGACCGCGCCATCGGCCAGGTGGGCCTGGCCAACTTCACCAACCCGCAGGGCCTGGTGTCGCAGGGCAACAACACCTGGACGCACAGTTTCGCCTCGGGTGAACCGCGCATCGGTGCGCCCGGCACGTCCGACTTCGGCCAGGTGGCCTCGGGTGCACTGGAAGCCTCCACGGTCGACCTGACCGAGCAGCTGGTCAACATGATCGTGGCGCAGCGCAACTTCCAGGCGAACTCGCAGATGCTGTCCACGCAGGACCAGATCACCCAGACGGTCATCAACATCCGCTAAGCCTCCTGACCGGTCAGCGGTGACGGGCATCCACAGGGTCGCCCGTCGCCCATCGCCCTGCACCACGCCTCCCTCACACATCGCGGATCAACCAGACCATGGACAAAGCCCTCTACGTCGCCATGACCGGTGCCCGCGCTTCGCTCCAGGCGCAGGGCACGGTGTCGCACAACCTCGCCAACGTGGACACCAAGGGCTTCAAGGCGGCATTGGCGGGCACCGAGGCGTTCAAGATCCCGGGCCAGGGTTTCCCATCGCGCGTGGACGCCATGCTGATGGATCCCGGGTTCGATTCGCGCACGGGGTCGCAGATGGTCACCGGGCGATCTCTGGACGTATCGCTGCAGCCCAACCACTGGCTGGCCGTGCAGGCCGCCGATGGCGGCACCGCCTACACGCGCAACGGCGAGCTCAGCGTGACGCCGAACGGCCAGCTGGTCACCGCCGGCGGCCGTGCGGTGCTGGACGACAATGGAAACCCCATCGCCGTACCACCCGCGCAGTCCATCGACATCGGGGCCGACGGCACGGTGTCGATCATCCCGCAGGGCGAAGGCCCGCAGACCATGGCAGTCGTGGGCCGGATGCGGATGGTGCAGGCCACGCCGGCGCAGCTGGCACGCGGCGGCGACGGTCTGATGCGCCCCTCCGATCCGCAGGCTCCGGCGCTCCCGCAGGCTACGGGCAACAGCCTGACCACGGGCGTGCTGGAAGGCAGCAACGTGGATGCGGCGGGTGCGCTGGTGCAGATGATCCAGATGCAGCGCCAGTTCGAGATGCAGGTGAAGGTGATCCGCACCGGCGACGAGATGGCGCAGTCGTCGAACCAGTTGCTGCGGTTGGGTAGTTGATCGCTTCAACCGAGGCCACTAAGGCTTAATCGTCGGCTTTCCAACACGGAATTCTTCCGCGCTCGCCGCGGGGCCCTACTTTCTTTGCTTGTGCAAAGAAAGTAGGCAAAGAAAGCACACCCCAGGCGGCACGCCCTGCGCTTCGCTCCGGGTCCGCGAGCGGTCCGGGAATTTTCGTAAGGCACATCCCTGTGCCATACGAAAACGCCGCCATCCATGGCGGCGCCCTTCGGGTTTTACCCGGCCCACTCGCCGTGCCTCAAGGGGGCCCGAAGGCAAGAGCAAAAAACCAAGCCCGCTCACGATGCTTCGCGGACGGCTTCGGGGCCCCTGAGGTCCGGCAGTCACGGCGGGTAAAACCCCAACGGGGCGGCGCACAGGACGTGCGCAGTTTTCGTATGGGCCAGGATGGCCCTTACGAAAATTCCCGCCGGGACTGCGCACCCGCCGCGTGCGGCGGGCGGACCGCCGGGGTGTGCTTTCTTTTGCCTACTTTTCTTTGCACAAGCAAAGAAAAGTAGGGCCCCGCGGCGAGCGCGCCATGCTGGCGTACTAAAAGAACCATCTCGCCAGGCTCAAGACCCCAAAGCGACGATGCGCACCTGGAACGGACTTCGTTGCCCCTCACCCCAACCCCCCGCTCCCTCAGTGACTTCCATCGGTCGCCGCAAGAAGAGGGGCTCGAAGTCCAGGGAGAGGGGCCTGGAAGCGGTCCGGCGCCAATTTCCTGCCGCCGGGCGCGCCATCCCCTGAGGCCCGCCAGATCCCGCGCCGGACTTACGGCATCCGTTTCGGCACAGGACTTGCCTGAGAGAGGGCGAGGAACCGCATTGCGCGGCTCCCCCCTTCCACCAGCGAGGAACCACGCCATGAACCAGGCCCTCTGGGTCGCCAAGACCGGACTGGATGCGCAGCAGACGCGCATGTCCGTGGTCTCCAACAACCTGGCCAACACCAACACCACCGGCTTCAAGCGCGACCGCGCCAGCTTCGAAGACCTGCTGTACCAGCAGGTGCGCCAGCCCGGCGGCTCCACCTCTTCGCAGACGCAGCTGCCGTCCGGCCTGCAGCTCGGCACCGGCGTGCGCGTCGTCTCCACGTCGAAGGACTTCCAGCAGGGCAACCCGCAGCAGACCGGCCGCTCGCTGGACGTGATGGTCAACGGCCGCGGCTTCTTCGAAGTGCTGCTGCCCGACGGCTCGCCCGCCTACACCCGCGACGGTTCGTTCCAGATCAACGCGCAGGGCGAACTGGTCACCAACAGCGGCTACCCCGTGCAGCCCGGCATCCAGGTACCCGAAGGCGCGCAGTCGATGACCATCGGCGCCGACGGCACCATCAGCGTGACCATGGCCGGTCAGGCACAGGCGCTGGAAATCGGCTCGCTGACGCTCACCGACTTCGTCAATCCGTCCGGCCTGCAGGCCAAGGGCGAAAACCTCTACGTCGAAACCACCGCCTCCGGCCCCGCGCAGAACGGCACCCCCGGCCTCAACGGCCTGGGCGGGCTGGTGCAGGGCTCGCTGGAGGGCTCCAACGTCAACGTCGTGGAAGAGCTGGTCAGCATGATCGAAACCCAGCGCGCCTACGAAATGAACGCCAAGGCCATCTCCACCACCGACTCGATGTTGGGCTACCTCAACAACAACGTCTGATCCACGCATACCGGGAAACGCCATGAAGCGCTCCACGTCCGCCACCACCCTCGCCTGCGCGCTGATGCTGCTGCCGGGCTGCGCACGCTACTACGGCGACGTGCGCCCTTACGCGCCGATGCAGCCCATCCAGCCCATCGTCGCCGTGCAGGCGCCGGCGACGGCCGGTTCCATCTACCGCGCCGGCCCCGGGCTGAACCTCTACGCCGACCGCCGCGCACGCGACGTGGGCGACCTGCTGACGATCAACCTGGTGGAGAACACCGCCGCGCAGACCTCGGCCACCACCTCGGTCGACAAGAGCAGCGAGATCAGCATGGCCGCGCCCAACATCGCCGGTGCCCCGGTCACCTGGAACGGACGCGAAATCCTCAGCGCCTCGGTCAACGGCGACCGCGGTTTCAGCGGCGCCGGCAACAGCGCGCAGAGCAACCGCCTGCAGGGCAGCGTGACCGTCACCGTCATCCAGCGTCTGCCCAACGGCAATCTGGTCGTGCAGGGCCAGAAGAACATGCGCCTGAACCAGGGTGACGAACTGGTGCAGATCCAGGGCATCGTGCGCCCGGCCGACATCGGCACCGACAACACCATCGCCTCCAGCAAGGTCGCCGACGCCCGCATCGCCTTCGGCGGCCGCGGCGCCATCGCGCAGTCCAACTCGATGGGCTGGCTGGGCCGGTTCTTCAACTCCCCCGTCTTCCCCAACTGAGCATCGCGCCATGGACACGCCCAACGCCGAACGCTCGAACCCCACGCCCGCGAAGAAGCCGCGCCGCATCGACACCTATACGCTGCTCGGGCTGCTGGCGTGGATCGGGCTGGTGCTGCTCTGCCTGGCACCCGCCGCGCGTGCCGAACGCATCAAGGATCTCGCCCAGGTCGGTGGCGTGCGCAGCAATCCGCTGGTCGGCTACGGGCTGGTCGTGGGCCTTGACGGCAGCGGCGACCGCACCAGCCAGGCACCCTTCACCGTGCAGAGCCTGAAGAACATGCTGGGCGAACTGGGCGTCAACGTGCCGCCCAACGTCAATCCGCAGCTGAAGAACGTCGCGGCGGTCGCCATCCACGCCGACCTGCCCGCCTTCGCCAAACCCGGCCAGCCGATCGACATCACCGTGTCCTCCATCGGCAACGCCACGTCGTTGCGCGGCGGCAGCCTGCTGATGACGCCGCTGCGTGGCGCCGACGGCGAGGTCTACGCCATCGCGCAGGGCAACCTGGTGGTCGGTGGCTTCGGCGCGCAGGGCAAGGACGGGTCGCGCGTGTCGGTCAACGTGCCCAGCGTGGGCCGCATCCCGAATGGCGCCACGGTCGAGCGCGCGGTGCCGAATGCGATGGATGCCGGCGACGGCACCATCACGCTGAACCTGCATCGCGCCGACTTCACCACCGTGTCGCGCATGGTCGCCGCGCTGGAACAGAACTTCGGCGCCGGCAATGCCTATGCACTGGATGCCGTCACCGTGGCAGTGCGTGGCCCCAGCGACATCAGCCGCCGCATCAATTTCCTTTCCCAGGTGGAGAACCTGGAACTGACGCCGGGCAGCGCACCGGCCAAGGTCATCGTCAATGCACGCACCGGCACCGTGGTGATCGGCGCGCAGGTGCAGGTGATGCCGGCTGCGGTCACCCACGGCTCGCTGACGGTGACCATCACCGAATCGGCGAACGTCAGCCAGCCGAACGAATTCTCGCGCGGCGGCCAGACGGTGGTGACGCCGCAGTCGTCGGTGTCGATCAATGCCGAAGGCAGCCGCATGTTCAAGTTCGAAGGCGGCACCTCGCTGGATGAGATCGTCCGCGCCGTGAACGAAGTCGGCGCGGCCCCCGGCGACCTGATCGCCATCCTGGAAGCGCTGAAGCAGGCGGGTGCGCTGCGCGCGGAGCTCGAGGTGATCTGATGGGCACGACGCCGCTCGGAGCGCTGCAACCTGCGATGTCGCTGGCGGATGCCGGCGGCAAGCCGGACAACGCGCGCATCCAGGACGTGGCGCGCAAGCTGGAGGGCCAGTTCGCGCAGATGCTGATCAAGTGCATGCGCGAGGCCAGCTTCGGGGATTCGCTGTTCCCCGGCGAGAACCAGACCTTCCGCGACATGTACGACCAGCAGCTGGCCAAGGCGATGACCGAAGGTCGCGGCCTGGGCCTGGCACCGATGATCGCGCGCCAGCTGGGCGCCACCGACACCACCCCGCCGGTCGCGACCAACACGGCGCTGTCCGCCTATCGCCGCATGATGCCGTCGGCCGAGGCCGATTCCATGCTCGACGCCATCGCCGGTCGTGGCATCGGCAGCAGCGCGGCCCGCGACGGCGCCAGCGTGCCGGCCACCATCACGCTGGACACCATCACTGTGCGACCCGATGCGGCCTGCGCCGAAGTGGAGAACGTCGCGTCCGCCGATCCGTCCAGGTACGCCCGCAACACGCCCGAGCGCTTTGTCGCCGAGATCTGGGACCACGCGCAGAGCGCGGCGAAGGAGCTGGGCGTGGACCCGCGCGCACTGGTCGCGCAGGCCGCGCTGGAAACGGGCTGGGGCCGACGCGTGATCAAGACCGGCGACGGTGGCAGCGCGCACAACCTGTTCGGCATCAAGGCCACCGGCTGGAAGGGCGAACGCGCCCGCACCGCCACCCACGAGTACACCAATGGCGTGAAGCACAGCGAAACCGCGGACTTCCGTGCCTACGCCTCGCCCGCCGAAAGCTTCGCCGACTACGTGCGCCTGCTGAAGAGCAATCCGCGCTACCAGCAGGCACTGGCCGCCGGCCGCGACATAGCCGGTTTCGCGCGCGGCCTGCAGAAAGCCGGCTACGCCACCGACCCCACCTACGCCAACAAGATCGCCTCCATCGCCAACGGCCCGACGCTGGGCAAGGTGCTGTCGTCGATGGGCTCCACCGTCGGCAACGCGGTGGGTTCGGCGATAAGTAACGCCTTGCGGCGCTGACCCAGGAAGACCCCATGTCCAACCTCCTCGCCACCGGCAGCAGCGCCCTGATCGCCTTCCAGCGGGCGCTGTCCACGGTCAGCCACAACGTCGCCAACATCAACACGCCGGGCTACTCGCGCCAGCGCACCGAGTTCGAGGCGCGCGACGGCACGTTCTACGGCTACGGCTACCAGGGCAACGGCGTGCAGATCGTCGACGTGCGGCGGATGGCCGACTCGCTGGCGACCTCGCGCCTGCTGGACAGCGGCGGCGAACTCAGCCGCCTGCAGCAGCTTTCGGTGTTGTCCAGCCGCATGGACAGCCTGTTCTCCGAGAAGGCCACCGGCATCAGCGCGCCGTGGTCGTCCTTCTTCGACGCGGCCAGCGCGCTGTCGTCGAACGCGGCCGGATCTGCCGACCGCGAAAGCCTGCTGGCGCAGGCCAATGCGCTGACCACGCGATTCCGCCAGATCGACCAGCACCTCGACGGGCTGGATGTCGAAGTCAACGCCGGCCTCACCGCCGCCACCGGCGAAGTGAACCGCCTGGCGAAGGAGATCGCCCAGCTCAACGGGCAGATCGGCGGCAACACGAATCCCTCGGGCGACCTGCTGGACCGCCGCGACCAGCTGATCAGCGAACTTGTTTCCTACACCGGCGGCAATGCCGTCACCCAGGATGGCGGCCTGGTCAATGTTTTCAGCGCGGGTGGGCAGCCGCTGGTGGTGGGCGCCACCGCCAGCAAGCTGGTCACCGTGGCCGATCCCTTCCGGCCTGAACGGCTGCAGGTCGCGCTGGAGACCAACAACCAGCGCGTCACCCTGGACAAGCGCGCGCTCGGCGGGCAGATCGGCGGCCTGATCGAATTCCGCACCACCGTGCTGGACCCCGCCGTGGCCGAACTCGGCCGCGTGGCCACGTCGCTGGCGCAGACCTTCAATGCCGGCCACAACGCCGGCATGGACCTGTACGGGCAGATGGGGGCGGACTTCTTCGCCCTGTCGGCACCGCGCATGTCGTCGCATGCCGGCAATACCGGCAATGCGTCGTTCCAGACGTCCCTGGGCAACACCGGCGCGCTGAACGCGCAGAACGTGCTGCTGCGCTTCGACGGCACCAACTGGCAGGCCACGCATCCGGACACCGGCGCGGCCATTCCCATGACAGGCACCGGGACGGCCGCCGATCCGCTGGTCGTCAACGGCGTCGAGCTGGTGCTCGCCTCCGGCACGCCGGCCACCAATGACCGCTTCCTGCTGCAGCCCACGGCCGGGGCCGCCGGCAACATCAAGGTCGCGATCAGCGACCCCAGCCGCATCGCGGCCGCCACCCCGGTCAAGGCCACCACCGACCTGACCAACACGGGCAGCGGCAAGCTCAGCGCGCTGAAGGTCACCGACGCGACCAACGCCAACCTGCTGGCGCCGGCGGACATCGAGTTCATCGATGCCACGCAGTACACCATCGATGGCACCGGTCCCTTCACCTACACGCCCGGCCAGACCATCAGCCACAACGGCTGGAGCCTGACGCTGGACGGCGCGCCCGCGGCCGGCGACACCTTCACCGTCGGCCCGACCGGCGCCAACTCCAGCGACAACGGCAACGCCAAGCTGCTCGCGAACCTGGACGACGCGCGCGTGCTCAACGGCGGCACCATGACGCTCAACGGCGCCATCGGCGGACTGACCACGCAGGTGGGCTCGGCCGCGCGGCAGGCGGATTACTCCGCGCAGGCGCAGCAGGTCATCCACGACCAGGCGCAGGCCGCGCGCGACAGCATTTCCGGCGTCAACCTGGATGAGGAAGCCGCCGACCTGATGCGCCTGCAGCAGGCCTACCAGGCGGCCGCGCAGATCATCGCCGCCGCCGACACCCTGTTCCAGTCCCTGCTGGGAGCCACGCGTCGATGAACTACCGCATTTCCACCGGCATGATGTACCAGCGCTCGATCAGCACCATGCTGGCCAAGCAGGCGCAGCTGGCGCATACCCAGCAGCAGCTTTCCAGCGGACAGAAGCTGGTCAGCGCCAAGGACGATCCCGTCGCGGCGGGCACCGCCGTCGGCCTGGACCGCGCGCTGGCGGAACTGGAACGCTTCGCGATGAACGGCAATGCCGTGCAGAACCGGCTGGGGCTGCAGGAGAACGCGCTGACCCAGGTCGGCGACGCCATGGCGCGCATCAACGAACTCGCCATCCAGGCCAACAACGCCGCCTTGGGCGACGACAGCCGCAAGGCCATCAGCACCGAACTGAAGGCCATCCAGGCCGGCCTGCTGGACCTGGCCAACAGCACCGACGGCGCCGGCCGTTACCTGTTCGGCGGCACCGCCGATGGCAGCACGCCGTTCGCGATCAGCAACGGCGGCGTGATCTACAGCGGCGACCAGACCCAGCGGCAGGTGGAAGTGGCGCCGGACATGTTCGTGTCCGACACCCTCCCCGGCAGCGAGGTCTTCATCCGCCTGCGCACGGGCGATGGGCGCATCGATGGCAGCGCCGCGGCCGGCAATACCGGCACCGGCCTGCTGATGGACTTCAGCGTCACCAACACCAGCACCTGGACCGGCGGCAGCTACCAGCTCAACTTCACCGCGCCCGGCACCTACGAGGTCCGCGACGCCGGCAACGCCCTGGTCGCCAGCGGCACCTACACCAAGGGCGAGAGCATCGCGTTTGCCGGCGTGCAGATGAAGATCGACGGACAGCCGGCGGCGGGCGACAGCTTTTCTGTCGGCCCGGCCGGCACGCGCGACATCTTCGCGACCGTGCAGGGCCTGATCACCACGCTGGAAAGCAATCCCACCACCGATGCGCAGCGCGCCGCCATGCAGAACGGGCTGCAGAGCGCGATGCGCGACGTCGCCACCGCCCAGGGCAGGATGATCGATGCGCGCGCCAGCGGTGGTGCCCAACTGTCGGCCATCGATGACGCCGCCGCGCTGCGCGAAGCCAACAGCATCACCCTGAAAGGCACGCTGTCCACGCTGCGCGACCTGGACTGGGCCGAGGCCATCGGGCGTTACGAGATGGAGAACACCGCGCTGCAGGCGGCCCAGACCGTGTTCATGCAGATGCAGTCGCTGTCGCTGTTCAAGCTGATGGGCTGACGACGGCGCACCCCCTTTTCAAGCAGTCCTTGCCCTTGCGCCGCGATTCCCTCGCGGCTTTTTTTTCTGCTTTTCTGTAGGAGCGACGTGAGTCGCGACCGCACGCTCGGTGAGCCATGAAACTTCGTTCGAGCGCGCTCCAGATGCGTTCCGGGCCACGACTATGCACGGTCGCGACTCACGTCGCTCCTACACGGCTTCCCTCAAGCCGGCCGCAGCCGGAACACCACACTGATGCGCGGACCCTGATCGCGCCGGGTCTTGGGAATGCCATGCTCGTGCGTGCTCTGCGAGGCGTGGCTCATCGACAGCACACTGCCCGGTTCCAGGTCCACCGCCAGCGTTTCGCGCGCGCCATCACGGGCACGGATCAGCATGCGCCGCGGCGCGCCCAGCGAGACCAGCGTGATCGGATGCCCGGCCGCCAGCGTGTGCAGCTTGTCGCCGTGCATGGCCACGCTGTCGTGGCCGTCGCGGTAGAGGTTCATGCCGATGCGCGAGTACGGTGCAGGCGCCCTCGCCTGCACGCAGGCCAGCAGCGACGCCAGCGGCAGGTCGGCCGGCAGCGCCTCCACGGCATAGTTCGCCAGCAACCGCGGCACGTCGACGATGCGGTCGTACATCGGGCGCTGCAGGTGCGTCCAGGCCGCGCGTGCATGCAGCAGGTCGAACCAGCGCTGCGCCGTCTCCGCGTCGATGGCGCCCGGCCAGTAGCGGATGCCGCCCTGGTCGTCATGCACCAGCTGGTGCATCGCCGGGGCGAAGAGATCGTCGGTGAGGGCCGTCAGCGCACGCATGCCGGATCAGTGGAAGTCGCGGGAACCGGGCTGGATCTCGCCCAGCAGGTGACTGAAATCCTCCAGCCGGCGTGCGATCAGGTGGGAAACGCCGTCCACCTGTTCCCAACGGCCGCGTACCGCCATCAGCCGCGCGCCAAGCAGCGCCTTGCGGTCGCGCAGCGCCACGTGCGACCACACCACCACGTTGACCATGCCGTGCTCGTCCTCCAGCGTGACGAAGATGGTGCCCTTCGCGGTGGCCGGCCGCTGCCGCTGGGTGACGATGCCGGCCGCGAACGCGCCCCGCCCGGGCGGCAACCCGCGCAGTTGTTGCGAATCGACCACGCGCTGCCGCCGCAGGCGTTCGCGCAGCAAGGACAGCGGATGCTCGCCCAGCGTCAGTCCGGTCGTGCGGTAATCCGAGGTGACGTCCTCGCCCACCGTAGGTGCCGGCAACGCGATCACGTCCTCGTCCGGACTGCCGGGCAGCAACGGGCGCTGCCGTTCGATGCCGGCAACCGCCCAGCGTGCGGCGTGGCGATGGCCGGCGAGCGCCTGCAGTGCGCCCGCTTCCGCCAGTGCGTTGCGCGCCTTCTCGTCGAGCCTGGCCCGCAGGCAGAGGTCGCGCACATCGACGAACGGGCGTAGCGCCCGCGCGGCCATGATCGCCTTGCCGGCCTCCTCCGACAGCCCGCCCACCTGCCGGAACCCAAGCCGCAGCGCCGCCTGTCCGCCATCGTCGACACCCCGGCGCGCATGACCGCCTTCCAGGGTGTTGTCCCAGTCACTGACGGTGACGTCGACCGGCCGGATCTCGATGGACACCCGGCCGCCCTGTCCACGGCGTGCGTCCTGCACGATCTGGCTGGGCGAGTAGAACCCCATCGGCTGCGCGTTGAGCAGCGCGCACGCGAAGGCCGCCGGCTCGTGCCGCTTCAGCCAGCAGCTGATGTAGACCAGCTTGGCGAACGAGGCCGCATGGCTCTGCGGGAATCCGTAGGAACCGAACCCCTTGATCTGTTCGAAGATCTGGTCGATGAACTCCGGGGAGTAGTTTTTCCCCAGCATCAGCTCGCGGATGCGCAGGCGATGCGGCTCCATGTCGCCGCCGCGCTTCCAGGCCGCCATCGAGCGGCGCAGGCCGTCGGCCTGCGAGGGTGTGTAGCCGGCATGGATCACCAGTTCCATCACCTGTTCCTGGAACAGGGGGATGCCCAGCGTTTTCCCCAGGATGTCCTTCACGCCCTCGGAGGGATAGGTCACCGGATCCTTGCCCTGCCGCCGGCGCAGGTAGGGATGGACCATGCCGCCCTGGATCGGGCCGGGCCGCACGATGGCGACTTCCACCACCAGGTCGTAGTACTTGTCCGGCTTCAACCGCGGCAGCATGCTCATCTGCGCGCGCGACTCGATCTGGAACACGCCGACGGTGTCGGCGGCCTGGATCATCTCGAAGGTCTTCGCATCGTCGTTCGGCAGCCTGGCCAGATCCAGGCGGAAACCACGATGCTTCTCCACCAGGTCCACCGCCTTCCTGATGCAGGTCAGCATGCCCAGCGCCAGGCAGTCGACCTTGAGCAGGCCCATCGTCTCCAGGTCGTCCTTGTCCCACTGGATGATGGTGCGGTCATCCATCGAAGCGTTCTCCACCGGCACCACCGTCGACAGCGGCGCATCCCCGATCACGAAGCCGCCCACGTGCTGCGAGAGGTGGCGCGGGTGGTCGCGCAGCTGGTCGGTCACTGCCAGTACGCGCCGGATCAGCGTGTTTTCGGGATCGAAGCCCGCCTCGCGCAGCCGCTGCTCCATCGGCGCCTCGCCGTTGCCCCAACCGTAGCAGTCGGCCAGCAGCGCGATCTGGTCAGGCGGCAGGCCAAAGGCCTTGGCCACGTCGCGCACCGCGCTCTTGCCGCGGTAGCGGATCACGGTGGCGGCCAGCGCGGCGCGGCGCCGGCCATACTTGGTGTAGACGTACTGCAGCACTTCCTCGCGGCGTTCGTGCTCGAAGTCCACGTCGATATCCGGCGGCTCGCCGCGATCCTTCGACAGGAAACGGGCCATCAGCAGGCGGCTTTCGGCGGGATTGACCACGGTGATGCCCAATGCGAAGCAGACCGCGGAGTTCGCCGATGAACCACGTCCCTGGCAGAGGATGTGCTGCTCCTTGGCAAAACGCACGATGTCCCACACCGTGAGGAAGAACGCCTCGTACTGGAGTTCTTCGATCAGGGCGAGCTCGCCGTCGATCTGCTTCACGATGGCAGGTGACGGACCCTCCGGCCAACGCTCGCGCATGCCCCGCTCCGTGAGTTCGCGCAACCACGTGGTGGGCGTGTGGCCTTCGGGAACGAGTTCAGCAGGGTACCGGTAATGGATATCGCGCTTGAGGTCGAACCTGCAGCGCCGCGCCAGATCCACCGCGGCGTCGATCAGTGCGCGTGGATAGATGTTGCCCAGCGCCCGCCGCGTGCGCAGGTGGCGCTCGCCATTGCGGAACAGGTGCTCACCGCATTCGGCCAGCGGCGTGACGTGCCGGATCGCCGTCATCGTGTCCTGCAGGGCGCGGCGCCGGCGCACGTCCATGTGCACGTCGCCGGCGGCCACCGGCACCATCCCCAGGCGTGCCGCGCTTTCGAGCAGGCGCGCCAGTCGCGCCGCATCGTCCTGCTCGCGGTGCAGTTCCACCGCCAGGTGCGCGCGATCGCCGAATACCGACTGCAGCCAGCGCCCCTGCGCATCGTCGATGCCGGGGGATGGCAGCCACAGCGCGAACAGGCCACAGACCGCGGGATCGACATCGGAGAGGATGCGTTCCACCTCCTGCCGCGTCAGCCGGTAGCCCTTCTTGTCGACGGCGCGCCGGGCGGTGGTGATGAGCTCGCACAGGCGCGTGTAGCCGGCGGCGGTTTCCACCAGCAGGACGCACTTCAGTCCGCACACCAGGGTGAACTCGCTGCCGACGATGAGTTTCAGCTCTGTCGCACGCGCGGCTTCCCAACCGCGCACGATGCCGGCGAGCGAGCATTCGTCGGTGATCGCGAGTGCTTCATAGCCGAGATCGCGCGCGCGCTCGAACAGTTCCTCCGCGCTGGCCGCACCACGCAGGAACGAGAAATCCGACAGGCAATGCAATTCCGCATAGGCCGGCCAGGCATCTTCCTGGGGGCCATCGTCGTTGGCGGCGGCATGGCGGCGCAACCGCTGCGCCACTTCCCACGCGCGGGGCGGGCGACCGCCGGGCGTGTCGCGATCCACGCCATCCACCGCATCGTCCCAGCTCACGCGAACCATCCGTGCAGCATCCAGCCGCCCTGCTCGCCCGGCGGCGCGAACGCCCACGCACGCTGGCCCTGCGAGGTTTCCAGCACGTAGTAGTCGCGGCGCGCATCCTCGCCGTCCCACCAGCCGCTTTCCAGTCGTTCGGGGCCGGAAACGATGCGCGGTTGCGGGTCGCGCAGCGGCACCGGCTGCGGCAGCAACCAGGTCGGGCGTGGCGGACGTACCGGCGCCTGTTCGATGCGGCCGCCATCGCCCTGCACTCGCCGCCACGCACGTTCCGGACGCGGATCGCCGCCGGGCGCCACGCGATGGACCGCCTCGTCGCCGAGGCGCGCACGCAGGCGTTCGCGCAGCTGCGGCCATGGCAACTGCTGCTGCGGTCGCGTATCGAACAGGTCACGCGCGGCCGGCACGAACGGCGGGAGCTCGCGCGCCAGCAGGCGCACGCCCACCACCGGCTGCGCGATCTGCACCCGTTCCAGCCGGTTGCGGGTCAGCTCGAACAGCATCGCCGGTTCGCGTTCGGCGGCCAGCAGGCCCACTTCGACATCGGTGTGGCCTTCCTCGTGTTCCAGCCGCAGTACGAAACGCTGCACGCCGCCATCGCGGATGGACAGATAGGTGCACAGATCACCGATCAGGCGGCGCAACGGGAACAGCAACGCCATGTGGTTCTCGACCTCGTAGCCGAGTTCGATGCGCGCGTCGAAGTGGTCCGGCGGCGCGTAGTACGCCAGCGGATCGTCGGCCTGGCCGTACAGGCGATCCAGGTGTTCCAGCACCGGCAGGCCGAAGCGGCGGCGCAGGCTGTCGCGCGGCAACCCACGCAGCGTGCGCAGGTCGCGGATGCCCATGCGGTGCAGGCGCTCGCCGGCGTCGTTCGGCAGGCGCGCGCGCCGCACCGGCACGCGGTCCAGCATGTCCGCCATCGCCGCCGGCTGCATCACCGCCAGGCCGTCGCGCAGGCCGGCGAACACATGCGCCGCGCGCGGCGTGGGCGCCAGGGCGAGGCGATGCTGGAAACCCAGCGCGCCGAGTTCCTCGCGCAAGCGTGCCTCGATGCGCGGCCATGGCCCCAGCAGGCGGAAACTGGCGCGCACCTCCAGCACCAGGCAGCCCGGCCACTGCGCGCTGACCAGCGAGCTGTGCCGGTATGCCCACGCGGCGAGGAAACGCTGCCAGCGCGCTTCGGCCGTGGGGTCATATTCGACCATCGCGAACTCCGGCAGCAGCGCATGCGCCGCCGTCAGCCGCATGCCGGTCCGCAGGCCCGCCTGCGCGGCCGCGGCATTCACCGCCTGCAGGGTACGCAGTTGCACGGCGCCACCGACCAGCGCCAGCGGCGCGTCGGGATCAGGCAGACGCCGGAGGACGGCGTCCAGCGCCAGCTGCGGCAGCAGTACACAGGCCCAGAGCATGCGCGCGCCTCAATGCGCGACCAGCGCGAACGACTGCGCGGGCGCCGGGCCCCCGCGGCATTTGCGCACCTGCCAGTGCGTGCCGCCCTGCGCGTCGCGGGTGGCCTCCACGCGCAACGCGGCCGCCGACGGATTGGCCGCATGGCGGCGGTCACGCAGCGCGAAGCCCAGGCATTCGCCGCTGTCGGCCGCCACCTGCAGGCGACGCAGCGCAGGCCCGTCGGCATGCACCGGCCAACCCAGCACGGCGGCGCAGGCGCCGCTGCGCAGACACTGTTCGAACGCCCACAACGCATCGCGCGGCGTGGCTTCCACGATTTCCAGCAAGGCCAGGTCCACGCCCGCGGCCTGCCAGGCGGGTGCATACGGAATGTACGGCGGTGCGATCAGCGCCACCGTGCTGCCCGCCTGCGTCATCCGCGCCAGTGTGGGCAGCAGCAGCGCCAGTTCGCCCACCCCGTCGGCAGGCAGCAGCAGCTCGGTCAACGCGCGCCGGGGCCAGCCGCCCTGCGGCAGCAACGCGTCGAGCGCGGCGTGGCCGGTGGGTTCGCCATCGGCGGCGATGGCCGCGCTGCGGCCGGCGTGCCACAGCGTGCGCGCGGCCAGCAGCGTGTCGAGGGCGACCACCGCGCCCATGTCAGCCTCGCCTTACCAGGCCGCAGTACACGCCTTCGATGGCGAAGTCCTGCCCGGGCTGCACGTCGATGGGCGCATGCGCGGGATTGCGCGGCAGCAGGCGGATGCGGCGGCGCTCGCGCTGCAGGCGCTTGATGGTCAGTTCGCCGTCGATGCGGGCCACGACGGTCTGCCCATCGCGCGCATCGGGCGTTCGATGCACGCCGACCAGGTCGCCGTCGACGATGCCGTCGTCGATCATCGAATCGCCCTGCACCTTCAGCAGGTAATCCGGCTGCGGCGAAAACAGCCGGCGGTCCAGCCAGAGCTGCTCATCCAGGCCGATGTCGGCCCCGATCGGCTGGCCCGCGGCCACCCGGCCCAGCACGGGCAGCGGCAGCAGGTCGGCGGTGCCGCCGGGCAGGCGCAGGCCGCGCTTCTGGCCGGGCGCCTGCTCCAGCAGCCCATCGGCCACCAGCGCCTGCACGTGCTTCTGCGCGGCATTGCGGGAGGCGAAGCCGAAGGCCTCGGCGATGTCCGCCAGGCTGGGCGCGCGCCCGGCCGCCAGCTCCCGGCGCAGGAAGGCCAGGACGGCGGCACGTTGGGGAGGGAGGTCGACGGGGTGCATGGGTGTACATTTGTACACCCTTCCGTCGCTGGATACGAGACTGGCCCGATGGAAGGCGATGTGCTGGCGGGCGCCCGTCGGCGCCCGCCGAGGTCAGGCGGCCTGCCCTTCCACGCGGTCCAGCAGGGTTTCGGCCAACTGGCGCCAGTTGGGCAACTGGTCCAGCACGCCCAAGGACTTGAGGTAGGCCTCGTCGACCGGTTCGTTGCTGGCCAATGCACCGGCCACGTGCACCGCACCCGGCACCCAGAAGCTGCGCAGGCTGGAACGCTGCGGCTGGCGATGGAATGCCACTGCTTCCACGATCGGCATCGGCAGGCCCCACAGGCCCAGCAGGTAGGCGCCGGCTTCGGTGTGGCCCGGGCGGTCGTCCACGCTGCCGTCGGTGGACGGCGGGTCGCGTTCGTCGCGCACGCCGGGAAGCAGCAGGCCGATGTCGGCCAGCAGCGCGGCGGTGGCGCCGAGTTCGGAACTGGTGCGCGGCAGGATCTTCGCCGCCAGCCGCGACGCCAGCAACGCGCGCTGCTGCAGCGCGGCGCGGTCGACATTGGCGGCGGTCTTCATCGAGAAGACTTCGCTGGCCAGTACCAGGTCACGCAGCGTGCCCAGGCCCAGTCGCGTCACGGCCGCGCGCAGGTCGGTGATGGCGCGTCCGTTGGAGAAGTACGCCGAGTTGCACAGCTGCAGCACCTTGGCGGCGATGGCGGGGTCGCCGGCCACCAGCGTGGCGATGTCGCCGGCGGTGCCTTCGTCCTCTTCCAGTGCGCGGGTCAGCGCGAAGTACAGGTGCGGCGGCGACGGCAGGTGTTCGACGCGGCCGATGGCACGGCGCAGGCGCGGACTGTCCAGCAGGTCGCGCAGTTCTTCCAGGCTGTGGATCGCTTCCAGCACGGTTTCCGAGGAAAGCGGCAGCGGCAGGAAACGGTGCGCCACGCCGATCAGCTTGATCGGCGCGGCCAGGCTGTCGCCGTCGCCTTCCAGCAGGGCGATGCGGATGGTTTCCGGGCGCAGCGTGCGGATCTGGCCCAGCAGCGTCGCGGGCGGGAGGTCGGGCAATGCAGGCCCCGTCATCACCACGTCCACCGGACTGTTGGCCACGGCGAAGATGGCGGCATTGCCATCGGCGACCACGTCCACCGTCCATTCGTCGCCCATGTCGCCGATATAGTCAGTCAGGTCTGGCGGCAGGCAGCCGGTATCGCCAACGTACAGAATACGCAAAGCATTTCCCCTTGGATCGTTCGTGCAACCACGGCGGATGCCAACCCGCGGCATCCGTTCCCGATGAAATCTAGCAAGGTTGTCGGCCACCCCCGGGAGTTCTTGAACGCCCGCGTGAAGGACTGAGCAGCGCTTCACACTCTGCGCGCCGGGCTGTCGGTCAATCCCCGACAGCGTGGTCAATATTTGACCGCTGCCCGGACACGCATGCGCGGACCGGCGTCAGTGGCTGCTGTCGGCGGGTTCCGAATCGAGTACCGCGCGCGGTGCGGCGTGTTCGCCAGGCAGCATGGGGTGATCGGTCACCAGCAACGTGGTGCCCGCCGGCAACTGCGCGGCCACCTGCTGCACGAAGGCGGGCGGCACGCTGACACGGTCGATCGCATGCTTGTCCAGCACGCGCCCTTCTTCGGCCGTGTTGCCCGGTACGCCGATCGCACTCCAGGTACCCCCCGCCGCCTGCGTGGCGTCGGCTTGCTTCAACACGTAGACGTGCGTGCCGAGCGGCGTGGCAGGGTCGCGCAACGTAATGCCCGCACGACCGATTTCCACCCCATTGCGCAGCACCACGATGCGACGGTCGGCGCCGCTCAGGATGATCGACACGGGCCCCTGCAACGACAGCTCGGGCTGCCAGCGCCACGCCTGGCCCTGCTCCAGCAGCGGCGTGGCCACGGGCTCGCCGCTGCCCGGCGCCAACGGCGCGAGCGCGGCGGGATGCACCAGGTCTTCCGGTGAGCGTCCCTGTTCGGCGATCACCACCGTCATGCCCATCGGCGAGACGGCGAAGAGTTCCGCGGCGAACGCCGACGGCAGGTGCACGCAGCCATGCGATTCCGGATACCCCGGCAGGCCGCCCGCATGCAGCGCGACGCCGCCCCAGGTCAGCCGCTGCATGTACGGCATGGCCGCCTGGTTGTAGATGCTGGAATGGTGGTCCTTGTCCTTCTGCAGGATGGTGAAGACACCTGTCGGCGTCTCGTGGCCCTGGCGCCCGGTGCTGACCGTGGTCGTGCCGATCAGCACGCCGTTGCGATACACGTAGGCGCGCTGTTCGGTCAGGCTGACCACCACGGCGATCGGGCCAGCCGGCGCCGCGGAGGCGTTCCACACCCATTCGCCCGGCTTCAGCGCCGACGGCGCGGTCTGCACGGGACTGGATTCACGCGCGCCCCAGAACGGAACGGCCGCCATCGCCGACCCGGCCAACATGGCCAGCGCCACGCAGGCGAGGCGCCAGGTCCTTCGGCGTGTGCTCTTGCGGCCAGCAAGTTCGCTCATGTCAATGCTCCGGTCAGAATCCATCCAGCGTGCGCAGCAGCGATCCGAACGTCAGGTAGAACGAATCCTGCCCGCCCTCGGCACGACCATAGCCCAGGAAGATCGGTCCGAGGAAGGTGTCCGCGCCGACGAATACGCTGCCCGCCCCCAGCATGTCGTCCACGCTGACGTCCTCACGACGGCGCCAGAAGCCGCCCCACTCCAGGCTTCCGCCCAGATAGACCGGAATCGACAGCAGTGAGTCGGCATGCGCCACGCGGCGGTAATAGACCATGCGCGCCAGTGCAGTCTGCGGCGCGAAGATGCCCTCCTCCGGATAGCCCGACAGGTTTCCCAGCCCACCGAGGAACCCGTAAGTGGCCAACAATGCATCCCCATCGTGCGACGAACTGGCTCGCAACCCGCCCAGCCAGCGGTTCTCGCCGTGCGACCACGCCCCGTCCCACTGCAGCCGACTGACGCTGGCGGCGGTGTCCGATCCCAGTGAGGACAGGAACTGCTGGTGGATCAGCGAGAGACGATGTCCGTGGCGCGGGAATGCGGAGCTGTCGATCGAATCGTGCCGGAGCTGCACGCCCAGGCTGCCGAGCGAGGCGCGATAGTTGCCCAGCACCGACGGATCGCCCACGTCCAGGCGCAGCCGCTCCTGGCCGCGCTCCACGAACAATGCGCCCTCCCAGTCCGGATGCGGCGAATACGCAGCGCAACCCGCCCAGCCACTGGCTGTAGCGCAACTGCGCAAACGCACCATGGCCGTACAGCGCCAGGTCCTGATCGGTGGCGCGATAGTCGGCATAGGCCGAGACTGCATGGCGACCGCGCGCGCCCATGGGCTGGTACCACTCGGCGAACAGTTCCTCCACCTCACCCAAGCCCAACCGGAACTTGAGTTCCCCGCCTTGCTCACTCAGGCCGGTACGGGTCATCTCGGCGATCAGCTGGTAGTTGCTGTAGCCGTCGAAATCATCCGACAGCCGCAATGCGAAATGGATGAAGTCAGGGCCCCAGTGCTTGTCCTGCGGTGCCACCACGATGCCATGGCGCCCCTCGCGTTCGGCCAGTCGCCATTGCAGTTGTTCATAGCGGCCTTCGCCGTAGGCGTTGGCCAACTGGCGCTCGACCTGCGGGACATCCAGAGGCTTTCCGACATGCTGCGCCATCCGCTGCTCGACATAACGCGCCGTGCGCGTGCCACCGCGCACGACATCGACGAATGCCACGATGGGCGCCTCATAAGCCGGTGGCCGGTGGCGCTGCGCGAACCGTGCGTACGCATCCTCGTCCACGCGGTAACGCTGCAGGGCAGCCAATGACTGTTCCGCTGCCTGCTGCCCCACGGCCACGGCCTGGGGAGAGCGGTTGAAATCCTGGCTGCCCATGTCCCCCAGTGCCGGCGTGATCAGCAGGTCCTCCGTACCTAGCGTGGCGATCTGCGCTTCGACTTCCTTCTTCATCAGCACGTTGGCCATCTGGTGGCTGATCGCCAGTGGCGAGCTGAGCTGTTCTTCGGTCATCAGCGGCGAACCCACCCGCGACACGATCAGCCGCTGCCCACCCAGCTTGCGGGGTTCGTCGATGGGCACGTTGTCGACCACGCCCCCATCCACCAGCAGCCGCCCGTCCACCCTTACCGGGGCGAACACCCCGGGCACCGACATGCTGGCGCGGATCGCCATCGCCAGATCGCCCTGCTCGAACACCACCTTTTCGCCAGTGACGATGTCGGTGGCGATGGCCCGGAACGGAATGGGCAGGTCATCGAAATCCTGTACCTCCCAGGCCGGCAGCAACAACCGGCGCAGCAGCATTTCCAGTTTCTGGCCCTGGATGATGCCGCGCGGGAAAGAGATCTTGCCGTCGCGCAGCCCCACTTCCGCGCCACCCAGCAGGCGCAGGTCGTCTTCCTTGCGGCGCATGCTGCGCTCGTTGCGCGGCGGCTTGTCGCGCAGCACGGCATTCCAGTCGATGCGGTCCAGCACGGCCTCGATCTCGTCGGCGGTGTAGCCGGTGGCATACAGACCGCCGACGATAGCGCCCATCGAGGTACCCACGATGCAGTCCACTGGAATGCGCTCGCGCTCCAGCACCTTCAGCAGGCCGATATGCGCGGCGCCACGCGCACCACCGCCCCCCAGCACCAGACAGGTGCGCGGGCGTGCATCCGCCACGGTGGTCGGCGCGGCAACGGATTCCGCCGATGCCTGCGCCAGGCTCTGCAGGGGGACCATCAACAACGCGGCCATCAACCAACGGGGAAACCCTCGTGTCATCGGCGCATCGCTCCTTGCAGCGGCATGGTCAATCCCATTCGGAACGGTAGACGAAGCGTGGCATGTTCCATTCGTAGCGTATCGCCAGCATGCGTACCACGAACCCGACCACCATCGCGATGGCCACCACCGCGTCATGCAGCAGTGGCGTCCGCCCCAGTGCCAGGTACAGCGCGCCGGTCAGCAGGGAAACACTGGCATACAGTTCCTTCTGGAACAGGAGCGGCACCTGGCCGCACAACAGGTCGCGCAGCACGCCGCCTGCGCAGCCGGTCACCATGCCGGCCACCACCACGATCAGCAGCGGCAGCTCGAGTGCCAGCGCGACGTTGCAGCCGATGATCGTGAAGACCACCAGCCCCACCGCGTCCAGCGTCAGGAACACCTTGCGCAGGCGACGCATGTAGGGCGCGATGAAAGCCACCGCCAGTGCCGCCACCACCGTCACCACCAGGTATTCCGGATGCCTGATCCACGTCAGCGGGTAATGCCCCAGCAGCACGTCGCGGACGGTGCCACCGCCCAGCGCGGTGATGGATGCCACCACGCAGACGCCGAACCAGTCCATCTGCTTGCGTCCGGCCACCAGCGCCGCCGTCATGGCCTCGGCGATGATCGCCACGATGTACAGGACATGCAGCACCCGCGATCTCCCAGGCTGATCCGTGACCTGCCCATGATCCCGACGCGGACAGAGGGGCTCCGCGTGTCCGCGGCCGATCTATGGCCTTTATATCGCAGCAAAAGTTATATCACCATCGTACCGGCAGGCCGATGTCAGTCGGTTTCGCGCTTCTCCGGCCGCAGACCGGGCAGTGTGTCGATGCCAGCATCCGGCGGGCCCTCGGCCAGATGCACGAGCAGCCGCGCCAGCGTCACCACGTCCTGGAAGTTGTGCAGCAGCACGCGCCTGAGCAGGCCGGCGTCGCCACCGCGCAGATACTGCAGCCAGGCGCCCGGTGCTTCCGAGCCCGGCAGGTCATCCTCCCGCACGATGCCCAGTGCATTGCGCTCGATGGTGGCCAGCCGGCAGTTCTCCCACACGCCGCGATAACGGCGACGCGTGGGGAACAGCAGGTCGAGGTGATCGATGCCGGCGAGCGGCGTGCCCATCCGCGCCAGCCGATAACGCGTTGCCAGCAGCGGGGCGTCGTAGCAGCGGCCGTTGTAGCTGACCAGGCGTGTGTCTTCGCCCAGCCAGCCGGCGAACGCGCGCAGCATCGCCGGCTCGGCGGAAAGATGGGTGATCAGCAGCTGGCGGACACGCAATCCGCCCGGCACGAAATCCGACGCACCGATCATGAAGGCGCGCGTGCCGGTGCCACCGGAGAGGCCCGTGGTCTCCGTGTCGAACAGCAGCATGCCGGCCGTGGGCATCGGGTCGCAGCGCGCGAACGTGCCGTCCACGTGCACCGGCACGTCATCGAAGGGCAGCACCTGTTCCAGCAGCAGGACGCCCGGCGCGATTTCCTGGCCGGGCAGCGCCCGGTCACGGGCATGCAGCGGCGGGCGCGGCAGCGCTTTTTCGCGCAGGCCCAGCATGCGACGAAGCGCCGGCAGCGGATCATGCGGCGGCGGCGGCGGCGGCACATCCGCCGTGGCGAACGCATCCCGTGCCGTGTCGATGCCGACCCGGCGCGGCGTGGCACCCTGCCCCGCCTGGTGGCGCAGCCGCTGCAGCTTTTCCAGGCTGATGCTCATGCGGCATCCAGCAGCTGCAGCACGCGCGTGGCCAATGCGCGCGGTGTGGTGGCGGCGTCCTCGTCCACCGCCAGCACCGGCCCCACGCACGCGGGACAGCCCGCCTTGCAGTCGCACGCCGACACCAGCTGCGAGGCACGGTGTACCAGCTCGCGCTGTCGCCGCCACAGCGGTTCACTCAGGCCGATGCCGCCGGGATAGTTGTCGTACAGGTAGACGGTGGGCACGAAACGTTCGCCCGATACCGGCGACAGCACCTGGCTTTCCGTTCCCCGCAACTGTCCGCGGCCCTTCGTGTCCGGCAGGGCGAACCAGGCACCGTCGCCGTCGCCTACCGCCTTCTGCAGGTCGCGGCCTTCGGCCATCACGGCGACGGTGGCGGCGATGTGCAGGGCGTAGGCGGCGCCGAGGAAGCCATCCAGCGCTTCCTGCCTCGATTCGAACGCCGACTCCAGCAGTGCCGGCGGCAGCTGCCACCACAGGCTGGTGGTGTGCATCTCCTGGTCCGGCAGGTTCACCGGGCCGTAGCCGATGTTCTCGTGCGTGTAGTAGCGGATCTTCTTGTAGCCGGCCACGCGCCGCACCACGTGCACCTCGCCGTGGTGGCACGTGCCCTGCCCGGCGATGCCGCCGTCGAAACGCTCCAGCACCTTCAGCTTGGTGTAGTCGATCGCGTCGGTGTAGTAGTCCACATGGGTGCGGGTGACGTAGGCCTTGCGCCCTTCCCAGTCCAGCCGCTCCACCTGGTACGGCGTGGACTGGATCATGTGGATCGCGCCTTCGTACAACGTCAGCGGCGCGGCGCTGAAATCCACTTCGGCGATGATCACCTGGCGACCATCGGTGCGGTCGACCACCACGAAGTTGCCGTCCGCCACCGAGCGCAGACTGACCGCGTTGGCCGGATAGCTGTCGGCGATCCACTCGTAGCGGTCGCCTTCACGATGCACCACGCTGTCCTCGTCCAGCAGCTGCAGGAACGGTGACGGATCCACCGGCCCGAACGGCTCGCCGGCGAGGAATGGCAGTTCGAACGCTGCGCAGCGCACGTGGTCCAGCAGGATCATCGGCTGGTCGGGCGCGATGCGCGCGTGCTCCGGCGGGCTGTCGGCGAAGAACTCCGGATGCCGCACCACGTACTGGTCCAGCGGCTGCGAACTGGCCACCAGGATGCCCAGCGACGCCTGCTGGCGGCGCCCGGCGCGGCCGAAGCGCTGCCAGGTCGCCGCGATGGAACCCGGATACCCGTTCAGCACCACCGCGTCCAGGCTGCCGATATCCACGCCCAGCTCCAGCGCGGAAGTGGAGACGATGCCGTCCACGCGTCCGTCGCGCATCGCGCGCTCGGCGTCACGGCGCTCGGTGGGCAGGTAGCCGCCGCGATACGCGCGGATGCGCGCCGGCTTGCGCGGGTCGTGGTCGAACACGTCCTTCAGGTACTTGGTCAGCACTTCCACCATCGTGCGCGACTGCGCGAACACCAGCGTCTTCAGGCCGGCCTTGATCGCCAGCCGCGCGATGCGGTTGCTCTGCGAGCGCGCGGATGCCCGCAGGCCCAGGTCGGGATTGACCACCGGCGGATTCCACAGCAGTACGTGCTTGTCGCCGGTGGGCGCGCCGGATTCGGTGATCGCATGCACGGGCAGTTCCAGCAACGCTTCCGCATGCGCCTGTGGATTGCCGATGGTGGCCGAGCAGACGATGAACTGCGGCGTGCTGCCGTAGAACGCGCACACCCGCTTCAGGCGCCGCAGCACGTTGGCCACGTGGCTGCCGAACACGCCGCGGTACGTGTGCACTTCGTCGATCACCACGTAGCGCAGGTTCTCGAAGAACTGCGCCCACTTGGTGTGGTGCGGCAGGATGGCCTGGTGCAGCATGTCCGGGTTGCTGACCACGATATCGCCATGCAGCCGGATCGCCTGGCGCGCATCCCCCGGGGTATCGCCGTCGAAGGTGAAGGCCTTCAGTCCCAGCTCGCCCGCCTTGCTCAGGTCCAGCAGTTCGGCCACCTGGTCCTGCGCCAGCGCCTTGGTCGGGAACAGGTACAGCGCCTTGCCCTTGCGCGACAGCGCCGACGCCACCACCGGCAGCGTGTAGCACAGCGACTTCCCCGATGCGGTCGGCGTGACCACCGCCAGGTGCGCGCCCGCCTGCGCCTGCTGCCAGGCCTCGGCCTGGTGCGAATACAGCCGTTCGATGCCACGCATGCGCAAGGCCCGGGCGAGCGCCGGCGGCAGGTCGCCGGGCAGTTCGGCATAGGAGCCTTCACGGCCCGGGATGAGGAATGTCCCGGTCACCCGGTCGTGGTACTTCGCGGCCAGGCGCGCCGCCAATGCGGTGCCGTCCCCGGTACGCGAAGGAAGCAGCGATGCTTCCGTTTCAAGGTGTCGCAACAGGGACGTCTGGCCAGGCATGGGAAGGGTTCGTGGTGAGAGACGCCGCATCAGATCGCACCCGCGTCGCAACCGGTGAGACGCAGGTGCGCCGTGGGCATTCAGGCGCATGAAGCGCCGGTCAGTGTTGTGACGCGCGGGCTACGCTTTTCTCACGGTCAAGTAACCCGCCAGGCGATATCACGGCATCACCCCAGCATGAGCCCCTGCCATGAATCGCATCCTCTACCGTGAACGCCTGGAATCCCTGCAACGGGCGCGCGTGCGCACCTCGTCCACCACGTTCATGCCCGCCGTGGATGGCACCGACGACTTCGCGGCCTTCAGCGCCCACGACTTCCGTCGCCGCGTGCGCCTGCATCCCGACGTGGCGTGGGAAGACGCATGCCGTGCCTACGCGCTTGCCGTGGCCACGCACACCGACCAGGACAGGGCGCTCGACCTGCAGACCGAAGCCCGGCTGGAAGACCAGTGGGAGCAGCTCAGCGGCGATGCCGGGCCGGATTGGCCGGTGGCGCGCACGATGCTGTGCGAGGCCTGGCGTTGGCTGGATGAGCATGGGCAGGAACCGGGCGAGCATCACGACACGCGTGTTCCCCGCCTGCACTGAGCCGTACCACCGGCCGCCTTGTCAGGGAAAGCGCTCTACTCGAAGGAAAAATAATCGACATACGGTGTCCGCTTGTCCCGTCCCCTGCCGTACACAGCTAGGCAGGGGGCGATAACAAGACCAGGCAACGCGATGGGATTCGCCGTGCAAGCGCATGGCGAATGAGGGAAATGCCCAGGGCCCAAGCGACCCGAAGGCCATGCGGCAAACGCCTGATGCGACCGGCATCGCACCGAGGCACGCATTCCACCCCCATCCTCCGCTGCCAGGCCTTGCTGCATGGAGCGGACACCATGGTGCCTCTGGACGAAGCCCACCCCAGGACGTTGCAAGCCTGCCCGGCCTGCGCGGTGATCGACATCCAGGCCGAATTGAGGTTCTGGGAGCAGCACTACGCACAGCAGGCATTCCATCGCAATGGCGTCGCCTTCCGGCATTACGTGCCCACCCTCAAGTTCGCCTACGACACCTACCTGCTCTCGCCGCACGATGCGCTGGAAGACCTGATGCCGTCACTGGCAACACGCTACGAGCGCAACGTCGTATCGGCCATGCGCCTGGACTGGCCGGTGGCGCAGGAGATCCTCAGGGCCGTCTGGCGGCGGCTCGGCGCCTCGCTGCAGAATGCCGGGCGCTCCTCGATCCTCCGGATCGAAGATGCACTCGATGAGCGCAGCATCGTGGCGGCGGCGCTGCAGCAGAACGACACCGGATCGCGCCCCACGACGTTCACGCAGTCTCTGCAAAGGTGAATGAAAAAGCCCTCGCGGCGTTACTTGCGGGTTAAATGGGCCTTTATTTCACTTAACACTCACTTCGCGAAACCAAGAATCACCCCACGTCGTCCACACAGCCACAGGGGTGAGTCATGGGAAGCCGTCAATTTCGCAATACCGATGCAACCGCGCAGATCGTGGATATCGATGCCGAACTTGCGTACTGGAAGACACGCATGCACGAGAACACGTTCCAGGTGGTCGGCGCGACCATCAACGACCTGGAAACCTGCATCAAGGTGGGTTACGACGGGTACCTGCTGCACCACCGGCAGGAGTTCGAGGAAGTCGCCCCCGCCCTGCGTGCGCGCCTGGAACGCTATTCGCCGTCCACGCCGATCGGCTGGTACCGCGCCCAGCCGATCATGCGCGAAGTGTGGCAGCGGTTGAAGCCCGCCAACCGCGCGCTGCACGCCTGATCGAACGCATGTCGGGCGACGCGGGCCTCAGGCCCGCGTCCCCAGCGCTTCTTCGATGATGGTGAAAAGTTCGTTGACCTGCACCGGCTTGGTGATGACCGCGTGGCAACCGGCGGCCGTCACCGCTTCGGGATGATCCTGCAACAGCACCACAGGCCCACTGAAACCCGCATTGCGGAGTGAGGCCAGCACGTCGGCCGCCGAGATCAGCATGATGTCCTGATCGATCACGGCCAAGGCGGGCATGCCGTCGCGTGCGGTCTGCTGCAACGCCTGCGCGCCGTCCAGCGCCATCATCGGGTCATAGCCCTGGCTGGCCAAGGCATTGCCCAGCAACGACAGACGGGTCGCATCGCCGTCCACCAGCAGGATGCGACGTCCCTCGCCATCCAGGAAATCATGGTGCGGATCGGCATGGGCATCGACCGGCGCGTGCACCGGCAGGTGGATCTGGAAGGTGGTGCCGCGCCCTACTTCGCTTTCCACCACGATGCGGCCCTTGGCCGCCTCGACAATGCGCTTGCACGACATCAGGCCCAGTCCGGTACCGGTGGACTTGGTGGTGAAGAACGGGGTGAACAGCTGTTGCTGCGTGGCTTCGTCCATCCCCGTGCCTGCATCCTGCACCCGCACCACCACGCTGTCGCCACCCTGCTCATCGGTGACGCGCTCGGCCGACAGCAGCAACCGTCCGCCGTTCTCCGCCATCGCCTGGATGCCGTTGAGGCACAGGTTGATCAGGCACTGCTGGAACTCGGTGTAGTTGCCCTCGATCAGCAGGTCTTCGGGCGGCATCACCACGTCCAGCTGCACCTTGCGCGTCAGGCTGCCCTGCAGCAGCAGCTGCACGGCGCGGAACAGCGACGCCACGCTGATGCTCTCGCTGGCCTTGCGCGACCCGCGCACGAACGACAGCATCGAATCGGCCATCTCGTGCCCGCGCTTGCCGCTCTCGGAGATCACCGCGCCCAGGCGCAGGATCTTGGGGTCGTCACTGTAGGTCGACAGCAGGTCCGGCACGATCAGCAGCGGCTGCAGGATGTTGCGCAGGTCGTGACTCAGGCCGGCCGCCAGCATCGCCAGGCAGTCGAGCCGCTGCGAACGCATCAGTTCGCGTTCGGCGCGTTCGCGCTCACGCTCGCTGCGCGCCTCGCGGATGGCGCGCGCCACCGCCGACGGCAGGCGCACGGGGTTGTGCTTCAGCACGTAGTCGCTGGCGCCCTTCTGCAGCGCGTTGACCGCGGCTTCCTCGCCGATGGTGCCGGAGAAGAACACGAACGGCATGGACGGATCGTGCTGTTTCAGGATCTCCAGCGCCTGGAAACCGGAAAACCCCGGCAGGTCCAGGTCGGACAGCACCAGGTCGAAGGTCTCGTCCCGCAGGCTGGCGCGCAGGCTGGCGCCATCCTCCACGCGCGTGAACGACGCATCCAGCCCGGCGTCGAGCAGCTGTTCCATCAGCAGTTCGGCATCCTCGTACGAATCCTCCACCAGCAGGATGCGCACGGGACCCAGTGAGTGGCCGTTCAATGGCACGGGATCAACCCTTGTTGGGAATTTCGTTGATGACGGCCCAGAAGCGCCCCAGCGTCTTCACCGCCAGGAAGAACTGCTCGATGTCCACCGGCTTCACGACGTAGGCATTCACGCCCATGTCCCAGCTGCGGGCCAGGTCGCTCTCTTCGCGCGACGAGGACAGGATCACCACCGGCAGGTGCTTCAGGGAATCCTCCGCGCGGATCGCCTGCAGTACTTCCAAGCCATCCATGCGCGGCATCTTGATGTCCAGCAGCAGCACCGCCGGCAGGCCTTCGGCGCGATCCTTGTAGGCACCGCGGCGCATCAGGTAATCCATCGCCTCCACGCCATCCTCGACATGCACGATGGGATTGGCCAGGTTGGCATCGCGCAGCGCGTCGATCGCCATTTCGGCATCGGCCGGACTGTCTTCGGCCAGCAGGATGGTGCGGATGTCGCTCATGCGTTTCGTTCTCGGGAGGGCGACGCATCGAGCGCCGCGGGAAGGGTGAAGTGGAAGGTGGCGCCCTGGTCAGGCGTGGATTCGGCCCAGATGCGGCCGCCATGGCGGCTCAGCACGCGGCGCACGCTGGCCAGGCCGATGCCGGTGCCGGGGAAGTCGCTGGCCTTGTGCAGGCGCTGGAACACGCCGAACAGCTTGCCGGCATAGGCCATGTCGAAGCCGGCGCCGTTGTCGCGCACGCTGAAGTGGTGGCTGCCATCGTCCTGCAGTTCGTGGCCGACCTCGATCACCGCGCGCTCGCGCTGGCTGCTGTACTTCACCGCGTTGCCCAGCAGGTTGCCCCACACCTGCCGCATCATGTTCTCGTCGGCCACCACGATGGGCATCGGCGCGATGCGCCACTCGACCCGCGTGGTGCTGCCATCGGACGATGCATTGGCATCCAGCATGGCGCGCGCCTCGGCCACCAGCGACTGCATGTCCACGGCCTGCAGGCGCAGCGCGCTGCGGCCCAGGCGGGAATAGACCAGCAGGTCGTCGATCAGCTGCGACATGCGGCGCGCGGAATTGCCGATGACCTCCAGGTAATGGCGGCTCTTTTCGTCCGCAGCGTCGCCCAGGTGGCGCGACAGCTTGTCGGAGAAACCGGCCACGTGGCGCAACGGCGCGCGCAGGTCGTGCGATACCGAATAGCTGAAGGCTTCCAGCTCGCGGTTCACTTCCGACACCTGTTCGATCTTGCCTTCCAGTTGCTGGTTGAGCGCGGCGATTTCCTGCTGTGCGGTCTTCTGCAGCGAGATGTCGCTGACCGTCACCAGCACGGCGTGGTCCTCGCCTTCCGGCAGCGGCATGCGGCGTGCATTCACCAGCACGGTGCGGCGCAGGCCGTCGGCGGTGTCCTGCTGCAGTTCGTAGTCCCACAGCTCGCGGCCACGCGCCAGCACGTCGCCCAGCCGCTGCCGCATCACGCGGTCCTGCCAGGCGTTGCCCAGCTCGTCCAGGCTGCCGGCCTTCTGGCCGGGCGCCAGCCCGTACAGTTCGGCGAAGGCGGTGTTGTGCATCTGGATGTGCTGCTCGGCATCCAGCAGCACGATGGGTTCGCGCACGGTATCCAGCACCACCATCGCGCGCTGGCTGGCCTGCGCGGTCTGCTTCTCGGCCGCCAGCCGGCGTGCCACCTGGCGGCCCAGCGACATCAGTACCAGCGACAGCAGCAGCAGCTGGGCGCCCAGGGCAGCCATCCGCAGCCAGTCTGCCCGCTGGCGTTGCTTCATGGAGTCATGCGTCCGCTGCGCCAGCAGCGCGCGTTCGTTGTCCAGGATCTGGTTCAGCAGGCCGCGTATCGGGAAACGGGTGGCCAGCGGCGCCACCACTACACCCCGGTAATTCTCGGGCGCCACCAGCAGCTGGTCGATGACCTCCAGCCGCGCGTCCACCAGTTCGCGCAGGCGGCCGACCAGCACCAGCTGCTCGGGATTGTCGGTCGTCAGTTCGACCAGCGCCTTGAATTTCTCCGGCATCGAAGCCCGGCCGGTGACCAGCCGCTCGCGCGCCAAGGGATGGTCCACACCCAGTGCGATCAGCATGGCGGAAGACTCCACCTCGCGGACATCCAGCGCCAACGCGAGCACGGTCGCTTCCACCTGGTGGGTGTGGGCGACGGCATCGGCGGCGGCCAGATTGGTCCGCGACAGCTGCTGCAGCATGATGACCGGGGCCACGACGATCAGCAGGATCAGCACGCCCATCGCGGGCAATCGCCATTTGCCCCAGGCGTAGCGGGCGGAATGTTCCGTCATGGTCCCCTTCGTCGTGGAAGCGATGGGGGCGCCGACAAGCACCCTGCCCATCACAGGTGTGACAGGCATGCTAACGCAGGAAAATCCCGAAAGGAATCGCGATTACTTGTTCAGGTATTCAGCGCGGGGGCGACCACGGTACGGTCACGCCCGGCATGCTTTGCCGCGTACAGGGCCATGTCCGCACGGCGCATCTGTTCACGCAGGCTCTCGCCCGCCCGGTGGTGCGCCACGCCTGCGCACAGGGTGGCCTGCAGGCCAGCGGAGGCCTTGGCGAATTCCGCCCGGACCCGTTCAGCAAACTGTACGGCTGCCGCCGCGCTTCTGCCGTTCAGCAGCACCGCGAACTCCTCGCCGCCGATGCGCGCGGCACAGCCTTCGTCCGCCACGCGCGCCTTCAGGATGCCGCCCAGCCGCTGCAGCACCGCGTCGCCACCTTCGTGGCCCAGGCGGTCGTTGATGACCTTGAAGTGGTCGATGTCGAAGAACACCACCGCCGGCGGCGACAGGTCGGCCTGCGCGGAGGCATGCGCGTGGGCGGCACGGTCGTTCCAGCCGCTCCGGTTCAACAGGCCTGTCAGCTCGTCGGTATAGGCCTGCAGCATCAGGCGGCGGCGCATGCGCCACGCCGACACCGCGAAGTCCGTGCGGAAGCCGGCCAGCACCGTGCCGAAGCCGATCGTGGTCAGCGTGTAGAGCCAGTACAGCGCACTGCCGGTACCGGGCGCGCCGTGCACCACGATGCGCGCGTAGGCCATCGACACGATCAGCACCGCCAGCGCCAGCAACGACGCCGGGCGCACCATCAGCGCCATCAAGGCCAGCGGCAGCAGCTGGAACAGGCCGGCACGCAGCGCCAGCTGCCCCACCGAGCCGGGCAGCGGCATGCTCATGAACACGCCGATCAGCAGCGTGGCCAGCATGGTCAGCGCCAGGCGCTGACGCCAGTCGGTCAGGCGCGTCACGCCCAGCGCACAGCCACCCACGCCGAGGGCGGCCAGCTGCACCAGCCACCAGGGATAGCCGATCGACGGGGTGACCCCGGCCAGTTCGAACAGGCCGGTCAGCGACAGCAGCACCGCACCGCACAGCAGCACACCGCTGACGATGGGCCGCGTGGCGCGGATTTGCGCCAGCATCAGGTCGTGCTTTTCCGCCGGGGTCAGGTCGCGCGTCGACCGGCGCGACACCGCCCAGCCCAGCCGCTGGGCCAGGCTGTGGAAGGTGGGTGCTCCGGACGTGGCAACGCGGGCGCTCATGCGCGGTTCCTGGGCGACATGGCCGGTGCGATGCAAGCGCCATGCCATGCACCGGAATGAAGCATCGCCGTCACGATACGGTCAGCGTTGCGTGCATGCGGGCGCGCAACGGGCGAGCGCAGGCTGCACTCGGCACGGCCCGAGGGCGGCCATCGGTGACGCAGGGCGGCATATTGCAGCGTGCCGCGCGTACCCGGCGACCGGGCATCAACCGCCAAAGGCGTCCCGCATGCGCGCCTCGTCGGGGCGCTCGATCACGCCCTTCTCAGTGACGATGGCATCGATCAGCGCCGCGGGGGTGACGTCGAAGACGGGGTTCCAGGCCGGCACGCCCTCCGCCACGTTGCGCGCGCCGCCCACGCCGTACAGCTCGGCCGGGTCGCGTTCCTCGATGTGGATGGCATCGCCGTTGGGCGTGGCCATGTCCACGGTAGACGACGGCGCCACCACCATGAAGCCCACCCCATGGTGGCGCGCGGCGATCGCCAGCTGGTAGGTACCGATCTTGTTGGCGGTGTCGCCGTTGGCGCAGATGCGGTCCGCGCCCACGATGACCCACTGCACCGCACCGGTCTTCATCAGGTGCGATGCCGCCGAGTCGGCGATCAGGGTTGCCGGGATGCCATCCTGCAGCAGTTCCCATGCGGTCAGGCGCGCGCCCTGCTGCCAAGGCCGCGTTTCGCCGGCGTAGACGCGGTCGATGCGGCCCTGCGCCACGCCGGCGCGGATCACGCCCAGCGCGGTCCCGAACCCCGCCGTGGCCAGCGAACCCGTATTGCAGTGGGTCAGCACCCCGCTGCCATCCGGAATCAGCGCCGCACCCAGCGCACCCATGTGGCGGTTGGCGGCCAGGTCTTCCTCGGCGATGGCCAGTGCTTCCAGTTCCAGCACGCCACGCCAGTCGGTGCCGGCCGTCTTCAATGCCGCGCGCATGCGCGCCAGCGCCCAGGCCAGGTTCACCGCGGTGGGGCGCGCATCGTTGAGGCGCTGCAGCGCGGGTTCCAGTTTCTCCAGCGCCTCGGCCGGGGTGGCGGCCAGCACGTCGCGCGAGGCCAGCACCACGCCCCACGCCGCCGCGATGCCAATGGCCGGTGCGCCGCGCACGGCCAGGTCATGGATGGCCGCGGCCACCTCGTCGCTGGTCGTGCAGCTGAGATACTCGACCACGAACGGCAGCTTGCGCTGGTCCAGGAGTTCCAGCGCATTGCCGGTCCAGCGGATCGGACGGATGTGGTCGTAGCGGGCGTAGTCGATGGCGTCGTTCATGCCGCCATTGTACCGGCCCGCCGTGAGCGCACCGTTCCAGCCCCGGAACTCACCAGCTGCGGAACTCCGCGCGGCAGCCCTGCGTCACCCACACCCCGCGGCGATCGCTGCCCCACGTGCGGCCCTCGACGCAGGGCGAGCGGGAAAGCTGGCGCACCAGCTGCACGCTGCGCTGGCCGCCGGTCTGGCAGAAGCGCTCGCGACCGTCATCGGATTCGCAGCGGAACACCTGGCCCTGGCTGCCCTGCCAGCCACCGCCGCCCCAGTTGCCGTTGCCGCGTCCGTTCACCGCGAACTCCGCACGGCACCCACGCGACACCCAGATGGCATCGCGCTCGCGGCCCCAGCTGTAGCCTTCGCTGCAGCGCGCCTTCGAAAGCTGGCGCACCAGCTGCACCTGGCTGCGCGAGGACACCGCGCAGCGGCGCGTGCGGCCGTCGTCGGATTCGCAGCGCAGCGTCTGGCCAGTGCCATAGCCGCCGCCATATCCGCCACCGTAGCCACCGCCGCGCGTGCGGAATTCCGCCCGGCAACCCTCGTCCACCCAGATGCCGCCACGGTCATAGCCCCAGGTGCGGCCTTCCACGCAGCGCGAGCTGGACAACTGGCGCGTCAGCTGCACGCCGCCGCGCGTGTCGATGGCGCACTGGCGGTAGCGGCCATCGTTGGATTCGCAGCGCACCACGTCGCCGCCGTAGCCGTTGTTGCCGTACTGCGGCGCGGCCTGCGCCGACGACAGCCCCACGGCCGACAATCCACCCAGCATCAGCGAAAACATCACCTGGCGGCTCATCTCGATTCCTTCGTTGGTTGTGTTGATGACGAATCTACGACGGCATCATGAACATGAACCCAAGAAACCGTTTGCACGAATCCGCGCGCGCGATTCCGTTGTGCCTGCTTTCAGGCTCGACCGAAATCGAACGCCAGCACGTCCGCGATCCGTGGCGTGTCCCGCATCGCCATCAGCAGGCGGTCCACCCCCAGCGCCACGCCCGAGCACGCCGGCATCCCGTGCGCCAAGGCGTCCAGCAGCGCGGCGTCGATGGGCGGCGCGATGTCGCCCCGTGCCTGCCGCACGACCACATCGCGTTCGAACCGCACCCGCTGCTCCACCGCATCGGTGAGCTCGTGATAACCGTTGGCCAGCTCCAGCGCACCGAGGTACAGCTCGAACCGCTCCGCCACCGGCACGCCGTCGCGCTCCACCACGCGCGCCAGTGCCGACTGCGTGACCGGATAGTCGTGCACAACCAGGATCTCGTCCCGGCCGAAGCCCGGTTGCAGCACGTGCGTCATCAGCAGGTCCAGCCAGTCGTCGCGGGTCAGGCCTTCGCCGTCGATGGCGATGCCGGCCGCCGCGTTGCGGACTACGTCCAGCTCGGCCGTCATCGGATCGAAGCCCAGGCGCTGCGCGTAAAGGTCGCGGAAACTCAGACGCGTAACCGTCGCCTCCCGCCCGATCAACGCCAGCGCCGCCTGCACCAGCGCTACCGTTTCATCGATCAGCGGCGCCAGCGTCCAGCCCACGCGGTACCACTCCAGCATGGTGAACTCGGGGTTGTGCCGGCCGCCGGCCTCGCGATCGCGGAACACCCGCCCCAGTTCGTAGCAGTCGCCGACGCCCGCGGCCAGCAGGCGTTTCAACGGGAACTCCGGTGAGGTGCGCAACCAACGCCTGCGCGGCGCGCCGTCGGTGCGACCGGAGAACTCCAGCGAGAACGACGCGATGTTCGGGTCGGTGTTGCCGGCGCGCGACATGATCGGCGTCTCGACTTCCAGCACGTCGCGCGCATGGAAGAATTCGCGAACCAGCCGGTTGAGCGAGGCGCGCAGGCGCAGGGCGTCCATCGAGGCGGAGGGTTGCCAGGTCATCGCATGCACCTTGTAGGAGCGACGTAAGTCGCGACCGGAAGACCTCGCCTCCCGTGCAGCGTCCTCACCGCGCTTCTGTTGAAGGTCCATGGCACTGTCGGCGTGCGGTCGCGACTTACGTCGCTCCTACAGGGGAGCGGGCGCCTCCTCACGCATGCTTCTCCAGGAACGCTAGCAGCTGGGCTTCGTCCCAGATCTCGATGCCCAGTTCCTGCGCCTTGGCCAGCTTGGACCCGGCGGCCTCGCCGGCCACCACCAGGTGCGTCTTCTTCGACACGCTGCCGGCGATCTTGGCGCCGAGGGCTTCCAGCTTCTCGCCGGCTTCGTCGCGGCTCATCGCCGCCAGTCCGCCGGTGAGCACCACGGTCTTGCCATCCAGCGGACCGGCGGAGAGGGCGACGTCTTCCGGCGTGACCTTCAGCAGTTCGTCCAGCGCCGCGCCACTGCGCGTCAGCAGCTGTGCGTTGGCCTCGTCCTCCAGCCATGCGGCGAAGGCATTGGCCGAATCGCTGGGCAGGCCGGTAGTGACGAAGTTGTGCACCGGCGCATCCAGCAGCGCCTGTGCCGACGGGAACGCCGAAGCCAGCTGCTCGGCGCGCACGCGGGTGACCTTGGGAATTTCCAGATCCACCAGCAGCGTGGCCAGGTCCAGGCCGGCGCGCAGCTTGCCCGAGGGCGGATGGGTGTCGCCGATCACCACGCCGCGCGCCAGCAGGTCGTCGATGGCCTGCTGGTTGCCCGGCTGATCGAGGAAATGGCCCAGCGAACGCGCCACCTCGCCGCCGATGTCCGGCACCTGCTTGAACAGCGGCCACGGCAGGCGGCGGATCAGCTGCAGGTCGCCGAACCACTGCGCCAGCGCCTTGGCCGTGCTCTCGCCCACGTGCTGGATGCCCAGCGCGAACAGGAAACGCTCCAGCGTGGTCTGGCGGCTGCGGTCGATGGCCTCGATGAGGTTCTCCGCCCACTTCGTCGCCACCTTGCCGGCTTTGACGGTCTCAGGCGTGGTGCCGTCGCGCTCGTCCGCGCGCCGCTTCATCTCCAGCAGGTCGTCCACCGTCAGCGTGTACAGGTCGGCGATGCGCTGCACGATACCGAGGTCGCTCAGGTCTTCGACGAACCGCTCGCCCAGGCCTTCGATGTCCATCGCGCGGCGCGAGGCGAAATGGATGATCGTCTCCTTGCGCTGCGCCGGGCAGGTCAGCTCACCGCTGCAGCGCCACACCGCCGCGCCTTCCTCGCGCACGATCTCGGAGCCGCAGACCGGGCACGCCGTCGGCATCTGCCACGGCTGCGTGCCGGCGGGGCGGCGTTCCAGCACCACGCCCACCACTTCGGGGATGACATCGCCGGCGCGGCGGATGATCACGGTGTCGCCGTTGCGCACGTCCAGGCGTGCCACCTGGTCGGCGTTGTGCAGCGTGGCGCGCGTCACCGTCACGCCGCCCACGTGCACCGGCTGCATCAGCGCCCACGGCGTCACCGCGCCGGTGCGGCCCACGTTGACCTCGATGGAATCCAGCACGGTCATCTGTTCCTGCGCCGGGAACTTGTGCGCGATGGCCCAGCGCGGCGCACGCGAGACGAACCCCATCGTGCGCTGCCCTTCCCCGTCGTCCAGCTTGTAGACCACGCCGTCGATGTCGAACGGCAAGGCGCCGCGGCGTTCGCCGATGCGGCGGTAATAGTCCAGCAGGCCGTCCACGCCTTCCACGGTCTCGCTGAGGCTGCTGACCGGGAAACCCCACGCGCGCAGCTGCTTCAGCGTGGCCGAATGCGAATCCGGCAGTTCGCCGCCTTCCACCAGGCCGGTACCGTAGGCGAAGAACGCCAGTGGCCGCTGCGCCGTGATGCGCGGGTCCAGCTGGCGCAGCGAACCGGCGGCGCCGTTGCGGGGATTGGCCAGCACCTTGCCGCCGTGCAGGCGGGCGTGCTCGTTGTACTTCTCGAAATCCGCGCGCGGCATGTACACCTCGCCCCGGACTTCCAGCACGTCCGGCCAGCCCTTCCCCCGCAGCCTGAGGGGGATGGCCTTGACCGTGCGCAGGTTGAGGGTGACGTCCTCGCCGGTGGCGCCGTCGCCGCGCGTGGCGCCCTGCACGAACGCACCGCCTTCGTAGCGCAGGCTGATGGCCAGCCCGTCCAGCTTGGGCTCGGCGGAGAACAGCAGCGTGGGCCGCTTCAGCTTGTCGGCGATGCGGCGGACGAAGTCCTCCACCTCTTCGTCGCTGAAGGCGTTGCCCAGCGACAGCATGGGGAGGGCGTGGCGCACCTCGGCGAACTTGCCGGCCGGGGCGTTGCCCACGCGCTGGGTGGGCGAATCGGCGGTGACCAGCTCGGGGTGGGCGGTTTCCAGCGTATCCAGTTCGCGCAGCAGGCGGTCGTACTCGGCGTCCGGGATATTGGGCTCGTCGAGGACGTGGTAGCGGTGGTTGGCGTCCTCCAGCTGGCGGCGGAGGTCGGCGATACGGGCGGCAGGCGTCGGCGTCATGGGGGAATTCTAAAGCCCCGCGCCGTGAGGGAAGGCGCAACGCCGGCGGGTGGGGGACGGTCCCTGCCCTCCGTCGCGTGGCGTTGCCGGGTCCGCTGGCGGCCGATCGCCCTCGGAGCTCCATCGATGGAGCTCGGAATCCCAACCGCAAGGCTCACCTGCTCCATCGATGGCCCTCTGAGTGCCATCGATGGCTCTCAAAGCCCGATCGATAGGGCTCAGGAAGCCATCGATGGCATTCGGAATGTGATCGATGGGGCTGACGTGCTCCATCGATCGAGCTCGGAATGTGATCGATGGAGCTCCGAAAGCCGTCGATGGAGCTCAGGAAGCCATCGACGGGGCTCGCGTGCTCGATCGATGGGATTCCGAGCCCGGCCGATGGGGCTCCGAGCTCCATTGATGGAGCTCCGAGTGCCATCTCCCGATGGCAAGTGTGAGAGACACGGCCCGTGGAACGCCCGATGCGGGTCAGATCAGGCGTGGAACAGATACAGCACGTCCTCGTCCAGGTCGCGCAGGACCTCGGGCAGCGCTGCGGTCACTTTGACGCGGCGGCGTTCGCGGAGGGTCACGTCTTCGTCCAGCGGACCGCGGTACTGGTGGAGCAGCAGGCCGAGTTCACGCACATGGCCGGACTGCAGCATGTTCTTGATGTAGGCCACCCACGTCGCCATCGCCTCGTCGACGCGTCGCGCCTCCGCCCCGGCATCCGCGTCCGCGTGCGCCCGCTTCTGGCCCAGCGCGCGCGCCACCTTGGCCAGACTCCAGCCCTTGAGCGCCAGTCGGCGCGCCTTCTCGTCCCAGTCGGTCGTCTGCGAAGAACGTCCACGACCCAGCGGCCCACCGCAATCGCATTCGCCGAGCGTCGTCAGGAAATAGGCCTCGCCGGCCACCAGCTGCCCCTGCACCGACGGGCTTGCCAGCGGACGGAGCTGCCTGCCATGCGCACGCGCAAGCGCATCCAGCGCGGCAATCGGCGCACTGGCGGGCAGAACGGCGGTGACGAAGCGGCACATGGCCGCAGTCTAGCGGAGCGTGCTCACGGCATGCCCGCGCCCACCGTCATCCGCACCGGGATGCCGTCGGGATCGAAGTCGTCCAGGCAGTAGACGTTGATGCCGTAGTAGTCGGGGGTCACGCGCTTGCGGTGGAACGGATAGATTCCGCACACCTTGCAGAAGTAATGGTGGGCGGTGCGGGTGTGGAACTGGTAGTCGGTCAGCGCGTCTTCGCCGGCCAGCAGGCGGAAGGCGCTTTCGTGCACCTTCACCATCAAGGCGTTCTTCTTGCGGCAGATGGAACAGTCGCACCGGGTCAGTTCGGGGAAATCGGTGTCGATCTCGAAGCGCACGGCGCCGCAATGGCAGCGGCCGGTGTGGGTCTGCAGGGGGCGGTTCATTCGTCGCTCGCATGGGTGGGCAGGAACCGCGTCACCTTCTGCTTGAGCAACCGGATGAGCAAGGTATCCATGAATTCGTAGTCGTCGGGGATATCCAGGCAGATCACCCGCTTGCCGTTGAGGTGGCGACCGAACTTGGCGGACAGGCGCGTACGGTGCACCTTCTCCATCACGAAAACCAGGTCCGCCCAGGCCAGCAGTTCGGGCGAGACCGGGACTTCCGCATCGTTGCCCAATCCGGCGGACGCCGTCTCGATGCCCGGCCAGTCCGCAAACACCTGCTCCGCCGTCGGGCTGCGCAGGCGGTTCTGGGTGCAGATGAAGAGGACGTTGCGGGGCCTGGCATCCATGCGTTGCATCATGCCGTGGGCATCCGTTGGAACGTCTTCAACGACGGATCGACCGTGTCCCAGGCCAGCCCACGGGACGCGTAGGTGAGCGCGCCGGGCGTGAAGCGACCGGGATCATCCAGGCTGCCGGCCGCGACCGCGATCATGTCCGGCATCGCCTTGAAGAGCAGGTAGACCGGCGTTCCGCAGGCGGGACAGAAGGCATGCACCTTGGCGTTGCCGCTGTCGCCCGCGACCTGCCAGTGCGTGGCTTCCCCGGTGATGGCCATCGCTTCGCGTCCGGGAAAGGTCAGCCAGGCGCCATGGCCGGTGCCGCTGCGCCGCTGGCAGTCGCGGCATTGGCAGAGGTTCTGGAAGACGGGCGCATGCGGCGTGGTGTAGCGGATCGCGCCGCACGCACAGCCGCCGGTGTAGGACAGGGTCATGTGGACTCCGTGGTCGGATGGGTTCGTTTCATGCGTGGGCGCTGGCCGTCCGGTGCAGGCGCACGACGTCGTCGGTCGTGATCGCGTCCCCCAGCGCCATGAACGCCTTCACCATGTCCTCGCGCACGATCGGTGCCCGGGCGCGGTCGGCCGCGAGCAAGGCGGCCCGCAACCTGTCCGCCGTGAGGTCCGAGCAGTAGGCGCGGGTGATGGGTTGCTGCCGCCACGACTCGGCAAGCGGACCGGCATCGACGGCGTCGAAGCCGGTGTCCTCCACCAGCCGCATGACGAGCTGCCTGGCCGCGCGATCGTCGCCCGCCACGGGCAGCGCGATGCGTCCTTCGGTCCCTTTGGGCAGGCCGTTGTCCTGCAGACTGACGGCCAGGAGGCTGTTCCACGCCTTGATGACGGAATGGCCGATCTGGGAGGAGACCCACAGGCTCTCGACCTGACCTTCGTCAACGGCGGCGATGTGTCCGTCGCGGACCGGAAAGTAGTTGGAGGTGTCGGCCACCACCACGTCATCCGGCAAGGGGGCGATGCATTCCCTCAAGGCCGGCAGCCGGCCAAAGGGAATCGAAAGGATGACGACGTCCACCCCGCGCGCGACGTCGCGCAACGACACCGCCTGTGCACCGGTCGCTTCGGCCAGACGCGCCAGAGTTTCCGGCCCGCGTGAGTTGGCGATGCGGACGGCGTGGCCTGCCTTGGCAAGCCTTCGCGCCAGGGTGGAGCCGATGTTGCCAGCACCGATGATGCCGATATCCATGGGCTCGCCCCGCTCCGACTCACGCGGCCTTCGGCTTGGCGAAGACGTCCATGCCCTGCCCGGTTTCCAGCAGGGACTTCAGGCTGGACAGCACGATGGGCCAGCCCTTCTGGATGCCGTTGGCCATGCCGCTGCCGGCCTCGAGCTCGTCATGCGTCACGGTCAGCCGCACCATGTCCTCGTACGGCACGATGTCGAACGTCACGCGGCTGTAGGCGCCGGGATCGTCGGCCTGCGACGCGTTCGCCCAGGTGATGACCAGGCGCGTCGGCGGCACGCTCTCGACCACCTTGCCGACCAGTTCCACCGTGTGCGGCTCGCTGGCACGCACGTGCTGCCAGGCCGAGCCGGGCTGCCAGTCGGAGACGTTCTCGTGGCCCCAGTAACGCCGTGCGATGCCGGGCTGGGTGATGGCCTCGAACACCTTTTCCGCGGTCGAGCGGATGTAGGTCACGTAGACGAAGCAGGTCTTTTCGTTGCTCATGCTCATTCTCCTTCGAGTTCCTTCTTCAGGTCGTGCAGCAGGCTGAGGCGCTGGCGTTCGAATTTCCGCACCCAGCGTTCGTAGACGTCGTGCAGCGGCACGGGATTGATGAAATGCAGCTTTTCCCGGCCGCGCCAGACCGTGCTCACCAGGTTGGCGGCCTCGAGCAGGCCGAGGTGCTGGGTCACCGATTGCCGCGCCATGTCCAGCTGCTCGCAGAGTTGCCCGAGCGTTTGCCCGTTCTTGTCGCACAGCAGGTCGAGCAGCCTCCGCCGTGTCGGATCGCCCAGTGCCTTGAAAACCTTGTCGATGTCCATCCGCTACCTTCGTGTACGGCGGGATAATATGCAGGTGAATACCTGCATGTCAAGCGATGGCTGGCAAGTGGCGGGGTTTGCCGCCGCCGCTGGTCGGAATGCCATGCGGAGCGCGCGCAGTGCGGCGCGCGGATGTCGCGCTCAGCGGAGGAAAGAGGCCTGCAGGAAGCGGAGCGCCGCAATCACCTGATCCACCCGCTGGTCGCTCAGGCGCCCGATGTGGTCCTGCAGGCGGTGCTTGTAGAGCGACGATATCTGCGACGCGATCACCACGCTCTGCCGTGCCAGCCCGCCCTCGCCCGCATCCAGCAGCACCACGCCGGGTTCCGACACGCGATTGAGGTTGGAGCTGAGTGCGCAGACCACGACGGTCGAGATGCGCGACTGGTTGAAGACATCGTCCTGCACGACGACATGCGGGTGCGGCACGCCGGGAATCGAGCCACGGGATTCATCGGCCGCCACCCAGAAGATGTCGCCGCGATGGATGGGGCGTGTTGCGACGGGCACGTCGGGTTCTCTGTCCATGCGGGCATGGTAAAGCCGCCACATCCCAACACGATGTCAGCGCAGGATCTTTTCCATCGCCTTCCCCTTCGCCAGCTCATCCACCAGCTTGTCGAGGTAGCGGATCTTCTGCATCAACGGATCGTCCACGTCCTCGACGCGGACGCCGCAGACGATGCCCTTGATCAAAGCCGCATGGGGATGAAGCCGGGGCGCTTCGGCGAAGAAGGTCTGGAAGTCGGTCCTGGCGCTGATCTGTCGATCAAGCCCCGCCTGGTCGTAGCCGGTCAACCAGCGGATGACCTCATCGACGTCCGCCTTGGTGCGTCCCTTGCGCTCGGCCTTCTGCACGTAAAGCGGATAGACGCTGGCGAAGGGGGTGGTGAAGATGCGGCGGGCAGACACCGTCATTCCTCCAAAAGCACGCGCTGAAGTGATCTAAGGTAGCCGTAGGATGGGTGAAGCGAAACGATACCCATCACCCTCGCCTATGACGCGTGAATATCGTCAAGCCCTCATTAAGTAAATCTGAAAGACAGCAGCAGATGCTGTATTTGGATTCGCTCATTCCAACCTATCTGCTATTGCTGCTCCAACAACTTGCGCTTCTGATCGTCGTACTCTGCTTGAGTAATGGCTCCAGAGTCGAGCAATGCCTTCAACTTGGGAAGCTCTGTGTAAATGTCACGCTTGGAACTGGTGGATTCTTTTTCAGGAATTTCACAACGGAACTGGATGGTTCCGGTTGCCCCCTGCGCACCACGTTTCAGCACGCCGCTGCTGTGCACTTCGCCAGGCACTGCTTCAGAGCCATCTGCACCCAGCAAGTAAGCTTCGTTCCCAGTTTGGCCCTTGCAGAACTCGTGGGCCTGTCTCGTCAACTTCGCAACGATCTTCTCAGGGCTCCCGAAGACCGTGAAATTCTGATCCGTCAACATGTACCTTCCCTGCCCAAGAGACGTCGGCTCCTTGGCATAAGAGGGATAAGAGACAAACAACAAGCCGACCAGGAAGAATCTACGCATCAAGTTGTCTTTGCTCGCCAAACTATGCCAACTCGCCCTCACCACCGCGGCGCCTTCGTCAGCGGCGGCGCTTCATGCTGGCGGTCGTAGGCGCGCAGTTCTTCGCGGATGTGCTGGATGCGCTGGCGGCCGAGGGTGTTGCGGCTGTCGTCGAGGACCACACCACCGAGCAGTTCGGCCATGCGCTCGACGTTGGGCACCAGCTTCTCCCAGGCTTCCAGCGCGGTCATCGGCGCCGGCAGGGTCAGGAAGAAGGCGATGGCCGGGGTTTCCAGCGTGCGGATGTTGGCCATGTCGAAGCTGCCCGGCTGCATGATGTTGGCCATGCTGAAGACCGGGCCGCGCTCGGGGTGGCCTTCCACCAGGCGGTGGAACACATTCATGTGGCCGAAGGTCAGGCCCGTCTTTTCTGCCGCGACCACGATGTCCTCGCCGCGCAGCATGTGCCCGGCCTTGGCCGCCACGTACAGCGAGACGATCTTGTCGAAATCCTGGTTGGGACGCTTGCCCAGGTCGCTGTCGGCATTGGCGACTGGCGTGCCGCCGGCCAGGCCGAGTTCCGGCTGGCGGACGTTGTCGTCGCTGTAGTCCTGCACCTGCTCGGCGCCATCGTCGCCCGGCAGGCTGGGCTCGACGCGTGCATTGTCGCGCTCACTGGGTTCAAGCCGCCGGCCCTGGCTGGGCTTCTTGGGGCGGCCGAAGAAGAAGATCGCGATCACCAGCAGGGCGCCGGCGATGATGATCCCGAAACGAAGCATGGCCATGTCGGACACTAGTGTTTTCTCCGGCAGTGGGAATGGATCACGCTCACCTGGAGCACGCTCATATGAAGCACGCTCACGCAGCCCCGGCGAGGCGCGCGGCCTCTTCCAGGTCGACCGACACCAGTCGGCTGACACCGGGCTCGCGCATGGTAACGCCACTGAGCTGGTGTGCGGCTTCCATGGTCGCCTTGTTGTGGCTGACGAACAGGAACTGCACCTTCTCGCTCATCTCCTTCACCATGTTGGTGAAGCGGCCCACGTTGGCTTCGTCGAGCGGTGCATCGACTTCGTCCAGCAGGCAGAACGGCGCGGGGTTGAGCTGGAAGATGGCGAAGACCAGCGCGACCGCGGTCATCGCCTTCTCGCCGCCGGACAGCAGCGAGATGTTGGACACGCGCTTGCCGGGCGGGCGCGCCATGATGGCCACGCCGGTATCCAGCAGGTCTTCGCCGGTCAGTTCCAGGTAGGCATGGCCGCCGCCGAACAGGCGCGGGTACAACTGCTGCACGCCGGCGTTGACGCGGTCGAAGGTGTCCTTGAAGCGGCCACGGGTCTCGCGGTCGATCTTGCGGATGGCGTCTTCCAGCGTTTCCAGCGCGGTGGTCAGGTCGATGTTCTGCGCTTCCAGGTACTCGGCGCGCTGGCTGGCTTCGCCGTACTCGTGGATGGCCGCCAGGTTGACCGGCTCCAGGCGGCGCATGCGGCCGTCGATCTGGGTGACGGCCTGCTCCCATTCGCGGATGTCGGCCACCTCGGGCAGCGTGTTGATGACGTCCTGCAGCACGAAGCCGCCGGCGACGACGGCTTCGGACAGCTGTTCGGCCTTCAGCGCCAGCGCCTGCTGGTCGAGCTTGCGCTGCGAGATGCGTTCGCGCTGGGCCAGGGCCTGCTCGTCGCGCTGGTGGCGGGTCTGCTCATACTGGCGCAGGTCGTTGTCGATGGCGTCGAGCGCGGCGCGCGCCTCGGTCAGCAGGCGGTCGGCGGTGACGCGGTGCTCCAGTGCGGCCTGCCGCTGGGCTTCCAGTTCCTGCACCGGCGAATCGCCTTCGTTCAACTGCAGGGTCAGTTCTTCCAGTCGCGAATCCAGCTGGCCGCGCTGACCGCCCATGCGGTCAAGCGCCTGGCTCAGCGAGACGATCTGGGCGCGCTGTGATTCCAGGGTCAGCGCCAGCGCATGCGCGGCGTCGCGCGACGCGCGGGCCGCTTCGCGGGCCTGGTCGCGCGCTTCGACCAACTGGCGGCGCTCGGCTTCCAGCGCCTGCCGGGTCGCTTCCAGGTCGCCCATGCGGGTCACCGCGTCTTCCAGCTTCATGCGCGCTTCGCGGGCCTGCTCGCGGCTGGCATCGAGGGTCTCGACCAGCTGCGCGATTTCACCGTCGATGCGTTCGATGCGGGTGCGGGTGGAATCCACCCGCCCCTGCTGGCTCTGCAGCTGGCCGGCGAGTTCGGACACGCTGCGGTGGGCCATGTAGAGCGCGCGCTGCGCGTCCTCCCGCTGCTGCTCGGCGGCCAGCAACTGGTCGCGCAGCGTGGCGAGGCGGTGTTCCAGCTCGGCTTCGCGCGCCTGCAGGGTTTCGATCTCGCCACGCAGCGTCTGGATGTCGCGCTCGCGCAGCAGGGCGCCCTGCTTGGCCGCACCGGAGCGCAGCACGCGCACCCAGCCGGCGCCCAAGCGTTCGCCGTGGCGGGTGATGACGGAGTCGCCTTCGCCCAGCTGCGACTGCAGGCGGCGGGCCTCGGCGAGGTCTTCGGCCACGTGCAGGCGGGCCAGCAGGCGGCGGATCGCGGCCGGGCCCTGCACCTTCGCGGCCAGCGACGTCGGCGCGAAGCTGACGTCGCCGCGGTCGTCCGACACCAGCGCGATGCGGCCATCGCCCAGTTCGCCCAGTGCGTCGACCAGGGCTTCGGGGGCATCGACCAGCACGCCTTCGATCAGCTGGCCGAGGGCGCCTTCCACGGCGTTTTCCCAGCCCGGCTCGACGGTGAGCTTCTCGCCGACGCGCGCCGCATTGTCCAGCCCGCGCGCCTTCAGCCAGGTCATTGCGGCACCCTGCTCCTGGCCCAGCGCGGCATGCTGCAGCGTTTCCAGCGACGACAGCCGGCCGCGGGCTTCCTGCGTGCGCTTGCGCACGTCGGACAGCTCGGTCTGGGTGGCGCGCTGCTGCTCCTGCACGTCGGCGGCGCCCTGCTTGCGTGCCTCGACCTGCTCGGTAAGGGTTTCCAGCGATTCCTTCTGGGTGTCGTGCTGCACCTGCAGCTGTTCGAACGCAGCGGCCAGGGCGTCCAGGTCCAGCCCGGCGCGCTCGCTGGCGAGGGCTTCGCGGCGGCGCTCGGCTTCGAAGCCCTGGCGGTCCAGGTAGTCCACGCGGGTGCGCTCGACATCGCCGGCGCGCGAGGCCTCGGCGGATTCGCGGCTGTGGGTTTCCCAGCGCTGCTGCCAGTCGGACAGGCGGGTCTCGGCTTCGCGCAGGGCGTCCTGGCGGAACACGTCGTCTTCGCGCAGCTGTTCAAGCTGCGGCTCGGCGTCGGCCACGGACTCGCGCAGCACGTTCAGGCGGGTCTCGTCGCCGCTGATGTGCTGGCCGAGTTCCTGCAACGCGTTGTGGGCTTCGTCGCGGGCCTTCTTCAGGCGGTCGCCCAGCTCGCGCTGGTGCTGGATCTGCTGTTCGATGCGGGCCAGCGTGCTGCCGACCTGGTAGACCTCGCCCTGTGCCTTGTTGAGCGCCTCGACGCTCTCCTCCCGCTTCAGGCGGTCGGTCTCGATGTGGCGTTCGGCTTCGCGCTGCTCGGCAATGAGCTGCTGCAGGCGGGTCTCTTCCTGCGACAGGCCTTCGCGCAGGCCCTGCAGCCTGCCATCCAGGCCGCGGAACTCCAGCGCCTTCCATTCGGCGTCCTTCACCCGGCGCTCTTCCTGCAGGGCCTGGTACTGCTCGGCCTGCTTGGCCTGGCGCTTGAGGTGTTCCAGCTGCTTGCCGATCTCCTCGCGCAGGTCGCCCAAGCGGTCGAGGTTCTCGCGGGTGTGGCGGATGCGGGTCTCGGTTTCCTTGCGGCGCTCCTTGTACTTGGAGATGCCGGCGGCCTCTTCCAGGTAGATACGCAGGTCTTCCGGGCGCGCCTCGATGATCTGGCTGATCATGCCCTGCTCGATGATCGAGTAGCTGCGCGGGCCCAGGCCGGTCCCGAGGAACAGGTCGGTGATGTCGCGGCGGCGGCACTTGGTGCCGTTGAGGTAGTAGCTGCTCTGGCCGTCGCGGCTGACCAGGCGCCGGACCGAGATCTCGTTGAAGGCGGCGAATTCACCGCTGATGGTGTGGTCGCTGTTGTCGAAGATCAGCTCCACCGAGGCCTGCGACACCGGCTTGCGCGCCGCCGAGCCGGAAAAGATCACGTCGGTCAGCGAATCGCCGCGCAGGCGGCTGGCCGAACTTTCGCCCATCACCCAGCGCACCGCGTCGATGATGTTGGACTTGCCGCAACCGTTGGGACCGACCACGCCGGTCATGTTGGTCGGCAGGTGCAGCACCGTGGGGTCGACGAAGGATTTGAAACCGGACAGCTTGATGGTGGAAAGGCGCATGCGGCGGTGTCTTCCGGGCACCGCGACCGGGCTGGGCCGGCGCGCTGCCGCAAGTGTTAAATGGGATGAGCTTGGAATGCCAAGCCATTGATCTGGATGACAATCCGGCACGGCCTTGGCCGCACCAACGAATGAGTATAGCCGCCCCTGCCGTGCTCTGCCCGGGCCTGCCGGACCCGCGGGCCAGCGCCGCGGCAGGGCCCGGGACGCAGCCACGACGTCGCCCGCGCCTGCTAGGATCGCAGGCCGCTTCACTCCCCCTCCTCCCTCATAACGGTCCACATCCGTGTCTCTTTTTGCATCCGTCGAACTCGTCCCGGGCGATCCGATCCTGGGGCTGACCGAGGCGTACAACGCCGATACCCGCCCCGGCAAGGTCAATCTGGGCGTAGGCATCTATTACGACGAACAGGGCCGCATTCCGCTGCTCGATACCGTCCGCGAGGTCGAGCAGGCGCTCGCCGCCGAGGCCAAGCCGCGCGGCTACGTGCCGATCGACGGCCTGCCGGCCTACAACCAGGCCACCCAGAAACTGGTGTTCGGCGCGGATTCGGCCATTCTGGCGGCCGGTCGCGTGGTCACCGCGCAGACCATCGGTGGCAGCGGCGCATTGCGCATCGGCGCGGATTTCCTGAAGCGCGCATTGCCCGACGCGAAGATCGCCATCAGCAACCCCAGCTGGGAAAACCACCGCATGGTCTTCGCCACGGCGGGATTCGACGTGGTGGACTACCGCTATTACGACGCTGCCACGCATGGCCTGGACTTCGCCGGCATGCTGGCCGACCTGGCGGCACTGGAGCCCGGCACCGTGGTCCTGCTGCATGCCTGCTGCCACAACCCGACCGGCGTCGACCTGACCACGGAACAGTGGACGCAGGTGGTCGACCTGGTGAAGGCGCGCAACCTGCTGCCCTTCATCGACATGGCCTACCAGGGCTTCGACCAGGGACCGGACGTGGACGCGCAGTCGATCCGCCTGTTCGCCGACTCGGGCCTGCCGGCCTTCGTGGTGGCCAACTCGTATTCGAAGTCGTTCTCGCTGTACGGCGAACGCGTCGGCGCGCTGTCGATCGTCTCGGCCGACCGCGACGAGTCCAAGCGCGTGCTGTCGCAGATCAAGCGCACCATCCGGTCCAACTACTCCAGCCCTTCCAACCACGGTGGCGCACTGGTGGCCGGCGTGCTGGGCAGCGATGAACTGCGTGGCCGCTGGGAACAGGAACTGGGCGGCATGCGCGAGCGCATCCACGGCCTGCGCGCGGCGCTGGTGGGCAAGCTGGCGGCGCTGGGCGCGCCGGAGTTCGGTTTCATCCAGCAGCAGGCGGGCATGTTCTCGTACTCGGGCCTGAGCAAGGCCCAGGTGGACCGGCTGCGCGAGGAGTACGCCATCTATGCCATCGGCACCGGCCGCATCTGCGTGGCCGCGCTGAACCAGCAGAACATCGACAAGGTGGCGGCAGCGGTCTACGCGGTCAGCCGCGGCTGACCTGGCTCGCCGGCCCATAAAAAAGGGAGGCCGCGAGGCCTCCCTTTTTCTTTGCGGGTTGCCGCGCCGTCAGCGCAGGCGTTGTCCGCTGACGGGATCGAAGAAGTGCAGCGCCGCGCCTTCCACCGTCACCCGCAGGGCCTGGCCCGGCTCGGGCAGGCGTTGTGGCGGCACCCGCGACACCAGCGACTGCGCGCCGTAGGCAAGATTGACGAAGACCTCGTTGCCGACCGGCTCGATCAGTTCCACCTGTGCCTCGAACGCGGGCTTGCCGATGCCGGCCGGCTGCAGGTGTTCCGGGCGCACGCCCATCACCACGCGCAGGCCCACCCAGGCATCGGCCACGCCGGCGGCCTGGCCCAACGGCACCGTGGTGCCGTCGTCGAGCACCAGCTGCAGGCCATCGGCCCGCTGCAGCGTGCCTTGCAGCACGTTCATCGCGGGGCTGCCCAGGAAGCCCGCCACGAACAGGTTGGCCGGCTTCTCGTACAGCGCCATCGGCGTGTCGATCTGCTGGATCTCGCCATCCTTCAGCACCACGATGCGCTGGCCCAGCGTCATCGCTTCCACCTGGTCGTGGGTGACGTAGACCATCGTGGCGCCCAGCTGGCGGTGCAGGCGGCCGATCTCGGTGCGCACCGAATGCCGCAGCTTGGCGTCCAGGTTGGACAGCGGTTCGTCCAGCAGGAACACCGACGGCTCGCGCACGATCGCGCGCCCCAGCGCCACGCGCTGGCGCTGCCCTCCGGACATCTCGCGCGGCAGCTTCTGCAGCATGTGCGACATGCCCAGCGTGTCAGCGGCGGCATTCACGCGCCGCTCGATCTCGGCCTTCGGGTGGCCGCGCAGCTTCAGGCCGAACGCAAGGTTCTCGGCCACCGTCATGTGCGGATACAGCGCGTAGCTCTGGAAGACCATCGCGATGTCGCGGTCCTTCGGCTGCACATCGTTGACGCGCTTGCCGCCGATCAGCAGGTTGCCTTCGGAAATGTCTTCCAGCCCGGCGATCATGCGCAGCAGCGTGGACTTGCCGCAGCCCGAAGGCCCCACCAGCACCATCAGCTCGCCATCGGCGATCTCGAAACTGGCCCCGTGCACGGCCACCTGGCCGTTGTCGTACACCTTGCGCACGCGGTCGAGTTGAACACTTGCCATGGTTTCTCCGGTCGGGGCGTGCCCGTTGTGGTGGTCACTGCCGCCGGGCCCCTCCCGGTTGCAGGCGGGCCCTGGTCAGGCACCGCTGTTGCTGCGCCGCCCGTTCCGTGGCCGGGGCAGTTGCGCTATTCTGCCATGTAACCGTTTTCACAACGCAAGCCGGCGCGTGTCGGCGCACGCCTTCCCTCGCCATGTCCCTGCCGCCGACACTGCTGACGCCGTTCCTCCATGCAACGCCCCATGCCCGAAATGCGCATACGTATACGCATGGCGCATATGCCGGCGACGCGGCACGCAGGCGGTCAAACCGCGCGCTATCATGCGCCGCCCACATGACGTGGCCCACGACCGGCAACAGAGGACCAGCCAGGCGAATGCAGCGGATCACTTTCGGAAGCCCCGACGCCTCGAACAGGAAGTTTTCCGCATGAGCAGCGCCGATCGCGTGCTCCTCGCCGACATCGGCGGCACCAATGCGCGCTTCGCGCTGGCCGACACGCATGCCGCGGCGCCCTTGCTTGACGACAGCGTGCGCGAGTTCGCCGTCGCCGACTTTCCCTCGCTGGCCGATGCCGCCCAGCATTACCTGGATGAAACCGGCGCCAGTGCGCAGAACGGCATCTTTGCCGTTGCCGGCCGCGTGGATGGCGACGAAGCCCGCATCACCAACCACCCGTGGGTGATTTCGGTGGCGCGCACCCGCCAGGCACTCGGCTTCGATGGCCTGCGCCTGGTCAATGACTTCGCCGCCCAGGCGATGGCGGTATCGTTGCTGACACCCAAGGATGTGGTGGCCATCGGCGGCGCGCAGTGGTCGCCGGCACCGCTGTCGGTCCCGCGCACGTACGCAGTGATCGGCCCGGGCACCGGGCTGGGCGTGGCCGCGCTGGTCATCCGCGACGGGCGTGCCTATCCGCTGGAGACCGAAGGCGGCCATGTCAGCTTTCCGCCGGGTACGCCCGAGGAAATCCGCATCCTGGAAATCCTGTCCTCGCAGTTCGGCCGCGTTTCCAACGAGCGCCTGATCTGCGGCCCGGGCCTGGTCAACCTGTATCGCGCGCTCAGCGAGATCGCCGGGGAAGATCCCGGCGGCCCGCTGGAACCCAAGGATGTCACCGCACGCGCGGCCGCAGGCGATCCGCGCTGCGTGCGCACGCTGGACGTCTTCTGCGCGGTCTTCGGTGCGATTGCCGGTGACCTGGTGCTGACCACCGGCGCGTGGGATGGCGTGTTCCTGACCGGCGGCCTGGTACCCAAGCTGCTGGGTTCGCTGCAGCATTCCGGCTTCCGCCAGCGGTTCGAACACAAGGGGCGTTTCTCGCCCGCGATGGCGCGCGTGCCGACGCTGGCCAACATGCATCCCCGCCCCGGCCTGCTGGGCGCGGCCGCGTACGCGGTGGAGTTCTTCGGTCCGGCCAGGTAGACGGACCCTGCGGGATGGCGCGCGGCCGCTGCAATGCAGCACGCCTGTCCCGCGCCAGAGACTGGTCTTGCTTTGGTGACTTTCGCGCATGGCGCAAAGCAAGTACAAAGCAGCATGCCTTCGCCGTCGTCCCGCGCCGCCCCGTTCCGCCTGTCGGAATCCATCGCGGCGGCCCCGCTTGCGGCTTTCTTCCGCCATGACATGCAGAATGCACGCTACTTCTGCAGCCCAGCCCTACGCCCATGAGCCTGCATCCGCGCATCCAAGAAGTCACCGAACGCATCCGCCAGCGCAGCGCACCGCTGCGCCGCGCCTATCTTGAAGGCATCGATGCGGCGCATCGCGACGGTCCCCAGCGCTCGCGCCTGAGCTGCGGCAACCTGGCGCATGCGTTCGCCGCCTGCGGGCCCACCGACAAGGGACGGCTGCGCGCGGACGTGACGCCCAACCTGGGCATCATCAATGCGTACAACGACATGCTGTCGGCGCACCAGCCGTTCGAGTTCTACCCCGACATCATCCGCCAGGTCGCCCGCAATCTGGGCGCGACGGCGCAGGTGGCCGGTGGCGTGCCGGCGATGTGCGATGGCGTCACCCAGGGCCGTCCGGGCATGGAGCTGTCGCTGTTCTCGCGCGACGTGATCGCGCAGGCCACGGCGATCTCGCTGAGCCACGACATGTTCGACGCGGTGCTGTACCTGGGCGTGTGCGACAAGATCGTGCCCGGGCTGCTGATCGGCGCGCTGGCGTTCGGCCACCTGCCGGCCGTGTTCGTGCCCGCGGGTCCTATGACGCCCGGCATCCCCAACAAGAAGAAGGCGGAAGTCCGCGAGCGCTACGCCGCCGGCGAAGCCACGCGCGAAGAACTGCTGGAAGCCGAAGCCGCCAGTTACCACGCGCCCGGTACCTGCACGTTCTACGGCACCGCCAATTCCAACCAGGTGCTGCTGGAAGCGATGGGCCTGCAACTGCCGGGCACCTCGTTCGTGAATCCCGACCAGCCGCTGCGCGAGGTGCTGACCCGCGCCGCCGCCGAACGCGCGCTGCGCATCACCGCCCTGGGCAATGATTACCGTCCCATCGGGCAGCTGATCGACGAGCGCGCCATCGTCAATGCCATGGTGGCGCTGATGGCCACCGGCGGTTCCACCAACCACACCATCCACTGGATCGCCGTCGCGCGCTCCGCCGGCGTGGTGCTGACGTGGGACGACATGGACCTGATCTCGCAGACCGTGCCGCTGCTGGCGCGCGTCTATCCGAATGGCGAAGCCGACGTGAACCGCTTCGCCGCCGCCGGCGGCACGCAACTGGTCTTCCGCGAACTGCTGGATGCGGGCCTGATGCATGACCTGCCGACGATCGTGCCGGGCGGCATGCGTGCCTACGGCGACGAGCCACGCCTGCAGGATGGCCAGCTGGCCTACGCACCCGGCGTGGCGCAGAGCGCGGACGAAGACGTCGTGCGCCCGGTGTCGCGCGCGTTCGAACCGCAGGGCGGGCTTCGCCTGCTGCGCGGCAACCTGGGCCGCTCGCTGATCAAGACCTCGGCGGTGAAGCCCGAGTACCGTTTCATCGAAGCCCCCGCGGTCGTCGTCGATGACCCGCGTGCGCTCAACAAGCTGCACGCCGCCGGCGCCCTGCCGCAGGATTTCATCGCGGTGGTGCGTTACCAGGGCCCGCGCGCGAACGGCATGCCGGAGCTGCATTCGCTGGCGCCGCTGCTGGGCCTGCTGCAGAACCAGGGCCGGCGCGTGGCGCTGGTGACCGATGGCCGCCTGTCCGGCGCTTCGGGCAAGATTCCCGCGGCCATCCACTTGACCCCGGAAGCTGCCCGCGGCGGACCCATCGGCAAGCTTCGCGAAGGCGACATCGTGCGCCTGGATGCGGAAGCCGGCACGCTGGAGGCTCTGGTCGATGCGGCCGAATGGGAGCGCCGCGAGCTGGCCCCCAACACCACGCCGGCAGCGCTGGACATCGGCCGCAACCTGTTCGCGGTAAGCCGCGACGTGGTGACGCCGGCCGACCAGGGTGGCCTGTCGATATCCTGTGGCCTGCCGCACCACGACGGCACCTGGGAATACGACGCCGAATACGAGCTTGGCGATGCCGCGCATGCCGCGGAAGCGCCGCATGAAGCCAAGGATGCGTGACGTCGAAGCAGGCTCTTCTTCTGGACATCATTTCTGTATGAGCGACGCAAGTCGCGAAGCTTCCACCTGACGTCGATCGCGACTCACGTCGCTCCCACAATACGAATCGCGACACTTGCCCCCATGACCATCCAAGCCCACCAGCAGAAAGCCGAATCCCTCCTCCGCGCCGCCGGCATCCTGCCGGTCGTCACCGTCCACACGCTGGATGAAGCGCGCAAGGTATCCGAGGCGCTGCTGAAGGGCGGCCTGCCCGCCATCGAGCTGACGCTGCGCACGCCGGTGGCGATGGAAGCGCTGGCGATGCTGAAGAAGGAACTGCCTGGCATCGTGATCGGCGCCGGCACGGTGCTGACCGTCGAGCAGATGGAGCAGTCCATCGCCGCGGGGGCGGATTTCCTGGTCACGCCCGGCACGCCGCCGGACATGGCGGAAGCCCTGGCCAAGGCCGACGTACCCGTCGTCCCAGGCGCCGCCACGCCGACCGAACTGCTCTCGCTGATGGCGCGCGGCTTTCGCGTATGCAAGCTGTTCCCCGCCACCGCCGTGGGCGGCCTGGCGATGCTGAAAGGCCTTGCCGGTCCCCTGTCCGACCTGAAGATCTGCCCCACCGGCGGCATCACCGAAGACACGGCTGCCGAGTACCTGTCGCAGCCCAACGTGGTGTGCATCGGCGGTTCCTGGATGGTGCCGAAGGCATGGCTCGACAAGGGAGAGTGGGACAAGGTCACCGAGAGCTCGGCCAAGGCCGCCGCCATCGTCCAGAGCGTGCGCCGCTGACGTTTTTTCTGTAGGAGCGACGTAAGTCGCGACCAAGGCCGTGAGACTCCGTAGCAACAGAGCGTCATGAAAGTGCACCAGCCTGAGTGTGGCGCGCTGACCGACATGCAAGGACGCTCAATTCGTGCGGTCGCAACTCACGTCGCTCCTACCGGGGATCATGGGCCTGGACGTTCACTACCAAGCCCTTCTGCCGCCAACCGGCCGCCAGCACGGCATGCCAGCCGACCATCAGCAGGCCGAGCCACCACTCGAAGACGTTCTCCCAGCGATCCTTCGCCAGCGGATCCGCGAGTACCAGCCCCGCCACGACATTCCCGATGCCCATCATCAGCATCGCGATGGAAACCCACGACATGGCGGCGATGACGCGGGCCGACAGTGCCTGCGTCCGCGACGCACGGCGCATCAGCGCCAGCTGCGCCAGATAGCCGAAGCCGAAATACACCACCACGCCATAACGGCGCAGGAAGCGGTAAGCCTCGCCCTCGGTGCCGAGGAAGGTCGCATAGACGGCAAGCGCGATGGCCGAACCCACGCCCAGCACGGACATCCAGCGGCCGCCGCGCAACCAGCGGTGCGCCAGCAGCCACACCAGCGCGTGCAGCACCGCACAGGGAATCACCAGCAACCGGAAGAGATGGTTTCCCACCCCATGCCGCGCAGCGCGGCTGATCGAGACGCAGCCGTCCACATACGGCACGCAGGCAGGGACGTGGCCGGCCTGGATCGACAACAGGTAGGCCGCATGCGCCGCCACGACGAACAGCAGCGCGATCAGCAGAGGCAGGGGCCAAACAGGCAGCGAAGGAGCGTCCGGTCCAGGCATGTGGGCGAGTCAGCCATCCGTTGCCGTTACTGTACCTCCATCAGGCAACGACGCCGGTGCTGACCTGTGGAAGCGACCTCGGTCTTCCGCCGGACGGCGTCCGGGCTTCAACAAACGCTTGCGCGCGGTCGCTACCGAGGTCGCTCCCACCTGTCTCGACTCGCGCGCCTGGTTCACGGCTGCTCGATGCGCACGCTCACCCGCGCCGGCAACGTGCTGATGCGCAATTCGCCATCCCTCCACTGCGCAGGCTCGCCGTTGACGCGGGTCTCGCCGGGCGCACCTTCATAGGGCCATGGCAGCACCAGCCCACCCGCGGGCAACGCCAGGCCCGTCTTCGCTTCGAGCAGCACCTCGTTCCCAGCCCGGCGCAGCGAGTAAGCAAGGATGCCGCTCGGCGTGCGCAGTCCGTCCAGCGCAATGCCCTCCCCGTCCAGCCACGCCACCGGCACCCCGGCGGCCAGCACGATGCTGTCATCCCGTTCGCGCGAATAGGCGAACATGTCCAGCGCCGAGCGCACGAAATCCGACGCCACCCACGCATGCGGCAGATCGCCGACGAAGAACGGCGTGCGCGGCGTACGCGAGACCACTTCGGCCCACTGGTTCCACGCCTGCGGCGCGCGATCCTTGAAGAAGAAATCCACGGCCTCCCACGCACGCTCGCGCCAACCCAGCCTTACGAACGCCGCCACGTTGCGCCACTCGTAGGGCGTGTAGTCCTTCCATGCGCGCTGGCCATCGCGACGCTGCACGAACTCGGTCCAGTAGCGTTCGAACGTGCCGTGCAGCAGGTCGGACGGCAGCTTGCCCTGCTCCCCGCCCGGCGCCAGCGCGATGGTGGTCGAGGTCGGGTCGAAATCGCCGATCTCCGCTGCGCCTGGCAGATACGTGATGCCGTGCAGTTTCGTGGCCGCACGCAACGACGCGTAAAGGTCATCGCGGAACTGGTCACGCGACGCGGCCATCCGCTTCGACGCGGCGGTCTCGCCCAGCGCATCCGCCACTTCGACCGCGTCCTTGTAGCCCCGCAGCGCCCAGAAATTGTCCCAGTACGAATGCATCGGCTTGGCCGAATAGCCTTCGTGGCTGATCGAAGCCGGCATCATGCCGAAGAAGGCCGGATTGACGGCACGATTGGCCTCGGTGCGCTCGCTGAGGCGCAGTTCGTCCATGTAGGCGAAGGCGCCCTGCACGTGCGGCCACATCTTCCGCAGGAACGCCTTGTCGCCGGTATAGCGGTAGTACTCGGCGATGTTGAAGATCAGCTCGCCGTGGCTGTCGTTCTCCGGCACCGGATCGCTGCCGCGGTCGTCCACGCAGCACGGCACCTTGCCGTTCTCGAACTGGTAGGGCGCGTAATAGTCGACATATTCCTTCACCACCTCCGGCCGTCCCAGGCGCAGCAGTCCCTCGGAAATCATCGCGCCGTCGCGGATCCAGCTGCGCGAATACGAACGCGTGCCCGGTTGCAGGCGCGGACCGATGCGCGAGATCAGCATGTGCGCCAGCGCCGTGCGCAGCGTGTCCGCGACGGGCTGCCCTTCGGCCGGCACCTGCAGCTTCATCTCACCGAGCTTGGCGCGCCACATTGCCGCCGTCGCCTGCTGGTCCCGCTCGGCATCGAGGCTTGCGGGCAGCACGCCCTCCAGCGGGGCCACCCACTCCACGTCGCGCCTCTCCCCGGGTGCGAGCGTGATCCGGTACAGCACGGCGGCGGACGCCAGTCCGTCCGCTTCGCCAACCACGTGCGCGTCGCCGTCGCGGGTTTCGGTATCCATCGACGCCAGCCGCTCGCGGATCAGGCCTGCATCGAAACGCGAAGCCAGGGCGGCGTCCGGACGCATGAAGCGTACGCTGTCGCGGCCATTCACGCTGGCCACGCCATCGCGCACGGTGATGGCGTTGATCGGGCTGAAGCCGCCCGTCGTGTTGAGGAACTGGCTGGGAGGATTGACCTGCCACGGCTGCATGGCGAGCGCCAGCACGTAGTCGCGCGAGGTGGTGCCGGTGTTGGTCAGGCGATGGCGCGCGACCACGCGCGAGTCGCCCGGCCTTCCCGCGGCGAACGCAGTGGTGGAAAGCGCGAACCCGGCGTGTTTCCAGGTGACGGTGGGGATCGGCAGATAGTTGTCCTGCAACGACTGCGACACCTGCACGTCGGCCCACCCTACCCATCGGCCGTCCACCTGCACGAACGGCTCGATGCTGATGCCGCCCTTGGCGATCTCGACCGCACCGTCCTCGCCGATCAGGCCCTGTTCGCGGCCGCCATCCAGACCCACGATGGTCCAGTAGGGTTGTTCACCACTGAATCCACGCGGGAACCATCCCTTCGGCGATCCGGCGGCCATCGCCTTGATGAAGTCGTTGGTATGCGCCGCGAATGCCAGCGGCTTGACCTCCAGTTCGGCCAACGCGAATGCGCGGCCCGGGCCATCGCCGATGAGCAACCGGACGTAGCGCGCTTCGCTCTCCGGCAGCGCGAGGTAGTCGTCGCCGCCGTTACCGTCCACCACCGTGCGGACATCGCGCCAGCGGACGCCGTCGTCGGAGAGTTGCACCAGATAGTCAGATGCGTGCTGTCCCTGCTTCCAGCGCACGACGAGCCCGCCGAACTCGCGGGGCTTGCCGAGATCCAGCGTGATCTGCGGATCCACTTCACCCTGCAGGTCCGCCGACCAGGCCGTCTCCGTGCTGCCATCCACGGCCAGGGCCGCCGCACCGGCGGGAAACGCTGCCGATGCGCTCGCCCTGCCCTTCAGCGGCGCGCCGTCATCCACCGGCCGCGCCTGGAACGTCAGCTGGTCGAAACAGACCGAGCCCTTGCCACCCGCATTGTTGTAGACGGTGAACTCGAGCTTCGCGCTCTTGCGCAGCACGCGGTCCGGATCAGGCCCCCAGGCCTTGTCGATGTGGCGCTGCTTGTAGCGCACCGGCGTCCACGCCTTCGGATACTCGTATTTCGGGCGGTTGACCCACCACACGTTGTCGCCGCTGGCATCCACCACCTTGAACTGCAGGTCGTTGCGCGGCGAGTCGCCACGAAGCTGGAAGCCGAACTCGAAGTTGCCGGGATACGTCAGCGGCAGGTCGCGCTGGATGCCCGCATAGCCCGAAACACCGTTGAAGTCGTAGTCCAGGCAGATCGCCTTGCCCTCCACGCCATCGGCCATGCGGATGGCACCGCTGACCTGGTTGGAGGTCACCACGCGCCACGCCGATGCGTCGTCGAATGCGTCGAGGACGCGGACGGGTTCGGCGGCGGTGGCCAACGCGGCGACCGGCAGCAGCATCGCGCCAGCCGCAAGGCGGGAAAAGGACAACGTCATGTTTTCGTCTCCGACAACGGTCGACGCGCGGCAGGCTCAGCCTTTCACGCTGCCCAGCAACAGACCCTGGATGTAATAGCGCTGCAGCACCAGGAAAAGCAGCAGCACCGGCAGGATGGTGACGACCGAGCCGGCCATCATCAGTTCGTAGTCCATCACGTGCTCGCGCGACAGCGACGCCAGCGCGACCGGCAGCGTCTGCAGGGTGTCATCGCTCAGCACGATCAGCGGCCACATGAAATCATTCCATGCGCCGAGGAAACTGAAGATCGCCAGCGTCACCAGGATCGGCTTGAGCCCCGGCAGGACGATCTGGAAAAAGATACGGGCTTCGCCGGCACCGTCGATGCGCGCGGCTTCCAGCAGTTCGTCGGGAATCGACCGCGCGTACTGGCGCACCAGGAAGATGCCGAAAATCGCCGCCATGCCGGGCACGATGGCGCCGGCGTACGTGTTGACCAGCCCCATCTGCTTCAGCAGCAGGAACAACGGCATCATGGCCACCTGCGCGGGGATCACCAGGGCCGCCAGCAGGGCCCGGAACGTCCGGTCGCGTCCCTTGAAGCGCAGCTTGGCGAACGCGTAACCGGCCATGGTGTTGAACAGCAGCGACAGCAGCATCACGCTGGTGGACACGATGAAGCTGTTCAGCAGGTAACGCCCCATGCCGGCACGCACGAACAGCTCGCGGTAGTTGTGCAGCGTGGGTGCATCCGGCAGCAGCGGTGGCGGGAAGTGCCCCGCCTCGCCGGTCTGCATGAAGGACACCGACAGCATCCACAGCAGCGGCCCCAGGCTGATGACGGCCAAGCCGACCAGCAGGCTGTTGACGATGACGGAAGCCACGCGCCGGTTCATTCCACGCCCCGCTTGCGCGCGAACCACAGCAGGCCGGTGGTCACCACGGTCATCAGCACGAACAGCAGGAACGCCACCGCGGACGCATTGCCCAGGTTCCACCACTTGAAGCCTTCTTCGTACATCAGGTACAGCACGCTCTTGGTGCTCTCCAGCGGACCGCCCTGCGTCATCACGTAGGGTTCGGCGAACAACTGGAAGTAGCCGGCCATGGTCAGGATGCCGACCAGCAGCAGCACGGGGCCGAGCTGCGGCAGCGTGATGTGGCGGAACTGTGCCCAACGTGAGGCACCATCGATGCGCGCGGCTTCGTACAAATCTTCTGGAATGCTCTGCAGGCCGGCCAGGAAGATGATCATGTTGTAGCCGAAGTTCTTCCACACGGCGAACAGGATGATGGTGGGCATGGCCCACGTCGGGTCACCCAGCCAGTCAATGGGATCGATGCCCAGCCACGACAGCCCCCAGTTCACCAGCCCGTACTTGGTATGGAACAGGTAACGCCAGATCACCGCCACCGCCACCACCGTGGTCACCACGGGGGCGAAGAACGCCGTGCGGAAGAAGCCCTTGAACCGGCCCAGCCGCGAATGCAGCAGCAGCGCGGCGCCCAGCGACAGCGCCACGGACAGCGGCACGCCGACCACGACGAAGTACAGCGTGTTGCCGAGCGACTTCCAGAAGATCGGGTTCTGCAGCAGGCCGATGTAGTTGTCGAGGCCGACGAAGCGCAGGTTGCCGAGGTCGGCCAGCGCATAGATGTCGAAATCGGTGAGGCTGAGCGCCAGCGCGGCCAGTACCGGCAAGCCGAAGAAGACCACGATCACCGTCAGCGCAGGCGCCGCGAACAGCCACCCGGCCAGCGAGCGCTTCATCGTGCCGCTCCCGCGCCTTGCGCGTGGTCCAGCATCCAGCGGCGCTTCTCCAGGATGCGGTCGGTGCGACGGTCGAGTTCTTCCGCCGCCTGGTCCACGGTCATGCGGCCATTGGCCACCTGTTCGCCCAGCAGGCGCATCTCGGTGGCGATGCGCTCCCACTCCGGCACCTTGGGCGTGGATACCGCGCGCTCCAGTTGCTCACGGAACGCCCTGGCATGCGGGTCGTTGGCCAGCGCCGGCGTCAGCCACGGCGAACGGCGCGGCGGCAGGTCCCCGGTCAGCGCGTGGAAGCGCGCCTGCACCTGCGGGGTCGAGAGATAGGCGATGAGCTTCCAGGCGGCCGCCTTGTTCGGGGAATCCTTGAACACGACGAAGCTGGTGCCGTTGGCCAACGACGCCCCCGGTCCGTCCGGTCCCGGCAATGGCATCGTCATCCAGTCCTGCTGCTGCGATGCCGGCAGGCGCTCCTTGAACTTGGCGATGTTCCAGGGGCCGGAGATGTAGAACGAATAGAATCCCTTGCCGAATTCGTCCCACACGTTGGAGATCTGGTTGTTGGTGACCACCGGCGCCCACTCCCGGTCGAACATCTCCTTGTAGAACCCCAGCGACTCGCGGAAGCCCGCGCTGCGGAAATTGCCGTAGCGGCCACCGTCGCGCAGCAGCGGCTCGGGCTGCTGGACCGCCAGGCTGAGCAGCGGTTCGAACTCGTTGAGCGGCAGCAGGATGGCGTAGTTGCCCTCGCCCGCCTGCTGCTTCACCGCCTGCATGGCCGTGCGCCACTCGTCCCAGCTGACCGGCACCTTGTCGATGCCGGCCCTGGCCAGCATGTCGCGGCGGTAGAAAGGCAGCCGGGTTTCCACGTACCACGGCACCGCGTAGGTGCGCCCGTCGACCACGCCGGTATCCCACACGCCCGGAAAGTAATCGCCCGCGTCGAAGCCGGCCGTGGCGTTGATCTCGTCATCCAGTGGCTCCAGTGCGCCGAGCGCGGCGAATTCTGGAATCCAAGTATTGCCGATCGGACTGACGTCCGGCAGCGCCTCGCCAGCGAACGCCGTCAGCAGCTTCTCGTGTGCGGACAGCCAGGGAATGCTCTGCAGGTCCACACGGATGCCCGGGTTCTGGCGCTCGAACTCCGGCAGCAGCCTGGCCACCACCTCACCTTCGTAGCCCATCACCCAGAACGTCACCACCTGTCGGTCGTCGGCCTTGCGCGAACAGCCCGCCACGACGACGCTCATCGCCACCACGGCCAGCACCAGACAGCAGCGCACCAAGTACCTCCTTCCACCGGAGAAGTACCTGATGCGTGCTGGAGAGAACGGTGCGGGCGCGTCGTGGAGCATGGAACAAGCTTACTGCGGCTGCTGTGTACGCGGCGGTGCCTCGGGCTGCGCCGCCTGGTGGGCGCGCGACTCGGCACTGCCCAGCGCACGTGCCGCGGCCGCTTCGGGATCGGCCTGCCGGGCCTGCTCGGCATTGTCGGCCGCGCCGGTCTTTTCGCCCTTCTTCGCCTGCAGCCAGCCGCCCTGGAAGCCGGCCTTCTCCAGGCCGTCGCGGATGTAGGGGTTCTTCTTCATCACTTCCCAGACGAAGCCGTTGCGGTAGTTCGCGATCATCGCCAGGATCGGGCCCTGGTCGATGCCGATGTAGTCGCTGGCCACCCAGCCCTTGCCCGGCACGATGCGTCCGGTCTTCAGCGGGATGTCGTAGTCGAAGCTGGGATTGAACGAGTCCAGGAAGCCGTAGCTGGAATACAGGTAGTCGCCGTAGCGCTTGTGCATTTCCTCGGTGGCCGGGATGACGATCTCCGGCGCGAACGGCAGCGACGCGATGGCGGCGGTCGGCGCGATGGTGCCGTCATCGAAGTTCTCGCGGAAACCCGCGCCGCGCGCCGAGTAGTGGCGGAACTGGCGCTGTTCGCCGCGGTATTCCTGCAGCGTCTGCTGCGGACCGTCGCTGGCAGTCAGGCCCCACACGTTCTCGCCGTACTCGCGCCACTTCATCGGGTTCTCCATGGCGTAGGCGCGCTGGGCGTACGTGGCGCGGCGACTGTTCTCGAAATAGTCGATGCCCTTCTCGCGCATGTACGCGTCCTGGATGCCGCGGTAGTCGATCCAGACATGGCTGTACTGGTGCCCGAAGTGCGGCGCGAACGTCAGGTACTCCTGGCCCTGGAACACGCCCCAGAGCTCGCCGTAGCTGCGCGTCCACACTTCCCACGCTTCCGGCTCCACCGGATGCGTCGGCGAGGCCATCGCCAGCACGTAGACCATCATGGCTTCGCTGTAGCCCTTCCAGTCATGCGGGATGATGCCGCTTTCCGGGAACCAGCCCATCGCGACCAGCGGCTTGTTCTTCTGCAGGAAGGTCCAGTCGATGCGCTTGTAGAGGGTGTCGGCGAGTTCGCGGATCTCCTTCTCGCGCGGGTCGTCGCGGTCGTAGTAGGACTGGGCGAACAGCACGCCCATCATCAGCAGCGAGGTGTCCACGCTGGACAGTTCCACCCAGCTGTCGTAGCGGTGCCCAGTGTCCATGTTGAGGAAGTGGTAATAGAAACCCTTGTAGGCGCCCTTGCCCGTCGCCTGCGGCCCGGATGGGAGGTCGCGGAAGAACTTCAGCGTGGTCAGCGTGCGGTCCACGGCCTGGCCGCGGCTCACCCATCCGTTCTCGATGCCGATCGGATACGCCGTCAATGCGTAGCCTACCGAAGCGATGCTGGCGAACGGTCGCGACGGATACCGGTCGGGGGTCAGCCCGTTCATTTCGTTGGTGGTGTCCCAGAAGAACTGGAACGTGCGGCGCTCGATGTCGCGGAACAGCGGCGGCAACTCGGGCTTCGCCGGCGGCTCGGGTTTGGCCGCCACGGGCGTGGTCGCTGCGGGTGGAGCGGCAGGCGCCGCCGCCGGCTCGGGCGCCCTCTGGCAAGCTGCCAGGAGGAGCGTCAGCACGAGCCCGGAAAGCCACAGGACGCGCTGGCGTTTGACATGCTTTTTCAAGGCGATTTCCTGCATGTAACCGTTTACAAGTTTACGTGAAAAGAAACCCGGTTACCGGCAGATGCCTTGCAGCATCTGCCGGCTTCCGGGTCGTTGTTACCAGCTCAGACCGAAGGACAGCTTGAAGGTTCGGGTGGGCCGTTCGATCGAGTCACCCGTACGATTACCGTAGTTCGGATCCGGGTTGCCATCGAAACCCCGCCAGTTGGCGTATTCCGACGGAAGCACGTTGCGCCAGTTGAATACGTTCAGTACGTCCGCCCTGACACGGAACTTCAGGTCGGTCCCCGTATCCCACTCACGCTGCAATGCCATGTCGAACTGTTTAAAGCCCAGCGTGGTGTCCGGCTTGAATGGGTCGAAATAGCAATTGCCCGGTGCCGTCGTGTCATAGCAGTTGATGGCCTCTACATACTTCGGCGTGGCCAGTGTCAACTTGCCGGACGCCGTGAAACCCCAGAAATCCAGGATGCCCGTCATGACCAAACGGTGCTCGGGCACGCCGAGCGCGCTCGTGAACGACACATTGTCGAGGTTTGGGTAGTCGAAGGAGAACTGGTCGGAGTTGCTGCGGTTTTCTTCCGCATCACTATAGGTGTAAGCCAGGCTCATTCCCCAACCGGACTGGCGGGTGTACGGCTTTTCCAGCGAAACAAGGAGAGAATTGAGCGTGGTTTCGACCGCGTTGTTCCCTATGAAGAAACGGCCCCAGCCAGGCAACTGTTCACCCCATGGCTGGCCACCCCAATCAAGCGCCGGATTGCTGCGGAACTCGCCGTTCGGGTAGCGGTTTCCCATCGTCCACAGGATGCCGTCCTTGCTTTCGATCCGCAGCAGGGTGACCGAAGAGCTCCAATCGATGCCGAACAGCTCGAAGGCATTCCGCATGCCCAAGCTGAACTGGTCGGAATAAGGCGTCTTGATATCGTTGTTCAGCAGGAATACTTCAGCGCCGTTGTTTGGGTTGGCCGCCGCCATGGCAGCGAGCACCGCCGGATCCAGCATACTGGGATCGAAGTTGTAACAGTTCGTCGCCGGGTTAGGCGCGCAGGTGTGGCCAGGCGTATTGAACTGATACTCGTAGCGCTGGAAGGCCAGACGATACTTCTCATAGGAGAGATAGTCGAACTGGTTTCGATTGTAGGACCGCCCTGCTCCGCCGAATATCACGTGCCGCTGATCGCCATTGAGATCATAGGAGAAGCCGACGCGCGGCTGCCAGCCATCCTTGAACGCATCGCGGTTATTGCCCGTACTGATGTAATCGTTGTAGTCGTAGTCGACGTTGGCATTGTTGATGTTGGGCCACGCCTGCAGGGCCGAAACCAGCGCAGCCGGAGTTACGTGGTCTTCATAGCTGGGGTTCTTCTCGTAATCCCAGCGGAGGCCCATGTTCAGGGTCAGGTGCTCATTGACCTCCCAGTCGTCCTGAAGATAGATGCCGAACTGCTTGGCGCTGGACTCAACCGATGTCGGGTAGCCATTCCCCGACGCCGTGAACTGAACGAAGTAAGGCACATCCAAGCTGCGCAGGAAATCGTAGCGGAACTGCGGCGAGTAAGGGCTCTGCTCGAACGCGGACAGATCAATATCCTTGTACTTGATGCCTGCTTTCAACGTATGGCCTTGCCAACCCGTGAAAGTGAAATCGTTCTGGATCGAGTAACCCTTCTGCCCCTTATTCTGGAAGTCGCCACCGCCCCCGCGGTTGATGATTTCCTCCATGGCAGGATTATTGTTGTTCTCCTCACCGATGCGAGGAATCAACAATCGGTAGCCGATGTCGGTGTTCAACGGACGCGGTGCGAAGTTTGCATCCTCATAAGTGATGTGCGCATCGTTAAGCCATGTATCGGCGCTGTACTGGTAGCGCAGATCGACGCGCGTTTCTTCACCTGTCTTCAGGGTGGCATACGAGCCAAGATTCACGCCACCGATGTTGGTGGTTTCATCCTCCTCGCGACGCTTCGCCGTCAGCTCGACCAAGTGCGCATCGCCCGGCGTCCAGCTGATCTTGCCGAAGTAGAGATCTTCCTTGAACGGCGCGTTGGTGGTGGAACGCGCTTCTTCCTGGAACTGGGCGGGCAGGTCCTCTATCTCGAACTGGCGACCGGGATCCACCTGACGTGCGTCGCTACGATCCTTTGCCTCATACGCGAAGAAGAAGTGGAGGCTATCCTTCACGATGGGTCCACCCAGCGAAAAGCCGTACTGCTCGTCCCGGGTATCGGCCTTGTTGTCGCGGCCATCGGCTTCGCGGATCGTGTCCGCCACCCAGTCGCTGGTGACGTTGTCCCAGAAGAACTCGCCGTGAAACTCATTGGTACCGGACTTGGTCACGGCGGTGATCGCCGCGCTGCTCAGCTGGTCGTACTCCGCCTTGTAATTGGAGGTAACGACCTTGTATTCGGAGATGCCGAGTTGCGGAAACGGGTTGCCCCGACTTGAGTCTTGTCCAGTGATGCCGCTTTTCAGTACGTAGTCCTTCTGTCCAACACCATCGATGAAGACATTGATCGAAGCGGAAGACTGCGCACCGCTTCGAATCGAACTGGAACCCTCGGAACCAGTAGTGAACACGACACCGGGAACAATGTCGGCAAAGGCCAAGAAGTTGCGCGAATTCTGCGGCAGCGCCTCAATCTGTTTCTGACTGACGTACGTCGCGACTTCCGACGTCTTCGTCTCCGACAACTGGACAGCCGTCACCGACACAGTATCCAGGGTTGTAGCCGCGCCTTGCGTCGCGGATTCTGCAACACCGCCAACACCCAGGTTCAAGGTCGCCGTCTGACCGACGGCCACGGTCACGTTTTGCGAATTGGTCTGGCCTCCGGCCGTCACATCAATGCGGTACGTACCCGGCGGCAAGCCGCCCAACGAATAGCTGCCGTTGGCATTGGTCTGCACGCTACGTGTCAGGCCGGTAGCCACATTGGTCGCTGTAACGCTCGCTCCCGTGGCGGGCGCGGAATCCGCTGACACCTGGCCACGGATGGTCGCAGCCGTCGACTGAGCCAACACCTGCGGCGCGGCGATGACCATGCAGCTGGCCAGCGCGCAGGCCAGCAGGCTGCGGTTGGGGCGGTACTTCGTGTGTGTGTGACGATTCATAGCCTCTCCCTCCAAAGGATCTTTCGTTCTGGTTGCTTTCTGGAGCAATGTGTAATCGGTTACATCTACAGTCAAAAAAAACCAAACTCCTGGCCCGCTACGCGGATGCTTTTCCCGCACCCTTTACTGCGCTCGATGCCCGCACGATCAGTTCCGGAGTCAACGTGGATGACGCCGCGACGCGTTCGCCGTCGGAATCGATGGTGTCCAGCAACCGGCTCATGGCCTGGCCACCCAACTCCGCAATACTGACCCGCATCGTGGTCAAGGTGGGGTGAACGAAGCGCGCCAGCGGAATGTCATCGAAACCGGCCAGCGCGATGTCGTCCGGCACGCGCACGCCCGCTTCGTTGAAGGCATACAGGCAACCCAGCGCCATCATGTCGTTGGCCGCGAACACCGCGTGCGGACGTACGCGCTCCGCCAGGATGCGCTTGCCCGCTTCGTAGCCGGAGGCCTCGCTGAAATCGCCGTCGTATTCCATCGGCTTCGCGTCTCCCAGGTGCTGCGACAGCGCATCGCGGTAACCGCGCAGGCGCTCGCGCGCATCGAAGTTGTCCCGCGGTCCGCCGATGAACGCGATGGTGCCGTGACCGACCTGCGCCAAGTGCGCCACGATCGTGGTCGCGCCACCATAGTTGTCCACGCTGAGCGCCGGGTACGGCGAATCCGGCAGGTGCGTGTTGATCAGCACGGCAGGCAATGCCGAGGGCAGGTTGTCCACCAGGAAACCAGGGCGATCCGTATACGGCGACAGCACCAGCAGACCGTCCACGCGACCGCGCATGGCACGCAGGGCTTCGCCCTGCTCTTCCGGATGGCCGTGGTAGCTGGACACCAGCAGATGCTGGCGACGCGCGCGGGCGACCTGGTCGATGCCACGGATCAGTTCGGAGAAGAATTCGCCGTACAGGTCCGGCAGCACGACGCCGATGGTCTGGGTGCGGCGGCTGCTGAGGCTGCGGGCAGCCGCGTGCGGCTGGTAGCGTAGGCGGTCCGCGGTGGCGAGCACCTGTTGGCGGACGGATTCGGCGACGTTCTCGTGGCCGTTCAAGGCACGCGACACCGTCGCCACGGATACCCGGGCTTCGCGCGCAACATCCTTGATGGTGACCGCTGTTCGCGCCATTCCCCGCCCCTCCGCGGTGATGACTGCTGCAAGTGGCGCGGACTGTAACCGTTTTCACGGAAACGTGTAAAGCCTGCGTTATTTCACGTCACACAGGCTTTGTTTTCAATCACTTGCACGTCGCGTCGAACGGCAGCGACCTTGCCGCAACGCACCATCAGCGGCGCGGTGCTTCCACTTCGAACTGCGCCTGCAGCACCGTATCCGAGCTGCCCCCTGCGAACACCGTGAAGGTGCCTGGCTCGACAACGCGCTTCATGTCGAGGTCGTACAGCGCCAGATCCTCGAAGCCCAGGGTAAAGGTGACCGTCCGGGATTCGCCGGGCGCCAGGGCGACGCGCTGGAACCCGCGCAGCTGCTTCACCGGCCGGGTCACGCTGGCCACGTCATCCCGCACGTAAAGCTGTACGACTTCCACGCCGGCCCGCGCCCCGGTATTGGTGACGCGCACGCTGACCTGCTGCGGCTGCAACGGCAGGTCCAGTTTCGCGTGCTGCACGACGGGCGCGTCGTAACGGAACGTGGTGTAGCTGAGGCCGTGACCGAAGGGATACAGCGGTGTCCACGGCACGTCGAGGTACTTGCTGGTGTACTTCTCGCTTTCGCGCGGCGGTCGACCGGTGTTCTTGTGCGCGTAGTAGATGGGCACCTGACCCACGTTGCGCGGGAAGGTGACCGGGAGCTTCGCCGACGGATTGACGTCGCCAAACAATACATCGGTGATGGCATGGCCACCCTCCACGCCGGGGAACCATGCTTCCAGGATCGCGGGCACCCTGCCCTGCAGCGCCCCGATCGACAAGGGCCGCCCGTTCAACAGGACGACGACCACGGGCTTGCCGGTGGCCGCCACCGCAAGCGCCAGTTCCTGCTGCACGCCGGGCAGGTCGAGCGACGTGCGGTTGTTCGCTTCCGCGCTCATGTCGGGGTGTTCACCCAGGAACATGACCACGGCATCGGCCTGCTTCGCTGCCCGGAGGGCTGCGTCGAAACCGGACGTATCCGTGCTGTCGATGTCGGCGCCCTTGGCCACGATCAAGCGGGTGCCGTCGCCCAGCGCGGCCTTCAGGCCGTCCAGCGGCGTCACCGCGTCTTCCTCGCGCCCCGCCACGGCCCAGTTGCCCAGCATCGCGCGCTGATGGTCGGCCAGCGGCCCGATCACCGCCAGCGTGCGCAATGACCTGGACAACGGCAGCACGTTGCCTTCGTTCTCCAGCAACACCAGCGACTTCTGCGCCATGCGTCGCGCGGCCTCGCGATGCGCGGGCGTCAGCGTCAGCGCGCGCTCGCGGGCGCCATCGTCCGAGCAGTAGCGGAACGGATCATCGAACAGTCCAAGCCGGTACTTGGCGTTGAGCACGCGACGCACCGACGCGTCCACCTGCTCCATCGGCACGCGGCCGGCTTTCACCGCAGCGGGAAGATCGTTGACATAGATCTGGCTGACCATGTCCACATCGACGCCCGCGCGCAGCGCCAGCCTGCCCGCGTCCTCGGGCGTGGCCGCCACGCCGTGCGGCATCAGCTCCATCACGCCGGTGTAGTCGCTGACCATCAGGCCATCCCAGCCCCACTCCTTGCGCAACAGGTCTTCGATCAACGCGCGATGGGCATGCATCGGCACGCCGGCGACATCGTTGAACGACGCCATCATCGACTGCGCGCCGGCATCGACCGCGGCCTTGAACGGGGGCAGGTACAGTTCGCGCAGCGTGCGCTCGGAGATGTCGGCCACGTTGTAGTCGCGACCCGCTTCGGCCGCGCCATAGGCCACGAAATGCTTGGCGGTCGCCATGACGGTATCGGGCGCGGCCAGGTCATCGCCCTGGAACCCGCGCACGCGCGCCGCCGCCAGCACCGACCCGAGATAAGGGTCCTCGCCGGCGCCTTCGACCACGCGGCCCCAGCGCGGATCGCGCGCGATGTCCACCATCGGGGCATAGGTCCAGTGGATGCCGTGCGCCGACGCCTCCACCGCGGCCACGCGCGCGGCGTTCCGGACTTCGACCGGGTCAAAGCTGGACGACTCCCCCAGTGGAACCGGGAAGACGGTGCGGTGGCCGTGGATCACGTCGTAGCCGAACAGCAGCGGGATGCCCAGCCGCGACTCCTTCACCGCGATCCGCTGCAGCCGGCACGTCAGCACCGCCCCCTGCGTACCCAGGTAGGAACCGATCGCGCCCTTGCGGATCTGGTCCTCGCTGCCGGCCATCGCGGCCGGGCCAGTGTTGTTGCCCACGCCGGATGGCTGGTTCAGCTGGCCCAGCTTCTCTTCGACGGTCATCCTGGCCATCAGCGCATCCACGAAGGCCTTTTCGGCCGACCGGTCAGGGGTGGATGGAGAGGCAGCGGCGACGTTGGCGGACAGCAGCGCGGCAAGCATCAAGGGCGCAATGACGCCGCGGCGGCGTGCGGGGTGGGGGTTGGCAATCCGGGGCATGAGCGCCCTCCCAGGCAGTCAGGCCGCGAATGTAAACGTTTCCAGTCCGTGCTGGCTACCCAACGATGGGCGCATGCGCGATCCGGCCGCACAGGCCGGGCGGCAGGCTCAGCGGGCTTCCGACGGCGTCCGGGCCTCGATCGACAGCGCGTGGATATCCGTCTCCATCATGTTGCCCAGGGCGGCGTACACCGCCCGGTGGCGGGCCAAGGGCAGCTTGCCGGCGAACGCGTCACTGACGATCCGCACGGTGAAGTGCCCCCGCCCGTCACGGGCCCCTTCGTGGCCGGCATGCCGGTGGCTGTCGTCGATGACGTCCAGGGCCTGCGGCTGCAGGGCGTCCTCCAGGGCGGCACGGATGCGGTCGACGCGGCTCATGGCAGGACTTTGCGGAACGGCCGCACGTCCACCCGCGCATACGCACCGGCTTCCACGTAAGGGTCGGCGTCGGCCCAGGCGCGTGCATCGTCCAGCGAGTCGAACTCGGCGATCACGATGCTGCCGCTGAAGCCGGCCGGGCCCGGATCCTCCGCATCGATGGCCGGACAGGGGCCGGCCAGCAGCAGGCGACCCTCGTCCCGCAGGGCGGTCAGGCGGGCCAGATGCGCCGGGCGGGCCGCCAGCCGCTTCGGCAGGGCGTCGGCCGCGTCATACCCTTCAATGGCATACCACATGTGTCTACTCCCAAGGCTCAAGCCTGAATTGTACGTGCGGCCCACCCTGTCGGTGCTGGACAGCGCCCCTGCCAGCGCTTACTCTTGATCCATTGCACGGCCGGAAGCAGCGGCCCGTCCAGGGGATACACCGACTGACACCGGCGCACCCCACAAGCCCCCGAAACACGGAATGGGCCCGGGACGACCGATTCGCTGCCCCCCACCGCCCGCGCCCGACGACCTCCTCGCTGTCCGCCCTGTGCGGTGTGCTTTGCTGGTTGATGTAAGGGACGCGTTCGCCCTGCGACGCACTCGAGTGTTGTTTTGCGCATGACCGGATCGCGCCGCCCTTGCCGCGCACCGCTTGCCCCATGGCGATATGAATAGCATTACGGCTTCTTCTTGATGAGCTCCGAACTCGCGTCCGACGCGAATCCGCAAACCCAGTCCACGCATCCGCAGCAGCAGGAAATGCCGCTGGCGGTGGTGCATGGTCAGCCCGTGCTGCAGATCCCGCAGGACCTGTATATCCCGCCGGACGCGCTGGAAGTCATCCTCGACGCGTTCGAGGGCCCGCTGGACCTGCTGCTGTACCTGATCCGCCGGCAGAACCTGGACATCCTGGACATCCCCGTCGCCGAGATCACCCGGCAGTACGTGGACTACATCAATGTGATGCAGGAGCTGCGGTTCGAACTGGCGGCCGAGTACCTGGTGATGGCCGCGATCCTGGCCGAGATCAAGTCACGGATGCTGCTGCCGCGCCCGGTGTCGGAGGAAGGCGAAGAAGGCGATCCGCGCGCCGAGCTGGTGCGCCGCCTGCAGGAATACGAACGCTTCAAGCAGGCCGCCGAGGACCTGGACAGCCTGCCCCGGCAGGATCGCGACACCACGCCGGTGCAGGCGCATGTGCCGGACCGGGCCTCGGTGAAACTGCCGCCGCCGGTGGAACTGAAGGAAATGCTGCTGGCGCTGTACGACGTGCTGAAGCGCGCTGAGCTGTTCACCGGCCACGCGATCAAGCGCGAGGCGCTCAGCGTGCGCCAGCGCATGGGTGACGTGCTGACGCGGCTGGAGGACGGCAGGTTCCACCGCTTCGAAAGCATGTTCACCGCCGAGGAAGGCAAGCTGGGGGTGCTGGTCACCTTCCTGGCCATGCTGGAACTGGCCAAGGAACAGCTGCTGGACATCGTGCAGGAAGCGCCGCTGGCGCCCATCTACGTCAAGTCGCTGGCCCTGAACAACACCAACGAGCCGCTGCAGTTCAACAGCGAGTTCGACGACAGCGACGCCGCCAACGACGCTGAGTGACTTTCCGGTCGCCGGGCGCCATGCCGCGGCACCCCATAACCAGAACGACAGAACCGAATGGATCAATCGCTCATCAACCGCATCGTGGAAGCCGCCCTGATGGCGGCCACCCAGCCGCTGACGCTGGCGCAGCTGCACGGCCTGTTCCCCGAGGACGAGCCCGCGCCGCCGGACAGCGTGGAGCAGGCCCTGCACCAGCTGGCAGAGGACTGCGCCGACCGCGGCGTGGAACTGGTGGAAGTCGCCTCCGGCTTCCGCTACCAGGTGAAGGCAGACGTGCATGCCTGGGTCGCGCGCCTGTGGACCGAGCGCAAGACCCGCTACACCCGTGCCACCTTGGAAACCCTGGCGCTGATCGCCTACCGCCAGCCGATCACCCGCGGCGAGATCGAACAGGTCCGTGGCGTGGCCGTCAGCAGCAACATCATCCAAGCCCTGGAAGAGCGCGAGTGGATCCGCGTGGTGGGCCATCGCGACGTGCCCGGCAAGCCGGCGCTGTTCGGCACCACCAAGGGCTTTCTGGACTACTTCGGCCTGAAGCGCCTGGATGAGCTCCCCCCCTTGTCCGAACTGAAGGACATCGGCGAGCTGGAACCGCAGTTGCCCCTGGACGGCGCACCGCTCCCGGTCAGCATCGCCAGCGGCGACACGGTGGATGATCCGGAGGATGACGGACACGCCGCGACAGCGGAAGACGGCGATGCGGACGACATGGACGCCGACGGAACGGATGCCGGCATGAACGAACACGCTTCACCGCCAGCAGGCGATGAAGAGGAAGACGACACCCCGACGGAAGCCGGCCACCAGGCCGAAGACGCTTCCGGCGATGAACCTCAACCCGAAGATGACGACGCCGCAGATTCCGACCAGGAAGACCGGGCACCGTCGGAGCAGAAACAATGAGCAACACCCCGAAAAAACCCTCCCTCGGCAAGCTGTCGCTGAAGCGCGGCGAAAGCGCTGAAACCCCCGACACCCAGCGACTTGAAGAGCGACTGCACAAGGTGCTGGCGCAGGCCGGCCTGGGCTCGCGTCGCGCGCTGGAACAGCGCATCGCCGACGGCCTGGTCAAGGTCAACGGCGAAGTCGCGCAGACCGGACTGTCAGTCAAGGCCGGCGACAAGATCGAGCTCGACGGCAAGACCTTCGTTGCCAGCGCACTTACCGAACCCTCCCGCGTGCTGATCTACAACAAGCCGGAAGGCGAAGTGACCACGCGCGAAGACCCCGAAGGCCGCCCGACGATCTTCGAAGCGCTGCCGGCCCTGAAGGGCGCGCGCTGGATCGCCATCGGCCGCCTGGACATCAACACCACCGGCCTGCTGCTGCTGACGACCGACGGCGAACTCGCCAACGCGATGATGCATCCGTCGTACGAAGTCGAGCGCGAGTACGTCGTGCGCGTGCGTGCGCCGGAAGGCCAGGACAGCGTGCCGGACAACATCGTCGACCGCCTGCGTCGCGGCGTGGCGCTGGAAGACGGCCCCGCCAAGTTCGACGAGATCGAACGCATCGGCGGCACCGACTCGCACGACTGGTTCAGCGTGGTGGTCAAGGAAGGCCGCAACCGCGAAGTGCGCCGCCTGTGGGAATCGCAGGGCTGCCAGGTCAGCCGCCTGAAGCGCGTGCGCTACGGCAAGGTCAGCCTGCCGCAGCCGCTGCTGCGCGGCCAGTCGCAGGAACTGCCGGACGCGCAGGTGCTGGCGTTGCGCAAGGAACTGGGCCTCGAGGACGGCACGCCCGCCGCGTTGACCCTGCAGCCGGTCATCGGCCAGCGCCGCGCCGCCAAGTCCACCGTGCACGTGGGCGGTGGCCGCAGCGCAGGCAATGCCTATGTCAACGGCCACAACAGTGCCGACGAAGGCCGCGAACTGCGTCGCTTCGACCATGTGCGCGAAGACCGAGGCCGCGGCGGCCGTGGCAAGAAGCCGCATGGCGGCCTGACGGTCAGCGGTGAAGCCGCGGCCAAGCAGTCGCAGCGTCCGTTCAAGCAGCGCACGCCGAAGGGGCCCAAGCCGTTGCCGGATGGCAATCCCGCGGCCTTCCGCAGCTGGTACGTGCCGGAAGGCGTGGACACCGGTCCGTCCGGTCATCGCAATGCCGGACCGGGCGGCCCCCGGAAGCCTTACGCCGGCAAGCCCGGTGCGCGTCCCGGCGGCGCGGGCGCAGGCCCCAAGCGCGGTGGCAATCCCTACGGCCAGGGTGGCCAGGGTGCTGGTGGTGACCGCTTCGGCAATGACCGCTCCGGCTTCAATGCCGAGCGCGGCCCGCGCGGCGCGCAGGGCGCTGCCGGCAAGCCGCAGCGCGCGGCACGTCCGTACGGACATCCGGGCAACGCGCCCAGCTTCCCGTCCGACCATGCCAACCCGGGCTTCAGCCCCTACGGCCAGCAGCCGCGCGCACCGCGTCCGCAGGGTCGTCCGGGTGGCGGTGGCAACCGTCCGCAGAATGCGGGTGCGCGCCCCGGTCCGGGTGGTCGCCCGGCAGGCGGGCGTGGCCCTGGCGGTCGCCCCGGCGGCGGTGGCCGTCCGGGTGGCGGCAATCGCGGCCCTCGCGGTGGCGGCGGCCACGGCTGAGCACGACCCGATATCGATCGTTTCAGAAAGGGCGCTTCGGCGCCCTTTCCATTGCGGGGGAAGCGGGTCCGTTGCGCCGCCCTGCCGCATCGGTCCGGACCCTGCAGGACGATCCGCGCGCCCGCCTGCGTCATCACGGATTCGCGTGGAGCCGGTGGCGTTCACGCGCAGGATTGCGCAGGATCAAGGAGCGTCCGCGACGGTCGGCTACAATGGCGTGATTCGACTGATCGCAACGACTCCCCATGTCTTCCGCTTTCGGCACCGAGACGGTGCTCGACGTCCGTCACTGGACCGACGACTACTTCAGCTTCACCACCACCCGCGACGACGGCTTCCGTTTCGAGAACGGCCAGTTCGTGATGATCGGCCTTCAGGTCGAACAGCCCGACGGCACCACCAAACCGCTGCTGCGCGCGTATTCCATCGCCAGTGCCAACTGGGAAGAACAGCTCGAGTTCTTCAGCATCAAGGTGCCCAACGGCCCGCTGACCTCGCTCCTGCGCCACATCCGGCCCGGCGACACCATGCTGATCGGGCGCAAGCCCACCGGTACGCTGCTGATCAGCGACCTGCACCCCGGACGCAACCTCTACCTGCTGGGCACCGGCACCGGCATGGCGCCCTGGCTCTCGATCATCAAGGATCCGGACACCTACGAACGCTTCGATCGCGTCATCCTCACCCATGGCGTGCGCAGCGTGCAGGACCTCGCGTACCGCGACTACTTCGAGAAGGAACTGCCGCACCACGAGTTCCTCGGCGAGACCATCCGCGAGAAGCTGCTGTACTACCCGGCCGTGAGCCGCGAGGACTTCCCCAACCACGGCCGTCTGACCGACCTGATGGCCAGCGGCCGGATGATGGAAACGCTGGGACTGGAACCGCTGGATGCCGACAAGGACCGCGCGATGATCTGTGGAAGCCCGCAGATGCTGGCCGACTTCCGGGCACTGCTGGATGGCCGCGGTTTCAGCGCCGCCCCGCGCATCGGTACCGCGGGGCAATACGTGTTCGAGCGGGCGTTCGTCGAGAAGTAGGCGACCGGCCTCGGGCCTGCGCGTAACGGCCTTCTCTGCCGCTTGCGATGAGGTTCAGCGGCGCTCGTCCCCTGCCAGCACCAGCGGCAGGATTTCCTCGTCCCTGATCGGAGTCAGTCCCAGCCCGAACCGGGCGTTCAACAGGACCACCAGCGACTGCGCCCACATGGCGTTCCAGGCGGTGCCTGCATGGCCATCCAGCAGGGTGGCGTTCGAAGGGGCATCACCCGCGGTATTGGTGACGCTGAACCTGCCGGCGATGGACACCGGACGATACGCCGGCTTTCCCTCCGCATCGCGCGAGCCCCAGCGGTTGGCGAACCATAGCCGGTCGTCGAAGAACGCGATTCGCTCATCGCGTTCCGCCATCGCCAGCAAGGCCTGGTCGTAACGGTCCAGCGCCGGTTGCAGGTTCGCCAACTGCCGCGGCGAACGCCACAGCTCGAAATTGCGCGCCACGTGCGCGTTGTCGAAGATCCCGACCAGCACGATGCGTGCCCGCGGATGTCGGGCGTGGATGGCCGCCACGCCCGCACGCACGCTGCCGATGCAGCGGTCGACGGTACCCAGCACCTTCGGATCGGCAGGATTGGCCGCCAACCGATTCAGGCTCTCGCGCTGCGCGAAGCTGTTCACGCCGATGCGGATCACCACCACGCCGGTAAGCCATCGCGCAGGTGATTCGTCCATGACCTGCAACAGGTGCGGAACCTGCCGCTGTCGTTCCATCAGGTCGACGCAGGAGGCGCCCGACACGGCAAAGTTGTAGCGGAAGTCCTGCTTGGCGGGCGTCCGCGTCGGCATGCCGAGCCAGTCGTGGATGCGCGCCTTGTACCCCGCCGTGCCGTAGCGCCCCCACGTGCCCTGATCGATTTCGGTCGCCCTCACGCGGTGCAGCACTTCGGTCCATTGCAACGTGGTGGCGTGATGAAGACCCCCGCGCGGGGCTTCGGACGCAGGGAAGTACACCCGGTCCTGATAGGCATGGCTGTCCGAATCTCCGATCACCGCCAGGGCCACCGGCGTGCCCGCCTTCGCCGGCAGGCCCGGGGAAAGAAGCTGGGCGAGCAGCAGGGCATGCACGGTCAGGGGCGCTCGGCGCAGGGTCATGGTGTGCAGGTTTCCTCTGATGTGGCACGTCTTCAAGAACGTGCGAACGCCCCCTGGCCGGCCGTGCCGTGTCGCAAAGCTCTTCGCATGCGCTCCTTCGCCAGGGATTGCGCATGCTAGTCTTGAATCCTGTATCAGGGGGACGATGATGCTGCTGCGTATCGTATCGGCCGCGCTGCTGGCCTTCGCCTTTTTCCCATCGCATGCGGCCGACGTGGCCGTGCCGCAGCCCCGCGCAGGCGACATGCCGCCTACCATCGGCATCAAGGATCGCAGCGGCCAGGTCGTGGACCTCGCCGCGCTGCAGGGCAAGGTCGTCGTGGTGACGTTCTGGGCTTCCTGGTGCGGCCCCTGCCGGCGCGAGCTGCCCATGCTCGGCCACGTGCAGAAACTGGTCGGGCGTGACTATCTGGAAGTCATCGCCATCAACCTGAAGGAACCCCGCAGCGACTACCTGTCGGTACTGCGCGCCAACAAGGACCTCGACCTGACCTTCGTGCATGACGTGCGCGGCACCGTCAGCGACCGCTATGGCGTCACCGCGCTGCCCAACATGTTCATCATCGGCCGCGATGGCCGCATCGTCCGTACCCACCGCGGCTACTCGGAAGAAGTGCTGGAGTCCTTCGCGCAGGAACTGCTGGCGCTGCTGCCTAGCGAAGCCCTGCAAAGGCGCACCGAAACGCCATGAGCACGAAACGGACGGGCGTCAGCGGACGCATGCTGCTGTTTCTTTTCATCCTGCCGGCAGTGCTCACCGCCTGCCTGCCGGGCGGCAACCCCGATGCGCCCATCCCGCAGGCGCTGATCGCCGCGGAGCGGCCGGCGACCCGGGTGGTGGTGGTCCTGCCGGGTCGCGGCGACGACATCGCCGCGCTGCGTGCCAGCGGCATCGCCGAGGCGGTGCAGTCCGCGTGGCCGGATGCGGACGTGGTGCTGACCGGTCTCGGCTTCGGGTACTACATGCAGGGGCGCGCGCCGCAGCGGTTGCATGAGGAGGTCGTCGTCCCCGCACGCACGCGGGGCTACCGGGAAGTCTGGTTGCTGGGCGCCTCGATGGGCGGCATGGGCAGCCTGATGTACGACCGGGCCTATCCCGGCGACGCGACCGGGCTGGTGCTGCTGGCGCCGTATGTCGGCGACCGCAAGCTCATTGATGAGATCAGCCACACGGGGCTTGCCGGCTGGCAGCCCGGTGCGCCGCCGGAGCGGGTGGATGCCGGCAACTACCAGCGTGAGCTCTGGCGTCATCTGCAGACCTGGCAGCGCGATCCGTCGCGCACGCGCACGGTGTGGCTGGGCTATGGCGAGCAGGATCGTCTTGCCGGGGCAATGCCGCCGCTCGCCGGATTGCTTCCCGCACGCAATGTCGCCGTGGTTGAAGGTGGACATGCCTGGAAGGTGTGGTCACCCCTCGCCCGCCACCTGCTGTCCACGGCCGGCCCTGCGCAGTTGGAAGGCGCTCAGCGCTCGCCGTAGCGCAGCCATCGCACGGCGGAATCCTCGTCCGCGAAGATGCGCGCATTGAAGCCATGCTCGTTCGCCAGCAGCCCGGCGTATTCCACCAGCGGAATCTGCGCGGCGTGCCGTTCCACATAGGCGATGCGCACCGCTTCCATGCCCTGCCCCTGCATCGCCTGCACGAACACGAGCAGCTGCTCCGGCGGCGGAGGGTCGCCTTCCATGTCGTCCACCACCAGCATGCCCCGCGGCTGCACGCGGCGGACTTCCTCGGCGATCATGCGCCAGTACGCCAGCGTGGTCTCCAGCGTGCCGTTGACGCCGGTGACCCAGGCCCGCAGGCCGTAGTCGGCGGAACTGAATTCGATATGGAAGTTCAGGTCGGCAGGCGGTTCGACCATGTGGCGCGTCAGCCCAGTGCGGCGCGGATGTCGTCGGCAAGCGACTCGGGCGCATCGGTCGGCGCATAGCGCTTGATGACGCTGCCGTCGCGACCCACCAGGAACTTGCTGAAATTCCACTTGATGGCGGACAGCCCCAACAGGCCGCTTTTTTCCTTCTTCAGCCATTTCCACAGCGGGTGCGCGGCATCGCCGTTCACCTCGATCTTGGCGAACATCGGGAAGGTCACGTCGTAGTTCAGCGAACAGAAGTTCCTGATCTGGGCCGCATCGCCGGGTTCCTGGTGACCGAACTGGTCGCAGGGAAAGCCCAGCACCACCAGCCCCTGCGGGCCGAAGTCGCGCCACAGTTTTTCCAGGCCGGTGTACTGCGGGGTGAACCCGCACTTGGACGCCACGTTGACGATCAGCAGCGCCTTGCCCTGGTACTCGGACAGCGAGCGCTCGCGGCCGTCGATGTCCTGGGCGGAAAAATCGTATGCAGTGGTCATGCCAGCCTCCGGGTGAGCCGCTATCAGACACCCGATGCCCGTGTTCGGCAAGCCGCCGCCCGGCGGACTGGGACGGCGGCATGCGATGGGCTACCGTGTCACGCGCCAGGCCCTGGGAAACCGCCATGCAGCACTCCGCCGATCCGGCGTCCTACGCCAGCCTCTACATCCATATCCGCATCCTGCTGGGCATGATCGTGGGCCTGGGCCTGACCCATCTGCTGCGCCATCTGGCGCGCATCGTGGAGCGACCGCAGACACGCCGCATCTACTGGGTGCACCTGGTCTGGGCCGGCTTCATGTTCGTCTACCTGCTGCATTTCTGGTGGTGGGAATTCCAGCTGTCGCACCAGGGCCACTGGAACTTCAACCTGTACCTCTTCGTCACGCTGTATGCGCTGATGCTGTACCTGCTGTGCGCCCTCGTCTTCCCCGAAAGCGTCGACGACTACGAGGACTATCGCGCCTACTTCTACGCACGCCGGCACTGGTTCTTCGGATTCCTCGCGGTGCTGTTCGCGATGGACGTGGTGGACACGCTGATCAAGGGCGAGGCCTATTACCGCCACCTGGGCTGGGAATACCCGCTGCGCAATGCGGCGTACATCGTGGGCAGCCTGGGCGCCATCGCCACGCGCAGCCACCGCTACCACGGCACCTTCGCCATCGCCGCCCTGCTCTACGAACTGTCATGGATCTGGCGGCGGTACGAGATCCTCGCCTGATGCACGCAGCTCTCTGCCGAAGCGGCGCTCATGGCAGCCAGCGCCGCGGCCGCACTTCCCCGCGTGAACGGGTGCGCCGCGCGTCGTGAATCCTGGCCGGCCAGTACGCCCGGCCCGCCAGCAAGGCACCGGGGCCTGCAACGGCGCACGACAGGGCGCAAGCACAGGTTCCACGGATTTCGCCCTCCCGGGAGCGGGAATCCTGCCTTCGCCGAGCGCCAGGGGACGGCCTTCCGCCTCCCCATGCCTTTCGTCATGGGTCCCCGCTGCCCCCTTGGGTTAACCTTGAATGTCCACATCTGGAAGGAAGTTGCGCTCCATGACCACCCGCCTTGCCCTCGCGCTTGCCGCGACCCTCGGACTTGCCATGCCCGCCTACAGCCAGGCCGCCACCCCGTCCACCCAGACCGCCCAGGCGGCCAATCCCTTCTTCGCCGAAAGCCCGCTGCCGCTGCATTACCCGCAGTTCGACAAGATCAAGGACAGCGACTTCGCCCCCGCCTTCGACGCCGGCATGGCGGAGCAGTTGAAGGAAGTGGATGCCATCGCCAACAACCCGGCCGCGCCCACGTTCGAGAACACCATCATCGCGCTGGAAAAGAGCGGCCAGGTGCTGGACCGCGCCACCACCGTGTTCTTCAACCTCGTCGGCACGGACACCAATGACACGCGCAACAAGCTGCGTGCGGACTACTCCACCAAGTTCGCCGCCCACGGCGACGCCATCAACCTCAATCCGAAACTGTTCGCCCGCATCAAGGCGCTGTACGACAAGCGCAATGACCTGGGCCTGGATGCCGAAGGCGTCCGCCTGATCGAGCGCTACCACACCAGCTTCGTGCGTTCCGGTGCCAACCTGTCCGAGGCCGACAAGGCGACGCTGAAGGCGATGAACGCCGAGCTGGCCGCACTGGGCACCAAGTTCAGCGACAACGTGCTGAAGGAAGTGAACGCATCCGCCCTGGTCGTCGACAGCGCCAAGGAACTGGATGGCCTGACCGAAGGGCAGATCGCCACCGCCGCCGAAGTCGCCAAGAAGCGCGGCCTGGAAGGCAAGTACGTGCTGACCCTGCTGAACACCACCGGCCAGCCGCCGGAGTCGCAGCTGACCAACCGCGCCCTGCGCCAGCGCCTGCACGAAGCCTCCGTCGTGCGCGGCAGTCGCGGTGGCGAATTCGACAACACCCAACTGGTTTCGCGCGTCATGAAGCTGCGCGCCGACCGCGCCAAGCTGCTGGGTTACCCCAACCACGCCGCCTACGGCCTGGAAGACCAGACCGCGCGCACGCCCGAAGCCGTCAATGCGATGCTCGGCAAGCTGGCCCCGGCCGCCGTGGCCAATGCCAAGCGCGAGGCCGCCGACCTGCAGGCGATGATCGACAAGGAACAGAAGGCCAAGGGCCAGCCCACCTTCACGCTGGAACCGTGGGACTGGGCGTTCTACACCGAAAAGGTCCGCGCCGAGAAGTACAACTTCGACGAATCGCAGCTCAAGCCATACTTCGAGATGACCAACGTGCTGGAGAACGGCGTGTTCTACGCCGCCAACCAGCTGTACGGCCTGACCTTCAAGAAGCGCACCGACCTGCCGCTCTATCACCCCGACACGACGGTCTACGACGTGTTCAACGAGGACGGCACGCAGCTGGCGATCTTCATCGCGGACATGTACGCACGCGACTCCAAGCGGGGTGGCGCATGGATGAACTCCTACGTTTCGCAGTCCGCGCTGAGCGGCGACAAGCCGGTGGTGGCCAACCACCTCAACGTGCCCAAGCCGCCCGCAGGCGAACCGACGCTGCTGACGTGGGATGAAGTCACCACCATGTTCCACGAGTTCGGCCATGCGCTGCACGGCATGTTCTCGGACGTGAAGTATCCGTACTTCAGCGGCACCAGCGTGCCGCGTGACTTCGTCGAGTACCCGTCGCAGGTCAACGAGATGTGGGCCGACTGGCCGTCCATCCTGAAGAACTACGCCAAGCACTACCAGACCGGCGAGGCGATGCCGCAGGCGCTGCTGGACAAGGTGATCGCCGCGTCCAAGTTCAACCAGGGTTTCGCCACCACCGAGTACCTGGGCGCCGCCATGCTCGACCAGCGCTGGCACCAGATCACCGCCGACCAGGTACCCGACGCCGCCGGCGTGATGAAGTTCGAAGCCGCCGCGCTGACCGCCGACGGCATCAACTACAAGCCGGTGCCGCCGCGCTACAAGACGACCTACTTCAGCCACATCATGGGTGGCTACTCGGCCGGCTACTATGCTTACATCTGGTCGGAAGTGCTGGACGCCAACAGCGTGGAATGGTTCAAGCAGAACGGTGGCCTGACCCGCGCCAACGGCGACCACTTCCGCAAGACGCTGCTGTCGCAGGGCGGCAGCCAGGACGCCATGAAGATCTTCCGTGATTTCGCCGGCCACGATCCCAAGATCGAACCCCTGCTGGAAAAGCGCGGCCTCACCGCCCCGGCCACTGCGACCGCCGCGGCCAAGTAATTCGCCCGTCCTCGTTGTAGCAACCGCGCCACCTTCGGGTGGCGCGGTTGTTTACGGCCCGCCAACGGGAACGGGTTTCTCCACAGGGGGTGTGGATGACGCGTGCATGAAACTGTGGATAACCGCGGCGCGTGCCCGTGCCACAACGCTGTCAAGAAGGGTGGCCAAATTTTGACCACCCGCCGGCATCACGATGCTTCCGTCAGGGCGTCGTTTCGCCGAACGCCTTGGCCAGTTTCGCGTAGGCCTTGCGCTGCTCTTCCGTTTCCGGCTTCGGGGCGGTGATCTCCAGTTCGACGATCTGGTCGCCTGGCGGCGTACCCGGCAGGCCGCGCCCGCGCAGCCGCAGCTTGCGGCCGGAATCGGAGTCGGGGGGGATCTTCAGTTCCACCGCACCGCCCAGCGTGGGCACGCTGAGCGTCGCCCCCAGGGCCGCTTGCCAGGGCGTCAGCGGCAGCACGTGGATGATGTTGCGGCCATCCACGTCGAACTGCGGATGCGGGGCGTATTCCACTTCCAGCAGCAGGTTGCCGCCCTGGCTGCCTTGCCCGGCCAGACGGATCACCTGCCCCGGCTTCACGCCCTTGGGCACCCTGACGTCCAACTGGCGGCCGTTGACGTTGAGCCGGACACTGCCGCCGTCATGCACCGCCTGCAACGGCACCGCCAGTTTGGCGCGCGAATCGCGTGGCGCCTGGGGTCCGCGTGGCTGCGGAGCTTCGGGACGACCGCGGCGGCCGAACAGGCCTTCGAAGAAATCGCTGAAACCACCGCTGCCGGCACCGCCCGCGCCGCCGAAGATCTCCTCGAAATCGAAATCCTGAGCGCCGTGGCCGCCGCGCCCGAAATCGGGCGGCGGACGGAATTCCTCGCCCGGCCGGTAACCGCGCGCGCGCAGCTGATCGTAGGCGGCGCGCTTCTGCGGGTCGCGCAGCGCCTCGTAGGCCTCGTTGACGGCCTTGAACTGGTCTTCGGCACCGGCTTCCTTGCTGACGTCCGGGTGGTACTTGCGGGCCAGCCGGCGATACGCCGTCTTGATCTCGGCATCGCCGGCGCCGGGTTCCACCCCCAGCACCGCGTAATAGTCTTTGAACTGCATGGAATCTCCGCAGGAGTCCGCCGGCGCGCCGACGGCACTGCGGCACAGCGCCCGGCTGACGGAAAACGCGCTGGATGCGCGTCACGGGTCAATTCTAGCGGTAATGCCACCCTGCCCGCGTCGTCGCCCGTCTGCGCAGGCGGCGACGCGTCAGGGGTGCCTGCGCGGGCGTCAGGACACCTGGATGCGGCGCGGCGTGGTTTCCGGCTTCTTGGGAATGTCGATCTGAAGCACGCCATGCTTGCCGCTGGCGGTGATGCCGTCGGCATTGGCGCTGTCCGGCAGCGAGAAGCGTCGATAGAACGTCCCGTGCACGCGCTCCACGCGGGAATAACGCGCGGCGTCTTCCTTCTTCTCCGCAACCCTTTCGCCACGCAGGGTCAGGATGCCCTTGTCCATGTGGATCTCGATCTCCTGGGGATCCACGCCCGGGATGTCGGCCAGGATCACGAACCGGTCGCTCTCCTCGCGGATATCCACGCGCGGGGCCCACTGGCTGGTCACCACGTTGGACTGGTCGGCATCCGACTCGCCCAGGAAGCGGTCGAACACCTGCTTGATTTCATCCTGCAGGCCACGCGAGTTGGCCCACGGGTGGTACTGGACGATGCTCATGGTTTTCTCCTCAGGAAAAGGCGCAACCCAGGCGGCGCCGACAGCCCGGAAAATAGGCGCGGGCCAGGGGTTTTCAAGACCCTCACCGCGGCCTTACCCCGGCGCGCTAGACTGCATTCAGTTTCCTCAACGCAAGGCATTCCCCATGAGCATCCAGGTTGGCGACCGCATTCCCGAAGTCGTCCTCAAGCGTATCCGCGAAGGTGTCGAGGCCGTCGACACGGCGGCCCTGTTCGATGGCCGCAAGGCCGTGCTGTTCGCCGTGCCCGGCGCCTTCACCCCCACCTGTTCGGAGAAGCACCTGCCCAGTTATGTCGAGCATTTCGAGGATTTCCGCAGCCGCGGCATCGAAGTGTTCTGTGTTTCGGTCAATGACCCGTTCGTGATGCAGGCGTGGGGCAAGACGCAGCACGTACCGGACGGCCTGCAGATGCTGGCCGACGGCAACGCCGACTTCGCCAAGGCCCTGGGCCTGGAAATGGACGCCAGCGCCTACGGCATGGGCATCCGCGCCAAGCGCTTCGCGCTGTACGCGGAAGACGGCATCGTGCGCCACGTGTTCGTCGAGGCACCGGGCGAGTACAAGGTGTCCGGCGCGGAGCACATGCTGGAACAGATCGGCTGATCGCGTGGCAGGACGGAACGACATTCCGCCTGCATTGAAAGCCCGCGTCGCGGCGCGCGTCTCGGCGCCACGCCTGCAGATGAGCGTGCTGGTGCTGCTGACGGCAGCGGCAGGCTTCCTGGCCTCCGTGGCGCTCTCGGCGGCCGGCATGGATGCGTTGTGGCTGCGCTACCCCTTGTGCGTGATGCTGGCCTATGTCGTGTTCCTCGGCCTGATCTGGGTGTGGCGCCGGTATCGGGAATGGGACGTGTCGGGCCTTGATTCCGATGGCGGCCACGCATCCCCGCCAGCCGGACGCGATGGGAGCGAGTGGCACGGAGCGGGAGGGAAATCGGGTGGCGCCGGTGCCAGCGCGGATTTCGACGTGCTTCCCGATGGCGGGGCACGCATGTCGTTCGATGCCTCCCCCGGCGAAGTGCAGATGCCGTCCCTGGACAGCGCACTCGATCTGGATGAGTCACTGCCTGTCGCCGTCGTCTTGGCCTTGCTGGCGGGCGCGCTGCTGGCGGTCGGGTGGGTGATCTGGATCGCGCCCGCCCTGCTGGCGGAACTCGCTCTGGATGCCGTGTTGTCGGCCGGACTGTACCGGCGACTGAAGCACCAGCACGATCCGGATCGCTGGCTGGCGACCACGCTCCGCAGTACCGCATGGCCCTTCGTCGCCGCCACGCTGTCGCTGCTGCTGGCGGGCATGCTGATGAACCTGCTGGTGCCCGACGCCACCTCGCTGTCAGCGTTCCTGGCCCACTATCGCTGAACCCCGCTCAGCGCAGGACCTTGAACCTCACCCGCGTCCAGGCACCGCTGTCCGCCAGCGCAGTGAGCTGATGCTCGCCCGGCTGGTCAAAATCGTGCTGGAAAGCCTGGGAAGCCCGGGTTTCCGCGATCCAGCGACCGTCCAGCAACCACTGCACGCGGGCGTCCGTGCCAAGCGCGCGCAACTGGAGACGCACGCCGTGCGTGCTGCCGGGTGCACGCGCCAGCGTGGCCTGGTCGTTGAGTCCTTCGATGCGCAGTTCTTCCGCTGCATCCCGGCCGTCCGGCTGGCAGTCGGGCGACAACGCGGGCAGCCGCGAGGCCTCGCGCGTCTGCGCCGGCAACCAGGGCGATGCCAGGGCAGGCCAGCGCGCGATCTCCGTACTGCGGGCCACATGAGGATGGGCGCACTCCGCCGACAGCCGCAGCCCGGTACGTTGGTCCACGTCGAAGCGTTCCCTGCCCGCATTCCACAGCCGTGCGTCGCGTTCGGCGAAGGTGGGCGGCACGGCATTGTCCAGTATCCACGCCTCGCGCCGACGCTGGCACAGGTGGGGGGCGTCAGCGTCCGCCAGCGTGCCCAGCGGCCAGCAGATCTCGGCTTCCGTCACTTCGCGCGGTGCCGGCGGGCGTTCCGCATCGCCGCGGGTGCGCGGCAGGCTGTCGATCACTTCGAACATCAACGGCAACGCCGTCACCGCACCGTACTGCCCCGGCAGGGGCGTGCCGTCCGGTCGCCCCACCCAGACGCCGACCGTGTAGCGGTGCGTGCTGCCCAGGGCCCATGCATCACGGAACCCGTAGCTGGTCCCGGTCTTCCAGGCCACGCGCGGGCGATTGCCGGTATCCAGCACGCCGCCGCCATAACCGGGGCGTGGATGCGCCTCCAGCACCTCGCGGATGATCCACGCGGCACCCGGCGACAGCAGCCTGCGATCCATGGAAGGCATGTCGCGCGTGTACCGCACGCGCCCCGACAGCCCTGCGCGGTTCAGCGCGGCGTAGGCACCCACCAGGTCTTCGAGCCGCGCACCGGTACCACCGAGGATCAGCGCCAGGTTGGGCTGCGCGCCCGGCGGATAGCGCAACGTCAGCCCGTTGTTGGCCAGCCGCGCCGAGAAGCGCGCCGCACCCACGCGGTCCAGCAGGTCCACGGCCGGTACGTTGAGGGAAAGCCGCAACGCATCGGCGGCACTGACTGGCCCATTGAATGCGGCATCGAAATTGCCCGGACGATAACCGCCGAAGGACTGTGGCGCGTCCACCAGCAGACTCTCCGAATGGATCAGGCCATCATCCAGCGCCAGGCCGTACAGGAAGGGCTTGAGCGTGGAACCCGGCGAGCGCCAGGCCTGCACCATGTCCACGTGCCCCAACCGCGCCTGGTCGCCGAAGCTCACCGACCCCACATAGGCGTGCGCTTCCATCGTCGCGTTGTCGACCACCAGCAGCGCCGCCGACGTGCGCGCCGGCAACGTGGAGAAGTAACTCTGCACCCGCTCTTCGAGCGTGCGCTGCAGGCCGGCGTCGATCGTGGACACGATGCGTGCGGCACGTGGTTGCTGCTGGCGCAGGCGTTCGGCGAGCAGCGCGGCATGCAACGGCGGCTGCAGGGAGCGTGCGACCACCGGTTCCACCCGCGCATCGTCGACCACATCGGACGACCACATACCCTGTTCGGCCATGCGCCGCAGCACCTTGTCGCGTGCCAACCGTGCGGCCTCGGGATGACGGTCGGGGCGAAGCCGGCTGGGGGATTGCGGCAGCACGGCGAGCAGCGCGGCCTCGGCATGCGACAGCTGCGCGGCCGGCTTGCCCAGGTAGGCCCAACTGGCCGCATCCACGCCTTCGATGGTGCCACCGAAGGGGGCGCGTTCCAGGTACAGCGTGAGGATCTCGCGCTTGGAAAGATGCGCTTCCAGCTGCAGCGCGCGCAGCATCTGCTTGGCCTTGCCCCATGGCGTGCGCGAATGCCGGTCCAGCATGCGCGCCACCTGCATGGTCAGCGTCGATCCACCCGACACGATGCGGCCGCGCTGCACCCATTGTCCGCCTGCACGGACCAGCGCCCAGGGATTGATGCCGGGATGGCGCCAGAACCAGCGGTCCTCGTAGGTCAACAGCGCCTGCAGGTAGAGCGGCGACACGCTGTCGGGCGTGGCGGGATGGCGCCAGACGCCTTCGCGGTCGGCGAACGCGCGCAGCGGCGTACCGTCGCGCGCGACCACCAGCGTGCTGGTGTCGCGCGTTTTCGGCAGCGGCGGCGGGAAGGCGAAATCGAGCACCAGCAGCATGACGAGCACGGCGACGGTGACCCAGCGGAGCCAGGTCAACAGTCTGGGGAAACCTCGCTTCTGCATGAATGATGGTAACGCTGCGTGTGGCAGTGGGAGCGACGCCTGTAGCGATGAGGCTATACCAGCCGTTCGTCGCGACTCACGTCGCTCCCACAGTGACCAGTGTGGATGCGAACCTTCTCCCGGCGCGCCAGGAGAAGGAAAGCGTCACGGCTGCACCACCGTGATGGACGCCGGCGTGGACTTGCCCACGCCACGGATATCCGGGCGGTACATGTCTTCCACCAGCGGCGGCGGCACCGTGTACGTGCCCGGCGTGACCGCACGCACCAGGTAGAACACCTTGGCGGTGTCGCCCCGGTCCAGCTTCAGCGCGGCCACATAGCGGTCGTCACGGAACTCCTCGTGCTTCACGTCGGCGGCGCCTGCGCGGTCGCTGACGGAAATGCCGTCCACCACCACCTCGGCCCACTGCTTTGCTTCACCCAGGTTGAAGTTCTCGATCTCAAGCCCCGCCGGCAGCAGGTCGGTGAAGAGCGCGTCCGGCATGCTGACATTGGCGGTGATGCCCACGCGCACGATCAGCGCCTCGCCTTCCTTCAACGTGCCACCCTTCCACTCCTTGCCATCGGTGGTGTAGTAGCGTCGCTCGATGCCGATCTGGCGATTGTCCGGCGCAGGCGCGCTGCGCGGGATGCCCGCCACGTCCAGGCTGGCGTACAGCGGCGGACTGCCCTCCGGGACGAACCGCACGCCCTTCGACAGGCTTGCATGGTCGAAGCTGCGGCCGAACAGGCGCACCGGCGCCACCGCTTCGGCATCGCCGCCGACGCTCCATTGTCCGGACACCAGCTTCGCCTGGTCCACCATCAGGGCCTTGCCAAGCCGGGCCAGCGCCACCTGCTCCTGGGTGCTCAGCCACAACCAGCCACTGTTGCGGCGCGCGTCCAGTTCGCGGCCGAGCGACACCGTACGACGGTCGTACTCGGGCTTGGACAGCTTGCGTTCGTGCACCAGCGCGATCATCAGCGCGTCATCGCGCAGGCGGGTGCCGTAATCGCCCAGGTACTCGGGTCGATCGCCGGTCTTCGCGAAGCCGTCGGCGATGGCCTTCGCACCACGGTTCCTGTCGCCCTGCAGCGACAGCGCGATGCCCAGGTGCACCAGAGGCAGGCCGGTCAGGCTCTTGCCGCGCTCGTTGTCGTACAGCGCGCGCAGCGTGCCCAGCGGCGCCCGGTTGACGCGCGCCAGTACGTAACCCGCGTAGGCCTGGTTGGCGAATTTCAGGTGATCGCGACTGTCGTAGCCGTAGAACTGCGCGCCACCGGCCAGCAGGTCTTCGTTGAGCCGGGTCAGCGCCTTCTGCAGCACCGCATCCGGTACCGCGAAACCACCTTCGCGCGCATCCAGCAGGAATTCGGCGATGTACGGCGTCAGCCCCGGGTTGACGTAATCGTCGTTGCCCCACATCGAGAAGTGGCCGTTCGCCACCTGCATCGATGCGAGTCGGCCGAAGGCACCCTCCATGCGCTCGCGGCGCTTCTTCGCGTCCAGTCCCGCCACGCCCAGCAGCTTCGCGGTCGCGTCATCCAGTTCCAGCGCGGCGTACCCCTTGCTGGTGGTCTGCTCGGCGCAGCCGTAGGGGTACTCCAGCGCGCCCTGCAGCGCACTGGCGAACGGAATGGGCGGCAACGCACTCACCGTCATGCGCGCCGTCACCGAGCCGGGCATCAACCCGTCGGCGAAGCCCGCGCCCATTTCCACCGGGCCCAGGGCATCCAGCACGCGCGTCTGCGAACGCAGCACCGCTGGCCAGCCCGCGCGTACGGGCAGGTCATAACGACGGTCCACCTTGAAGCCATTGCCCTCCACGCGCACCCGCACCTTGGCGGTGGTGTAGCCCTCGCCTGCCGTGATCGGGAAGCTGAGGGTGTTCTTTCCGTCCACGGGCAGCGTGGCGTCGCGGCTGCCCTCACCGATGCTCAACGGCCCTTCGCCGTTCACCTGCACCTTGAAGGCACCGGGCTTGCCGGTGAAGTTCTGCACGTCCAGCGTCACCGTGCTGCGGTCGCCGGGCGCCAGCACGCGCGGCAGGCTGGCCTCGGCGACGATCGGCGCGCGCACCACCGTTTCACGGTCACGGTTGCCGTAGCGGGTGTCGGAATACACCAGTGCGGAGACCCGCAACGTGCCGTTGAAATCCGGCACCTTCAGCGCAATGCGCGCATTGCCCATGGCATCCAGCTTCACCGGGCCGGAGAACAGGTCCACCGTCTGCACGCGCGAGGTCGGCCGCTTGGCCTGTGGCAATGCCGCCAGCGCCATGTCGCCACCGAAGCGGATCTTCGCACTGCCGCCTTCGAAGCTCTCGATCACGCGCCCATAGATGTCATAGGCGTCTACGCCCAGGCGGCGCTGCGCGAAGAACTGCGCGTTCGCATCCGGCACGGGAAAGCGGGTGATGTTCAGGATGCCGACGTCGACCGCGGACACGGTGACATAGGCGGGCTTGCCCGCCAGTTCCGGCACGCTGACCACCACCGACAGGTTCTGCTCCGGCCGCATCTGCTTGGGCACGGACAATCCAACGGCCACCCGGCGGTCGCGGCGATCCATCGGCACGTGCGCCACGCCGACGGCGCGCGCGGGCGTGATCTTGCTGGGTGCGGAGCCACCGCGGAACACCAGTGCGGTGACATAGACGTCGTGGCGTTCCCAGTCCTTGGTCACCGGGATGGAGAACGTGCTGCCCGGCTTGGCATCGATGGCCTGCACGTAGAGCATGCGGTCGCTTTCGACCATCAGCAGGCCCTTGCCGGCGTGCGGTGGCGTCAGGGTGACCTTCATGGTGTCGCCGACCTTGTAGCCGGTCTTGTCCAGCGACAGCTTGACCTTGTCGGGGCGCGCGTCCAGGCCGCGGTTCTGGTCGTCCCAGCTCCAGCCGGCACGGAACGGATAACGCGTGGTCAGGCCCGTGGCCGGATCGAACACATCCAGCCGGTACTCGCCCCACTCCACCGGGAAATCGATCTTCGACGCACCGGTTCCTATGTCGAGCGTGCGCGTGTCCTTGTTCTCGAACCGGCGGGTGAAGTCGTAGTCCCAGCCGCCGTCCTCGTCGTAGTTCCAGTGGTAGTCGCGCAGTTCGCGCACCAGCATGGCCTTCAGCCCCTTGCCAGGCCGTGGCTTGCCGGCCGCATCCACGCGCACCAGTTCGAAGCCCGCATTCGCGTTGGCGTCGGCACCGTCCTTGTCGTCGAACAACGGGCGGATGCCGACCAACGTGTTCGCCGGCCACAGTACGCGCTTTAGCGTGCGGTTGACCGTGCGGCCGCCGGTCTCGTACACACTGCCTGACACGATGGCGGCAATGGTGCTGCGCGGTTTGGCCTCGGCCGGCAAGGCGATATCCTGCTGCAGCACGCCGTTCTCGGCCAGCGTGGTGTCGATGACGTCCTTGGCCTCTTTCGGCAGTTCCAGCGTCGGATCGCCGAAGAAGTAACCGGGCAGCTGCTCCAGCGGGTGCTGCTCCACCGCCACGGCCAGCTTGGCGGTGAAGCGGTTGCCGCTGGCCGGCGCGCCGTACAGGTAGGCCGCCGTGGCCTTCAGCCGGAGTGGCTCGCCGGGTTTGAGCACCGGCTGCGCCGCGTCCAGGTCCAGCTTCATGCGCTCGGGCAGGAATTCCTCGATGCGCAGCGTCATGCCCTGCACTGCTTCCTTGCTGGCGGGATCGGTGCGGAACTCGACCTGCCAGCGCCCCGTCGGCGCCTCCGCCGGGATGACCTGCTCGAAACGGACGTAACCCTGCTCGCCCGGCTGCAGGCGGGTCTCGCGGAACACCTTGCCGTCGGGCTGTTTCAGCCGCAGGAATACCGGCTGCAACTGTTTGCCGGTGGCCGTCACCGGTTTGCCGTCGTTGTCGCGCAGCAGGGCGGAGACGCGAACGGTTTCGCCAGGCCGGTACAGGTCACGCCCCGACCAGGCGAACACGTCGAACCACGCCTGTTCCCGCCCCGCCACCGCGAACTCGGACAGGTCCAGCGCGGGCTGGTTGAACGGAAGCATGGACACGTCCTTGCCGCGCGTAGCGACCAGCACGTGACCGGCGTCCAGGGTGTAGTTCAACAGCGCATTGCCGTTGCCGTCGGTCTTGCCGGCCAGCACCGCTTCGCCGCGCGCATCGAGCACCTTGAGCTCGACCCCACCGATGGCCGCGCCGTCCTGCAGCGATGCCGTGTGCACGAACAGCTTGTCCTTGTAGGCACGCGTATGCAGGCCGATGTCGCTAACGGTGAAGAACGCCGTCTCGAACTCGCCGGCGAACTTGCCGGTGCGCTTCATGACGGCGAAGTACAGGCCGGGATCCTGCAGCTCGCGGATGTCCTGGATGGGCAGGTAGGTCAGCACGCGCTCGTTGGGCTTGCCGCCCAGCACGAAGCGGTTGAGGTAGACCGGCTCGGCCAGCGTGCCCAGCGGCGTGTTGTCGCCGTATTCGCTGTCCAGGTCCCAGCTGCCGCGACGGCCACCGCGCTGGTACTCGGCGAAGAACTTCGGCAGCTGCTTCTCGGTGACGCGCAGGAACTCGACATCGACTTCGTCCACGTTGATCGACACCACCGGCAGGCCGCGGCTTTCCCGCGCCGGCAGCACGCTGCCCTGCGAGGCGAAGCCGACCGCGGGTTCCAGTTCGCCGGTGTGCACCTTGCGGGTGTCGTCCTTGCCCAGTCGGGTGCCATCGGCCGCGGAAAGACCGGCGCGCAGCGTGACCTGGTAGTCCTTGGCCGCTTCCACCGACGGGAAGCGCAGCACCAGCCCTTTCTCGTCCAGCACCCAGCTGCCCTTCACCACCGCACCGTTGGCATCGGTGACCGCCAGCAGCGCGTCGAAATCCTGCGAACTGACCAGCGGCCGGCTGAACTCCAGGGCGATGGCCAGGTTGCCGTCATGCTGGTCGGGATAGGCCCCCACCAGCGCGAAACCTTCCACCTTGTCGCGCTGCGCCTTGATGGGCTCGCCGCTGGCTTCGGGCAACTGGCCGGTCTCGTTGCGCTTGCAGCCGTTGAGGGACAGCAGCGCGAAAACCATTGCGAAGAAAACAAAAAACGCGCGGACCCGGAAGGTGCGCGCGCGTGCCGTGTGCGGTGTTGCCGATGCCATGTGCCGGTCCCTGCCCTGGTCGTGTCGGCAGTATAGAACGCACCCGCGGCAGGTTTGGGGTCACGTTTACGTGGCGCCGGCATGCGCCCCACCGCCGATGGCAAGCGCCACCCCGGAAAAGAGAAACCCCGGCATGGCCGGGGTTCCTGTCGTGACGCCGCCGGCTTACGCCTGGGGCTGGTCTTCCGCCGGAGGGGCGACGGAGGCCAGATCCGCCGGCGTGTCGCCGCCCTCGTCCTCATCGTCGAGCGAGGCGTCCAGGCGTTCGACCGCCTGCAGCACTTCACCCTCGCCCAACCGCATCAGGGTGACGCCCTGCGTATTGCGACCCACCTGCGAGATGCCGCTGGCCCGCGTCCGCACCAGCGTGCCGCCGTCGGAGATCAGCAGTACTTCGTGGTGGTCGGACAGCTGGATCGCACCGACCAGCTTGCCGTTGCGCTCGGTGGTCTTCAGCGCGATGACGCCACGGGTGCCACGCCCCTTGCGCGGGTACTCGGTCACCGGCGTGCGCTTGCCGTAACCGCGCTCGCTGGCGGTCAGGATGTCGCCGTCGCCATCGACCACGACCAGGCTGACCACTTCCGAACCGCTGTCGTGGATCACCGGCGCGGCATCGACGTCGACGCCCTCACCCGCATCGCCTTCGTCCGCTTCCACCTCGGCATCGCTGCCCGGCGCCAAGCGCATGCCGCGCACGCCGGTCGCGGTACGACCCATCGGGCGCACCAGCGATTCGGAGAAGCGCACCGCGCGCCCGTTCGACGCGAACAGCATGACGTCGCGTTCGCCATCGGTCAGGGCAACGCCGACCAGCGCATCGCCTTCATCCAGGTTGATCGCGATCTTGCCGCGCGCCAGCTTGAACGCGAACTCGGTCAGCGGGGTCTTCTTGACCGTGCCGTCCTTGGTCGCGAAGAACACATAGCGGCCTTCCTCGTACGCACGCACCGGCACCACCGCCTGCACCTTCTCGCCGGGTTCCAGCGGGATCCAGTTGATGATCGGGCGGCCACGCGCGTTCGAGCCGGCTTCCGGCAGCTGGTACACCGGCAGCCAGAACACCTTGCCGCTGCTGGTGAACGTCAGCAGCGTGTCGTGCGTGTTGACCAGCCACAGCTGGTCGATGAAATCCTCTTCCTTGGTCGCCGCCGCGCTGCGGCCACGGCCGCCACGACGCTGCGCGCGGTAGGCGCTGGCCGGCTGGCGCTTGGCGTAACCGGCGTGCGACAGGGTGACCACCACGTCTTCCGGCGCGATCAGGTCCAGGATGTCCAGGTCTTCCTCGCTGTGGCGGATCTCGCTGCGGCGCTCGTCGCCGAATTCGGCCTTGACGTTCAGCAACTCGTCGCGGATCACCTGCAGCAACACATCCGGGTTTTCCAGGATGCGGATCAGGCCGGCGATGGTTTCCAGCAGTTCCTTGTATTCCTCGGTCAGCTTTTCCTGTTCCAGACCGGTCAGGCGGTGCAGGCGCATCTCCAGGATCTGGGTGGCCTGCACTTCGGTCAGCTGGTAGCGGCCGTCATGGAAACCGACGCCGACCGGCAGGTCTTCCGGACGCGAGGCCTCGGCGCCGGCCGCCGCCAGCAGGGTGCCCACCAGGCCCGGCTCCCAGGTCTTGGCCAGCATGCGCTCGCGCGCTTCCTGCGGGTTGGCCGACGTCTTGATCAGTTCGATCATCTCGTCGATGTTGGCCAGCGCGACCGTCAGGCCTTCGAGGATGTGCGCGCGGGCGCGGGCCTTGCGCAGGTCGAAGATGGTGCGGCGGGTGACCACTTCGCGGCGGTGGCGCACGAAGGCTTCCAGCATCTGCTTCAGGTTGAGCAGCTGCGGGCGGCCGTCGACCAGCGCGACCATGTTGATGCCGAACACCGACTCCATCGGCGTCTGCTGGTACAGGTTGTTCAGCACGACCTCGGCCGATTCGCCGCGCTTGACCTCGATGTAGATGCGCATGCCGTCCTTGTCGGACTCGTCGCGCAGCTCGCTGATGCCTTCCAGCTTCTTTTCCTTCACCAGCTCGGCGATCTTCTCGATCAGCCGCGCCTTGTTCACCTGATACGGGATCTCGGTGACGATGATCGATTCGCGGCCGTTGTCTTCATTGACTTCGATATCGGCCTTGGCGCGCATGCGCACGCGGCCACGGCCGGTACGGTAGCCCGCGACGATGCCGGCGGTGCCGTTGATGATGCCGGCGGTGGGAAAATCCGGGCCCGGGATGTACTGCATCAATCCGTCGACATCCAGTTCCGGATTGTCGATCAGCGCGATCAGGCCGTTGACCACTTCCGACAGGTTGTGCGGCGGGATGTTGGTGGCCATGCCCACCGCGATGCCGGCCGAACCGTTGACCAGCAGGTTCGGGAAGCGCGTCGGCAGGACCGTCGGCTCCTGTTCCTTCTCGTCGTAGTTGGGCTGGAAATCGACGGTTTCCTTGTCGATGTCGGCCAGCAGCTCATGGGTGAGCTTGGCCATGCGCGCTTCGGTGTAACGCATGGCGGCGGCGGCATCGCCGTCGACCGAACCGAAGTTGCCCTGGCCGTCGACCAGCAGGTAGCGCAGCGAGAACGGCTGCGCCATGCGCACCAGCGTGTCGTACACCGACTGGTCGCCGTGGGGGTGGTATTTACCAATCACGTCACCGACGATGCGCGCCGACTTCACGTGGGGCTTGTTGGCGTGGTTGCCCAGTTCGTTCATGGCGAACAGGACACGCCGGTGGACAGGCTTCAGGCCATCGCGGACATCCGGGAGTGCGCGCCCCACGATCACGCTCATCGCGTAATCGAGATAGCTGCGGCGCATCTCGTCTTCGAGGTTGACGGGGATGATTTCCTTGGCGAGTTCGGCCATTCGGGTTCCGTGGTTCTTTCAGGTTTTTCGAGCCGAAACCCGGCTGCCGGGACTATGCCGGCAAGGCACGGGCAGACGGGGTTTCAGGCGGGTTCTGCAACGTCCGGAGTCTACCACAGACGCCCACTTTCCGCCCTGTTTTCCACCCCTGAAACAACCACTTATCGCCGACTGGGCGCGTGGGTCGCTGCAGGTTGCCGGGACGGCCGCAGCGGGGCGTCAGACTGCCCCCCCCGGCACATGCCGTCCGCCGTCGCCGGAAAACAAGAAAGCCCGGCAGGGCCGGGCTTTTTGCTGGAACTGGTGGGCGGTACAAGTTTCGAACTTGTGACCCCTGCCGTGTGAAAGCAGTGCTCTACCGCTGAGCTAACCGCCCGGATGATCGGGGCGCGTATGGTAATCGCGGACCACGCCCACGGTCAACGTTCCCGGAGGTGGTGCCTCCCCGCCCTAGAATGCCCGCATGGAAGACACCCGCCTGTACCACAACCCCCGCTGTTCCAAGTCACGCAACGCGCTGCAACTGCTGCAGGCGCGCGGCATCGAGCCCCGCATCATCCCCTACCTGGAACAGCCGCCGTCGGCCGACGAAATCCGGTCGCTGCTGGCCCTGCTCGGCGTGCCCGCACGCTCACTGATCCGGACCGGAGAAGAGGACTATGCCGCGCTCGGACTGGCCGACATGTCACTCGACGAAGAGACCCTGATCCAGGCCCTGGCCACCCACCCGCGGCTGCTGGAGCGCCCCCTCTTCGTTCACGCCGGGCGCGCGGTGATCGGCCGTCCGCCGGAGCGGGTACTGGACCTGCTGCCGCCCGTTTGACGACGCCTCAGCGGTCCTTGGCATCGCACAGCGCGCTGACGCGGCGCGGCGCGGCGAAACTGTCGCTGCGGGCATCCGGCCAGAAGTCGCGGAAGACCGCATGCGCGGGCACGCGGTCAAGCAGCTCGCCGGGCTCCACGAAGCGGTAGAGCGAGGCCAGCGAACGCACTTCGATCGGCGACACGCGGCGCAGGATGTGTTCCGGCCCCAGCTGTTGCGGATGCTCCAGCCCGGCAGCACACAGCATGTCGCGCAGCGCCTTCAGCGTGTTGTCGTGGAACTGCTGCACGCGCACCGACTTGTCGGGCACGTCGAGGTGTTTCCAGCGACGCGGATCCTGCGTGGCCACGCCGGTCGGGCAACGGTCGTTATGGCAACTCTGCGACTGGATGCAGCCCAGCGCGAACATGAAACCCCGCGCAGCGTTGCACCAGTCCGCGCCCATCGCCATGATCCGGGCGATGTCGAAGGCGCTGATGATCTTGCCCGCCGCGCCGATGCGGATGCGGTCGCGCAGGTTCAGTCCGACCAGCGTGTTGTGCACCAGCAGCAGCGCTTCATGCATCGGCACGCCCACATGGTCGATGAACTCCGACGGCGCCGCACCGGTGCCGCCCTCCGCCCCGTCGACGACGATGAAATCCGGCAGCAGGCCGGTTTCCTGCATCGCCTTGGCGATGGCGAACCACTCCCAGGGATGGCCGATGGCCAGCTTGAAGCCCGTCGGCTTGCCGCCGGAGAGATCGCGCAGGCGCGCGATGAACTGCAGCAATTCCACCGGCGTGGAGAACGCGGAGTGCCTGGCCGGCGAAACGCAGTCGTGGCCCATCGGCACGCCGCGCGTGGCGGAGATCTCCGCACTGACCTTGGCCGCCGGCAGCACGCCGCCATGGCCGGGCTTGGCGCCCTGCGACAGCTTCAGCTCGATCATCTTCACCTGCGGGGAGCGTGCGTTTTCGACGAAGCGTTCCTCGCTGAACGCCCCCCGCTCGTCACGGCACCCGAAATAGCCCGAACCGATCTCCCAGACCAGGTCGCCCCCGTTCTCGCGGTGATACGGCGAGATCGAACCCTCGCCGGTGTCGTGGTAGAAGCCGCCGCGTCGCGCGCCTTCGTTCAGCGCGCGCACGGCATTGGCGGAGAGCGCGCCGAAGCTCATCGCCGAGATATTGAACACGCTGGCCGAGTAAGGCTGCGCCGTGTTCGCGCCGATCACCACGCGGAAATCATGGGAGTCGACGTGCGTGGGCGCCATCGAGTGGTTGATCCACTCGTAGTCGACGCTGTACACGTCCTGCTGGCTGCCGAACGGCACCACGTCCATCACACCCTTGGCCCGCTGGTACACCAGTGAACGCTGCTGGCGCGAGAAAGGCACTTCCACCGTATCGCCTTCGATGAAGTACTGGCGGATCTCGGGGCCCACCGATTCCAGTCCGTAGCGGAAATGCGCCAGCACCGGATAGTTGCGGCGCAGGGTGCTGCGCGACTGCAGCACGTCCCAGGTTCCGATCACGGCCAGCAGACCGAACGCCACGGCGCCCCACCCCCAGGCCGGCCATGTGAAGGAAAGCGCCAGCGACAACAGTGCCAGCGCGATGCACAGTCCATACGCCAGATAGCGGCTCATCGCGTCCCTCGCCTGGTGGTGCCCGGAGCCGGAATCGAACCGGCATGGCCTTGCGGCCGGCGGATTTTAAGTCCGATGCGTCTACCAATTTCGCCATCCGGGCATGCGGATAGCCTGCCTCACTGCCGGCTGAATGGAAAGCCGTGGCCAGGTCACTGCACACACGGACAAAAACGAAAACGCCCGGCGTGGGCCAGGCGTCATCGGAATCAACGTGTATGGAGGCCTGGGTCGGAATTGAACCGGCGTACGCGGATTTGCAGTCCGCTGCATAACCACTCTGCCACCAGGCCGGTGGCGACTGCGCCAGACTGGCGCAATCACGACGCCTTTTCAAGCGCCTTACAACACAAAACCCCGCGAACGGGGTTTTGGGTACCGTCCTTTGCAGGACGAAATCTGGAGCGGGAAAAGGGACTCGAACCCTCGACCCCGACCTTGGCAAGGTCGTGCTCTACCAACTGAGCTATTCCCGCGTCGAGAGAGACGAAATTGTAGCGTCTTGTTTCGGCATGTCAACACTCTTTTTTTCACCGTCGCGCAGAATGGGCCATGCCGCGCGCAGGTACTGGATGCCCGACCACAGGGTCAGCAGCGCCGCGATGGCCAACAGCCAGTCGCCGATCAGGAAAATCCAGCGCCCCATCCAGATGTCGCCCACGTCCAGTTCGCCCGGCGTGGAGGCATAGAGCAGGCAGCCCAGCGCCACCATCTGCACGATGGTCTTGATCTTGCCCAGTGCCGCCACCTTCACCGTCGCGCGCTGGCCCAGCCCGGCCATCCATTCGCGCAGCGCGGACACCGCGATCTCGCGCCCGACGATGACCGCGGCCCAGATCGCCATCCACATGGTGGGGTTGTCCTGCACGATCAGGAACAGCGACACCGCCACCATCAGCTTGTCGGCCACCGGATCCAGGAAGGCACCGAAGGCGGAATAGAGGTGGTAGCGACGCGCGATCCAGCCGTCCAGCCAGTCGGTGACGGCGGCCAGGATGAAGATCATCGCCGCGGCCAGGTTGGTCCACTTGTAGGGCAGGTAGAACACCAGCACCAGCACCGGGATCAGCACGATCCGCAGCAATGTGAGCCAAGTGGGGATGGTCAACTTCATTACGCGTTTACTCGTTTCCCGCCTGTGGCGACGGCAACCCGTGCAGGTTAGCGTAGATTCGCTCGGCGAGTGCGGCGTTCACGCCCTCGACGCGCGCGATCTCGTCGGCGCCGGCCGCCTTCAGGCCCGCCAGGCCGCCGAAATGCTTCAGCAGGCTGGCGCGACGCCGCGGACCGATGCCGGGAATGTCCTCCAGCTTGCTGGTCATGCGCGCCTTCTGCCGCTTGCCCCGATGGCCGGTGATGGCGAAGCGGTGGGCTTCGTCGCGCACCTGCTGGATGAGCTGCAGCGCCGGGGACGCAGCGCCAGGGCGCACTTCACGGCCGTCGGGCAACACCAGCGTTTCGTGACCCGCCCGGCGCTCCTCGCCCTTGGCCACGCCCACCAGGGTCACGCCGTCCACGCCCAGGTCGGCCAGCGCGCCCACTGCCTGCGCGAGCTGGCCCGCACCGCCGTCGATGAGCAGCACGTCGGGCAGCACGCCACCCTCCTCCACCGCGCGCCGGAAACGGCGCTCGATGGCCTGATGCATGGCGGCGTAGTCGTCACCCGGCGTGATGCCGGTGATGTTGTAGCGGCGGTACTGGGAACGCACGGCGCCGTTGGCATCGAACACCACGCATGACGCCACCGTTGCTTCGCCCATGGTATGGCTGATGTCGAAGCATTCGATGCGGCGGGCAGGCTCGGGCAGGCCCAGCAGGTCCTTCAAGGCTTCGCTGCGCGCGGTCTGCGCGCTACGGCTGGTCAGTTCGGTGACCAGCGCCAGTTCGGCATTGCGCTTCGCCAGGTCCAGGTAACCCGCGCGCTCGCTGCGCACGTTCCACTTCAACTGGACCTTGCGGCCGCTGGACGCCGCCAGCGCATGCTCGATCAGTTCGGCATCGGGGATTTCGCGGTCCAGCACGATTTCCTGGGGCGCGGGTTGCTCGGCGTAATACTGGGAGACGAACGCTCCCAGTACTTCCTCCGCACTGTCCTCGCCATTGGTCTTCGGGAAGAACGTCCGCGTGCCCAGGTTGCGTCCGTCGCGGAACGCGAGCAGCAATACGCAGGCCTGACTGCCCTGCATCGCGCAGGCCAGCACGTCGAGATCGGCGGCGCGGCCATCCACGTACTGGCGCGCCTGCAGCGTGCGGATGGAGGCGACCAGGTCACGCAGGCGTGCCGCCTGCTCGAACTCCAGTGCCACGCTGGCCCGCTCCATGGCATCGGTCAGCTCGCGCGTCAGCTCATCGCTGCGGCCATCCAGCAACAGCGTGGCGCGACGTACCGATTCGGCATAGTCGGCCTCGTCCACGAGCGCCACGCACGGGCCACTGCAACGGCCGATCTGGTACTGCAGGCAGGGCCGCGACCGGTTGCGGAACACGCTGTCTTCGCAGTTGCGGATCTTGAACAGCTTCTGCATCAGGTTGAGCGTTTCCCGCACTGCGGTGACCCCCGGGTAAGGGCCGAAGTAGCGCCCCGGTACCGCGCGCGGGCCGCGGTGGAACGCGATGCGCGGCCACTGCTCCTGGGTCAACAGCACGTAGGGGTAACTCTTGTCGTCGCGCAGCAGCACGTTGTAACGGGGCGTCAGCGACTTGATCAGCTGGTTTTCCAACAGCAGTGCTTCGGCCTCGGTGCGGGTGACGGTCACGTCCATGCGCGCGACCTGCGTCAGCATCGACAGGATGCGCGGCGACTTGGGGGAGCCATTGAAATAGCTGGTGACGCGCTTGCGCAAGGCGCCGGCCTTGCCGACATACAGCAGGCTGTCGTCGGCGGCGTACATGCGATACACGCCCGGCGCCGTGCTCAGGCGGGCCGAAAAGGCCTTGCCGTCAAATTCCGCCTGGGGACTACCACTCATTCGTCGATCGGAACGTGGCTCAATGCGCCGGTGGCGATATCGTAACGCAGTACGTCATGGGCATCGGTTTCGGCGATCCACACCGCGCCCGCCGCCACGGCCACGCCGGCCGGACCGTGCAGGCGACGCGGCAGGGCCACGGTGGTGAGTTCCCCACCCCCCAGCCGCAAGGTGCGCAGGCTGCCGTTGCCGCTGTCGGCGATCCACATGACCGGCGCGTCCGGGCTCAATGCGATGGCCTGCGGATGCTGCAGCCGCGCGGTCTCGCGCGGGCCGTCGTCGGACCCGAACACCCACGTGCCCTGCCCCACCAGCGTCTGCACGGTATCGGCACGCAGCTGCATTGACCGCACCGCGGAGCCCACGGCATCGCAGACGTAGAGGGTCTGGTGCACCGCGGCCAAGCCGGCCGGCTGCGCGAACGCCGCCATCACGCCGCTGCCGTCACGCATGTCGAGCTGGCCGGAACCGGCGCGCGGGCGCAGTTCGCGGCTGCCCAGGTCATAGCTCCAGATGCGGTTGTCGCCCGCCATGCTGATGAAGACCTGGTTGTTGTTCACCACCACGGACTGCGGCTGGTTCAGCGGCACGTTGCGGGCGACCGTGATGATGCCTTCCACCGGTTCACCGGCACGGCCATTGCCGCACAGCGTGTCCACCGTGCTGGTCGCCAGGTTGATCCTGCGCAGCGCGTGGTTGCCGGTGTCGGCGACGTACAGCGACTCGCGCACCAGCGCCAGCCCGTGCGGGCGGCGGAACGCGGCATGGTTGAGTTCGCCATCGGCGAAATCCGCCGTCCCCATGCCGAACTGGCGGATCACGCGCCCCTGGTGGTTGCACTCCAGCACGCGGTGGTGACCGCTGTCGGCCACGAACAGCCGGTCGGGCGTGGCGACCAGGCCGGTGGGAAAGGACAGCGGCATGCGGGGTTCGGGGTGCGCCTCGCGAAAGCCGCGCAGGTCGTCTTCGGGCGGCGAATGCAGGCCGTCGCACAGGGTGGCGACCGCGCGCTCCAGCTCCGCCAGGCCATCCGCACCCACGATGCGGTGGCGCAGCTGGCCCTCGCCATCGATCAGCAGGACCGTCGGCCAGGCGTCAACGCCGAAGCGTTGCCAGGCCACCCAGTCGGCGTCGTGTGCGGCGGGAAGCGTGTTGCCCTGCCGGCGGAGACGCTTGAGCGCCTGCTGGGGTTCGCGCTCGCTGTCGAAACGGGGCACGTGGATCGCCAGCGCGTGCAGCCGGCCGACATAGCGGGCCTGCAGAACGGCAAGGTCGTTCAGTCGCTGGGCACACCAGGCCGACGCGCCGTTGACGAAGGCCAGCGCGACGATACGGCCGCGTTGTTCGTGCAGCGTGGTGGCCGGCGCATTGAGCCAGTGCAGCGCGCGCGGAAGTTCGGGTGCGAGGGTCGCGTTCATCATCATCCCTGATTATGCCCAAGTCTCATCGGGTGGCGAGCCGGGCGACGACCGCCTGTGCCGCCGAATCGACCAGTCGCCAGACCTGCCGGAAATCCTCGGGACCGCCGGTGTAGGGGTCCGGGACCTCGCCGTCCGGCATCACGCCCGACCAGTCCAGCAGCAGCACCACTTTATCGCCCATCCCGGCCGGCGCACGCTGCCGTGCATCACGGACGTTGGCCCGGTCGGCGCACAACAGCCAGTCGAAATCGTGGAAGTCCTGCGCCTGCAGCTGCCGTGCGCGCTGCGCACCGATGTCCACGCCGAATCCACGTGCACAGGCGATGGCGCGACGATCCGGGGGTTCGCCCACGTGCCAGTCACCGGTTCCGGCCGAATCCACCTGCACCCGTCCCGCGAAAGGCGATGCCTGCAGGCGCGCATGCAGCGCGCCCTCGGCCATCGGCGAGCGGCAGATGTTGCCCAGGCACACCAGCAGCAGCTTCAAGACAGGCCTTTCAGCAGGCTCTCCGCCCGCGCCAGGTCCTCCGGCGTATCCACGCCGGGTGGGAACGGTTCCGGCGTCAGCGCCACGGCGATGCGGAAACCCGCCTCCAGCACGCGCAGCTGCTCCAGGGACTCGACCTGCTCCAGGCGGCCGGGCGGCATCTTCGCGTAGCGGCGCAGGAAGCCCGCGCGGTAGGCATAGATGCCGATATGCCGCAGCCATTGGCCGGCTGGCAAGGCATCACGCGACCGGGCGAAAGCGTCGCGATGCCAGGGAATGGGCGCGCGGCTGAAATACAGCGCATCGCCGTTGTCCGCACGCACCAGCTTGACGGCATTCGGATCGAACAGGGTATCGGCATCCTCGATGGGCACGGCCAGGGTTGCCATGTCCGCCGCGCTGGCGGCCAGGGTTTCTGCCACCATGCGGATGCCGGCAGGCGGAGCGAACGGTTCGTCGCCCTGCAGGTTGACCACCAGCGTGTCATCGTTCCAGCCGGCGATGTCGGCGCATTCGGCCAGGCGGTCACTGCCCGACGCATGCCGCTCGGAGGTCATCGCCACCTGCACTTCCGTGCCCTGCAGGGCGTCGCGGATGCGGGCGTCGTCGGTGGCCACCCACACTTCCCGTGCGCCGGCGGCCAGTGCCCGCCGCGCAACGTGGACCACCAGCGGTTCACCGCCCAGCGGACGCAAGGGCTTGCCGGGCAGGCGGGATGCCGCGTAACGGGCGGGAATGGCGACGATGAAGGGCGTCATGTCAGTGGAAGTGCCTGCGATTCAGTGGAAACCCAAGGAGGGCGCGTCGTCGATGCGCTAGCGCGCCGTCTGTGGCGGGCCGGCGCGGGTAGCGAGTTTCTCCAGCAGCCCCACCCAGAACGCCTCGGGCAGCCGGGCCGCGACCGGCACGCTGTAGAACCAGGGCGTGGCGAAACCCGCGCACTTCACGGCGTCCTTCTCGGTCATCAGCACCGGGAGTTCACTGCCGAACTCGAAGTCATCTGCGCGATAGTCGTGATGATCGACGTAGGCGTGCGGTACCACGGCGATCCCGAATCCCTTCAGCATGGCGAAGAAGCGCGCGGGATTGCCGATGCCGGCAACCGCGTGCACCCGCTGCCCTGCGAAAGCCGCCAGCGCACGCGGACGACCGCCACGCAGCGGCAGCGCGACATCGGCATGCAGGTGCATCGGCCATTCGCCGAAGCCGGTCTCGGCGTCGGGCGCAGGCAGGTTGACCACGCGGAAGTCGCAGCCGGCCGCCCGTTCGACGGGTTCGCGCAGCGGCCCCGCCGGCAGCAAGCGGCCATTGCCGTAGCGCCGCTGGCCATCGATCACTTCGATCTCGATGTCGCGATGCAGGCGGTAGTGCTGCAGCCCGTCATCGCAGATCACCACGTTGCAGCCCGCTTCCGCCAGCGCACGCGCCGCGGCCACGCGGTCGCGGTCCACGCGCACGCGGATGCCGGTCTGGCGGGCGATCAGCACCGGTTCGTCGCCGCCCTCTTCGGGTGGCGTCTGCGCGTCCACCCAGCGCGGTGTGCCCTCGTCGCGACGCCCGTAGCCGCGACTGGCGACGCCGGGCTTGTAGCCGGCCGCACGCAGGCGCTCCACCAGGGCGATGGTCAGGGGCGTCTTGCCGGTGCCGCCGGCGGTGATGTTGCCGACCACGATGACCGGCACCTCCGCGCGCTTGGGACGCAGCAGGCCCCACCGGTAAAAACGCTGCCGCAATGCGACCAGCGCACCGTAGACACCCGACAGCGCACGCGCGGGCAGCGGGACTGCGGCATCGCTGAACCAGTACTCGGGCGTGCGCGAAGCGGTCCTGCTCACCCGGTATCGCCTTCGCGGAACTGCATCTGGTGCAGGTGGGCGTACAGGCCGCCGCGCGCCAGCAGTTCCGCATGCGTGCCCTGCTCCACCAACCGTCCCTGGTCCAGTACCAGCACCTGGTCCGCGTGTTCGATGGTGGACAGCCGGTGCGCGATGACCAGCGTGGTGCGGTCGGGCATCAGCTTCTGCAGTGCCTGTTGAACCAGGCGTTCGGATTCGTTGTCGAGCGCGGCGGTGGCTTCGTCGAGGATCAGGATCGGCGCATCCTTGAGCATCGCGCGTGCGATGGCCAGGCGCTGGCGCTGGCCGCCGGAAAGGCGCCCGCCCTTGTTGCCGATCGATGTGTGCACGCCCTGCGGCAGTTCCTGCACGAACTCCATCGCATTGGCGCCGCGCACGGCCTGCTCCATCGCCTCGGCACCGGCGCCCTGCAGTTCGCCGTAGGCGACATTGGCGGCGACCGTACCGTCGAACAGCATCACCTGCTGCCCGACCAGCGCGATCTGCCGGCGCAGGTCGGCCAGGGCGTAGTCCTGCACCGGATGCCCGTCGAGGAGGATGTGGCCCGACTCGGCTTCGTAGAAGCGCGGGATCAGCTTGATCAGCGTGGACTTGCCGCTGCCGGAGCGGCCGACGATGGCGGTGACGGTACCGGGACGCGCAATGAAACTGATGTCTTCCAGCGCGGGCCGCGTCTGCCCGGGATAGCGCGCAGTGATGTCGCGGAACTCGATCACCCCCTTGGCGCGATCCAGCGGCAGCCGGCCGTGGTCCTGCTCGTCGTCCGCATCCAGCACCGAGAACAACCGCTGGGCGGAGGCCACGCCCCGCTGCAGCATGTTCTGCACGTTGGTCAGCTGCTTCAACGCCGGAATGATCGCCATCATCGACACCATCAGCGACACGAAGCCACCCGCCGTCAGTCGCCCGGCCATGGCTTCGCGCCCGGCGAAGAACAGCAGCAGCGCCAGCCCCACCGCGCCCATCAGCTGCACCATCGCCGAGGAGATGCTGCGCGTGGCCTCCACCTTCATGGCCAGCCGCAGGTTGGTGTCGGCCAGCCCGCCATACCGCGCAAGCTCATTTTGCTGGGCGCCGTAGATCTTCACTTCCTGCTGGTTGGACAGCGTCTGGTCGGCCGCCTGCATCATCTGCGCACCGCTTTCCTGGATGCGATGGCTGATGCGGCGGTAGCGACGGGCCACCTTGTCCATCATCCATGCCAACGGCGGTGCCATCAAAAGGATGGCGATGGTGACCTGCCAGCTGGTGTAGAGCATGACGGCCAGCATGGCGATGACCTGCAGCGATTGCTGGATCATCACCTTCATCGCATCGACCGCCGCCTGCGCGACCTGGTCGCTGTCGGAGCCCAGGCGAACCAGCATGGCCGGCACCGGCTCGGTGTCGAAGCGCAGGCCCGGCAGGCGCAGGTACTTGCCGAGCACCTTCACGCGGAAGTCGCGCGCGATGCTGCGGGCCGCCTTGCCCATGCCCATGTCGGTGATGTAACCGGCCACGCCGCGGATGACGAACAGTCCCACGATGTAGGCGGGAAGCAGCAGGCTCTTGGCTTCGTCGCGCTTGATGAACGTCTCGTCGACGACGTTCTCCATCAGCTTGGCGAACGCACCGCCCGCAGCCGCTTCAAGCAGCATGCCGATGGCCGCCAGCGCCAGCAGTCCACGGTACGGGGTGGCAAACCCCAGCAGCCGCTTGTAGACCTGCCAGGCCGACGATGCCTCGTTCACTTGCGCGCCTCGGGCGCGGTGGCGATGTTGACCTTGCGGAAACCCAGTTGCCCCAGCGCATCCAGCGCCGTTACCACGGCCTGGTGCGGCGTACGCGCATCGGCACGCAGCAGCACCGGCCGGCTGCGGTCGCTGCCCGCCACCTGCTGCAGGGTCTGCTTGAGCGCATCGATGTCGGGGCGCAGCACTTCGTGTTCGTCGACGAAGTAGCGGCCATCGGCATTGACCAGCACGCTGAGCGCCTTGGTCTGCGCGGCAACGGCCTCGCCGGTGGCGCTGGGCAACTGCAGTTGCAGCATCGAGCGCGAGTCGAACGTGGTGGTGATCACGAAGAAGATGATCAGCACCAGGATCACGTCGATCAGGGGAACCAGGTTGATCTCCGGCTCTTCCTGCGCGCGGTCGTCACGGATCCGCATCGGCCGGCCTCAGGCGCCGACCGGCGCGGGCGCGACGACACCCGAGGGGCGCGCGACCGGGCGGGTCGTGCGGGCTTCCAATGCATCCACCAGCGCCGTGGCTTCCTTTTCCATCTCCATCACGTAACCGGTGACACGACCACGGAAATAGCGATGGAACAACAGGGCCGGGATGGCGACGATCATGCCCGCGGCCGCGCAGACCAGGGCCTTGCCGATGCCGCCTGCGAGCGCATTGACGTCACCGACGCCGCTGTCCTGGATGCCGAGGAACATCTGGATCATGCCGACCACCGTGCCCAGAAGGCCCAGCAGCGGCCCTGCCGATGCAATGCTGCCCAGGGCGTTCAGGAACTTCTCCATGCGGTGCACCACATGGCGGCCGGTGTCCTCGATGCGTTCGCGGATCTGGTCGCGCGGCTTGTTGCGGACATCCAGCGCGGAAGCCAGCACCTCGCCCAGCGGCGAATTGCGGCGCAGGGACTCGATATGGGCGGGCTCAAGCTGCCCCTTCACGGCCCACGTGCGGACTTCCTCGCCCAGACCGGGCGGCAGGATCTCCCTGCGGCGCAGCGACCAGAAGCGCTCCACCACGATGGCCAGCGCCAGTACGCCGAGCAGCAGCAGCGGGATCATCGGCCAACCGCCAGCCTTCACCAGTTCCAGCACGTTCAGTCCTCCGGCACTTCGCGCCGTTCGTTCGCAGGCCGATAGGATAGCCCACCCGCCCGCTGGCGCTGCACGGCGTCCCAGAGGTGGCGCCGGGAGTGACGGCGTTCACGCACGGCGAGCCCGTCCCGGCCAAGCCAGACACGCAGGGCGCCGCCCTGCCGGGTATCCAGCACTTCCGCCCCGGCCTGCTGCCAGCGCTGGACCACGTTGGCCCGCGGATGGCCGAACCGGTTGCCGTGACCACTGGAAACCAGCACGAGCCGCGCCCGGGTGGCGTGGACGAAGGCGGGATCGGACGAACCGGCGCTGCCATGATGCGGGGCAACCACCACCTCGGCCTGCAAGGCACCCGGCACGCGATGCACCAGGCTGCGTTCGACGATGTCGCCGATGTCACCGGGCAGCAATGCCGCACCATGGCGCCCTTCAACACGCAGCACGCAGCTGGCTTCGTTGCCCAGGTAGGGAAAATGCGGCGTGGGGTGCAGGAAGCTGAAGCGCACCCCGTCCCATTCCCACGCCTGCCCGGCCTCGCACGCGCCCGCCGCCGCCACGCCGGCGCCGACCGGCGCGAGCACCTGCCCGACCGGCCATGCATCGCGGACGGCGTCCGCGCCTCCGGCGTGGTCATTGTCGCCATGACTGACGACCAGCAGGGACACCTCCCACACCCCCAGCGCACGCAGGGCAGGCACCACCGCGCGCTCGCCGGCGTCGAAACCATCCTCCACGGCCGGCCCGGCGTCATACAGCAAAGCATGCCGCGCAGTACGCACCAGCACCGACAGACCCTGCCCCACGTCGATGACCACCAGTTCCGCCTCGCCATGTCGCGGCAACTCGCGATCCGGCCACAGCAGCGGCAGCCACAGGAGCATCGCCAGCGGCTTGCCCGGCACGCCACGCGGCAGCAGCATCCAGAACGCCGCCAGCAACGCCAGCGCCAACGCCCACGGCCGGCTTTCGGGCAGCCACCAGAGGGCGAAGGGACTTTCCGCCATCCAGACGAACAACGGCCAGGTCAGATCGAAACAGTCGGCTGCGGCACGCCATGCCCATGCCCCGGCACCGGGACAAAGCGCTTCCAGCGCCGTTCCCGCCAACGCCAGCGGTACCACCACCAGACTCCACCATGGGATCGCCACCAGGTTGGCCAACGGCCCCGCCAGTGACGCCTGGCCGAACAGCATCGCCGTCATCGGCAGCAGACCCACCGTCGCCACCGCCTGCGCCGGCAGGAAGGCCTTCGCCCAATGCAGCGAGGTGGGCAGGCACCAGGCCAACCAGGCCACGCCACCGAAACTCAGCCAGAAACCGGCCGACAACAGCGACAGCGGATCGAACAGGAGGACAGCCAGCATCGCCAACGCCAGCGCATCCACCACGTTGACCGGCCGCCTCCAAAGCCGCGCTGCCACGACAACCGCGATCATCAGCACGGTACGCACCGTGGGCAACGCGAATCCCGCCACGACCGCGTAGCCGCACGCCGCCAGCAACGCCGCCGCCCCGGCGGCCTGGGGACGTGGAAACACGCGTGCCAGCGCAGGAAAGCACCGCCAGATCCCGACACCGCACAGTGCCGCAAAGCCCGCGACCAGGCCGACATGGAAGCCCGAGATCGCGATCAGGTGGGTCAGCCCGCTGGCGCGCAGGACCTGCCAGTCGCCATCATCCAGTTCGCGTGTGTCGCCCAGCGCCAGGGCCCGCACGTAACGCGACGATGCGCCTGGCACCTGCCGCGCGATCTTCGCTGACATGGCCGCCCGCCAGGCGTGGATGCCTTCTGCGCCGGCAAGCCGCCGTGCCTGCTCCGGCTGGCGGACATATCCCATCGCAGTGATCCGCTGCGCAAGCGCGTGGCGCTCGGCGTCGAAGCCACCCGGATTGGCGAGACCACGCGGAGCGCGTACCCGCACACGCAGGCGCCACCGTTCACCGGCCTGCAGTTCGATGCGCGCGCCGGGCTGCACTGCGCCATAGTCGTCGTACCACGACAAGCGAAGCAGTCGTCCGCGCAGAGGCGCCGGCTGGGTGGGCAGATCGTCCACGCGGAACAGGAAGCGGGTCCGCCTGGCTTCCGGTTCCGGCAACCCCACCACGCGGCCGTGCACCGCCACCTCGCGGCCTTCCATCGACACAGGCAATTGCGCGTGCAGGCTCCAGGCGGCATGCAGCCCTGCCCATGCGAAGCCCGCCAGTGCTGCTCCCAGCCAGCGGCCCCGAATCCTTCGAGACCAGAGCGCCGTGCCAAGCACTGCGGCTATCCACAGCACCCAGGCAGGCAGCAGCATCGGCAGCCACAGGCACAACATCATGCCGGCCAGCCACGCTACCCCACACGCCAGTCCGGCCGGCGCCGGTACCGCGCGCTCCGCGGCGGGTTGCGCATCTCTTCCCTTCATCAGCGATCCAACGGGCTCAGCACACCGGCTGCGCCTCGGTTGAGAACGTGGGTATAGATCTGCGTGGTGGACACATCCTGATGGCCCAGCAGTTCCTGCACCGTACGGATGTCATATCCGCTTTCGAGCAGATGGGTGGCGAAGCAGTGGCGCAACGTGTGCGGCGTCACCGGCTTGTTGAGCCCCACCAGCCGGGCCGCCGCGCGGACTGCACGCTGCAGCACGCCCTCGTCGAGATGATGGCGCTTGATGCGGCCATCGCGGGGATCCACCGACACCCGTAGGGCGGGGAACACGAACTGCCATCCCAACTCGGTCTCGGCGTTGAGGTACTTGCGCGCCAGCGCATGCGGCAGATGCACCGCGCCATGCCCGGCCTCCAGATCACGCAGGTGCTGCACGCGAACCTGCTCCACCTGCAACTGCAGCGCTGCCTTCAGACTGGCGGGCAGCATGGTCTTGCGGTCTTTACCACCCTTGCCTTCCCGGACGGTGATCTCGCAACGGCTGAAGTCGACATCCTTGACGCGCAGACGCAGACATTCCATCAACCGCAGTCCACTGCCGTAGAGCAGCCCCGCCATCAACGCGTCACGCCCGGACATGGACCGCAACAGGTTGGCCGTCTCACCGCGCGACAGCACCACCGGCAGCCGCGGCATGCGCTTGGCACGCACCACGTTCTCCATCCAGGGCAGCTCCAACGCCAGGACCTCACGATACAAAAACAGCAGGGCCGACAGCGCCTGGTTCTGCGTGCTCGGCGCCACCCTGTCCTTCGTGGCCAGGACGGTAAGGAACGCCTCGACCTGCCTGCCGTCCATTTCGCGCGGGTGGCGCATCCCGTTGGTACGGATATAGCGGCGAATCCAGTAGAGATAAGCCTGTTCGGTGCGCAGGCTGTAATGTTTGACCCGCAACCGGCGTTGAACTTCGCCGATCAGCCCCAGCCGCGCATTCTCCCCCTCCCCAGCCGATATCACCGTCCCGTCACCGTCATATTGCATATCACCGCATCCATGCAGGGCTATACAACGACCTTCCCGCACCGCGCCGAACCCCGCAATCAGTCCAACCCGTTGTCCGATGTAGGTTTTTTCTGGTTGACGGTGACTCTCGACAGGGTCAAGAATCCCGCTACACCCCGCGTTGGGGTCTAATAGGTGTTAGAGCCCACGTGAGAAATGTTCGGCCCTGGTTCAATGGATGCTTCTTTTGGCTACCCATAGCGGTCACGCTGCTACTCAATCCTGGGCGCAACGGGATCAACATTCCGCAATTTTCAGTTCTAGCCTTGCTCACACTAACTGCTTGCGGTATTTCGATGATGTTCCACTCGGTCGTAGCATTGATTCAGCCCGAAAGTATGAGTTCCGTTTTTTCCCAAGACCCAGCTAAAACACGCCACATGATGCAGTTTCTCTTGTCATTCCTATTCGGAGTCATGGCAATTTACTATGCGGCCCAGGGCACCGGATTCACGGGACATGGGCTCTAACAATTCATTCAAGCCGAACCCGCTTCGCGGGTCGGCTTAATTCCGGTGTTAGGCATCTATGAAAGCCAGTCGCAACTCAGACCGTGTGTGGGGCGCGCTCTGCATCTGTTTAGGCGGCCTGATCTCATATCCTGTTTGGCAACGGCTTGTTAGCTATGTCGCCACTGGCAATCTAGAGTTCCATTCGAGGAAGGGGCTACATCTTTATGGTGCAGATGCCGCAATTCCGCATGTCGCTTACTTGCTCATCGGGCTCGCGTGCATTGCTTACGGGCTCTCGCTGCTACTCAAACCACCCGGCGGCGATGCCTAACAATTCATTCAAGCCGAAGCCGCTTCGCGGCTCGGCTTAATTCAGGCGTTAGGCCGCTAGGAGAGTCCATGGACTATGTTGAGGCAGTGCTCCCCGACTCTGTCAGCGTCCGCTGCTCCACAAGCCAATTACTTTCTGAGCTTGTGGCTGTCGGAGCTATCACTAGTGACAATGGCGTCTGTATTCCGTTTAACTCAAAGGACACCTTGGCGGTTGCCCTGACCCAGTTACAGCGGCTCCAGGTTCCATTCGCTGATTCTCCTGCCGGCTGGCCTCCGGCCGCAATCTTTGCGCAGATGAGAGACGAGGGCTTGGTTCATGGCAATATCACCGCTGTTTCTTGGCTGTCGCCGGGTCAACCGATCCTGCGCGCGGCCTAACAATTCATTCAAGCCGAACCCGCTTCGCGGGTCGGCTTAATTCCGGTGTTAGGCCGCTATGCAAGATCATGTCAAGTTGGAGATTACTTTCCTGACACCAGACCAAGGCGGCCGGATGAATCCACCTGCGATTAACGGCTACAAGCCCCATCTCCGCATTCCCTCTGACAGCACAATGCTCGGGGTTGAGTTCTTCGGCCATGCCGGCGTCGCACCTGTTGGCGCGCCGATATCTGTTTTGGCAAAACTTGTCTATGCGCCGGCCGTCTCATACTCTGAGCTTCAGCCAGGCGTTAGCATTGAGGTGTTGGAGGGGGCACGAGTCGTCGGTCACGGATTTGTCGTCGATGCGCGGCCTAACAATTCATTCAAGCCGAACCCGCTTCGCGGGTCGGCTTAATTCAGGTGTTAGGCCCCTATGAAGGCACTCACGGCACTGATGATGATCTTTGCTCAACTGACGCCAGCGTATGCCGGCGTCAGTTCCGTTGCCTCCCCCGAAGAGCGCCTGACATTGGGTGGGATTGCGATTGGGCAAAGCGAGGCCTCTGTTACTGCGTTGCTGGGTAATCCCAAGAAACGCACTGAAGAGTCGGACTTCTTTCTGCCCATAACCTTGTCCTATCCGGGCTTGGTCGTTTCTCTTGATGAGCAAGGTGTCGGCGGCGTTCATAGCTCCAGTGAAAAATTCTGCACTCTTGCAAATGTTTGTCCTGGCATGACATATGCGCAGGTTACGGAGGCGTACGGCCACGCAGATCCCTACGAGCGCGACGGGCGCGTATTCAGGGACTATCTGTGGGACGATGGATGCTGGCTTCGGATCAGTTTTCAAGCCAACGTGGCAACCACTGTAGAGACCACATGCTCACCGTGACGGGGCCTAACAATTCATTCAAGCCGAACCCGCTTCGCGGGTCGGCTTAATTCAGGTGTTAGGCCTCACAAGACTGTCCACTATGACTCCAGCCGACGACCAAGATGATCCGCCGCTTGATGCGGACGATCTGCGGGCTGTTGCCGCACTCACTCAGGATGACCTTCTTGCCATAGATCGAGCCATTCTGGCCAGTAGTAGCTCAAACTGGCGAAAGGTCGCCCTTGTTGTAGCGGTCGCAATGGACGCATATCCGGACAAGTACCACGACGTTCCAGATGTCTTCTACAGCCAACGCCTCAGAGATCTAGTCTCGGCTGGCCATCTGGAGGCGCAGGGCAATCTGTACCGCATGCGTTTCAGTGAGGTTCGCCTTACTCTCGCCGGCCTCGACAGTGAGGCCTAACAATTCATTCAAGCCGAACCCGCTTCGCGGGTCGGCTTAATTCAGGTGTTAGGCCGCAGAAAGACTACTTCGATGATCTCACGCATCCTCAAGTTCAGGCCCTTGCTCTGGGTTGCGGCAATCTTGCTGCTCTCTTACATGGTGAGCTTTACATGGGAGCGGCAAACCTCCTATGACGACGGCGGCGTAGGCACAATCTCGTTCCTGATAGTTACGCTATTCTCGGCACCGGGAGAGTTCTTCGGCTTTGGTTTTGGTTCGAGCGTGTTTCTTGCGCTTGCGTCTCTGATATTTGCAGACGTTCTGATCGGCCTCAAGATTCGGGACAGGTCTCATGGACGGTCATAGCCTTGGGCTGCGGCCTAACAATTCATTCAAGCCGAACCCGCTTCGCGGGTCGGCTTAATTCTGGTGTTAGGCCTCAAGAGCACGCACTATGAGACTTGTCGGTAAAGTTGTCGGCTACCTGATTTCAGCGCTGGGTATAGGCATCGCCATCTTCGGCTTGCTGGCGGTCGCTGACCCACAAGGCGCGCAACTCGCCAATGACTTCGATCCGTTCGGTGTCCCGCCGTCGACCGCCCAACGCATGGTACACATTGCTGTCGGCGTGGCTCTGTCGGCTTTGGGTATTTGGCTTGTCGCCCGCAAGCCTCGGGTGTAGCTTGAGGCCTAACAATTCATTCAAGCCGAACCCGCTTCGCGGGTCGGCTTAATTCAGGTGTTAGGCCCCATGATATTCGCTGCAGCGACCGACGAGAACACGCTGTTCGTATTCGCTTCAATCTCGGAGGCAATCGCGTACTGCGAGAGTATCGACGTGGAGGATGGCGGCTGGATCTTCTGGGATCACGCAGGCAACGCTTTGAGCGCGGAGTTCCTCACTCAAAACCATCGCGGCAGATTCACCGTTGGTGGGGGCACATATCGGCTGGTCCAGGTATCGGGCAAGCCCACGCTGACAGAGTCTATTGCCAGCATCCATCACATCAATGGCAACCCATATTTTTCCACTCTTTCTGCGGTCCATGAGCATCTCGCAACCCCGACCCAGGTGCCCCAGCATGGAGCCTAACAATTCATTCAAGCCGAACCCGCTTCGCGGGTCGGCTTAACTCAGGTGTTAGGCGCCACGGCAGGCATTGCCGATCTTTGGGACTCAATCGCAGCAAATGACTGGCGCGACATACCTTGTGTCGTCGGTCGGCCGGCAACGGAAGCTGACGTCGCTGCTGGTTCCGCAGTCTTCTACGTACCTGGTGAGTCCGCCGCAGCCTCAATGGCTCTCCCTTGCTGTGCCATCCAAGTGCTTGAGGATGGCTCGGAGCAGCCTGTTGTCATTATTCAAGCGGAGCTTGCACCTCACGGCACCGTCTTGGGCGTCCGCCCCCTCTCTGGCGGCAACGGCATTTGCATGGCTACGGAGGTCCGCTTGCTTCCTGCAGGGTTTGGGTCGTAGGGTGGCGCCTAACAATTCATTCAAGCCGAACCCGCTTCGCGGGTCGGCTTAATTCAGGTGTTAGACCGCAGAGAGAGCCATCCGTGATCTTTGAATACACTCAAATGGATGCTGCCGGTACGCGGACCATGCACCTTCTCGGCATCCCGACGTACGCAGCTTTGCTGGCCTCCATTTGGGCCTTCCCATACGGCAAGCCGCTCCTCGGATTTCTCGCTGCAGCATTGGGAGCACTTGCTTACCAGTTCTTGTACAGTAAATCGCTGTACGCATTCGTGCACATGCTCACGCCACCACGACCCATTTGGCAATTCGCTCTCGCAGTAGTCTGTGTCCAGTTCCTAGCTCTTGGGGTTTTGTATGCTGCGGCCTAACAATTCATTCAAGCCGAACCCGCTTCGCGGGTCGGCTTAATTCAGGTGTTAGACCTGCCATGAGAACAATCTGCAATCTGGTAGTTCTGCTTCTTGGCATCACATCTGGCGCATGCGCGGCTGCCGAGCCGGCGCCGGCCTGTTCTTCTGGGCTTACTCCTACGTCGACCGTTCCGCCAAAGCTGCCGCCTCGGCTGCACAACGAGTTCTCTGGCAAAGCCCAGGTCTCGTTTGTCATTGGCCGCACCGGTCAGGTGCAGTCACCCGCCATCGTCTCTGCGGAGTGGCATCCTATCGGCCGTAGCCGCGGCCAGCCTGTGGGATACAACGAGGTCATTCTTTCAGCTGTGGCCCAATGGCGTTACCCCACGCGAGGGCACCCGTGCCGCCATCAAGTTCCGGTAGAGGTCCAGCTCGCAGGCTTGTCGAGCTCTGCGGCTGGCAGGTCTAACAATTCATTCAAGCCGAACCCGCTTCGCGGGTCGGCTTAATTCAGGTGTTAGGCCTCAAGAGCAATCATGCATGTTGATCTGGCGTTATTTGAGGGAGATACGTTGCTCGATCGCGGATGCTTCACTGTAGGTGCCGATAGGGCCGTATTTGCTTTCAGCCTTTTTCAGGCTTCCCACCAACTTGTATCCGGCTCAGCTGACGTCGTTTTGTTTGGCTTTCCCAAGCATATCGACCTTAAAAAGATCGCCTTGGACATGCCAGTGCATGAGTCGCTCGACTGGGAGACGATTGACCTAGGCCGATACACGGTAGCCTTCTCGTGTCGGCTTGAGGCCTAACAATTCATTCAAGCCGAGCCCGCATCAGGTTCGCTAACTTCGGCTGGTTCTGGGTAATATCGGCTTCGGTGCCGGTCCAGTGCGGGCCGGCTTAATTCAGGCGTTAGGCGGCAAGGAGAGTTCGTTGAGACTCACAAAAGCAGTTGCATGGGTCAGCCTTGCTGCTTCGCTATTGTCTTTCTGTGTTGGGATCGTATTGGCGCGCCTGTATCTATGCGGTGTGCCCGGCCCGCTGGCCTTCCTAGCCAGCTTTGGCTTTGGCCTAGTCTCCGCCTCAGCGGTCTTACTGCTAGCCTGGCTAAGACGCTCATGGCGTCTCGCGCTCGGGGCACTGGCTGTTGCAGCTCTCGCTTTCGTGCTCCAATTCTTAAGCTTGGCGGTAACGCTCCCGGGCTGCTCGGGTGTCTGAGCCGCCTAACAATTCATTCAAGCCGAACCCGCTTCGCGGGTCGGCTTAATTCAGGTGTTAGCGCCCATATGTGGCCATTCCGCAGGAAGCAACCCAGAGTTCCTCTCTCGATGCCGTTTCAGGAGTTTCGTCGGACTTACGTCCCCGCCGCGCAAGGGGTGGTCGAGAATCCACTGGCAGTAGAGACAGTCTGCCCTGTGTGCTTCACTCAGTTCCCTGCCGGCACCATGTCGGCAGACTGGCCTATGTGTCCGGATTGCTCCAGCGAGGGCATGGATCTTGGCGTAGAGCCGCTAGACAGTTTTCTGGCGTCCAAGACGCTGGCGGATCTAGATGCGATAGCATCTCAGTGGGACGCGGCAGAAGGGTTCCTGCCGCAGTACAAGTCGCTCAAAGCAGGTAACCTCGCTCATCTTCGCGCTCGTAAGGCCGCGGCTGGGCGCTAACAATTCATTCAAGCCGAACCCGCTTCGCGGGTCGGCTTAATTCCGGTGTTAGGCCGTTGGGTTGGCGCTTCAAAGTGGCATCGTTAGCCTTCGGCAACGACGTCGTAGTTCACCCTTCCGGTCGCTCTTCGGACGGGTCCCCAGGCAAGCACCTCGCCGGTCAGACCCCGCGCACCCCACCCTTGCGGCTCACCTACATCCGGCGCCTCTTTCTGGTACAACGCTGGCCTAACAATTCATTCAAGCCGAACCCGCTTCGCGGGTCGGCTTAATTCAAGGTGTTAGAGCCCATGAACCGAGTTTCCTGCATTCTTGCAGCACTCTTCCTGACTGCATGCTCTCAATCACCGGTCCCTATACCGTCCGCACAGTTCACTCCGTGCTGGCCCATAGCTGGATTAGAAGATCCGGATATTCCCCCTGAGGCACGCACGACTATTCTGGAGGCACAAGAAGACTTTTGCGCCGTACTAGAGAATCGCGAGCCAAAACACGCGCACAAGGTATCGCCTCCCGCCACTACCAAGAAGCGAGGCAGCACCTACTATGCTGGCCGCGGTTATCGCCTAACAGTTGTCCGAGATACGTTTGAGACTGGTGGCGCCTATTTTGGATTCTATGGCCCCGTACTCCACTTCGATTCTCCCGGGCGTGGGCGAGGCGAGATGTCACAAGTTCGGGTAGTAACTCTGCCACCAATGCATTAGCGGCATGGGCTCTAACAATTCATTCAAGCCGAACCCGCATCAGGTTCCCTAACTTCGGTTGGTTCTGGGTAGTATTGGCTTCGGTGCCTATCCAGTGCGGGTCGGCTTAATTCAGGTGTTAGGCCGTCGGGTTGGCGCTTCAAGGTGGCATCGCTGGCCTGCGGCAGCGATCCGATTGTTCGCCTGCATGGCAACTCTTCGGATGGGCTCCCAGTCAAGCGCCTCGCCGGTCACGCCCCGCGCACCCTGCTCTCAAGGCTCGCCTGCATCCGGCGCCTCTTTCTGGTACAACGCTGGCCTAACGATTCATTCAAGCCGAACCCGCTTCGCGGGTCGGCTTAATTCAGGTGTTAGGCCGCACACGAACATGGTCGATGGCTCAAGAAATCAGTTTCCGCTCTGGAAGGCGTTCTGGATTGTCTGTCCGGCGACGTATCTCATTGCAATCGCGCTATTTGCGCTCACAAACTTCGTCACGGATCGCCTTGGCGGTCACACTGTCGAGATCATTGCTGGGCAAGAGGTACGTTCTGCCAGTGCGGAGTCGTTCAAGTACGGTTGGTACAACAGCGTAGCGATCCAGGTCATTGCAGTGCTCCACGCTTGCCTATGCACTTTTATCGTTCTTCGTTACAGGCGCAGTACTCGCAGTAGATGGCTTGCAGCCCTCTCCATCGCAGCTGTCCTTACATACCTCGGCTACACCTTGTACTGTACATACGGCTTGTTCCACCCAGATCCTAATCTTTGGCCGATCACTTACTAGTGCAGGTACGGCCTAACAATTCATTCAAGCCGAACCCGCTTCGCGGGTCGGCTTAATTCAGGGTGTTAGGCGGCAGGGGTAAGCAACATGGCACGTCGAGCTTTGCTGATAACCGGATCAGTCCTGTGCGGACTCGGCACGGTCTACTGCTTTCTGTGGATCTTCTCCGCCGCAAGTCTGGCTTCTGGCTTTTGTGGCAATAGCTTCTCGCTATTCGCGGAGCACTTGCGCTGCCGTCAAGTCCACTTCGCAATGATCCTCACGATCTTGCTTTTGTTGCTTTGTGTGTTTTTCGGCTGGAGGGCGGCGCGTGCAGGTTATCGGCCAGCCGCCTAACAATTCATTCAAGCCGAACCCGCTTCGCGGGTCGGCTTAATTCAGGTGTTAGGCCCCATGATATTCGCTGCAGCGACCGACGAGAACACGCTGTTCGTATTCGCTTCAATCTCGGAGGCAATCGCGTACTGCGAGAGTATCGACGTGGAGGATGGCGGCTGGATCTTCTGGGATCACGCAGGCAACGCTTTGAGCGCGGAGTTCCTCACTCCAAACCATCGCGGCAGATTCACCGTTGGTGGGGGCACATATCGGCTGGTCCAGGTATCGGGCAAGCCCACGCTGACAGAGTCTATTGCCAGCATCCATCACATCAATGGCAACCCATATTTTTCCACTCTTTCTGCGGTCCATGAGCATCTCGCAACCCCGACCCAGGTGCCCCAGCATGGAGCCTAACAATTCATTCAAGCCGAACCCGCTTCGCGGGTCGGCTTAACTCAGGTGTTAGGCGCCACGGCAGGCATTGCCGATCTTTGGGACTCAATCGCAGCAAATGACTGGCGCGACATACCTTGTGTCGTCGGTCGGCCGGCAACGGAAGCTGACGTCGCTGCTGGTTCCGCAGTCTTCTACGTACCTGGTGAGTCCGCCGCAGCCTCAATGGCTCTCCCTTGCTGTGCCATCCAAGTGCTTGAGGATGGCTCGGAGCAGCCTGTTGTCATTATTCAAGCGGAGCTTGCACCTCACGGCACCGTCTTGGGCGTCCGCCCCCTCTCTGGCGGCAACGGCATTTGCATGGCTACGGAGGTCCGCTTGCTTCCTGCAGGGTTTGGGTCGTAGGGTGGCGCCTAACAATTCATTCAAGCCGAACCCGCTTCGCGGGTCGGCTTAATTCAGGTGTTAGGGCGCACATGAAGCAATCGCGCAGCTCGAAGGTAAAGCAGGTTGCTCTGTTCGCGCTTGCAGGGCCTCCGATTGGAGCGCTTCTCTGGCAGATTGTCGTTGCGATCACTGCCGAGTTCCCACGAGACTATTCGTTGGGGTCGTGGATCTCCACTTGGGCAGGGCTTAGTGTGTTTGCCTACCTCTGGGGCTTTGCTCCCGCATTCCTCACGGGCGTTGTCGCTGTCTACATGCGCAGTACTTCGCCGGGAGTCGGCGCTCGGTCTCGTATCCTCCGTCTCGCGGCCACGGTAGGGAGTGGCGGCCTCCTGAGCTGGACTCTCCCGCAGGTATTCCCTGGCGGAGATGCGGGCGTAACGGAGGCGGCACTGGGGGCGGCAACCGCTTTCGTCTGTGCAGGCTTGGCAGAGTGGTGGGTGCGCCCTAACAATTCATTCAAGCCGAACCCGCTTCGCGGGTCGGCTTAATTCAGGTGTTAGGCATCAAGTGAGAGAGTTCAGCCGTTCACCTAATAGGCGGGAGCGCATAGCCGGCATCAGCGCCAGCTCTTTGCTATCAGCGCTGTTCGGCTCGCTATCCGTCTTTCTTGCAACTCGCGGCGCTTGGCTGGTTGCAGGGATATGTGGCGCTCTGACTTTAGGATTTCTAGTGATGCTCTATCGCGCCGCATTTGGCGCCCCGCGCAGCCTCAACCACAAGGAGACGCGAGTGGTTGCTTGGGCCTTTGTCGCGCTTGGTTTGTGCGGTTTCGCTATGGCTCTGATGATCAATGGATCGATGACGCACAGACTCATGGTCCTAGGCGCATCGCTCACTTTCTTTTCAGCAGGCATTGCAGGTGCGAGGTCTCGTGGCCATGATGCCTAACAATTCATTCAAGCCGAACCCGCTTCGCGGGTCGCCTTAACTCAAGTGTTAGGCCGTTGGGTTGGTGCTTCAAAGTGGCATCACTGGCCTTCGGCAACCAGGTCATAGTTCACCCTTCCGGTCGCTCTTCGGACGGGGTCCCAGGCAAGCGCCTCGCGGGTCGGAGCCCATGCACCCCACCCCAGCGGCTCGCCTGCATCCGGCGCCTCTTTCTGGTACAACTTCGGCCTAACAATTCATTCAAGCCGAACCCGCATCAGGTTCGCTAACTTCGGGTCGTTCTGGGTAATATCGACTTCGGTGCCAACCCAGTGCGGGTCGGCTTAATTCAGGCGTTAGACCGCATGGAAGATCGGGACAAGTTCGGTGATCTCAACATCTCTCCCGGCGAGATTTACGAGGACTGTGCTTTTCATCCGTGCCTTTGTGTGGGTGCCGGCGACGGCGAGGTCTGGGGCATATCCCTTATAGACGGTTCGCAGCCCCGCTCTTGTGACCTGCGCATGTGTGGCGTGCGGATCCTGACTCCCGAAGAGGCTTGGGATATAAAGTGCCACGGCCCTTCGGATGCGGATGTCAGGGCTGAGTATCCAGAGGATCGCCGGTGGTGGCTGTGATGCGGTCTAACAATTCATTCAAGCCGAACCCGCTTCGCGGGTCGGCTTAATTCTGGTGTTAGGGCTCATTCCATGCATTCTCTGCTTCTTCTTCTAAGTCTTGCCGCTAGTTCATCTGAGCTCTCGGAGCGCTGCGCCTTGTCGGTTTATGCGGTTAAGCCGGACGGAACGCTTGCAGCGGAAGCGACGATAAAGCCTGACAACGTTGCGTCTGTTAAGTCGGGCGGCATCGACGTTTCGGGCATGCACCTGTGGTTCGTAAAGCTGAATACCGATGGCGCCTTGGTCAACTCTCGGTTTACCAAGGCTAGTGTCGGTACTCGCATGGCAATCTTCTGTGGTGACCGAGAGGTCTCTCGCGCATTAATCGCTGGCCAAAGCACCGATGAGTTCATGTTCTCCGTCAGTCCTGATGAGCCCTAACAATTCATTCAAGCCGAACCCGCTTCGCGGGTCGGCTTAATTCGGGTGTTAGACCTGCCATGAGAACAATCTGCAATCTGGTAGTTCTGCTTCTTGGCATCACATCTGGCGCATGCGCGGCTGCCGAGCCGGCGCCGGCCTGTTCTTCTGGGCTTACTCCTACGTCGACCGTTCCGCCAAAGCTGCCGCCTCGGCTGCACAACGAGTTCTCTGGCAAAGCCCAGGTCTCGTTTGTCATTGGCCGCACCGGTCAGGTGCAGTCACCCGCCATCGTCTCTGCGGAGTGGCATCCTATCGGCCGTAGCCGCGGCCAGCCTGTGGGATACAACGAGGTCATTCTTTCAGCTGTGGCCCAATGGCGTTACCCCACGCGAGGGCACCCGTGCCGCCATCAAGTTCCGGTAGAGGTCCAGCTCGCAGGCTTGTCGAGCTCTGCGGCTGGCAGGTCTAACAATTCATTCAAGCCGAACCCGCTTCGCGGGTCGGCTTAATTCAGGTGTTAGGCCTGCCGAGAGCCAATGACGGACCAGACAGATCAAATCAAAGTGCTCGCGTTCGCTCTCTACGAGATGCGTTTGCTCTTGGCAGGCTATCTGGGCAGTGACAACCCCGGAGACCACCCAGTCAGAGTCGCTGCCCATCTCGCCTATGCCCTCCACAATCAAGCACATGCTGCCTGGCAGTATGGCGAGTCCTTCGACGCTGCCAGCGCCATCTCAAGCATCGCGTCAGTAGACAAGCTACTGGGCAGCAATCTTATGCAACAGTTCGCTCAGGCTGCCCTTCCTCGTGGGCAGGCCTAACAATTCATTCAAGCCGAACCCGCTTCGCGGGTCGGCTTAATTCAGGGTGTTAGGCCGCACATGAAAGCTCCAAGCAGACGGATGCAGGCAATAGTTGGCTGGACAATGATGGCTGCTGCGGTCTTCCTAGCTGGATTAGCAGCCTTCTGGGCCTGGCTTCTTCGAGATGGTCTTGGCCCAGATAGCATCTCCTCATCTGGTCTTGCAGCTGTCCACCATGCCATCTCGGGCGGTTGGCACTTGTTCCTTCCGGCCGCACTTGTAGCCATTGCTGGCTTGATGTTCATCCGCCGCGCACGCCGTGTGCGGCCTAACAACTCATTCAAGCCGAACCCGCTTCGCGGGTCGGCTTAATTCAGGTGTTAGGCCGTTGGGTTGGCGCGTCAAGGTGGCATCGCTTGCCTTCGGCGACGGCGTCGTAGTTCGCCCATCCGGTGCTCTTCGGACGGGTTCCCAGGCAAGCGCCTCACCGGTTGGAGCCCGTGCACCCCACCCCAGCGGCTCGCCTGCATCCGGCGCCTCTTTCTGGTACAACGCTCGCCTAACAATTCATTCAAGCCGAACCCGCTTCGCGGGTCGGCTTAACTCAGGTGTTAGGCCGCTCAAACTAATGTTCCTTCGCACACAGCTCGCAACGGACTTCCGCAAGCCATCAAACTGGTGGCAGCGAATGACGGTGACCGATACCGTCAACCCAAACTACCGGGACAAATACCACCTAGTTCGTAGCTGGCTAATAGAGTTCGACGAGAGCGGAAGGCCCTGGCGTGAGATCGGCCTTGATGAGCACGGGGCCATCGTGATCGCCGGACCAAGCAAGAAGGACTACGGCTTCTGGCTGGACACAGGCATGCATTACCCCGATTTCACGGGTGAGCCCGTGGCAGAGGAATACTTCGAGCAAATGTGGGCCGCCTCTGGTGTTTCTTCGCCGTAGAGCGGCCTAACAATTCATTCAAGCCGAAGCCGCTTCGCGGCTCGGCTTAATTCTGGTGTTAGGCCGCTGATGACAGTTGTAATGATCTACGGGTTCCAAGGTCGCTTTTCCGGTGATTCCAAGTACACCTGGAGCCACCCCGACGTTGGCGCCACTCACAAATGCATGCTCTTCCTTAGGCAGCAATCTGAGGCCTACGACTTCAAGGCAGCGCTGGACGAGTGTGGCCGATACGGCTTTACAAATATTGAAAACATGCGCGGCGGCAAGCTCAAGATTGACGTCCTAAACACGGACCTCTATCGGGGATTCGCTGGCTTCTATGAAGAAGCTCTGAGTTCGGGCGCCGCCCTGGTCTACTATCCTCACAAGGGCGCGGCAGATGGCGACGCGGCCTAACAATTCATTCAAGCCGAACCCGCTTTGCGGGTCGGCTTAATTCCGGTGTTAGGGGGCACATGAGAGCTTTTTCAGCGAGCCTGCTTCTCCTACTGCTTCCTGGCTGCACTCATTGGTTCGGGCCTGCTCACGGCATCTTCTATGCAGTTGGTTCCACTCCAGACATGAACTCCTGCAAGCTTCAACTGATCCCAGTTGACTCAAAGAGTTCTCCTAAAGAGTGGGAGGTAAGGGGTAACTTCCGGCAGCGACTTCCGGTTGGTCATTCGCGCAAGGGGCATCGGATATCTCTCATCTGTAATGGGGCTGTGGCAGCACAGCGCACTTTCAAGTACGGTCGTGACATGCGTGTCGGCGGGGAGCTTGTGGTCAATGGCAGTGCCCCCTAACAATTCATTCAAGCCGAACCCGCTTCGCGGGTCGGCTTAATTCTGGTGTTAGGCCTCATGACAAAGAATGTCGCAACGGTTGAAGGTCTCACGCTTGCTGCTCTGATTGAGCGCCTGTGCCAGGCCGGGTATCAAATGTCGTGCCCGGATACTGGACGCGTGCATGGATTCACCTCAGCAGGTCAGCTCACTTACTTGACCTCTCAAGAGGTCGCAGGCTTTCTGGTCGAGGGTAACGGCGTCTTGCTTTGGGACAAGCCAACCGGGAGCCTTTACGTCTCACAGATCGCTACAAAGCCCAGAATTTCTTGCGACGGCCTAACCGTAGAGCAGGAGCAGTCGCTACAGCGGCTTCTTACCAGCCATGGCATCATCTACTCAATTGCCCACGAGGACTTCGCTTATGAGGCCTAACAATTCATTCAAGCCGAACCCGCTTCGCGGGTCGGCTTAATTCAGGTGTTAGGCCGCTAAAGCAATTCCATGAGCTCGGAGGCGCACAATGACTAGACTCGCTCTCATCGCGTTACTGGTCGCTTCAATCACGATCAGCATGACGCTGATAATCGGCGTCGTCCGGAGCAGCCGCACTCCGCTCGATAAAGCTTGGCGCATCCTTCTGCTCTTAGTCCCTGTTGCCGGCCCTCTTCTCTACTGGCTTATCTATTCCGACACCCCGCTGCAGCCTCAGCATCTGCAAAATCGGGGACCACGCGGCCACTACGCCCACACATGGATCGCCATTAAACCGATACTTGAGCAGGGTCTGCGCAGACGAGCTGACGATCAATCTCAGACAAATGGCGATCACCATGACAAGTAAAACCACGTTAGTGCTGCGACTCCATCTGGCGCGGCCTAACAATTCATTCAAGCCGAACCCGCTTCGCGGGTCGGCTTAATTCCGGTGTTAGGGCTCATTCCATGCATTCTCTGCTTCTTCTTCTAAGTCTTGCCGCTAGTTCATCTGAGCTCTCGGAGCGCTGCGCCTTGTCGGTTTATGCGGTTAAGCCGGATGGAACGCTTGCAGCGGAAGCGACGATAAAGCCTGACAACGTTGCGTCTGTTAAGTCGGGCGGCATCGACGTTTCGGGCATGCACCTGTGGTTCGTAAAGCTGAATACCGATGGCGCCTTGGTCAACTCTCGGTTTACCAAGGCTAGTGTCGGTACTCGCATGGCAATCTTCTGTGGTGACCGAGAGGTCTCTCGCGCATTAATCGCTGGCCAAAGCACCGATGAGTTCATGTTCTCCGTCAGTCCTGATGAGCCCTAACAATTCATTCAAGCCGAACCCGCTTCGCGGGTCGGCTTAATTCGGGTGTTAGGTGCCAATGGCGAAATCAACGCGATTTGCAGGATGGGTTGCGCTGCAGCTTTGTGTGCCGGCCGCGCTTTACCTAGCGATTGGGCTCCATAACGGCCGCACCTCTTGCCTCAAATACCTGTTGCCCAACTATCTCTTCATGGCCTTGCCGCTACTGCTAGTCAGCGTACTGGCCATTTGGCCCAAAGCCCGACACCCTGCACTTCTATGGGTGCTTTCATTGCTCAACGGGTTGCTCATTGCCTTTCAGCTGTGGGTATTGCTGGCAGTCCCCGGGCACGAGTCTGGCCTTGCTTGGCTCTTCTACGTTCCGCTGTGGGTCGCAACGCTGTTGGCTTCTGCCATCATTTGGTTCATCGCAAAGCGCAAGGGTGCCGACCAACCGGTTGGCACCTAACAATTTATTCAAGCCGAACCCGCTTCGCGGGTCGGCTTAATTCAGGTGTTAGGCCGCTCATGAGCCAGTACCGAATACTGTGGGATGAAACGTTGATCGGATACTCCGCACTTGAGTCGGGCGATCCGCCAATGGGTGTCGCTTTCGGTAAGTTTGTGCCACTTCCAGGTTACGAGGCAGTTCAGGCCCGATGCATCGCATCGCGAGAGATGTCACAAGAGCATCTTCCGATATCAGCTACTCAATCAGATGGACAGCTCATACCTGCTCTGGGCGTTTCCATTCTCGACTTCTCGATTGAGCTTGGTGCCTCTGAGATTGAGGTTCACGTAATTGGGATCGGATATCCGCTCTATGAGGAGTTGTTCCCAAATCAAGTAGCCGCGTATGCCAAGCAGTTCGGTTGAGCGGCCTAACAATTCATTCAAGCCGAGCCCACATCAGGGCGGCGCCTAAGTGCACGCCTTCGGCTATATTTGCACTCAGTCGCCGCCCCGCTGCGGGCCGGCTTAATTCAGGTGTTAGGCCGCTATGGCAGATCACAGCGAGTTGAGAGAGCTTCTCCATGCCTCCGGTGAGCCCTTATATCGTCTTGAGCTACGAGATGGCGTGCCGCACGGCCTGGAGCAAACCTGGCACTATCCGGGGGTTCTCACTCAACGTGCTCACTTTAGAGCAGGGCAGCTTCATGGGATTTACGAGAGCTGGTGGCAAGACGGCACTCCAAAAGAACGCGGCGAGTATTTCGAGGGTCGCAAAGTTGACATCTACTACTGGCATGACCAATCAGGCGATGTCTGGTCACAACGTGCCTTTGACGCGGCCTAACAATTCATTCAAGCCGAACCCGCTTCGCGGGTCGGCTTAATTCTGGTGTTAGGCCTCACAAGACTGTCCACTATGACTCCAGCCGACGACCAAGATGATCCGCCGCTTGATGCGGACGATCTGCGGGCTGTTGCCGCACTCACTCAGGATGACCTTCTTGCCATAGATCGAGCCATTCTGGCCAGTAGTAGCTCAAACTGGCGAAAGGTCGCCCTTGTTGTAGCGGTCGCAATGGACGCATATCCGGACAAGTACCACGACGTTCCAGATGTCTTCTACAGCCAACGCCTCAGAGATCTAGTCTCGGCTGGCCATCTGGAGGCGCAGGGCAATCTGTACCGCATGCGTTTCAGTGAGGTTCGCCTTACTCTCGCCGGCCTCGACAGTGAGGCCTAACAATTCATTCAAGCCGAACCCGCTTCGCGGGTCGGCTTAATTCAGGTGTTAGAGCCCATGAACCGAGTTTCCTGCATTCTTGCAGCACTCTTCCTGACTGCATGCTCTCAATCACCGGCCCCTATACCGTCCGCACAGTTCACTCCGTGCTGGCCCATAGCTGGATTAGAAGATCCGGATATTCCCCCTGAGGCACGCACGACTATTCTGGAGGCACAAGAAGATTTTTGCGCCGTACTAGAGAATCGCGAGCCAAAACACGCGCACAAGGTATCGCCTCCCGCCACTACCAAGAAGCGAGGCAGCACCTACTATGCTGGCCGCGGTTATCGCCTAACAGTTGTCCGAGATACGTTTGAGACTGGTGGCGCCTATTTTGGATTCTATGGCCCCGTACTCCACTTCGATTCTCCCGGGCCTGGGCGAGGCGAGATGTCACAAGTTCGGGTAGTAACTCTGCCACCAATGCATTAGCGGCATGGGCTCTAACAATTCATTCAAGCCGAACCCGCATCAGGTTCCCTAACTTCGTTTGGTTTTGGGTAGTATTGGCTTCGGGCCCTATCCAGTGCGGGTCGGCTTAATTCAGGTGTTAGGCATCACATGACAGATCACAGGTACGTTTGCTCTAGTTGCGGCAAGACTCACGAGGGACTGCCGACGGACTGGGGCTTCAAACTCCCGGACGAGGTTTTTGACTTGTCCTATTTGGACAAGTACCGCCGGACTCGTTCCAACACGGACCTGTGCTCGCTTGATGAGAGTCGCTTCTTCATTCGTGGTCTTCTAAGTATTCCCTTCACCCATCGAGAGGGCGAGTTTGCTTGGGGCGTGTGGGCTGAGGTATCAAAAGCAACTCACGACTTCTACTTAGAGAACTACAGCAACGAGATGGCTCAAGGGACCAAAGCCTCGGGTGTATTGGCCAACACCATTCCCGGTTTTCCAGAGATTACCGGGCAAGCCCTTGACATTGCGTTCCAAAATTCGAAGAGCCGCCCCTTCTTTTCCTTTCCACGATCCGCGGAGCACGAGCTTGCTGCTGACCAGAGAGACGGCATTGGTCACAACAGGCATCACCAGTTTCTTGAGTTGTGTGGCCACTTCGACGAGAGTGAAGCCTAACAAATCATTCAAGCCGAACCCGCTTCGCGGGTCGGCTTAATTCCGGTGTTAGGCCCAATGACAGTGTCCGACGAGTTCATCCCAAGCAGCTCCGACCTACAGGCGCTCTTGACGGCAGCAGTAACCCCGGAGATCGTCCGGGCATCTGCGGAGCTTGGCGTCGAGAGCACCTATTCCGCTCATGCCTTTGCTCGGGGCGAGGAGTCGCCTGTATTCGGTTCCAATGCTGCATGGACCGTCCGCGCGATCTTCAGAACCACTCATGCTCCAGGTCGAGCACTTGTACAAGTCCAAGCAAGACTGGCAAAGCCCCACCCAAGTGGGTACGGCGGCTTCGTTCTCAAAGGGGGCTATGATCTTGGCAGCCCAGACACGTTCTCCGCACGATCCAAGAGCAATGAGTACAACACTGCCGGTTTCCGGGCTTGGGCCTAACAATTCATTCAAGCCGAACCCGCTTCGCGGGTCGGCTTAATTCGGGTGTTAGGCCCCGCAAAGAGGTTGTCGCATGGACAAGAACAATATCCTCATCCAATTGTCCGAGAGTGATCGCACCGACTATGGCCGGGTTGATTTCTCGGCACAGTCACAACACCAGCAGGTCTTCTCGGCAATTTGGTCCATTGAGAGCCAAGTCAATAGTGGCGGCTTCGAGAGCTTCTTCGAGTATGAGGATCCTTTACTCGTGGCCTTCACCCCAGAGGCACTGCGAGCGATCGGCGCAGTAAACTGCGCGGGCATAGTAGATCGCGCCATTTCTGCTGGCTCCGGTTCACTGGACGAGTTGGACGCCGAGTTCTACGACTACCCAGACGATCTGACTGACCTGCTTTACAAGTACGTTTATGCAAATCCAGCGACTTTCGGCCCGGTATCGGGCGGGGCCTAACAATTCATTCAAGCCGAACCCGCTTCGCGGGTCGGCTTAATTCCGGTGTTAGGCCCTTGGGTTGGCGCTTCAGAGTGGCATCGCTGGCCTGCGGCAACGACGCCGTAGTTCGCCCTTCCGCTCGCTCTTCGGATGGATTCCCAGGCCAGCGCCTCATCGGTCAGACACCGCGCACCCCACCCCAGCGGCTCGCCTGCATCCGGCGCCTCTTTCTGGTACAACTTTGGCCTAACAATTCATTCAAGCCGAACCCGCTTCGCGGGTCGGCTTAATTCAGGTGTTAGGCCGCTAAAGCAATTCCATGAGCTCGGAGGCGCACAATGACTAGACTCGCTCTCATCGCGTTACTGGTCGCTTCAATCACGATCAGCATGACGCTGATAATCGGCGTCGTCCGGAGCAGCCGCACTCCGCTCGATAAAGCTTGGCGCATCCTTCTGCTCTTAGTCCCTGTTGCCGGCCCTCTTCTCTACTGGCTTATCTATTCCGACACCCCGCTGCAGCCTCAGCATCTGCAAAATCGGGGACCACGCGGCCACTACGCCCACACATGGATCGCCATTAAACCGATACTTGAGCAGGGTCTGCGCAGACGAGCTGACGATCAATCTCAGACAAATGGCGATCACCATGACAAGTAAAACCACGTTAGTGCTGCGACTCCATCTGGCGCGGCCTAACAATTCATTCAAGCCGAACCCGCTTCGCGGGTCGGCTTAATTCCGGTGTTAGCCCCCATGATGAAGATCACTTTGCTTCTTACAGCACTAGGCTTTTCACCCACACTGCTGGCTTGTGATCTCCCCCTCATTGGTACTTGGCAGTCCGACGCAACCGCAACGATGTCGTTTAATCGTGCAAATGCCAGGCTTGAGGAGCGCCAAGAGCGCTTCCTTGCAAGCCTGATGGGAAAGATGACGCTAGAGTTCACGGACAAGCAGCTTCACTTGCGTATGCCAGATACTCAGGTAACTGTTAAAGGTGAGCTCAGACCGTTCGCGGGCTTTGAAGAGCGAAATCCGTACAAGGTCTTGTTCTGCAGCGAGCGCATGGTGGTTATAGAGACACCTGAGGCTTTCACAGGTGAGAGTAGCGTTAAAACATACTTCTTCGTCAACTCTGATTCGATGTGGGCGTATGTAGGATCAAATAGCCCAAAGACGCCCGATCTGCATATACGCGAGTACTTCACCCGCGTGCGGTAGGGGGCTAACAATTCATTCAAGCCGAACCCGCTTCGCGGGTCGGCTTAATTCAGGTGTTAGCTGCCATGGAAGATGTAGTTGCAACGGAGCCAGGTGCACGGCTGATGAACCTCTCGCAAGACCGGTTCACTGGGCGGCCTGTCTTTGGCCACCCAGCTGCATACCGTTGCGCCGCGTGCGGCACTTCCACTCGGTTCGAGCTTGGCCGCAAGAACCCCGAGTCCTTTACGTCAAACATCCATGCGGCATTGGATGCCGCGTCCGGCCCGGCAGTGCCGTGGGAGACGGATTACACTGACTTCTGTTGCCTAGGGTGCGGTCTTCCAGTTCGGGTGGCGCACGAGATTCATGAGTTCGCAATGTCGTCTTATCGTTACCTGCCGCTCCGCGTGTATGAGTACGTCGGTGGCAGCTAACAATTCATTCAAGCCGAACCCGCTTCGCGGGTCGGCTTAATTCAGGTGTTAGGCCGCTGATGACAGTTGTAATGATCTACGGGTTCCAAGGTCGCTTTTCCGGTGATTCCAAGTACACCTGGAGCCACCCCGACGTTGGCGCCACTCACAAATGCATGCTCTTCCTTAGGCAGCAATCTGAGGCCTACGACTTCAAGGCAGCGCTGGACGAGTGTGGCCGATACGGCTTTACAAATATTGAAAACATGCGCGGCGGCAAGCTCCAGATTGACGTCCTAAACACGGACCTCTATCGGGGATTCGCTGGCTTCTATGAAGAAGCTCTGAGTTCGGGGGCCGCTCTGGTCTACTATCCTCACAAGGGCGCGGCAGATGGCGACGCGGCCTAACAATTCATTCAAGCCGAAGCCGCTTCGCGGCTCGGCTTAATTCAGGTGTTAGGCCCCGCAAGGAACTGCGTAGCATGGACAAGAACGACTTCCTCATCGAACTCTCCGAAAGTGACCGCACAGCTTACGGTCGTGTTGATTTCGCAGCCAAAACAGCGCAGCAGCAGATTTTCTCAGCTGTCTGGGCGCTTGAGAGCCAAGTCAATGGTGGCGGCTTCGAGAGCTTCTTCGAGAACGAAGACCCTGCCTTGGTCGCATTCGCACCAGAAGCGCTGCAGACAATCGGAGCGGTCACCTGCGCGGATATAGTCCGTCGTGCCGCCTCCGCGGCTCCTGGCCTGTTGGATGACCTCGACTCTGAGTTCTATGCTTACCCAGACGATCTGACTGACTTGCTATACAAGTACGTAGCGGCCAACCCAGATGCATTCGGTCCCGCCACGGGCGGGGCCTAACAATTCATTCAAGCCGAACCCGCTTCGCGGGTCGGCTTAATTCAGGTGTTAGGCCCCGTGACAAGACACTCCGACATCTGGTTAAAGCTAGGCTTCTCGGCAGTCGTGGCACTGTGCGCGGGCATGTGGTCGTGGCGCCAGTACGTCAAGTATCAGGGCGGCCGCGGTATTGCTCTCTGGCTTCTACCTCCTGACGCACCTCCGTTGGTTCTGATTGTTGTGTTTGTTGTAATCCCCGCAGCTGTCTCCTGCTGGGTAGGCTGGGGGCTCGCAAAGGGCGTGAGGGCCGGCCCAAGTGATAGACACGGGCCCTAACAATTCATTCAAGCCGAACCCGCTTCGCGGGTCGGCTTAATTCCGGTGTTAGGCCCCGTATGAGCCATGACAAGAGCATCAAAGTAGGCCCTTGGCCAGATCCGCCAGTCCCGGACTTCGACGCTGATGGCGTCATGTGTCCACCGTGGATCAAATTCCCCAATCTTCCTCGTAGGTCTTCTGGTTGGCGCATGGGCATGGGCGAGGCATACAGGGAGAGCTTCGATAGATGGTGGTCCCGCCAGCCGCGCCCGATTCGCTTGTCTGTTCGGGCAAAGTATCCTGAGCCGCAGGAGTGGCTCGGGTTCTGGCAGTCGCAGGCCGGGGCCTAACAATTCATTCAAGCCCAACCCGCTTCGCGGATCGGCTTAATCCAGGTGTCAGCCCGCATGAGAACTCTCTTGATTCTTTTAGCTTTGACGTTGAGCTCCGGCACGTGTGCAGCGGCTGATGTTCAGCTGCATGTAGAACGCGAACCCAGGCCATGGGACGACTATCCGGAGAGTATCGGTCAGCCGGTTGCCCGTTGGACTGGCAATGCTCTCCATGTACGTTACGTGGCCAATGAGACCGCCACGATGATCGTCAGTGATCGTGCCCCGGCAGTTCTTGCCACGCCCTCCGCTCTCGCTCTCTGCTACAACACCGAGCCTGTGGCACTTCCCAACGGCCAACCTGCCCTTGCATGGACGGGGCCCGTGCTTCTCGAGTTCGTTGTCGTGGGTATTCCGCAGCGGGATTACGCCATCACCGTCCGCAAGGGTTGCGAGCATGCGCCTGCGGGCTAACAATTCATTCAAGCCGAACCCGCTTTGCGGGTTGGCTTAGTTCAGGCGTTAGCCCGGTTGCCCATGATCATCATTAGCCAAGAATCCTCCACCCACTCCTCCGGTAGCCATACCGAGGCATTGGACAATTTCATTGCTTGGCGGCCGGATGGCGCGGGCAAACTGATTCTTGCCATTGGCAACCCCAGCCAATGGCACTCTTCGGCGCCACTTCCTGCCGGATCGGTGGTCACCGATCTTGTCCTCGCTTCTTCGGAGGATCCAAAATTGGCCAGTGAACTGTGGGGTCCATTCTTGAGCTACGTGAGCTTCAAGGCCTCGCCTAGCTTCTTGGCGCAGCTTCGCGCGAAACTCCTGGGCATTCCCGTCCGCATCTCAATCAGCAACCCAAGCGTCCGCGCTGCGGTAAGTGATGCGATCTCAAACTGCGCGCCGTATAACTTCAAGCTGCACGCGGGCTAGCAATTCATTACGCTTCACACCCCGGCTTAACTCCGGCATCAGGCCACACGCCGACCAGACCATCAACCAACGAGAAGCCTATGTACGTTGACGGATTCGTCGCCGCAGTACCGGCCTCCAACCTGGACGCCTATCGGAAACTTGCCGTTGAGGCCGCTTCGATCTACAGAGAGCATGGCGCTCTCAGTGTCATCGAGTGCTGGGGGGATGATGTACCCGAAGGCGAAGTGAACTCCTTCCACACCGCCGTCAAGCGCGAACCCGGTGAGGTTGTGGTCTTCGCTTGGATCTCTTGGCCCTCCAAGGCAGCCCGGGACGAGGGGAACAAGAAGGTCATGGCAGATCCACGAATGGACCGAGGTGACGAGAGACCTCCCTTCGATGCGCGGCGCATGATCTACGGCGGCTTCAGTGTGCTCGTCAACGCCTAGTCCTCCTTGTCCGGTTTGCAAGAATGGCTCGTTCGAGCAAAGTGCGATTGGCCATTCAAGGTGGCATCGCTGACCTGCGGCGCCAGGGCGATCGCTCGCCTTCATAGCGGCTCTTCCGATGGGTTTTCAAGCATGCGTGTGGTCGGTCAGACCCTGCTCACCCGACCCCAGTGGCTTGCCTGCATCCGGCGCTTCTTTCTGGTACGGATTCGGCCTGACAATTCACTCATGCCGAATCCGCTTCGCGGCTCGGCCCCAATTCAGGCACCAGGCGACACGCCGTGGAGACACTAGAGAATCCGTCCGCTCGGCTTCGGGTTGAGCTACTGGCGGAGCGCTACGGGATTCTTTCAACAGGCGGGCGTGCTCCGCGTTGCCGGCGACACCGTATATGAGGCGCATGTGTATGGGTCGGAGTTGGAGTAGCTGGCCGGAGGCCGGCCTTAGGGCTGACAAGCACGTGCCGGTCCGCAATTCACTCAATCCGAACCCATCATCCTGCAGCGCCGCTCAACTCAGGCGCCAACCTCGGTGAGGCTCGCCCAAATCAAAGCATCCACGCAACACGTGCTCGCGGGTCAGACCGCCTCGGGCGCCAGTTCGCGCAGCTTGCCTTCATGCAGCTCCAGCACGCGATCCAGGCGGCGGGCCAGACGGCGGTCATGGGTCACCAGCACGAGACTGGTCTTCTGTGCGCGATTGAGGTCGAGCATCAGTTCGAAGACGGTCGCGGCGGTCTTCTCGTCCAGATTGCCCGTGGGCTCGTCGCCCAGTACGCAAGCAGGCTGGTTCACCAGTGCGCGCGCGACAGCGGCGCGCTGGCGTTCGCCACCCGACAGTTCACCGGGCTTGTGTCCGATACGATGCCCCAGGCCAACGGATTCCAGCAGCGTCCTGGCCTTGCCCGACGCGGTGTGGGCGTCGGCGCCGCCCAGCATCACCGGCATCATGACGTTCTCGAGCGCGGTGAACTCCGGCAGCAGGTGATGGAACTGGTACACGAAGCCCAGCGATCGGTTGCGCAGCTGCCCACGCGCCGAATCGGACAGCGTCGACATCTTCTGCCCGGCCACGTACACCTCGCCCGCGGTAGGCGCGTCCAGACCCCCCAGCAGATGCAGCAGCGTGCTCTTGCCGGCACCCGACGCACCGACGATGGCGACGGTCTCGCCCGGCTGCACGTTGAGCTCCAACCCATCGAACACCGGCGTGCGCAGCTTGCCTTCGGCATAGGTCTTGCCCAATGCCTCGGCGTGGATGACGGCGGTCTGCATGGCGCTGGTCATGGGATTGACGTTCTTACTCATAACGCAGGGCCTCCGCCGGTTGCGTGCGGGCGGCGCGCCAGGCCGGGTACAGGGTGGCCAGGAAGCTCATCACCAGCGCCACCGCGGCGATGATCACCACGTCGCTGCCCTGCAGGTCGTAGGGCAGGCCGGTGATGTAGTAGACGTCGGATGGCAGCAGCGTGACGTTGAACGTGGACTCGATGAGACCGAGGATGCTTTCCAGGTTGAGCGTCAACGCGATGCCCCCCACCACGCCGAGGACCGTCCCGAAAATTCCGATCAGCGAGCCCTGCACCATGAACACCTGCATCACGCCGCGCGGGGTAAGCCCCAGCGTGCGCAGGATGGCAATGTCGGCCTGCTTGTCGGTGACCAGCATCACCTGCGACGACACCAGGTTGAACGCACCCATCGCGATGATCAGCGACAACAGGATGCCCATCACGGTCTTTTCCATCTTCAGCGAGTGGTAGAGGTTGGCGTTCTCGCGGGTCCAATCACTGATGAGATACGGGCCATGCAGTTGCTGGGCCAGGTCGCGCGCGACATTCCAGGCCTGGTCCATGTCATGCAGTTTCAGGCGCACACCGGTGACGCCCTCGCCCATGCGCAGGACGCGTTGCAGGTCCTCCATGTGGACGATGGCCAGCGTTCGGTCCACGTCGTTGTGGCCCACCGCGAAGATGCCCGCCACCGTGAACCGCTTGATCTTCGGCATGGCGCCCATCGGCGTGCCCTGGAAGTCGCCTGCGGTGACCACCACGCTGTCGCCCACCTGCACGCGCAGCCACGCGGCCAGCTCCTGGCCCAGCAGGATCTTGAACTCCCCCGGCTTCAACGCATCCAGCCGCCCGGATTTCATCTTCTCGCCCAGCACCGAGACTTTGGGCTCTTCGCCGGGCAGCACGCCGCGCACCAGTGCGCCCTGCGGGTCGGCATTGCCGGTGACCATGGCCTGCACGTCGACGTAAGGCGCCGCGCCGGACACGCGCGGGTCGGTCAGCGCGATCTTCACCGCGTGAGGCCAGTCCTGCATGGCTTCGCCCGCGCCATTGACGGTCGCGTGCGCGGTGGCCTGCAGCAGGCGGTCGCGGATCTCGCGCTGGAAGCCGCTCATCACCGACAACGTGGTGATCAGCACCGTCACCCCCAGGGCGATGCCCAGGATCGATGCCAGCGAGATGAAGGAGATGAAACCGTTGCGGCGCTTGGCGCGGAGATAGCGCAGGCCGATGGCGACAGGGATGGGTTTGAACATGCCCTTATGGTGCCACTCCCGCTCGACGGCGGACAGCATCCGTGCTGCTTGCGGCCAGCCGCAGTTCACGCCGCATAGGCGCGGGCAGCGTGTCCGGCCACCAGGCCAGGCGCTGCCAGCGCCCTGCCCTGTCCCGCCAGCGCATGAAAGCCAAGGGCCCGCGCCAGGTCACCTGCACGGCGTCAACGGGCTGACCGTCCACGGTCGGCGCACGACCATCGCCCGGGAACCACACCGCACGCGCCGGCCTGGCGCCTTCGTGCCGGGCCAGATGCACGCCGTAAAGGAACGCCAGCACCGCCAGGGGCCAGGCGGCCATCCGCGGCATTTCCGAAACGAGCACGCAGAACGCCCCCAATCCTCCCAGCAGGACCAGCGACGCCCGCAGCAGGCGCGATGGCCGCCATTCAAGCCGGCAGCTGACGGATCCTTTCGACCAGTGCGGCGAGTTCGGCATCGGGACACTGCTCATAGCCCATGGACCAGCGCCAGAGCTTATCGTCCTCGCAATCGAGCAGCCGTAGGAAAACCCCGCGCGCGGGTTCGGATTCCGTCGCCCAGCATTGCGCCAGGTAACGGTCGAACAGCTGGTCGAGTTCGCGCATGCCTCGCCGGCAGCGCCAGCGGATGCGCTTGAGTTCGATCTCGTCCGCCGTCGGCTCGATCACCCGGATACCGCCATCAGCCAGGCGATGCGCGCCCACAGCGCGGCCAGCACCAGCGTCGCCAGCAGGTAGGCGACGAATCGCGTCATGACGTGGTTGAAGCTGCATTGGACGGCGCTGTGCACGGCGCGCAGCAGGACGAAGGCCCATGCCAGCCCCACCGTGACCGCGTCGGCGATGCCGAGCTGCGCCGCCACCAGCACGCCGGCATAGAACAACACCGGCAGTTCGAACAGGTTGCGGAAGTTGTCCGAGGCGCGGGTGTCCTGCAGCAGCGCCACGGATTGGGCGGAACTGGCCAGTGCCTGCGCATGGATGCGCTTGCGCGCCATCTCGCCCAGCCGCAGGTGGTAGAGGCGACACCAGACGAGCAACGTCAGTGCCGCCATCGCCACCGCGGGCCAGAGCATCGCCGTGGCGGATGCGCCGCTCATGCCATCACGCGCGGCGCGCGAGCATCAGCTTCTTGATCTCGGCGATGGCCAGCGCCGGGTTCAGGCCCTTCGGGCAAGTGCGCGCGCAGTTCATGATGGTGTGGCAGCGGTACAGCTTGAACGGATCTTCCAGATCGTCCAGGCGGGCACCGGTGTCCTCGTCGCGCGAGTCGACGATCCAGCGGTAGGCCTGCAGCAGGATGGCCGGGCCCAGGTAGCGTTCGCCATTCCACCAGTAGCTGGGGCAGCTGGTCGAACAGCAGGCGCACAGGATGCACTCGTACAGGCCGTCCAGCTTCTTGCGGTCGTCCGGCGACTGCAGGCGCTCGCGATCCGGCGGCGCCGGCGTCTGCGTGCGGATCCAGGGCTTGATCGACGCGTACTGGGCGTAGAAGTGGGTGAGGTCCGGCACCAGGTCCTTGACCACATTCATGTGCGGCAGCGGATAGATCGGCACTTCGGCCTTGCCGCAGTCGCCGATCGCCTTGGTGCAGGCCAGCGTGTTGGTGCCATCGATGTTCATCGCGCACGAACCGCAGATGCCTTCGCGGCACGAGCGACGGAACGTCAGCGTGGGATCGATCTCGTTCTTGATCTTGATCAGCACGTCCAGGACCATCGGCCCGCACGCGGCCAGGTCCACCTCGTAGGTGTCCACGCGCGGGTTCTGCCCGTCGTCGGGGTTCCAGCGGTAGACCTTGAAGGTGCGCGGCTGCTTGGCTCCCTTGGCGGGGAAGTGCTTGCCCTTCTGGATCTTGGAGTTCTTCGGGAGCGTGAATTCGGCCATTAGTCAGGTCTCCCGGCTCAGTAGACGCGCGGCTTGGGCGGCACCACATCCACGTCCTTGCTGAGCGTGTACATGTGCACGGGGCGGGAATCGAAGTTGCATTTGCCGTTGTCGTCGACGTTGACCAGCGTGTGCTTGTGCCAGTTGACGTCGTCGCGGTCCGGGAAGTCCTCGTGCGCATGCGCGCCGCGGCTCTCGTGGCGCTGCTCGGCCGAGTTGATGGTGGCCACCGCGTTGAGCAGCAGGTTGTGCAGTTCGTAGGTCTCGATCAGGTCCGAATTCCAGACCAGCGAGCGGTCGCTGACCTTGACGTCCTGGAAGGAGTCGTAGATCTCGGCCATCTTGTCGCAGCCCTCCTTCAGCGTCTTGCTGGTGCGGAAGACCGCGGCATCGTTCTGCATCGTGCGCTGCATCTTGTCGCGGATGACGGCGGTGGGCGTGTCGCCGTTGGCGTTGCGCAGCTTGTCCAGGTTGGACAGCGCCTTGTCGCAGGCGTCGCCGGCCAGCGTCTTGTGCGGCGCGCCGGTCTTGATGGTCTCGGCGCAACGGTTGGCCACCGCACGGCCGAACACCACCAGGTCCAGCAGCGAGTTCGAACCCAGGCGGTTGGCGCCATGCACGGAGACGCAGGCGGCCTCGCCGATGGCGTACAGGCCCGGCACGACGGCGTCGGGGTTGTCGCCGACCTTGCGCACCACTTCGCCGTGGTAGTTGGTCGGGATGCCACCCATGTTGTAGTGCACGGTCGGGATGACCGGGATCGGCTGCTTGGTGACGTCCACGCCGGCGAAGATGTGGGCGCTTTCGGCGATGCCGGGCAGCTTCTCGTTGATCACTTCCGGCCCCAGGTGGGTCAGGTCGAGCAGGATGTGGTCCTTGTGCTCGCCGACGCCGCGGCCTTCGCGGATCTCGATGGTCATCGAGCGGCTGACGACGTCGCGCGAGGCGAGGTCCTTGTAGTGCGGTGCATAGCGCTCCATGAAGCGCTCGCCGCTGCTGTTGCGCAGGATGCCGCCTTCGCCGCGGACGCCCTCGGTGATCAGGCAGCCCGCACCGTAGATGCCGGTGGGATGGAACTGCACGAACTCCATGTCCTGCATCGGCAGGCCGGCACGCATCACCATGCCGCCGCCATCGCCCGTGCACGTGTGCGCGGAGGTGGCGGAGAAGTAGGCACGGCCGTAGCCGCCGGTCGCCAGCACCACGCCGTGCGCGCGGAACAGGTGCAGCGTGCCGGTCGCCATGTCGAGGGCGAGCACGCCGCGGCAGGCGCCCTCTTCGTCGAAGATCAGGTCAAGCGCGAAGTACTCGACCATGAAGCGCGCATCGTGCGCCAACGACTGCTGGTACAGCGTGTGCAGCATGGCGTGGCCGGTGCGGTCCGCGGCCGCGCAGGTGCGCTGCGCCGGCGGGCCTTCGCCGAACTTGGTGGTCATGCCGCCGAACGGACGCTGGTAGATCTTGCCGTCTTCGGTGCGGGAGAACGGCACGCCGTAGTGCTCCAGCTCGATGATGGCCGGGATGGCCTCGCGGCACATGTACTCGATGGCGTCCTGGTCGCCCAGCCAGTCCGAGCCCTTGATGGTGTCGTAGAAGTGGTAGCGCCAGTCGTCCTCGCCCATGTTGCCCAGCGCGGCGGAAATGCCGCCCTGCGCCGCCACGGTGTGCGAGCGCGTCGGGAACACCTTGGTCAGGCAGACCGTCTGCAGGCCCTTGGCGGCAAGGCCGAAGGTCGCGCGCAGGCCGGCGCCGCCGGCGCCCACCACGACCATGTCGTACTTGTGTTCGGTGATCTTGTAAGCGGACATGTATCCAGTTTCCTTTTAGTGCACCCGACCCCCGGTCAGATGCCACCCAGTGCGATGCGGGCCACGGCGAATACGCTGGCAAGCGCACCCAGGATGCAGACGAAGCGAACGGCCAGCTGCGCGGCCAGCGCAAGTCCATGGCTGTGCACGTAGTCTTCGATCACCACCTGCACGCCGACCTGGGCGTGCCAGAACATGGCCACCAGGAAGGCGACCAGCAGCACGGCATTCCACGGCCGGGCGACTGCGGCCGTCGCGGTCACGTAGTCCGCACCGGCCAGGCCGACGAGGAAACACAGGAACCACAGGCCCAGGGCGACCAGCGCCACGGCGGTCGCACGCTGGGTGATGAAATGCCCCACCCCGTCCTTGGCCGAGCCCAGGCCACGGGCATTCTTGATGGGGGTACGGAACTTGTCGTTCTGGATGCTCATGCCAGGCCTCCACGCGAGTAGACCACGGCCCACACCAGCACCGTCAGCAGCAGGCTGCCGATGACCGATGCCCAGCTGCTGCGCACGAAGGCGGGAATGCTGAAGCCATAGCCGGCGTCCTGCACCATGTGGCGGATGCCGTTGAGCAGATGGTAGGCGAATGCCCACGTCCACCCCAGCAGGAACACGCGCCCGTACCACGCGCCTGCGTGGCTGCTGAAGCAGTTCCAGGCTTCCGGGCCGTTGGCCAGCGACAGCAGGCCGGCGGCGATGATCAGGGAACCCACGGCGAGGAAGATGCCGGTGGCGCGATGCAGGATGGAGGTCACCATCTGGATCTGCCAGCGGTAAACCTGCAGGTGCGGGGAAAGCGGACGTTGTGGGGTCGCCATTCGCTGCGCTCGTTGTCTCGGCTGGGCGGTGGGTGCACCGCGTTGGCTCAACGCTGATCAGAAATCGATGCAGCGCCCGTTTTTTTCCCAATCCCCATAACGTGTCGGCTCCAGGCCGCCGCGCCCACCGATCTCCTTCTGCACGGCCGTGCCGGCGTCCTCGTGCGGTGTCGGCACGGGGTCGCCTGCGGATGGCAGTGTTCCGGGATCGGTGTCGGGAATCGGTGGTGTTTGACCTATCATGGCGGTCTCGCAACGCACAAAATTTTAATCCTCGCCCCCTTGGCTGACAACCTTTCCCGTACCAGCGCGCCCGCGTTCGCCCTTGCCGACCATGCCGTCATCGACCTGGAAGGCCCTGAGGCCGTGGCTTTCGCCCATGCGCAGTTCGCCAATGACGTGGTCGCCCTGCCGGTCGGCCAGTGGCAGTGGAATGCGTGGCTGACGCCCAAAGGGCGCGTGATTGCGCTGTTCCTGCTGGCCCGCGTGGCGGAGGAACGGGTGGCGCTGGTCCTCCCGGATTACCCGGCGGCGGCCTTCGCCACGGCGCTGCAGCGCTTCGTCTTTCGACGAAAGTTGAAGGTCACCGTGGCGGACGGCATGCAGGTGGTCGGCCGGTTCGCCCCGCCCATGCACGCCGAAGGCGCACGGATCGGCCATGTGGACGAAGTCGTCGAACTGGACGTGAGCGGCGAGCAGGGACCGCGCACGCTCCTTTTAACGGGCGCGCCCGGCATCGCAGTCGATGAGGCGATGACACTGGCATGGCAGCACTACGATCTGCGCCATGGCGTGCCGCGTCTGCCCGAGGCACAGCGCGAGCAATGGACGCCGCAACAGCTGTCGCTGGAACGCCTGCCGGCCTTCAGCGTGAAGAAAGGCTGCTATCCCGGGCAGGAAATCGTCGCGCGCACCCATTTCCTGGGCAAGGCCAAGCGCGGCCTGGCCCTGCTGGAATGCCCGGTCGCACTGGAAGCCGGCGCCATGGTCAGCGACGGTGCGCGCGACATCGGGGAACTGGTGTGTGCCCTGCCCGCTCCAAGCCCGGTCGCATTGGCGGTGTTGCCGCTGGAGCGTGATGCCGCTTCCCTGTCCGTGGGTGGCCAGGCCGTCACCGAACAGGCACTCCTGGGCGGCCTTGCCCGCTGACGGCAACGTGCGGGCCTAGTCCAGCCAAGCCGCGAAGCGCTGCAGGAACAGTTCCAGCCGCTTGTGCAGGCGTTCGTCCACGATCCGGCCGGCAGCGTCAAACAGGCCTTCGCGGAACTGCACCGCGATCTCCGGCTGCGCCAGCACTTCCAGGTCCACGGCCGCCAGCACGTTGCGCAGGTGCTGCTGGGACGACACCGTGCCATGCGCACCAGGCGACGTGCCGATGACGGCCGCGCGCTTGCCGGCGAAGGAATTGCTGCCCGCCGGGCGCGTACCGATGTCGATGGCGTTCTTCAGCACGCCCGGAATGGAGCGGTTGTACTCCGGGGTGACGAACAGCAGCGCATCGCATGCGTCGATCTGCTGCTTGAAGCGTACGCATGCGGCGGGGAACGAAGCGTCATCGTCCTGGTTGTACAGCGGCAGGTCGCCGATGCCGATGACATCGAACTGGAAACGGTCGCCGGCCAGTTCCTCCACCGCATGCGCCAGTTGCCGGTTGAATGAGCCGGCCCGCAGGCTGCCGATGATGATGCCGATGCGTGGGGTGGACATGCGCTTGTTTCCCGATGGGTTGGAGGCCCATTGTAGGGCGGGCTGCGCCGCGACCTCCGTCACGCCAACCGCGCCGCCGCGGCCACGATGTCGTCGTCGCCGGGCAGCACCAGCAAGGCCGCACCCGCCAACGGCGTGTACGTATCCGCCCCCACCACGCGCTGGAACGGTCGCGCACGGTATCCCGCTTCCGCGATGGCGGTGATGATGCCCTCGCCCACGCCGGCAGAGTGACGTCCCTCGTCGACGATCAGGATGCGCTTGGCGGACCTGGCCTGTTCGGCGATGTAGCGCTCGTTGAGCGGCACCAGCCAGCGCAGGTCGACCACGCGGACCTTCCATCCGTGCTTCTTCTCGATGCTGCGGGCAGCGCGCAGGCTCATCGGCACGCCGTTGCCGTAGGTGAAGATGACCAGGTCGTCCGAATGCTCACCGTACACACGGCCTTCGCCCAGCGGCATCGACTCGTCCTGGGGCGGATACGGGAACAGCCACTGCCCGTCGCCGGCTTCGTGCAGGTCCTTGGTCATGTACAGCGCGATGGGTTCCAGGAACACCGCCACACGTCCGTCCACTTTCGCCAATGCGGTGAGGGTGCGCAGCATCGTGGCCGCGTCATCGCCGCGCGACGGACAGCCAACCACCAGGCCGGGGATGTCGCGCAACGCGGTGATCGAGTTGTCGTTGTGGAAGTGCCCGCCGAAACCGCGCTGATAGCCAAGCCCGGCAATGCGCACCACCATCGGATTGCGGTACTGGTTGTTGCTGAAGAACTGCAGGCTCGCCGCCTCGCCGCGGATCTGGTCGCAGGCGTTGTGGAAGTACGCCAGGTACTGGATCTCCGGCAGCGGCAGCATGCCCATGTTGGCATAGCCCTGCGCCAGCCCCAGGATCATCGTTTCGTCGAGCAGCGTGTTGAACACGCGACTGCCCTTGAACGCCTTCTGCAGGCCCTTGGTCACCGTGTACACGCCGCCCTTCTGCGCCACGTCCTCGCCGAACAGCAGCGCTTCGGGATACTTGCAGAACAGGTCGTGCAGGGCGTTGTTGATCTGGATGGCGAGGTGGCGCGGCGGCTGGTTTTCCGGCAGCTTGTCCTCGCTGCCGAATGCGGCGACGCGCGCGGCACGCGGGGCGGGCCGCGCGGCTTCCTTCGCCACGGCAGCCGGCGTATGCGGCGCCAGCGGCGCCATCACGTGTTCCAGCGTGGCGATGCGCGGCCGCCCGTCGGCGTCTTCCGCTGCAGCAAAGCAGCGCTTGCGCGTGGTTTCATACAGGGCCAGCAGGTCGTCGCGGGACATCAGGCCGGATTCCAGCGCGATGGCCGCCGAGCGCAGCAGGGGATCGGTTGCTTCCACCGCGCACAGTTCCTCGATGGGGCGCCATTCGACTTCGAAGTCGGTGCCTGCGTGGCCCATGATGCGGGTGGTGCGCAGGTGCAGGAACGTCGGACGGCGGGTGCGGCGGCAATGCTCCACGGCTGCCTGTACCTGGCCATAGCCGATGGCCAGGTCCAGGCCGTCGGCGTGGAAGTAGTCCAGGTCCTTGCGGTCGCGGAAATTTCGGCCGATCCAGCCTTCCGGCGTTTTCACCGAAATGCCGATGCCATTGTCCTCGCAGACGAACAGCACCGGGGCCGGCAGCTTCTGGTATGCCGTCCATGCCGCGGCATTGAACGCCGTCTGCGCCGTGGCGTGGTTGCTGGAGGCATCGCCGAAGGAGCAGATCGTGATGCTGTCGTCGGGCACCGGCAGCGCATGGCCGATCCGCTGCGCCTGCTCGATGGCGATGGCCGTGCCCAGCGCCTTGGGCAGGTGGGAGGCGATCGTGGAGGTCTGCGGCAACACCCACAGCGGCTTGCTGCCCCATACCTTGTGGCGGCCACCGGACGCGGGATCCTCGGCGCTGGCGGCGAACGACAGTGCGGAGTCCATCACCGGGTCCATGCCCGGCAGCTTGCGGAAGCGTTCGGCCATGAAGCCCCCGCTGCGGTAATGCAGGAACGCCGGATCGGTATGCCGCGTCAGCCGCGCAACCATCGCGTTGCCTTCGTGGCCGGAGCTGCCGATGGTGTAGAAGACCTTGTTCTGCACGCGCAACACGCGCGCCATCAGGTCCAAGTGGCGCGAGATCAGTTGCGATTCCAGCAGCTCGGTGAAGCCGCGTGCGTCCAGCGCACTGCCTGCCAGGATCGCATCGCCGCCGGCTGGCCGCATGCCTGCACGGCCGCTCCACTCCTTCACGAACTCGATGAAATTCTGGTCGCAGATCTCGGCGCGGTTGAGGCCCTTCATGCGGGCCGGAATGGCAGTGGACGTCATGGGCGGTCTTGGCCAACTCGGGAAGAGGCGAGCCGCAGGGCGACTTCGTCGCTGACGGCCGGCATGGGAAGGAAACCGCGCGTGGCGCGCACGCGCGCCAGCCAGTCGGTGATGTGGGGAAACCGTGCCAGCTCGAAGCCACCGTCGGCGGCACAATGCGTGTAAGCGAACAGCGCGATGTCGGCCACGCCGTAGTGGCGGCCGCTGAACCACGCTGCCACCTGCAGGTGCTTCTCCATCACCGACAACGCCTGGTCACCACGTTCCATCAAGCGCGGCAGGTCGGCGCGACGCGGCGAATCGATGGGCGTCCAGCCACGGATGAAACGGGCGACGGCGATGTAGGGCTCATGGCTGTACTGTTCGAAAAACAGCCAACTCAGTGCTTGCGCGCGTTCCCACGCATCGGTCGGCAGGAAGGCAGTGCCCTCGGCCAGCCAGCAGAGGATGGCGTTGGATTCCACCAGCACGCTGCCGTCGGCACGCTCCAGCATGGGCACCTTGCCATTGGGATTCTTCGCCAGGTACGCGGGCGTGCGCGTGCCGCCATTGGCACTGTCCACCTCCACCCACTCGTAGGGCCGCCCGAGTTGCTCCAGCAGCATGCGCACCTTGTGGCAGTTGCCTGAGGTGGACATGCCGTGGACGGTGACGGGTTCAGGCGACATGGCGCGGGCTCTTCATGAAATCGATCAGCAGGGCGGCCTTGGCCAGGTCCTTGTCGCGTCCGAACAGATGCAGGATGCGCCGCTGTTCGTCGAGTGACGGAAGCGGAATCGCCATGCCGTCGATGTCCGCACTTGCGGTTGTCGCCACTTCGACGGCCTGCCAACCGCTGGCCGACATGACCTGCAGCCCTCCCATCGCCTCCAGCGGCATGGGCAGCTGGGTGAAGCGTGCGAAAAGGGAACGGAAGCGCCCTTCGTCCTGCGGCGAGAACGCGTCGTCGACGTGCGGCTTCCAGCGTGCCTTCAGGGCTTCGGCATCGCGGCGGCTGCACAGCACATCGATGTCCTGCGGCACCACACCCGGCACGCCGGACAGCGCCATCGCAGCGCTGCCGATGATCCACCAGGGGTCGAGGAAGGTCGCCGCGATGACCGGCCGGGCGGCCAGCAAGCTGTCGCGCAGGCGCCGGTCGGCGGTCATGGTGCGGTGGCCCTGCGTGAGCGCCATTGCGCCCGTGTCTGGCCCCAGACTTCCACGGGTTTGCCATGGTGCGGCTCGGGCAGCTCATCCATGCGCAGGAACGCCGAACCCAGCTTGCTAGCGACCGCCCTGGAGTTGGCGTTGGCCGGATCGATGGTGTGGATAACCTCATCCCAGCCCAGTTGCTCGAACGCCCAGTCGATGCTGGCCGTTGCCGCCTCCGGTGCATAACCCCGCCCCCAGGCCTCGCGCGCGATGCTCCAGCCCACCTCGGTGCCCGGCCAGCCTTCCGGCTGCCAGGGACCAACACGCCCCACCCAGCGGCCGGTTGCTTTCTCGATGACCGAAAACATGGCGAAACCCTGCAGGTGCCAGCTGCCCACCATCGCCGCGAGACTGCGCCAGGCGGGTGACCGCGCCTGCGTGCCGCCGATGTAACGCATTGCTTCTTCGTCGGCGACGAACGCCGCCCATGGCTCGTAGTCGGCGCGGGTGGGCACCCGCAGGAGCAGCCGCGGCGTTTCAAGCTGGAGTTCGGAAAAGCTCATCGCTGGTGTGTCCTGGCGCTCCACAAGACCGGATGGACAGGAAGACGAAGCAGCACGCGCGTTCCCTCCCCTGCTTCCCTGAAGCATCCGGTCCGGTGCGGGGATGATGCCCGCGGCATCAGAACGCGTTGATACCCGTCAGTTCCCGGCCGATCACCAGCTGGTGCACGGTCTCCGTGCCTTCATAGGTGATCACCGATTCCAGGTTGAGCGCATGGCGGATCGCGGCATGTTCGGTGGTGATGCCGGCGCCGCCCAGCAGGTCACGGCATTCGCGCGCGATGTCGATGGCCATGCGGCAGTTGTTCCACTTCGCCAGCGACACCTGCGACGGCTGCATGGTGCCGGCATCCTTCAGGCGACCCAGCTGCAGCGACAGCAGCTGCGCCAGCGTGATGCGGCGGGCCATCTCGGCCATCTTGATCTGCGCACTCTGCGTGGCCGCGACGGGGCGGTCGAACAGGATGCGTTCCTTCGTGTAGCCCAGCACTTCGTCCAGGCAGGCGATGGCAGCGCCGATCGGTCCCCAGGTGATGCCGTAGCGGGCCTGGGTCAGGCAGCCCAGCGGACCCTTGAGGCCCTTCACGTTGGGCAGGCGGCTGCTGTCGGGCAGGCGAACGTTGTCGAAGAACAGCGTGCTGGTCACCGAGGCGCGCAAGCTCATCTTGTGCTTGATCTCCTGCGCCGTGAAACCGGCCGTGCCCTTCTCGATCAGGAAGCCCTGGATGCCCTCGTCGGTCTGCGCCCACACGATGGCGATGTCGGCCAGGTTGCCGTTGGTGATCCACATCTTGGAACCATTGATCACCCAGTCGTCGCCATCGCGGCGCGCCGTGGTCTTCATGTTGGCCGGGTCGGAACCCCCGTGCGGCTCGGTCAGACCAAAGCAGCCGATGACCTTGCCTGCCGCCATGTCGGGCAGCCAGCGCTGGCGCTGCTCTTCGCTGCCGTAGGCGTAGATGGGATACATGCACAGCGAGGACTGCACGCTGACGAAACTGCGGATGCCGCTGTCGCCGCGCTCCAGCTCCTGGCAGATCAGGCCGTAGCTGACCGCATTGAGGCCGGCACACCCGTACTTCTCGGGCAGCGAGGAACCCAGCAGGCCCAGCCCGGCGATCTCAGGCACCAGCTCCTTCGGGAAGCGTGCCTGATCGAAGGCGTCGCCGATGATCGGGCGCACGCGCTCGTCGGTGAAACGGGCCACCGCATCCTGCACGGCGCGCTCTTCTTCGGTCAGCAGGGAACGGACATCGAACAGGTCGTACGGATTCAGGGCCATTGAGGGTCATCGGTCTGCGGTTGAGCCCGATTGTATTCGGCCGGGCTCCGCAGCCGTAACCCCTGACACCGGCCGACAAAAGCAAAGGGCCGGCTTGCGCCGGCCCCGTGCGGGTCAGTACTGAGAAAGGTCAGCCCTGGTCGGGGCTGTCCACGCTTGCCGTCTGGGTGACCACCTGGCCGTCGATCACCGGCAGGCGATCGCCCGGCTTGTCGTCCATGCGGATCGTCTTTTCCTGGCCATCGAAACGGTAGGTGACGTCGTAGCCGATGACCTTGTCGGTGGTGCCCATGGCGATGCGCGTGCCGGGCTTGCTGTCCATGCGCATGGTGCCGGTGGTGCCGTCCGGGTTGCGGTAGGTCACGTTGTAACCGGTCACGCGCGAGGACTCGGAACGCGCATTTTCGGTACGGCACTGGCGCTCGGTGCGCGTGACGACCTGGCCGCCCACGTGACGCTTGTCCACCTGGTTGCCGATGGCACCACCGGCCACAGCGCCCGCAACGGTGGCCGCCTTCTTGCCACTGCCGCCGCCCACCTGGTTGCCCAGCAGGCCGCCGACCACGGCGCCGACCACCGTGCCGCCGACGTTGCCGTCGCGCTCCGGGGCACGTTCCTGCACCACGACGTCTTCGCAGACTTCACGCGGCGTGGTGGTGGTGGTGGATTCGCGCACCGGCTCCGTACCGATGACGGTGGCGTACAGCTTTTCCGAACTGGTGATGGGGTCTGCCTTCACCACCTGCGCGTACTGCAGGGTGCCGACCGGAATCTGGTTGTCCGTCAGCGCCGCATCATCGGCGACCAGCGAACCATCCGCTGCCGTGACCAGTCCATCGCCGGCATCGGGGCTCTTGTCGCCGCCCTTGAGGAATGCGGCCGTGGCGACACCGCCCACCAGCAACGCACCGACGGCGACCAGGATCGTAGTGGTATTGCTCTTCATCGTTGCCTCCAAGTCGGGCCGATCCCGATTCACATTGGCCATCATTGCACCACTACCAACCTGAACCAAGTACCTGTTTGACCCCACGAAAACCAACGAAAAATGAACGCTTCCATCGCATCGGGCGCATGCTAGCGTGACGCCCATCAACAACTCCGAGCACCCGCCATGGCCAATCCCATCCTGCTGCCCGTCCTCAACTGGGCGCGAAAGCTGCGTTACCCGACGTTGTTCAAGATCACCGCGGCCCTGTTCGTGGTCAGCTTGCTGTTTCCGGATCCCATTCCCTTCGTCGAGGAGATCCTGTTCGGCCTGGGCACCCTGTTGTTGGCGAACTGGAAACGTCGCAAGTCGGATGACGCCGTGATCGGCCCGGACAGTGCGGGACGCTGAGCGAGATGCTGGTCGACAGCCATTGCCACCTGGACGCGCCCGAACTCGATCATGATCGCGCCGCCGTGATCGCGCGCGCGCGCGCCGCCGGCGTGACGCGTCAGATCGTGCCGGCCGTGGAAGCGGCCAGCTGGCCTGCACTACGCGAGGTCTGCGCTATTGAGGAAGGCCTGTTCGCGGCGTACGGCCTGCATCCGATGTATCTGTCGTCGCACCGTCCGGATCACCTGCCGGCATTGCGCGAATGCATCGAGCGCGAGCGACCGGTGGCGGTCGGCGAATGCGGACTGGACTATTTCGTCGAGGGTTTGGACCCCACGGAGCAGCAGCGCTACTTCGATGGACAACTGCAGCTGGCGCGCGAATTCGAACTGCCTGTCATCGTGCATGCGCGGCGTGCGGTGGATGCCGTCATCGCGTCCATCAAGCGCGTGGGCAAACTGCAGGGTGTCGTGCACAGTTTCTCCGGCAGCAGCGAGCAGGCGCGGCAGCTGTGGCAGCTTGGCTTCATGATCGGCCTGGGTGGTCCCGTGACCTACGAGCGCGCCAATCGCCTGCGCGGACTGGCGGCGACGATGCCGCTGGACTACCTGCTGCTGGAAACCGATGCGCCCGACCAGCCTGACAGCGGCATCCGCGGACAACGCAACGAACCTGCTCGCCTGCCGGTGGTATGCGAGACCATCGCGGGACTGCGTGGCGTTCCCGCCGAAGACATCGCCCTGGCGACCACACGCAACGCCGAACGGCTGTTCCGCCTGCCCGCGGCCTGACCAGAAAGACTGCTGACGCCACGCCGTGGCCTAGGCGGCGTCCTTCTTCGGCTTCAACAGCAATTCCAGGGCCTTGCCCACCATCGCGAACGCGAAGGCACCGGTGATGTGCGTGGCCGCGCCGAGCCCGACGCCGCAATCCAGCTTCAACGCCGCGTCGGCGCCCAGTTGGGGACGCAGTCCGCATACGGTGCCGTCGGCCTGCGGGTACTTGACGTTCTCCAGCGAGTAGACCGCCTGCACGCTGAAGTAGCGGCCGGGGTTCTTCGGGAAGTTGAACTCGCTTCTCAACTTCTTGCGTACCAGCGCCAGCAGCGCGTCGTGCTCGGTACGCGAGAGATCGCGCAGGCGGATCTGGGTGGGGTCCGTGCGCCCGCCCGCGGAACCCGACACCACGATGGGCAGCTTGCGTCGACGGCACCAGGCGATCATCTCGACCTTGACACGGAAACTGTCGCAGGCATCCAGCACCAGGTCGAAGCCGCGGTCGAGCAGCTCGGCCATGTTGCTTCCCGTCAGGAACATCGGCACAACGTCCACGTCGATCAGTGGATTGATCGCACGGCAACGGTCGGCCATGGCCTCGGCCTTGTTGCGCCCGTACTGTCCTTCCAGCGCCGGCAGCTGCCGGTTGGTGTTGGAAACACAGATGTCGTCGGCGTCTATCAACGTGATATGACCGACTCCCGAACGCGCCAGCGCCTCCACCACCCATGACCCCACGCCGCCCATGCCGACAACGGCCACGCGGCTGCCCGCATAGCGCTCCACGGCGCCCTGCCCGTACAGGCGATCGATGCCGGCGAACCGGTCCCGCAATTCCTTCTTCATGTCGCCATTGTAAACGTGGCGGGAACTGCGACGCCCGTCGTACTATCGAGGCCACACCCGCGCGCCATCATTCAAGGAGCCCGCCGCATGGCCAGCCAACCCGCCACGTCTTCCAACGCTTCGCGCTATTTCTTCCTGTTCCTGGTCGGCCTGGTGGTCGGTGCGATCTGCACGGTCATGGCGCTGCGCGCGATCCAGGCGCGGCAGGACAAGTTCCCCGACAGCGTCATGCAGGTGATGGCCAGGCATTCCGGCCAACTCGGCGACAAGGTGAAGCAGAACCGTTGTGCCGCCACCGACACCGTGCCGCACGTGCGTGCCCTGCGCACCATGGCCAACGACCTGGAGATGGCGTTCCCGGGACTGGCCGATGACCAGCGTTTCCAGACGCACACCAGCAAGTTCCGTGCGCACCTCGATGCGGCGCTGAGTGCGCCGCCGACCGACTGTGCCGCAGCCGATGCGGTTGCAAAGCAACTGGGTGAAAGCTGCAAGGCGTGCCATCAGGATTTCCGCGGCTGAATTTCCGCTGACACGACAGCGCGCTGTCGCGACGGATTGCCGCGACGTTCACACCGTGCCGGGGAGGATGGTGGCACGTGATGCAACGGCATCACACGCGGCATCCCAATGCCGCGCCCGGACACCCTGGAGGACCACCGCATGAAGATTCGACTGCTTGCCCTTGGCATTACCGCCACCGCCGCCCTGGCCGGCTGCGCCAGCACTTCCCCCGGTTATGGAAGTGGCTACGGTGGCGGCTATAGCGCGCCCGTTTCCTCCAGCCGTACATGTGCCGACTGCGGCATCGTCGAACGCGTTGACGTGGTCTCCGGCGGCGCGCCGTCGCGTACCGGCGCCGTGCTGGGCGGCATCGTCGGGGCCGTGGCGGGTCGCCAGATCTCCGACCGCACCGGTGGCAGCGAAGGCAACAAGAATGTTTCCACGGTCGCCGGTGCAGTGGCGGGCGCCGCCGCCGGCAATGCCATCCAGAACCGCAACAACGGCGAGAGCTACACGATCACCGTGCGCATGGACGATGGCCGCCGCGTATCGATCAACCAGAACGACTTGGGCGGTATCCGCGAGAACACCTACGTGCGCGTGCAGAACGGGCGCGTGGTGTTGCGCTGATTGCATCGGCGCGGCATCGCACACACAGGGCAGAGCTTGCTGCCCTTCCGCGCGCCACGCCAACAGCAAAGAAAAAGCCCGGTCGATGCCGGGCTTTTTCATGTCGCTTCCACGCCACGAGGCGTGGTGCAAGCCTTCGATCAGAGCGCCTGCACGGCGTCCGCCTGCAGGCCCTTCTGGCCCTGCACGACGGTGAAGCTGACCTTCTGGCCTTCCTTCAGGCTCTTGAAGCCCTGGCTCTGGATGGCGCGGAAGTGCACGAACACGTCTTCGCCATTTTCACGGCTGATAAAGCCGAAGCCCTTGGCATCGTTGAACCATTTCACGGTTCCGGTTTCACGATCAGACATCTACTTGCTCCTTGAAACGGGTGGTGGATACGCCTGTCCGGCGGCTGGTTGCAAGGAGGAAGCGAGGTACAAGGATGCAGCGGATCATGGATCTACCCCATCAGGCCACGATTCACGGTGACCTTGGCAACGGCAGCGGCCGCACAGTAACCCGGCATTTGTGAAAATGCAAACGTTCAAAACCCTCCCGTCAACCCCCCTCAAACCCTTGATTCGCCTAGGAGAATTGCTTGGACATCCACACTCTCTATTACGCCTTGGCCGTCGTGCTGATCCTCGTGGGCATCGCGGGGGTGATCCTGCCCGCACTGCCCGGCCTGCCGCTGGTCTTCGCCGGCATGTTGCTGGCTGCCTGGGCGGGTGATTTCCAGCAGATCGGCTGGGTCACGCTGGTGGTCCTGGGCCTGCTGACCGCGCTGTCGTTCGCCGTGGACATCTTCGCCACCGCCATGGGTGCGCAACGGGTCGGCGCCAGCCGGAAAGCCTTGGTGGGCGCGGTGTTGGGCACGTTCGCGGGGCTGTTCTTCATGCCCATCGGCCTGTTCGTGGGGCCGTTCGCCGGCGCCCTGCTGGGTGAGCTGTGGCACGGCCGCGAACTGCGCCAGGCCACCAAAGTAGGCCTGGGGACGTGGCTCGGCATCGTGCTGGGCATCGTGCTGAAACTGGGCCTGGCCTTCGCCATGGTGGGTCTGTTCGTGTTCGCCTGGTTCTTCTGAATGCGCACCCGGAAATCGGTAAACGCGTGTACCCGATGATCTGCGGCAGAATGTCGCTGCCCCCTTCCACGAGTAGTTTCTGCATGACCCAGCGCATCCGCCTGTTGCCGTTTGTAATCGGCGTTACCTTGTCTGCCGCCAGCCATGCGCAGGAATCCACGCCTGCGGTCGCGACACCGGAGGCCTGCTTCTCCATCGAGTCCGATGCCGCCCGCCTTGCCTGTTACGACAGTGCGCTGGGGCGTTCGCAGAGCGACACCCGCCAAGCGGACGAGCAGGCGCGCGCGGCGAAAGCGGCCGAAGCACAGGCGCGCGCGCAGGCCAAGGCGGAGGCCGACGCGAATGCCGAAACGCTGGATGGCAAGGACACCCTGGGCGAGCATCGCCAGCGCAGGCTGGGGGCGTGGTTCCGTGCCGACGATCCGTCGGACGAAGCCGTCATCGCCAACGCGGGGCGCGGCTCGCTGCTCGACAGTCGCTGGGAACTGGCCAAGGACTCCAAGCTGGGCGTGTTCCAGATGCGCGGCTACAAGCCCGTGTACCTGCTGCCCGCCTTCTGGACCAGCAGCAACAACGAACGGCCGTCCTCGCCCAATCCCAACAACACGGTCACCGAAGCGCAGGATCTGCAGGACGTCGAGGCCAAGTTCCAGCTCAGCTTCAAGACCAAGTTCGCCGAGAACCTGTTCGGCGACAACGGCGACCTCTGGGGTGCCTACACGCAGAGCTCGCGCTGGCAGGTCTACAACAGCGACCAGTCGCGTCCGTTCCGCGAAACCAACTACGAGCCCGAGGTGATGCTGGTCTTCCGCAACAGCTACAGCCTGGGGGGATGGAAGGGCCGCATGACCGGCATCAGCCTGAACCACCAGTCCAACGGCCGCGGCGATCCGCTGTCGCGCAGCTGGAACCGGCTGATCGGCAGCGTCGGCCTGGACCGGGAGAACTGGGCGCTGGTGATGCGCGCGTGGCACCGCTTCGACGAGGACGCCAGCGACGACAACAACGCCGACATCCTCGACTACGTGGGGCGTGGCGACGCAATGCTGACCTATACGCGCGACGGCCACATCCTCACCGTGCTGGGGCGCCATTCGCTGCGCGGCGGCGACCAGTCGCACGGTGCGCTGCAGGTGGACTACGGCTTCCCCATCAACCGGGCGTTCCGTGCGCACGTGCAGCTGTTCCATGGCTACGGTGAAAGCCTGATCGACTACAACCACAAGGCGACCTACATCGGCCTGGGCATCTCGCTGCTGGACTGGTACTGACGGCCATGCCACCGGGCCGGACGGCATGCGGTGTCCGCGCGCCGTCCGGTCTGGCGATGGATTGACGTGATGCTCCTTGTTGTCATCCCCTGAACCCCGTCCCGCCATGACGCCGACCACCCTGCCGCCGCGCGCTGCCCGCCCCCGTCGCTCGTTCTTCGCCTATTCGGCCGCCCTGCTGGGCCTGCTCAGCCTGATGGCCGTGGCGTGCTTCCACTTTCCCGAGTTGCTGACCAGCCGGGAATTCCGCGCGGTCTACAACGAGCAGTTCGCCCGCCACCTGCTGCTGGTGGGGCTGGCCGCCGCCTTCGGCATGGGGACGTTGGCGATCCTGCGCGACCGCAACAGGCGCATCGCGCTGGTCGGCGTGGGCAGCGCGACGCTGGCGGTATTGCTGGGCGGCACCAACGTGCAGTTCGATGCCATCGGCAAGACGCCCTACTCGCTGGGGCTGGACTGGTTCGTGATCTCGCTGTTCTTCTCGGCGCTGGTGTTCGTGCCGTTGGAGCATTACCTGGGCAAGCGCCGTATCTCGCCGCTGCGCCCGGGCTGGCGCACGGACGTGGCGTATTTCTTCATGAGCCACGTGCTGGTGCAGTTCATCCTGATCCTGGTGACGGCGTCGACGTCCACCATCGCCGGCCTGGCGGTGTTTCCCGCGTTGAAGGACGCGATCCAGTCGTTGCCCGTTTGGGCGCAGTTCCTGATCGCGGTGTTCGTGGCCGACCTGGCGCAGGCGCTGCTGCACCGTGCGTACCACAACATTCCGTGGCTCTGGCGCTTCCATGCCGTTCATCACTCCAGTCGCGAGATGGACTGGCTGGCGGGGTCGCGCATCCATTTCGTCGAGATCGTGCTGACCCGCAGCGCCGTGCTGTTGCCCTTGCTCGTGCTGGGCTTCTCGGCGCCTGCGGTGAACGCCTACGTGATCCTGGTCGGACTGCAGGCGGTGCTGGCGCACGCCAACCTCGGCCTCCGCTTCGGCGTGCTGGAATACCTGCTGGTGCTGCCGCGCTACCACCACTGGCACCATGCGCGGCACAAGGACTACCTGGACGTGAACTACGCCATCCACCTGCCGCTGGTGGACATGCTGATGGGCACGTTCAAGCTGCCGCCCAAGCAGGAAGACTGGCCCGAGGAATACGGTGTGATGAAACTGGAGACGGTGCCGCGCGGCATCGTGCGCCAGCACCTGATGCCGTTCCAGGGCGGGAAGAAGTTCGACGAATACGTGGACTGAGCGGGCGTTGGTGCCTGTTGTAGGAGCGACGTGAGTCGCGACCGCATGCCATGGCAGCTGATAGCGTCATCTCATACGCTGCGTATCCGGCACTGTCCATTTTCGAGCCCAGACCGATGCCACTCAGGGGCCACGGTCGCGACTTACGTCGCTCCTACAGAAAGCAGCTCGGCTCAGGTCCAGTCGGTCAGCCCCTCGCGGGCATAGACTTCCCTGAAACTCGGCAGTGCCTTCATGCGTTGTGCATGGGCCTGCAGGGCCGGCCAAGTGTCGGTCGGCCTGGGCATGTTGCGCGACCAGCGCATCAGCATGGTCAGCAGGAAATCGGCCGCGCTGCGCTGCGCGCCCAGCAGGTAGGGACCATGCGCCTCAAGATGGTCGGCGACCTGGCCCCACGCCTTCTCCAGCTTATTCCGGGCATGCTGCCGCGTGGCCTCGACATTGGCCTCACCGGCGATTTCGTCCGAATAGAACCAGGCGCGGTAGGCCGGCATCAGCGTGTTGGCGCAGAACAGCATCCAGCGGTAGTACTGCGCACGCTGCATGCTCGCCACCGCGGGCGCCAGGTCCGCGCGCGGGTGCGTGTCCGCCAGGTGCATCAGGATGGCGGCCGTCTCGGTGATCACCTGCCCGTCCATGACCAAGGTGGGAACCACGCCGGCGGGATTGAGCTTCAGGTAATCGTCCGATTTCTGGTCACGCTTGTCGAAGTCCAGCTCGTGCAACTCATGCGGGATGCCCAGCTCGATGAGCAGCCAGTGGACGACCAGGCTGGCGGTGCTGCGGGAGTAGTAGAGCGTTGTCGACATGGATGGAGCCCTGTGATTTGAGCCCTTCTTCCGAGGGGGAGAAGGGAAAGACAACTACGCCACCACCAGCGGGATCTTCCCGATCCGCGCCTGCCATTCCTTCGGGCCCGTGTTGTGCACCGAGGTGCCCTGCGAATCGACGGCTACCGTCACCGGCATGTCCTGCACGGTGAACTCATAGATGGCTTCCATGCCCAGGTCGGCGAAGCCGATGACCTTCGCCGCCTTGATCGCCTTCGACACGAGATAAGCCGCGCCGCCAACCGCCATCAGGTAGGCCGACTGGTGCTTGCGGATCGCCTCGATCGCCGCCGGGCCGCGCTCGGCCTTGCCGACCATGCCCAGCAGGCCGGTCTGCGCCAGCACCTGCTCGGTGAACTTGTCCATGCGGGTGGCGGTGGTCGGACCGGCCGGGCCGACCACCTCATCGCGCACCGGATCGACCGGGCCGACGTAGTAGATGAAGCGGCCCTTCAGATCGACCGGCAGCGGCTCGCCCTTGTTGAGCATGTCGACCATGCGCTTGTGCGCGGCGTCGCGGCCGGTCAGCAGCTTGCCGTTGAGCAGCAGCACTTCACCCGGCTTCCAGCTGGCGACGTCTTCGCGCGTCAGCGTGTCGAGGTCGACGCGACGGCCCTTGGAGGCGTCGTAGGTCAGCTCCGGCCAGTCTTCCAGCGACGGCGGATCCAGCATCACCGGGCCGCTGCCATCGAGGGTGAAGTGCGCATGGCGGGTGGCGGCGCAGTTCGGGATCATCGCGACCGGCAGGTTCGCCGCGTGGGTCGGGTAATCCTTGACCTTGATGTCGAGCACGGTGGTCAGGCCACCCAGGCCCTGCGCGCCGATGCCCAGGGCGTTGACCTTCTCATACAGTTCCAGCCGCAGTTCTTCCGCGCGGTTGGACGGGCCACGCGCCTGCAGGTCAGTGATGTCGATGGGCTCCATCAGCGATTCCTTCGCCAGCAGCATCGCCTTCTCGGCGGTGCCGCCGATGCCGATGCCGAGCATGCCCGGCGGGCACCAGCCGGCGCCCATCGTCGGCACGGTCTTCAGCACCCAGTCGACGATGGAATCGGAGGGGTTGAGCATCGCGAACTTCGACTTCGCTTCCGATCCACCCCCCTTCGCGGCGACGATCACGTCGACGGTGTTGCCCGGCACGACCTTGACGTTGACCACGCCCGGCGTGTTGTCCTTCGTGTTGGTGCGCTTGCCGGCCGGGTCGGCCAGCACGCTGGCGCGCAGCTTGTTGTCGGGGTGGTTGTAGGCGCGACGCACGCCCTCGTGGACCATGTCCTCCACGCCCATCGTGGCGTCGTCCCAGCGCACGTCCATGCCGATCTCGAGGAATACGGTGACGATGCCGGTGTCCTGGCAGATCGGGCGGTGGCCTTCGGCGCACATGCGCGAGTTGATCAGGATCTGGGCGATGGCGTCCTTGGCCGCGGGCGATTCCTCGCGCTCGTAGGCGGCGGCGAGGTTCCGGATGTAGTCGACCGGGTGGTAGTAGCTGATGTACTGCAGGCCATCGGCGATGGACTGGATGAGGTCTTCTTGCTTGATCGAGGTCATGGGAGCGGAATGCCGGGGCTGCCGGTGGGGTCGCGGGCGGAAGCGGCCATTTTAGGCCAAAGTGATACCCCGGCTGGCTGTCACGGGCCGGCGCCCTCGCCCGTCCTTCGTCGCATGAACGCCGAAACCACCTTCGAAACCCACCGCTCCCGCCTGTTCGGGCTCTCCTACCGGCTGCTGGGCAGCCGCAGCGACGCCGAGGACGTGGTCCAGGACACCTGGCTGCGCTGGCAGCAGGCGGACAAGACCGGAATCCGCGACCCCGAGGCCTGGCTGGTCACGGCCGCCACCCGCCTGGGCATCGACCGCCTGCGCGCCGCGCGCGTGCAGCGCGAGCACTACACCGGCCCCTGGCTGCCCGAACCCACCGAGATCGACGAGGCGCCGGGCCCGGAGCGCAGCGCCGAAGTGTCCGAACAGGTCTCGCTGGCGTTCCTGGCGGTGCTGGAGCGGCTGGGCCCGGAGGAACGCGCGGCCTTCCTGTTGAAGGAGGCCTTCGACTACGACTACGCGCAGATCGCGCCCCTGCTGGGCCAGAGCGAAGCGAACTGCCGCCAGATGGTCCACCGCGCGCGCGAACGGGTGCAGGCCGGCCGCCCGCGCTTCGACGTGCCGCCCGAAAACCACCGCCGCCTGCTGGAACGCTTCATGGACGCCGCGCGCCGCGGCGACCAGCCGGCGATCACCGCCCTGCTGCGGGAAGATGCGCAGCTGGTGTCCGACGGCGGCGGCAAGGCCTTGGCGGTTACCCGCCCACTGCTGGGCGCGGTGCGCATCGCGCGGCTGTTCTGGGCTGCGTACCGCCGGCCGGACCCCACCATCGCCTGGCGCATGGGCATGGTGAACGGCGAACCGGCGATCCTGCGCTACCGCGACGGCGTGCTGGTCGCGGTGATGGTGGCGGTGAGCGACGGCGAGCGCATCAGCGAGATCTTCACCGTGGCCAATCCCGACAAGTTGGGCACGGCTGTCACGGCGAAGGACGGTGGCACGTCCTGGTAGTGAAGGTGGCCATCGTGGCCGCCATAGAGGCACTGCCATGAGCATGAAGTTCCACCGCGTCGATTACCCCAAGCACGTCCCCGAGGCCTTCCGCGGCCTCTACGCCACCAGCACGGCCGTCCACAACGGTGTGCTGGGAAAGGAGTTCCTCGAACTCATCTTCCTGCGCGTCTCGCAGATCAACGGCTGCGCCTATTGCATGGACATGCACAGCAGCGCGCTGGTAAAGGCCGGGGTGGAATCGCGCAAGCTGCACACGCTGGCCGGCTGGCGCGACAGCCGCTTCTTCGATGCGCGCGAAGGCGCCGCGCTGGCCTGGGCGGAACAACTCACCACCCTGCCCTCGGGCGCGCCGGCGGATGCCACTTACGACGCATTGAAGGAACACTTCGACGAGCACGGCATCGCCGAACTGACCATGGCGGTCGCCACCATCAACGCCTGGAACCGCCTGGGCGTGGGCATGCAGCCGGTGCTGGCCTGAGCCACGCGGCCGATGCGCCCAACCGAGCGGATCGGCCGACGAAGCGTTGCCCTGCCGGTGGCGTGGCGGCGTTAGCATGGTGGCCTCTACGTTTGCCGAGCCCGCCATGGCCCTCGCCGCCACCCATCCGCTGGACATCCCCCGCCAGCACGTCTTCTGGCTGCTGCACCTGGGCGGCTGGGGCGCGTACTTCGCGCAGGGCTGCCTGTATGCGGTGGCCCACGGCAAGCCGTCGGGGTACTGGGTGGTACCCGCGACGGCCGCGACCATGGGCGCACTGGTCACGCTGGGCCTCCGCTTCGTGCTGAGGACCTGCTGGGTGCTGCCGCCCCGCCGGCTGCTGGCATTGATGATCCCGATGATCCTGGCCAGTTCGGCGCTGATCGATTTCGTCACCCGTGAAGTCCTGGTGGACTTCTGCGAGACCTGCAAGCCGACCACCCGGCTGGAGTTCATCGCCTATTCGCTGGGCTATATCTACGTCCTGCTGGCCTGGGTCGGCGCGTACATGGGCATCAAGTACTACCGCCAGTTCCAGAGCGAGACCGAGCGCACCCTGGCCGCGCGCAGCATGGCGCACCAGGCGCAGCTGAAGATGCTGCGCTACCAGCTCAATCCGCACTTCCTGTTCAACACCCTCAACGCCATTTCCACGCTGATCCTGGACCGCGACAACGCCACCGCCAACCGCATGGTGCAGGGCCTGTCTTCGTTCCTGCGCCATTCGCTGGACAACGACCCCATGCAGCGCGTTACGCTGCGGCAGGAACTGGATGCGCTGACGCTGTACCTCGACATCGAGAAGATCCGCTTCGCCGAGCGCCTGCGCATCGAGACCGGCATCGACGAGGACTGCTGGCGCGCGCTGCTGCCCAGCCTGCTGCTGCAGCCCCTGGTGGAAAACGCCATCAAGTACGCCGTCGCCAAACAGGTGGCCGGTGGCCTGCTGCGCATCGAGGCCGAGCGCGAAGGTGCGCAGCTGGTGCTGCGCGTGATCGACGACGGCCCCGGCTGCCAGAGCATGGAGAACGGGGACCTGCCGCCCGGCAAGGGCGTCGGCCTGCGCAACACGCGGGAACGCCTGCACGTGCTGTACGGCGAGAACAGTGGCTTCTCCGTGCGCAACCGCGCGCCCGGCATCGAGGTCACCCTGCGTTTGCCCTTCGAGACCTCGCAGACGATCGGAGACTGAGCCATGGACAGCGCACGCCAGCCGGAAACCCCGCACCACCGTGGCGAAAGTGCGCCCAAGCTGCGCGCACTGATCGTCGACGACGAGCCTCTGGCCCGCCGCGGCCTGGAAATCCGCCTGCAGCGCTACCCCGACGTCGAGATCGTCGGCCAGTATGGCGATGGCGCGTCGGCCATCACCGGCCTGCGCGAGCACCATGCCGACCTGATGTTCCTCGACGTGCAGATGCCGGGCATGGACGGTTTCGCGACGCTGCGCGCCATTCCCGCGCGGGAAATGCCGCTGGTCGTCTTCGTCACCGCGTATGACCACTATGCCATCCGTGCATTCGAGGCCTCCGCCACCGACTACCTGCTGAAACCGGTGGAGGAGACGCGGCTGGAACAGGCGCTGGCACGCGTGCGCATCGCCCGCGCACAACGCGAGGCCAGCGGCCACTGTGCCCAGTTGCTGGGCCTGCTGGGCGAACTGAGCGGCCGCCCGCCGCTGGACCTGGACGAGGCACTGAAGCCGGACGCGCTGGAGCAACTGCGCCGCGAAGAAAAACTGGCCGTACGCGACGGCGGGCGCACGGTGCGCGTCGACCTGCGCAGCATCCGCTGGATCGATGCGGCCGGCGACTACATGTGCATCCATACCGACGGCGACACGCCGAACGGCAACACGCTGATCCTGCGCGCCACCATGCGTGAAATGGAAAAGCAGCTGGATCCGCAGCGCTTCCCGCGCATCCACCGCTCCACGATCATCAACGCGCGCCGCGTGGTCGAACTGCGCCCGCACACCAACGGTGAAAGCTACCTACGCCTGGACTGCGGCCAGGAGCTGAAGCTGTCGCGCAGCTACCGCGACAAGCTGGCGGTGCTGCTGTAGAAGCACGCCCGCCGTTGTGGGAGCGACGTCAGTCGCGACAGAAGATCTTCGCTTCGCGTATCCATCCGCGATGTGATGCACTGTGGCGAATACGCGGTCGCTCGCAGTGAATCGCCAGGCGCATCGTCGCGACCGACGTCGATCGCACGACAGCGCCTCACCGCGTAACCCGGATTCTCCAGCCTCGGTTCACCGCACGCGTCCCACTCTTCGCCGCAACCGCACGCACGGCATGACTTCCGGGCCATAGGCGAATCGCGGCATGGGCGCATCGTCCGCTCCGCTGACCTCCCTGCGGACCTGCCAATGAAACTCACCGACGCTTCCCTGCGCAATCCTGCCGCCGTCGCGGTGGTGGTGGCCATGGCCTGCGCCTTCGGCCTGATGAGCCTGATGAAGCTGCCGCTGCAGCTGTTCCCCGACATCGAGCGGCCGCAGATGTCGATCCAGACCGGCTGGCGCGCAGCCTCGCCGCAGGAAATGGAATCGGAGATCGTTGAGCCTATCGAAGCGGTGATGCAGGGCCTGCCCGGGCTGGAGGAGATCGCCTCCAACGTCAATGCGGGCAACAGCTTCATCAACCTGACCTTCGCCGTCGGCAGCGACATGGATGCCATGCTGGTGGAAGTGCTGTCGCGCATGAACCGGCTGCAGCCGCTGCCGCGCGACGCCACGCCCCCCGTGGTGCAGGCCGGCGCCGACAACGCCAACAACTCGCTGACCTACTTCTTCGTGCAGAAGCTGCCGGGTACGCGCGGCAACATCCTCGATTACCGGCAGATGATCGAGGATCGCGTCGTTCCGCGCCTGTCGGCGGTCAATGGCGTGGCCGGCGTCGAGATCAACGGTGGCGCGCAGGAAGAACTCACCATCACCCTGAACCTGGAACGTGCGGCCGCGCTGGGCATCCAGATCCCCGAGGTGGCCGCCGTGGCGGCACGCGCCACCGACGTGTCCGGCGGCGTGGTGGAAGCCGGCCGCCGCGAATACGTCCTGCGCTTTGCTGGCCGCTACTCGCCCGAAGCCCTGGGCAACCTGATCCTGGCCTGGCGCGAAGGACGGCCGGTGCGCCTGGGCGACGTCGCCACGGTGGAAGTGAAACGGCCCGAACAGCGCTTCTTCGCCTACCAGAACGGCAACCCGGCCATCGGCCTGCGGATCCTGCGCGAGAGCGGCGCCAACGTGCTGGACACGCTGGACGAGGTGAAGCAGGTCGTCGCCGACGTGCGCGAGCAGGAGCTGAAGCCGCTGGGCCTGGACATCGCGCAGAGCTTCGATGCGTCCGTCTTCATCAACCGTGCCATCGGCCTGCTGTCCGGCAGCCTGTTCGCCGGCGTGCTGTTGGCGGTCGGCTGCCTCTGGTGGTTCCTGCGCGACGTGCGCGCGACGGCGCTGATCGCCTGCACCATTCCCATCTCGCTGCTCGCCACTTTCATCGTGCTGCAGCTGACGGGGCGCAGCCTCAATGTCATCTCGCTGGCCGGCCTGGCCTTCGCCGTGGGCATGGTGATGGACGCCGCGGTGGTGGTGGCGGAGAACATCGTGCGGTTGCGCGAGGAAGGCCTGCCGGCGACGAAGGCGGCGCTGGAAGGCACGCGGCAGGTCGGTGGCGCGCTGGTCGCGTCCACGCTGACGACGGTGGCGGTGTTCCTGCCGGTGATCTTCATGGATGACGTGGAAGGCCAGCTGTTCGCCGACCTGGCGCTGACCATTTCCATCGCGGTGGGCATTTCGCTGCTGATCGCGATGACCGTGCTGCCCGCCGCGGCCGGCAGCTGGCTGCGCACGCGCCGCGCGGACGAGGTCCGTCACCGCACCTGGTCGCGCATCAGCGACTGGGCACTGCGTACCACCGAAGGCCGCAAGCGGCAGCTGGCATGGGTGGGCGCGCTGGTCCTCGCGCCGGCCGTGCTGGCCGCCGTGCTGATGCCGCAGATCGACTACCTGCCGCCGGTGAAGCGCGCCGCCGTGGATGCCTTCTTCAACTTCCCGCCCGGCATGAGCCCGGAGCGCGTCAACCGCGAGATCGCGCCGGTGCTGCTGGAACGCATGCGCCCCTACATGGACGGCGAGAAGGGGCCGCAGCTGAGCAACTGGTACCTCAACCTGTGGCCGGGCGGCGGCACGCTGGGTGCACGCGTGGTGGACCCGGCCGACATCGGCGAGCTGGAACGCATCGTGCGCGACGAAGTGGTGGTCGGTTTCCCGGACACCCGCGCGTTCGCCAACGAGGGCGAGCTGTTCGGCAGTTTCGGCGGCTCCGCCCGCGCCATCGCCATCCACCTGCAGCACGCCGACGGCGATGCGCTCACGCGCGCCGCGGAAACCGGACGCAAGCTGCTGTCCGAGCGCTTCGCCGGCGCCAACGTGCAGGCTTGGCCCAATGCCGACGCCGGCACGCCCGAGCTGCGCGTCAATCCGGACGACCGCCGGCTGGCGGAAGTCGGCTGGCGCCGCCCGGAACTAGGCACCGTGGTCCGTGCGCTGGGCGATGGCCAATGGCTGGGCGAACACTTCGACGGTGATCGCCGCCTGGCCATCATCCTGCGCAGCGACCGCGAGGACGACGTGGAGCGCCTCTCCGCCGCACCCCTGGCCACGCCGCAGGGCGGCGTGCTGAGCCTCGGCGAGCTGGCGCAGGTGGACACCATGCTGGCCCCCAACCAGCTGCGCCGCATCGACCGCCGCCGCACCGTCACCCTCACCGTCGATCCGCCGCCGGCGATGTCGCTGGAAGAGGCGCTGGACATCGTCAACCAGGAGATCGTGCCCACCCTGCACGACGCGCTGCCGCCGGACGCCGCCGTGCGCATTTCCGGCAGCGCGGACCGGCTGGGCGAAGTGGTGCGCAGCATGGGCATGAACTTCGCGATGGCGCTGGTGGTGCTGTTCATGCTGATGGCGGCGATGTTCCGCTCGGCGCGCGACAGTGCCTTCGTGATGGCGACGCTGCCGATGGCGGTGCTGGGCGGCGTGCTGGGCCTGCGCGTGCTGGACCTGGCCGCCGGGCAGACGCTCGATCTGCTGTCGATGATCGGCTTCATCATGCTGCTGGGCATGGTGATCAACAACGCCATCCTGCTGGTCGCGCAGACGCGAGAAGCGCAGTCGCTCGGCGCTTCGCTTGACGACGCATTGAAGCAGGCCCTGGACCAGCGCCTGCGGCCCATCCTGATCGCCGCACTGACCGGCGTGCTGGGCGCGCTGCCGATGGCGATCAATCCCGGTCCCGGCGCGGTGATCTACCGCGGCCTCGCCGCCGTTTCGGTCGGCGGCGTCGCGCTGAGCCTGCTGTTCACCGTGGTGCTGGTACCCGCGCTGCTGCGGCTGGCCGGCACGCGCGCCGCCCGTGCCGATGCCCGCGATATCCCCGCCACCCCGCTTCCCTCCCCCGCGGCCTGATTCCCTCCCCCCCTCCTGGAAAACGACATGCGCACCCTGCACAAGACCCTGATCGCCGTCGCGCTGGCCGGCGTCCTCGCCCTCCCCCTGCTCAAGCTGGACGCCGATGCCAGCGCGCCGGCGAAGCCTGACGCACCGCCGGCCATCGTCAGCGTTGCCCCGGCGGTGACCGCGGAATTCGCGCCGCGCCACTGGTCGCCGGGCAGCGTGATCAGCCGGCAGGATGCCCGCGTGGCCAGTGAACAGGCCGGACGCATCGTCGACGTGGTCGAGGTGGGCGACCACGTCCGCGCCGGCCAGGCCCTCGCGGTACTGGACGACACCGCACTGCGGCTGCGCGAACGGGAAAGCCAGGCCGACCTTTCGCGCATCGAAGCGCAGCTGGACCTGGCGGCGCGGCAGGAGCAGCGCTATGCGCAGCTGGCCGCGCAGCAGAACATCGCGCGGGCGCAGTACGAACAGCTGCGCGCCGACCGCGACATGCTGGTGCAGGAGCGTGCCCGCGCACTGGCGCAACTGGCGCAGATCCGCCACCAGCGCACGCAGATGGTCGTGCGCGCGCCCTTCACCGGCATCGTCGCCGAACGCCATACGCAGCTGGGCGAGTACCTCACCACGGGCGCCTCGGTCGCGCGCCTGGTGGACACGGCCTCGCAGGAAGTCCGCGTGCGTGCACCGGTGGACCTGGCGCGTCACCTCGGCGCAGGCACGTCGGTCCTGGTCAGGGCCGGCGACAACGAGCGCGCCTGGCCGGTGACCGCGCTGGTGCCGGTGGGCGACGAATCGTCGCGGCAGCTGGAACTGCGCATCGCCATCGACGCCACCCAGATGCCGGTCGGCAGCGCGGTGGATGTCGGGCTCCCCAGCGCGGGCACGCGCAGCGTCGTCGCCGTGCCGCGCGATGCGGTGATCCTGCGCCGCGAGGGCGACTTCGTGCTGCGCGTCGACAGCGCCGGCAAGGCCGAGCGGCTGGCCGTGGAAACCGGCGCGGAAGTCGATGGCCTGGTGGAAGTCACCGGCAACGTGCGCGCCGGCGACCGGCTGATCGTGCGTGGCGGCGAGCGCGTCGAGCCCGGCCAGGCGGTCAGCATCCAGCCGGCGTCGCTGGCCGTCGCGATGCGTTGAGCGCTGCGCATCGCCTTGCGAGGCGGCGCGGATCGCGGCTGGCGTTGTCCGTAACCTGGAGAGGTCCGGTCGAACGGGGTCATACCGCTTCCCCGAGCGACTGGATACGGATGCACGGAAAACGTCAGTCGCGATCCGCGTCGCTTCCGGCATGATCGTTCGCCGTCGCTCCCGCGCTGCGGCGCGTTCTCGCGCTACGGACACGGACGAGCCCATGGGGCGCGGATGCACGGAAAACGTCCAGTCGCGATCCGCGTCGCTTCCGGCATGATCGTTCGCCGTCGCTGCCGCGCTGCGGCGCGTTCTCGCGCTACGGACACGGACGAGCCCATGGGGCGCGGATGCACGGAAAACGTCAGTCGCGATCCGCGTCGCTTCCTGCATGATCGTTCGCCGTCGCTGCCGCGCTGCGGCGCGTTCTCGCCTTACGGGCACCGACGAGTCCGTGGGGCGCGGAGGCACGGAAAACGTCAGTCGCGATCCGCGTCGCTTCCCCATGAAGCCTGTGGGAGCGATGTCAGTCGCGACGGGACGGACGCCATGCCTGATCGCGACTGACGTCGCTCCCACACCGCAGGCAGCCGCGCTTTCACCCCAAATCCATCCGGGGCAGGCACAATCCACGCATGGCCTCGTCACCCCCGCCTGCGGGCAAGCCCAAGGGCGCCGCCCCGCGCCCTGCCAACAAGCCCAACCTGCGTGAGCGCTTCGATGCGATGCGCAACCTGGCGCCGTTCCTGCGCCAGATCTGGCAGACAAGTCGCGTCCTGACCACCGCCAGCCTGGGCCTGCGCGTGATCCGCGCGCTGCTGCCCATCGTCACGCTGTACATCGGCAAGCTGATCATCGACGAAGCCATCCGCCTGGTCGGTGCCGGCGTGCCGCAGGAAGGCCTGATGGCCGCGTGGCGCAGCGGCGTGCTGGACCACCTGCTGTGGCTGCTGGCGGTAGAGTTCGCGCTGGCGATCCTGTCCGACCTGCTGGGCCGCATGGTGAGCTATGCCGACGCGCTGCTGTCGGAGCTGTTCACCAACGCCACCAGCATCCGCCTGATGGAACACGCCGCCACGCTGGACCTGGAGGACTTCGAGGATCCGGACCTGCAGGACAAGCTGGACCGCGCGCGCCGCCAGACCATGGGCCGCATGAACCTGATGAGCCAGCTGTTCGGCCAGGTGCAGGACGCCATCACCGTGGTCGGCTTCGCCGCCGGCCTGCTGGTCTACGCGCCGTGGTTGATGGTGCTGCTGGCGGTGGCGCTGATTCCCGCCTTCATCGGCGAGGCGCACTTCAATGCGGTGGGCTATTCGTTGAACTTCCAGTGGACGCCGGAGCGCCGGCAGCTGGAATACATGCGGCAGATGGGTGCCAGCGTGGAAACCGCGAAGGAGGTGAAGATCTTCAATCTCCACCGCTTCCTGATCAGCCGCTACCGCACCCTGGCGGACAAGTTCTTCATCGCCAATCGCGCGCTGGCACGCCGTCGCGCGGTGTGGGGCACCCTGCTGGCGGCGCTGGGCACGCTGGGGTACTACGTGGCCTACGGCTACATCGCCTGGCGCACGGTGCGCGGCGACTTCAGCATCGGCGACCTGACGTTCCTTGCGGGCAGTTTCCGCCGCCTGCGGCAGTTGCTGGAAGGCCTGCTGGTGGGTTTCTCGCAGGTCGCGGGCCAAGCGCTGTACCTGGACGACCTGTTTTCGTTCTTCGAGATCGAGCCGGAGATCACCTCGCCCGCGCATCCCGTCCCGGTACCGAAACCGATCACCCGTGGCTTCACCTTCGAGAACGTCGGCTTCCGCTACCCCGATGCCGAGCGCTGGGCGGTGCGGGGGCTGGACTTCGAGCTGCGCGCCGGCGAGGTGCTGGCGCTGGTCGGCGAGAACGGCGCCGGCAAGACCACGCTGGTCAAGCTGCTGGCGCGTTTGTACGACCCGGACGAGGGGCGCATCCTGCTGGACGGTCGCGACCTGCGCGACTACGACATCGACGAACTGCGCGCCAACATCGGGGTGATCTTCCAGGACTTCGTCCGCTACCACCTGACCGCCGGCGAGAACATCGGCGTCGGCCAGATCGACGCGATGCACGACCAGGCCCGCATCCGCGACGCCGCCGCGCGCTCCATGGCGGACGAAGTGATCGCCGGGCTGCCCCAGGGCTACGACCAGATGATCGGCCGCCGCTTCAAGAACAGCGTGGACCTGTCCGGCGGACAATGGCAGAAGATCGCCATCGCGCGCGCGTACATGCGTGATGCGCAGGTGATGATCCTGGACGAACCGACCGCCGCGCTGGACGCGCGCTCGGAATTCGAGGTCTTCCAACGCTTCAAGGAATTGTCGGACAATCGGACGGCAGTGCTGATCTCGCACCGCTTCTCCAGCGTACGCATGGCGGACCGCATCCTGGTCCTCAATGAAGGACGACTGGAAGCCAGCGGCACCCACGAACAACTGCTGGCCGAAGGCGGCCGTTACGCCGAACTGTTCGAACTGCAGGCTGCCGGTTACCGCTAGCAAGGCACCCCCGCCCCACCACAGGAGACTTCCGTTGCCACTCGCCCCTTCCCTCCGCATTCCCCACCGTCTTGCCATGGCCCTGCTGGTCGCGCTGCCCCTCGCCGCGTGCCAGGCCTCGACCGACGGCGATGCCACCGGCGCGAACGGCAGCGCAGGCGCGCAGCCCGCGCCCGCGCGCACCTCGTCGCAGACGCTGCCCAGCGCCCTTGGCACCCTCCGCGTGACCGAAGTGGTCCGAGGCCTGAAGCATCCCTGGTCCGTCGCCTTCCTGCCGGACGGCAGCATGCTGGTGACCGAACGCCCGGGCCAACTGCGCCGCGTGGCCGCCGATGGCGCGCTGTCGGCACCGATCAGCGGCGTGCCTACGGTGTTCGCCACCGGCCAGGGTGGCTTGCTGGACGTGGTGCCCGCACCTGACTTCGCCACCAGCCAGCGCATCTATCTGAGCTATGCCGAACCTGGCGCGGACGGCACCGCCGGCACCGCCGTGGCCCACGCCACGCTGGCGGGCGACGCCCTGACGGACGTGACGGTGATCTACCGCCAGGAACCCAAGGTCGTCGGCCCCAACCATTTCGGCTCGCGGCTGGTGTTCGATGGCAACGGCCACCTCTTCATCAGCCAGGGCGAACGCAACCAGCGTCCGCTGTCGCAGGAACTCGACAAGCTGCAGGGCAAGCTGGTGCGCCTGAACCTGGATGGCAGCGTGCCGCAGGACAATCCCTTCGTCGGCCAGGCGGGCGCGCGCCCGGAAATCTACAGCTACGGCCACCGCAACATGCAGGGCATGGCGCTGGATCCGCGCACCGGCAAGCTGTGGCAGAACGAGCACGGCCCGCGCGGCGGCGACGAGATCAACCTGCCGCAGCCCGGCAGGAACTACGGCTGGCCGGTGATCACGCATGGCATCAACTATTCCGGACAACCGATCCCGGAAGCCCAGGGCAAGGCGAAGGACGGCATGGAGCAGCCGTACCATGTGTGGGAGAAGTCACCCGGCCTGTCCGGCATGGCGTTCTACACCGGCCGCCCGGGCAATCCGTGGAACGACAGCCTGTTCATGGGCGCGCTGGCGGAGCGCAACTTGATCCGCCTGACCCTGGACGGCGACCGGATCGTCAACGAGGAGCGCCTGCTCAACGACATCGGCGAACGCGTGCGCGACGTGCGCGTCGGCCCGGATGACAACGTCTACGTGCTCACCGACGAGGAAGACGGCAAGCTGTGGCGCATCGAGCCGCCGAAGACCCCGTGAGGAGACACTGACCATGCGCGTTTTCCTGCTCGCCCTTGGCCTGTGCTGCACCGCGAGCGTGCATGCGCAGTCGCCCACGGATTACACACAGGCCAAACAGAAAGCCGACGCCGACGAGGCGTCGCTTTCCGCCACGCATTCGGCGCCGTTGCTGGAAGCCCAGGAACGGGTACTGGGCGACGGCATCGCCGCCTGTGCCACGCCCAACGCCGACACGTCGCCCTTCGTGGTGGTGGCGGAACTGGACGCCACCGGCAAGGTCGTGCGTACGTGGCGTGAGGGCGGCACGCCGCTGGCCATCTGCGTGCAGAAGCAGATCAACGGGAAGACCCTGATGGCGCCACCGCGCGCACCGTTCTTCACTTCGTTCGAGTTGACCTTCACGCCATGACCGACGCCGTCGACCTGAACGCGCTGTTGCGCGGCCGCCTGCCCGCGGGCATGACGCTGCAGATCCCGCCGCCCTGCCTGCTCGACATGCAGGGCGAGTTCGTCGATTACGTGGAAGGCGAATCGCTGGCGGTGCGTTTCCCGGTGCTGCCGCGCTACCAGAACCCGATAGGGCACATGCAGGGCGGCTTCATCGTGGCGGCGCTGGACAACACGCTGGGCCCGTTCTCGTACCTGATCGCGCCGCCCAGCGTGACGACCTCGCTCAATACGCAGTACCTGCGCCCGGTGACGCCGGACATGCCGCACATCACCTGCCACGCACGGCTGGCACAGCGCACGCGCAACCAGTTGTTCCTGGCCGGCGAAGCCCGCGATGACGCGGGACGCGTGCTGGTGATGTGCCAGGCGGTGTGCCAGATCCTGCCGCAGAAAAGCGCCTGACCTGTTTGAGCCACACCAGCGGTTGAAGCCTCTCTCCTGCTGGAGAGGGGTTGGGGTGAGGGCCAACGAAGTCAGCCCGCTCCGATAAACCGGCGGCCTGACAACATCTGCGATTCACTGGAAACGCTCACGCACGATGAAACTGTTGCGTGCATCTTTCGGTGTGGGTCTGCTTTAGGTCACGCATGGTGCCGCTCGCCGCGGGGGCCCTACTTTCTTTGCTTGTGCAAAGAAAGTAGGCAAAGAAAGCACACCCCGGCGGTCCGCCCGCCGCAAAGCGGCGGGTGCGCAGTCCCGGCGGGAATTTTCGTAAGGGCCATCCTGGCCCATACGAAAACGGCGCACGTCCTGTGCGCCGCCCCGTTGGGGTTTTACCCGCCGGGACTGCCGGACCTCAGGGGGCCCGAAGCTGCGTCGGACAAATCCGTACGCCGTGCTTGCTGTTGCTGTTGCTGTTGCTGTTGCTGTTGCTGTTGCTGTTGCAGTTGCAGTTGCAGTTGCAGTTGCTGTTGCAGTTGCTGTTGCAGTTGCTGTCGCAGTTGCTTTTGGGCCCCCTTGAGGCACGGCGAGTGGGCCGGGTAAAACCCGAAGGGCGCCGCCATGGATGGCGGCGTTTTCGTATGGCACAGGATGTGCCTTACGAAAATTCCCGGACCAATCGCGGACCCGGAGCGAAGCGCAGGGCGTGCCGCCTGGGGTGTGTTTCTTTGGTTACTTTCTTTGCACAAGCAAAGAAAGTGACGCCCCGCGGCGAGCGCGCCATGCCTGCACGGCTCACGCAGCTAACAGACTTCGTTGGCCCTCACCTAACCCCGCTTCCGCAGGGAGAGGGGCCCAACGCCCCTCAGCGCAACTCGAACCGGTCCGCATCCAGCATCGCCGGGAACCGCTCCCGATGCGCCGCCAACCCCTCGGCCGAAACCGTCGTCGTCGCCACGCCCTCGCCCGCCGGCAGCTCCACCACCGGCTGCCCCAGGAAATCGATCACCGCACTGTCGCCCGAATACGCCAGCCCATTGCCGTCCGTCCCCGCCCGGTTCACCGCCGCCACGTAGCACAGGTTCTCGATGGCACGTGCGCGCAGCAGCGTCTTCCACGGGTACGCGCGCGCCGCCGGCCAGTTGGCCACGAACAGCTGCAGATCGAAGTCGAGCTGACCCGGGCGTTCCACGTCGTAGCGGTTGCGTGCGAACACCGGAAAGCGCAGGTCGTAGCAGACCAGCGGATTGATGCGCCAGCCCCTCCATTCCACCGTCAGCCGCTCGTTGCCCGCCGCGTAGCGCATGTGCTCGTTCGCGTAACGGAACAGATGCCGCTTGTCGTAATGCTGCAGGCCACCGTCGGGCGTGGCGAACAGCAGCCGGTTGAACACCCCGGCAGGCGTGCGCAGCTGCACGCTGCCGGTGACCGCGGCGCCCAGCAACTCCGCCTGGGTCTGGATCCAGGCGACGGTCTCGCCTTCCATGCCTTCGGCCTGGTCGATGGCGTCGTTGCTGAAGCCGCTGGTGAAGGTCTCCGGCAGGATGACCAGATCGGTCTGCCCTGCCAGCGGCGCGATCAGGTCGCCGTAGTAGTCACGGTTGCCCGCCGGGTCATGCCAGCGGGTCTCGCCCTGGATCAGGGAAATGCGCAGGTCCTGCATGGTTCGGATATTCCTGGTTGCATCCAAAACGACGGGTTCAGAGTTTTTTCAACCGCTCGATCGCCGCATCCAGCGTCGCCGGGTTCTTCGCGAAACACAGCCGTGCCAGGCGCTGGCCGGCCGGCGGCGTCTCGTAGAACGGCGACAGCGGGATGGCGGTGACGCCATGCTCGATGGTCAGCCACTTCACGAACTCGGCATCCGGCAGGTCGCTGACGGCCGAATAATCCACCAGCTGGAAATATCCGCCCGGCACCGCCAGCGGCTTGAGCTTCGTGCCCAGCAGCTGCTCGCGGAATCCGTCGCGCTTCTCCTGGTAGAACGCACCCAGCTGCTCGTAGTGTTCCGGCTCGTCGCGGATCATCGCGGCGAACGCGAACTGCGCCGGCGCGAACGCGCAGAACACGTTGTACTGGTGCACCTTGCGGAATTCCGCCGTCAACGCCGGCGGCGCGATGGCGTAGCCGATCTTCCAGCCGGTGCAGTGGTAGGTCTTGCCGAAGCTGGACACCACGAAGGCACGCGCGGCCAGTTCCGGGTAGCGCAGGATGGATTCGTGGCGGCGGCCGTCGAACACGATGTGCTCGTAGACCTCGTCGGAGATCAGGTAGATGCCGGTGCCTTCCAGCAGCGCGGCCAGCGCGCGGATGTCGGCTTCGTCGAACATCGCGCCGGACGGGTTGTGCGGGCTGTTGACCATCAGCAGCCGCGTCTTCGGCGTGATGGCGGCACGCACGCGGTCCCAGTCGACCGCGAAGGTCTGCGGATCGAGCGGCACATGCACGGCACGCGCGCCCGCCAGTTCGATGGCCGGCTCGTAGCTGTCGTAGGCCGGGTCCAGCACGATGACCTCTTCGCCCGGGCGCACCACCGCATGGATGGCGTTGAACAGCGCCTCGGTGGCGCCGCTGGTCACGGTGATCTCGGTGTCCGGGCTCACTTCGCGCCCGTAGCAGCGCAGCACCTTGTCGGCGATGGCCTGGCGCAGCGGCGCCACGCCGGTCATCGGCGCGTACTGGTTGTGGCCGTCGCGCATCGCGCGGTCCAGTTCGTCCACCAGCCGTTGCGGAACGGCGAAATCCGGGAAACCCTGCCCCAGGTTGACCGCGCCGTGTTCGGCGGCCAGCTGCGACATCACGGTGAAGATGGTGGTGCCCACCTTGGGCAGTTTGGTCTGGGGCTGCGACATCCGCCTTCCGGCTCTCGATCTGGGGGAAGGCGGAGTGTACGCAATCAGCGGGAAGCGCGATGATGGGGCCATGACCGGACACAGCGTTCCCGCCGACACGGTGCCCGAGCCCGAACGGGCACGGTTGGCCACCGCGTGGGCCGCCGCGCACTACTTCGTCACGCTGGGACGGCGGGAATGGCTGTTCTGCACCGGCCAGCGCGCGCCGGAGATCGAACGCCAGCTGATGGCCGATCGTTATCTGTTCATCACGGCGTGGAATCCGCCGCCCGGCGAGGCCGAGCGCCACGCCAACGAAGACGCCGACCAGCGCCTGCAGCAGCGCCTGCGACAGTCCGAACTGGCGTTCCACCCTGCCCTGGGCTGCAACAGCCGCGGCGAGATGGTCGAACCGGGCTGGCTGGTGCTGGATGCCACCGCGGAACAGGCCGACGCGCTGGCCCGCGAGTTCGGCCAGGGCGGCACCCTGTTCTGGGCGGCCAGCGGCACCGTGCGCCTGCGGATGATGTGGCCCCGCCCGCCCCAGGCCGACGGCGACGCACATACCGACTGGGTCGGCTGACGCGCGGGCGCGACCGTCTGTCGCAGGCGGTCGGCCACCCGGCTCCGCTTACAATAGGCGGCTGAATCCCATCACAGCCCCTGCCTTCCCAAGGGGGAAGGCCCGCCACGATGACCGAACCCGCCCCGTCCCACCCCCCGCTGTTGTCCGCGCGCGGCCTGACGTTCTCGCGCAACGACGAGCCGGTGTTCGGGCCGCTGGCATTCGCCGTGGATGCCGGCGAGGCCTTGCTGGTGCAGGGCGGCAACGGCGTCGGCAAGACCACCCTGCTGCGCGTGCTTGCGGGCCTGCTGCGGGCCGACGCGGGCCACGTCGACATCGATGGCCAGGCGGCGGGTCCCTCGCGCCGTGCCCACGCCATGGCGTATCTGGGCCACCTGCCGGCCCTGAAGGCGGACCTGAGCACGCTGGAGAACCTGCACTTCCTCTGTGGCCTGCATGGCCGCCGGCCACGCCAGATGCCCGGCGACGCCCTGGGCATGGTCGGCCTGGGTGGCTACGAGGATGCGCTGGCGCGGCAGTTGTCCGCCGGCCAGAAGAAGCGCCTGTCGCTGGCCCGCCTGTGGCTGTCGCCGGCCCCGCTGTGGCTGCTGGACGAGCCGTACGCCAACCTGGACCTGGATGGCATCAACCTGGTCAACCGGATGATCTCCGCGCACCTGCGCGACGGCGGCGCCGCGCTGGTCACCACCCACGGCGCCTATGCCGCCCCGCCGGTACAGACGCGCATGCTGGTGCTGGAGAAGGCCGCATGAACACGGCCCCCTCCCTGCTGCAGACCGCACGCGCACTGATCGCCCGCGACCTGCAGCTGCTGTGGCGCCGCCGGGGCGATGCCTTGCAGCCTGCCCTGTTCGCGCTGCTGGTGGTGGTGCTGTTCGCGCTGGGCCTGGGCACGTCGCCGCAGGCGTTGTCGAAGGTGGCCCCGGCGGTGATGTGGGTGGCGGTGCTGCTGGCGGGGCTGCTGTCGCTGGACACCCTGTTCCGCGGCGATGCCGAGGACGGTTCGCTGGAGCAGTGGATCCTGGCGCCGGTGCCGCTGGCCTGGCTGGTGGCGGTGCGCGTGCTGACCCACTGGGCCACTACTGCATTGCCGCTGGTCATCGCCACGCCGGTGCTGGCCGAACTGCTGCACCTGCCGCGCGACCAGCTGCCGATGCTGTTGGCAACGCTCGCGCTGGGCACGCCCGTGCTGAGCCTGCTGGGTGCGGTGGTGGCCGCGCTGACGGTCGGCATGAGGCGCTCTGGTATCCTTGTGGCCCTGCTGGCACTGCCGCTTTACGTCCCGGTGCTGGTGTTCGGCGCAGGCGCCGTGGCTGCCAGCGCCCAAGGCCTGGATGCCTCCGGCGCCCTGCTCTGGTTGGGCGCAGGCCTGTTGCTGTCGCTGCTGCTCGCGCCGCTGGCCGCCGCCGCCGCGATCCGCATCGCCCTGAACTGAACATCCCCGCCGCGCATGATTTCCCAGGCCGTATGAACCCACTGCTCCGCTGGTTCCACCAACTTGGCTCGCCGCCGTACTTCGACCGCTTCGCGGCGCGCTGGACGCCGTGGTGCTACCTGGCCGCCGTGCTGCTGATGGGCGTGGGCCTGTGGCAGGCACTATTCGTGGTGCCGGCCGATTACCAGCAGGGCGACAGCTTCCGCATCCTGTACATCCACGTGCCCAGCGCATGGATGAGCATGTTCGTGTTCGGTCTGATGGCGTTCTATGCGGCCATCGCGCTGGTCTGGCGCATCAAGCTGTGCGAGATCCTCGCGATGGCCTGCGCGCCCACCGGCGCCGCGTTCACCGTCATCACCCTGGCCACCGGCAGTATCTGGGGCAAGCCGATGTGGGGCACGTGGTGGGACTGGGACCCGCGCCTGACCACCGAACTCATCCTGCTGTTCCTCTACCTGGGCGTGATGGGCCTGTACGGGGCCATCGATGACCGCCGCTCGGCCGCGCGCGCGGCCGGCCTGCTGGCCATCGTCGGCGTCGCGTTGCTGCCGGTGATCCGCTACTCGGTGGTGTGGTGGAACTCGCTGCACCAGGGCCAGACCATCCGCGTGTTCGGCGAGTCCAGCATGGACGGCAGCATGGTGCTGCCGCTGGTGCTCATGGTGCTGGCCACCAAGTTCTGGTTCGCCGGCTCGCTGCTGGCGCGCGCGCGCGCCGACAACCTGCGCCGCGAGTCGGGCAAGGACTGGGTGGCCCGCCTTGCCGCCGGCGCCGCGGGAGAGAAGGCATGACCTACCTGGAATACGTGGTCGGCGCCTACGCCGTGTTCGCTGCCGTGCTGGCCTGGGACTTCATCGCCCCGCGCCTGCAGGTTCGCCGCGAGCTGCGCGCCGCCCGCCTGCGCGCCGCGCGTGACAGCAGGCGCAACACACCGACAGAGCTAAGCCGATGAACCCGACCCGACGCCGCCGCCTGCTGTTTGTACTGCTGGCCGTGGTGGTGGCCTCGCTGGCCACCGCCCTGATCGCGATGGCGCTGCAGCGCAACGTCGCCTACCTGTACACGCCTGCCGAAGTGCTGCGCGGCGATGCCAGCGAACGCGCCCGTTTCCGTCTGGGCGGCATGGTCGAGAAGAACTCGTTCAAGCGCGAAAGCGGCTCGCTGACCTCGCATTTCCGCGTGACCGACGGCGACGCGCAGCTGACGGTGCGTTACGACAAGATCCTGCCGGACCTGTTCCGCGAAGGCCAGGCGGTGGTGGCCACCGGCACCATGCAGGACGGCGTGTTCGTCGCCGAAGACGTGCTTGCCAAGCACGACGAGGCGTACATGCCGAAGGAAGTGGCCGACAAGATGGGCAAGGCCCACCAGAAACACGACGTGCAGGCTGCGCCTGCCGGATCGCCCGATTGATGGTCGCCAGCGCGCGTCGTTTCCTTCCCTCCGCCGGCGGAGAGAAGGTGCCCCAAGGGCGGATGAGCGGCGCTCCTGCCCTGCCTGATCGCCGTGAACCCTCGCGCCTGTTTGATACGCCCGATCCGTCGACGAACACCGTTTCCCCCTCACCCGCCTGCGGCACCCTCTCCCGGCATCGCGGGACGACGGAATGGATGACTGATGCTCCCTGAACTCGGACAAATCGCGCTGATCCTGGCGCTGCTGGTGGCGATGCTGCAGACCGTGCTGCCGCTTGCGGGCGCGCATCGCGGCAAGGCGACCTGGATGGCGGTTGCCCGCCCCGCCGCGTACCTGCAGCTGTCGCTGGTGGCGTTGGCCTTCATCGTGCTGACCGCTGCATTCGTGACGCAGGATTTCTCGGTCAAGTACGTGGCCAGCAATTCCAACTCGCTGCTGCCGATGGTCTACCGCTACACCGCGGTGTGGGGCTCGCACGAAGGCTCGCTGCTGCTGTGGGCGCTGGTGCTGGCGATCTGGACCGGCGCGGTGGCGCTGTTCTCGCGCGGCCTTCCGGAGGTGGTGATGGCACGCGTGCTTGGCGTGATGGGCGTGGTCGCCATCGGCTTCCTCGCCTTCCTGATCTTCACCTCCAATCCCTTCATCCGCCTGCTGCCGTCGCCCGGCGAAGGGCGCGACCTCAACCCGCTGCTGCAGGACCCGGGGATGATCATCCATCCGCCGCTGCTGTACGTGGGCTACGTCGGCTTCGTGGTGCCGTTCGCGTTCGCCATCGCCGCGCTGCTTGATGGCCACGTGGATGCGCGCTGGCTGCGCTGGACGCGGCCGTGGACCAACATCGCCTGGGGCTTCCTGACGCTGGGGATCGCCCTGGGCAGCTGGTGGGCGTACTACGAACTGGGCTGGGGCGGCTGGTGGTTCTGGGATCCGGTCGAGAACGCCAGCTTCATGCCCTGGCTGGTCGGTGCAGCGCTGATCCACTCGCAGGCGGTCACCGAGAAACGGGGCGTGTTCCGCGGCTGGACGCTGCTGCTGGCCATCGCCGCCTTCTCGCTGTCGCTGCTGGGCACGTTCCTGGTGCGTTCCGGCGTGCTGACCAGCGTGCACGCCTTCGCTGCCGATCCCACCCGTGGCCTGTTCGTGCTCATCTTCCTGGGCGTGGTGATCGGCAGTTCGCTGCTGCTGTATGTCTGGCGTGCACCGCAGCTGGCCGACGGCGAATCGGAGAAGGCGTATTTCGCCGCCAACTCGCGCGAGACGCTGTTGCTGGCCAACAACCTGCTGCTGACAGCGGCCTGCGCGATGATCCTGCTGGGCACGCTGTACCCGCTGATCGCCGATGCGCTGGACCTGGGCAAGATTTCCGTGGGTCCGCCCTACTTCAGCCTGCTGTTCATCGTGCTGATGGCGCCGCTGGTGGCGCTGGTGCCATTCGGCCCGCTGACCCGATGGCAGCGCGAGAACACCGGCAGGCCGGTGGCGATGCTGGTGCCCTGGGCCGTGCTCGCCGTGGTGCTGGCCGCCATCGCCTGGTACCTCGCCCCGCAGGGCAAGCTGAAGGCCGCCGCCGGCATCCTGGGCGCCGCGTGGGTCGGCTTCGGCACGCTGCGCTTCGTCTGGTCGCGGCTGCGCGCGCAGGGGCGCTTCACGCCGGAAATGCTGGGCATGACGCTGGCCCACACCGGCATCGCGGTCTTCGTGGTCGGCGCGCTGCTGGTGGAAGCGCTCAACGTGCAGCGCGAGCTGGCCGTCAGGCCGGGCCAGACGGTGGAAGCGGGCCGTTACGGCTTCCATTTCCAGGGTGTGGACGAGACCCAGGGGCCCAACTATCTGTCCGACCGCGGCCACGTGCAGGTACTGCACGACGACCGCCCCATCGCCCTGCTGCACCCTGAAAAGCGCGCGTACGCCAGCGGCGGTCAGGTGATGACCGAAGCCGGCATCAAGCCCGGCGTGCTGGGCGATGTCTACGTCGCGCTGGGCGAGCCGCTCGGCGATGGCGCCTGGGCGCTGCGCGTGCACATCAAACCTTTCGTCCGCTGGATCTGGCTGGGCGCCGCCCTGATGGCGCTGGGTGGCTTCGTCACCGCCACCGACCGGCGTTTCCGTCGCAACCCCGAGGCGCGCACCGCATGAACCACGCATCCGAACTTCCGCCCTCGCCGCCGCGCTCGCGCGGTGCGCTGACCTTTGCCGTGGTCATCATCGGCCTGTTCTTCGTCGGCCTGATGGGCCTGCTGTACTACGGCGTGAAGCAGTCCGATCGCCCTGACCGCGAGTCGTTGCCTTCCCCGCTGATCGGCAAGCCCGCGCCGGCGTTCGACCTGCCGCTGCTGCACGAACCCGGCAAGCGCGTCACGCCCGCCGATCTCGCCGGCCAGCCCTACGTGATGAACGTCTGGGGCAGCTGGTGCCCGGAATGCCGCGTGGAGCACCCGGTGCTGACCAAGTTCGCGCTGACCAAGCGCGTGCGCTTCGTCGGTTACAATCTGAAGGACGAACGCGACGACGCGCTGCGCTGGCTGGAACAGTTCGGCAATCCCTACATGCTGGTGATCGCTGACTTCGAAGGCCGCACCGCCATCGACTGGGGCATCTACGGTGCGCCGGAAACGTTCCTGGTCGACGGCAACGGCATCATCCGCTGGAAGCATGTCGGCGCCATCGATGACACCATCATCGCCGAGCAGTTGATCCCGGCGCTGGAAAAGATCGAAGCCGCGCAATGACTCCCACCCTGCCGATCCGCATGCTGCGCGTACTGCTGCTGGCCCTGCTGGTCGCCGTCGCCGCGCCCGCCTTCGCGCAGGCCAGCGATCCCACGCCGCTGCAGTTCACCGATACCGCCGAGGAAGCGCGCTTCCACCGCCTCACCGCCGAACTGCGCTGCGTGATGTGCCAGAACCAGTCGCTGGCCGACTCCAACGCGCAGATCGCGCACGACCTGCGCCGTGAAGTGCTGGACCTGATGCGCCAGGGCAAGAACGATGCCGAAGTGAAGCAGTTCCTGGTGGAACGCTACGGCGAGTTCGTGCTGTACAAGCCAGAGATGGCACCCGGCACCTACGTGCTGTGGTTCGGCCCGGTACTTTTGCTGCTGGCCGGCGGCATCGTGGTATGGCGCATCGTCGCCCGCCGCGGACAACGCCCCGCGCCGCCGGCTGATGACGATCAGGAGTGGTGATGACGACCTTCGCGATCCTCGCCGTGGGCCTGACCGTGGCCGTGCTGCTCGCGGTGCTGTCGCCGCTGTGGCGCAACGCGCGCGGGCTGGTGCTGGGCGGCGTGGCCGCGCTGGGCATCGCCACCTTCGCGCTGTACCGCGTGGTCGGCACGCCCGCCGCGCTGCAACCGGACGCGACCGCAGCCATGCCCGCCACGCTGGACGAAGCCGTGGCGCAGCTGGAAGCGGAACTGAAGGAAAACCCCAACGAACCCGAAGGCTGGCGCCTGCTGGGCAAGTCGTACGCCGCGCAGGAGCGCTTCGCCGAATCGCAGCAGGCGTTCGAGCGCGCCGTGCAGCTGTTGCCCGGCGATGCCGATCTGCTGGTGGAAAGCGCGCAGGCGCGCCTGTTCAACCATCCGCAGAAGAAGCTGGACGCCATCGCGGTGCAGCTGCTGGAACAGGCCCTGCAGATCAATCCCGCGCAGCAACGCGGGCGCTGGTTCATGGGCGTGGCGCAGCGGCAGAACGGACAGCCCGCCGAGGCCGCGAAGACCTGGGAACCGCTGCTGGCGCAGGTCGATCCCAACACCGCCGCCACGTTGCGTACCCAGATCAACGAAGCGCGCAGCGAAGCCGGCCTGCCGCCGCTGGCCGAGCCCGCCACGCCCGCCGCTGCCGATGCCGGCCCGGCCCTGCTCACCGTGACGGTGGACGTGGCGCCAGCGCTGAAGGCGAAGCTGGCCACCGGCGACACCCTGTTCGTGTTCGCGCGGCAGGTGGGTGGCCCGCCCATGCCGGTGGCCGCCAAGCGCGTACCCGCCACCGCCTTCCCCATCACCCTCGCCCTGGGCGACGGCGACAGCCCCATGCCGACGATGAAGCTCTCGCAGCTGACGCAGGTGCAACTGGTGGCGCGCATCTCCAAGGCCGGCGATGTCACCGCGCAGGCCGGCGATCTGGAAGCCACCCCGGTCACCGCCGAGGTCAAGCCCGGCACCCCGTACACGCTGACGATCGATCGCGTGGTGCCGTAAGGCGCTTTCTTGTTCGAACAAACCAGCTCCCTTCTCCCTCCGCGCGGGGAGAGGGAGAGCCACACATCACGGCGTCTGCACGCAACATGGCGATGCATCCATGAAATGGCATCGCCCCGCCGCATTGCCTACACTGCGCCGATGACCGAATTCATCCCCCCCGGCACCCGTTTCCACCCTCTCCCCTCGCCCTTCCGCATGAAGCGCGGGGGTGAGCTGCACGGCGCGCGCGTGGCCTACGAAACGTGGGGCACGTTGAACGCGGCGCGCGACAACGCGGTGCTGATCGTCACCGGGCTGTCGCCGGATGCGCATGCCGCACGCAATGAAGGTAACAGCGAGGAAGGCTGGTGGGAGGCGATGGTCGGCCCCGGCAAGCCCATCGACACCGACCGCTGGTTCGTGGTCTGCGTCAACTCGCTGGGCAGCTGCAAGGGCTCGACCGGCCCGGCGTCGGTCAACCCCGCCACCGGCACGCTGTACCGGCTCGACTTCCCCGAACTCTCGGTGGAAGACGGCGCCAATGCCGCGTTCGAGGTCGTGCGCGGACTGGGCATCGCGCAGCTGGCCTGCATCATCGGCAACTCGATGGGCGGCATGACCGCGTTGGCCTTCCTGCTGCTGCACCCGGGCGCGGCACGCACGCACATCAACATCTCCGGCAGCGCGCAGGCGCTGCCGTTCTCCATCGCCATCCGTTCGCTGCAGCGCGAGGCGATCCGGCTGGACCCGAACTGGAACCACGGCCAGTACGACGACGACACCTATCCGGAATCGGGCATGCGCATGGCGCGCAAGCTGGGCGTGATCACCTACCGCTCGGCGCTGGAATGGGATGGCCGCTTCGGTCGCGTGCGCCTGGAGTCCGATCGCCCGGACGAGGATCCGTTCGGCCTGGAGTTCCAGGTGGAGAGCTACCTGGAAGGCCATGCGCGCCGTTTCGTGCGCCGCTTCGACCCCAACTGCTACCTGTACCTCAGCCGCTCGATGGACTGGTTCGACCTGGCCGAATACGCCGACGGCAAGCAGGCCGGCGGCGACGTGCTGGCGGGGCTGGCGACCATCCGCGTGCAGCGTGCGCTGGCCATCGGCGCGGCCACCGACATCCTGTTCCCGCTGCAGCAGCAGGAGCAGATCGCCGAGGGTCTCGCCGCCGGGGGCGCGCAGGCGGAATTCCTGCCGCTGGCATCGCCGCAGGGGCATGACGCGTTCCTGGTGGACTTCGAGCGCTTCGGGCCGGCGGTGGGCGACTTCCTGGCGACGATCTGAGCGGTTTTCCCTTCTCCCTGCGAGCGGGGGTGAGGATGACCCGCCTGCGCGGCATGCCGCGCGGGTCATTCGAACGCCGGGCGTGCTTCGCCCGGCCGGGGCGGGAAACGGCAAGCCGTCCCGCAGCGCACGACCCCCTGCCCGCCGGCAGCGGCTAAAATGGGCCCACACTTTCACCGGGCCCGTCCCATGTCCCTCGATTTCCCCGGTTCAGACAAGCTGATTGCTTCGCTGGACGCCGCTGTTGCCCTGGGCGACGACCGCGCGGTCACCGATGCGCTGCGCAAGTCGTTGTGTGCGCTGATCTGCGATGAAGAGGTTTCGCTGCCCGGCTGCGTGCTGGAACCCATCGCCGATCACTACGCGCGCCGCGAGCTGTACACCAGTCCGGAGCACGGCTACAGCGTCATCGCGATGACCTGGGGCCCCGGCCAAGGCACCAAGATCCATGACCATTCGGGCATGTGGTGCGTGGAGGGGGTGTGGCGCGGTCGTCTGGAGATCACCCAGTACGAGCTGGCCGAGCACGATGCGCAGCGTTACCGCTTCGTGGCGGCGGGCACCATCGAGGCCGGCACGGGCTCGGCGGGCAGCCTGATCCCGCCGCACGAGTACCACACCATCCGCAACCCCAGCGACAAGGCCATCGCGGTCAGCCTGCACGTGTACCAGCGCACGATGGTGCGCTGTGGGGTGTTCACGCCGGAAGAGGACGGCAGTTTCGAGGGCTGGCAGAGCCGCGGCGAGCGCCTGCTGGGCACGGACAAGGTGGTCTGAGGCCGCGATGGGCGGGGCTGTATGCCCTGCCCCTGTCGGTGCCCGGCCCGGGTCGGCTATACTCCGCATCCGCGCCGAAGTGGCGGAATGGTAGACGCAGCGGACTCAAAATCCGCCGCCCTTAAAAGCGTGTGGGTTCGAGTCCCACCTTCGGCACCAAGATCAAACCCCGGACCTCCGGGGTTTTTTCGTTTCTGTGCCCTGAGCATTTCCGTAGGATGGGTTGAGCCGCTGGCGATACCCATCAATTGCGGAATGTCAGCTCCATGACGATGGGTATCGCTTCGCTCAACCCATCCTACGCGCAAACTTCAGCTTGCCACATCGGCTGCTCCATCTTGCTAGCATGTGCAATCAGTGGCCAGTGCGTTTGAATCGCCGCTCAAACTCTGCGAAAAGATCGCGCTTCTCTTCCAAGAACGGCTCCGATTTTGCTTGGAGTTCCGGCTCCACTTCATTCAAGAAGGGCGCCATCTGATACTGACGGTATTTACTACTCGATTTTTTTGTCAGTAGTGGGCCACACCCACGCAAGCTCATGGCATCCGTAAGATCTGGTAGATCGTTAACGGGCACGACAATGTACGGCACCTGATCTACCAGTGCTGCTGGCAGACCCTTTCCAGCAACTCCTTCCCTGACTTGCTTGTCAAGTGCGTCAGACGACAGCGGGCTGAAGAGTATCCAGTCCTCGAGCGTGACCACGAGCGAGAAGACTGGTCGTCCATCGTTAAGCCAATCCGTTTTGCCAGCGAGTGCGTCAGAGATATTCGAATAGTTCTGTGTGATAGCCGCAGCTAGCCGGCTCATTCCAGCGACAACATCGTTTGGGACAAGCGCGATCTGAGCCTGGAGAGGAATCCGCGCCGACTTGCACTCCACAAAAACTTGACCGGTGGCATCGGAAACCCGCCAATCCGAACCGTGTCTCACTCCTCCTCCGGTTGTGTAGGGATTGGGCTTCTCAACCATCAGTGCCGGCCCAACTCTTTGCAGTAGCTCTCCAACAACGGACTCCACCGCGTCTCCAAAGGCTTTAGGAAAGCCGGCAGTCCTCACCAAATCGAAGTAGGCGCCCGCGAGCAATCGCCTCACGACCAATGGCGGTCTAGGACAGAACAACGCATCCGGCGAATCCGAACGAAGGCGTAGAAGTGGGGTCTCAACTAGGTGGTTAAACGTGTAGGCCCAACTGGTGTCGAGTCTATGACCAGCTGTCAACCGGTCACGAACGGCTTGTGCGGTTGAGGCAAGACTGGCAATGCGAGCCTTCAGTGCAGCTGGTGGTAGGCCTAGTGACCCAAGTTCCACCTCAAGATTCGCTTCAGGACGCTGTAGATAGACCGTATAGACCCCGGCCACCAAGAGCATGTACTCGAACGCCGTCAGACCGAAAGCGCTCTCAAGCAGTCCTGCCATCGAAGCTTGGCGGAAGAGCAGCCAGTGGCGCCCAATGTAGTCCGAGTTTGCGCGCTCGAAGTACGGTACCTGCTGATGGCCTAGACGATGCAGAGTGAGCCAGAGATCGGCTTTAGCTCCCGACATCTTGTTGGAGAAATCATTGATGGCATTGTGGAAACTTGCTAAATCATGCCAGTTCCGCAGACTCCGAGTCGCTCTAGAGTTCTTAACGCCATACAAGATGATTTCCCTAGCATGGAGATCAAGATGAAACTCCTGCAGGTATTTGCCGATCTGCTGATGAAGGCCGTCTCTAGAATGGGGGTACTCGAATGGCAGGCCAAACCGATACCCGATGTGCACTCCGTAGAACCAGATATGGGTCAGGGACTCTCTCAAGCCGAACGTGCTTGCGATTCGTCTCACCGGGTTGTTGGGGTCCCCCATCGGCGCTCCTTCGCTCAAGCCAACTGTCCTAGCGCGTGCGACCACCGCGCACGCCGTCTAGCAGGTGTGGAAAGTCTATCAGCGCCCATGGGACTCCCTTAACCATTACGTTCCAACCCCCTAACCGTCGCAAAAAGCGCCTATATTTGTTCTTTACAAACAAAGCGTTACGAGACATCCCACTCGGCGGCGCAGGATCCCACCTTCGGCACCAAGCTCAAACCCCGGACCTCCGGGGTTTTTTCGTTTGTGTGCCCCAAGCATCCCGTAGGATGGATTGAGCCGCAGGCGATACCCATCAATTGCGGAATGTCAGCTCCATGACGATGGGCATCGCTTCGCTCAACCCATCCTACGCGCTAACGAATATAGCCCATGCGCCCAGGTGACAACTGGGGGTATGCTTGCAATAGTCTTGCCCGCCGGCAGACCGCTGGCTCGGGGAGGTCGCAATGGCAACAACGACGCAACCACGTAGGGTGTGGCCGGGCCGGCTGCTTCATGTGCTGGCATTGCTTCTTATCGGCCCATGGCTGGTCTACTTCGCAACAAGTGTTCTCACCGGCTCCGTTGGAATCGAACCAGGTGTTATCGGGATCATTTTTACCTATGCGTCAGCACTCGGACTCAGCTTGATCTCATTGGTTCCAAGTGTCGCAGTTGCCCTTTTCCGGCCGTTGTTTGGCTGGATAGTCTTCGCAGTATTGGGAGGCGTTAGCGTTATTGGGGTCGCCTACTCCGAGAACAAGGCCGCAGGTAAAGACACCAGCGCAGCGATCGAAGACACCGTTCCGTCCAAGATTGAAGTAACGGTAGCAGCCGAGATTCTTCCACCTGAGAAGCGTGATGCCAACGTCACTCCAGAGGTGATTGCCGCTATGAACGATCACGTTCTAAACGACTTCAAACAGCGTTACTCCAGACGCGCTGGAGCCAAGCATGGCGATGACCCCAATGTCACTGTGGGGACTCTGCGCCTGGAACAAGATGGCCATGATCTCTACATGACTGAGCTGCGGCCGAAGCAACCAGCATCTGGCCAGAAGCCCGTCCTCCGCATGCTCTGGAACATTCATGACGGTCAATTGAAGCGCGTGTTCTGCGCCTACGAGCAGGACGACCCTACGTGGCGGGCTACTAGGTGTGGTCAACAAGTTTCGAAGACCTTTACATGGGATGGCTGGTACACGCCTCGAAAATAGGGGTCGGAGCGAAAATAGGGGTCGGAGTGCCATTTTCGGAGAACTAGCCCGTAGGTGTAGCGTCCCTAGCCTTCTTGCGCTCATACAACGCATTCAAGAACCAGCCGAGACCTGCAACTAGCAAAGCTCCCATGCCGCCAAGAATTAGCTTTTGTAGACTATCCAGTCCGTTCGCTATGGAATTGATCTGCAAGGAGCTCATCTCGATCTTCTCAACAGCAAAATCAAGATCCTTCCGCAGCAGTGGCACCGTCAGAGCGCGCTCTGGTTCATTAGATATCGCACTCTCGATGCGCGCCATTCGCGCGTCTAGCTCAGCAAGAGATGACTTAAGATCTGCAACCTCTGTCTTTGAATTTAGATCTGAGGTTTGAACCAAAGCCTTGAAACGCTCGTTGGCGTTTCTTAGCTGGCCTTCCATGAAGGCCACTCTTTCATGCAACGTCTTTACCGACTGCACTAGCTCAGTCTCCTCCTGTTTCTGCTTTCCGACAAGGCCGGACAAGTTACCTACTGGTAGCAGAGCAGAACCTAGGCCCAACACTCCAAAAGACACTGCGAAAATACCGAGATAAAGCTGCTTTCTAAGTTCTCGTTCACGAGCCCTTTTCGCTTCGGCTTCCGCGCGCTTCCGGTTCCTCGCATATTCCTCGCGCAGCTTAGCCAAACTTACTTGAAGTTGGTCAAGCTCTGGCTCTTCCCGATCAGCGACCATACGCACCCCCCAAAGTGTGATTTGATTCTATCCGCCCTGACGGTATTGGGACACTTCGCGGCCGGATATCGGCATGCTCCATATCCAGCCCGTAGGATGGGTTCAAAAAGCAAGAGTCAGAGTGCCATTTCGCGCCCATCCCGCTCCTGCCCGGATCCGCGCCTATACTCGCCCCGGCCCAACAGGCATCCCGTTCGCGCCTTCCCGGAGAACAACCATGCAGGTGAAATCCCGTCGCCTCTTCACCCTCGCAGGCTGCCTTGCGCTTGCGACGCTGTTGTTGGTCGCTGCACCGGCCGGTGCGCAGGACGATGCGGCGCCCACGCCCCGCGCAAATCCGCTGTTCCGCGACAGGTTCACCGCCGATCCCGCTCCGCTGGTCGTCGGCGACACGCTGTACCTCTACGTCGGCCATGACGAAGCGCAGCGCGACGAAATGTTCAACATGCGCGATTGGCGGGTCTATTCGACCAAGGACATGGCCACTTGGGTTGACCACGGCCCCATCATGAAGGCGACCGACTTCCGCTGGGCGAAAGCCGACGCGTGGGCGTCGCAAGCCATCGAGAAGGACGGCAGGTTCTGGTTCTATGCCGCCGTCGAACACGACGACACGCATCCCGGCAAGGCCATCGCCGTCGCCGTGTCGGACAGCCCCACCGGCCCCTTCGTCGATGCCAAAGGATCGGCACTCATCACCAACGCGATGACCCCCAAGGGAACCCACAGCTGGGAAGACATCGACCCGACCGTGTTCACCGATGACGACGGCAGCACCTGGATCGCCTGGGGCAATCGCCAGTGCTACATCGCCAGGCTGAAGCCCAACATGATCGAGATCGACGGCCCCATCACCGAAATCACGCCGCCGCATTTCGAGGAAGGCCCATGGCTGCACAAGCGCGGTTCGACGTACTACCTCACCTACGCGTCACTCGACCGCGCCGCGCATCGTGACGAGAAGGTCTCGTATGCAACCGCACCGTCGATCCAGGGCCCCTGGACCTACCGCGGCGAACTGACCGGCTCGGGCAAGTACAGCTTCACCATCCACCCGGGCATTGCCCAGTTCAAGGGTAATTGGTACCTGTTCCTGCATAACGCCGCGTTGGCGATCGGAGACCAGCATGGTGCGATCGGCCGGCGCGCGGTCACGGTCGAGCATCTGCAGTACAACGCAGACGGCAGCATGAAACCGGTCGTGCAGACGGACGAGGGAATCTCGGTACCGCCGCCCCGGTAGCCCGTTACCCGGGCAAGACCCGGAACAGCAGTCGGGGAACCAAGGGTCAGACTGCAATTGCTTACGGACGACCGGCAAGCCTCGCGACGCGGTAGCACCATGCATGCCGGGTGTCAGTCATCAGCCAAACGCACAAAAAAGGGAGACGCGCTGCGCCTCCCACCCTCAATTTATATAACGCCGGGGGGCTTGCGGCAAGGCCCGGCGCCGGCGGCAGTATCGGCGGCCTGTCGATATGGCAGGCCACCAGAGCCACACCCCCATGCGCGATACCGAGATCTATTACCACGGCACCAAGGCCCAGCTGGCTCCCGGCGACCTGATCGTCGCGGGCTGCACCTCCAACTTCGGCAAGCGCCGCATCGCCAGGTACGTCTACTTGACCGCGATGCTGGAAGCCGCCACATGGGGCGCAGAGCTTGCGGCCGGCGAAGGCCGCGGGCACATCTACATCGTCGAACCGACCGGCCCGTTCGAGGACGATCCCAACCTCACCAACCAGCGCTTCCCGGGCAATCCCACCCGGTCATATCGGACGCGCGATCCACTGCGCGTGGTGGCCGAAGTGCACGGCTGGATCGGGCACACGCCCGAACAGCTCACGACGATGCGCGATCGCCTGGCGGAACTGGATCGACAGGGCGTGGAAGCCATCGAGGACTGAGGGCGACGCCGCCGCATGTTGCGCAGCTGGCGGAACACGCGCCATCGCCTGTGCTGGACGAAGTGAAGCCCAACATCGCGCATCGTCCGACACGCCGATGTTGGGCTTCGCAGGCTCAGCCCAACCTATCCTGTTGACCGCGCGCGCACCACGTCACGACGCCGGGTCGAACATGAACACCCGCAGTTCCTGATCGCAGCGGCACGCCTTCGCGATGCGCGCCGCCCAGGCGATGGCGTCTTCGCGCGACGGCAGTTCGAGCACGGTGAAACCTCCGTTGAGCGGCGGCGCCCACGGGTATCCGCCCTCGACGATCGTACCCTCCGCCGACACGAGCACCGGCGGCACGCCCTCATCGAGGCCGCCAGCGAACACGTACACCCCCGCGACTTTCGCCTGCTCGATCACCGCGCGCGAATCGCGACCCGCCGCTTCAAGTTCCTCGCCGGATACGACCATCGCGGCGCTGGGAAAGGAAATCAGATACTTCATGGGCCGTCCTCTGCCTGGCGAAATGTTGGAACCGGTCGGCGGGCTGAAGTGGCACGACGCCGTCAGGGCAACCTACCCTGACCCGCACGAGTACTCAACCGACGCCTGGCATTGCCACACGCAATCCCTCCCCTTCCGGCAGACCCGCTGCAGGTGATGCTCAGTCGCGCGGACGACCCTGCGCAGCAAGGCGTCCAGGCGATCGTGTGAGGCAGCCGATGCCGCGCAAGGCAGCGTGGCTGCCTACCCGCCGCGTGCCCCGCTTCGCGCCTTGCCAAGGTACGGCAGCGCGAACAGGTACAGGCCGGTGATGAGCAGCAACGCGAGGGGCAGCAGCGTGAACAGCCCCACATAGAGGGCGATCTTTTCGCGCCCCATGACCAGCAGGTTGGCGATGACCGCCAGCGTGAAGGCGATGGACAGCCAACGGTGGAATTGCCGGATCCACTTGCTCCCGTTCATTGCGATCTCCTGTGAGGGCGACACGAAGGCGGGCGCGCTCAATGCGCCGCGCGCCGGGACTCGATCATCTTCCAGCCGTTCCCCGAGGGGTCGCGGAAGTTGGCGTCGACATTGCCGTAGCGCGCTTCCGGTGCCTGGGTGAACTCCACGCCGTTGGCGCGCATGCGCTCGTATGCGGCGCGGCAATCGTCCACGTTGAGCACCAGCGGCGGCATGGCGCCCTTGGCGACGATCTCGTTGACCGCCTGTGCGGTGGCGTCGTCCAGCACCGGCGCCTGTGCCTTGAACAGGCCGAGCTGCACGGACGGCTGGTCCGGATGCTGCACGGTCAGCCAGCGGTAGTCGCCGTTGCGCGCATCGGTGTGCACGCGGAACCCGACCTTGTCGACATAGAACGCGAGCGCTTCGTCCTGGTCACGGACGTACAAGCCGACCACCCCGATACCCTGGCTCATGGAACCTCCTGCGTGGATGAGGGCGCTTTTGTATCACCGCCCTCCTGCCGCCGCTTCTCCGAAACTGCGGTGGTGAGGGCGGGCCGGTAGGCGGCGCTGACATAGCAGTGCGGCACGCTTTCCAGCGCGTGTCGGGCGGCCTGTTCGCGCGCACGCAGTTCGCCCGGGCTCTCGCCGGTGATGTCGCGGAAGGTGCGGCCGAACGTGCCCAGGCTGTTCCAGCCGGTCTGCAGGGCGATCTCGAGGATGGGCGTATCGGTGTCGCGCAGCAGTGCCTTGGCGCGCTCGATGCGGCGCGTCAGCAGGTAGCGGTGCGGTGGAATGCCGAAGGCGTCCTTGAACGACCGTGCGAAGTGCGCTTCGGAGACATGGCTCACCCGTGCAAGGCGTTGCACCGGCCACGCCTCGTGCGAGGCGGCGTCCATGCGGTCCTTCGCACGCAGCAGTCGCCGCAGCAGCTCGGGCTCCTGGCGATGCGCGGGGGTCGGCCTGCTCACGCGCGGTGTTCCATGCTGGCACCTCACTCCGTGGGGTTTCCGCGCGCACGATACTCCATCCCCCGCCCTGCACCGCGACCCGCCGCGCGCTATCCCGGCCGTTTCCACTGCCTGCCGCAGTCGCGGCAGCTGCGGATCCATGCACCCCGGCGGCCCCGCCGCTCGCTGCCGAGCAGGCCACCGCATTCGCAGACCAGTGCCGTCCCGTACTGCGACCGCCACAGCCGTACCGATACCCACGTACCCAGGGCCGCCGCGACCGCCAGGGCCACGTAGGGTAGCCAGCCGAGCGACGAAGCGAGGCCGGCCCGCGCGGGACTTGCCTGCCACGCCGGCAGCAGCAGCGACGACGCATAGGCCACGCCCAGCGCGACCACGGCAGGCAGATAGGCCCGCACCGCCTTTCCATCCCAATGACGCATGCAACGTTCCCCATGACTGTGCCCGCGCCGATTGTCCGGCGCACGGTCGCACGGGCTGAGACTCGCCCGCCGACGGGCGGCAGCGACTTCGCGTCCGCTTCACACGGGCGCCATCACGCCACCATGCGCCACGCCCAGACTGGCAGCCCTGCACACGTGGAGAGACGGCAATGGCGGCGAACATGACGATGGGGCGCACGCCGCTGTGGCGGCGCATGCGGTGGGTGGTATGGGGCGGCGCGGGCTGCCTGCTGGCGCTGCCCTGGGTGGCCATGCAGTTCACCCGCGAGGTCGCATGGAGCGGCGCCGATTTCGCGGTGATGGGCGTGATGCTGGGCCTGGCATGCGCCGCATTCGAACTGGCCGTAAGGGTGGCGCGCAGCCACGCCTACGTGCTCGGGGCCGGCGTGGCGGTGGGCACGGCCTTCCTGCTGACGTGGATCAATCTGGCCGTCGGCATCATCGGCAGCGAAAACAATCCGGTCAACCTGATGTTCTTCGGCGTGCTGCTGGTCGGCGCGCTCGCGGTCATCGCGTCGCGCCTGCATGCGCGCGGCATGGCGTTGGCGATGGAAGCGACCGCCGTCGCACAGGCAGCGGTGTCGCTGATCACGCTGGCGATCGGCGCGGGCCACGTGTTCGTGCTGACGCTGGTGTTTGTCGCGCTGTGGCTGGTGGCGGCACAGCTGTTCCGGAAAGCGGCGCGCGACCAGCGCTCGCGGGTGCCGGCCTGAGCCGGCATGCCCGGCATCCCACCTCCCCGGGATGCCGGAATTCCGTGTCAGGGTGACGCGACAACTGGCGTCGCTTCGGGGAAGCGCCAGCTGCCGTCCAGGATTCCGGCGCGCGGCCGGTACAGCCGCACCATGTAGTTCCAGCCCGGCGTGATCGGCAGGCAGTTGGTTGCCTGTCCATCGCAGCCGCCGAACTGCAGCTTCACGGCGCCGTCGGCTTCCTTCTGCGCGGTGATGTTGTTGAAGGAGTACGCGTTCTGCGGGTTGGCCTGGAAGAAGCCTTCGGCGTTGTACACCGTCACCGACCAGAAGCCATCCACCGGCACCTCGCCCACGGTCAATCGGTAGATCGTGGTGCCGTCGTTTTTGGCCGGGGTGATGTTGAGGTAGATCGCATCCTTCTCGGGGTTGCCGCCCCAGGCAGTGGCAACGCCGATCAGGCGACGCACCGGATCGACCTCGGCCTTGCTGCCGAACATGCGGTTCTTGTCCGGCAACGAGTCACCCAGCACGGTGAGCGCATCGCTGATCCTCTTGACGCCCGCCATGTCCCATCGCGGCACCTCGAAGGTGCCCGGACCACCCGGTTGGCTCACCTGCACCTGGTCCTGCTGTGCATGCACGCGCGTGACGTCGGCTGGATCGTTGGGGTTGACCAGCATGCGAAGTGCCACCAGCACATAGCGCGTGCCAATGTCCTCCCGGGTGAAGGTGTACTTGCCTGGCGTGTACGCGACGCGGTGGGTGTACTGGTCCTGGTCGAACACCTGCATCGACATGAAGCGCGTGCCGACATCCGGCAGGGTGATGGTCACCGGGCCCGCATCGAGATCGAACACCGCGCTGGAGTACAGCGTGTCGCGGTTCTGCCGCACAACCACCTGCTTGTCCAGCGGCGTCACCTCCCTGACGTGGTCGAACTTGCCGAAGCCGCCGTTCTTGTGGACCCCCGCGAACGCTAGATCGGACGCGGCACGCGCGAAGTTGTCGGCGTTGACGGGCACCGCGTCCGCCGGCGGTGGCGTGGCGGCCGGTGCCGCGGGGGTGCCAGCGGGTGGCGCGGTCGGGGACGGCGTGGAAGATGCGGCAGCGGGTGTGGCATCCGCCGCCTCCGGGGCCTGTTCACTCCGGCACGCAGTCAATGCAAGTAGCAGGACGACGGGCAGACAGGGGGCGATGCGCATGGGATGCCTCAGCTCGTTGTCAGGGGGGGGAGTAAGGGGTGTGCAAGGCGGATCCAGCGAGGCGCGGTCACCGCGTGCGCCTGATCGCAGGCGGAGCCCAGGAACCATCCAGCACGTTCGCGCGCGGCGCGTAGATGCGCAGGGTGGGACCGATCTGGCCGGAAGCCGGCGATGGCAGCCAGTTGGACTCCTTGTCCTTGCCGGGCGAGCGATGCTGGAGATAAAGATCGAGCGAACCGTCGGCATTGAACTTCAGCGCGTCGCGGTCGCCGATGGCGAAACGGTCGATGGGATTGGCGACCTGGAAACCTTGGGCGTCGTACATCGTGAGTGACCAGAAGGCATCGGCGGGCGGCAATTGTTCCTTCGTGAAATGCACGACGTAGTCGTTGGCGCCATCCAGCGGCTTGCCGTCGCTGTCCTGGAACGCGGTGGGGTACACCGCGTCCTCCGGCAGGTTCGCCCCCAGCCCGCCCAGCGCGATGGACGCGCGTTGCAGATACGCGGTGCCGTAAGTGCCGATGCCGCTCTCCATCAGGTTCCAGCCGTTCACATGCCGGCCCAGGCCCCTGATGGTGCGAACCATATCGGCCATGGCCTCCTTGGCGGCGGCGTCGATGGCCTGGCGTGTGGCGGCATCCACTTGGCCGGGATCCCAGCCCTCACCCGGCACCAGGCCAAAGGCGCGCATGCGGAACAGGATCGGATAGTCGTTGGGATGCGGCGGGTTCCGCTTGAGCAGCTCCGCGAACCGTTGGAACAGCGCCGTGCCCGACAGGTTGGCCACCTGCACGAGGGGCGGCGTGCTGGCGTCCACGTTTGCCGCCACCGGCGACGTGGCCGGCGGCACGTACGCGGTGCCCCAGCGGGAGAGCGGCGTCAGTTTCAGGCCATCCTGCACCTCGTGGACGTTGTCGTAGTCGGCGGGACCGTTGGTCTGGGTGCGCCCCATCACCCAGATCGTGGGCGTCGGGGCCTGGATCTTCTCCACGCCCGGGGGCAACGTGCCAGACCAGCCGGGCGGCACGTAGGCGAAATGGCCCACACCGGTGCCGGTCGTGCGCTTGCCCACCGAAGAGAAGACGTCGCTCCACATGTCCACCGTGGGTACCAGGTAGAAGCGCCCCCCGGTGTCGGGCACGCTGAGCACGACCGGTCCTTCGCCCAGGTCGACCCAGGCGAAGGAATACAGCGTATCGAAGTTGAAGCGCACGACGTCTTTTGCGTCCGCCTTCGGATAGCTTCGGAAATGCGCGAACTGGTTGGTGGGCGCGCGCATCGGCGCGGTGGTCGCGTCGGGAACGTTGACGGCCTGTTCGCGGGTGACGTCCATCAGCACCAGCGGATAGGCGTAGTAGTAGATGTCCTTCGCCAGCGTCTTCACCTGCTGCGGCGACAGCGACGAAGCGGCCGCCGCCGTCGCCTTCGCGTTGGATTCCTCGCCGGTCATCGCACCGGCCGAGGCACCTTGCAGCGAGGACATCGCGACGATCAGCGAGCACAGCATCGGGGCGGTGGAAGAAAGCGGTCGGCGGGTTCGCATGGGATCTCCGATCAGGCGCATGGCGGTGGGCATCGGCGTCGGAATGAACAAGCGCGACTGCAAGTTGCCGGCCCCGCGCCACATGCACCAGCGTAGTTTTTCTGACTGCAGGCGCAGTAAAACTACTGAGCGTTGTGCGCCACCGGCGGAAGCGAGGGACGAATCACGCGACCGGGTGCTCCGGCGGATGATGGCCGGGAACCGAACCGCGCCTTCCACTTGCACCTGCCGGCACGTAGTTCTACTCACCACCGCTGCGTAGAACTACGCTGGCTGGCGCGCGCATCGGGCTGCACGCTGGGACTGTTTTCCCACCGGCGCGTCCTCAATGATGGATTCGCCCAGCCCGCTGCGCCAAACGGGGGTCTCATGTGGAAGCTGACAACGATCGTTGCCGTCGCCGCGGCCTGCCTCCCCGCGCACGCACAGGACAGTGCCGACGAGCTGGCCAAGCAGCTCTCCAATCCGGTGGCCTCGCTGATCAGTGTGCCATTGCAGTACAACGCGGATTTCAACATCGGGAGCGAGGACGGCACGAAGCAGTTGCTCAACGTGCAACCCGTGATACCGACATCCCTTTCCGATGACTGGAACCTGATCACCCGCGTCATCGTGCCGGTCGTCCACCAGGACGACGTGTTCGGCAACTCCGGCAGCCAGTTCGGGCTCGGCGACACCACGCCCACGCTGTTCTTTTCACCGAAGGCGCCGACTTCCGGCGGCTGGATCTGGGGCGTCGGGCCGGTGTTCCTGCTGCCGACGGCCACCGACGACGTGCTGGGTGCCGAGAAGTGGGGTGTGGGGCCGAGCGCCCTGGCCCTGAAACAGACCCCGGGTGGCTGGACGGTCGGGGTTCTGGCCAACCATATCTGGTCGGTCGCCGGCGAAGACGCGCGGGCGGACGTCAGCGCTACGTTCCTGCAACCGTTCCTGGCCAGACAGTTGAGCGGCGGCCGCACGCTGTCATTCAACCTGGAATCCAGTTACGACTGGAAGGGCGACGCCTGGAATGTTCCGGTCAACATCGGTTACTCGAAAGTAACGAAATGGGGCGGACAGATGCTGAGCCTTGCCGGGGGTGTGCGCTACTACCTTGAAACGCCCGGTGATGGCCCCGACTGGGGCGTGCGTTTCACGTTGACGCTCCTGTATCCCGAACGCTGACGCGCCGCCCCACGCATGGGGCGGCGCGATTCACCCGCTACTGCAGCGCGCGCTCGATGTCTTCCAGCGGCGAGTTGGTCAGGGTCTTGCCGACCTCGGCCACCATGCGCTGCATGACTTCCTTGTGCAGCAGCGGACGGACGCGACCCAATGTGCCCGGGTCTGCCACCAGTACCAGATGCTGGTACTGCTGCGTAAGCGCGCCCTGGTTCAAGCCGTGCGCCAGCTGTTTGGCGAAGGTGGCTTCATCGACCTGCTTGCCGGACGACTCGCTGGGCATGCTGCCCGCCGGGCCGTCGTCATTCATGTTCATCAGCTCCAGCAGATCGTACTGGTGCAGCGAAATCGCCGCCTCGCTGCCTTGGTTGCGGAAGATGCGCGCCCCCTCGCCGTCGGCAACGACGACGAGGGTATCGGTGGGAATCCTGTTCATCTGCAACTCCTGTGGCTGGACGCCACGGTGGATCAGCTGGCGAGTTTGAGGGCGCGCTTGCGGTCGCGCATCACGTTGTGGCACTCGCGCACCTGCGGCAACAGGCGCTCGACCTCCGCACGCGCGGCGGCGGGCGTGTCGTTGTCGGTCAGGGTTTCGTTGAATGCCTTCAGCAGGCGGTCCTCGGATTCCTCGAGCTCGGCCACGTAACCGTATTCGGTGTCGCCCAGTGCGGCGCGCACCTTGCCGTAGAACTGCTGCATGGTGCCGACCATGGTGCCGTGCTTGGCGGGATCACCGCCGGCGGCGGCCACGACCGCGCTCAGGCGGGTCACGATGTCGCCCTTGATGCCGACAATACGGGTGAACAGCGCGGACAGTTCGGCGTCTTTCACCTTGCTGGCGGCTTCGGTATAGAAGTCCTTGCCGTCGCGGGCGATCTCGATGAGGTCGTTGAGGCTGTGCTGGATCTTGGTCTGGTTGTTCATCGTTGAATGGCTCCGGAAGTGGGCGGGGCAGCGGAACGCTGCGTACGAACACCCTCCCGCATCACGCATCAAGGTGGCGTGACCGGCGCGCTGAACGATTAATGGATGTGGCGAGTGAGCGAATGAAATCCTCACGCGCCATGTACAACCGATGGCGCCGCCATATCGCAGCGGCGCTTGTCCTTCACGCGGTTAGGCACGCGACCTTCAACGCGGCTTGCTGTGCCAGAGCGCGTTCACGATGATCCACTTGCCGTCGAACCGGCCCATGTGGAAATGATCGACGAACCAAGGCGTTTCCAGCCTGACCGCAGCGGTGTCGGCGGTGATGTCGAGCACGCGGCAGCTGCGGTTCCACTGCGCCTTCGGCGTCTTCAGCGCCCCCTGTCGGGTAAGTTCGACCAGTTCGTCCTTCGACATGCGACGAAGTCCGAGGCGTTCGTAGGGCGTATCGCCGATGACGGCGCGCTTGGCCAGGTCCGGATGCAGCGCGCGGGCGACGCGTTGCGGATCGCCTTCGAGCTGGCCGTCGACATAGTCGAAACAGGTGGCCTCGATGGCGGCCAGGGTGGCCGCATCGTCTGCGGGCGTGGCGGGGCTTGCCGCGGCGGCGGCCGCGAACACGAGGGAAAGCGGGGTCAGCATGGGCGTCGGTGCCTCCTGAAGGATGGAGCGGATCGGGCCCATTCTTTCCGCCGGCCGCGCGGGCACGACAGTGCCGGAGTGCAGGGGTCCGGATTGGGGGAACGGAACCGGCGCTTGATCCTGCACCTGCCCGGGTTCGTCGCATCACGGTTGCCTGGCCGACCCGGCAATCGCACGCTGCGGCCACGCCCTTCCCTGCCCTTGGACGCCCCTCATGAAGACGCTCATCGCCCTGGCCGCCTGGTGCATCCTGTTCGTGCTGTGCTGGCCGCTCGCCCTGCTGGCGCTGGTGGCCTGGCCGATCGTATGGCTGCTGTGCCTGCCGTTCCGCCTGCTGGGCATCACCTTCTCGGCGCTGTTCGCATTCCTGCATGCCTTCCTGATGCTGCCTGCGCGCATGCTGGGCTGGCGGCCCCGCCACGCCGCCGCCATGGCGTGACCCGGGCCGGGCTCACAGGTGGCCGTGGGCCTTCGGCGGGTGTTCCCAGTCGCCCCGCCGGCCATCCTCGTACTGCACGGGGATGGCCGCCATCTGTTCGTCGGTCATGCCATCGAGCGTGGCGACATTGATGGCGTGGAACCAGCCGTTGAAGGGCTCCAGCTCCAGATAGCCCTTGCTGAAGCCGCGCACGCCGCAATGCCGGCAGAAGTAGTGGTGCACGTGGCCCGGCGGCCACGCTGACGGGTCCGCCTGGTAGTCGGACAGCATGTCCTGGCCCTGTAGCAGGCGGAAGGCATCGCCCAGTGCGAACGCCTTCCACATGCGCGTCTTCAGGCAGTAGCTGCAGTTGCAGCGGCGCGTGCCGACGGACAGGTCCAGGTCGCATTCGAAACGCACGGCGCCGCAATGGCAGCTGCCGGTGAAGGTCTGCTTCATGAGGGTGTCCTCTGCTCGGTCAGGGCGTGGGTGTGGCGCAGGTCAGTGCGTCTTCGATCTGCCGCACTTCGCATTCCAGGTCCCACTCATCGCCGTGCACACGCAGGAAGCGCTTGGCCAGGGCGATGGCCTCGTCCAGCGAGCCGGCCTGGATGATGGCGTAACCGCCGATCACTTCCTTGGTTTCGGTGAAGGGGCCGTCGGTCACCGACAGCGCGCCCTGCCGCAGGCGCACGCGGGCGCCGTGGGCGGTGGGCAGCAGGCCGGCGGTGTCCAGCAGCGTGCCGTTGGCCGTCATTTCCTCGATCAACCGGCCCATGTCGGCCATCAGTTGCTCGCTGGGCACCTGGCCCGTGTTCTCGTTGACCCGGATCATCGAAAGAAACCGCATGGTGTGCCTCCTGAGGCAGGGGATTCACCTTGCGACGAACGACGATGCGGCACATCGACACCCGCTGACGGCTCAGGGCAGCCAGAGCTTCTCCAGGTCGCGGAATCCCCATTGCGCGGGGGACTCGACGCCGACGATGCGTTCCTTGCCGCCGCTGGCGGCCAGGTCGATGTCGGCGATGAGGATGTGGCTGCGGGTGCGGGCGGAATAGAACGCGCGCACGCGCGGCGCCAGCAGCGTGCCGGGGTTCTGTTCCACCACCACCGCCAGCTTGTCGCTGGACAGGCGCACGAGCGCGCCGATCGGATAGATGCCCAGGCTGCGCACGAACGCCTTCAGCAGGTCGTCGTCGAAGTGGCCTTTCCAGCTGGCCATGCGGCGCAGCGATTCGGCCGGGTCCCAGCCGGCCTTGTAGGGCCGGTTGGAGCTGATGGCGTCATAGACGTCGCAGATCGCGCTCATGCGCGTGAGCAGGGGCAGTTCGTCGCCACGCAGCTGCTGCGGATAGCCCATGCCGTCCACCTTTTCGTGGTGGTGGCGGGCGATGTGCAGCACCGCCGGCTGGGTGACGCCGCCTTCGCGCAGCAGGCGCTCGCCGTGCACGGGGTGGGCGCGCACGATGGCGAATTCCGCTTCGGTCAGCTTGCCGGGCTTGTTGAGCACCTCCAGCGGCAGCATGGCCTTGCCCATGTCGTGCAGCAGGCCGCCGAGTGCGGCGTCACGTACCTGATCCTCCGGCAGTTCCAGCTGCCGCGCCAGCATGGCCATCAGGGCACTGACGGCCACCGAATGCAGGAAGGTGTAGCTGTCGGCGTCCTTCAGCCGTGCGACGCTGACCAGGGCGGTGGGATGGCGATTGACCGAACCGGTGATCTCGTCGAGCAGCGGCATGGCCCCGGAGGCATCCACGCCATTCCCGAGGCGCACTTCGCGGAACATCGCCTCGACCGCTTCACGTCCTTCCTCGCAGATCCGCCGCGCGCGCGCCAGTTCGGACGCCAGGCTGACCCCGGCATCCGCGGCGATGACGGCGCGGCGGCGGGACAGCGGGTCCGGCGCGCCTGCCGGATCGTCCGCCTCGGCGAGGGCGTCCGGCGCGGCTTCGCCCCCGTCCACATCGGCTTCGCCCTCGTCGGCATCCACGTCCTGGCTGCGCGACAGGTCGACCACCACCTGCTCCACCCCGCTGTCCTGCAGCGTGGCGATCTTCTCGGCATCGGCCAGGAACGCGGTGCGCCAGAACGGATGCTGCATCCACGGACCCAGCAGCTTCTGCACGTACATGCCGGGCCGCAGGGCGCCAACATCGATGGTTTGCAGCATGCATGACTCCGGCGGGCTGGGGTCCAGTATTCTTCCGGCACCAGACCGGGACAAGCGGGGCAACCCCGACAGGCCCCCGGTCGTTATCGGCACGGGAGGCCGCATGCTGAAGACCTATACCGGCAGCTGCCACTGCGGTGCCGTGCGCTTCCAGGCCGACATCGACCTGACCCGCCCGACCTACCGCTGCAACTGTTCGGTCTGCCGGCGCAACCGGTTCTGGCCGGCCATCGTGATGCCGGCGGGCTTCCGCCTGCTGGCAGGAGAAGGCGAACTGGTCGAGTACCGCTTCAACTCCCTGCGCAACTCGCACCACTTCTGCCGCACCTGCGGCGTGCGGCCGTTCGGGATCGGCAACAACGTTCCCGGCGGCGAGCGCATCTACGGCGTCAACCTGGGATGCCTGGAAAACGCCACGCCCGATGAACTGGACGCCGCCCCCATCACCTACGTGGACGGCGCGCACGACAACTGGCAGCAGCCGCCGGCGCTGACCGGCTACCTGTAAGGCGACGCAGCGCGGGTTTCACGCCCTGAAAGGGGCGTTCCATCGCGCACTTGCCACAGCCGTGCCGGCTTTTGCTAGGCTGGGGAACAGTCGTGACATCACGACGCAACAGGTGAATGCCGTGAGTCTTCCGTCTGATCTTGTGGAAAACGTTTTCAGCCACGCCCCCAGCGACGTCAGCCCGCTGCGCCCGCGGCCGCACGTGGACCTGTGCAAGCGCGGCGAGATGCGTGCGGAAAAATTCCTGGACGCGGCCACCGAGGTTTTCGCCGAGAAGGGCTACCAGCATGCGCGCCTGAGCGAGATCGTGGCCCGGGCCGGCGGTTCGCTGGCCACGCTGTACCGCATCTTCGGCGACAAGGAAGGGCTGGCGTGCGCCATCCTGGAACGGCGGATGGACATGCACATCCACCTGCTGCGCGATCTCAACCTCAGCGAGATGCCGCCTGACCAGGCGCTGCGTCGCGTGGCCATCCGGATGGCACAGGTGATGGCGCGGACGGATTCGCAGGTGATCTACCGCATCGTGATCGGCGAGGGACAGTCGTTCCCCGCCCTGCGCGACTGGTTCTTCGACCATGCCGTCGCTTCCATCCGCAGCACGCTGGCGGAGTACTTCCAGCAGCAGGTGGATGCCGGCCGGCTGCAGCTGCCGTCACCGAAAGCGGCGGCGGCGCAGTTCTACATGAGCCTGTTCGGCGACCAGATCGTACGCCTGGCGGCCGGCAGCACGCAGATGCCCGATGCCGACCAGCTGGAAGCCCAGGCGCTGGCGGCGGTGGACCTGTTCCTGCACGGCGCCCTGCCCCGTTGATCCCACCGGCGCGGGCTTCACCCGCGCCTTCGCCGCCCCATGCGAGCATGCCGTCCATTCGATGGACAAGGCATCTGCATGGATCTGAAAAGCGGTTATCCCTACTGGGCGGTGAAGAACGGCCTGATGCAGGCCTTCCCGCAACTGGAGGAAGACCGCCGCTGTGACGTCGCCATCATCGGCGGCGGCATCACCGGTGCGCTGATCGCCAACGAGCTGGCGACGCATGGCTTCGATGTCGTGGTACTGGAGCAGCGCGACGTGGGCTGGGGCAGCAGTTCCGCCAGCACGGCCCTGCTGCAGTACGAGATCGACACGCACATGGTCGATCTGGCCAGACAGTACGGCGAGGCCGACGCCGCCCTCGCCTACCTCGCCTGCGCGGACGCCATCGACCAGCTGCGCGAGGTCGCGGCGCCGTGGCGCGACGTGGAATTCGCACGCAACCAGAGCCTGTACTACGCCAGCCGGGCGCGGCACGTGCGCGCACTGAAGGAAGAAGGCGAACTGCGTGCCCGGCACGGCCTGCAGGTGGAGCTGCTGGAACGCGACACCCTGCTGGATCAATACGGATTGGACGCGCCGGCGGCGCTGCTGAGCCAGCAGGCCGCGCGCGTGGACCCCTACCGGTTGGCGCATCGCCTGCTGCAGCGGCTGCAGCGCGACGGCGCCGGCATCTTCGACCGCACGCGGGTGGAAGACATCCGGGCCACGTCGCGCGGCGTCACCCTGCGCACGAGTCAGGGCCAGACCGTGCGCGCCGGCCACCTGGTGATGGCGGCGGGCTATGCAAGCCAGCAGTGGTTGAAGAAGAGGGTCGCCCGCAACCGCAGCAGCTACGCATTCATCAGCGATCCGATGGACGCCGATGCACTGGGTTTCCTGGAGGATACCCTGCTGTGGGAAAGCGCGCGCCCCTACCTGTACATGCGCAGCACCTCGGACCGACGGCTGCTGGTAGGCGGCGAGGACGACACCGTCGACATCCCCGCCCGTCGAGATGCCCGCGTGGAGAAGAAGGCCGCCACCCTGATGAAGAAACTGCAGCGCCTGTTCCCGGACATGGTGTTGACGCCCGCGTTCTCGTGGGCCGGCACCTTCGCCGAGACGGAAGACGGCCTGCCGTTCTTCGGGCCGCATCCGCAATGGGGGCCGCGCGTGCACTTCGCGATGGCCTACGGCGGCAATGGCATCACCTACAGCATGCTGGGCGCCGGCCTGCTGCGTGCGTTGATGGAACGCAGGAAGCACAAGCTGTGGCCGCTGTTCTCGTTCCAGCGCCTGGAGCGCTGAGGGGCGGCGTTGACGCGATCGTCATGGCACGCGCGCGACGCTGTCGACCCACCCGCACGGGAGCACGCCATGCCACGGGGAGACAAGTCCGCCTATACCGGGAAGCAGAAGCGCCAGGCCGAGCACATCGAGGAAAGCGAGCGTGAACAGGGGCGCTCGCAGGAAGCCGCTGAACGCATCGCCTGGGCCACCGTCAACAAACAGGATGGCGGAGGCAAGCTGTCCGGCACGGGCCGCAAGACCGCAGCAAAGAAAGCCCCGGCCAAACGCGCGAAGAAGGCGGCGCGCAAGACCACGGCACGTCGTTGAACCCCCCAATGAGAAGGCCCAGTCGTTCCGGGGTTTCAGTCCGGATGGCTGGGCCTTCCTGTGTCGGATCGGTTGCCGGAGTCGAGCCGGTACGTATATCCGACGCTCAAGACGCTACGCCTTGCCAGGCTAGCGATGCGTGAAGAAAACGCCGCCGTCCGTCGGCACGCGACTTCATCTGGCGACGCGCCCATCCGTGTCCGATCCGGGCCACCAGCCTTTCCCGGTCAACGCATAGCGATCGGCCGCGCGTTCGAACGGATTGCGTACGCTGACACCCCCGCACAGCAGGTAAACCGGCAGGAACAACGGGCCCAGCACCATGTACTGGTAGACGTGCGCGCGTTCGTGGTCACCCAGGCGGATGGGAGGGTGCTGGCGACGCCCGGCGCGGTGCTCGTAGGTGATGCACTCGGCTTCCAGCGTATCGCCGGTGTGCAGGATGGTATTGCCGAACGTGATGGCGCCGCCGGGACCCCAGGGCCAGTGGTGGAACACGAGGGCGAAATCGCGGCGGCTCCAATGCGCTTTCGCGCCGAACGCCACCCCCGCCACGCCTGCGACCAGGCCGATCAGCGAATTGGGCAGCGCCCACGCCACGCCCAGCGCCTGCGCGGCGATCAGCCAGGGCGACCGCATCGGATACTGCGCTCAGTTCTGTTCGTTGGGCATCAACAGCCAGAGGATCAGATAGACCAGGATGCCGGGGAACGCGGCCGACGCGATCGAGACGATCACGAAGATGATGCGCAACAGCGTGGAACTCCAGCCGTAACGGCGGGCGATGCCGCCCATGACGCCGGCGATCATCCGGTCATTCAACGAACGCGCGAACGGTGCGGGTGCGGTACTCATGGCGATTCAACTCCCCGAAGTTGTCCGTGCCCAGTCTAGCGCGTCAGCGCCCGGGTGCACCTGAACCACGCAGCGCGGCAAGGCGCGTGCGGAACCAGTTGGCCGCGTCCATGGCGGGCTGTCCGGGACAACGCACCTGGTAGGGACGGCCACTCATGCTGCTCTTGCTGGCGGCTCGCTCGATGAACTGCTCGGCCGTGTCCACCAGTCCCTTCTTCAGCAGATAATCGTATTTGCGTTGCAGGTGCTTGCGTGCCTCGACCCGGTCGTGCCAGGTACCGTTGCGCTGGAACTCGCACTGCGAAGTGGAGAGACCGTCCATCAGCTGCTGGATTTCCTGCCGTGCCTGCGGCGATGGCGCGGCCACGGCGAGCTGCGGCAGCAGCGACACCGCGAGCACAAGGGAAAGGATTCCGGGCTTCATGGAGCCGAGTCTAGCGGTGGTGACGTGAACGGCCGGGCGACGTGGCGGAACGCCCATGCCGGGATCAGTTAGCGCGCTTGGCCAGCCAGTGATGGATCGCCGACGGGACCTCGCGTTGCGCACGGCTGGAGACGTAGATGCCGATGTGCCCACCCTTGAAGCTCAGCTCGGTGTAATCCTTGGTGCCGGCGACGTCCTTCAGCGCGCGCGAGGCATCCGGCGGCACCAGATGGTCCTGCTCGGCATAGATGTTCAGCACCGGCATGTCGACGAACCCCAGGTCGACGCTTTCGCCGCCGATGCTGATGCCGCCGTTGATGAACCCGTTGCCCTGGTAGAACTGCTTGATGAACTGGCGGAACGCCTCGCCCGCCAGGTCCGGCGAGTCGAAGATCCACTTCTCCATCCGCAGGAAGTCCTCGATGGCGCGCTTGTCGTCCAGGATGTCCACCAGCCCGACGTACTTCTGCAGGTTCAGCCGGAACGGCTTCAGCATCAGGTAGCACGCATTCATGGTGTCGGCCGGTACGTTGCCCAGCGCATCGACGAACAGGTCCACGTCCAGTTCGCGCGTCCAGTGCGACAGCATGTTGTCCGGCGTATGGAAATCCACCGGCGTGACCATGGTGATCAGGTTCTTCACCTTCTCCGGGTGCAGCGCGGCATAGCACAGCGAGAACGCGCCGCCCTGGCAGATGCCCAGCACGTTGACCGCGTCGCGGCCGCTGGCCTCGCGCAGGTGATCAACGGCCCCATCGATGAACCGGTTGATGTAGTCGTCCAGTTCCAGGAAGCGGTCCGAGCGGTCCGGGTAGCCCCAGTCGATGATGTAGACATCCTCGCCCTGCGCCAGCAGGCCTTTCACCAGCGAGCGGTCTTCCTGCAGGTCCACCATGTAGGGCCGGTTGACCAGCGCGTAGACGATCAGCAGGGGCACCTTCGCGGTCGGCGCCTTCTCGCCGATGAAGCGGTACAGCACGGTCTTGCCGTCGCGCCACACCTCCTGCTTGTGGGTGGCGCCATAGTGCACGTCCTCCACCTCGGGCAACGTGTGCAGGCCTGCAGAGAGCTTCTGCTGCAGCGTCATCGCCTCCAGCGCCAACGCATCGGGTGTCAGGTTGAGCGGTCCGTTCACTTGCGGCTACCCCGCTTGGATTGCTTCTTGCCACCTTGCTTTGGCAGGGTGGAGGCGGGTTCCGCGGCGGCCGCGTTGCGCGCCACCCAGTCCTTCATCGATACGACGGACCCCGAGGGCTTGGCGACCTTGCCGGTGGCCTTGGCCGTCCTGGCTGGCGCGATGCCGGTCCGCGCGGCACGCTTCACCGCCGTATTGGCGGCGGGTGCTTTCTTCGCCGACGTTTTTGGCACGGTCGTTTTGCGTGCAGCGGTTTTCTTCGCCGCCACCTTCTTCACGCCCTTGCCTGCCACGGGTGCTTCGACGTCGGCCTTCCTGTTGCCGGGCGCCTTGGCCGGCGCGTCCATCGTGCGCTTGTCCTGGCGGGTGGCCGGCTTGGCCGCGGCGGCGCGCGCCACGCGTGCCGGCACGGCCTTCCGCTTCGCGGGCGCTGCCTTGCGTGTTTTCGTGGCGGGAACGGCCCTCTTCGCGACCGGTGGCGTGGCACGACGGAGGGCACGCCTTGGCTTCTTCTCCGCGATGGGCGCCTGCGCCGGCGCGGCCTCGGGTGCCGCCTCCGCCCGCTTCACCGGCGCACGAGGCGCGGCAGCCTGCTGCGGCGTCGCCTGCCGGATCCTGCGCAGGGCGCGTTCGAGTTCGACGATCTTGCGATGCGCGGCATCGACTTCGGTGCGGGTGGGCATGCCGAACAGGGCGCAGACCTGCTCGACTTCGCGTTGCACCGCCAGGCGCAGGCGCATCTGGGCGTTGGCGAGCGCGCCGTAGACCGTGCGGAACTCGGGCGACAGCGCGACCTGGGCGTAGGCTTCCTCGGCGGCGTCGATCCACAGGTCGAACAGCGCGCGGGCGCTTTCCAGCTGCTGCCCCGGCGCACTGCGCGCCACCAGCTTCTGTTCGAAGCGCTCGAACGCCTGCTGTGCCACCTTCAGCATCAGGCGGTCGTACTCGCCCACCTGGTGCTGGTAGTCCTGCTGCGCCTGCGCCAACTGCTGCCAGCGCTCCTGCTGCTCGCGCGACAGGCCGAACGTGGGCAGGTGCATCCAGCGCGCGTTCTCGCGCTGCATGGCATCGATGTACGGGCGGGCCTGTTCCATCCAGCCATCCAGGCCATGCGCGCCGCTGCCCTGCATGGCGCGGAAGATGTCGGCGAACGGATTGTGCGTGGGCTGCTGGGCGTTCATGCCCAGCGCCTCGCGCCAGGCGCTGGCGATATCGGCCGGTGCCTGGTCGCGGCCGGCGAACTGTGCGGCCACCTGCTGCATCTGCCCGAACCAGTCGCTGGCCTGTCGCTGGAAGCGCCCGAGCACGTCATGCACCTGGCCCGTGCCACCGGGCATCAGCTGCGACCACCAGTCCACCGCCTGCTGCCAGCCCGGTGTCGGGGTGGGCGCCGCAACGCCGCCCGCCTGCCGCAGGGCGTCGCCCCAGAGGTTCCAGTACTGCCTGGCCACCGACTCGAAGTCGCCCGGCCACTGTGGTGCAAAGTTCGCCATGTGCCCTCCCTTCCCGACCGATTCTAGCCGTGCTGCGGGAGTCGTGCATGACATGACGGGCGCGCCGTCATTGGTCTGCCAATGGTCAGGGCTTGGGGATGCGCAGCGTCTTGCTGACCATCAGCGTGCCGGACACCGCGAACAGCAACACCAGCGGATGCAGCAGCCAAGGGCCGATCTTCACCACGCCCAGCCACAACTGCGGGCCGATGTGTCCCCCGTTGGCCGCCACCGCCAGCACGATGACCAGCACCAGGCTGGTGGGGATCGGCGTGCCCTCGAAGTACTTCACCTTGTCGCCCTCGCCGGACAAGGCCTCGGCGGTGACGTTGTAGCGTGCCAGCCGGCTGACGCCGCAGGCGACGAAGTACGACAGCACCAACCAGTCCCAGCCGCCCTGCATGCCGCAGGCGTACGCGAGTGCAGCCGGTGCCACGCCGAACGAGATCACGTCGGCCAGCGAATCCAGTTCGCGCCCGAGCACCGAGGACTGGTTGCGCCAGCGCGCCACCCGGCCATCCAGCGCATCGAAGATGAAGGCCAGCGGGATGAGCGCCATGCCGATCATCAGGTCGCGCAGGCCGCCTTCCTGCAGGAAGCGCATCGACGCGAAGATGGCACCGGTGCCGCAGAACGCGTTGCCCAGCGTGAACCAGTCGGCCAGCTGGAAATCGCGGAGCATGGAAAAGTGTCGGGACATGGCGACGTTCACGGCCGGGGAAGGCGTACAGGGTAAGCCGAACCGGGTGAAATCGTCGTGGGCGCCCTTCCCCGCCGCCCGCCTTAGCGGGGAATCGCCAGTTGCGCAGCCTCCACGCTGCCGGCGCCGCGGGGGCGCGCATCGATCAGCGCGTTGGCAGGCAGCGCGCGCTTGCCGTCCAGCGTCGCTTCCACCTGGTCCAGCGCCGCATAGACGTAGGGCAGCAACGGCACGTAGCGCGCGCCGTAGGCGGGCAGCGCCAGGAAACCATCGAAGTGCTGGGCGTTGCGCACCTGCCAATAGCGCACGTCGGGGTTGGCGATGCGTGCCTGCTCGACATAGGGCGCGCTGGAAAAGGCCGGCGGCACCAGCCCGTCATCCAGCCCGTGGATCACCACCACCGGGCGCCGGGTACGCGGGAAGCGTGCGGCTGTCTGCGCGATGCCCGCCTGCACGCGGCGCGCGTGCTCGTCGTTGCCCGACTGCAAGGCGCGCAGGCATTGCAGGCCAGGCAGGGTGAAATCGGGCGGCGCCAGCTTCGTGTCGACGATGCCCACGCCCGCTCCGGGCGGAATGCCGCTGCCATCGGACCACCACGCGGCCCGCTCGGCCGCGGTGGCGGCACGCGAGCTGAAGTCGGCATTCTGCGCGGCGAACGCATGACCGCACGGGTGTTCACCCACGCCATAGCGGCCATACGCCGAGGCGTAGGTCACCGCGACGGCGCGCCACAGGTCGAAGCCCACGCTCAAGGCACCGGCCACCAGCGCCTGGTCGGTCCAGCCCTGGGCTTTCAGTTGCGCATGCGCCGATGCCGCCTGTGCCTTCGGGGTATCGCCGGCCACCAGTCCTGCCGTCTTCAACGCGGCGCAGCGTGCGGTCCATAGTGGCTCCACCTGCGCGCGCAACGGCGGCTGCGGAAGCGTGTCGGCGGGCAGGTGCAGCAGCGCGCACGGCATCAGCAGTGCGGCCTCGGTGGTGTAGTCGTAGAGCGGGCGGGCGCCGGGCGCGTCGGCCGCCAGGATGTTGGGTTCACCGGCGACGACGGCATCCAGCCAGTCGCCCTCTTCCTCGCTGGCACGCAGCACGGCACCACCGCCGTTGGAGATGCCGACGGCGATGACACGCGTGTTGTCGAAGCGGAATGGCGCGGCCTGCGGATAGGCACGATCGAGCGCGGCCAGCGCGAACTCTGCCGCCTGCTTCACGTGCCGTCCCCAGTCGGCCTCGGGATTATCCTTCGAGTGGGCGTGCTTGACCGCGACACCGCTGGCGCCGACGGGCGCATCCGGCATGAAGGCCAGGCCGCCGGCCTCCAGTGTGCCCACCGTCCCGTCTTCGCGCGCAGCCTGCTGTGCATCCAGGTCGAAGTAATCGGTGCCCGCACCCTTGTCGGTATAGGCGACGGCGCAGCCTTTCGGCAGTGCCCAGGGCCCGGCGACCGCAATGGCGCCGTACACGCCGCGCGAACCGGACGACGCGGTCACCACCACGCAACGCCGTGCCGTGTCGAAGTTGTCGGGCACCTGCACCAGCACGCGATGCGGTTGCTGCGCACCCGGCACCCTGGCCAGTGCGGAATACTCGCGCCCCGGCACGCTGGCGACGCTGCCATACGCCTGCCCGTAGGCACCGGTGGGCGACAGGTCCGCGATGCCGCGCCAGTTGCTCCAGATGGCGCGGCGGCGCAGTTCGGCCGCGGTCGGGTTGGCCGCGTCGGCGAACGCGGGTGGCGCCATCCCGCGCAGGCCGTCGATGCCGAGGCCCGCGGTGAGCAGGTCGTCATTGCCGCGGTGCTCGGTGACGCGCTGGGGTTCGATCATGTGGGCAACCGCGGGAGAGGGAGAAGGCGTGCTGCTGCAGCCGGCCAGCGCCATGCCCAGTAGCAGGGCACAGGAACGTCGCGTCATCGGTTTCATGCCACAGCCCATCCGTCATTCCGGTCAATGCCATGAAGCTACCCGCTGCGGGCTGCTCCGTCATCGTACTTTGGTACCACGAAGCCGTCGCCGGCGGCCTGCTACCCTAGCGTGGAACGCCAGGAGTTCCCCATGCAGACGCACACCTTCCTCATCACCGGTGCCGCCAGCGGCATCGGCGCCGGCATCGCCGCGGAGATGGCCGAGGCCGGCCGCCACGTCATCGTCAGCGACCTCAACCTGGAAGCCGCCGAGGCGGTCGCCGCCGGGATCCGGGCCAACGGCGGGTCCGCAGAGGCGGTCGCGCTGGACGTCACTTCGCAGGAGAGCATCGATGCCGCGCTGGCCGCGGTCTCGCGCCCCGTCGACGTACTGGTCAACAACGCGGGCCTGCAGCATGTGTCGCCGCTGGAAGACTTCCCCATCGAGAAGTGGGACTTCCTGGTGCAGGTGATGCTGGTGGGCGTGGCCCGCCTGACGCGTGCGGTGCTGCCCGGCATGCGCGAGCGCCGCTTCGGCCGCATCGTCAACATCGGCAGCATCCACGCGCTGGTGGCCAGTCCGTACAAGAGCGCCTATGTCGCGGCCAAGCACGGCCTGGTCGGCTTCTCGAAGGTCATCGCGCTGGAAACCGCCGACACCGACATCACCATCAACACGGTCTGCCCCAGCTACGTGAAGACGCCGCTGGTGGACAAGCAGATCGCCGACCAGGCCCGCACGCGCGGCATCTCCGAGGCCGACGTGGTCAGCCAGGTGATGCTGAAGCCGATGCCGAAGGGGGTCTTCATCGGCCTGGACGAACTGGCCGGCATCACCGCCTTCCTCACCTCGCCCGCCGCGCGCAACATCACCGGCCAGACGATCGTGGTGGACGGCGGCTGGACGGTGCAGTGAACCGCCCAGGACCTACATGCCAACCCTGCTGATCGCCGACGACCACCCGCTGTTCCGTGCCGCCCTGCGCGGCGCCGCCGCGGATGCCGTGGCCCAGCTGTCGGTCCTGGAAGCCGAATCGCTGGACAGCGTGCTGGCCGCGCTGGAAGCGCACGACGACATCGACCTGGTGCTACTGGACCTGCACATGCCCGGCAACCACGGGCTGGCCGGGCTGGCGGCGGTACGCGCGCAGTACCCCGCGGTCGCGGTGATCGTGGTGTCGGCCAACGACGACCCGCGCGTGGTGCGGCGCGCACTGGATCACGGCGCCGCGGGTTACCTGCCGAAGAGTTCCGGGCTGGACGAACTGCGCGATGCCATCCGCAGCGTGCTGGCGTGCGAACAGTGGCTGCCTGCATCGCTGCGCGGTGCGGTATCGCGCGCGCAGTCCTCCGAACACGACACCGAACTGGCGGCACGCCTGGCCAGCCTGTCGCCGCAGCAGTTCCGCGTGCTGACGCTGGTGGCGCAGGGTCTGCTGAACAAGCAGATCGCCGACCGCCTGGACGTGCAGGAACGCACGGTGAAGGCGCACCTGTCGGCCATCTTCGACCGGCTGGGCGTACGCAACCGCACGCAGGCCGGCGTGGTACTGCGCGAACTGGAACTGTCTGATCCGGCGCGGCACGTCGAAGGCTGATGCCTCTTGAGTACCATCATCCCGGCGCAAGCCGGGATGAGGGGCTGGCAGAAAGATCGCGAAGGACATGCGCATCGCACGTGGAACATCGCATCTCCACTGCCCTGCACGGGCGCGGTCATATTTTCACCACACGGCTTGACAGCCTTGTGCCGCAACCCGTGCCGACGCTTATCCACATGTTCGTCGACAGACCATCCACAGCCGGTGTGGACAAGTCCGGTACCGCCCCGTCATGGACTGGTCAAAAATTCGCCACACGGGTTGACAGGCTTGCGGCGCAAGGCGCCGTCGAGGTTATCCACATGGTTTCCCACGCACTCTCCACATGGCGTGTGGACAAGCCGGATCGTGGAACACGTGGCCGCCCTCTGCAGGAGCGACGTAAGTCGCGACCGTGGACCCTAGCCTCCTGTGTTCCATGGATAACCCGGACGCGGAGAAACATGCGTCGTAGGAAGCAACGCTCATTCAAGGTGCAGTGACCCCTTCGCATTCCGGTCGCGACCTACGTCGCTCCTACAGGGTCAAGCAGCGCGGCCTTCAGATCCGCGAATAATCCCACGACACCATGCGGCCATCGCGGTACGGCATGACGCCGTGGAAGGCGCGCGGATCGGCGTCGAACACCAACGGCAGGAAGTGGCGGTCGCCATCCCAGAGCGGCAGCTCCAGGATCCTGTCCACCGGCACCCATTCCAGCGTGCCTTCGGCATTGCGTTCGAACGGCGTGCCGCTGTAGGCGGTGATGACGAACACGAACCCCAGCCAGTCTTCGCCGTGCTTGCCGAAGCCGGGCCAGCTGATGGTGCCCCGCAGGCGCATGTCGTCGCAGTGGATGCCGGCTTCCTCGTGGATCTCGCGGCGCATGCCCGCCACCACATCCTCGTCGCGCTCGATCTTGCCGCCCAGCCCGTTGTACTTGCCGAGATGCTGGTCATCGGCACGTGCGTTGCGATGGATCAGCAGCACCCGCGAACGGTCGGGCGACAGCACATAGCCCAGGGTGGCGACGATGGGGGTGTAAGGCATCTGCGGGTTCCGGAGAATCAGGCCCGCATTCTAGCGGTTGCTGTCGTGGGAGCGACGCAAGTCGCGATGGGCCGCCGACGAACACGTGATCGCGACTTACGTCGCTCCCACATCGGATATCCGTGCAGCCAGCAGCCGGTCCAGCACCGATTTCAATGCCAATGGCCTCACCGGCTTCGCCAGCAGTGGCAGGTCGGCGTCACGCACGGCGCGCCGCACCGCTTCGGTCTGGTCGGCGCTGAGGATCAGGCACGGCCGCAGGCCGAAGCGTGCCTGCAAACGCAGCGCCAAGGCCACGCCGGTATCGTCGTCGTCCAGGTGGTAGTCGAACAGCCACAGGTCGGCGGCGCGTGCCTGCACCGCCGCTTCGGCCCCCGCACCGCCGGATGCGATGGCGACCTCGCAACCCCATCCTTCCAGCACCTGCTGCAGCGCGGCCAGCGCATCGGGATCGTTGTCGACCGCCAGCACACGACGTCCTCCCAGTCCCGGCTTGCCTATCGGCATGGCGTCCGCGGACAACGGCGCCGCGACGCGCGGCAGCGTGACCACGAAGGCAGCGCCATGGCCGAGGCGGCTTCGCAAGGAGAGCGGCGCCTGCAGCAGGCCGGCGATGCGGTCGGCGATGGACAGGCCCAGGCCCAGGCCCTGCCCGGGCACATCGTCGCCGCGGCGGAATTCCTCGAAGATGGCGCGCTGTTCCGTTTCCGCGATGCCTGGCCCGGTGTCCAGCACTTCGATGCGTAGGCCGTCGCGACCCGCGCGGCGCACGCCCAGCAACACGCCGCCACGTGGCGTGTAGCGCACGGCATTGGCGAGGAAGTTCTGCAGGATGCGCCGCAGCAGCTGCGGATCGGTGTGCACCCAGGCGCGCGTCGGCACGAAACGGAAAGCAAGCCCGCGCTCGTGCGCCAGGACGCGGAACTCCGATGCCAGCGGTTCCAGCACTTCCGCCAGCGGGAAATCACGCGGTTCCGGCACCAGTCCGCCCGCTTCCAGTCGCGACATGTCCAGCAGGCCAGTCAGCAGGTCGGTGGTGGAATCCAGCGCGCCGCGCACCTGCACCACGGATTCGCGCTGGCGCGGTTCCAGCACCTGCTGCGACAACGCATCGGTGAACAGCTGCGCGGCGTGCAGCGGTTGCAGCAGGTCGTGCCCGATGGCGGTCAGGAACCGGCTCTTCGCATCGTTCGCATGCTCGGCCTCGCGCTTGGCGGTCTCCAGCAGCGTGGTGCGCTCCACCACGCGCTGCTCAAGCGTTTCGTTGGCCAGCTTCAGTTCGCGCTCGGCCTGGCGCGAGGCGGTGACGTCGGTGTAGGTCGCCACGAATCCACCGCCCGGCATCGGGTTGCCGCGGATTTCCACGATGCTGCCATCGGGGAACACGCGCTCGGTCAGGTGCGGCGTGCCGGCACGCATGAAGGCCAGGCGACGGTCCAGCGCGCGTTCGTCCTGGCCGCGCTGCGGCATGCGCTGCAGCGCCCAGCGGGTCAGGTCGGCGATCGGGCGCCCGACCTGCAGCAGCTCCGGCGGGAACCCGAACATCTGTTCGTAGCGCCGGTTCCAGGCCACCAGGCGCTGGTCGCGATCCACCACGCTGATGCCCTGGCTCATGTTCTGCAGCGCGGCCTCCAGCACCTGCTGGTTGAAGCGAAGGTCCTGCGAGACCTCGCCGACGATGGCGGCCACGGTTTCCAGGTCGCCGCTCTCGCGGCGCGCGGCATCCATCAGCAGGCGCGCGGAGGCCGAACCCAGCACCGCCGCCAGTTCGCGCTCCAGCCGTGCCTCGATGGCGGCCGGCACCGGCCCGGTGCGCGGCGCGCCCAGCAGCAGCTCCTCCACGCGTTCGCGTGGCAGGAAGCGGCGGCCGGCATCCCGCAGTGTCTGCGCATCGAAACCCCGGCTGTCGTGCCGGCGCGGTGCACTGCCCCGCCAGCTGGCCACCAGCAGCGTGACCACCGTGCCGACGAACAAGCTGACACCGACTGCACGCCCCAGGCGGCTCCATCCGGTCAGGCCGAAGAAGCCATCGGGCGACAGACCGGACAGGCCGAACGGCCCCGTGTGCAGCCACGCCGGGGAAACACCGCGTGCATCCATCGCCACCGGCAACAGCAACAGCCATGCCCAGACCAGGAACCCCGCCACGATGCCGGCGATGACGGCACGCGGCGATGTCTGCGGGCGCCAGATGGCGAACGCCAATGCCGGCGCCAGCGTGGCCAGCGCGGAGAACGACACCGCGCCCACGTCGGCCAGCGCGTCGTTACCCGCGATCAGGCGGCTGTACGCCCACGCCAGCAGCATCACCGCCATGATGCCGATGCGCCGCTGCGTCAGCACCGCGCCACGCAGGTCGCCGCCGGTCCCACGCAACCAGCCACCGCGCAACAGGCCGGGCGCCAGCCAGTGGTTGCCGATCATCAGGCTGAGCGTCAGCGTGCTGACCACCACCATGCCGGTGGCGGCACTCAATCCTCCGAGGAATGCCAGCAGCGCCAGCCCTTGCTGGCCCTGCGACAACGGCAGTGCCAGCACGTACAGGTCGGACGGCACCGTATCGCCGAACATCGCGCCGCCGGCACGCGCCAGCGGCAGCAGCGGTGCTGCCATCAGCACCATGTAAAGCGGGAACATCCAGCGCGCGGTGCGTACGTGGGCCTCGTCGCGGCACTCCACCACGCCCACGTGGATCTGGTGCGGCAGGGTGAACATCGCGAGCACGCCCAACACCACCAGGGGCATGAAGCCGTACGTCGTCGACGCGGGCGCCACCGGCGGCGGTGCCGCCACCACGTCCGGCAGGCCGAACCACACGAACAGCCCCAACGCCAGCATCGCGGCCAGCTTGAACAGCGACTCGAAGGCCATCGCCAGTACCAGGCCACGGTTGTGTTCCACCGCGCTGGCGCGGCGCGTGCCGAACAGCATGGCGAACACGGCCATCGCCAGCGCCACGTAAAGCGCGCTGTCCTGCCAGGCCGGCAGGTCGTCGCTGCCCGGCGAACGGGTCAGCAACGCGAAACTCATCGCCACGGCTTTCAGCTGCAGCGCGATGTAGGGGATCAGCCCCAGCGCGGCGATCAGCGTGACCGCGGCCGCCAGCCAGCCGTCCTTGCCCAGCCGCGTGGCGATCAGGTCGGCCAGCGAGGTGGCATTGGATTCGCGCGCCAGGCGGACCAGCCGCACCAGCAGGAATGCACCGCACGCGTACAGCAGGATGGTGCCGACGAACGTGGGCGGCAATGGCCAGCCGTAGCGCGCCGCCTGCGTCACCGTGCCGAAGAACGTCCACGAGGTGCAGTACACCGCCAGCGACAGCGCATAGATGTAGGGCCACTGGGTCGCCAGCACGCGCGGGTGGCGCTCGGCATACAGCGCCGAACCGAACAGCACGCCCAGCCACAGCAACGCGGCCAGCACCACCATGCCGACGCTCAGCACGGCCACTCCAGCGTAGCGTGCGCCGTGCACACGGCCTCGCCACTCGGGAACCCGCGCAGGAACCCTGCCACCACCACCGATGCCGGGTGGTCCCCGGACCGCACGTCACGCACGGTGGATTCAGTGATCGTGCGCACGGCGCACGCTACGGGGCGGGAGGACATGCGCGGGAGCATAACGCAGCAGCGGCGGGCTTTCGCCCGCCGCTGCCGGTCACTCGTCATGGCCTTGCGCAGACTCAGAAGTCGTAGCGCGCGGTCAGGCTGTACTGCCTCGGCGTCCCGTAGAACCCGGTCAGCACGCCGTACGCCGGGATGTTGTAGCCGGTGGTGCGGTATTCCTCGTCGGTCAGGTTGCTGCCCTGCAGCGACAGGCTCCACGCATCGTTGACCTTCCAGATGACGCCCGCATTCGCCAGGCCATACCCTTCCTGCTTGATCACCGGGCTCAGGTCGGTGGTGGGCCACACTTCCGACTGGTACGAATAGCCCACGCGCGCGGACAGGCGGCCACCATTGGCCAAGTCGGTGCGGTATTCCACGTTGACGGCACCGGAGAACTCGGGCGCGTTGGTGAAGTACTGCGTGTCGGCCACGTTGACGCCGCTGGTGATGAACTCGTCGTATTCCGCATCCAGCCAGGCCAGGTTGCCGCTGATCAGCCAGTTCTGCGTGGGCAGGAACTGGTATTCCACTTCGACGCCCTGCACGGTGCCCTTGCCGGCGTTGGTGAAGTCGCCGAAGAAGCTCTGGCTGCCGTTGGGCAGGGTGTACGAGGTGAACACCGACAGCTGGATGTCCTCGTACTTGTTGTAGAAGTAGGCCAGGTTCAGGAACATGCGCTGGTCGAGCAGCGACATCTTGCTGCCCACTTCGAAGCTGTCGACCTTCTCGTCGTCGAACGGCTCGCCCGAGCGCGGCACCGCGGTGGTGTTGGCGCGGATGTTGTAGCCGCCCGACTTGAAGCCACGCGACGCCAGGCCGTAGACCATGATGTCCGGCGTGATCTGGTAGTCCAGCGAGACCTTCGGCGAGACGTTCTTGAAGTTGACCGTCTTGTCGAAATTGGCCGCCGTGCCCCACGAGGTGGTGTACTGGTTGTTGGTGTAGAAGCGGTTCAGCGCGATGGCGTGCTTGTCCTCGTCGGTGTAGCGCGCGCCCACGTCCAGCTTCAGGCGATCGGTCAGGTCGAAGGTCCAGTCCGCGTACAGCGCGATGCTTTCGGTGTTGACCACGCCCTGGGTATCGCCGAACAGCGGATTGGTCAGGGCGGGCGGCAGCAATGGATTGGAGAAGTAGTTCAACACCTGCCCACCGGCGTCGCCGTTGAACCAGTACAGGCCCATCACGCCGCGCGCGCGTCCGCCGCCGTCGAAGTTGGCCTGCAGTTCCTGGCTGACCTGGCTGTCGCTGTAGAAGGCGCGCACGTCCACCAGCGGCAGCGGCGTAGTGTCGAAGTCGATGTTGGTTTCGGTGTCCGACTCCCGCTTGGCGATGATGTACTTGAACGCCCAGTTGTCGGTCGCACGCCAGTTGACCGTGGCCGAAGCCCCCTTCATCTCGGTGTCGTTGATGTTCTTCATGCCGCTGCGGATGTCGTAGCGGTCTTCGGTGGGCGGATAAGCCGGCGCCAGCGGATTGGGCGCGAGCATCTTGGCGCCGCGCACGCCGGACTGGTCGTCCATGTAGTCGAACGCGAACTGGATGTCGAGGTCGTCGCCGGCATAGGCACCCAGCTGGAAGCGTGCCGCGTTGATCTCCTTGTCGCTGACGTCCTGGTCGGTATAGGTGTTCTCGCCGAAGCCGTCGCGGTTCATGCTGGCCACCGACACGCGACCGCGCAGGCCGCTGTCCTTGCCGCCGATCTCGCCGCCCAGCGCGGCCTTCACGTCCAGCTGGTTGTAGTTGCCCACGGTGACCGAGGCGAAGCCGGTGGTCTCCTGCGGCAGGCCGCGCGAGATGTACTTGATGGCGCCGCCGATGGTGTTCTTGCCGTACAGCGTGCCCTGCGGGCCACGCAGCACTTCGATGCGCTCCACGTCGAACACGTCGAGCAGCGCACCCTGCGGACGGGCGATGTACACGTCGTCCAGGTAGATGCCCACGCCCGGGTCCACGCCCCACAGCGGATCGGCCTGGCCGACGCCGCGGATGTAGGCGGTGACCGTGCTGGTGGAACCGCGTGCGGCATAGATGGTCAGGTTGGGCACCTGCGCATCCAGCTCGCCGATGTCGTCGATACCCATCTGGTCCAGCGTTTCCGCGGTGAAGGCGGTGACGGCCACCGGGACGTCCTGCAGGGTCTCCTCGCGCTTGCGCGCGGTGACCTTGACCGAATCGAGCGTGGTGGCGCTGGTGGCTGGCGGTTGGCTGGCGCCGGTGCTGTCCTGCGCCCATGCCATTGGCATGGACGACAACAGGACACAACCGATGGCCAGGCTCAGGTGCTTGCGCTTCATGGGTCTCCCCTCCTCCCGGGTATGACATGGCGGCGGACGGATGCCGCCGATTGAAGCGAACACTAGGGCCGGGACCGCGCGGGCGGCATCGTACCTTCGTACAGTGGGACGGCTGGCCCATGGCTGCGGATACTCGCCGCACCTGGAGTCGGCGCTGGCCGAGGAGTGTCGGATGTCGTTCCTGATCGTGCTGGCCGCGCTGTGTTTCCTGATGTTCGTGGCCTACCGCGGCTACAGTGTCATCCTGTTCGCGCCGATCGCGGCGCTGGGCGCGGTGCTGCTGACCGATCCGTCGCTGGTGGCGCCGATGTTCACCGGCCTGTTCATGGACAAGATGGTCGGCTTCTTGAAGCTGTATTTCCCGGTGTTCCTGTTGGGCGCGGTGTTCGGCAAGCTGATCGAGATCTCGGGTTTCTCCAAGGCCATTGTCGCCGCCACCATCAAGGTGGTCGGGGCGCAGCGCGCGATGCTGTCCATCGTGCTGGTCTGCGCACTGCTGACCTACGGCGGCGTGTCGCTGTTCGTGGTGGTGTTCGCGGTGTATCCGTTCGCGGCCGAGCTGTTTCGCCAGAGCGATATCCCCAAGCGGCTGGTGCCGGGCACCATCGCGCTGGGCGCCTTCACCTTCACCATGGACGCGCTGCCGGGCACGCCGCAGATCCAGAACATCATCCCCACCTCGTTCTTCGGCACCACCGGCTGGGCCGCGCCGGCACTGGGCACGATCGGCGGCGTTTTCATCCTGGTCGTGGGCATGACCTACCTGGAATGGCGCCGCCGCGTGGCCGCGCGCAGCGGCGAGGGCTACGCAGGCAGCGCGGAACTGCGCAACGAGCCGGAACCGTTCAAGGGCGATCGCCTGGCGCATCCGCTGATCGCCATCCTGCCGCTGCTGCTGGTCGGCGTGGCCAATTTCCTGTTTACCCGCTGGATCCCCGGCTTCTATGGCGAAAGCCAGTCGTTCGTCCCGGCCGTCATCGGCAATCCTGCGCCGGTCGTGCAGGAAGTCTCGAAGGTTGCCGCCATCTGGGCCGTGCAGGGCGCGCTGCTGGTGGGCATCGTGTCGGTCATCGTGTTCGCGTGGAAGCCGGTGTTCGCCAGCTTCGCCGAAGGCACGAAGAGCGCCATCGGCGGCGCCTTGTTGGCCTCGATGAACACCGCATCGGAATACGGCTTCGGTGCCGTCATCGCCGCACTGCCCGGCTTCCTGGTGGTCGCCAATGCGCTGCAGGCCATTCCCGATCCGCTGGTCAACGAAGCCATCTCGGTCACCGCGCTGGCCGGCATCACCGGCTCGGCCTCCGGCGGCATGAGCATCGCACTGGCGGCGATGGCGGACAGCTTCATCGCCAATGCCAACGCGGCCGGCATCCCGATGGAGGTGCTGCACCGGGTGGCCTCGATGGCGTCGGGCGGCATGGACACCCTGCCCCACAATGGTGCCGTCATCACCCTGCTGGCTGTCACCGGCCTGACCCACAGGCAGTCCTACAAGGACATCTTCGCCATCACCCTGATCAAGACCGCCGCGGTGTTCGTGGTCATCGGCGTGTTCTACGCCACAGGTCTGGTGTGAAAACCGTGGCCCGTTGGCGGGCTTGTGCACGCCGTCGCATTTAACGTCACGCGCTTCGCCAATACTCTGCGGCTGTCGGGGAAAACCGGGGCATCAGCATGGCGCGACACACGGTCCTGTGGCGGCGGACGAAGTTCCGCGGCCCGGTCAAACGCACGTCCAACACCTTCTTCCGCCGCAACGCCGAAGGCGGCCTGGCCAGCGCGGCCGACACACCCGCCGTTGCGGCACCGGACCTGTCCAAGCAGGTGCGCCAGCGCCTGAACCAGCTGTACGGCTGGAAAGGCGGCGAACGCGCCACGCCCAAGGACACCACGCCCGCCCCCGAAGCCGTCACCGAAGTCGCCGGCGGCCGTACGATGATGGGCCAGTCCGAGCCGCGCCTGTTGACCATGGCGCGCCCGCCTTTCGCGGTGCAGGCGCTCAACAACCTGAGCTACGGCGCCACCGCCACCACCATCGCCGAATTCAATGCGCTGGGCAGCACCGACCGGCAGCGCCTGGCCAACTACGTGGACTGGCAGCTGGACTGGAATGCCATCGACGATACGCCCGTCACCAATCGCCTGAACGCCGCCGGGTACACCACCCTCAACAAGCCGCTGACCCAGCTGTGGGCTGAGCACGTGGTGGCCGACCCCGAAAACGCCGTGCGCATGCGCCCGGCCAACGAAGTGCAGCGCGCGGCCTTCGTGCGCGCGGTGTATTCGCGCCGCCAGCTGCGCGAGGTGCTGGTCAACTTCTGGCACGATCACTTCAACGTGATGGGCACGGACTTCAATGCCGGCCCGGTGTTCGTCCACTACGACCGCGACGTGATCCGCGCCAACGCCAAGGGCAACTTCCGGGTGATGCTGGAGGAAGTGGCCAAGAGCACCTCGATGCTCTACTACCTGGACAACCTCAACAACTCACGCTCGGGCCCGAACGAGAACTTCGCGCGCGAGCTGCTGGAACTGCACACCTTCGGCGCGGAGAACTACCTGGGCTTCATGGATCCGTTCCTGGTGCCGCCGTGCCCCGAGGATCCCAGCTACCCCATCGGCTACACCGACATCGACGTGTACGAAACGTCGGCGGCATTCACCGGCTGGTCGGCGAAGAACGGGCACTGGCAGTACCCCACCGAGAACGACGGCACGTTCGTCTATCGCCAGGCCTGGCACGACGCCGGTCCCAAGTTCCTGCTGGGCAAGCTGTTCTACCCCGAGCAGCCGGCGATGAAGGATGGCCGCGACGTGCTGGACCGGCTGGCCAGCCACCCGCGCGTGGCCAAGTTCATCTGCAAGAAGCTGATCCGCCGCTTCATCAGCGACACGCCGAAGCAGGCGCTGATCGACAGCGCCGCGGCGATCTTCCGCGCCAACTGGCAGGCGCCCAACCAGATCGAACTGACCCTGCGGCACATCCTCAATTCGGACGATTTCATCAACAGCTTCGGCCAGAAGAACCGCCGGCCGTTCGATGCCGTGGTCGCCGCCATGCGCGCGCTGGGGGGCGACTGGACCGTGCGCCTGGACCACGGCCGCAGCGGCGACTTCATGTGGCTGTACGGCTTCACCGGGCATACGCCCTACAACTGGCCGGCGCCCAACGGGTACCCGGACACGGGCCTGGCGTGGTCGGGCTCCAACTCGTTCGCGATGACCTGGCGCGTGCTGGGCTGGCTGACCGAAACCAAGGACGGCGAAGTGCCGCTGCATCCCATCGTCGATACCACGCGCGCCAACATCCCGGTGGCCAACTGGACGGCGAACACGCTGGTGACGTGGTGGTGCACCCGCCTGCTGGGCTACCAGCCCGAAGCGGCGCGCAAGCAGGCGCTGGTGGCGTTCATGGCGCAGAACGGCGACCCCAACAGCTACGTCATCACCGACACCAACACCTGGCAGGGCAGCGATCTGAAACGGCACTACAACCACGAGCGCCTGCGAAGCCTGGTGGCGCTGATCCTGATGACCCCCGAATTCCTGAGCCGCTGAGGAGCCTGGCATGAGCCATTTCAGACTGACCCGCCGGGAATTCGTCAAAGGCTGCAGCGCCGCTGCCGTGGTGGGCGCTGCCGGTAGCAGCATGTTGTTTTCCGGCCAGGCGGATGCCGCCGCCAACGCCTACGACACCGTGGTGCACCTGTTCCTGCGCGGCGGCATCGACGGCCTGAACCTGGTGGTGCCGATCAGCGGCACCGACCGCACGCATTACGAAGAAGCCCGCCCCAGCCTGCAGATTCCCGCCACCGGCACCTACGGCGCGCTGCCGTTGACGTTGTCCAGCGGTGCGCAGACCGGTTTCGGCCTGCACCCGTCCGCCACCGGCCTGCGCGACCTGTGGAACGACAGCAGGCTGGCCATCGTGCACAGCTGCGGCATGGCCACCACGGTCACCCGCAGCCACTTCGATGCCCAGCTCTATATCGACCTGGGCACGCCGGGCAAATACGGCTCGGCGACGGGCTGGATGACGCGCGCGTGGAATTCGCGGCCCACCGGCACGCCGGCGGCTTCGTTGCCGGCGCTGGGCATCAGCGGCACGCAGCCGGCAGGCCTGATGGGCTCGCTGGACGGCATGACGATGAGCAGCCCGTCGGACTTCTCGCTCAACACCACGGCATGGAGCTGGCAGCGCACCCGCAGCGATTCGCCTGCCGGCCTGCGCGGCATCAACGAAACGCTGGCCAGCCTGTGGCAGGGCCAGACCGGCGTGGAAAGCAGCGGCCGCCGTGCCGATGGCGCCATGCGCCTTATCAACCAGCAGGGTTACGCATCGCGTCCGGCCAGCTGGCCGAGCGGTTCGTTCGCCGACCAGCTGTGGACCATCGCGCAGACCATCCGCTTCGACCTGGGCCTGCGCTACGCCACGCTGGACCTGGGCGGCTGGGACACGCACGACGGCCAGGGCACCGCCGGCAGCGGGTACCACTACTACCAGAACAAGATCGCCGAGCTCTCCTCGGCGCTGACCGCGTTCTTCACCGAACTCAACAGCACCGGGCAGATGGCACGCACCACGGTGATCGTGCAGTCCGAGTTCGGCCGCCGCGTGCGCGCCAACGCCAACGGCGGCACCGACCACGGTTACGGCAATCCGATGCTGGTGCTGGGCGGCGCGGTGAACGGGCGCCGGTTCTTCGGCCAATGGCTCGGCCTGGATCCGGCCACGCTGTCGCCCTACTTCGGCGATGTGCCGGTGACCACCGACTACCGTCGCGTGGTGTCCGAAGTGCTGGTGCGCCGCATGGGCAACGCCAACCTCAGCCAGGTCTTCCCCGGCTACACCGGCTACAGCCCGCTGGGCATCGTGCAGGGCACCGACATCACCGCGCAGTCGCAACCGCTGGTGGCGTCGTCCATTCCGTCCCTGCAGGTGCCCACGTCATCGGACAGCGCCAGCGATGCGGAGGCGACATCCGAGCGCGTCGTGCCCGACTGGCAGCGCCGCGGACCGGTGGACCGCACGCTGACGCGCAGGGAGCGTTGAATCACGGCCTCCAGCTTGCCCCGCTGGAGGCTGATGTGATCAGCTAATCGCCTTCTTCAGCGATGCCGGGAGATCGCGCCATGGATGCCGAACGTCGATCACGCGCGTGGATGATGATCGCGCTGGTCATGCTGCCCCTTGCCTTGGGCGCGGGCTGGTGGAGCGGACGCAGCAGCGCACGGGACAGCGAACCACCACCGTCCCCATCCGCCGCTCCGATGCCCGTTCCATCGAATGCCTCCACCCCCGCGCCGGATGCCGCCGTACGCAATCCGGCATCGGCAGCAGCGGCGCGCCCTTCGAACGCACCGTTGCCTGACCTGTCCACCCCGCTGCGGAACATCCTGCCCGAGCTCAAGCGTCGCGCGGACGCAGGCGATCCCACGGCTGCCTGCCGGCTCGCCGCGGAGATGGAATTCTGCGACGACGTCCGCAGGCGACTTGATGAAGCGGCGAATACGCTGCATTACACCGGCGGCGGCTCTGGCCCTGCCGCGACTCCCGAGTTCGAGGCCAGGCAGCGCGCGGCGCGCGAAGCAGCGACTGTCCGCGGCGAACAGGCACTCAAGGAAAGCGCGCATTGCGAGGGTATCCCCGCGTTCGATTCCCGTGAGCGCCTGCACTACTGGCGCGCGGCGGCACGCGGAGGCAGTGCGCCGGCGATCAACTTCTACGTGATGGGGCGGCCGTTCCGACGCGAAGATACGCTGGAGGAACTGGACGCGCTGCGGGTGTACCGCGACGAGGTGGAAGCCATCGCCCTGCGTGGCGTCGCCGCCGGTGACATCACGACGACCCTCGCGTTGGCGAACGCCTACTCCCCCCACCGCCGCTCCGAACGCAACCTGCTCAACCAGGCCGTGACCCCCGATGCCGGCAAGTCACTGGCGCTCTACCTGCAGGCAAAGGCGCTGCTGGATCAGCCACCCCCGGGCGTACCGCGGCAAGGACAGCTGTTCGACAGGTTCGTGCGCGACCTGGAGGGCGATCTGGATGCCACCGCACTGGCGCGAGCCCGCGAACAGGCTGCCGCGTACCGGCAGGCCGCACCTGCACCGCTGCTGCCCTCACGTGCACGCAGGGGCAATGCACTACCGGCCGGTGGCCCGAACGCCCTGCTGCGTGAGCAGTGCACGCCATGAATCAGCAGTGCAGGCCGCTTTGCGACGTCACGCCTTGCGCGCGTGCCAGGCCTTCAGCAGTTCGGTTTCCTTTTCGCGGGTGATGCCGGCATTCAACTTGGCCTGCCGTTCGCCCGGCAGGCCGCGGAACCACGCCAGCAGGTCGCTGACGGTGGTGGCCAGCGGGCGGAAGGTCAGGCCCGCCTGGATGGCGCGCGCGTTGCTTACCGCGCCGTAGCCGCCGTACTGCGGGTGCTTCGGCGACACCCAGATCGGCAGGCCGACCTGCTTCTCTTCCAGGAATTCGGGTGACACGTGGGTCAGCGTCATGCCGCCGCCGGTCACGGCCTGGCAGCCATGCAGCATGGCGTCCATGCCCAGCGTGTAATCGGGGCCGCAGGCGTTGAAGGTGCCGTAGGTCTTCGCTTCGGCCAGGCGGATCATCCATTCGCCCAGGTCGCGGCCATCGATGATCTGGATGGGGTCGTTGCCTTCGCCGGGCACCAGGATCTCGCCGCCCTGCGCCACGCGGTGCGGCCAGTAGGTGAAGCGGTCGGTTTCGTCGCGCGGGCCGACGATGTAGCCGGGGCGCACGATGGTGACGTTCCTGCCGAACTGCTTGCGGGCTTCGGCTTCGCTCAGGGCCTTCAACGAGCCGTAGAGGTTCTCGATGTCGGCGCGCAGGGTCTCCTGCGTTTCGGCCATCGCGTCCTTGCCCTTGTAGACCGCCAGCGGGGAGTCCTCGTTGATGCCGGCCTTGCCGCCCTCGGCGTACACCGAGATGGTGGAGATGAAAAGGTAATGCCCCACGTTGCCCTTCAGCACCTTGCCGGCGTCGCGCACCCAGAACGGCAGGCTGGTGGGGTTGTCGATGCAGACATCCCACTTGCGCCCCTTCAAGGAAGCGAGGTCGCCGGTATTGCGGTCGCCGTGCAGTTGTTCGACTTCGCCCGGCCAGTCCGGCGAGGGCTTCTTGCCGCGGTTGAACAGGGTGACCTTGTGGCCCCGCTTCAGTGCGTAGTCGACCTGGAAGGGCCCGGTGAAGCCGGTGCCCCCGAGGATCAGGATGTTCAACGGCTTGGCGGCCTTGGCAATGGGCGTGGTCGCCGAGGAGGACGCGAAGGACGGCAGCGCGGCAGCGGCAGCGGCCAGCGCGCCCAGCTTGAACAGGTCACGGCGGGTGGTGGTCATGCGGATGCTCCCCAGCAACGGTCAGGAAAACGCCTTGATAACACTGCAGCCCCCGGACTACCCCTGCCGGAAGTTGGTGTGACTTCCTGTCGGGCCGTGAGAGGGAGGAAGCCACTCGGCCCACCTCCAGTGCTTGGTCCGCAAGCACCAAAGCCTCAGCCGCAAGGCGCTTCGGCCTTGCACGCAGGGTAGTAAAGCCTTGCATGTAAGGACGGGGACTTTGCGGCTGACGCTTTAAGCGTTGCGCCCGGGTTTGGATGTTGCGCGCAACGCAAGGCTGGTCCGCGCGTTGCTCGGCCCGCCGTGGGCGGTGTCAGATGGCGAGCTTACGGGGATATGTTAGAGGCAGGCGCAATGCAGGACAGGGACCGCCTTGTCTGGCATCAGAAAATGTACTCTGACCCCTGTTTCGGGCGTATTGCTGCGATATCGTCATCCGAGATCCGTGATGACACCATCTCGCGGTACAGCGAGAGTCGCTCGGAAACACTCACTGCAATCTACTTATACAGCGTGTGCGGGCTTACCAGCGCGTCATACTGACCCGAGCCATTGGCTCCATAACTTGACCAACGGTAGTCCGCTGGACTTTTCACCATGCCCGCGCGCACTGGCTTCAGTTCGATGTAGCGATAGCAGCTCATCACGTAGCGTTCGTCATCGACGAGGCTCGCCTTGTAGCGTCCTTCTCACAAAGTGCCCGTACGACCGATGGAGTCATTCAGGTAGCGCACGTAGCGCCGGCCCGTTGCTTGAATCATGCGGGATAACGCCCCGGCTGCAGTTGGCGTTACCAGCAAGTGCACGTGGTTTGTCATCAGCACGTAGGCGTGCACACGGCATTCGTACTTGAACGCAGCCTCCCGCAAGTCCTGCAGGTAGCGCACATAATCAACGTCACGAAAGAAGCACGGCTGCCTGTCGTTCCCACGTTGCGTCACGTGCTGGGCTACTCCCGCTAGATCCAAGCGCCTGGTCCTTGGCATCTCCAACCCTCCCCTCAACGGACCAATAGTCTCCATCGTTCCACGAACGGGGTATGTCAGGAGCGGGCGTGACGCATGGTCAGGGACTGCCTTGTCTGGCGTCAGAAAATGTACTCTGATCCCTGTTTTGCACTTCTATTCTTGCAAAAAATCACCGCTACGCCACTCTCTCATATTGAATCAGGAGCCCTTCGGCCGAAAGTCGAGAAACAATCTCCTTCACATCAGCCCCCTTAGTTATCCAAACCCAAGTTGAATTTTTATATTTTATTATTCTACCCCATGAGTTACGACGTACAGCCTCGGTGAAAATAAGCCCGCCCACCGTACAATTCAAATGGCTCTCATTAATAATATTTGCATCGTAAACATCCCTAAACATGCCTTGATTCTTAAACCTCCGTCCGACTGGTGGATTCATTATCCTTTCATTGAACCACCTCGCGTCCCCTTCTGATTGTAATTCATCCGGATCCCCATCCGAAATTTGATGGGTTATTCCTAAAGCATATAGCATGGAGTCGTGATCTTTATCCCAGCAAAAAACACACCCATAACTTATTTTGAGTTTTGAAGAAAGCAGATCAATCAAAGAATTAAACAAGGTTTCGCTCTCTAAATAAATCGGCACTCGAACAAATGCGAACGAAGCGGGTGACGCACTTCCAGTTATAAAGAAGTAGCCGTCTTTACAATCCCCTAAAAAACTTCCCTCGATCGATTTTACGTCACTCCTATTCTTGATCTCATGATCTATCTGATCAATACGTAACTTCTTAGATCTTGGCCAACCTGACACCAAGACGGAAAAATCATGCAGGAAGAAATCGTTTTCTAAAAAATACTCTTTTACAGAGTTAAATATATCGAGACACCCTACGCCGGTATCCCAATCATATATGGCGAGACAATACTGCTTTGTAGTCATCAGGCGCACTCTTTGGCCTCCAAGCAACGAATCCAGTCTGCGCTATTCATCGGCATGGATGCCCGCCCTTTTGCTTGCTCTGCCGCCTCACGCTGGTTGACCCACTCATGAAATATCATATGCAAAATCCCTAGTGCGCCGAGGCCACGTACTGTTGACCCTCCAGACCCTCGCGGTACAACGTCAGGGTCTACCACGATGTTTTTCCCCGGCACACCTAGCCCCGCCCGGGCATCCGAAAGCTTTGAAACTAGCTCACCACGTGTCTGCCCTACTGAACGCACCTCATGCATATCAATAGTTCCATTTTTATTCACCACAGTCACGTCAGGCTGAATCTTAGGTGCATTCTGATTGCCAGTGACCGTTGTTAACCGCTGATTGAGATGAACTGATTTCGCTCCGGGCCTAGCTGCTTCTTTATTCGCTATGCGCTGCGATGTCGACGCATGTCCAGGAGTTTTTTGCGAGTTCTGTGCATTTCCATGAATTGGACAACGGATACGAGTCCCTGCAGTGTCACATGTGTATCGCCCATCCGGATCGGTAAACCTATAGGGATTATTATTGGCGTACCAATAGCGATTGAAGTTGGCTCCCCCTATCGAATCTGCTGAGACTGGGTCGATAGAAAGAAACCTTCCTATCTCCGGGTCGTAATACCGCTGCTGCATATAAGTCAGCCCAGTTCCCCCATCCTGCACATGCCCGGTAAACCCGACGCCACTGAACCCCGGGTTGCCAATGACCGCGCCATACGGCTCGTAGTCATTCCGCTCGATGACCTGCCCCGCCTGGTTGGTCACTGCCACCGGACTGCCCAGCGCATCCGTATGCAGATACTCCACCACCGTCTGCGCCAACGCGCCCTGTGCGGCGGCGAACTGCGCCACGGCCACCAGCGCCACGACCACCAGCTTGCGAATCAACGAAGACGTCTTCATAGCGACACCGGTCCTGCCCACGCGGAGCACCCATTGCTGTTGCAGGCCCGGACCAGATAGGAGCGATTGCCCCCGCCCGTCTGCTGATGACTCGTCGCGCCGCCCATGTTGAGCAACGACGTTCCACCTTGGCCATACGTGATCTGCAACTGGTAATACGTCGCACCATAGGACCCTGACCAACTGACGAAGTACGTGTACTGGATGGGTCTTATGTCATCCAGGACGTCCCGCTCCCCGGTGAAGTTTCCGGGCGGCGCAGGAATCAGCGGCGGTACGTTGACGACCGTGGACGTCTCTGCACTCCAGGGACCACACCCCGCCACATTGCAGCCCCGCACCAGGTAACCGTACGTAGCATTGGCCTTGCCCGTCAGCGGATAGCTGCCCGCCGGGCCGTTGTACAGGGCGTTCCAGCCACCACCGTTGACGCGCTCCAGCAATTCGTAAGCCGTTGCTGCGGCCACGCCATTCCAGTTGACCGTGAAGTTGTCCACCGCCACGCTGGCCGGCGAACTGATGCCCGGGGCCGTGGTCGGCGGCAACGTCACCTGGATGCTGCCCACCGCACTGAGCGGACCGCAGCCTGCGTCGTTGCAGGCCTTCACGCGGTAGCCGTAAACGGCGGCCGGCTTGCCGGACAGACCATGTGCCGTGCCCACCGAGTTGTACACCAGCGTCCAGCCACCGCCGTTGACCTGCTCTTCCAGCTGATAGGTCACCGCACTCGCCACGGCGCTCCAGCTGACCGTGTAACTGCCGTTGTAGCTGGCCGGCGGCACCGACAAGGTGGGCGCCGCGGGCGCATAGATCACCTGCGTAGCGCCGACGTTGGAGTACGGACCACAGCCGGCCGGATTGCAGGCCGTCACACGATGCTGGTAGTTGCCCGCCGGCCGGCTGCTGTAGCTCCGACTCTGCGCGGCGATGTCCTGTACCTGCACCCACGCACCGGAATTGAAGCTCTCTTCCAGACGGTACGTGGACGCGGCCACAACCGATGTCCAGCTGACCAGATAGTTGCCACCGGCCGCCAATCCGGGCGCCGACAGGCTGGGGGCGCTGCCGGGCGGCAGCTCGACCGTGGTCGTGCCGGTATTGCTCCACCCGCTGCAGGTACTCGCCTGGCATGCCCGCACGCGGTAGGCGTACGAACCGCTGCCCTGCCCGCCCACCGCATGCGAGGTCTGGGCACCGGCGTAAGCGCCCTGCCAGCTGCCGCCATTCGCACTGATCTGCAGCTCGTAGCTGGTCGCCGTGGGCGTGGCCGACCAGCTCACCGTATAGCTGCCATTGCTGCTGTAGCCCGGCGTGGACAGCGCGGGTACTGACGGCGCCACGATGGTGGCGATACGCGCGATGACACTGCCGGACAGGGTGACATACTCATGGTTCTTGCCCGTCCGCTCATCCTCCTGCCGGCGTAGAACGCCGTCTTGGCCATACATCGAACGGATTGCCGCCTGCGCGGGATTGGTGGCCTGCACACGGCGCCCATGGCCATCGTAACGGTAGCTTTCGACATTGGTGGCAGCGCGCAATCGGTTGCCGAAATCGAAGTCGTACAGCTTGCCGTTCTTGTTGGTCAGGTTGCCCTGCACGTCGTAGGCGATACCGACGATGGTGGCGCCACCGCTGTTCTTGACACTCATCAGCCGATTGCTGGCGTCGTAGACGTACTGCGCGTAGTCCTTGACGGCTGCCAGCTTCCAAGAGGTGATGTTGTCGATGGCGTCGTAGGTGTAACGGTGCCAGTGATCTCCGCCGAACATTGCCGATCCTGCGGCTGTCAGTCGGTCAAGTCCGTCATATTCCATGAGTCGATACTTAGGCGAGCTACCTGGGATCATGTCGGGAACGTGATCGTAGATTTGGTTCACGTTGCCATTGCCGTCATAGCGATAACTGAAGTCCATCGCCAAGCCACTGCTAGTGACCCGATCAGGCAACTGTCGCGCATTCTGCGCCATGGAATGAACAATGCCATTGCCATAGGTGAATTGTTTGATGGAACCATTCGGATAGTGGGTTACGCCGGAGGCGTAACTGCCCGCCTGGGTGGGTTGCCCCAGCGCGTTCGGTGCATAGTCGACCACCAGTCCACTGGGGTAGGTAATGGAAGACTGCGCGCCATTCCTGTTATAGGCGTATGCCATCGACCAGCCGTAGAGACCCGGCTGCGTCAATGTTTCCGCAGTCAGCAGCCGCCGGCGGTTGTACCCATACCCATTGACGACCTGCTCACCACCGTTGACGTTATGGGTGGTGATGGATTGCGGCAGGCCATCGGGCGTGTAACCCCACGATTGGTTGCCGCGCCCATCCGGAAAGACCAGATGGGTCAGCAGATTGGTGGGACCATATACGCGACTGACCTTTCGCGCCGCGACGGAAGGCGACGTTCCGCTCGCCTCGCACGCCGTACCCGCCGGCAACCCGGACGCCGACCACACCAGATTATCCGCGGCGTCGTAGCCCACCAGGGTTGCACCCGTCTCCGGCTCGACCGAACGGCACAGGCGCTGATGGGCGTCGTAGCCATAGGAGCGGGTGACGATGACGCTGTTGTCCGCGCTACGCCGCGTGAGCGTCTCCGGCTTTCCGAAGACGTCGCGCACGATCTCGGTACGCGCGTTCTCCGGATGCACGATGGCCTTCGGCCAGTCGTAAGACGGCTCGTCGTAGACCATGTAGCTGGTGGTGGTAGCGTGGGTACGGGGGTTGGTGTGCGTGGTGGTGAAGCCGGACCCGTAGGTTGTGAGCGAGACGAGAGCGCCCAGCTCGCTGTCCTGGGAGGTCGATGTCACCCGCCCCAGCGCGTCGTACTCGGTCCAGGTGCCGGTGGTCAGCGCATCGGTCGTGCCAGGATAGGACGCAAAGGTCGCCTTGCCATTGTGGTCATAGGTGAAGCGCTGGAAGCGCTGCGTTCCAACCACGTTGGCCGCGTCAAACTCCTGGGTGACCAGCGGACGCCACAAGGCGTCGAAATAGCTGAACTTCTTGGCATTCCCGGTGCTGACGGACTGGCGCCAGTGTCCTGCGGGAATTCCATATTCGGCGCCGGCGACGGGCTCGAACACCTGCGTGGTCTGGTTCCAATGGACCTGACTCGTATCGCACGCATTCAGTGTGGTCTCCGAAGGGTAGGTCACGCTGGCAATACGGCCCATGGCGTCGTAGCCATAGCAGGTCTTGAACTGGTTCTCATCGGTCACGGACGTGATCCAACCGTTGTCGTCGACCAGAGCGGATTGCGAAGTGCTGTCCGCCGCGACAACCGATTGCGGCACACCCCGCTTCCACGCGCCCAGCGTGGTGACGTGGTTGTTGCCGTCCGTGACCGTCTTCAGCGTGCCCAGCTGATCAGCCGCAGCGGTTTCATAGCCGATGGTGTGCTTGAGCCTGCCGAAGCTGTAGGACTTCCACGGCAGGTGCTTCCAGCCGAATTCCGTACGCGAGGTTTCGATGCCCGCCGTCGTGCTGCGTTTGACGCTGCCCAGCACCCACAGATTCGGTTCGTCCTCGTACTCGGTGGTGTCGGTACGGGAATGCCCCGGCCCCGAGCGCGTGACCGTGATGGCGCGGGCCATGCTGTCGTACGCCGTCACGGTCTTGGAGAACGTGGCTCCCTGCTGGGTAGTGGTGCTGCTTTTCTCGGGTCGGACAAACTCGGACGTGTAACTGTCGGACCGAGGATTCAGCGTCGTACCGAGCTGGGCCACATACGGAAGCCCGGTCGTTGCCAGTTCATACGCGGTGGCCACCGTGCGCAGAATGGCGCTGGGGCTTTCACCCTTCTCCACGTTGAGTAGCAGTCCTTCGTTATGGCGATAGGTGTTGCCGAAGGTGTAGCGAGTGAAGGCTCCGTCGGGCTCGGTGACACTCGTGGTCGTGGAGCCGCTGGAGGGGGCGAACCCGTATGCAGCGGCATAGGCGTAATTCCATTCGGCCGGAGCAAGCCCAGGCCCGGTGATGCGCTTCTTCGTCAAAGCGTAGTGGTCATACGCGACTGGAAGCCAGGACACGTCATCAGCCACGAACGATGGAGTTCCTCCGCCATCGCAATGCATGGGCACATTGGTGCGACCGAAACGTTCGGGAGAAACGGTGAATTCGCCTACGGCCCCAGAAGGATGTGTAATGGTTCCAGTCTGAGGCTGCGACGCGACGTCGCCAGGATTCAAACAGTCGCGATAAGCCTCGCCCGGCTCACCCTCGTAGTAGCGGACCGCCAGGACAGCGAAGTTCGCGAAATTGATGGACCAGCTGGAGTTGTCTGGCAATGTCACGGAGCTCAGGCGACCGCCGGTATATCCGTAGTTCCAGGTCCGTCCGTTTGCGGCAATCTGGGAGATCTGGCCGGAGCCGTTATAGGTCGCGGAGATCAAGCGCCCATCGCTTGACTGGATGGAGGCCAACCTGATCGGCGAACCCGCAGCGTTGCTGTACTGGTATTCCACCCAGTTGCCGAACCTGTCCTCGACGCGGGTGGCATACAGCCCATACATGCGGCGAGGCAATTTTGCGCTGTAGCTCGTTCCCCAATACACGCTGCCTTGTTGCTTCTTCTCCAAGTGGGCGCGCTGCGCAGACCCCATCCAGTCAAATCGATACTTCGTTCCATCTGGCGTGATAGCGACGAACCCCTCGCCGGTGCCATTCTGCACGCTGGTCAGGCAGGAGAGATGAGTTCTGTCAGACGTCGTCCAGTAATACGGACCCCCAGTAGCAGGCTTCGGTACATCAGGCTTAGTAAGGAGAAGTTCTGCGCTTCCCCTTCCAGGAAGAACCAACTGCGGCTGCTGCCAGTAATCCAGCGCATAGAAAGTAATCTGACCCGTGTCGATGTTAGGCGGCAGTGCCTCGCTCGCTGTAGTGACGCTGCAGCGCTGCAGTGGCGAAGTGGGACTCGCCACGACCCAACCGGTCTGCGACGCATAAAGTCCTTCGACGCGAGGCAGTTCGATATCCCAGTCGCCAAACGGCATTTCATTGAGGCGCCAGCGCCGATTGACGACGGGAAAACTCCGCGTGATGCCAACGTCCAGTCCGTTGTTACCGGGAATGGATACGTCCGTCGCTGAAAACGACAAGGCGCCATTGGAGAAGCTGATCTGGTCGCCGAACAGGTCGGGGCCCAAGGACCCCACCACCTGCCGCGTTTTGATGAGCTGGTCGTACTCTTCCCAGAGCTTGTTCGAATCCTGTGCATACGCAGACGGCACCAGCGCAGCCATGCACGCGGCAATCAACCAACGACTCATGCTTCTTCCTTTTACAGCGCGTACGCGCCGACCCCAAGAAACTCCTATCGGCCAGACGCAGCTGACCGACCCCGTGAAGCGGAAATTAAATCGAAGCGGAGTTGTTTGGGAAGGGCTGCGCCAACGTAAACGTATGTACGTCCTGGACACCTACTGGCAAGCGTGACCGCTGGCGCACTTCGCCGACGGAAGCGGTGCCTGCACCCACGGTTTCGCTGCAATCCGGGACACGGCGGCTTGGCAGACTCAACGAGACTCCCCGCGTATCAAGCCCCTCGGCTAATGCCAGGTATCTTCCAGATACCGCGGCCGACACGCGAGGTAACCACCGATCAGCAGCACCACGATGCAGGCAGCAAGGAACGCCATCGGCAGGGCCCAACCGTGCGTGTAGTCGTGCAGCAGGCCGAACGCCAGCGGCCCCGCGCAGGACAATGTATAGCCCACGCCCTGCATGAAACCCGACAACGCTGCCGAGCCTTCCGGCGTGCGCGTGCGCAGGTTGATCATCGTCAGCGACAGCGGGAACGTGCTCGGCCCTAGGCCGAGCAACGCCACCCACAGCGCGGGTGCGGCCATCGGCGCGAGCAGCAGGCCAGCGAATGCCGTGATGTAGAAACCCGCGCAGACCACCACCACGATGAAGGGATTGCGCATGCGCACCGCGATCTGCGGCATGGTGAGCGATGCCACCAGCCCCAGCGTGGAGAACAGCGCCACCATCGCACCCCCCAGCGCCGGCGTACCGCCGGCCTCGACCAGCAGTTTCGGCAACCAGGTGAACATGGAATACGTCACCAGCGAGGTCATGCCGAACATCAGCGCCATGCCCCACGCCACGGGCGAGCGCCACGCGCGTCCGGCGGGACGTGGCGCGGTGAGTTCCGGTGCCTCATCGTCGACGGTGACCGCTGCGTCATGCACGCGTGCCAGCAGCGAGGCGCGTCGGCGCTCCTGCCACAGCACCAGGCACCACGGCACCGCCGACACCGCGGCGAACACCGCCCATACGCCCAGCGAAATGCGCCAGCCCGCGGCTTCCATCACCGGCACCGCCACCAGTGCGGGCAGGATGGTGCCCGCCTGCAGTACGGTGATGTACAGCGTGCTGACTGTGCCCACGCGATCGGCGAAGTAGCGTTTCACCAGCGGCGGCAGCACGATGTTGCCGATGCCCATGCCGGCCAGTGCGGTCAGCGAGGCCGCCATCAGCGCCGTCGTATCGCCTGCCGCGCTGCGCAGCAGCAGGCCCAGCATCGCGAGCAGCATGGCGAGCAACGCCGTCCGCTCCAGTCCGATGCGATGCGCCAGCGCAGGCGTCGCCACGCCGAACAGCGCGAACGCCGCCGTCGGCAGCATGCCGAACACGCCGGTCATGGTGGCACCGAAACCGAACGTATCGCCCAAGGTGTCGAGCAGCGGCGTGAGCGACGTCACCGCGGTACGCAGGTTGAACGCGGACAGCACGATGCCCAGCAGCACCAGCCCACGGCCTGACCAGCGCGATGCGGGCGTCGCGGCGTGTGTCTTCTTGGATTCCATGCCCGTCATTATCGTCGACCGCATGACAACCGTCGGCGCGCGCATGAAGACGCTGTGTCCTGCGCGATCGTGCATGGCATGAATCCTTCTCCCCGCCTGCGGGGAGAAGGTGGCCGAAGGCCGGATGAGGGGCGACGAAGCCAATGCACTCAAAGCGACGGCGGGAACAACGAACAAGACGATGGAAGAACCGCACTCGATGCGTTGCGCGCCATGAACGATCACGGCTCCGGCTGCCCCTCACCCGCCTTCGGCACCCTCTCCCCGCCCGCGGGGAGAGGGAGGAGTCGCACTTCTCACGGTCCATGCCCGCGGCAAAGAAAAAGCGGGCCGAAGCCCGCTTTTCCGTATCGCATCGCGATGTCGTGCGGCTTACTCGGCCGACACGCCCTCGCCTTCTTCCACGGCCTTGATCGACAGGCGGATGCGGCCCTGCTTGTCGACTTCCAGCACCTTGACCTTGACCACGTCGCCTTCCTTCAGCGCGTCGCTGACCTTCTCGACGCGGTCGTTGGAGATCTGCGACACGTGCACCAGGCCGTCCTTGCCCGGCAGGATGGTGACGAACGCACCGAAGTCCATGATCTTGGCGACCTTGCCTTCGTAGATGCGGCCCGGCTCGACGTCGGACGTGATCTGCTCGATGCGGGCCTTGGCGGCCTGGCCGGCGGCGCCGTTCACCGAGGCGATGGTGATGGTGCCGTCGTCCTGGATGTCGATCTGCGTGCCGGTTTCCTTGGTGATGGCCTGGATCACCGAACCGCCCTTGCCGATCACTTCGCGGATCTTGTCGGGGTGGATCTTGATGGTGATCAGGCGCGGCGCGAACTCGCTCAGCTCCTGGCGCGGCGACGTCATCGCATGGGCCATTTCACCCAGGATGTGCAACCGGCCGGCCTTCGCCTGCGTCAGCGCCTGCTTCATGATCTCTTCGGTGATGCCTTCGATCTTGATGTCCATCTGCAGCGCGGACACGCCGTTGGCGGTACCGGCGACCTTGAAGTCCATGTCGCCCAGGTGGTCTTCGTCACCCAGGATGTCGCTCAGCACGACGAAGTCGTTGCCTTCCTTCACCAGGCCCATCGCGATGCCGGCCACCGGCGCCTTGATCGGCACACCGGCATCCATCAGCGCCAGCGAGCTGCCGCAGACCGAGGCCATCGAGGAGGAGCCGTTCGATTCGGTGATTTCCGAGACAACGCGGATGGTGTACGGGAAGGCTTCCATCGTCGGCATCACGGCGAGCACGCCGCGCTTGGCGAGACGGCCGTGGCCGATTTCGCGACGCTTCGGGCCCATCATGCGGCCGGCTTCGCCCACCGAGAACGGGGGGAAGTTGTAGTGGAACAGGAAGTGGTCCTTCCACTCGCCGGCGACGGCGTCGATCACCTGGCCATCACGGGCGGTGCCCAGGGTGACGGCGACGATCGCCTGCGTCTCGCCACGGGTGAACAGCGAGGAGCCGTGCACGCGCGGCAGCACGCTGACCTTGGAGGAGATCGGGCGGACGGTGTCCAGCGCACGGCCGTCGATGCGGACCCTGGTGGCCAGCACGGAACCGCGCATGGTCTGGTATTCCAGCTCGCCGAATTCCTTCGACAGCGCGCCGGGGGCCCAGCCGTCGGCTTCGGCACGGCCGGCCAGCTGCTGCAGCACGTCCTTCTTGATCGCGGCGATGGCGTCGCGGCGCTGCAGCTTGTCGCGCACCTGGAAGGCGGCCTCGAGCTGGGTGCCCACGGCTTCCTTCAGGGCGGCGATCATTGCCTCGTTCTTGGCCGGCGCCGACCATTCCCAGTTCTTGGTACCGGCTTCCACCACCAACTCGTTGATGATGTGGATGACCTTCTGCATTTCGCGGTGGCCGAACATCACGGCGCCCAGCATCACGTCTTCGGACAGTTCGGCGGCTTCGGATTCCACCATCAGCACGGCGTTGGACGTACCGGCGACGACGAGCTCCAGCTTGGAGTCCTTCAGTTCGCTGACGGTCGGGTTCAACACGTATTCGCCGTTGATGTAGCCGACCTTGGCGGCACCGATCGGACCGTTGAACGGCGCGCCGGTCAGGGCGACGGCGGCGGAGGCGCCGATCAGCGCCGGGATGTCGCCGTCGATTTCCGGGTTCAGCGACATCACCGTGGCGATGACCTGCACTTCATTGCGGAATTCTTCCGGGAACAGCGGGCGCAGCGGGCGATCGATCAGGCGGGAGATCAGCGTCTCCTTCTCGGTCGCGCGACCTTCGCGCTTGAAGAAGCCACCGGGGATGCGGCCGCCGGCGTAGAACTTCTCCTGGTAGTCGACCGTCAGCGGGAAGAAGTCCTGCCCTTCGCGGGCCGACTTCGCCGCCACGGCGGTGACCAGCAGCACGGTGTCATCGAACTTGACGATGACGGCACCGCCAGCCTGGCGGGCGACTTCGCCGGTTTCCAGGGTGACCTGGTGCTTGCCGTACTGGAAGGTCTTGGTAATTTTTGCCACGTTTGATTCCTTGGTGATGCGCTATCGGTTGAACCGCATGCGACCCATGCCGCAGACGGATGGCCGGGTTGGTCCGGCCAGGTGTTGCAGTGGTGGAAAATGTCCGCCGGGACTTTTCGCTTCCCGGAAATGCAAACCGCGGCGCATCACTGCGCCGCGGTCGGTATGGGTTTAACGACGCAGGCCGAGTTTCTCGATCAGGGTCTTGTAGCGCTCGTTGTCTTTCTTCTTGAGGTAGTCAAGCAGGCTGCGGCGGCGGTTGACCAGCTGCAGCAGACCACGGCGGCTGTGGTGATCCTTCTTGTGGGTCTTGAAGTGGCCGCTCAGGTGTTCGATGCGGGCGGTCAGCAGGGCGACCTGGACTTCCGGCGAGCCGGTGTCGTTGGTGCCGCGCTTGTTATCTTCAATGACTTTCTGGGTATCGATGGACATGTAGGTTCTCTTGATGCGTGGTCAGCAGGAACGCCGGAGATACCGGGGTAAGCCGGGGCACCGCTTGACTCGCCGTGAAAGGATAGAGGAATGGCCGGGCAAAACCGGCGGCGTAGTGTAGCCGCGGGGGACCTTGTGAAACAAGGCTTTATTGCGCGGGGAGCGGGCTCGTGGCCCCGTTCACGCTGGCCCAGGTGAACAACCGCTGTGGCGAAAGCTTGCCGTCGGCATCGACGGTTGCCAGCCCCAGTACGCGCCCCTCGGGCCCGTGGATCGCCACGGGGCCGGCGCTGGGCGGGTGACCGTGCAGTCGCTGGCCCTGCCCCAGGCGATGGGCGGCGGCGGCGTCCACGTCGATGCGGGGGAAGCCGGCCAGGCCGGCCTCGATCGGCAACAGGCAGGCATCCAGTTCAGTTTCGCCACCCTGTTCAGCAAGGGCCTGAAGGGCCTCCAGCGTGAACATGCGCGGCTGCCGGAAGGGCTCCACCCACAGTCGGCGCAGCTGGGCCACGTGCGCACCGCAGCCCAGCGTCTCACCCAGGTCGCGGACAAGGCTGCGCACATAGGTGCCGGACCCGCATTCGATCCGCAACGTGAGCTGGCGTGGCTGCATGTCCAGCACCTGGATGGCGTGCACCTGGACATCCCGCTCCGGCGCTTCGATGGTTTCACCGCGGCGGGCCTTCGCATACAGCGGCTCACCGCCCTGCTTCAGCGCCGAATAGACGGGTGCGCGCTGGCGGATATGTCCCCGGAGCGGCGCGAGCGCCGCCTGCAACGTGTCGGCGTCGAAGGCGGGTACCGCCCGTTCCAGCAAGACCTGGCCGTCAGCGTCATCGGTATCGGTGGTGGCGCCCAGCGTGGCGACCGTGTCGTACGCCTTGCGCGACCCCAGCAGCAGGCCTGCGATCTTGGTGGCTTCACCGAAGCACAACGGCAGCAGGCCGGTGGCGAGCGGATCGAGGCTGCCGGTGTGCCCGCCCTTCTCCGCGCGGAACAGCCGGCGTGCCGCCTGCAGTGCCGCGTTCGAACTCATGCCCTGCGGCTTGTCGAGCAGCAGCAGGCCATCGAGGCGACGGAAGGGAATCCTGTTGGGCTTGTTCTGCTTCATCCGTAGGTCTGGAGGCCAGGCGATCTCACTTTTGATGCAACATTTGATTCAGGCTGGTTACGGCATCGTCCGCACGGCACCTGAGCCGCGTTGTGGTGCAAGCGCCCGCACGTGCACAACGGACCGCACGCACGCCCGCATGCCGCGTTGCCGAACGTACTCCACCCTGCCTGACGAACAGTGCATGATCCCACTCCTGCGGCATAACGCAATTTTCTTCGCCCTGCTGGCCTTGCCTCAAGGTGTCGCCGCGCAAACGCAGGACGCGGCGACAATACCCCCCGTTTCCTCCGCTGCCGGACCGGCTGCGCAGGACGTCACGACGATGGAGGCGGTGAAAGTGGTGGCCCCACGTCCGCCACCGGAAACGGTGGACCTGTACCGCAACCGCAACCCCATCCAGGTGGACTCCACCCGCTTCAACCGCCACTGGGACGAGGCGCCCAGCCTGGAAGAAGTCGGCAAGCGGGGCGGTTATGTGCAGCTGGGCATCAACTACGCCATCGGGAAGGTCGGCGAAGCCGTCACGCGGACACCGGGCTGGAAAGCGCAGGTCCAGGCTGCGACAGCGCGGCCTCCTCCGGCCTTCGACGAACAACAGTTGCGGCGCGCCACGCAGGCCTGCCAGGCAGAGCGCCAGACCTGCGAATAGACTCAGTCTTCGGACTTGGGCAGGTCGCGCAGCAGGTTGTCGATGCGCTCGCCGCGGTCCACGGAATCGTCGTAGTGGAAATGCAGCTCGGGGACGTGGCGCATCTTGACCCGGCGGGCCAGTTCCATGCGCAGGCCCCAGGCCAGTTCCTTTAGGCCCTTCATCGCCTCGACGGAACGCTCGGGCATCAGCGCGGTGACGAAGACCTTGGCATGCGCCATGTCGCGGGTGACTTCCACGTCGGAAACGCTGACCGACGGCAGGCCGTGCTCGCGCACGGCCTCGTGCACCAGCGTGCCCAGCTCGCGACGGAGCTGGGCGGAAACGCGGTCGGTGCGATGGAACGACTTGGTAGGCACGTGATGGGTGATTCGCTATTCGTGATTCGTGGAAAACGGAGCCGGGACTGGGAAAGGACTCATGATCCGTCGTTGCGGATCACGAATCCCCGTTCCCGGATCACGCGCACCCTTACAGGGTGCGCTGCACTTCGATGCGCTCGAAGCACTCGATCTGGTCGCCCGGCTTGACGTCGTTGTAGGCCTTCACGCCGATGCCGCATTCGGTACCGTTGCGCACTTCGTCGACGTTCTCCTTGAAGCGGCGCAGCGATTCCAGTTCGCCTTCGAAGACCACCGTGCTGTCGCGCAGCACGCGGATGGGCTTGTTCCGCTTGACCACGCCCTCGATGACCATGCAGCCGGCCACCGCACCGAACTTGGAGCTGCGGAACACGTCGCGGACCTGCGCGATGCCGATGATCTCTTCGCGGATCTCCACGCCCAGCAGGCCGGAGGCCACCTGCTTCACCTGGTCGATCACGTCATAGATGATCGAGAAGTAACGCAGGTCCACGCCATTGGCTTCGATGATGCGACGCGCGGAGGCGTCGGCACGCACGTTGAAGCCGATCACGGTGGCCTTGGAGGTGACGGCCGAATTGGCGTCGGACTCGGTGATGCCGCCCACGCCGGAGCTGATGATGTTGATGCGGATGGATTCATTGGACAGCGCGGTCAGCGAGTGGCGCAGTGCTTCGACCGAACCTTGCACGTCGCCCTTGATGATCAGGTTCAGGCTGAGCTGGCCATCGCCCTTGCCCAGCTGCGCCATGATGTCTTCCATGCGGCTGCCGGCGGACTGCACCAGGCGCGATTCACGGCGCTTGGCATCACGCTGCTGCGCGACGTCCTTGGCCAGGCGCTCGTCCTCGACCACGACGAAGTCGTCGCCGGCCTCGGGTACGCCGGACAGACCCAGCACCTGCACGGGGATGGACGGGCCAGCCGACGGCGGCTGGCCGCCGGTCTCGTCGAACAGCGCACGCACGCGGCCGTACTGCACGCCGCAGACCAGGTAGTCGCCCTTCTTCAGGGTGCCTTGCTGCACCAGCACCGTGGCAACCGGGCCACGGCCCTTGTCCAGCGAGGACTCGATGACCACGCCGGTGGCGCGGCCGTCGACGACGGCCTTCAGTTCCAGCACTTCGGCCTGGATGGAGATGGCGTCCAGCAGGTCGTCCACGCCTTGGCCCGTCTTGGCGGAGATTTCCACCATCTGGGTGTCGCCGCCGAAGTCTTCGGCGACCACTTCCTCGGCCAGCAGTTCGTTCTTCACGCGCAGCGGGTCGGCGTCGGACTTGTCGATCTTGTTGACCGCCACGATCAGCGGCACCTTGGCCGACTTGGCGTGCTGGATGGCTTCACGGGTCTGCGGCATGACGCCGTCATCGGCCGCGACCACCAGCACCACGATATCGGTCAGCTTGGCGCCACGGGCACGCATCGCGGTGAACGCGGCATGGCCAGGGGTATCCAGGAAGCTGATGACGCCCTTCGGCGTTTCCACGTGGTACGCACCGATGTGCTGGGTGATGCCGCCGGCTTCGCCGCTGGCGATCTTGGTGCGGCGGATGTAGTCCAGCAGCGAGGTCTTGCCATGGTCGACGTGACCCATGATGGTGACCACCGGCGGACGCGAGATCTTGTCGCCCTGCACTTCCTCGGTATGCGCCAGCAGTTCGCTCTCGACGTCGTTGGCGTCGGCGCGCACGGGCTTGTGGCCCAGCTCTTCGGTGATCAGCGCCGCGGTGTCGTGGTCGATGCTCTGGGTGATGGTGGCCATCACGCCCATCTTGAACAGCGCCTTCACCACGTCACCGCCCTTCAGCGCGAGCTTCTGCGCCAGGTCGGCCACGGTGATGGTTTCGCCGATGGCCACTTCACGCACGACCGGTGCGGTCGGGCGTTCGAAACCATGGCTGCCACTGCCGCCACGGCTCTGTTCCATGTGACGCTTGGGCTTGGGCTTGCCGCGCGAGGCGCCGCGACGGGCACGATCGGCAGCGGACAGGTGCAGCTGGCCGGCGAAGCGGCTGGTGCTGTCGTCGTCCTCGACACCGGCAACCATCGCGTGCGAACCGCGAGTCTTGTGCTTGGCGGCGGCCGCGTTGCGGTCGTCCACGCGCGGCGGATCCTTGCGGACCGGCGGCTTGGGTACATGGTGGCCGGGCGTCGGCTTGGCGGGGCGCGGCGCGGTCTCGTCACCGTCCACGGGCGTGGCACCGGCGGCCAGGGCGGCGGCCTCTGCTTCGGCCTGCGCACGGGCGGCATCGGCTTCGGCGCGCACGGCCGCTTCTTCCTGGCGGCGGCGCTCCTGTTCCTCGGCGCGACGGGCGTCGTCCTGGGCCAGGCGCTTCTGCTCATCCAGGTTGCGCTGGCGCGATTCCTCCAGCTTGCGCAGGATCTCCGCGCGCTCCGGATCGGCCTCGTTCTGCCAGTTGGTGGTGACCAGCTCGGAGTCGGCGGGCTTCACGTAGGTGCGCTTCTGGCGCACCTCCACGTTGACCGTGGTCTTCGTGCGGCCGGCGGCGACGGTCACTTCCTGCACCTTGCGGCGGGCCAGGGTGATCTTCTTCGGCGCAGCGTCATCCGCGGGCGCTTCGGCCTTGCCGTGAGAGCGCTTCAGGAAGCCGAGCAGCTTCACTTTTTCCATGCTGGTCACGACCTGGTCGGGACCGCTGAAGCTCATGCCGGCCTCGGCCAGCTGCTCCAGAAGTTTCTCGACCGGCGTGTTGACCAGTTCAGCCAGCTTGCGGATGGTGGTTTGCTGCGACATTCGGATCCTAGGTTCTGTGTTGCGCCTCCCCGCGTTGGGCCGGGATGCGCAGCTTTTCTATGGTGCGGATTCTAAGCCCTGCGGGTGCCAGGGCGGGGTTCATTGGTGGCTCATGCGCCGGGTTCCAGGCGGGCCGGGGCGGCGCTCACGCGCCACGCTCCAGACGAGCAATCTCTTCGGCGCGGGCAGCCAGGATCAGCGCCGCGGCACGGCCCTCGTCCAGGCCCTCGATGCCGAACTCGACCACTTCGTCGGCGGCCAGGTCGGACAGGTCCTCGCTGGTGCGGACGCCATGCGAGGCCAGCGCGTAGGCGGTTTCCTCATCCATGCCGTCCAAGGCCAGCAGGTCGTCGGCCGGGTGGTTCTCTTCCAGGCCTTCTTCCTCGGCCAGGGCTTCGTTGAGCAGCGCGTCGCGGGCCCGCGAACGCAGCTCCTCGACGATGTCCTCGTCGAAGCCTTCCACCGCCAGCAGCTCGCCGACCGGCACGTAGGCGATTTCCTCGACCGTGCTGAAGCCTTCGCTGACCAGGATGGCCGAGATTTCCTCGTCCACTTCCAGCTTGTCCATGAACAGCTGGCGGGCGACGGCCTGTTCGGCCTCCGACTTGGCGGCCACCTGGTCCTGGGTCATGACGTTGAGCTGCCAGCCGGTCAGGCGGCTGGCCAGGCGGACGTTCTGCCCGCCCTTGCCGATGGCCTGCGCCAGGCGGTCTTCCGCCACGGCCAGGTCCATCGAGTGCTTCTCTTCATCGACGATGATGGACTGCACTTCCGCCGGCGCCATCGCATTGATGACGAAGGTGGCCGGATTGTCGTTCCACAGCACGATGTCCACGCGCTCGCCGTTCAGCTCGTTGCTGACCGCCTGCACGCGCGAACCGCGCATGCCGATGCAGGCGCCGATGGGATCGGTGCGGGTGTCGTGCGCGAGCACGGCGATCTTGGCGCGGTCGCCCGGGTCGCGTGCGCAGGCCTTGATCTCCACCAGGCCCTGGCCCACTTCAGGCACTTCCAGCTTGAACAGCTCGATCATGAATTCCGGGGCGGCGCGGCTGATGAACAGCTGCGGGCCGCGTGGTTCGTAGCGCACGTCGAACAGGTAGCCGCGGACGCGGTCGCCGGCGCGCAGCACGTCGCGCGGGATGCCCTTGTCCTTCGGAATGAAGGCCTCGGCGTTGCCGCCCAGGTCCACGTAGATGTTGCCGCGCTCGGCGCGCTTGACCACGCCGGTGACCAGCTCGCCCACGCGGTCCTTCCACGCATCGACCACCTGCGCGCGCTCGGCCTCGCGGACGCGCTGCACGATGACCTGCTTGGCGGCCTGCGCGGCGATGCGGCCGAAATCGGGGTTCTCGATCTTTTCTTCGATCCAGTCGCCCACTTCGGCGCCATCGCTTTCGTCGACGGCGTCCATCAGGCGGATCTGGCGGTCGGGCGATTCCATCACCACGTCATCGGCCACCACTTCCCAGCGGCGGTACGTTTCGTAGCTGCCGTCCTTGTGGTCGATGGTGACGCGGACCTGCACGTCCTGGTCCATGTAGCGCTTCTTGGCGGCGGACGCCAATGCGGCTTCGATCGCATCGAAGATCACTTCGCGCGGCACGCCCTTTTCGTTGGCGACCGCATCCACCACCAGCAACAATTCCTTACTCATTGATCACTCCGCGCGCGGCTTGCCGGCCGCCGGTTGGTTGGGTTTGCTCTTGCTTTTCTTGGCCGGGGCGCGCTTGGCGGCACCGGTCCTGGAATTCGGTTTTTCGTCGGCCTTCGGCTTCGGCTTGCGTCCCGCGCCGGCGCCGGGCTTTTCGGGTGCCAGACCCAGGGCGGCCCAGTCGGGGACCAGACGACCCTTGTCGATATTATCGAACGAGACCGTCAGCTCGGCATCTTCGACGGTGAAGATGACGTTCTCGCCTTCGATCCGGCTGATCCGGCCCTGCAGGCGGCGGCGGCCATCCTGCGGCAGCTTCAGCACGACCTTGGCCGATTCGCCGACGAAGCGGGCGTAATGGTCCAGGCTGAACAGCGGGCGGTCGACGCCGGGCGAGGATACCTCCAGCGTGTAGTTGCCGGTGATGGGGTCTTCCACGTCCAGCTGCGCCGAGACTTCGCGGCTCACCGCCTCGCAGTCCTCGATGTTGACGAAGCGGCTTTCACGCTCGCTTTCCTGCACATCGATGTAGAGACGCAGTGTCGCGCTGCCGGGAGCCGGCAGATATTCCGCACCCAGCAGTTCCAGGCCGAGGGCCTGCACGGTGGGGGCAAGCAGATGGGCGATTTGGTTGGCCTTTTCGCTCACGGTTGTCCTGTGCCGGGTTTCAGAGTGCGGAAAACAACAAGGGGCCCGCTGGGCCCCTTGTCCGATACGCTGGATTTCGGTTGGAAGACGGGAACATGCGTCTTCCTTTGCCCGAGCCTTCATGGTGGGAAGCCCCTGATGATGGGACTTCCCGGTCTTGAAAACTTGGTAGCGGGGGCAGGATTTGAACCTGCGACCTTCGGGTTATGAGCCCGACGAGCTGCCAGACTGCTCCACCCCGCAGCAGAAGCGAAATTATGATGAATACGCCGGTTTATTGCAAGCCTTGATTGGCAATCAACTGAAACGGCGTGTTCATCATCAAGGCCGGCGACGGTGTCACCGGCCCGTAACGAACCGTGTCGCGCGTGGCTCAGCCTGCGAAGGCGAGCTTGCACCACGCCATGATCGGGCCCCAGAAGATGCCCAGCGCCAGCAGGGCCAGCGCATTGACGCCGAAGACGATCGGCACCACGCGATCGGCGCGCGGCGGCGGAATCTCGCCGACCGGTTCGTCAAAGTACATCACCTTGATCACGCGCAGGTAGTAGAACGCACCGATCACCGCGCAGACCACGCCGACCAGCGCCAGCCACAGGAAGCCACCATTGACGGCGGCACCCAGCACGACCAGCTTGGCCCAGAAGCCCAGGAACGGCGGAATGCCGGCCAGCGAGGCCATGACGCACAGCACGAGGCCCGCCTGCCAGGGGTTGCGGGCATTCAGGCCCTTGAAGTCGTCGATCTTGTCGGCTTCGAAACCCTGTCGCGAGAGCACGATGATGGCGCCGAACGCGGCGGCCGACATGATGGCGTAGCAGATGCCGTAGAACAGGGCCGCGGCATACCCCGCTTCGCCACCGCCGGCGAAGCCGACCAGCAGGAAGCCCACGTGCGACACCGTCGAATAGGCCAGCATGCGCTTGAGGTTGGTCTGGGCGATGGCGATGACATTGCCGATCACCAGCGACGCCGCGGCCAGGCCGGCCAGCAGCCATTGCCACTGCGCGCCCGCCGGGCCCACGCCGTCCTGCAGCAGGCGGAATGCCATGCCGAAGGCTGCCAGCTTGGGCGCGGAACTGATGAACAGCGTCACCGGCGTCGGTGCGCCCTGGTAGACGTCGGGCAGCCACATGTGGAACGGCGCCGCGCCCAGCTTGAACGCCACGCCGGCGACCATGAACACGACGCCGGTCAACAGCAGCAGGCGGTCGTCGCCGCCCGCCAGGGCCTGGCTGGTGGCTTCGAAGATGGCCGGCAGGTGCAGCGAACCGGTCGCGCCATAGATCAGCGACATGCCGTACAGCAGCAGGCCGGAGGCCAGCGAGCCCAGCACGATGTACTTCATCGCCGCTTCCGACGACAGGCCGTCATCGCGGTTCAGCGCGACCAGCGCGTAGGAGCACAGCGCCAGCAGTTCCAGGCCCAAGTAGACCATCACCAGGCTGCCGGCCGAGACCATCATCATCATGCCGGCGGTGGCCAGCAGCACCAGGACCGGCACCTCGCCGGGATACAGGTCGCGTTCGCGCAGGTACGGCCAGGCATAGACCAGCGACAGGCCGCTGACGGCCACGATCACCAGCTTGCTGACGTCGGCCAGGGTGTCGCGCACGAACATGCCGCTGAACACAGTGCCCTGCCCGCCCACGCCCGTGGCCAGCATCCAGACCACCACCGCGATGACCAGCAGCGAAAGCGCATGGGTGATCACGCGGCGCGAATTGTCCAGGAACAGGTCCAGCATCAGCAGCGCGAAGGCGCCCCCGATCAGGATCAGCTCCGGCAGCAGCGGCTGCAGGTCGGCGGCGGAGATTGGCATCGGCGTCGTCATCATTCGTCCTTACAGCTTGCTGTTGGCGAGCTGCATCGCCAGTTGCGCGATCGAGGGCTCCATCAGGTCGGTCAGCGGCTTGGGATACAGGCCCAGCGCCAGCACGCCCACCGCGAAGCCACCCAGTACCAGCGCTTCGCGCAGGTTGACGTCCTTCAGTTCGGCCACGTGGCTGTTGGCCACCTCGCCGAAGATCACGCGCTTGACCAGCCACAGCGTGTAGGCGGCACCGATCACCAGCGTGGTGGCCGCGAAGAACGCGATCAGCGGGTGCTTCTGGAAGCTGGCCAGGATGACCATGAACTCGCCGACGAAGCCGCTGGTGCCGGGCAGGCCGGAATTGGCCATGCCGAACAGCACGAAGAACGCGGCGAACCACGGCATGGTGTTCACCACCCCGCCGTAATCCTTGATCATTCGCGTGTGCATGCGGTCGTACAGTACGCCCACGCAGGTGAACATGGCGCCGGAAATGAAGCCATGGCTGATCATCTGCACCATGGCGCCCTGCAGGCCGAGGCGCGCGCCATCCAGGTTGCCGTAATCACGGACCAGGCCGAAGGCGATGAAGATGCCCAGAGTGACGAAGCCCATGTGCGAGACCGACGAATAGGCGATCAGCTTCTTCATGTCGTCCTGCACCAGCGCCACCAGGCCCACGTAGACCACCGCGATCAGCGACAGCACGATGACGAAGGTCGCCCATTCGTGGCCGGCATCCGGCACGATCGGCAGGCTGAAGCGCAGCAGGCCGTAGCCACCGATCTTCAGCGCGATGGCCGCTAGGATCACAGAGCCGGCGGTCGGTGCTTCCACGTGCGCATCCGGCAGCCAGGTATGCACCGGGAACATCGGGATCTTCACCGCGAAGGCGATCAGGAAGGCGAAGAACAGCCACATCTGTTCCTTCGCATCCAGCGGCATGGCGTACAGGTCGGCCAGCTGGAAGCTTCCGCCCTTGATGTACAGGTATACCAGTCCGACCAGCATCAGCACCGAGCCGAGGAACGTGTACAGGAAGAATTTCAGCGAGGCGTAGATGCGGCGCGGGCCACCCCAGACACCGATGATCAGGAACATCGGCACCAGCATCGCTTCGAAGAACACGTAGAACAGCATGGCGTCGCTGGCCGCGAAGATGCCGTTGGTCAGGCCCTCCAGGATCAGGAACGCGGCCACGTACTGCGACACGCGCTTGTTCACCGAGCCCCAGGCACCGGCCAGGGTCAGCACGGTGATCAAGGTGTTCAGCAGCAGCAGCGCCACCGCTATGCCATCGGCGCCGACGTTGTAGTAGATGTCGAAGCTGGAGATCCACGCATGGCTCTCGACGAACTGCAGGCCCGGGTTGGTACGGTCGAAGCCGGTCAGCAGGCCCAGGCTGAAGACGAAGGTCAGCACCGCGATCGCGAAGCCCAGCCAGCGGGCGGCATTCGCGCGGGCATTGCCCAACGCAAGCACCAGCGCGCCACCCAGGATGGGCAACCAGATCAAAACACTCAGCAGGGGCCAGTTCGACACGTTGTGGTATCCGTTTAGTTCGTCGCCAGGACAGTCATTGCCACGGCATTGCTGTCAGGTCGTTACTGCCAGAACTTGATGATCACGGCCAGCAGGGCGATCAGGCCCAGGATCATCGCGAAGGCATAGTGGTACAGGTAACCGGATTGCGTACGGCGCAGCAGCTGCGCGCCCAGGTCGATCAGCCGCGCCGTGCCGTTGACCGCCGCACCGTCGATCACGTGCGTGTCGATGGCGCGCGATACCTTGCCCAGCTTGACGCCGCCACCGGCGAAGCCGCCGATCCACAGGTCGTCCATGCCGTACTTGTTCTCCAGGATGCGCACCGGCAGCGCGAAGAACCTGCGCAGCCTGGCCGGCCATTCGGTCTTCCAGAGGTACAGGACCGACGCCAGCACGAAGCCACCCAGTGCCAACCAGAACGGCGCTGCCTGCATGCCATGCAGCGCGTACTTCACGGGACCGTGCCAGAGCTCGGCCTTCAACGCCGCCACCGTGTCCGAGGACGGCGTGATGAAGTCGATCGCGCCCAGGAAGAAGGGCAGCTGCTCGTGATGGCCGCTCCAGTCGGTGCCGAACAGCATCGGACCGACCGTGAAGTAGCCGATGAAGATCGAAGGAATCGCCAGCAGGATCAGCGGCAGGGTGACGACCCACGGGGATTCATGCGGCTCGTGCGCACCATGGTGACCATGGCCGTGATCGTCATGGGCATGGTCATGGTGTGCGTCATGGCCATGGTCGGCATGGGCGTCGCGGAAGCGCTCCTTGCCGTGGAAGGTCAGGTACAGCAGGCGGAAGCTGTAGAAGCTGGTCACGAACACGCCCAGCAGGATGGCCCAGTAGCCGTAGGTGGCGATCCATTCGCTGGGGCCGTTGATGCCCTGCGGCGCCATCGTGCCCAGCTCGGCCAGCTTGCTGTTGAACTCGTGCGCCACGTGCTGGTGGTGCTTGGCCGCCTCGATGATGGTGTCCTTCGAGTAGAAGCCGGAGAAGAACGGCGTGCCCACCAGCGCCAGCGTGCCGATCAGGCTGGTGATCCAGGTGATGGGCATGTACCTGCGCAGGCCACCCATCTTCCGCATGTCCTGTTCGTGGTGCATGCCGATGATGACCGAGCCCGCCGCCAGGAACAGCAGCGCCTTGAAGAAGGCGTGCGTCATCAGGTGGAACACCGCCGCCGAGTAGGCCGACACGCCCAGCGCGACCGTCATGTAGCCCAGCTGCGACAGCGTGGAATACGCCACCACGCGCTTGATGTCGTTCTGCACGATGCCGATCAGGCCGGTGAACAAGGCCGTGGTCGCGCCGATGAACAGCACGAAGTCCAGCGCCGTCTGCGACAGCTCGAACAGCGGCGACATGCGCGCCACCATGAAGATGCCCGCTGTAACCATGGTCGCGGCGTGGATCAGCGCGGAGATCGGCGTCGGGCCTTCCATCGAGTCGGGCAGCCACACGTGCAGCGGCACCTGCGCCGACTTGCCCATCGCGCCGATGAACAGGCAGATGCACGTCAGCGTGGCGATCGACCAGACGACCGGCTGGTCGAACACCTGCCAGGTCTGGCCGAACAGGCTCACCGCACCGGACCACACCGGGATCGCCTTGCCCGCCAGCATCGGCGCATTGGCGAACACCGTTGCGTAGTCCAGCGTGCCGAACATCAGCAGCACGCAGCCGATGCCCAGCAGGAACCCGAAGTCGCCGACCCGGTTGACCAGGAACGCCTTCATGTTGGCGAAGATCGCGGTCGGCCGCTTGAACCAGAAACCGATCAGCAGGTACGAGACCAGGCCCACCGCTTCCCAGCCGAAGAACAGCTGCAGGAAGTTGTTGCTCATCACCAGCATCAGCATGCTGAAGGTGAACAGCGAGATGTAGCTGAAGAAGCGCTGGTAGCCGGGATCCTCGGACATGTAGCCGATGGTGTACACGTGCACCAGCAGCGACACGAACGTCACCACCACCATCATCATCGCGGTCAGCTTGTCGATCATGAAACCGACATGGCCGCTGTAGCCGCCCACTTCGAAGAAGGTGTACAGGTTCTGGTTGAACGGGGAAGCGCCCAGCGCGACCAGCTGGTACAGCACCCAGCCGGAAAGCGCGCAGCTCGCCGCCACGCCCAGGATGGTGATGGTGTGCGCGCCGGCACGCCCCACCTGCCGCCCGAACAGGCCGGCGATGCTGCTGCCCAGCAGCGGCGCCAGCACGATGGCCAGCAGCACGTTCTTGGAAATGGCTGGCAGTACGCCGTTGAGTTCCAGACCAGTCATCAGTGCATCAGCCTTTGAGCGTATCGACTTCGGCCACGTTGATCGTGCGCCGGGTGCGGAACAGGGTGACCAGGATCGCCAGGCCGATGGCGGCCTCGGCCGCGGCCACGGTCAGGATGAAGAACACGAAGATCTGCCCGGCCGCATCGCCCAGTTCGCGCGAGAAGGCGACGAAGTTGATGTTGACCGACAGCAGCATCAGCTCGATCGACATCAGCAGGACGATGACGTTCTTGCGGTTCAGGAAGATGCCCGCCAGGCTGATGCAGAACAGCACCGCGCCCAGTGCCAGCAGGTGACCGACGGTAATCATGGCGTGCCCTCCCCTTCGCCCGCCGGCGTGGACGGCGCTTCACGCACCGGCTTCTCGGCGTCCATCTTGACCATCCGGATGCGATCGCTGGCCTTCACGCGAGACTGCTCGCCCGGGTCCTGCGTCTTGATGCCGGTGCGCTTGCGCAGCGTCAGCATCACGGCCGCCACCACGGCCACCGTCAGGATCACCGCCGCGAACTCGAACGGCAGCAGGAACTCGGTGAACAGCGTGCGCGCCAGCCAGGCCGTGTTGGACACGTCGGCGGCGGCCGACGCCGCGTTGTCGGGGAACGGCGTGGCGGTGCGCGCCTTGATGCCGATGAGCACCAGCATCTGGCCCAGCATCACCACCGCGACCAGCAGGCCCAGTGGCAGGAACTTCACCCAACCCTCGCGGATCTTGACGATGTCGATGTCCAGCATCATCACCACGAACAGGAACAGCACCATCACCGCGCCCACGTAGACGAGGATCAGGGCGACGCCCAAAAACTCCGCACCCACCAGCAGCCAGGTGCAGGCCACTGAGAAGAACGTCAGGATGAGGCACAGCACGGCATGCACCGGGTTGCGCACGCTGATCACCGCGCCGGCGGCGACGACCGCGACGGTGGCGAAGGCGTAGAAGCTGATCAAAACCCAATCCATTCTTTGGACCTCAGCGGAAGGCGGCGTCGGCGGCGCGGCGTTCGGCGATTTCGGCTTCCAGCCGGTCGCCAATCGCCAGCAGCTGCGGCTTGGTCACGATGTTCTGGCCACGCTTGTCGAAGTGGTACTCCAGCACGTGCGTTTCCACGATCGAATCCACCGGGCAGCTTTCCTCGCAGAAGCCGCAGTAGATGCACTTGAACAGGTCGATGTCGTAGCGGGTGGTACGGCGGGTGCCGTCCTCGCGCGGGGCCGAATCGATGGTGATGGCCAGCGCGGGGCATACGGCTTCGCACAGCTTGCAGGCGATGCAGCGCTCTTCCCCGTTCGGATAGCGGCGCAGCGCATGTAGGCCACGGAAGCGCGGTGACTGCGGGAACTTCTCCATCGGGTACATCAGCGTGTACTTCGGCTTGAAGGTGTACTTCAGCGTCAGCCACAGGCCCTGCATCAGTTCCAGCAGCATCAGGCTCTTGAAGTAGTGCACAACCTTGTTCATTTACACACCCTTCTCGAACACACCGAAGAACACCAGCAACGCCGTCACCGCGATCCAGAAGATCGTGAGCGGAATGAACACCTTCCAGCCCAGGCGCATGATCTGGTCGTAGCGGTAGCGCGGGAAGCTGGCGCGGAACCAGATGTACGCGCTGGCGAAGAACAGCACCTTCAGCAGCAGCCACGGCCAGCCGCCGGTCCAGATCCAGTTGATCCAGGGCGACACGTCGGCGGTGATCCAGCCCTGCAGCGGACTCAGCCAGCCGCCCAGGAAGAACAGCGACACCAGGAAGCTGACCAGGATCATGTTGGCGTATTCGGCCAGGAAGAACAGCGCGAACGCCGCACCCGAGTACTCCACCATGTGGCCGGCGACGATTTCCGATTCGCCTTCGACCACGTCGAACGGCGAACGGTTCGTCTCGGCGACGCCGGACACCCAATACACGATGAACAGCGGGAACAGCGGCAGCCAGAACCACTCGAAGAAGCCGGCGTTGCCCGACTGCGCCATCACGATGTCGGTCAGGTTCAGGCTGCCGGCGGCGATCAGCACGCCCACCAGGGCAAAGCCCATCGCGATCTCGTAGCTGACGACCTGCGCGGCCGACCGCATCGCACCGAGGAAGGCGTACTTCGAATTCGACGCCCAGCCGGCGATGATGATGCCGTACACGCCCAGCGAGGTCATCGCCAGCAGGTACAGCAGGCCGGCATTGGCGTTCGACAGCACCAGCTGGTAGTCGAACGGCACCACCGCCCATGCGGCGAAAGCCGGCGCCAGCGTGATCAGCGGCGCCAGGATGTACATGGTCTTCTGCGCACTGCTGGGCTGGATGATTTCCTTGAACAGCAGCTTGAAGACGTCGGCGAAGGCCTGGAAGATGCCCATGCCCACGTACATCGGCCCGTGGCGCACGTGCATCCAGCCGATCAGCTTGCGCTCCCACACCACGTAGAACGCGACCGAGATGATCACCGGCATGGCGATCACCAGGATCTTCAACACGATCCACAGAACCATGCCGATGTCGCCCAGCCCGAAGAACCACTCGCGCAGGGGGCCGACGGCGTTGATCAACAGCTCGTTCATGCGCTCACCACCGTGACACGTCCCGCGCCCAGCGGCGCGGTCGCGCCGTAGCCGCATTCGATCCACGCCGCGCCTTCGGCGACACGCGCGTCCACCACCACCGGCAGGGTCGCGGTGCCGCTGCCATTGGCGACCTTGGCCACCTGCCCGCCGGTCACGCCCGCGGACTGCGCGTCGGCCGGATTCAGCACGATGCGGGCACCCACGTTCAACGGATGCTCCTGCAGTGCCTTGGCCCGGCGCACGGTGCCGTCGGTGCGGTAGATCGCGTAGCTGACCGCCAGTTGCAGACCGTCGCCCGACACTGCGACCGCCGGCGACCTGGCGATATTGGCCACGGTGGCGCCATCGCCGATCGCGGCGCGCGCGCCGGCCAGGTCGGTGAACTCGAAGCCGGCCAGCTGCAGCTCGCCACCCAGGGCACGCAGCACGCGCCAGCCTTCACGCGCCTCGCCCGGCAGCTTGCCGGCTGCCTGCGTGCGCTGGTCACGGCCATCCAGGTTGGTCAGCGTGCCCTCGATTTCCGGCAACGCGCCGATGGGAAGGATCACGTCGGCGACATCCCGCGTGGACTTGCAGGCGAAGTGGCTGAACGCCACGACCTTCGCCGTTACCAGCGCCTTGGTGGCGGCCGGCGTGTCGGCGAAATCCAGGCCCGGTTCGATGCCGTAGATGACATAGGCGTTGCGCGGCTCGGCGAACATGCCGGCCACGTCGCGACCGCTCGGCAGCACGCCGTGGCGCGCCAGGCCGACGGCATTGGCGCCCTGCGGGATGCGGCACAGCGACGCACCGGTCGCAGCGGCGAAATCGCCGGCGGCGGCGCGCAGCGTGGCGGCCTGCGGATGGTTCTCGACGATGCCACCGACGATCACCACGGCGCGGTTGGCCGAGCTGGCGGCATCGCGCAGCGCGGCGCCATTCAGTGCCTCGCCCAGCTGCGACGGCGCGACGATCTGCTTGCCGGCCAGGCTGAAGGTGAAGTCGAAGTCGACCGGATTCACCACGTGCACGCGGGCGCCCTTGCGGACGGCCTTGCGGATGCGCTGGTGAAGCAGCGGCAGTTCGTGCCGGATGTTGGTGCCGAACAGCACGATGACATCGGCCTGTTCGATCTCCGCCAGCGGCAGCGCGAACGGCTCCGCCACTGCGCCATCGGAGAAGTCGCGGTTGTTGATGCGGTGGTCCAGGTTGCCGCTGCCCAGGCCTGCGGCCAGCTTCGCCAGCAGCCCGCCTTCTTCATTGGACACCGCCGGGTGCACCAGCACACCGAGGCTGTCGCCCCGGTTGGCGCGCAGGATCGCGGCGGCGGCGGCCAGGCCTTCGGCCCAGGACACTTCGCGCCACTCGCCATCGACCTTCTGCAGCGGCTTCACCGCGCGGTCATCGGCGTACAGGCCCTGGTGCGAGTAGCGGTCACGGTCGGACAGCCAGCACTCGTTGACCGCTTCGTTCTCGCGCGGCACCGTCCGCAGCACTTCGCCGCGGCGCGAGTGGTAGAACAGGTTGGACCCCATCGCGTCGTGGAAGCCGACGGATTCGCGCGCGATCAGCTCCCACGGGCGGGCGCGGAACTGGAACACCTTGTTGGTCAGCGCGCCGACCGGGCAGACGTCGATGACGTTGCCGGAGATCTCGGTGGTCAGCGGCTTGCCGTCGTAGGTGCCGATCTGCAGGTTCTCGCCGCGGTACATGCCGCCCAGTTCATAGGTGCCGGCGACGTCCGCGGTGAAGCGCACGCAGCGGGTGCACTGGATGCAGCGGGTCATCTCGGTGGCGACCAGCGGACCGATGTCCTCGTCCGGCACCACACGCTTGCGTTCCTGGAAACGGCTGACCGAACGGCCGTAACCCAGCGACAGGTCCTGCAGCTCGCATTCGCCACCCTGGTCGCAGATCGGGCAGTCCAGCGGATGGTTGATCAGCAGGAATTCCATCACGTTGCGCTGCGACTTCAGTGCCTTCTCGCTGCGCGTGGCGATCTTCATGCCATCCATCACCGGCGTGGCGCAGGCCGGCGCCGGCTTCGGCATCTTTTCCACGTCGACCAGGCACATGCGGCAGTTGGCCGCGATCGGCAGCTTCTCGTGGTAGCAGAAGCGCGGGATCGGGATGCCGGCCTTGTCGGCGGCCTGGATGATCATCGAACCCTTGGGCGCCGCCATCTCGACGCCGTCGATGAAGACGGTGACGTGGTCCGGCGGCAGGTTGGGATTCACGGGCTGCGCACTCACGCGGCCACCTCCAGGTTGGAACGGACCACCGTGCCGTCGCGCTCGTCGTCGACGAGGAAACGCTTGTTCACGATCGCGTATTCGAATTCATGCCAGAAGTGGCGCAGCATGCCCTGCACCGGCCACGCGGCGGCTTCGCCGAACGCGCAGATGGTGTGGCCTTCGATCTGCCCCGCGGCCGCACGCAGCGTCTGCAGGTCCTCCAGGGTGGCCTTGTGTTCGGCCACGCGGGTCAGCATGCGGTACATCCAGCCGGTGCCCTCGCGGCACGGCGTGCACTGGCCGCAGCTTTCCTTGAAGTAGAAGCGCGCGATGCGCTGGCACGCGCGCACCATGCAGGTGGTGTCGTCCATCACGATGACGGCGCCAGACCCCAGGCCCGACCCGGCTTTCTGGATGCTGTCGTAATCCATCGTCAGGCCCATCATGGTCTCGCCCGGCAGCACCGGCATCGACGAACCGCCGGGGATGACCGCCTTGAGCTTGCGGCCCTCGCGCATGCCGCCGCAGAGTTCCAGCAGGTCGGCGAACGAGGTGCCCAGGCGGATCTCATGGTTGCCCGGACGCGCGACGTGGCCGGAGACCGAGAAGATCTTGCAGCCGCCGTTGTTGGGCTTGCCCAGGTTCATGAACCACTCGGCGCCGTTGCGCACGATGGCCGGCACCGACGCGTAGGTTTCGGTGTTGTTGATCGTGGTCGGCTTGCCGTAGAGGCCGAAGTTGGCCGGGAACGGCGGCTTGAAGCGCGGCTGCCCCTTCTTGCCTTCCAGCGACTCCATCAGCGCGGTTTCCTCACCGCAGATGTAGGCGCCCGCGCCGAGCGCGTTGTACAGATCGATGTCCACGCCGGAGCCGAGGATGTTCTTGCCCAGCCAGCCATGCTTGTAGGCTTCGGCGGTGGCTTCTTCCAGGTGCTCGAAGGGCTCGTGGTGGAACTCGCCGCGCAGGTAGTTGTAGCCCACGGTGGAACCGGTGGCGTAGCAGGCGATCGCCATGCCCTCGATCACCGCATGCGGGTTGTAGCGCAGGATGTCGCGGTCCTTGGCGGTGCCCGGCTCGGATTCGTCCGAATTGCAGAGGATGTACTTCTGCATGTCGCCCTTGGGCATGAAGCTCCACTTCAGGCCGGTCGGGAAGCCCGCGCCGCCACGGCCGCGCAGGCCGGACTGCTTGACCATCTCGACCACGTCGGCCGGCGGGATCTTCTCTTCGATGATCCTGCGCAGCGCGGCGTAACCACCGGTCTTGAGGTAGTTCTCGTACGACCACGGCTTGTCGAAGTGCAGCGTGGTGTAGACGGCCTGGTGCTCCTTGGGAGCGGGGCCGACCGGGCCGTAGCCTTCGGAACCGTGCTTGTTTGAATCTGGTGAATGGCCTGCCATGCGCTTACTCCAGCCCGTCCAGCAGCTCGTCGACCTTCGCCGGCGTGAGATTCTCGTGGTAGTGGCCGTTGATGACGACCACCGGCGCGCCGCAGCACGCGGCCACGCACTCTTCTTCGCGCTTCAGGTACACGCGGCCATCGGCGGTCGATTCGCCCAGCCTGCAGCCGAGCTTCTTCTCGGCGTGCTTCACCAGGTCCTCGGCGCCGTTGAGCCAGCAGCTGATGTTGGTGCAGAACGCCACGTTGTTGCGGCCGACCTTCTCGGTCTCGAACATCGAGTAGAAGCTGGCGACCTCGTAGGCCCACACCGGCGGCAGGTCCAGGTACTTGGCGACGGCGGCGATCAGCTCGTCGGTCAGCCAGCCGCTGTTCTGCTCCTGGGCCGCATGCAGGCCCTGCAGCACTGCGGACCGCTTGCGGTCCGGCGGGAACTTGGTCAGCCAATGGTCGATGTGCGCGCGCGTCGCGTCGCTCAACGCGACAAGCGGGTCGACATTCTGCGCCGCTTCGAAATTACCCGTGGCCCTCATCGGTCCACCTCACCAAAAACAAGATCATAGGTACCGATCATCGCCACGACGTCGGGCAGCATGTGCCCCTTGACGATGGCGTCCATCGACGAAAGATGTGCAAAGCCGGGCGCGCGCAGCTTCAGGCGGAACGGCTTGTTGGCGCCGTCGGACACCAGGTAGCAGGCGAACTCGCCCTTCGGTGCTTCCACCGCGGCGTAGGTCTCGCCGGCGGGCACGCAGTAGCCTTCGCTGAACAGCTTGAAGTGATGGATCAGCGCTTCCATGTCGTCCTTCATCTCCTCGCGGGAGGGGGGCGCGACCTTGAAGTTCTGCACCATGACCGGGCCGGGATTGGCCTTCAGCCACTTCACGCACTGCTGGATGATGCGGTTGGACTGGCGCATCTCGGCCACGCGGACCAGGTAACGGTCGTAGCAGTCGCCGTTGACGCCTACCGGGATGTCGAAATCGACGGTGTCGTACTTGGCATAAGGCTGCTTCTTGCGCAGGTCCCAGGCGATGCCCGAGCCACGCAGCATCGCGCCGGTCATGCCCCACGCGCGGGCTTCTTCCGGCGATATCACGCCGATGCCCACGGTGCGCTGCTTCCAGATGCGGTTGTCGGTGAGCAGTGTCTCGTACTCGTCGACGCGCGCCGGGAAGGTGGAGGTGAAGTCCTCCAGGAAATCCAGCAGCGAGCCTTCACGCGCCTGGTTGAACTGCTTCAGGGCCTTGCCCTTCCGCCACGGCGATTCCTTGTACATCGGCATGCGGTCAGGCAGGTCGCGGTAGACGCCGCCCGGACGGTAGTAGGTGGCGTGCATGCGCGCGCCGCTGACGGCTTCGTAGCAGTCCATCAGCTCTTCGCGCTCGCGGAACGCGTACAGCATGACGGCCATCGCACCCAGGTCGAGCGCGTTGGAACCGACCCACATCAGGTGGTTGAGGATGCGCGTGATCTCGTCGAACATCGTGCGGATGTACTGCGCGCGTTCCGGCGCCTCGATGCCCATCAGGGTTTCGATGGCGCGCACGTAGGCGTGCTCGTTGCACATCATGGACACGTAGTCCAGGCGATCCATGTAGCCGATCGACTGGTTGAACGGCTTGGATTCAGCGAGCTTCTCGGTACCCCGGTGCAGCAGGCCCACGTGGGGGTCGGCACGCACGATGGTCTCGCCGTCCATTTCCAGGATCAGGCGCAGCACGCCGTGCGCGGCCGGATGCTGGGGACCGAAGTTCAGCGTGTAGTTGCGGATCTCCTGCTTGCCTTCGGCAGGATTGCTGGCGAACGCGACGCCGGATTGCGGATTGCTCATGCCTTGCCCTCCCGCCCTGCGGCTTCACCCGCGGCGGTCTGATAGCGGGCGTCGTCGCGGATCACGCGCGGCACGCCGACGCGCGGCTCCACCGAGGTGACCGGTTCGTACACCACGCGCTTCTTCTCTTCGTCGTAGCGGACTTCGACGTTGCCGATCAGCGGGAAGTCCTTGCGGAACGGGTGGCCGACGAAGCCGTAGTCGGTCAGGATGCGGCGCAGGTCCGGGTGGCCTTCGAAAATGATGCCGTACAGGTCGAACGCCTCGCGCTCGAACCAGTTCACGCCCGGCCAGATGCCGTTGACCGATGCCACCACCGGCAGGCCGTCGTCGGGTGCGAAGCAGCGCACGCGCAGGCGACGGTTGTGCTGGTACGACAGCAGGTGCAGCACCACGGCGAAACGGTTGGGCTGGCTGGCGCCCTGCGGGCGCTGTGCCCAGTTGAAGCGGCCGGGTCCGAAGCCCTCGACGCCGCGGCTGAAGCCTTCGGACGATACGTCCGAGGTATCCCACTCATCGCTGCCGTAACCCAGGTAGTCCACGCCGCACACGTCCACGGCCTGCTCGAAACCGAATTCGTCGCGCAGCGCGAGGCAGACCGCGTACCAGGAGGACGACGGGACTTCCAGCGTCACTTCGCCGCGCGGTTCGGCGACGGTGACCACGGCGCCCGCGAAACGCGTGCGCAGCTGATCGGTGAAGTTTGCAGCTTGCTCTGCCATGGGGCGTGGCGTGCTCTGAAGGGGGATGTCGGGGGGACTTCGAGGGAAGACGACTCAGCGCGCGATGGTCTGCGTGCGCCAGATCTTCTTCTGCAGCTGCAGGATGCCGTACACCAGCGCCTCGGCCGTGGGCGGGCAACCGGGCACGTACACGTCCACGGGGACGATACGGTCGCAGCCGCGCACGACGGAGTACGAGTAGTGGTAATAGCCGCCGCCATTGGCGCAGCTGCCCATCGAGATCACCCACTTCGGCTCGGGCATCTGGTCGTAGACCTTGCGCAGTGCCGGGGCCATCTTGTTGACCAGCGTGCCGGCCACGATCATCACGTCGGACTGGCGCGGCGACGGGCGGAACACCACGCCGTAGCGGTCCAGGTCCAGGCGCGAGGTGCCGGCGTGCATCATCTCGACCGCACAGCAGGCCAGGCCGAAGGTCATCGGCCACATCGAGCCGGTGCGTGCCCAGTTCATCAGCGCATCGACGCTGGTGGTCACGTAGCCCTTTTCCAGCAGCGGGTTGTCGCCTTCGGGGCGCAGGATGTCATCCACCCGCCCTTCCGGGATCGGGTTGGTCATCAGACGGTCGATGGTCTGGATCACTCCCATTCGAGCGCTCCCTTTTTCCAAACGTAAATGAAGCCGAGGAACAGCATGCCCACGAACAGGCCCATCGTGACCAGCGCACGCGGGCCGAGTTCCTGGAAGACCAGCGTCCACGGAACGATGAAGATGATTTCCAGATCGAAGACGATGAACTGGATGGCGATCAGGTAATAGCGCACGTCGAACTTCATGCGCGCGTCTTCGAAGGCTTCGAAGCCGCATTCGTAGGGGGACAGCTTCTGCATGTCCGGGCGACGCGGCCCCAGGAAGCGGCCGGCCACCATCAACGCGATGCCGATGCCGGTGGCGACGACCAGGAACAACAGGGTGGGCAGGTAATTGGCCAGCACTCGCTCGTCTCTTCTTGTCCTATCGTCCCGCGCGAAGTCTACACGCAGCATGCGTGCGGACCGCGAAGGACTCGCATGTCGCCAGGGGCCGGGCCATCGCCACGACCTTGCGCGGGTGCGCATGGGAGCCGGGTTGGCCGGGCATCCCGCCAGCATCCACCACTGGAACCGCCGCCGGCTCTCCCGACGGCGGAACCGTTCCGCTGCCGCCCTTCCGCAACACGTACCGGGCCTGCAACGAATCAACGGGATTGTAACGGTTGGTGAACTCGCTAGTAAACGATTACCGGCTCGGGAAGACGCATTCGGCAAAACAAAAAGCCCGCCGTGCGGCGGGCTTTTCGATTGCGATCGGCGGTTTGCGCCGTTCTCCGCGCTGACGGGCGCGGATGCCGTTGATGCTGGTGCCCAAGAGGGGACTCGAACCCCTACGACTTACGTCGCTACCACCTCAAGGTAGTGCGTCTACCAATTCCGCCACCTGGGCTTTGAAACCTGCGCGACTGGCGTGCCGCGCCATTGTAGCGTTGCTCAACCGCCCTGCGGCGGCGTGACCGGGGCCTGCTCGCCGCTGGCGGGTGCCGGCGCGGTGGCCGGCGGCACCACCGGAGCGGGCGCCGCGTCCTGCGGCAGCACCGGAACCGACGTCGGCGCGGCCGGCGCCTGTACCGGGGCGCTGGGGACCGACGACGGCTTGGGCAGTTCGCCCACGGCCGCGCCGGCGGCCGGCACCTGCGTCATCACGCCCAGGTTCTGCTGGGTGACCGGACGGGCACTATGGGTCGCGTACCAGGCCATGAACAGGCTGATGCCGAAGAATGCGATGGCCAGCCACTTGGTGCTCTTGGAGAGGAAGTTGGACGCGCCGCGCGCACCGAACACCGTGCCGGAAGCGCCCCCGCCGAAGCCCGAGCCCGCCTGGGCGCCGGAACCACGCTGCATCAGCACCAGCGCGATGATCGCGATGGCGACCAGCACGTAAACCACATTCAGGATCAACATCCACATTTCGAATCAGTCTCAACCGGTTGAGTCGCCCCATCCCCACGGGATGGGTCGTGCCGGGGTTACCCCCGGTGGGCCGCCGCCTGCGCGATGGCCAGGAAATCCCGGGCGACCAACGAGGCGCCGCCCACCAGCCCTCCATCGACATCGGGCTGCGCGAACAGTTCCGCGGCGTTGTCGGGCTTGACGCTGCCGCCATACAGCAGGGGCAACGAATCGGCGATTCTAGCATCGCGCGCGGCCACTTCGCCACGGATGAATGCGTGCACCGCCTGCGCCTGCGCCGGCGTGGCCGTCAGTCCGGTACCGATGGCCCAGACCGGCTCGTAGGAGATCACCGCCCCATCGAACGCCTGGGGACCCACCAGGTCGAACACGGCCTCGAGCTGCTTCTGGATGCGGAACTCGGTCTGTCCGTCCTTGCGCTGCTGTTCGGTCTCGCCCACGCACAGCACCGGGACCAGCCCGGCGTGCTTGGCCGCCAGGAACTTCTTCGCCACGAATTCGCTGCTCTCGTTGTGGTACTGGCGCCGCTCGGAATGGCCCACCAGGCCATAACGCGCGCCCACGTCGACCAGCATCCGCGCCGACACCTCGCCGGTGTAGGCACCCTTTTCGTTGCTGCTGACGTCCTGCGCGCCGAAGAAGACGCCGCGATTCCCGTAGTCCTCGATCAGTTCGCCCAGGTAAGGAAGCGGCGGCAGGATCAGCACGTCCACCCCGTCCAGCGGCAAACCCGCGACCAGCTCGTCCATCAATGCGGTGGCGAATGCCCGGTCGCCATGGAGCTTCCAGTTTCCCGCTACGAGCTTGCGACGCATAAGACCAATTCCTGTCCAGTTGGGCGCGCAAGTCTAGCCCATGTTCCCGCCCGGCAGGCGCGCCACGGCCTGCGGTGCACGCTATCGTGCGCGGCACGCGCCTCCGCGTCCGCCAGGAAAACGCTGCATGCCCTCCTCTGTTGCCCCTGCTTGACAGGCCTCCGCCGGCCATGCCCTGGTCACCGGCGCCTCCAGCGGCATCGGTGCCGAGATCGCCCGTGAGTACGCCCGCCGCGGCGTCCCGCTCGTGCTGACCGCACGCCGGATCGACCGGCTGGAGGCATTGGCCCAGGAACTGCGCACGCAGGTGCCGGTGGAAGTGGTGGCCGCGGACCTGGCCGACGCCGCCGCGCCCGCGCGGCTGGTGGCGGAACTGGAGCGCCGCGGCGTGAAGGTGCGCATCCTGGTCAACAACGCCGGTTACGGCGTGCCGGGCCGTTACCACGCCAATGCCTGGCCGGTGCACGCCGACTTCCTGCAGGTGATGGTCGGCAGCGTATGCGAACTGACCTGGCGGCTGCTGCCGTCGCTGCGTGGCTTTCCCGATGGCCGCATCCTCAACGTGTCGTCGGTGGCCGGGCTGATCCCCGGTGCCAACGGGCAGACGCTGTATGGCGCGGTGAAGTCCTTCCTGATCAAGTTCAGCGAATCGCTGTCCCAGGAAAACGCGGATCGCGGCGTGCGTGTCACCGTGCTGTGCCCGGGCTTCACCTGGTCCGAATTCCACGACGTGACCGGCACCCGCGGCATGATGGACAAACTGCCGAAGTGGTTCTGGCTTGACGCGGACGACGTGGCCCGGGCCGGCATCGATGCATTGGAGCGCGGCCAGGTGATCGTGGTACCCGGCTGGCGCTACCGGCTGCTGCACGGCATCACCCGCCACCTGCCGGACAACACACGGCTGAAACTGATGGCGCGCAACTCGTCGAAGATCCGCAAGGCGGACTGATCCGGCCAGCATCGTGGCAGATCGCCTGCAACTTCCTGCAGTACGAAAAAGAAGAGCCGGGCAATGCCGGCTCTTCGGGTACATGCGGCCATCGGTGACGGCCCGCCGGCGGTGGATTACTTCAACTTGATCTCGCGCAGGCGCTCTTCCAGATACCCCTGCGCCGTGATCGGTTCGGGGTAGCGGCTGGGATTGTCGGCGGTGACCGTGGACGGCAGCACGTCGATCAGGAAGTCCGGGTTCGGGTGCAGGAAGAACGGCACCGAATAACGCGGCTGGCGCGCCTGTTCGCCCGGCGGGTTGGTCACGCGGTGCGTGGTGGACGGGTACACGTGGTTGGTCAGGCGCTGCAGCATGTCGCCGATGTTGACGACGATGGTGTCGGCGTCGGAGGTGAAAGGCACCCACTCGCCCTGCTTTGACTTCACTTCCAGGCCGGCGGCACTGGCACCCACCAGCAGCGTGATCAGGTTGATGTCCTCGTGCGCACCGGCGCGCACGTTCGGGATGTCGTCGGCAGTGATCGGTGGGTAATGGATCGGGCGCAGGATCGAATTGCCCGAGTCGGTCTTGTCGGCGAAGTACGTCTCCGGCAGGCCGATGTGCAGCGCCAGCGCCGACAGCACGCGCGAACCTAGCTGGTCCAGCGCCTGGTACAGGCCGTACCCGTGTTCGCGGAAGCCGGGGACCTCGACAGGCCACAGGTTCGGCGGCATGACGTCGCGGTACTTCGAATCGTCCGGGATCTCGCGACCGACGTGCCAGAACTCCTTCAGGTCGAAATGCTTGGAGTCCTTGGCGGTCTCCACGCCGAACGGCGTGTAGCCACGCGCACCGCCACCGCCGGGCACGTGGTACTGCTTCTTCACCTCGTCAGGCAGGGCGAAGAAGCGCTTGAACACATCGTAGGCCGCATCGATCTGCGCCTGCGGGATGCCATGGTTGCGGATGCCGGCAAACCCCCATTCGCGATAGGCAGCGCCCAGCTCGGCCACGAAGGCGTCGCGGTCGCTGTCGAAACGGGTGATGTCCAGGGTGGGGATACGGGCACTCATGCGGGTCTGCTCCAACAGGTGGGTCGCGCGGGGACGCCATTGCAACGTCTCCGCGCCAGATATTCATTGATCAGGCTCAAGCCGCGGCGGCAGCCCGCACGGCGTCGGCCAAGGTTTCGAGCGTGCTTTTCACCAGCGCGTCGTCGTCGGCCTCCACCGTCACCCGCACCACCGGCTCAGTGCCGGAAGGACGCAGGAACGCGCGCCCCCGGCCCGACACGGCCGACTGCGCCTGCACCAGTGCGGCCTGCACGCTGGCGGCCTCGGTGGGCTTGGCACCGTTGGCGAGCTTCACGTTGATGGTCTTCTGCGGCAGCATCACCAGCCCGTCCAGCGCGTCGCGCAGCGTTACCTTACGGCGCTTCAGCGCTTCCAGCACCTGCAGCGCAGCGATGATGGCGTCGCCGGTGGTGGTGCGGTCCAGGCAAAGCAGGTGGCCGGACGCTTCGCCGCCCAGTACCGCATTCCCCTCGACCAACGCCTGGTGCACATAGCGGTCGCCGACCTTGGTGCGCACGAACGGGATCTCCAGCTTGCCCAGCGCCCGCTCCAGACCGTAGTTGGTCATCAGCGTGCCGACCACGGGGCCACGCAGGCGTCCGGTGGTCTGCCAGTCGCGGGCGAGCACGTAGATCAGCTGGTCGCCGTCCACCGGCGTGCCCTGCCCGTCCGCCATCAGCACGCGGTCGCCATCGCCGTCGAAGGCGATGCCGAGGTGGGCGCCGGTCTCGCGCACCTTGGCGGCGAGATTGTCGATGTGCATGGAGCCCACGCCATCGTTGATGTTGATGCCGTCGGGCTCGGCACCGATGGTGATCACGTCGGCGCCCAGCTCGCGGAACAGCAGCGGCGCGATGTGGTACGTCGCCCCGTGCGCGCAGTCCAGCACCAGCTTCATGCCGCGCAGGTCGAAGCGACGCGGCACGCTGGCCTTGCAGAATTCCATGTAGCGGCCGACCGCGTCGCGCGTGCGGATGGCCTTGCCGAGCTTCTCGGATTCGGCGGTGAAGAACGGCGCGTCGAGCGCGGCCTCGATGGCCAGCTCGGTGGCATCGTCCAGCTTCTCGCCTTCGGCGGAGAAGAACTTGATGCCGTTGTCGTGGTGCGGGTTGTGAGACGCGCTGATGACGATGCCGGCGTCGGCACCGAGGGTACGGGTGAGGAACGCCACCGCCGGGGTCGGCATGGGACCCATCAGCTGCACGTCGGCGCCGGCGGCGACCAGCCCGGCCTCCAGCGCGGCCTCGAACATGTAGCCGGAGATGCGGGTGTCCTTGCCGATTACCACGACCGGGCGCGCGTCGCCCGCCTTTTCGCACAGCACGCGGCCCAGGGCGTTGCCCAGCCGCAGCACGAAGTCGGCGGAAATCGGGCTGGTACCCACCCGCCCACGGATGCCATCGGTACCGAAATACTTGCGGCTCATGCGGCGTCCACCAGTGCGCTTTCTTCAGGCTTGGGCTGGCGCATCATCAGCGCCAGCAGGTCGGCCAGGCGGTCGCGCATCTCGCGACGGTCGCAGATCTGGTCGATGGCGCCATGCGCCAGCAGGAACTCGGAACGCTGGAAACCCTCCGGCAGCGTTTCGCGCACGGTCTGCTCGATGACGCGCGGGCCGGCGAAGCCGATCAGCGCTTCCGGCTCGGCGATGTTGATGTCGCCCAGCATCGCGAACGAGGCGGACACGCCGCCGGTGGTGGGATGCGTCAGCACCGACACGTACGGCAGGCCCGCGTCGCGCAACCGGCCGAGCGCCGCGGATGTCTTCGCCATCTGCATCAGCGAGAACAGGCTCTCCTGCATGCGTGCACCGCCGCTGGCGGAGAAGCACACGAAAGGCGAACCGATCTCCAGCGCCTTCTCGGCACCCAGCGAGAAGCGTTCGCCGACCACCGAGCCCATCGAACCGCCCATGTAGGCGAAATCGAACGCGCTGGCGACCAGGTCACGGCCTTTCAGCTTGCCCTGCAGGGTGACCAGGGCATCGCGTTCGCCGGTACTCTTCTGCGCGGCCTTGATGCGGTCGGCGTACTTCTTCTGGTCCTTGAACTTCAGCACGTCGGTCGGGCCCAGCGCCGCGCCGATCTCATGGGTTTCGCCCGGGTCGAACAGGGCAGCCAAGCGCGCGCGCGCGCGGATCGGCATGTGGAAGCTGCACTTGGGGCAGACTTCCAGGTTTTCCTCCAGTTCGGGCCGGTAGAGGACGGCGCCGCAACGGTCGCACTTTTCCCACAGGCCCTCGGGCACGCTGCGCTTGTTCTTCCCGCCGCTACCTTCGGTGCGGATGCCGGACGGCATCAGTTTGCTGAGCCAGCTCATGCTTGGTCTTGCTTCCTGCCCCGGGCGGGGCCGAATGGATTAGCGCGGCAGTTTAGCCTAGTCGTCCATGCACGACCGTATGGTCCATCAGGCGTCCAGTGCAGCCCGCAACGGGGCCAGGAAGGCCGAGGCACGCGCCGCCGCCCGGGCGCCTTCTCCCGCCAGTTCCGCGACCAGCGCGCTGCCCACCACCACCCCATCGGCATCGACCGCCATGGCGGCGGCACTGGCGGCATCCTTGATGCCGAACCCGGCCACCACCGGCACCTGCGAGGCGGCACGAAGCTGCCGCAGGCGCCCGCCCGCGGCTGCCGTGTCCAGTCGGTCCGACGCGCCCGTGACCCCGGCGAAACTGACGTAGTACAGGTAGCCCTGGGCGGTTTCGCAGAGCATCCGCAGGCGCTCCGGCGAGGTGGTCGGCGACGCCAGCGCGATCAGTGCCAACCCGTGGCGGCCGAAGATCTCCCGCGTATCGGCGGACTCCTCGGGCGGCAGGTCGACCAGCAGCACGCCATCCACGCCGGCGGCGACGGCTTCGCGGGCGAAGCGTTCCGTACCGTGGATCTCCACCGGGTTCAGGTAGCCCATCAGCACGACGGGCGTGCCGTCATCCTGCTGGCGGAACACCTCCACCGCCTCCAGCACGTAGCGCAGCCCTGCTCCGCGCGCCAAGGCGCGTTCCGAGCTGCGCTGGATGACCGGCCCATCCGCCATGGGGTCGGAGAACGGCACCCCCAGTTCGATCACGTCCGCCCCGGCCTGCACCAGCGCATGCATCACCGGCACCGTGGATTCCAGCGACGGGTCGCCAGCGGTGATGAAGGGAATCAGGGCCTCGCGGCCGGCGGCCTTCAGTTCGGCGAATGTCGTCTGCAGTCGGCTCATAGCGTGATCCCCTCCCGCGCGGCGATGGTATGCACGTCCTTGTCGCCACGACCGGACAGGTTGCACAGCACCAGGGCGTCTTTCGGCAGTGCGCGCGCCAGCTTCATGGCCTGTGCCACGGCATGGCTGGACTCCAGCGCCGGCAGGATGCCCTCGGTGCGCGCCAGCGTGTGGAAGGCATGCAGGGCTTCGTCGTCAGTGATGCCGACGTACTCGGCGCGGCCGGTGTCCTTGAGGAAGGCGTGCTCCGGCCCGACGCCGGGGTAATCCAGGCCGGCGGAGATCGAGTGGGTTTCGATGATCTGGCCATCGTCATCGCAGATCACGTAGGTGCGGTTGCCATGCAGCACGCCCGGGCGCCCGGCGGCCAGCGACGAGGCGTGGCGGCCGGTTTCGATACCGTCGCCCGCCGCCTCGGCACCGACGATGCGCACGCCGGCATCGTTGAGGAACGCATGGAACAGGCCGATCGCGTTGCTGCCGCCCCCCACGCAGGCGGTGATGGCGTCGGGCAGGCGGCCGTAGTCCTCCAGCATCTGCGCGCGCGCTTCGCGGCCGACGATGGCGTTGAAATCGCGCACCATGCGCGGGTACGGGTCCGGACCGGCGACCGTGCCGATGATGTAGAAGGTGTCGTGCACGTTGGTCACCCAGTCGCGCATGGCCTCGTTCAACGCATCCTTCAGCGTGGCCGAGCCGCTGGTCACCGGTACCACCGTCGCACCGAGCAGCTTCATGCGGTAGACGTTGATCTTCTGGCGCTCGATGTCGGTGGCGCCCATGTACACCACGCATTCCAGACCCAGCCGCGCGGCGACGGTTGCGCTGGCGACGCCATGCTGGCCGGCGCCCGTCTCGGCAATGATGCGGGTCTTGCCCATGCGGCTGGCCAGCAGCGCCTGGCCGATGGTGTTGTTGATCTTGTGCGCGCCGGTGTGGTTGAGGTCCTCGCGCTTGAGCAGGATGCGGGCGCCGCCGACCTCGCGGGTCAGCCGCTCGGCTTCGTAGATGGGGCTGGGGCGGCCGACGTAGTGCTTGAGGTCCTTGTCGAACTCGGCAATGAAGGCCGGATCGATGCGGGCGGCCTCGTAGGCATCCGCCAGTTCCTGCAGCGGGCCGATCAGGGTTTCGGCGACGAAGCGACCGCCGTAGCGCCCGAAGTGGCCGGCGGCATCGGGGTAGGCGTGGAAATCGGTAGGGGTGACGCTCATGGGAAGTCCGGGCAACGGGCAGCGTGGCGCCGCCGGGATTCCTCACTTTAGCGCACCACAATGGCATCAGAAAGCGATTAAACCGGACGGACATGTGAGATAAACTCACGGCATGACCCGTCATGCCCTGCCCTCGCTCAATGCCCTCCGCGCCTTCGAGGCGGCCGCCAGGCGGGGAAGCGTCAGCCAGGCCGCGGCCGAACTGCACGTGACCCACGGGGCGGTCAGCCGGCATATCCGCGCCCTTGAAGACGATCTCGGCCGTCCCTTGTTCATCCGCGATGGTCGCGGACTGGCGCTGACCGCCGATGGCGTCCGCCTCCGCGATGCGGCCAGCGATGCCTTCGGCAGGCTGCAGGACGCCTACACGCGCCTGCGCCGGGACGGCACCCCGGCGGCGCTGGTGCTGGGCTGCCCGGGCAGCCTGCTGGCGCGCTGGGTGATTCCCCGGCTGGAACGGCTCGGCAGCGAACTGCCCCTGGTCAAGCTGCACCTGTCGGCGCAGGAAAGTGGCTTCGATCTGCGCCTTGGCGGACTGGATGCGGCGCTCCTGCTGGGCGAAGCGCCGTGGCCCGAGGAGTGGCGGGTGCACTCGCTCGCACCCGAACGGATCGGGCCGGTACTCAGTCCACGCCATGCCGCCTTTGCCCGTCTGCAGCACGCGCCGGCCGCGGGACTGATCGAAGAAGCGGTGCTGCACACCACCTCGCGCCCGCAGGCCTGGTCGCGCTGGTTCGCGTCACAGCACATGGAGGCCGGCCAGCTGCGGCTGGGCACCGGCTTCGACCATCTGACCTACCTGCTGGAAGCCGCGGCCGCCGGGCTCGGCGTCGCCATCGCGCCAGAGGAACTGGTCAGTGCCGACATCGCCGCGGGACGGCTGGTGGCACCCTGGGGTTTCGCGGAAACCGGCGGCGAATGGGCGCTGTGCACCACACAGGGCAATCGCGATGCACGGATCGCCCCGCTGGTCGACTGGCTGAAGCGCGAACTCGCCTAGCGCGTGCTGCGCGGGCCTACAGTGTCGATTCGGCGTGCTTCACCGCGTCGACGAAGCGGCGCATTTTCTCGGCATCCTTGATGCCGGGCGCGCTCTCGATACCGCTGGAGACATCCACGCCCCATGGCCGGGCGGTGCGCAGTGCCACGCCCACGTTCTCCGGCGACAGACCTCCGGCCAGCAGGAAGGGCTTGTCCAGCGCCGTGGGCATCTGCTTCCAGTCGAAACGCTTGCCGCTTCCCCCCTGTTCGCCTGCCGCATGCCCATCGAACAGGAAGCCACTGGCGGACGGGTAGCGCGCGATGCTGGAAAACGCACTCTCCGCCTGCCCGCCCATCGCGATGGCCTTGAAGAACGGCAGTCCGAACGACGCGCACAGCGCATCGTCTTCATCGCCGTGGAACTGCAGCACGTCGGGCTGCAGCGACTCGACAACCTTCTCGACCTCGCCGCGCACGTTGTCCATCACCAGGGCGACGACGGCGATCTCTTCCGGCACCAGGTCGCGCAGCATCCGCGCCTGCCCCAGCAGCAACCGCCGCGGGCTCTGCGGCGCGAATACCAGTCCGACATAGTCCGCGCCCAGCTCGACCGCCAGGCGGACGTCTTCGGCGCGGGTCAGCCCGCAGAACTTGATGCGCGTATGCATGGAGGGTGATCGGAACGGAGATCGGGTTGGAGCGTAGCTTGTTTTGGTCGCCGCCGTGGCGGCAACGCCGGTGGCACTCTACCGCTCGATGCGGTCTTCCGGAGAGCCCGGACCGGACACGGAATGAGGGCGTGCTTCTTCCAGCGTCACCTCGGCCGGCAACCCCCATTCCGCGGGGTACAGCGGACTGACGAAGACCAGTCCGTCCGGCGGCGCGGTCGGCCCGGCGACCGTGCGATCCCGACCTGCCAGCAGCTCGGCGATCCAGTGCTCCGGTTGTTCCCCACGCCCGACCACCAGCAACGATCCGACGATGTTGCGCACCATGTGGTGAAGGAAGGCATTGGCCTGCACCTCCACCACCACGCGCTCACCGTCGCGGCGGACGGTAATCGCCTGCAGGTTGCGCATGGCATGCGGGGCCTGGCAGTGCACCGTACGGAAGGCACTGAAGTCGTTTTCGCCCAGCAAGGCCTGCGCGGCGCGGTGCATCGCATCGGCATCCAGCGGAATGCGTTCCCAGCTCAGGTACTGGCGCTCCAAGGCCGGCCGCGCCAAGCGGTTGACCAGCGAGTAGCGGTAGCGCCGCGCACGTGCGGAAAAACGGGCGTGGAAATCGTCCGGCATGGGCTGGCACCAACGCGCGCACACGCCAGGCGGCAACCGCGACGTGGCGCCGAGCACCCAGCTGCGCGGATCGCGCGCGGCTTCGCTGTCGAAATGCACCACCTGGCATTGCGCATGCACGCCGGCATCGGTGCGACCGGCGCAGATCGTGTTGACCTGCGCATCCGCCACCGAGGAGAGCGCACCTTCCAGCGCCGCCTGCACGGTGGTGTCATCCGGCGTGCCCGAGGGCGTCAACCGCTGCCACCCCATGAATCCGCCGCCGTCGTACTCGACGCCCAGCGCGTAACGCATCAGCGCTCCATCCCGGTCAGCCGATCTCGCGCAGCAGTTGCAGGGCCTCGTCGCGCGCGCTCGCATCGTTGCCGGCGGCGACTTCATTCAGCAGGTCGCGTGCCGTGACCACGTCGCCGAGGTCCAGGTAGGCGACGGCGAGTTCCAGGCGGTCCCGCCCGGCGGACGCGGCATTGAGCGGCGGCACGGAGGTGGCGGCATCGCCCGAATGCCAGGTCGGCCCCGCCTTGCCCTTGGCGACGGCTGCCGGGCGCGGTGCGGCCGGTGCCACCTTCGGCACCACCGCGGCGGGGGCCACGATCACCGGTTCGAGCGGTGCAGGGGACTCGACGATCTCATCCACCGGTGCCGCCGGGGCCGGGATGCCGGCGGCCAGTTCCGCGGCACGGCTGGTGCTGGCGGGTGCTTCGGCCAGCACATGGCTGCGGGGCACGGGGGCCGGCGACAGGCGCTTGCGGCGCTGGGCGAAACCCCAGGCCAGCGAGCCGGCGAACAGCAGGCCGAAGCCGGCCCACGCCCAGACCGGCACGCCGCCATCGCTGCCCTGCGACTGCGCCAGGCGCTGCTGCGCGGCGGCCAGGTCGCTGTCCTTCATCGCCAGCAGCTGCGCCTGCTGCTGCTTCAACTTTTCCAGTTCTTCCACCTGCGAGCGCAGTTCCTGCACTTCGGCTTCGCGCGCGGCCAGGTCTTCCTTGGACTGCTGCAGTTGTTCGTTCGCCAACATCTCGCCCTCACCGCCGGCGTTGATGCCGGACTGGGTTCCAGAACCCGCGGCGCCTACCGCGGGAGGTGCAATTTCAAGCCGCGCACTGGCGACCTGCGCCGCCGGTGCCGTCGAAGCCGTCGCCGGACGCGGCGATGCCGGCTCGACCACCGCCGCCGGTTGCGGGATGGGCTGCCTGGCACGCCGCCATTCCGCGATCTGCGTGCGCACCAGCGCCGTCGCTTCGCTCTCCAGGAGCGTCTGGGCTGCGGCCGTCTCCGGCACGCGCAGCACGGCGCCCTGCTTGAGCAGGTTCAGATTGCCGTTGATGAAGGCCTCGGGATTGGCGCGCAGCAGCGCGACCATCGCCTGGTCCAGCGTGTACCCCTGCGCTTGCGCCAGCGGCTGGGCGATCTGCGACAGCGTCTGGCCGCGACGCACCGGTGCCAGCGTGTCGCCCGGCACGATGTCGGACGCCGGCGGCGCCACTGGAGCGGTTGCCATGGGCGGGGGCGTCGAGACCACGGGCGTCGGCTCGGGGGCCGGCTCCGGGACCGTCGGCGTGGGTGTTTCGGGCTCGGCGGCGGCGACCGCCGGTTCCGGCAGCCGTTCGATGACATCCGTGGGCGCGGCCACCGGTGCGTCGATCAGGGGCTGCTCGGCGGCGGCCAGCGTACCGGGCGTACTGACCAGCGCGGAGTATTCGCGCACCAGCCTGCCCTGCCCCCAGTCGACCTCGATCAGGAAATTGACCGCGGCCACGTCCACCGGCGTACGGCTGGTGACGCGCACCACCGGTCGCCCGGAATCGTCCAGGGCCACCGTGAAATCCAGTTCGTTGACCAGGCCCTGCGGGCGCGGCAGGCCAACGCGCTCGAACGTCGTCGGCGACGCCAGCCGTGCGCGCAGTTGCTCGAGTTCGCCCGGCTCGCTGGAAATGATCGGGATCTCGGCCAGCAGCGGCTGGCCGGGTTGCGACTTGACCCTGATTTCGCCCAGGCCCAGCGCGAGGGCGGCGTTGCTCAGCAACGCCAGCCCCAGCCCGATCATGCCGGCCAGGCGGTGTCTTGCCGTCCGATGTCTTTGCGTCGGTTTCACGGCGCTCCCCCAAGTTTCCCGGGCACGACTATAGCCTTTCAGCCGTTTTTCGCCACCAGTTCCGCCACCTGCACGGCATTCAGCGCCGCGCCCTTGCGGATGTTGTCGGACACGATCCACATGTTGAGGCCGCGCGGATGGGAGAAATCATCGCGGATGCGTCCCACGTACACCGGGTCGGTACCGGAAGCATGGGTGACCGGCGTCGGGTAGCCGCCCGGTGCGCGGTCGTCGACCACTTCCACGCCCGGCGCGTTTTCCAGCAGCGTGCGCGCTTCCTCGGGGGTGATCTTGGTCTTCGTCTCGATGTTGACGGCCTCGGAATGGCCGTAGAACACCGGCACGCGCACCGCGGTGGGATTCACCTGGATGCTGTCGTCGCCGAGGATCTTGCGGGTTTCCCACACCAGCTTCATTTCTTCCTTGGTGAAGCCATTGTCGAGGAACTCGTCGATCTGGGGGATCAGGTTGAACGCGATCTGCACCGGGAAGCGCTGCGGGTCGATCTCCTGGAAGTTGAGCAGCTGACCGGTCTGCTTGCCCAGTTCCTCCAGCGCCGAACGGCCGCCGCCGGACACCGACTGGTAGGTGGCCACGTTGATGCGCTCGATGCCCACCTTGCGGTGGATCGGCGCCAGCGCCACCAGCATCTGCATGGTGGAGCAGTTGGGGTTGGCGATGATCCCGCGCGGGCGGTTCTGCACCTGCTCGGGGTTCACTTCGCTGACCACCAGCGGCACGTCGTCGTCGTAGCGGAACGCCGACGAGTTGTCGATCACCACCGCGCCGGCGGCGGCGAACTTCGGCGCGTATTCCTTCGACACGCCGCCGCCCGCGGAGAACAGCGCGATGTCGACGCCGGCCGGATCGAAGGTGGCCAGGTCCTGCACGGCGATCTTCTGGCCCTTGTAGTCGACGGTGCCGCCGGCGGAACGTTCGGACGCCAGCGCGATCAGCTTGCCGACGGGAAAGTCGCGCTCGGCCAGGATGGACAGCATGGTTTCGCCGACGGCGCCGGTAGCGCCCACGACGGCGACGGTGAAGCTACGGTTCTGGTTGCTCATGGAAGATGGTTTCTTGGAAAGTGGGGAATGAAGACAGCGGAAGGTGGCTGTGTTCGGGGAACCTGCGGACGTGCCTCAGGCTCCCTGTCGTTTGGCGATGATGGTTTTGCCGGCGACCAGCGCTTCCGGATTGACCGGCGTCGGCGGGTCGCCCGCGCGCGGGCCCTCGCCCAGCGCGGCGATCAGGTTGTCCACCGCCAGCGCGACCATCGCCCGCCGCGTGGCCAGGCTGCCGCTGGCGATGTGCGGGGTCAGCACCACGTTGCGCAGTGCCAGCAGCTCGGGACGGACGGTGGGCTCGCCCTCGTACACGTCGAGCCCGGCGGCGGCCAGGCGACCGTGGGCGAGCGCGTCGGCCAGTGCCGCCTCGTCGACGATGCCACCGCGCGCGATGTTCACCAGGGTGGCGGTGGGCTTCATCTTCGCCAGCGCGACGGCGTCGATCAGGTGGTGGACCTGCGGTGAATACGGCAATACCAGCACCAGATGGTCGGACTGCGCCAGCAGGGCCTCGAAGCTGGCGTACGCGGCGCCTGTCTCGAGCTCGACGTCAGCCGGCAGGCGGCTGCGGTTGTGGTACAGCACGCGCATGCCGAAGCCGCGCGCGCGACGGGCGATGCCCTGCCCGATCCGCCCCATGCCCAGGATGCCCAGCGTGCTGCCGTGCAGGTCGGCGCCGAGCATGGTGCCGAACGACCATTGCTGCCACTTGCCCTCACGCAGCCAGCGTTCGGATTCGGTGATGCGGCGTGCGGTGGCCATCAGCAATGCGAAGCCGAAGTCGGCGGTCGTTTCCGTCAGCACATCGGGGGTGTTGGTCGCGACGATGCCGGCGGAGGTCAGCGCGGGAATGTCGAGGTTGTTGTAGCCCACGCCCACGTTGGCGATGGCCCGCAGCTGCGGTGCGCCCGCGATCTCGGCGGCGCCGATGCGCTCGTTGAGCGTGACCAGCGCGCCGGCGCTGTCGCGCAACGATTCGGCAATGGCCTGCGGCGCATGTTCGGTTACCGCATCCACCTGCGTCACGTCGAAATGCGCACGCAAGCGTTCGACGATGTCGTCGAACAGCGGCTGCGACACCCAGACGCGGCGGCGGGCTTCAGCCATCTAGGCTTCCCGACTGCACGTCACCGGGAATCAGCGGCGGCACCTCACCGACATCGCCGCACTGCGCGCGGTGGCGCAGGGCCTGGTCCATCAGCACCAGCGCCATCATGGCTTCGGCGATCGGGGTGGCGCGGATGCCGACGCAGGGATCATGGCGCCCGGTGGTGATGACCTCGACGGCCTGGCCGGTCGCATCCACGGTCTGCCCGGGCAGGCGCAGGCTGGAGGTGGGCTTCAGCACGATGGACGCGGTGACCTGCTGGCCGGTGGAAATGCCGCCGAGGATGCCGCCTGCATGATTGGACAGGAAGCCCTGTGGCGTCATCAGGTCGCGATGCTCGGTGCCCTTCTGGGTGACGGCGGCGAAGCCGTCGCCGATCTCCACGCCCTTCACCGCATTAATGCTCATCAGCGCAGCGGCAAGTTCGCCGTCCAGCTTGCCGTAGATCGGCTCGCCCCAGCCAGCCGGCACCCCGGCGGCCACGACGTTGACGCGCGCGCCGATCGAATCGCCCGACTTGCGCAGCGCATCCATGTAGGTTTCCAGCGCCGGCACCTGCGCCGCATGTGGCCAGAAGAACGGATTGCCTTCCACCGCCTCCCAGTCGAAGCCTTCCGGCGTGATCGGCCCCAGCTGCGACAGGTAACCGCGCACGGTCACGCCGAAGCGTTGCGCCAGCCACTTCTTGGCGATCACCCCAGCGGCCACGCGCATGGTGGTTTCGCGGGCGGACGAACGACCGCCACCGCGCGGATCGCGGATGCCGTACTTCTGCCAGTAGCTGTAGTCGGCATGGCCCGGCCGGAACTGCTGGGCGATGTTGGCGTAGTCCTTGCTGCGCTGGTCGGTGTTGCGGATGAGCAGCGCGATGGGCGTGCCGGTGGTGCGGCCTTCGTACACGCCGCTGAGGATCTCGACCTCGTCGGCCTCGTGGCGCGCGGAGGTGTGGCGCGACTTGCCGGTGGCGCGGCGCTCCAGGTCGTGGCGGAATTCTTCCGCTGCGATCTCCAGGCCCGGCGGACAGCCGTCGACCACGCAGCCGATGGCGGGCCCGTGCGATTCGCCGAACGTGGTGACGGTGAGGAGTTTTCCGAAACTGTTGCTGCTCAAGGCGGGCTCTCGCGTGGAGCGGAGGGTTCTCCGCTGCTCCGGTGCTTGCCGGAAGGGGCGCCGAGCAAGCCCGGCGTCAGATGGGCGCGTGCGCGCCCGGATGCTGCGGGCGTTTCATTTTCGTGCGTCGGCCAGTGCGCGGATCTGCGCGTTGTGGCGGATCAGCTCGGCGCATTCCACCGCGAAGATGCCCATCTGCCCGACCTTGAACTCGATCCAGGCGAACTCGACATCCGGCAGCAGCTTCACCAGCGCGCGCTCGGATTCGCCGACCTCGCAGATCAGCAGGCCGTCCTGGCTCAGGTGCAACGGCGCGTCGCGCAGGATCTTCAGCACCAGGTCCAGGCCGTCGTAGCCGGCGCGCAGGCCGAGTTCCGGCTCGAAGGAATACTCCTTCGGCAGCGCATCGGTCTCGTCGTTGGTGACGTAGGGCGGGTTGGTGACGATCAGGTCGTAGTGCTTGCCGGTCAGGCCGTTGAACAGGTCCGACTTGATGAACTGCACGTTGTCGGCATGCAGGCGCGCCTTGTTTTCCGCCGACAGCGCCAGCGCATCGTCGCTGATGTCCACGCCGTCGACATGCCATGCGGGGTTGTAGTGGCCCATCGCGATGGCGATGCAGCCCGAACCCGTGCACAGGTCCAGCGCGCGGTTCACGTCGCGCCCGCCCAGCCAAGGCTCGAAGCCGGCTTCGATCAGCTCGGCGATCGGCGAGCGTGGCACCAGGGCGCGGGCATCGCTCTTGAAGCTGAGGCCGGCGAACCAGGCTTCCCCGGTCAGGTACGCCACCGGGATGCGCTCGTCCACGCGGCGCTGGAACAGCGCCAGGATCTGCGCCTTCTCGGCACCGGTCAGGCGCGCCTGGCCGTAGGCCGGCCCCAGGTCCGGCGGCAGGTGCAGCGTATGCAGGACCAGGTGCGACGCTTCGTCCAGCGCGTTGTCGTAGCTGTGGCCGAAGGTCAGTCCGGCGGCGTTGAAACGGCTGGCGCCGTAACGGATCAGGTCGATGATCGTGTGCAGTTCTGCGGCTGCTTCGGCAGTCATGGCAAGGCTTGTGGGGTGCGCCCGGGCGGTTCGGCTCCCGATTATAGGCGCTGCGCCGGTATCATGGCGGCATTGTCGGCGCGTCCGGCGGACGCAGGTCCGGCCGGGCTTCCGTGGCCCAGGCGTGCCGCGGGCGGGCCGTTTTCCTCTGACCTGCCGGACCCCTGCCCCATGTTCAACAAGAAAATCGGCTTCATATTGGTATTGGCGCTGGCCGCGGGCCTGGGCCTGCTGGCCGCGCAGAAGTACTTCGGCCCCGCCACGCGCGCGCCGCAATGGCCAGCGCTGCAGACGGTGACGATGTTCCCGCAGGCGCGCGCGCTGCCGCCGTTCTCGCTGCGCCAGTCCGACGGTACGCAACTGGCGGCGGGCGAATTGAATGGCCACTGGACGCTGGTGTTCCTCGGCTTCACCTTCTGTCCCGACGTCTGCCCGACCACCTTGGCGGAACTGGCCCAGGCCCAGGCGCAGTGGAAGGACCTGCCTGATACCACCCGCCCGCGCGTGCTGTTCGTGTCGGTGGACCCGGAACGCGACACCCCCACCCGCATCGGCGAATACGCCCATGCATTCCATCCGGACACGCTGGCGGCCACCGCCGATACGCCCACGCTGGAGAATTTCGCCAAGTCGCTGGGGTTCGTCTTCATGAAGGTGCCGGGCAAGGGCTTCGAACAGAACCCGAACGACTACAGCATGGACCACTCATCGGCGATCGGCGTGCTCGATCCGCAGGGTCGGCTGGCCGGGCTGATCCGCCCGCCGTTCCAGCCGAAGGCGATCGCATCGGACCTGCGCGCGCTGACGGAGGCGTCCGCGAAATGAGCCTGCTGACCTCGCTGACCTACGTGCTGCCGCATCGCCTGCTCTCCTCGCTGGCGCGCCGACTGGCGTATTCCACCTCGCCCGGCGTCAAGCAATGGCTGATCGACACGGTGGTGCGCAAGTTCAACGTCGACCTGGCGGAAGCGGCCGAGCCGGACCCGCGCGCGTATCCCAGCTTCAATGCGTTCTTCACCCGTGCGCTGAAGCCCGGGGCACGGGTGCCCGACGCGGATCCGTCGGCGCTGCTGATGCCGGCCGACGGCCACATCAGCCAGTGCGGCGCCATCGTCGATGGCCGCATCTTCCAGGCCAAGGGCCAGTCGTTCACCGCGGAGGAACTGCTCGGCGACGAAGCGGCCGCGGAACCCTTCCGCAACGGCCTGTATGCGACCGTCTACCTGTCGCCCCGCGACTACCACCGCGTGCACATGCCCTGGGGAGGCAAGCTGCGCGAAACCGTGCACGTACCGGGCCGACTCTTCAGCGTGGGCACGGCGGCCGTCGCCCACGTGCCGCGCCTGTTCGCGCGCAACGAGCGGCTGGTCTGCCATTTCGACACGGACTTCGGCCCCATGGCCTCGGTGATGGTCGGCGCGCTGCTGGTCTCCGGCGTGGAAACGGTCTGGAGCGGCGAAGAGATCCCGCGCTATGGCGACGCCATCACCGTGAAGGACTACCGGGGCGAAGACATCGCCCTTGACCGGTTCGACGAAATGGCGCGCTTCAACTACGGCTCCACCGTCATCATCCTGCTGCCGCCCGGCGTGGCGGAACTGGATCCCGGCCTGAAGGCAGAATCACCGGTGAGGCTGGGCCAGGTGTTGGCCCGTCTCGTTCGATAGCGGCGGGATCCGGACGCTGTTCGACGTATCACGGCGTGCTTGACGCGACCGAGCGCGCGATGCACCACTGCGCGATCCAGTACGTCACCAGCACCCAGGCCGGCGCATGCGGGATCGGCACGCTGAAGCGATCCAGCGCCAGCATGGCATCGGACAACACGAAGAACGCACCGCCAATGGCGGCCATGCGCGTCATGGCACAAGGTTGTTGCCGCCACACGCTCGCCGCCTGCGCCGCCATGCCGGCCAGCGCGAGCACATAGACGATGACAGGCACCCGCAATTCAACCGGCAGCCGTGGCCACAGCTGGGCAAACACCAACGCTGCGATGATGGCGTATGCCGCCATGGGCCAGCGCACGGCCCACCACGACCCGCGCTTGCGCAACGCAAACAGGTAGGCGACGTGAGCCAACAGGAAACTGCCCAGACCGAATACGAAACCGTCGAACGGCAACATCAGGAAGACATCGCCCAGCATGGACAACAACAGCCCCGCGATGACCAGGCGTCGATAACCGGGGACTTCCGACGTCAGTCGTGACGCCATCCCGAGGATCAGCAGCGTCGTCAGCGGCTTGAAGGCATAGTGCAACCCGCCCAGCCCATCGACCTCCGCTCCCAGTATCGCGGCCGACGCGCTGATGATGATGGCGAGCGTCCAGAGGCGACGCGTGCGCTCTTCCAAGCCGGCAACCTCCAGCTACTTCCTGCAACTCTCCAGCTTCAGCTCCTGCCCCGGCCGCACGGCGTAGGCGGGCCCCTTTAGGTTGTTGGCGCGTGCGAGCTTCTTCAGGTCGCACTGGAAGCGCTGCGCGATGCGGCCGAGCGTGTCGCCCTTCGCGACGCGGTAGTCGCGGGCCTGTTCCGCCTTGGGTTCGGCGGGCTTCGGCTCGCCGGTGGCCACCGTGGTCGGTACGCCGGCCACGGGCGTGACGTCGCCGACCGCCACGTTGCCGGTGCGCGCGCCCCGGCGGATGGCGGCATTCGGGTCGGCCAGGACCAGCGTGCGCGCCAGTTCCGCGCGCGGACCGCTGGTGCAGTGCCGGTTGTAGAGCGAGACGATGCGCGTATTGGCCTTCAGCGTGGTGCCCGCGGGAATCCAGGCCTCGGCCTGGTAACGCGGGTTGAGGTTGCGCAGCGTGCGCATGTAGCCCTCACGCGTGCCGCCATTGCCCAGGCAGATCGTCAGCTCGTAGATGGAGGCATCGCGCGCCAGCTTGAACGTGGCGGGCTGTACGTTGACCTTTGGGAACTCCAGCCCGTACTGCGTGGGGTGCAGGAACAACCACGCCGCCGCGATCACCATCGGCACGTATTCGCGGGTTTCGCCGGGGAACTGGCTGTAGACCACGTCATCCCAGAAACCCAGGCCCAGGTTCTGCCGGTAGACGCGCGCCGCACGGCCTTCACCGCCGTTGTAGGCGGCCAGCGCCATTTCGATGTTGTTGTTCAACTCGCGCATGCGTTCGTTGATGTACGCCGCGCTGGCTTCGCCCGAGGCGTACGGGTCGTAGCGCGTATCGAAACCGGTGCCGTCCGGGCCGATGCCGAAACGGCGGCCGGTGGCATACATGAACTGCATGGGGCCGGCCGCACCCGCGCGCGAAGTGGCATGCACGCGACCGTTGGATTCCTTCGCCATGATGCCGAACAGCAGCGCTTCCGGCAGGCGCTGGCGTTCCCAGCTGGGATACATCTCGGCGCGCATGTTCTGGTAGTTCTCGTAGCTGTCGATCAGCGCCGGGCGCATGTCGGTCAGCCAGCGGCGGATGCCGGCCTGCACGGCGGGGTTGTACTCGACCATGCGATCGAAGGCATGTCGCTGATCGTTGAGGAGCGCGGCCGCGCGCGCGGTTTCGGGCACGTTGCCGCCCGGCTGGACCGAGTGGTCGGTGCCGTCGTCCAGGGCGTCCGCGACCACTTCTTCACCGGAGGCCGAGGCTTCGCCGTCCGCATTGTCCTTCAGCAGGCGCTTGTACGTCGCCAGCAACGTGTGCACCTGGCAGCCGCGCTGCTTGATGCACGCATCCAGCACATCCTCCATGTCTTCCAGCGCCGCGTCACTCTCGGCCGCGCCCTTGGGGTCGCTGTTGGCGATCAACACCAGGCCGTCGCGGTAGCGCTTCTCGGCGGCCGCCATGCGTGCGTTGAGCTGGTCGATGGCCGTCTTGTCGCGGGCGGAGACACGCTGCGCAGCAGCCTGTGGCGAGGCGAGCAGCAGCGCCAGCGCGGCCAGCAGTGGCCAGGCGCGCGTGGAAAATGAAGCAAATGACATCAGCAATGCATCCACAAGTGTGAGTCGGGAGGGTAGCCCCGCAGCGCGGCATCGGCAAGGTCGACACGGCATGCCCGGTGTCCCTGCGGACAGGTTCAACCGCTAGAATCGGCACTTCATACCGAGAGAAACGCCATGGATCCGATCCTGCTGGGCAAGGGCATCACCGATGACATCCCCGTCACGCTGCAGCCGAAGTTCGGCAACCGGCACGGACTGGTCGCCGGCGCCACCGGCACGGGCAAGACGGTCACGCTGATGACGCTTGCCGAAGGCTTCTCGCGGATGGGCGTCCCGGTGTTCATGGCCGATGTGAAAGGCGACGTGGCCGGTCTGGCCGCCGCGGGCGATGGCAGCGAGCGCGTCCTGCAGCGCGCACGCGACATCGGCATCACCGACTATGCGCCGGGCGCGAACCCCGTGGTGTTCTGGGATCTGTACGGCAAGTTGGGCCATCCGGTGCGCACCACCGTCAGCGAAATGGGGCCTACCCTGCTCTCGCGCATCCTGGAGTTGAACGACACCCAGAGTGGCGTGCTGGACATCGTGTTCAAGCTGGCCGACGACCGTGGCCTGCTGCTGCTCGACCTGGAAGACCTGCGAGCCCTGCTGGGTCTGGTCGCCGCCGAGCGCAAGGACATCTCCACCAGCTACGGGCTGGTCAGCACGCAGTCGGTGGGCGCGATCCAGCGCGCGCTGCTGCGGCTGGAACAGGAAGGCGGCGAGATGTTCTTCGGTGAACCCGCGCTGGAACTGGCCGACCTGATGCGCACCACCACCGACGGCCGCGGCGTGATCGGCATCCTGGCCGCGGACCAGCTGATCATGAAGCCGCGCTTGTACTCCAGCTTCCTGCTGTGGCTGCTCTCGGAGCTGTTCGAGACCCTGCCGGAAGTCGGCGACCTCGACAAGCCCAAGCTGGTCTTCGTCTTCGATGAGGCGCACCTGCTGTTCGACGATGCGCCCGCCGCCCTGCAGCAGCGCATCGAGCAGGTCGTGCGGCTTATCCGTTCCAAGGGCGTGGGCGTGTACTTCTGCTCGCAGTTCCCCGACGACGTGCCGGACAACATCCTGGGCCAGCTGGGCAATCGCGTGCAGCATGCATTGCGTGCGTTCACCCCGCGCGACCAGAAGGCAGTGAAGACCGCCGCGCAGACATTCGTGCCCAATCCCAAGCTGGACGTGGCCCAGGCCATCTCCACGTTGGGCACCGGCGAAGCGCTCGTGTCCACGTTGCAGGACAAGGGCGTTCCCTCACCCGTGCAGCAGACGCTGGTTTCGCCGCCACGCTGCAGGATGGGCGCGATCACCGACGCCGAGCGCCAGCAGGTGCGCAATGGCAGCCCGGTGGGCGTGAAGTACGACACTGCCATCGATCGCGAATCCGCCGCCGAGATGCTGGCCAAACGCGCGGAGTCGGCCATGGAGAACGCGGGCGCACCTGCCGCGAAGACGGAGAAGGACGATCCGGACGCGGGCGGCTTCGGACAGACCGTCAAGGACGCGGTATTCGGTACCAAGCGGCGCCAAGGCATGGTGGAAACCATGGCCAAGCAGACCGCCCGCACGGTGGGCAACCAGCTGGGTCGCCAGATCCTGCGGGGCATCATGGGCAGCATCTTCGGCGGCAAACGCTGAGCCCGCAGGCTGCGCATGAAGATCGTGTCCGCCATGTTGATGTGTGCTCTCTCGATGGTTGCGTGCCCGCGGGCAAGCGCGGGCGACAAGGCGCTGGCGACGTTCGCCGGCAAGTTCTATGGCAGCGTCTCCGACGCCACGTGCGCGTCGCGCGACATGCTGCTCACGCTGCAGGCGGATGGCAGCTATGCGGTGCAGTCGCACTGCCAGGATGACCTGCAGGCATCGCCGATGCAGGAAGGCACCTGGTCGCAGACCTGGAATGGCACCTGCGTGCAACTGGTGCCTGCTGCACGCACGTCAGCCACCCTGGAGTTCGCCATCCACGACGACGACCTGCTGGTCCTGACCACCGGCAGCTGCATCGAACCGGTCGAGGATCCGCGCGGACGCACGCTGCGGCGCGCGGCCACCGTCGGGGAACGCTGACGTGTCGCGCTGGCGCCCGCCGGGCGAGAAGAGCACCGCCCTGATCACCCGCGAAGGCCATGATCGCCTGAAGGCGGAACTGGATGACCTGTGGCGCACCAGGCGCCCGGAAGTGGTGAAGGCGCTCGCTGCCGCCGCCGCCGAGGGCGACCGCTCGGAGAACGCCGAGTACACGTACCGGAAGAAACAGCTCGGCGAGATCGACCGCCGCGTGCGCTACCTCAGCAAGCGGCTGGAAGTGCTGCGCGTGGTCGACACCGCACCCAGCGATCCCGAGGCCGTGTTCTTCGGTGCCACCATCGAACTGGAGAACCTCGCCACCGGCGAGGCATCGCGCTATCGCATCGTTGGCCCGGACGAGACCGACGCGGCCCGTGGCTGGATCAGCATCGATTCACCGATGGCGCGTGCGCTGTTGAAGAAGCGCATCGATGACGAGTTCGCCGTGGAGCTGCCGGGCGGCATCACCCGCTTCGTGCTCGTGGACGTCAGCTACGCCGGCTGATCCTCACGACGGTCGCGGGTATACGCGGCCCTCCCGCAGCGGCCGGAAATAGTCTTCCTGCGCATAGAACGCCTCGCCCTGCCCTGCATGCCAGCCCGGAATACCGGCCAGCGGCAGCGGACGCAACGCTGCCGGCACAGCAAGGATCGCACCGGCGGAAATCGCTTCGACCACGCGTGCGACGCCGTCGGCAGGATCACCCTGCACCACCACGCACTTGCCGACCAGCAGGCGCCCCGGCACCAGCATCTGCTCCATCAGTGCGTGTCCCACCACCGCAACAACCGCGATGTCGCCGTTGCGCCAGCGCCCGGCGTTCGCAAGGAAAAGCGCCGCCCAGTCATGCCGGTCCCAAAGATCCAGCAGCCTCGGATCACGCACCTGCACGATGACGCCGGACTCATCGAACTGGGTCAGCGCCTGTTGCGCGGGGCTTCGCTCACCTGTTCCCACCGCTGCGATATGGCGGCACTACTGCTGGTTAAGCGCATGTTTGAGGGACGGATGACGCATCCACACCAGCGCGTTGAACAGGTCGTGCCAGTTCTCCGCCCGCGTGGCGATGCGCCCCTTCGCGACACGCGCTTCGTAGTGCAGACCGTCGGCGAGCAGGGCCGCGTCCTGCATCACGAAGCGCGGCCCAGACGGCGGCATCCGCGCATTGAGGGCTTCGATCTCCGGCCATCGCGCGGCCGTCATCAGGTCAAGGTACGCGTCGTATCCGTCGAACAGGGGATGCCGGAAACACGCGGCATCCACCTGTCCACGCAAGGGGGCGACGAAACGACGCCGGCCATCGCCAGCCTGGGCACCGGTCGCTGGCGCGGTCACAGCACCCTGAAATCGAGCGGCCTGCCCGCCGTTCCGACGATGGCATCGCCGAACAGGTCGTGCTCGTCGCTCTCGGTGATCTCCACGTCGACGAACTGGCCCACACGCAGGCCGGCTTCGCCGCCATTCTGGATGTGCACCAGGCCATCGATCTCCGGCGCATCGGCCTTCGAACGTGCCACGGCGATATCGTCCTCGATCAGGTCCACCAGGCACTGCTGCACGGTGCCGATCTTGGCCTCCAGGCGCGCCGCGGAGATCTCCGCCTGCTTCTGCATGAAGCGCGCCAGGCGCTCCTGCTTGACCTCTTCCGGCACCGGGTCGGGCAGCAGGTTCGCTGCCGCGCCTTCCACCGGCGAATAGGCGAACGCGCCCACGCGGTCCAGCTGGGCTTCGTCGAGGAACTGCAGCAGTTCCTCGAATTCCCGGTCCGTCTCGCCCGGGAAGCCGACGATGAACGTGGAGCGCAAGGTGATGTCGGGGCTGATCGAACGCCAGCGCTTCACGCGCTCCAGCGTCTTGTCGACGGCACCGGGGCGCTTCATCAGCTTGAGGATGCGCGGGCTGGCATGCTGGAATGGGATGTCCAGGTACGGCAGCACCCTGCCCTCGGCCATCAGCGGAATCACGTCGTCCACGTGCGGATACGGGTAGACGTAGTGCATGCGTACCCAGGCATCGAGTTCGCCCAGGCCTTCGCACAGCGCCTTCATGCGCGTCTGGTACGCCTTGCCACGCCACTCGCGCTCGGCGTACTTCACGTCCACGCCGTAAGCCGAGGTGTCCTGCGACACCACCAGCAGTTCCTTCACGCCGCCGCGCACCAGGCGCTCGGCCTCGCGCAGCACGTCATCGACCGGACGCGAGACCAGGTCGCCACGCATCGACGGAATGATGCAGAAGCTGCAGCGGTGGTTGCAGCCTTCGGAAATCTTGAGATAAGCGTAATGGCGCGGCGTCAGCTTGATGCCGTAGTCCGGCACTAGGTCGACGAAGGGGTCGTGCCGGGGCGGCAACGCGGCGTGCACCGCCTCCATCACGCTCTGGTAGTCCTGCGGGCCGGAGACCGCCAGGACATCCGGGTAGTGCTCGCGGATCTGCTCCGGGCGCTTGCCCAGGCAGCCGGTCACGATGACCTTGCCGTTCTCGTTCATCGCCTCGCCGATGGCGTCCAGCGATTCGGTCACCGCCGAGTCGATGAAACCGCAGGTGTTCACCACCACCACGTCGGCAGCGTCGTACGTCGGCACGATGTCGTAACCCTCCACCCGCAACTGGGTGAGGATGCGCTCGGAGTCGACCAGGGCTTTCGGGCAGCCGAGGCTGACGAAACCCACTTTCGGGTTCTGCAGGGACATGGGACGGATGGCGGACGAAAAAAGGGGCGGCGGATTATACCGCCCCGACCCGCCGGCTTCCGGACCGACGTGGGGGACGCCCTTGGCGTGTGGGACTACACTGGCCTCCCCCTGCTCGCCGATGCCATCCCCGAATGGGCCACTGGACCACGTTCGATTCCCCGCAAGGCCGCATTTCCGCCTGGAAGGCCGAACCCCACGGTCCGCCGCGCGGGTCGCTGGTGGTCGTGCAGGAAATCTTCGGCGTCAACCCGCACATCCGGGCGGTGGCCGAGGGTTTCGCGGTGGAAGGCTACGTGGCGCTTGCGCCCGCCTACTTCGACCCGCTTGAACTGAATGTCGAGCTGGATTACGACGATGCGGGTATCGCCCGCGGGCGTGAGCTGATCACCGCGCTGGGCCTGGACAATGCACTGGCGATCACGGCAGCCGCGGCGGAAAGCCTGGGGTCACCGGGCAAGGTCGGCACCGTGGGTTACTGCTGGGGCGGCACCGTCGCGCTGCTGGCGGCGCTGCGCCTCGGGCTGCCTTCGGTGAGCTACTACGGCGCACGCAACGTTCCCTTCCTGGGCGAGCACCCCCGCGCGCCGGTGATGTTCCACTTCGGCGACTACGACACCTCCATCCCGCCGGAGAAGGTGCAGCAGCATCGCGAGCGCCTGCCGCAGATGGACACCCATACCTATCCTGCCGGCCACGGTTTCAACTGCGACCTGCGCGCCGACTACGAGCCCGCCAGTGCGCGTCTCGCACGCGAACGTACGCTGGCCTTCTTCGGACGACATCTCGCATGACCGGTTTCCAGCTCGACCCCCGCCTGGCCGCTGACAGCGTATTCATCGCCGACGGCCCGCTCTCGCAGGTGCGGTTGATGGATGACACCCGCTTCCCCTGGCTGGTGCTGGTGCCGCGCGTCGCCGATGTCAGCGAATGGCTGGAACTGGACGGTGGACAGCAGCGCCTGCTGCTGGCCGAGATCAACCAGGCCGGCAACCTGATCCGTGCCCAGCAGGGCGTGCAGAAACTCAACATCGGCGCGCTCGGCAACATCGTGCGGCAACTGCACGTCCACCTGGTCGGGCGGCACGAGGGTGATGCGGCCTGGCCGGGACCGGTATGGGGCAGCGGCGCGGCGATCCGGCACACACCCGAAGCGTTGGCTGACGACGTCGCCCGCTGGCAGCAACGGCTGCGATGAGCGGCCCCCGCATTGAACCGCTGGGCGACGACGCCCTGCTGGTGCGCTTCGGCGATGCCATCGACGGCGACACCAACCAGCGTGTCCACGCACTGGCCCGTCACCTGCGCCAGCGGGCACCCGCATGGCTGCGCGACCTCGTGCCGGCCTATGCCAGCCTCGGCGTGTTTTTCGACAGCGCGCGCATGCAGGGCGAGGATCCCCATGACGTGATCGCGGAGGCGGTGGCCGCCTGGGCAGACCCCTCGATAGCCCCCGGAAACGCGACGCCGACGCTCCACGAGATCCCGGTGTGCTACGGCGCGGGTTTCGGCGAGGACCTCGCGGCGGCCGCGCGTGAACTCGGGCTTGAAGAAGCCGAGCTGATCGCGCGCCACAGCGCACCGCGCTATCGCGTCGCGATGATCGGCTTCGCGCCGGGATTCCCCTACCTGCTGGGATTGGATCCCGCACTCGCGCTGCCGCGACTGGCAACACCGCGCGCACGGGTGCCGGCCGGCTCGGTGGCGGTGGGCGGCGCACAGACGGGCATCTATCCGCATGCAAGCCCCGGTGGCTGGCGCCTGCTCGGGCGCACGCCGCTGACATTGTTCGACGCACGCCGTGATGCGCCTTCGCTGCTGCTGCCGGGCGATGAAGTCCGCTTCGTGCCGATCGATGCGCAAGCCTTCGCCGCACTGGCAGGCAGCGCATGAGCCGCTGGGAAGTACTGTCGCCGGGCCTGCAGACCACCGTGCAGGACCAGGGCCGCACCGGCTGGCGGCACCTCGGCGTGGCCCGCGCCGGCGCGCTTGATCCGTCCGCGCTGGCACTGGCCAACCGGCTGGTCGGCAATGCGGAATCCTGTGCCGGGCTGGAGATCGTGCTGCAGGGGCCACGCCTTCGCCTGCCCCGACCCTCCCTCATCGCACTGGTGGGCGCACACGTGCAGGCCTCGTGGAACGACCTGCCTTTGCCGATGGGTCGACCGATCCATCTACCGGCCGGAGAGTTGAAACTGGGCGCGGTACGCGATGGCGCACGTACCTGGCTGGCGATGACCGGCGGCATGGATGTCGCGCCCGTCCTGGGCAGCCGCAGCACCGACCTGCGTGGCGGCTTCGGCGGCCATGAAGGGCGCGCCCTGAGAGCCGGCGATCTGCTGCCGGCCGGGAGCAGCGACGATGCCGCCGCGCAGCCGCGGTTTCCCCGCTGGTGGATCGATCCCGACGACCCGTGGACCGTGGATCGGCACGTGCTGCGCTATGTCCCGTTGCATCACGCGGCAGCGTCAGCGCTGGGCATGCAGCGCTGGCGCGTCCACCCCAACAGCAACCGGCAGGGGCTTCGACTGGACGGGGCGCCGCTTGAAGCGCAGGACGGCAGCGGCGTCTCCGAGCCGGTGGCGGTGGGCACGCTGCAGCTTCCTCCCGACGGACAGCCGATCCTGCTGCTTGCGGATGCGCAGACGGTGGGCGGTTACCCGCGAATCGGCCACGTGGTTGCCTGCGACCTCGGCCGGGCGGCGCAGTTGCGACCCGGTGAGTCCGTCCACTTCGAACCCATCGACCTGCGGCAAGCCCGCGCGCTGTCGCTCGGGCACCAGCACCGGCTGGCGCGGGTGCGGCTGGCCATCGCACAACGCCTCTAAGCCTGGGGTACGCTCAACGCATGCATGCAACGCGCGACATCGATTTCAACTGCGACCTGGGCGAGGACTGCGGGGATGACGCCGCGCTGTTGCCCTTCATCAGTTCGGCCAGCATCGCCTGCGGCTTCCATGCCGGGTCGCCGGTCACCATGCAGAAGACCGTGGCGCTGTGCCTGGCCAACGGCGTGGCGATCGGCGCGCACCCCTCGCATGCGGACCGCGACAACTTCGGCCGCATCGCGCATGCGATCGAACCCGCCGCCGCGTATGCGCTCACCCTGTACCAGGTCGCGGCGCTGGATGGTTTCGTGCGTGCCGCCGGTGCGCGCCTGCACCACGTCAAGCCGCATGGCGCGCTGTACAACCAGGCGGCGCAGGATGAAGCGCTCGCCGACGCCATCGCGCAGGCCGTGTACGACCACGATCCCGGCCTGGTGCTGTACGGACTTTCCGGCAGCGCGCTCACTGCCGCCGGTGAACGGCGGGGCCTGCAGGTGGCGCATGAAGCCTTCGCCGAGCGCCGCTACGAATCCGATGGCCGCCTGACGCCGCGCACCCATGCCGATGCATGCCTGCCTTCCGTCGAAGCATCGGTGGCGCAGGTCACGCGGATGCTGCGGGATGGCGAAGTGGTCACGCGCACCGGTCCTGCCCTGCCCTTGCGCGCCGACAGCATCTGCCTGCATGGCGATCGCGCCGACGCCGCGACTTTCGCGCGTGCGCTGCGCGAGGCCATCGAGGCCGCCGGTTTCGCGGTCCGCGCCATGGAGCGTCGCGCATGAGCTACTGGCCATTGCTGGGCATCGCGGTGGTGGTGGTGGGCTTCGTGCTGCGCTTCAACCCGGTGATCGTGGTGGTCGGCGCGGGCCTGGTCAGCGGCCTGGCCGCGGGCAAGTCGATCCCCGAACTGCTGGCCTTGCTGGGGGAAAGTTTCGTCTCCAATCGCGCGCTGCTGATGTTCGCGCTGACCCTGCCCACCATCGGACTGCTGGAACGCGCCGGCTTGCGCGAGCATGCGCTGCGCTGGATCGCACAGTTGCGCGGACTGACGCTGTCGCGGCTGCTGGCGGGTTACCTGCTGGTGCGCCAGGGGCTGAGCATGGTGGGACTGATCGACATCGCCGGCCATGCACAGACCGTGCGCCCGCTGCTGGCCCCCATGGCCGAATCGGCCGCGGAAAAAACCCGCGCGCCCCTCCAGCGCGAGGAAGCGCAACGCGTGCATGCGATGGCCGCCGCCACCGACAACATCGGCCGGTTCTTCGGTGAAGACGTCTTCCTGGCGTTCGGCGCGGTGCTGCTGATCCAGGGCTTCTACGCCCAGCACGGCATCGCGCTGGAGCCGCTGCAGATCGCGCTGTGGGCGCTGCCGACGGCGATTGCCGCGTTTGTCATCCACGCGGTGCGCATCGTGTTGTTCCAGCGCCGGCTGGATCGCCACGCCGTGCCGAAGGAGCGCAGCGATGCTGTCGATTGACCAGTTCTACCTGCTGCTCGCGGCCTTCCTCGCCTACGCAGGGTGGCGGAACCTGCGCCAGCATCGGTATGCACACGCCGCGTTCTGGGGCCTGATCGCGCTGCTGTTCGCGGGCGGCGGGCACGTGCTGCGCGCCAGCAAGGCCGGCGACCCGCTGCCCGCGCAGCTCGCCGGTGCCGCGGTCATCGCACTCGCCCTGCTGGCCACGCGCATGCGCCGGGAGCCGCAGGATGAAGCGCCCGAAGCCGAACGCCTCGCCTCCGCGCTGCGGCTGGGACATCGCCTGTTCCTGCCCGCGCTGCTGATTCCCGCGCTGACCATCCTGGTGGTGGTGGCCGGGCCGCATCTATCGTTTGGCGGAACACCGCTGTTCGCTTCCGCCGGCCTCACGCTGACCGGGCTGGCATTGGCCTGCACGGTCTCCGCGCTGGCGGCGGTGGTGGTGACACGCCAGCGTGCGTTGCAGGCCGCGGACGAAGGCCGGCGGCTGTTGGACACGCTGGGCTGGGCAGCGCTGTTGCCACTCGTACTGGCGACCCTGGGCGGCGTGTTCGCGGCCAGTGGCGTGGGCGAAGCGGTGGCATCGCTGGTCTCGATGGTGATTCCGGCCGACAGCCGCATCGCCTGCCTGCTGGCCTTCGCGCTGGGCATGGTGGTGTTCACGGTGATCATGGGCAATGCGTTTGCCGCGTTCCCGGTGATGATGGCCGGCATCGGCCTGCCGCTGCTGGTGCAACGGCATGGTGCCGACCCGGCCATCCTGGGGGCGATCGGCATGCTGACGGGCTACTGCGGCACGCTGCTGACGCCGATGGCCGCCAACTTCAACATCGTGCCGGCGGTGCTGCTGGAGCTGGACGACCAGTACGGCGTGATCCGCGCGCAGGCCGCTACCGGACTGTGGCTGATGGGCACCAACGTGCTGCTGATGGCCTGGCTGTGTTTCCGTTGATGCATCTTTCCCGCGAGGGCTGACGTGGCCATCACCCGCACCATCCTGCTGACCGGCTTCCAGCCCTTCGGCGGGGAACAGCAAAACCCCAGCTGGCAAGCCGTTGCTTCCTTGCATGGCACGCGCATCGCCGGGCATCGCGTGGTGGCGCGTGAATTGCCGGTTGCGTTCGGAGAATCGCTGAAGGTGCTGCGCGGCGCGCTGCGCGAAACACGCCCGACGCTGGCGGTCTGCGTGGGCCAGGCCGGCGGGCGCGCGCAGATCTCGCTGGAACGCGTCGCGATCAACGTGGACGACGCACGCATCCCCGACAACGCAGGCAGGCAGCCGGTGGATGTCCCCGTGGTGGCCGGCGGGCCGGCGGCCTACTTCACCACGCTGCCGATCAAGGCGATGCGGCAGGCGCTGCAGGAAGCAGGATTCCCCGCCGAAATTTCGCAGACCGCGGGCACGTTCGTCTGCAACCACGTGTTCTACGGCCTGATGCATGCGCTGCGCGCGCAGCGTCAGGTCCGCGCCGGCTTCATCCACCTTCCCTATTCGCCCGCGCAGGCCGCACGCCATCCAGGCGCCCCCAGCCTTGCGGTGGAAACGGCGACGGCTGCGCTCCGCATCGCGTTGCAGGCCGCGCTGCGCGTGCGCGGGGACGCGCGCCTGCCGGGCGGCGCGGAACACTGATCAGCGCGACACGACCACCCGTGTACCCGCAATCAGGTCGTGCAGGCAGCGGCGGTCGTCGCGGAAGATCATCAGCACGTCCACCAGCACATAGATCGAGCCCAGGCACGGGATGTTGGCGATAGCATGGGTCGGCAGGTAGCGTTTCAACAGCAGGTCGACCAGCGACGGCTGGCGTCCCTGCAGGTCGACGATCCTGATCGACAGCAGTTTCTTGCCCCACGTTTGCGCGGTGGCATGCAACGGGTAGCCCTGCACCAGCACGAACAACACGAAGCCGATGGCCGCCCACAACAGGGTGGTGCCCAGCGGCATCAAGCCGAAGCCACCCGAGCGCCCGGCCTCGAACGCGGCCTCCCAGTAGCCGCCCATGAACATCAACGGCACCATGATGACCAGCATCATGGCGCCATCAATCAGGGCGGCGGCGAGTCGCGCCCAGCGGTCGGCCAGGTCGGTCTGCAGGGGCGGTGGTGCCAAGTCGGCGCGGGGCGCGAGGTAGGGTTCGTCGGGCAGTGGCGGTGTCGCCATGGCGTGGCTTTCCTGGAAGGCGGAGGCGAAGGAATCAGGTGCGCGGCAGCGTCACGCCGGTCTGGCCCTGGTACTTGCCGCCACGGTCCTTGTAGCTGGTCTCGCAGACATCGTCGGCATCGGACTGGAAGAACAGCATCTGCGCCACGCCTTCATTGGCGTAGATGCGCGCCGGCAGCGGCGTGGTGTTGCTGAACTCCAGCGTCACGTGGCCTTCCCACTCCGGCTCCAGCGGGGTCACGTTGACGATGATGCCGCAGCGCGCGTAGGTGCTCTTGCCCAGGCACACCACCAACGTGTCGCGCGGGATGCGGAAGAACTCCACCGTGCGCGCCAGCGCGAAGCTGTTGGGCGGGATGATGCACTCGTCGGCCACCACGTCCACGAAACTCTTCGGATCGAAGTGCTTCGGGTCGACGATGGTGGAGTTGATGTTGGTGAACACCTTGAACTCGCGCGAACAGCGCACGTCGTAGCCGTAGCTGGAAGTGCCGTAGCTGACGATGCGCTCGCCGTTGATTTGCTTCACCTGCCCCGGCTCGAACGGTTCGATCATGCCCTGCTGTTCGGCCATGCGGCGGATCCAACGGTCGCTCTTGATGCTCATGCAATTCCTGGTCTGGGGGAACGGTAGCCGCGCAGCGGTGCGCGCGGCGGACGGGGAATTGTAGGACGGGCCCCGGCCCGCCGTCTGCCGCTGGCGGCTACACCAGCGACGATGCGATGGGGACGGATGCCCGCGGCCGCAGCGCCAGCGTGGCGGCCATCACCCGTGCGGTCTGCCGGTACGCCTGAGCCGCCGCCGAATCCGGCGCGGCCACCACGACCGGCTGGCCGGCGTCGGCCTGCTCCCGGATCGTGATGTCCAGGGGGAGCGAGCCCAGCAGCGGCACGCCGTACTGCGCGGCCATCCGCTCGCCGCCGCCCTGGCCGAACAGATGCTCCACGTGCCCGCAGTTCGAGCAGGTATGCACGGCCATGTTCTCGATGATGCCCAGCACGGGCACTTCCACCTTTTCGAACATCTTCAGCGCCTTCTTGGCGTCCAGCGTGGCGATGTCCTGTGGCGTGGTCACGATGACGGCACCCGCCACCGGGATCTTCTGCGCCAGCGTCAGCTGGATGTCGCCGGTACCGGGCGGCAGGTCGATCAGCAGGTAGTCCAGGTCCCCCCACAGGGTGTCGGTGAACAACTGGGTCAGCGCCGAGGTCGCCATGGGTCCCCGCCAGATCATCGGCGTGTCCTGGTCCACCAGCAGGCCGATGGACATCGCTTCCACCCCGAACGCCCGCATCGGCTCGATGGACTTGTTGTCAGGGCTGTCCGGCCGCCCGCTCAGGCCGAGCATGGCCGGGATGCTGGGGCCATAGACATCGGCATCCAGTACGCCCACGCGGGCGCCTTCCGCCGCCAGCGCCAGCGCCAGATTCACGGCGGTGGTCGACTTGCCTACGCCGCCCTTGCCAGACCCGACGGCAATGACGTTGCGGACGCGGGGCAGCGGCGACAGGCTGCCCTGAACCGCATGCGCCGCCACCCGGGAGACCAGCGAGAAGCTGGCCAGCGATTGTCCTTCAGTCGCCAGCCGCTCCCTGACCACCGCCTCCAGCCCTGCCACCAGCCCCTGCGCAGGGAAACCGGTCGACACCGTCACCGCGACCCCACCCGGGCCAGAACTGACGGTCCACGTAGCGGCTTTGTTCAGGAAAGCAGGGAGACCCGGGAGAGTGATTTGAGACAGAGTTGGCACATTCACGCGCGAAACGGTCCTTTTTTTGATACGTACGTCACATTTTATAAAGTAACGCCAGTAACATTTTTGTGTGTTATGGGCAGCCCCGTTAATCCCGTGTTAACGTCGGGACACAAGGGACGCTTACGTGCGGTTGGACTGAGGGACCAGTCCATGGGGGCCGCATCCATTGACAGTTTAGGGGATTCACCACATGTCAGTTCGCAATAACCATGCGCCCCGGCGCAGCCGCCTGAGTGCGGCCCTGATCAGTGCCATCACACTCGCCTCGGCAGGTTCTGCGTTCGCGCAGGAAACCTCTCCGGCACCAGGATCGTCCGCCTCGCAGTCCACCACCCTGGACAAGGTCGTGGTTACTGGCTCGCGCATCAAGCGCGCAGAAATTGAAGGCCCGGCTCCCGTCACCGTCATCACCGCTGAAGATATCGAGAAGCAGGGCTTCTCCACCGTCTATGACGCGCTGAACACCCTGACCGAGTTCACCGGCTCGGTGCAGAACGAACTGAACCAGAACGGCTTCACTCCCAATGCCAGCTTCCTGAACCTGCGTGGCCTGGGTCCCGGTTACCAATTGATCCTCGTTAACGGTCGTCGTACTGCGGACTATCCGCTGCCGTACAACAGCCAATCCAATGCGGTCAACCTGGCGAACATTCCCGCTGCGGCCATCGAGCGCATCGAAGTGCTGTCCGGCGGCGCCTCGGCCATCTACGGCTCCGACGCGGTGGCCGGCGTGGTCAACATCATCATGAAGTCGAACTACGAAGGGGATCTGCTCACCGTCCGGGGTGGCACCACGACACGCGGCGGCGGCGACAGTGCGCGCTTCCAGTGGGTGGGAGGAAAGACCGGCGACAACTGGAGCGTGACGTATGCCGCTGAATATCTGAATCGTGAAGAGATTTTCGCGTCCCAACGCGACTTCATGGATTCGTATCGCGATGACCCGTCCGTGGAGCCGGAGGATGCACTCGCCGTAGTCGGCATCCGACTGCGTGACCGCCTCATCGGGACGGGGCTGAGCTCCTACATCTACCCGGCTGGCGAGAATGCGGCTTCCACCTGCGCCCGCTTCAGCGAATTCGAGCTTGAGTCGCGCGGTACCTGCGGCTACTTCGGCTATCCCGCCACACAGCAGATCCGCAACTCCGACGAAAACCTCAGCGGCTACGCCTATGCCACGTATGATTTCGACAACGGCATGCAGGCGTTCGCCCAGTTGAGCGCCTCATCTGCGGACGCGAAGATCGCTTCGTCGACCCAGTTCTGGCAGTCCGGCCTGGTCTATGACCCGACCCTGGATACCATCCTGGATTCGCAGCGCATCTTCACTCCGGATGAACTGGGCGGCTTGGGCGCACAGCAGACGACCATCAAGGAGCGCTCGTTTGATCTGGCGTTTGGTCTGCGCGGCACGGTTTTCAATGACCGGTTCGACTGGGAAGCGACCTTTTCCCACGCCGAGTACAACCTGAAGGTTGCCCAGCCGCGTTTCCTGGAAAACAGGATCAACGAGTACTTCATGGGACCTGCGACGGGTCAGCTGGATCCGTACTTCGGCGCCTACCCTGTCGTTAATTTCAATATCGACCGGTATTTCAGCCCGTTGGGTGCTGAAACCTACCAGTCATTGATCACGACGGTCAGGACTGACGCTGACTCCGAAGTTTCCCAAGGTTCGTTCGTTTTCTCCGGCGATTTGTTCGAGCTGCCGGCGGGTGCGGTTGGTATGGCCGCGACGCTGGAAGCCGCGCGCCAGAGTTATGACCTCGAGAATGATCCCCGCATTTCGCCCAGCTATAACGGCCCGGAACCTATCTACAATCTGACTGGTACCGGCGGTGGTGGCGAACGTGATCGTTACGCTCTGGGCGTAGAGTTCAGCATTCCTGTCTTCGAAACCCTCAAGATGAACCTGGCAGGCCGTTACGACAAGTACGATGACGTAACCAATGTCGATGGCGCGTTCACCTGGTCGGCGGGTCTGGAATATCGCCCGATCGATAGCCTGCTATTCCGTGGCAGTTACGCAACCAGTTTCCGTGCACCGGACATGCACTATGTCTTCGCACAGGAATCTGGCTTCTTCACAACCGTGCTGGATGAATACCGCTGCCGTCGCGACGGACTGGACCCGACCGAGGCCGGCGGCGACTGCTCGACTCCTGCCTATACCTATAGCGTCTTCGGTACCCGCCAAGGCAGCACGGAGCTGGAGGAAGAAGAGGGATCGTCGGCGAGCATCGGTTTCGTCTGGGACGTCACGGACAGCATGTCGGTCAGCGTGGATGCCTACCGCATCAAGCTTGAAGGTGCCGTCAGCGATATCGCACCGAGCTACTTGCTGCGCGAAGAAGCCGCGTGCTTGCTCGGCACCGATCGCAACGGCAACGTGGTGGATGGCAATTCGAGCTCGTGTGAGTTCTTCACAAGCCTCGTGACTCGCTTGGGCGTTGACCAGATCAACGATGACGAAATCGACTCCTACCTGTCTTACCCCTTCAACCAGTCAATGCTGGAAACCTCGGGTATCGATGCGAAATGGCGCTACGCGCTGGATACAGATCGCCTGGGCCAGTTCAATTTCGGCATCGGTTGGACCCACGTGCTGAAGCTGGAAGAGCAGGAGTTCCCGGGTGATGAGATCCGCAACATCCGCGACGATCTGCAGTTCTTCAATTTCCGCAGCCGTGTCAACTGGGAAGTGAACTGGGAACTGGACGATTGGAATGTCAACGTCAATGGTTACCGTTGGGGTTCGCTGCCCAATTGGGAAGAGACCGGACGCATTGGCTCCTACGTGATCTGGAATACGCAGGTATCCAAGAAGATCACGGACAAGGTCACGGTGGGCCTGGCCATCAACAACGTGCTGGATGAGCTGGCACCTGAAGACGATAGCTTCAATACCTATCCGTTCTTCTGGCGCGCCTATAGCCCGATCGGTCGCGAAGTGTTCGTTAACTTCAGCTACAAGTTCAACTGACCCGTCGCATAGGAAAGAAGGGACCCGGCGGAAACGCCGGGTCTTTTTTTGCCTGAACGTTCAGCCGCCCTCTCTTCCATACCCCACCGGATGCGGTATAAAGAGGCCGTCCCGCCGGCGTCTGGCCGGGGGGTTCCGGACCACTGTCCCTGGGAGGGGAATATGCGCAAGACACTGATGGCTGCCTGCCTGGCCGCCCCGCTGATGATCCTGTCGATGTCGGCGTCCGCCGCCGATGCGGTGGGTCGCTGGAAGACCATCGACAGCGACACGGGCAAGCCCAAGTCCATCGTCGAGATCACCCGCGCCGCCAATGGCACGCTGACCGGACGGATCATCGAGCTGCTGAACCCCAGCAAGCCGAATCCGCTCTGCGACAAGTGCAAGGACGACCGCAAGAACAAGCCCATCACCGGCATGGAGATCATCCGCGGGATGAAGGCCGACGGCGCCAACGCGTGGAGCGGCGGCACCATCCTGAAGCCCGACGAGGGCAAGGTGTACAAGTCGAAGATGGAACTGATCGAGGGCGGCAAGAAGCTGGAGGTGTCCGGCTGCATCGCCTTCATCTGCAAGTCGCAGACGTGGCTGCGCCAGTAATACCCGTCACAGCGCATCATCCGACGGGCCCGGCATCGCCGGGCCCGTTGCGTTTCAGGGATCCGCGGGGCGCCGGACGGTCCATGCGATAATCGCCATCCCCCCGCACGAAGTCCGCCATGAGCCGCACCGCCCTCGTCACCAATGCCCTGCCCTACGCCAACGGGCCGCTCCACCTCGGTCACCTGGTCGGTTACATCCAGGGCGACATCTGGGTGCGGGCGCGGCGGATGCGGGGCGATACGGTGTTCTTCGTCTGTGCCGACGACACCCATGGCACGCCGATCATGCTGGCGGCCGAGAAGGCCGGCGTGACGCCCGAGGACTTCATCGCCAACATCCAGGCCAGCCACGAGCGCGACTTCGCCGCCTTCGGCGTGGCGTTCGACCACTACGACTCCACCAACTCGGTCGCCAACCGCGAACTGACCGAAGAGTTCTATGCGCGGCTGGACGCAGGTGGCCACATCGCGCGGCGCAGCGTGTCGCAGTTCTACGACCCGGCCAAGGGCATGTTCCTGCCGGACCGTTACATCAAGGGCATCTGCCCCAACTGCGGATCCGCCGACCAGTACGGCGACAACTGCGAAGTCTGCGGCGCCACCTACGCGCCCACCGAACTGAAAGAACCGAAGTCGGTGCTGTCCGGCGCCACACCGGAGGTCCGCGATTCGGAGCACTACTTCTTCGAAGTCGGACGCTTCGAGTCGTTCCTGCGCGAATGGCTGGCCGGTGACGTGGCGCTGCCGGGCGTGAAGGCCAAACTGATGGAGTGGCTGGATGCGGAAGGCGGGCTGCGTGCGTGGGACATTTCCCGTGACGCCCCCTACTTCGGCTTCGAGATCCCCGGGGCGCCCGGCAAGTATTTCTATGTCTGGCTGGACGCGCCCATCGGCTACCTGAGCAGCTTCCGCACGCTGTGCGCGCGACTGGGCGTGGATTTCGATCCGTACCTGAGGGCCGGCACCGATACCGAACTGCACCACTTCATCGGCAAGGACATCGTCAACTTCCACGGCCTGTTCTGGCCCGCCGTGCTGCACGGCGTGGGCCTGCGCGCACCCACCCGCCTGCATGTCAACGGCTACCTGACGGTCGATGGCGCCAAGATGTCCAAGTCGCGTGGCACCTTCATCATGGCGCGCACGTACCTGGACGTGGGGCTGGAACCGGAAGCGCTGCGTTACTATTACGCCGCGAAATCCTCCGGCGGCGTCGACGATCTCGACCTGAACCTGGGCGACTTCATCGCCCGCGTGAACGCGGACCTGGTCGGCAAGTTCGTCAACCTGGCCAGCCGTTGCGCCGGCTTCATCGAGAAGCGCTTCGACGGCCGCCTGGCCGATGCCCTGCCCGATCCGGCCATGTACCAGCGTTTCGTCGAAGCGCTGCAACCCATCCAGGACGCCTACGAGCGCAACGACGCCGCAGCCGCGCTGCGCCTGACCATGGCGCTGGCGGACGAAGCCAACAAGTACATCGACGAGAGAAAGCCCTGGGTGATCGCCAAGCAGCCTGGTGCCGACGCCGAATTGCAGGCGGTCTGCACGCAGGGCCTGAACCTGTTCCGGATCCTCGCGGCCGCACTCAAGCCCGTGCTGCCCCGGACCAGTGCCGAGGCCGACGCGTTCCTCAGCGCGCCGGTGGTGATGTGGCGCGATGTCGCTGCGCCGCTGCAGGGGCACACGATCCAGGCGTACTCGCCGCTGTTCACCCGTATCGACCCGAAACTGATCGACGCCATGACCGAAGCCTCCAAGGACACCCTCGCCGCCGCGCCTGCCGCGACCCCCGCCAGCAAGGCCGTGGCCGCCAAGCCTGCCGAAGCGCAGACCCCCGGCGACAGCGCCTTCATCGGCATGGATGACTTCGCCAAGCTCGACCTTCGCATCGGCAAGGTACTGGTGTGCGAATTCGTGGAGGGTTCGGACAAACTGCTGCGCTTCGAACTGGATGCGGGCGAACTGGGGAAGCGACAGATCTTCTCCGGCATCCGCGCCAGCTACGCCGAACCGGAAAAGCTAGTCGGCCGCAACGTGGTGTTCATCGCCAACCTCGCGCCGCGCAAGATGCGCTTCGGCACCAGCGAAGGCATGATCCTGTCGGCGGGGTTCGATGGCGGCGCGCTCGCGCTGCTTGACGCGGACTCCGGCGCCCAGGCCGGCATGCCGGTGCGCTGACGCACGCAGCGATGCCCACGGCGATGACCGCCGACCTCGTCGAGCGCCTCGACCGCATCCTCCCGCAGACGCAGTGCGGACAGTGCGGTTTCGACGGCTGCCTGCCGTATGCGCAGGCCATGGCGCGCGGCGACGCTGGCGTGGACCACTGCCCGCCAGGCGGTGACGCCGGCGCCCGGGCTCTTGCGCGCGTGCTGGGCGTACCCGCCCTGCCCTACGACCGCAACCGCGGTGTCCACCGGCAGGCGGAAGTCGCCATGATCGTGGAGGCGGACTGCATCGGCTGCACCAAGTGCATCCAGGCCTGTCCGGTGGACGCGATCATCGGCGGCGCGAAGCAGATGCATGTGGTGATCGACCCGCTGTGCACCGGCTGCGGATTGTGCGTGCCCGCATGCCCGGTGGACTGCATCGTCATGCAGCCCTCAGGCATCGCCTAGAGCAGGCGGAGTGCCTGCCGCACCCGCTTACCTGGCTCCCGCCTTGCAGGCCGAGCACACGCGTTCGACCGTGTAGCCCTGCGCACGCAGCTTCTCGACCACGCCATCCTTGCCGAGCAGATGCAGCGCGCCCACCACCACCAGCGTGTCATCCGATGACGGCTCGGTCAGGCGCTGCCTGATCTTCGGCACCCAGGCGTCGTTGCGGTCCACGTTGATGCGCTGGTAGAGACGCGGATACTCGCGTTTCATGTCGGCCGCCATGCCGTTCCACAGCCCCTCGGCGTCACCGCGACGCCACGACTCGTGAAGGCGCTCGGTTTCCAGCGAACCCTTCTCTGCCTGTTCCAGCGACTCCGCGATGAGTTGGCGTTGCTCGACCGCATCCATGCCATCCAGCACGCCGATCTGGTCCTGCGCACGCTCCAGTCCGGCGGTGGGCTTGCCGGCGGCCCGCGCCTTTTCCATGAAGTGGTTGTCCAGCCCCAGTTTCGGGTCGAGCCCCTGCTTGGTCATTTCCATGATGCTGATGGTCATGCCCATGAACCAGGGCTCGAACATCGCGAAACTCGCCAGCGGCAGGCCGTTCCTGTCGGCCCACGCCTGCAGGCGTGTCCAGGTGGCGGCATCCAGATCCTGCTGCAAGGTCTTGCCATCGGTGCGCAATGCGGCCTGCATCATCAGCTGGGGCATGGCAGGCGATTGCATTTCCTCAGGCGAGACTTCGAACATCACCCGCTCGGCATCGGCGAACGCGGCGTCGACATCCTTCGACAAGGGATAGTCGCTGGGCTTGAGCAGATGGAACGAGCCCAACAGGTACACGGCGTTGTCGGCGTCCGATACCTTCCACAGCAGCGGCACCGGAATCTCGGCCGGCTTGGCGGTGTCTGCCGTGGCGGTGGCGGCCGTGGCCAGCAGGCAGCCAAGCAGGACGGGCTTGAACGGGTTGCGCAGGTTCATCGTCCTCTCCATGGTCACAATACCTTGATGGGCTTGGCGTAGGTTTTTTCACCGGCGTCCACCCGCAGGTCCAGGCGGTTCTCGGCCGGCGGCAACGGGCACGTGGCGTATGGCGTGAACACGCAGGGCGGGTTGTAGGCGCGGTTAAAGTCCAGCACCACCTTGCCGTTCACCGGCGCGGCGGCGTCCAGGAAACGGCCCGCCGGATAGCTGCCATGGCCGCTGGTGCGGTCGGCCAGCACGAAGAACAGCGGCCCCCCTGCCTGGCCCAACGCTTCCAGCCGGTACGGCTTGCCGTCACGCTCGAACTCGACCGCACCGGGATTGGGCGACTCGGTGGCCACGCCGATCACGTCGATGATGGTGAGTGTCTTGCCGGGCGGGTGTGGAATGAAACGTCCTTCGATGCGCCAGTTCTCATCTGCCGGCCAGTAGTCCAGTCCGACGAATTTGATGCGCGACTCCGCATCGGCATGCTTGACGCGCAGCGCATGGCGTCCGCCACGCTCGATCAGCGACAACGCACCCTTGCCTTCATCGAAGCCGATCACGCCGGGGCTGGCGTCGCGGTCGCTCTGCAGTTCAACGCGGCCGGTGACGGGTTCGCCATTCAGGGTCACTGCCACGCCACTCTCAGGCGTGAAGAAGATGCGCCCGTCCCGTTGCGCCACCATGCCCAGCTTCGGCGGACCCACTAGCAGCTTGATGCCGCTGGATGGGCCATTGCCGATGAAATGCGATTTCAGTTCGATCCAGTGCAGGCCCACCAGGCTGGTCCAGCCGTCGGGCGCCACCAGCTCGAGCTTGCGCTGTTCGCGCCAGGTCGCGTTGTCGGCGAGAAAACGCGCATCCATCACCTTGCCGGTGCGGTTGTCGTCTTCACCTGCCTGCTGGCAACCCGCCAGCGCGGCCATCAGCATGGCCATCCCCAGCCACGCAGTCTTCATCCCCATGTCAACGTCCTCGCAGGAACCAGCGGTCGATCTCGTTCAATGAAAAGCGCGCCCAGGTTGGGCGGCCATGGTTGCACTGGCCCGAGCGCTCGGTGATTTCCATCTCGCGCAGCAGCGCATTCATCTCCGGCACGGTAAGGCGGCGGTTGGCGCGCACCGCACCGTGGCAGGCCATCGTGGACAGCAGTTCATCGCGGGCGGCCGCCACGCGACGCGTCTGGCCATGCTCGCGCAGGTCGGCCAGCACATCGCGCAGCAGGGCCTCGGGCTCCGCGCCCGAGAGCAACGCCGGTACGCTGCGCACGGTCAGGGATTGCGGACCGTTGCGGGTCACGTCGAAACCCAAGGCCGCCAGCGTGTCGGCTTCGCGTTCGGCCACTTCGGCCTCGCGCTCGGCGACCGCCAGCGCCAGCGGCACCAGCAGCGGCTGCGAACGCAGGCCCATGCCGTCATGCGCGGACTTGAGCTTTTCGTAACCGATGCGTTCGTGCGCCGCGTGCATGTCGACCACGATCAGGCCGTCGGCGTTCTCCGCCAGGATGTAGATGCCATGCAGCTGGGCAATGGCGAAACCGAGCGGCGGGATGCCGTCGGGGTCGTGCGCCGGCAGCGGCGTGGGCACGGGCGCCGGATACAGGGCGTCGCTCGCAGTAAACGAGCCCGACGCAGGCGGGGCGGCATACAGCGCCGCGTAGGCCGCCGGCGCTTCCGCCACGCTCAAGCCGAGGGGTGACTGCTGCGTGGGCATCCATGCGGAAGGCACGGCAGGACCGGATGGCGATGCGAAAGGCGACGCACTCTCCTGCGCAGCCACGCCCGCGCGTGTTTCCGCCAAGGCCTCGTGCAGCGTGCGATAGACGAAGTCGTGCACCAGCCGCGTGTCGCGGAAACGCACTTCGTGCTTGGCCGGGTGCACGTTGACGTCCACGCGCGTGGGATCGATCTCCAGGAACAGCACATAGGCAGGCTGGCGGCCATGGAACAGGACATCCTGGTAGGCCATCTTCACGCCATGCGCGATGTTGCGGTCACGCACGGAACGGCCATTGACATAGACGTACTGCTGGTCCGCGCTGGCACGCGAATAGCTGGGCTGCGCGATCCAGCCGTGCAGTCGCAGGCCGGCCGCGGCGTGGTCCACGCGCAATGCACTGCGGGCGAAGTCCTCGCCGAGGGTTTCGTTCAGGCGCGCCAGCGATTCCAGTTCGTCCGCCTTGTAGCGGCGCGACGGGCGTCCGTTGTGCGAGACGCGCAGCTCGATGTCCGGGCGCGCGAGCGCGAGCGAGCGCAGCCATTCCTCGATGTGGCCCATCTCGGTGCGTTCCGCACGCAGGAACTTGCGCCGCGCCGGCACGTTGTAGAACAGCTCGCGCACCTCCACGGTGGTGCCGATGGCATGCGGCTTCGGCACGGCATTGCCCACCCTGCCGCCTTCGACCTGCAGGGAGGTGCCATGCTCGTCGTCGGCACGACGCGACGTCAGCGAGAAACGGCTGACCGAGGCGATGGAAGGCAGGGCTTCGCCGCGGAAGCCCAGCGTGGTCACGGCTTCCAGGTCATCCAGCGATGCGATCTTGCTGGTGGCGTGGCGCGACACCGCCAGCGGCAACTCGTCCGGTGCGATGCCGCTGCCGTCGTCGCGGATGCGGATCAGCCGCACACCGCCTTCCTCGAGATCGATGTCGATGCGGCGTGCACCGGCATCCAGCGCGTTTTCCACCAGTTCCTTGACGACGGACGCAGGACGTTCGACGACTTCGCCCGCGGCGATCTGGTTGATGAGGGTGTCAGGCAGCTGGCGGATCGGCACGTTCGGGCGGCGCAGGTGCGCCGTCTCTGGGAATCAGCCGTGATGATAGCCGAGCGGGCGGATCAGGGCGCGCCGGCGGAGCCGCCGGAGGCGGCCGCACGGGCTTCCGCGGCCGCCTGCGCGCGGGCCGCGAACAGCGTGCCCGGCGGTGGCTGGCGGGTGAAATACGACTGGATGCCGCTCAGCACGGCAGCGGCGACCTTGCGCTGGTGGCCGGGATCGAACAGGCGCTTTTCTTCGTCGGGATTGGAGATGAAACCCGTTTCCACCAGCATGGCCGGCATGTCGGAGTTGCGCAGTACTTCGAAGTTGGCGAACTCGATCTGCGGCTTGTGGGTCTTGCCCAGTTGCTTGAGTCCGTCGAGCACGTGGCCGGCCGCATCCTGCGAGGCCTTCATGTGGCCGCTCTGCGCCAGGTCCAGCAGCACGTTGGACAGTGTGTCCTTGGTCAGCCGCACGCCGCCGACCAGGTCGGAGGCGTTTTCCTTGTCCGCCAGCCAGCGCGCGTGCTGCGACGATGCGCCGCGCAGCGACAGCACGTAGACGGACGAACCCCAGGCACTGCGGTTCTCGGCCGCATCGGCGTGGATGGACACGAACATGTCGGCCTTCGCCGTCCGCGCCTTGCGCGCACGCTGCGGGCGTTCCACATACACGTCGTTGTCGCGCACCAGATAGGCGCGCATCCCCGGCGTGGCATTGATCTGGCGGGCGAGCTCCTTGGAGATCGCCAGCACGGCATGCTTCTCATAGCGCCCCGTCGGGCCGATGGCACCGGGATCCTGCCCACCATGGCCCGGATCGATCGCGATCACCAGCGGGCGCGTGCCGGCGAGCGAGGCGACCCCGGGCGACACCGTGGGAGCCGGCGCGGCGGTAACCGCCGGCACGTCCGCCGCCGGCGCCGTCGTCGCGGACGGGAGGTTGGCGGCCGCCGAACCGGGTGAGCCTGCAGCGGGCATGGTCGCGACGGCAGTGGTCGCGGCCTGTCCGTTGAGGATCGCCTGCGGTGAAACCGCAGTGGTGGGCGGGGAAACGGGCGTGGCCACGACAGCCGGGGGCGACGGCGCAGGCGCTGTCCCGGCCTGCACGACCTTGGCGGTCAGCAGGGCGGTCGCACGGGCGGCATCGTTCTGCACATTCGGCGCGGGCGACGTGGGCGACGTGGACGGCACGGAAGCCGCCGCAGTGCCGGTCGTGCCCGCGGGCGTGGTGACCGCCACGGTCGAAGCCGGCGTGCTTGCGGGGCCATCCCCGGGCCATTCGATGACCAGGCGCGCGCCGCCTTCCACCTGCTCCATGCGGGGTTTCAGTGCCGCGACCGGCGCCGCCAGATCGAAGACGATGCGCAGGGTGTTGGCATCGGGCTGGCCGGTGCGCACCGAACGCACGATGCCGGCCGCGCCCGGCAGGCGCAGCCCGGCCTTGGCACGCGACGCCGGCAGGTCCACCACCAGGCGGTCCGGGCCTGCCAGTGTCAGGGTCCTGTACTGGCCGCTGCCCGCCAACTGGATTTCCGCTCGGGTACCGGTAGCCCCCTGGTTGAGGCTGACCGTGGTCACTTCACCCGCCAACGCGGCCCCGGCTGCGCACGCCAGAATGCCCGTCAGGGCAAAACGGAACATGGCAGTGGTGAGGTTCCCCAGGCTCATGCCGCGGATTCAAGCACTATCACCTTGGGAATGCAACCACTTTTCCCTTAATAATCCGCAACCTGCCCGATGTTCCTAACTGGATTGGACAGGTGATGCTGGCAACTGGGTCAAATGGGGGTATCCGGACAGTCGCGACAGCCAGGCCTCGCCATTGCCCGAGAGGGCGTCCAGCCGGGCCTGGCGGCTGAGGCCTTCCACTGAAAGTCCGATCACGAGGTCGGCTTTCGGCAGGCTGGACCCGCCCCGCTCCGGCCATTCGACCAGCCAGAGCACCGCCGTGCCTTCATCCAGGCCGAGGAATTCGAGTTCACCCGCATCGCCGATGCGGTAGAGATCCAGATGCCAGGCCTCACCGTCTTCCAACGGATAGCGTTCCACCAGCGTGTAGGTCGGGCTGCGGATCGCGCCCTGCACGCCCAATGCACGGAGCAACGCACGCGCGAGCGTGGACTTGCCCGCGCCCAGATCGCCGCGCAGGTGCACGACCGCGGGCGACACGCGCGTGAGCGCAAGCGCACGCCCCAATGCATCGGTCGCGTCGCTGTCGGGAAGAAGGATCTGCTGCATGGCGCGATTCTAAGCGCTCGCGCACGCCAGTGAAGCGTCAGGGATTGGCCAGCCGGCGGATGTGCGGCATCAGGTCCGACGGCAGCAGTCCACGTTGCCCGTCCCAGGCGGCGGCATCGCCCGCCGCTCCGTGCAGCACCGCACCCGCCGTGGCGGCATCGAATGACGACAGGCCCTGCGCACGCAACGCGGCGATCACGCCGGTCAGCACGTCGCCCATGCCCCCGACGGCCATGCCGGGATTGCCGGCATCGATGATGCGTGGTGACGCGCCCGGTGCGGCCACCACGGTCCCCGCGCCTTTCAGCACGACAACGCAGGCGTGGCGTTCCGCCATCGCCCGCGCCGCGGCGATGCGATCGCTTTGCACCTCGGCAGTAGTGCAGCCCAACAGGCGAGCGGCCTCGCCGGGATGCGGGGTGAGGATGGCGTCATCCAGAGCACGAGGTGCGTGCGCGAGCAAGTTCAGCGCATCCGCATCCAGCACGACGGGCTTGCCACTGTCCAGCGCAAGCTGGAACAACGCCCTCCCCCATTCGCCCTGCCCCAGTCCCGGCCCGAGGGCGAGGACATGGGCACGCGCAAGCAGCGGTTGCAGCGCATCGCCGGATTCCACTGCATGCACCATGGCCTCCGGCCGACGCGCCAGCATCGCGGCCACGTGCCCCGCCTGCGTCGCCACGCTCACCAGGCCGGCGCCACTGCGCAATGCCGCCTCCGCGCAGAGGATGATGGCGCCGCCACTGCCGTGCTCGCCGCCCAGGCACAGCACGTGGCCGGACTCGCCTTTGTGCGTGTTGCGACGGCGCGGCAACAGCCAAAGCGCAAGGGCTTCCTGGTTCAACAACGATGCTTGTGGCTGCAGGTCATCGAATGCCTCGGCGGGAAGATCCAGTTCTTCAAGGTCCAGGTCGCCGGTGCATTCAAGTGCGGCGCCGGTATGCAATCCGGCATGACGGACGATGAACTGCAGCGTGCGCGTCGCGACGACGGCCACCCCCGGCGTGCTGCCGCGATCCGCGTCGACGCCACTGGGCACATCCAGGGCCAGCACCGGTGCCGGCTGCGCATTGATCGCGCCCAGCAGCGCCGCGGCATCCGCTTCCGGCGCGCGAGACAGGCCGATGCCGAAGACGGCATCCACCACTACGTCAGCCACGGGGAGCGTGTCGCGGAAGAGCTCCACCTTGCCACCCGACGCGACGTAGTCGGTGCACGCCCGCTGTGCGGTTTCGCTGGCGGGGACATGCGAAGGAAGATGTACCACCTGCACGAGACGCCCGGCGCGGTGCGCGAGCCTTGCCAGCACGTAGCCGTCGCCTCCGTTGTTGCCGGGGCCGCACACCACCACGATGCGTTGCGCTTGCGGCCAGTGCAGCAGCAGATGCTGCCAGGCAGCCTGGCCGGCGCGTTGCATCAGCGTGTAACTATCGCCCCCGAGCAGCCGCGTGGCACGCTGGTCCAGTTCGCGTGCCGCCAGCGTGGCGTGGAGGGGCAAGGTGCCTGACATGGCCGGATTCTAGACCCCTGCCGGGTTGTGGAACAGTGAACGGATCCGGCGCTGCAGGCCTGGTAACGCGGTGAAGCGGAGGCTGCGCACCGTGGCCTCCTATAATCGCGCCATGGAACCCGTTGCCGCCCCCTTGGTCGACTACGCCGCCCTTGCGCGTCGCGTGCGTGCACTGGCGCGCGAGATGGGCTTCCAGCGCTGCGGCATCGCCGGCATCGAACTCGGCCAGGATGAGGATCACCTGCGCGACTGGCTGTCGCAGGGCCTGTACGGGTCGATGGACTGGATGGCGCAGCACGGGGACAAGCGTTCGCGTCCGCAGGAACTGATCCCCGGCACGCTGCGGGTGATCTCGGTGGGACTGGACTACGGACGCAACGACAGTGACGACGCCTGGGACACGCTGCGCGATGGTGAGCGCGCCTATGTCGCGCGTTACGCGCTTGGTCGCGACTACCACAAGCTGATGCGGCAACGCCTGCAGAAGCTTGCGGAAAGACTGCAGGCCGAAGTAGGCGCCTTCGGCCATCGCGTGTTCGTCGACTCGGCCCCCGTGCTTGAGCGCGCACTGGCGCGCAATGCTGGGCTCGGCTGGATAGGCAAGCACACGTGTCTGATCGACAAGGACGGCGGTTCGTGGTTTTTCCTGGGCGAGATCTACGTCGACCTGCCGTTGCCCGTGGACGCACCGGCCACGGCGCACTGCGGCACGTGCATGCGCTGCATCGATGTCTGTCCGACCCAGGCGATCACCGCACCCTACCGGCTGGATGCGCGGCGTTGCATCGCCTACCTGACCATCGAGCACGAAGGCGCGATCCCCGAGGCGTTGCGGCCGGCCATCGGCAACCGCATCTTCGGTTGCGACGACTGCCAGCTGGTCTGTCCGTGGAACAAGTTCGCCCAGCGTACCGACGAGCCGGACTTCCGCGCACGCAATGAGCTGGATACGGCGACGCTGCCACAGCTGTTCGCGTGGGAAGAAGACGAGTTCCTGCGCCGCACCGAGGGCTCGGCGATCCGCCGCAGTGGCCACGAACGCTGGCTGCGCAACATCGCCGTCGCGCTGGGCAATGCGCCCACGACACCCGACGTGCTCGCCGCATTGGCAAGCCGACGGGACCATCCTTCACCGGTCGTGCGCGAGCACGTGGCGTGGGCGCTGCAGCAACACCGCCCCCTGTAGGAGCGACGTGAGTCGCGCGCGCGAACGGAACGAACGGGGGGCATGCATCACGCGAACGGACACGGCGTTGCTTCTTCCGGGCCACCGCCGTCGCGATCAGCACAATGCACGGCCATTGACGCTTCATCTGTCCGGTCGCGACTCACGTCGCTCCTACCGGAAAACAGGACGAGCGCCGACCTCAGGCGCGGGCGGCGATCTCGGCGAGCAACGCGTGCGTCACCGGATCCTTCGCCTGGGTTTCGCCCTTCAGCGCCGGAAGCAGCCCGTTGGCCAGCTGTTTGCCGAGCTCCACGCCGAACTGGTCGAAAGCGTTGATGCCCCACAGTACGGACTGCGCATAGACGCTGTGTTCGTACATCGCGATCAGCCCACCCAGCGACTCCGGCGTCAGCGCATCCAGCAGGATCATCGTACTGGGGCGCCCACCTGCGTAGCTGCGATGCGGATCTTCGCTGGCCTGCCCGTTCGCCAGCGCTTCGCTCTGCGCCAGCAGGTTCGACATCAATGCCAGGTGGTTCTCGGCGTAGGGATCGTCGTTGCGCACCGTGCCCACGAAATCCAGCGGCACGACCTGCGTGCCCTGGTGCAGTCCCTGGAAGAAACTGTGCTGCACATCCGTGCCCGCACCGCCCCACCACACCGGCACCGTATCGACGCCGACCGGACTGCCGTCCAGCCTCACCGACTTGCCGAGGCTTTCCATCACCAGCTGCTGCAGGTAGGCCGGCAGCAGCGCGAGCCGCTGGTCATAGGTCATCACGCCCTGGGCCGCGTGGCCCAGCACATTGCGGTTCCACACGGCGGTCAGTGCATGGCGCACGGCGATGTTGTCCGCCAGCGGCGCATCAAGCGCATGCGCGTCGAAGCGGGCCGCGCCTTCCAGCAGGCCCTCGAAGCGGTCGAAACCGATCGCCAGTGCGATGGGCAGGCCGACGGCCGACCACAGCGAATAGCGCCCACCCACCCAGTCCCACATCGGCAGTACGCGCTCGGCTGCGATGTCGAAGGCCGACGCGGCGCGTTCCGGATTGGCGCTGACGGCGTACAGGCGCTCGCTGCCCCCCAGCCAGTCACGCAGGATGCCGCCATTGAGCAACGTTTCCTGCGTACTGAACGTCTTGGAGATCAGGATGGCCGCGGTGCGCGACGGGTCGAGCGGAGCCAGCGTGCGTTGCGCGGCCGCACCATCCACGTTCGACAGGAAATGCACGCGGAAGCGACCCGGCAGCGGATCACGCAGCGCATCCGCCACGAGACGCGGCCCGAGGTCCGAACCGCCAATGCCGACGCTGACGATGTCGGTGACATCGCTGGCCTCCAGCTGTGCGATCAGCGCCGCCATCCGCTGGCGCACCGCGCTGGCGCTGGCGAAGGCTTCACGCGCGATCACCGCGTCGGAATTCTGGCCACGCAAGGCGGTATGCAGGGCGGCACGCCCCTCGGTGACGTTGACCTGCTCACCGTCGAACAGGCGCCGGAACGCACCCGCAAGATCGACCGCCTGCGCCTGTGCGAGCAACGCCGACAATGCCGCCGAATCGTAGGACTGGCGCGCGAAATTCAGGTACAGCGGGCCGCTGCGCAGCGCGTGCTGGCGTGCCCGCTGCGGGTCCTGTGCCAGCAGTTCGCGCAACGGCGTTCCGCGCAGGCGCGCGGCGTGGGACTGCAAGGCGTCAAGACCCGTCGTCATGCTCATGCGGCCTGCGTGGGGATGGAATGGTTGGTGTGGGTGATGCGGTTCTGGCCATCGACATAGACCAGCTTCGGCTGGAAACTGGCCGCTTCCTCTTCGCTCATGCTTGCGAAGGCGGCAATGATCACCAGGTCGCCGACCTGCACGTGGCGAGCGGCGCCACCGTTGAGCGAGATGATGCCGCTGCCCGGCTCCGCCCGCAGCGCATACGTGGTGAAGCGGCTGCCGTTGGTCACGTCCCATACGTGCACCTGTTCGAACTCGCGGATGCCGGTGGCTTCCAGCAGCAGCGCGTCGATCGCGATCGACCCCTCGTAGTTCAGTTCGGAATGGGTGACGGTCGCGCGGTGGATCTTGGTCTTGAGCAGGCTGAGTTGCATGGGGGGATTCGTCGTTCGTGAGAAGAAAAGTCTAGCAGCGGAAGCGCCGGGTGCCGCCGGCCGCCGTGTTCACCATTCCAGGTTGTCGATCAGCCGGGTCCGGCCCAGCTTGGCGGCCACCAGGGCCACCTTGGGACCCGCTTCGCCGTCCTCGGGTTCGGACAGGTCGGGGCGACGCACCACGGTGTAGTCCACGACGAAACCGGCATCGGCCAGCTTTTGCGCCGCGGCGGCTTCGACACCGGCGCGGGGCGTGCCCGCCACCAGCGCATCGCGCATGGCCAGCAAGGCCTTGCGGATCTCCGCGGCGCGCGGGCGCTCGTCGGCGGACAGGTACTGGTTGCGCGAACTCATTGCCAGGCCATCGGGCTCGCGCACGATGCTGCCGGGCAACAGCTGCACCGGGAACGCCAGGTCGGTGACCATCTGGCGGATGACCGCCAGCTGCTGGAAATCCTTCTTGCCGAACGCGGCCACGTCGGGCTGCACCTGGTTGAACAGGCGGCTGACGACGGTACACACGCCGTCGAAATGCCCCGGCCGATGCGCACCTTCCAGCACGCTGCTGACGCCCGGCACGTGTACCCGGGCCGCCAGCTCGACGCCGAACGGATACATCGATTCCACCGTGGGCAGCCAGAGTACGTCGCAGCCGGCACCCTCAAGTCCACTCATGTCCGCTTCGGGTGTGCGCGGGTAGCGGGTGAAGTCTTCATTCGGACCGAACTGGGTCGGGTTGACGAACACGCTGGACACCACGCGGTCCGCGTACTGGCGCGCCAGCATCACCAGCGAGTAATGGCCGGCATGCAGGTTGCCCATCGTCGGCACGAACCCGACCCGCAGGCCCTGCTGTTTCCACCCGCTGACGCGCGCGCGCAGGGCATCCAGTTCGGTGATGGTCTCGATCATCTTGGCCCCTGTGGCGATGGCGTGGCGATGCGGTCAATCAGTAGGAATGGGCCGCATCGGGGAATGCCCCGCTGCGTACCGCGTCGGCATAGGCGCGCACCGCACCCGCGACGGAACCGCCTTCGGCCAGGAAATCCTTGACGAACTTGGGACGGCGATGGCCGGTGTCCAGGCCAAGGAAATCGTGCAGCACCAGCACCTGGCCGTCGCACCCGGGTCCGGCGCCGATGCCGATGGTGGGGATGGCGATGGAAGCCGTGATCGTGGCGGCCAGCGCCGACGGCACGCATTCCAGCACCAGCAGCGACGCCCCGGCATCGGCGACGGCCTGCGCATCGGCCAACAGGCGCGCCGCGGCGGCTTCGTCGCGGCCCTGCACCTTGTAGCCGCCGAATTTCAGCACCGACTGCGGGGTCAGGCCCAGGTGTGCGCAGACCGGGATGTCGCGTTCGGCCAGGAAGCGGATCACGTCCAGCTTGTGGCCTGCGCCCTCCAGCTTGACCATCTCCGCGCCGGCCTGCAGCAGCGCGATGGACGCCTGCAGTGCCCGCTCGGGCGTGGCATCGGACTGGAACGGCAGGTCGGACACCAGCAGTGCGCGGGTGAGGCCGCGTGCCACCGCACGGGTGTGATAGACGATGTCCTCGACCGTGACCGGCAGCGTGGAGTCGTGCCCCTGCACCACCATGCCCAGCGAATCCCCGATCAGCACCAGGTCGACGCCCTGCGCATCGAGCACCCGGGCAAAACTGTTGTCGTAAGCGGTCAACATGACCAGCTTGCGGCCCTCGCGCTTGGCGTCAGCCAGGGCGGGAACGGTCCAGGGCTTGCTGTCGGCTTGTGTGCTCATAGCCCCGCATTATCCACTCATAGCGGATGGATGTTGGACATTTCCAACGCGGACACAGCATCCCGCGCGTCACCGTAACCGGGGATGCGGGCCACCGGGTCGATCTCGAGCAGCGGCACCAGCACGAACGCGCGCTCATGCAGGTGGGGATGCGGCACGCGCAGGCCGGGCAGGTCGATGACCGCGTCGCCGTACAGCAGCAGGTCGAGGTCCAGCGTGCGCGGTCCCCAGCGCTCGCCGTCCTGACGATGCCGGCCGAACTCGGCCTCGATGGCCAGCAAGGCCTGCAGCAGCGCGGGCGCCGCGAGGCTGGTCTGCACACGCGCGACCGCATTGATGAAGTCGGGCTGGTCTTCCCTGCCCCAGGCCGGCGTGCGGTACAGCCGCGAGGCCGCCTGCAGCGCGATGCCGGGCCAGCGGTCGAGCGCCTGCATCGCACTTGCCACGGTCGCCACCGCATCGCCCAGGTTCGCTCCCAGGCCGATGTGGGCGATCACATGCCCGGTCATTCCGGTGCGGTGGTGCTGCTGCGGCGGCGACGGCGACGGCGGCGCTTGGAAGGCGCGGCGTCTTCTTCCACGTACGAGTCGCCGGGCACGGCCACGCCGAGCGACGCGGCCAGCTCCTCGCTGGACTGGGTCTGTGCGTCACGCCAGAAGGTGACGTCGTCGGCGTGCTCGGGCGATGCGGCCAGGCGCAGGGCCAGGAAATCGAACGCGGCACGGAAGCGCGGATGCGACAACAGGCGCATCACGCGCTTGCGCTGGCGGTTGGCGAAACGCGTCTGCAGCAGCCAGATCTCCTGCATCGGAAGCGAGAAACGCCGCGGCAGCGCGATGGTGTTCAGCTGATGCAGCGTGACCCGGTCGGCAGCGCGCCGCTGGGCCTCTTCGGCATGCACGCCCTGCGCCTGCAGGCCCATCAGGGCGCGGCAGTAGGCAGGCCACAGCAGCAGCGCGAACAGGAAAGCCGGCGAGACCGGCTCGTCGTTGGCCACGCGCTGGTCCGTGCCGGCCAGCCCTTCCAGCAGCATGCGCCGCAGCGCGCCACTGCGGTTGGAGGCCAGCGCGGCGGCCGTCTCCGGCAACAGCACCTTCAGCAGGCCAAAGCGCTCCAGGCCTTCGAAGCTCGCCACGGCATGGCCTGACAGGAACAGCTTCAGGATTTCCTCGAACAGGCGCGCGGGCGCCGCCTCGGACAACAAGGGTGCCAGGCGGGCAATAGGCTCGGCGGTGGCCGGATCGATGACGAAATCGAGTTTCGCCGCCAGGCGGACCGCGCGCAGCATGCGCACTGGATCCTCCTGGTAGCGCAGCTCGGGGTCGCCGATCAGCTTCAGCGTACGCGCCATCACGTCCTCGAACCCGCCGACGTAGTCGCGCACGGAAAAGTCGTCGATGGCGTAGTACAGCGCATTGGCGGTGAAGTCGCGACGGACGGCATCGTCTTCCACCGTGCCGTAGACGTTGTCGCGGACCAGCCGTCCGTTGTCCATCTCGCGGTCGCCGCTGCCGTCATCGGTGTTGGCGCGGAAGGTGGCCACTTCGATGATCTCGCGGCCGAACACCACGTGTGCCAGGCGGAAGCGGCGGCCGATCAGGCGGCAGTTGCGGAACTGCTGGCGGACCTGCTCGGGGGTGGCGTCGGTGGCGACGTCGAAATCCTTGGGGTGCCCGCCCACCAGCAGGTCACGCACCGCGCCGCCCACCAGGTAGGCCTGGAAACCCGCGTCCCGCAGGCGGTAGAGCACGCGCAGCGCATTCGGGCTGATGTCCTTGCGCGAAATGGTGTGCTGGTCGCGCGGGATGGTTCTCAGAGCGGTGTGCGGCGTAATGGCGGCGGTTCCATGCAGAAGGGTCTGGCGGGCGGCCGGGACGATTGCCCGGGGCCGGCGCCGCCGCATATACTAATGCGCTACGCCGGCATCACCCAAACGCTCCCTTCGTCTAGAGGTTAGGACGTGGCCCTCTCAAGGCTAAAACAGGGGTTCGAGTCCCCTAGGGAGCGCCATCCGGCATGGGCCACGGGTTGAGAACCGTGGCAGGTGGACCGCTCAAGACCCCGCTCCGGCGGGGTTTTGTGCGTTCGGGGCCCGCGGACGCCATTAAAAACGGTTTAATCGCTTCGCCCCAGGATGGGGCCTCCATCTTTCCGAGGGCTGCCCGTGTCGCGCCTGTTGCTGGTTGAAGACGATCGCATGCTGGGGGACGCGCTGGCGGCCGCGCTGGTGCAGGACGGCTGGCAGATCGACCGTGCCGAGGATGTCGCCACCGCGCGTCTCGCGCTGGTCGACCATGGCTATACCGCCGTGCTGCTTGACCTGGGCCTGCCGCACGGTTCGGGCCTGGACGTGCTGATGGCCCTGCGCCAGCGCTACGACACCACCCCCGTGCTGATCGTCACCGCACGCGACCAGCTCAGCGACCGTGTCCGCGGCCTGGATGCCGGCGCGGACGACTACATCGTCAAACCCTTCCAGCCCGATGAACTCAGTGCGCGCCTGCGCGCCGTCGTGCGGCGCAGCCAGGGGCGCGTCTCGCCGGTGCTGCACCACGGCGACATCGTGCTGGATCCCGCCGACCGTTCCATCACCCGCGCCGGCCGCCCGATCAAGCTGGGCGTGCACGAATACCGCACCCTGCTGGCCCTGATGGAGCGCCCCGGGCGCGTGGTCGCGCGCGACATGCTGGAGTCGCTGGTCTACGGCGGCGACGGCACCATCGAGAGCAATACCATCGCGGTCTACATCCACCTGTTGCGCAAGAAGCTGGGCGAGGACGTCATCACCACGGTGCATGGCTTCGGATACCGGCTGGGGGGCGGCGAATGACGCATTCGTTGAAATCCAAGCTGCTGTTCGCCGTGATGACGCCGCTGGTGGTGGGTTGGCTGTGCTGGCTGGGCAGCCAGTACGCGCAGATGACGCGCCAGCAGAAGGGGCACAACGACCAGTTCCTGCAGCAGGTCAGCGAGAACATCCTGATGTCGATGCCGGCCGAGATCGACGCGCTGGGCACCGGACCGCGCCTCACGCTGCCGACCACCCCGCTGCAGGGCAAGAAGTTCGACACGCTGCGCTACCAGGTCTGGGTCCTGGACCCGCGCAAGGCGGTAGTGGTGTCGGCCGGCGCGCCGGACCAGCCGTTGCGGCCCGATTTCGCCCCCGGCTTCGCGGTCACGCAGGTAGGCGGCGAACCGTGGCGCGTCTATGCGGCCACCGATGCCAGCGGGCGGGTTCAGGTGCAGGCTGGCAAGGCGCAATCCGCGATGCGCGCCGAACTCACTTACTGGATCAAGATCAGCATGCTGACCGGCGGCATCGTGCTGGTGCTGCTGGCGCTGCTGGTGGGCACTGCCATCCACTGGAGCCTGCGGCCGATGAACCGGTTGCGCCGCGCCATCGGCGAGCGCGCCGCGATGGATCTGGCACCGCTGCCCACGGCCGGCATCCCTCGCGAGATCAAGCCACTGCTGGATTCCTTCAATGACCTGCTGGGGCGCCTGTCGCAGGCGATGCAGGGCGAACGCCAGTTCCTGGCCGATGCCGCGCATGAACTGCGCACGCCGCTGGCGGCGTTGCTGACGCAGACACAAGTGGCCCTGCGCGCGGGGAGCCAGGCCGATGCGCGCCACGCGCTCGACCAACTGGCGCACGGCATCGAACGCACCTCGCGGCTGGCGCAGCAGTTGCTGGACTCCGCGCGCGTGGACGCCTCGCGGCGCCACAACGACCGCCGGGCCGTCGAACTGGCGGAAGTCGCCACCATGGTGGCCCGGGAGTTCGAATCGATGGCGTCGCGCCAGCGCCAGACGATATCGATCCGCGCGGAGCCCGCCAGCGTGTACGGCGATCTGGACGACCTGGGCATCCTGCTGCGCAACCTGGTCGACAACGCCCTGCGCTACAGCGAGCCCGGCGGGCGCATCGAGATCCGCTGCTGCCGCGGCGATGATCCCGGCACCTCGGAACTGAGCGTCTGCGATGACGGCCCGGGCGTATTGCCGGAAGAACGCGAGCGCATCTTCGAACGCTTCTTCCGTGGCAGCCATGGCAACGGCGCGCGCGGCAGCGGCATCGGCCTGTCGCTGGTCGCCCGCATCGCGCAGGCGCATGGCGCCACCGTGCATGTGGCGGAAGGTCTGTCGGGGCGCGGCTTCTGCTGCACGCTCCGCTTCCCGGCGGCGCAGGAAGGCGCGGACTGAGCGGCCGCGCCTCCTGACATGCGCAGCCGGCATCACTCCGGCATCGCCCGCCACCAGCGCGGGTAAGGCATCGCCTCGCGCACCACCACCGGCTGTCCGATCAGCGGGGTGGTCATCTTCACGTCCGCCTGCTCGGCCAGGGTCGTCAGGGTTTCCAGCGGGGCCTGCCATTCGTGGAAGGCCAGGTCGAACGTGCTGTTGTGGATGGGCAGCAGCCAGTCGCCGCGCAGGTCCAGGTGGGCCTGCAGCGTCTGCGCGGGCAGCATGTGCACGTCCTGCCAGCGGCGATCGTAGGCACCGCATTCCAGCAACGTCAGGTCGAAGGGTCCGTAGCGTTCGCCGATGGTGCGGAACCCGTCGAAGTAACCGGTATCGCCGCTGAAGAACAGGCGCAGTCCGCCGCCGTCGATCACCCAGGACGACCACAGCGTGGCGTTGCGGTCGAACGGCGTACGCCCGGAGAAGTGCTGCGAGGGCGTGGCAACGAAACGGATGCCGGCCGCGGTGGTGTCTTCCCACCAGTCCAGCTGGCGGACCTTGTCCGGCGGCACGCCCCAGCGGACCAGCCGATCGCCCACCCCCAGCGGCACCAGGAACAGATCGGTCTTGGCCACGAGCATGCGGATCGCAGCCTTGTCCAGGTGATCGTAGTGGTCGTGCGACAGGACCACCGCGCTCAATGGCGGCAAGGCCTCGATGTCGATCGGCGCCGCGTGGAAACGTTGCGGCCCGGCCCATTGCACCGGCGAGGCGCGTTGCGAGAACACCGGGTCGGTCAGCACGAAACGGCCATCCAGCTTGATCAGCACCGTGGAGTGTCCCAGCCGGTACACGGTGCCATCGGCCGCCTGTTCCAGCTGCCCAACCGTGATGGGCGTGACCGGGATGGGTCTGGCAGGCACGGTACCGGCCGGCTTGCTGCCCAGCAGGAAATCCCGCCAGAGCCTGGCGGTTTCGCGGAATCCCATCGCGCGTGGCGGCGCCGGATTGCGGAATCCTTCGTCGCCGTACTGCGGCGAGGCCGGGTAAGGCAGCGTGCTGCATCCGGAAGCACCGGCATAGCCGGCGACCAGCGCCGACACGCAGGTGGCCGCCGCCAACCGCCGCAACCTGCGACGTGGCGGGCGCGAGCGGACCGATCCGTCAGTGGACATCGGCATCCCCGCCCATCGTCGGGAACACGTACTGCACCATCGCCACCGCCGCGGCATCGCCGTGGCCGGGCAAGGCGATGCGTTCGGCCTGCTGCCACACCGGCAGCTGCCATCGCACGTCCACGCAACCCAGTTCCGCGGCCATGCGGCGCGCCTGCGTCAGCAACGCGGACGCGACACCCGATGGCCGCCGGCTGGCGGGAACGAACAGCGCCTCCACATTGAAGTAGTACGCACGCTCCAGCATCGAGAAGCCCACCGTCGCGAAGAGATAGCCGGCGGGCTGGCCGTCGTCCTCGGCGAGCCACGCCCAGGCGCGCAGCGGCGGCTCGAACAAGGCCTCCATCAGCTCCAGCACGCTGCCGTGCGAGGTCGTCGGCGGCATGCGAGCGTGCGCGATTTCCGCTGCGTGCCGGTCGCACATCGCCATCAGGGCACTGGCGTGGGCGCGCGTCACCCGGACCAGTCGCGTTCCGGGCGCGACCGGTGCGAAAGGAAGCCCCTGCACCTGCAAGGGATCGTCATCGACCTGTGCCAGCAGTGAGGACACCACGCGGGCAACATCGGGATTCAGCAACATGGGAATCTCCATCGGGGGATGCAGGGGAACGCGCCGCTCAGAAGCCGCGTGAAATGCCGAGGAACAGGGAGCCGCTGCCATCCATGCCCTCTTCCACCAGCGGGCTGTCCTTCAGCTCGTCGGGCAGCACGCGGTACTCCACGTTGGCGATGAACGCCCAGCGCTTGGCGAAGGGATGGACCAGCGACACGCCGGCACGCGGCACGGTGACGGCGCCGGGCCGGTAGGCGACCACGCCGCGCGCGATCTCGCTGTCCAGGGTGCCGTAGTAGTAGTTGGCCATGTCGTCGGACAGGCGGATCGCGCCCACGGACGGAACCAGGGACGTCCGGCCAAAGCGGAAGGGATAGCTGTAGTCCAGTGCCACGGCGTGGCCGCCGGAGGTATCGGTGACGTCCGCACGCACATCGAGTTCCAGCTTGCCTGCCTTGCCCTTCCAACTGCCCGCGACGCCGACATCGGCGCTGTCATCGCGATCATCCAGCAGGTCGCGGTCGATGCCACGGCGCGCGAGTTCGGCCCTGCCGAAATCGTCGGCATCGATGCCGTCCAGCCGGCCGGCGACGAAGGTGCGCAGTTCGAAGCGGTCGCTGGCATGGACGCGGTAGCCGAACGCGGCGCCGCGCAGGTAGAAGCGCTCGCCGTCGAACGCGATGTTGGGAAGCAGGCGGGTGCGGGTGCCTTCCCCGGCGTATTCGCTGTCGCGCGATACCGCCGCCACGCCGGCGCTCCAGCGGACAGGCAACTGGTCCAGGGCCGTCGCGTCGGTGCGCTCGACGACCTGGGCGTGTGCGGCCAGGGGAAGCAGGAACAACAGCGGAAGGCAGGCGTGCGACGCTCTCATCAAGACCTCGGGGGATGGGGGGCCGGCAATCCGGCGCTGCCATGCTCCCGCCTGGTCTTTAAGAACTCCTTAAGCCCTCAAATCTCGATGATGCCGCGCTTCAGGGCGATGGTGACCGCATGCGTGCGGTCGTTGGCAGCCAGCTTGGCCAGGATGTTCTTCATGTGCGCCTTCACGGTTTCCTCCGAGATGGCCAGTTGCGTGGCGATGCGCTTGTTGCCGTTGCCGGACGCCACCTGCCGCAGCACTTCGACCTCGCGCGGGGTCAGCGCTTCGTCCGCGGCATGTTCGGCGATTTCGTTCGCGATCTCCGGCGGAATGCGCCGCCGCCCCTCGTGCACGCCGCGGATGGTGTCCAGCAGCTCCCTGCGCAGCATGCTCTTGAGCAGATAGCCGCAGGCGCCGGCCTTGAAGGCGCGCACCGCCTGCACGTCGCCCTGGTAGGTGGTCAGCACGACGATGCGCGCGGTCGGGAATTCGCGATGGATCGCGGCGATGGCCTCCACCCCGCCCATGCCGGGCATCTGCAGGTCCATCAGGGTGACGTCGGGACGGCAGGCACGGAAGGCTTCCAGTGCCTCCAGCCCGTTGGTCGCCTCGCCGACCAGCCGCATGTCCGGCTGACCCTCGATGACCGCGGCGATGCCTTCGCGCAGCAGCGGATGATCGTCGACGGTCAGGATGCGGATGGGCATGGGGGAAGTGTCCATCGTGTCAGCGGCCTCCACTGGCCAGGTGGCGAAGCCGGTGGCACCACGATACGTTCGCGGCATCCCTGCAGGCAACTTCCATCGCCGTTGCCGGGACATGCAAGGAAGGCGGGACGGCTTGCCGACCTGGCTGCAGGCCATCAGCACGCGCGCAGCGGCTGCACCACTCCCCAAACGGGTGAGACAGCGGATGCACCTATTGGGGTTATCCCGACCCGGACGAACGTCGACCATGGGTGGCACGGCGCGGCGGCGCCCCCGAACATGCCGCCGCGACCGCCCCCTGCCGGAACCGCACAAGGAGACCCGCGTGGACGTCCACCTGCATTCCCCTGGCCTCCCCGACCCCGCGACGCTTCTGGATGCCGTGCCGCAGGCACCTGCGCCCTGGAGCCTTCCCGAGCGCACGGCGCCAGCCCGCTACAGCCGCGGGCTGAGCGAGCGCGCGCTGGCGCGGGCGCTGCACTACATCGACCGGCACATCGGCGATGCCTTCAGCCTGGCCGACGTCGCCGGCGCCGCGTGCATCAGCCGCTTCCACTTCGCGCGCCTGTTCCGCATCAGCACCGGCCAGAGCCCGATGGAATACGTGCTGGCCAAGCGCATCGCGCTGGCCAAGGAGCAGCTGACGCGCGGCCCGCAGAAGATCTCCGCCACCGCTGCGTCGCTGGGCTTCTTCGACCAGAGCCATTTCACCCGCACGTTCCGGCGGATGACCGGCTACTCACCGCGGGAGTTCTGCCGCCTGCACACGCCGGTAACCCGCGCGGCGTAACGTCCCCGGTGGCGCCGCCAACGGCGCACCCCTCCCCTGCACAGGAATTCCGCCATGGCCAAGGTCCTGATCCTCTACTACTCCGCCTACGGGCATATCGAAACGATGGCCCACGCCGTCGCCGAAGGCGTGCGCGCGGGCGGCGCCACCGCCGACATCAAGCGCGTGCCGGAACTGGTGCCCGCGGACGTCGCGAAGGCCTCGCACTACAAGCTGGACCAGCCCGCGCCCATCGCCACCATCGGCGAACTGGCCGATTACGACGCCATCATCGTCGGCACCGGCACGCGGTTCGGCCGCATGTCGTCGCAGATGGCCAACTTCCTGGACCAGGCCGGCGGCCTGTGGGCCAAGGGCGCGCTGCACGGCAAGGTCGGCGCCGCCTTCACCTCCACCGCCACCCAGCATGGCGGGCAGGAGACCACGCTGTTCTCCATCATCACCAACCTGCTGCACTTCGGCATGGTCATCGTGGGCCTGGACTACGGCTTCGCCGGCCAGATGAAGCTGGATGAGGTCACCGGCGGCTCGCCGTACGGCACCACGACCATCGCCGGCGGCGACGGCTCGCGTCAGCCTACGCAGAACGAACTCGACGCCGCGCGCTACCAGGGCCAGCGCGTCGCCGAAACCGCCATCAAGCTGCACGGCTGAACCCGCGCACGCCGGTGCAAGCCGGCGTAGCCCCTGGCGGGTGAAAGTCGGCGTTTCCCCCACGCACGGAGACCATCATGCCTACCGCCACCCCCGCCGCCGGCAAGACCCTGCTCACCCCGAACGACCACACCCTCATCCTGATCGACCACCAGTCGCAGATGGCCTTCGCCACGCACTCCATCGACGTGGCGATGCTGCGAAACAACGTTGCGCTGGTCGCCAAGGGCGCGGCCGGCTTCGGCGTGTCGACGCTGCTGACCACGGTCGCCGAGAAGTCGTTCTCCGGCCCGCTGTTCCCGGAAATCCCCGAGGCCTTCCCGAATGCGAAGGTGCTCGACCGCACCACCATGAACTGCTGGGAAGATACAGCGGTCGTCGCGGCGGTGAATGCCTCCGGCAAGGGACGCATCGTGCTCGGCGGCCTGTGGACCAGCGTATGCATCGTCGGGCCGGCGCTGTCCGCGCTTGACCAGGGCTTCGAGGTCTACGTGATCGCCGATGCCTGCGGCGATGTCACCGCCGAGGCGCACGAGCGCGCGATGCAGCGCATGGTCCAGGCCGGTGTCCGCCCGCTGACCAGCGTGCAGTACCTGCTGGAACTGCAGCGCGACTGGGGACGCAGCGCGACCTACGACCTGACCACTGGCATCGCCAAGCTGCATGGCGGCGGCTATGGCCTGGGCATCCAGTACGCCAAGAGCATGTTTGGCGCCTCGGAAGGCGGGCATTGAACCGGACGGCGCCACGGGTGGATGTGGTTTCCCCGCCGGCGTGCGCGCCGGAGCAGGTGGTGCGCCACGATGTGCGCGCCGCCGGCCTGCTGGTGTTGCGCGCCGCCGCCGGCGGCTTCCTGCTGCCGCATGGGCTGGGCAAGCTGGCTGGCTGGTTCGGCGGCCCGGGGCTTGGCGGGTTCGCCGATGAGCTGACGCATTTCGGCCTGCCCGCCATGGCACCCTTGCCGCTGCTGCTGGCCGGCACCCAGACCGCGCTCGGCATCCTGCTGGTGCTGGGCGCATGGACGCGCGTGTCGGCGCTCGTCGCGGCGTTGTTCCTCGGCATGACCGTGGTCTTGAACCTGGACGGCGGCTGGTTCTGGATGCACCGCGGCATCGAGTATCCCCTGTTCTGGGCGCTGGCCTGCTTCTCGCTGGTGCTGACCGGCGCGGGTTCGCTCTCCGTCGACCACCTGCTGTCGCAACGCCGGCGGCGCCCATGGAACCCGCGCGATGCCTTCGGTGGATGACCAGCGCCGTCGCCTGCTGAAAGGCGCTGCCGCGGCCGCCGTCATGGCCACGTCCGGCCGCGCTTACCCGGGAGACCGCCGCATGGCCGACCTGATCATCCGCAATGCCCGCATCACCACGCTCGATGCCGCCACGCCGTCGGCGTCGGCGCTGGCGATCGCCGACGGTCGCGTGCTGGCCGTCGGTGACGAAGCCACGGTGATGGCCACGGCGGGCGCGGCCACGCGCATCGTCGACGCCGGCGGACGCCGGCTGATCCCCGGCCTCAACGACAGCCACACGCACCTGATCCGCGGCGGCTTGAACTACACGCTGGAGCTGCGCTGGGACGGCGTGCGTTCGCTGGCCGATGCCATGGCGATGCTGAAGACCCAGGTGGATCGCACGCCGGCGCCGCAATGGGTGCGGGTGGTGGGCGGTTTCAGCGAGCACCAGTTCGCCGAGAAGCGCCTGCCCACGCTGGAGGAGATCAACGCGCTGGCGCCGGACACGCCGGTCTTCCTGCTGCACCTGTACGACCGCGCCCTGCTCAACCGCGCCGCGCTGCGCGCGGTGGGCTACACCCGCGACACGCCCGATCCACCGGGCGGTCAGATCCAGCGGGACAAGGCAGGCAACCCGACCGGCCTGCTGCTGGCCAAGCCCAATGCATTGATCCTGTACGCGACGCTGGCCATGGGGCCGAAGCTGCCGGCCGAGTACCAGCTGAACTCCACGCGCCACTTCATGCGCGAGTTGAACCGGCTGGGCATCACGTCGGTGATCGATGCGGGCGGCGGCTTCCAGAACTACCCGGAAGACTACGAGATCATCCAGAAGCTGCACGCGGACGACGAACTGACCGTGCGCATCGCCTACAACCTGTTCACCCAGAAGAAGGGGCAGGAACTGGCCGACTTCCAACGCTGGTCGGGCATGCTCTCGCCGCGCCAGGGCGACGACATGCTGCGCCACAACGGCGCTGGCGAGATGCTGGTGTTCTCGGCGGCGGACTTCGAGGATTTCCGCGAACCGCGCCCCGAACTGCCGGCCGGCATGGAGGGCGAGTTGGACAGTGTCGTTCGCCTGCTGGCGGAGAAGCGCTGGCCGTTCCGCATCCATGCCACGTATGACGAGAGCATCACCCGCGTGCTAGACGTCTACGAACGCGTGAACCGGGAGGTGCCGTTCGATGGCCTGCACTGGATCATCGACCACGCCGAGACCATTTCGCCGCGCAACATCGACCGCGTGCGTGCGCTGGGCGGCGGCATCGCCATCCAGCACCGCATGGCGTTCCAGGGCGAGTTCTTCGCCGAACGCTACGGCAGCGACGCGCTGAAGCACACCCCGCCGGTGCGCCGCATGCTGCAGGCGGACGTGCCGGTCGGCGCGGGCACCGACGCCACCCGTGTCGCCAGCTACAACCCGTGGGTGGCGCTGTACTGGCTGGTCAGCGGGCGCACGCTCGGCGGACTGCGCATGTACGGCGACGACAACCGGCTGGAACGCGAGGAGGCGCTGGCGCTGTGGACCCGGGGCAGCGCGTGGTTCTCCAGCGAACAGGACCACAAGGGGCGGCTGGCGCCGGGACAGTTCGCCGACGTGTCGCTGTTGTCCGCGGATTTCTTCAGCGTGCCCGAGGCCGACATCCCCGACATCACCAGCGTGTTGACGGTAGTGGGCGGACGCATCGTGCATGGCGACGGACCGTATGCCCCGCTCGCACCCACCTTGCCGCCCCCCATGCCCGACTGGTCGCCGGTCAACCGCTTCGGCGGCTACCAGGGCGGCACCCTGGCGCAGGCGACCGCGGCGGTATCGCATGCCCATGGCAAGCACTGCCAGGTGCACGAGCACGGTCATGCCGCACACCACGCCACGCCCACGCATGACCTGCGGAATTTCTGGGGCGCGATGGGCTGCTCCTGCTTCGCGTTCTGACCGATGGCGACGCCCGCACCCGTAGGACCCTGGTCACCGCTTCAGCAACCGACATTCCGCGCGTTGTGGCTGGCGATCCTGGTCGGCAACATCGGCACCTGGATCCATGATGTCGCCGCCGCCTGGGTCATGGCGGAAACCACCGGTTCGCCGCTGATGGTGGCCGCGGTGCAATCCGCCACCACCCTGCCCGTCGTGCTGCTGGCAATCGTGGCCGGCACGCTGGCCGACATCGTCGACCGGCGGCGCTACCTGATCATCGCGCAGCTGTGGATGCTGCTGGTGGCCAGCACGCTGGCGGTGCTGGCGCACCTGGACATGCTGCGGCCGTGGACGCTGGTGGCGCTGACGTTCGCGCTGGGCATCGGCGCGGCGATGGCGATGCCCGCGCAGCAGGCGACCACGCCCGAGCTGGTTCCGCGGCCGATGCTGGGGCCGGCGGTGGCGCTGGGCTCGTTGAGCATGAACATCGCGCGCTCCATCGGCCCCGCGCTCGGCGGCCTGATCGTGGCGCAGGCGGGCATCGCGTGGGCATTCGCGGTGAACGCGTTGAGCTTCCTCGGCGTGGCGATCGTGCTGTGGCGATGGCGGCGCTCTCCCGCTTCCTCGGCGTTGCCGCCGGAAACCTTCGGCGCGGCGCTGCGCGCCGGGCTGCGTTACGCCAGGCAGGCGTCGGTGCTGCAGTCGGTACTGGTGAAGGCCGCCTGCTTCTTCGTCTTCGCCAGCGCGTTGACGGCGCTGCTGCCCATCGTGGTGAAGCAGGAGCTGGGCGCCAGCGCCGGCACCTATGGCCTGCTGCTGGGCTGCATCGGCATCGGCGCGATCGCCGGCGCCATGCTGCTGCCGGCGCTGCGCACGCGTTTCGACCCCGACGCGATGGTGCTGGCCGCCACCGCGGTCTATGCGGCCTGCATGCTGGCGCTTGCCCTGCTGCGCGACATCCCCGCACTGTATGTGGTGTCGCTGTTCAACGGCTTCGCGTGGATCACGGTGCTGTCATCGCTGCAGATCGCCGCGCAGACATCGGTCCCGGCGTGGGTACGGGCACGTGCGCTCTCGCTGTACATCGTGGTGTTTTCCGCAGGCATGGCCGTCGGCAGCCTGGGTTGGGGCGCGGTCGCGCAGGCCTACGGAACGCCGATGGCGCTGATCGTGGCGGCGATCGGCACGGTGATCGCTGCACTCGCCAGCTGGCGATTCAAACTGGGCGAGGCCGCGCGGGTCAACGTCACCCCGTCCGGCCACTGGCCGCAACCGGTGGTCGCGGGCGATGTCGGTGGTGACCGCGGACCGGTGCTGGTGACGGTCGAGTACCGGGTGGATATCGCACGGCGCGAGGAATTCCTGGCCCGCATGCAGCCGTTGGGGCACGCGCGCCGTCGCAACGGCGCCGTGCAATGGGGCGTGGCCGAAGACAGCACGCAGCCCGGCACCTACCTGGAATACTTCGTCGACTGTTCCTGGCACGAGCACCTGCGCCAGCACGAACGCGTCACCGAAGACGAGCGCGCGCTGCAGGACGCGATCAAGGCCCTGCTGCAGGACCCGACGCACGCACCCGTCGTGCGGCATTTCATCGGCGGTGCGCCGGGCAGTCCCGTGCCGGTGCCATCGCAGGCGCCCGGAGGCATGGCATGAACCTGAAATTCCTCGCCGGCGTGCTGCTGGGTTTCGCGATAGGTTTCGGCTGTCGCTGGATGGGCATCCCGGTGCCGGCGCCGCCGGTGCTGGTGGGCGCGCTGCTGGTGGTGGCGATGACGCTGGGGTATGTGGTCGCCGACCGTTTCATGGCGCGCCGCGAAGCACGCCACGTCGCGCACTGCGGCGGACCGACCGGTGAGACGAAACAGGGAGGACGCCCATGATGCTGACATTGCTCGGCCTGGTGCTGGCACTGGCCATCGGCATGGGCTGCCGCCTGCTGGACGTGCCGCTGCCCGCGCCGCCCCGGCTGCAAGGGGCGCTGCTGGTAGTCGCCATGACGGCGGGTTTCCTGGTCGCCGAACGCATGCTCGCCTGATCGCGCGTCCCGCGAACGAAAAAGGGTTCGCATCCGCGCACCCTTTCTCATGACCGCGGCGTCCGGGCGCCATCGCCTGTTACTTCAACGGCGGCAGGTCGAACACCAGCACTTCCGCACCGATGCCCTGGCCCACGCTGACCAGCGGCTCGCCTTCGTAGAGCAGCGCATCGCCGGCCGACAGGGTGTGGCCGTTGACAGTCACTTCGCCGCGCGCCACATGCACGTAACCCAGGCGTCCCTCGGCCAGGCGCAGCACCGCCGCCTCGTCGCCGTCGAACAGACCGGCGTACAGGCGCGCATCCTGGTGGATGCTGATCGAACCATCGGCGCCGTCCGGGCTGACCACCAGCCGCAGGCGGCCCTGCTTCTCTTCAGCGGCGAAACGCTTTTCTTCGTACGACGGTGCCACGCCCTGCTTGTCGGGGATGATCCAGATCTGCAGGAAATGCGTGGTGCCGGTTTCGCTGTAGTTGAACTCGGAATGCTGCACGCCGGTACCGGCGCTCATGCGCTGCACGTCGCCCGGCACGATGCTGGAGCTGGTGCCCATGGAGTCCTTGTGGCCCAAGGCGCCTTCCAGCACGTAGCTGATGATCTCCATGTCGCGGTGGCCGTGCTGGCCGAAGCCGCGGCCGGCGGCCACGCGGTCTTCGTTGATGACGCGCAACGGGCCCCAGTGCACGTGCTTGTCGTCGTAGTACTCGGCGAAGGAAAAGCTGTGCCACGAATCCAGCCAGCCATGGTTGGCATGGCCGCGGGAGGTGGCGGGGCGCAGGGTGATCATGGCGGTGCTCCGGTGTGTGGTGAGGCGTGCAGCATGATCCTCAACACGGATGGGATAAAGGCAGCCAAAACCAATAGGTCGTTCCATTTATGGAAATATAAGATAGGCTCTACCCGCCGAACCGCTTCCACTGGAACGATCCCGACTGAGATGGCGCAACGCCGCCGTAGGCGGGTGGGCTGTTCCGCGCCCTATCTCAAGCAAGCACTTCGGCACCGCCGGTAAACATTTCCATCTTGGATGACGCGGTGATTTAAACTTGCGCGGTTTCCTCCGCAGCACATCGAACCTCATGCCCTTCGTCGTCACCGAAAACTGCATCAAGTGCAAGTACACCGACTGCGTGGAAGTCTGTCCCGTGGACTGCTTCCACGAAGGCCCCAACTTCCTGGTGATCGATCCGGACGAATGCATCGACTGCACGCTGTGCGAACCGGAATGCCCCATCAATGCCATCTATCCGGAAGACGACGTGCCCGCGGGCCAGGAAGGCTATGTGGCGCTGAATGCCGAACTGGCCAAGGCCTGGCCGGTGATCACCACGCGCAAGGAACCGCTGCCCGACGCCAAGGACTGGGAAGGCAAGACCGACAAGCTGCCGCTGCTGGAGCGCTGATCGGCCGTCACGCGGCAAGGCATGCACCAGAGACGGGCATGCCATGACGAAGAAAGGCGCCTCGCGGCGCCTTTCTCGTGTCAGGGACGTGCTGGGATCAGCCGCCCAGCTTGGCCTTCAGCGCCGCCATCAACTTGGTGGGGGCTTCGCCGGTGGCCGGCAGGCCGCGGGGATCGACGGCGGAAATGTAGGCACCTGCGTCCACGCCGACCACGCGCACCAGGAAATTGGCGCCTTCGTAGGCCACGTCGTAGGTACCCAGCAGCTGTGCGCGGCTGGCGATGGTCACGCCGTCGATGCCGCCCAGCGCTTCGCCGACCTTGGTGAAGGCGTCATCGCGGCTGCCGGGAATGTTGAAGCCGGTCGCGCTGGCGGCCGTGGCCGATGCGCCGGCGGGCGTGGCGGCGGCAGCACCGGGAATCTGCATGGCGCCGGCGGTGCTGGGCAGGTTGAGGTCCGGCGGGACTTCCAGCGCGCGGGCTTCCGGCGGCAGTGCGTATTCGCCCTTGGCCCCCTTGGTGAACCACTTGCAGCCCGACAGGCCGGCCACGGAAACGGCCAGCAGCACCAGGGCAAGCGGACGCGAAAGGGAAGACGAAAGACGCATGTGGTGTTCTCCTGGGTTCAGGCCGCGATCGTTTCGCGGCTGGATTGTGCTTCCAACGCGGCGGCCAGCGTGGCCAGCCGGTCGGCGGTGGAATGATGGGGGGCAGACAGTACCTGCAACGGCAGGCGCAGGCCTTCGCCGATGCCCTGGCGCTGCAGCAGCGCCTTGACCGGGATGGGGTTGGATTCCACGCCAAGAAAGCCGTAGAGGTCTTGCAGTTGCGCGTTCAGCTGCGCAGCCGCGGCGGCGTCGCCCTGCCGCGACAGATCGCACAGGCGGCGGAAGGTGGCGGGCAAGGCATTGGAACCGACCGAAATCAGGCCATCGGCACCGGCCAGCATGGCGCGCGACGCAGTCGGATCATCGCCGCTGAGAATGGCGAACGTGTCGCTGCGCAACGCCAGCAGCGCGGCCATGCGCTCGGGTTCGGCGCGGGCTTCCTTGATGCCGACGATACCGGGGTGGTCGACCAGCGCCGCCACGGTCTCCGGCAGCAGGTCGCAACCGGTGCGGCCGGGCACGTTGTACAGCACCACCGGCAGGCCACCCTGGTCGGCGACCGCGCGGTAGTGCGCGATCAGGCCCGCCTGCGTCGGCCGCACGTAGGGCGGCGTCACCACCAGCGCGACCTGCGCGCCGACCGCCGCCGCGCGACGGGTGGCGGCGATGGTCTTGGCGGTATTCATCTGGCCGGTGCCGGCCAGCACCGGAATCCGTCCGCCGAGCTGCTCAACCGCGATCCGCAGCAGGGTGTCGTACTCCTCGTCCGACAAGGCTGCCGCCTCACCCGTGGACCCGGCCACCACGACACCCTGGGTACCGCCATCCTGCTGCTGTTTGAGCAGCGCGCGCCAGGCGTCAAGGTCGAGTTCGCCAGCCGCCGTGAACGGCGTGGCCAATGCGGTGATGCTGCCGGAAAGATGCAAGGGAAAGGTCTCGGTGGAAGGGGCCGCCGGTCGGGAGGCGCGGCAAGCGCGATTGTCCCGACCCGGCCGGAGATGTCGGCCGCATGTTACTTGCGGCGTCAAAGGGCGGGCAAGTATGCTGCCGCCAGCACCTGGGACTCGCCCGGCTGCCATTCAGACTCGCTGTAATGCCGGAAGCCCCTTTGACCGACTCCACGCCCCGGCCCTCGCCGACCGAAAACCACCTCCTGATCACCGCCTATACGACGCATCCGGAGTCGCCGCTCCTGTCGGTGACGCGCCGCATCGCCGACAGCGGCTGCAATCTGGTGGATGCCCGGCTGTCGACGGTGGGCCGCGACGTCTCTGTGACGGCGCTGGCCACCGGCTCCTGGGACGCGGTAGCCAAGCTGGAAGCCATGCTCTCGCGCCTGGAGCGCGATGAAGGCCTGAAGCTGGTGTTCTACCGCACGGGTCCGAAGGTGGTGCAGTCCAACCTGCTGCCGTACATCGTGGAAGTGGTCGCCGCCGACAAGCCCGGCATCCTCTTCCAGCTGGCCGATTTCTTCGACCGCCAGGGCATCACCATCGAGAACCTGCAGAGCACGCGCTACCGCGCCATGCAGACCGGTGCGGAGATGTTCTCGGCGCAGGTGACCATCGGCGTGCCGGCCAACATGCACATCGCCGCGCTGCGCGACGATTTCCTCGAATTCTGCGACCATCTGAACCTGGACGCGATCATGGATCCGATGAAGTTCTGACGATGACGGCAAAAAGCGCCAACGCCCTACCGAAATCGACATTGAAACTGCCGCTGGCGCTGTCCGGCGGCGCCACCACCACCCTCGCCGACCATGCCGGCCACTGGCTGGTGCTGTACTTCTACCCGAAGGACAGCACGCCGGGCTGCACCACCGAAGGGCTGGATTTCAACGCGCTGCTGCCGAAATTCAAGAAGTTGAACGCCACCGTGCTGGGCGTGTCGCGCGACTCGGTGAAGTCGCACGACAACTTCTGCACCAAGCAAGGGTTCAAGTTCCCCCTGGTCAGCGACGCCGACGAAGCGCTGTGCAAGGCCTTCGACGTGATCCACGAGAAGAACATGTATGGCCGCAAGGTGCTGGGCGTGGTGCGCAGCACGTTCCTGATCTCGCCCGACGGCCGCATCGCGCAGGAATGGCGCGGCGTGAAAGTCCCCGGCCATGCCGATGCCGTGCTGGAAGCCCTGAAGGCCCACCAAGCCCAGTGACCGAATCCGTTTCCACCCTGTCCACCATCCCGCGCCGCGGCGGGTCATGGTGGTTCGCTGCTGTCCGCGGCAAAAGCGTCCGTGTTCACACATTCACCTCCATGAGGTTGCCTGAATGACCCGTAGCAAGCGTATCTATGTGCTGGACACCAACGTGCTGATGCACGACCCCACCGCGCTGTTCAAGTTCGAGGAGCACGACGTCTTCCTGCCCATGCAGGTCATCGAGGAACTGGACAACGCCAAGAAGGGCACGTCCGAAGTCAGCCGCAACGCACGCCAGGTAAGCCGCTTCCTCAATGAACTCATCGAGGGCGCCGGTGCGGAACACATCCAGGCCGGCATCGTGCTGAACCACCCGCAAGGGCTGCAGCTCAAGCCGCGCAGCAATATCGGCAAGCTGTACTTCCAGACCAAGCCGGTGGATCCCGGCCGCACGTTCGGCGCCATCGCACCGGACAACAAGATCCTGGCATCGGTGCTGGAACTGCGCGAGGAACATCCGGAAGTCCCGGTGATCCTGGTGTCGAAGGACATCAACCTGCGCATCAAGGCCTCGATCAGCGGACTGGTGGCCGAGGACTACGAGAATGACCGCGCGCTCGACGATTTCAGCCTGCTGTACACCGGCGCGCTGCAGTTGCCGGAAGACTTCTGGCACAAGCACAACGCCGACCTGCGCAGCTGGAGCGACAAGGGCCGCACCAGTTACGAAGTGACCATGGCGGACGACGAGGACTGGCATCCCAACCAGTACCTTTACCTGCCCGGCGAGGACGAGGTGGAGCTGCGGGTGGTGCGCATCGGCGCCGAACGCAAGGCCACCCTGACCATCGTCGACGACTTCCGCCATGGCCAGCATGCGGTGTGGGGCATCACCGCGCGCAACCGCGAGCAGAACTTCGCGCTCAACGCGCTGATGGACCCGGAGATCGACTTCGTCACCCTGCTCGGCACCGCCGGCACCGGCAAGACGCTGCTCGCATTGGCCGCCGGGCTGGCGCAGACCATGGACCAGCAGCGCTACCGCGAGATCATCATGACCCGCGCGACGGTCAGCGTCGGCGAGGACATCGGCTTCCTGCCGGGTACCGAGGAGGAGAAGATGACGCCGTGGATGGGCGCGCTGACCGACAACCTGGAAGTGCTTACCCACAACCAGGAAGGCGGCTCGTGGGGCCGCGCGGCGACCAACGACCTGCTGGCCAGCCGCATCAAGATCCGGTCGATGAACTTCATGCGCGGGCGTACGTTCCTGTCGCGCTACCTGATCCTCGACGAGGCCCAGAACCTGACGCCCAAGCAGATGAAGACGCTGATCACCCGCGCCGGCCCCGGCACCAAGATCGTCTGCCTGGGCAACGTGGAGCAGATCGACACGCCGTACCTGACCGAAACCACGTCCGGCCTGACCTACGCGGTGGACCGCTTCAAGGACTGGGCGCACAGCGCGCACATCACCCTGCGGCGTGGCGAACGCTCGAGGTTGGCGGATTACGCGTCGGAAGTGCTCTGAAGCACGCGCCGGGGCCTACACCAGGCCCCGGCTGGGTCAGGAGGGTCCGGCATTCTTCGCGACGAGGTGCACGGTGGACGGTGCGGATGAAGTGGTTGTCAGGCCGGCCACGCGTGCGCGGTGGCAGCACGTGCAATCGGTGTTCGGGACCCGCGGCGAAGCGGCCAAATGCCAGTGCCAGCGTGCCATCCTGCCGTTGCGTGAGTACTGGCACATGCCGCGCGACGTGCGCGAGGCATTCCTCCGCAAGGAAGTGTGCCGCTCCCGTGCAGCTGCGCCCGGACTGGTCGCCTATCTGGCTGCGGATCCGGTGGGCTGGTGCCGGGTGGGGCCACGCTCGAACTTCGCACCGCTGCGCAACTCCCCCGTCCCCTGGGCCGGACGCGACGAAGACAAGGAAGACCCGTCGGTGTGGGCGGTGGTCTGCTTCGTCGTGCGCGCGGGCTACCGCAAGCGCGGCATTAGCCAGGCACTTGCCACCGCCGCCATTTCCCATGCGCGGCAAAACGGTGCCGTCGCGCTGGAGGGCTACCCGATGGCGACCGGCGACGGCGACATCCCGTGGGGCGAGCTGCGCGTGGGCGCACGCGGCGTGTTCCAGCGCTGTGGGTTCACCGAGGTGGCGAGGCCCACGCAACGCCGCTCGGTGATGCGGATCGATTTCTGATGGGCCTCCACCTTCCCCGCTGGGTATGGATCGGCGCCATCGCGCTGGCCTGTGTGGCCGGAATGATCAACGTCATCGGGTATCTCGGCTTCGAGCATCAGGCCGTCAGCCATCTCACCGGCACGACCAGTCTGCTGGGCGCCGCGCTTGCACAAGGTGACCTCCGCGCCATCGGCCACCTGTGGGGGATGCTGATCGCGTTCTGCCTGGGCGCGATGCTGAGCGGCCTGATCATCCAGGACCAGACCCTGCAGCTCGGCCGGCGCTATGGCGTGGCACTTGCGCTGGAGTCGCTGCTGCTCGCGGCAGCGATCCCGCTGTTCAAGCAGCATCAGATCTGGGGCGCCCTGCTCGCAGCGACGGCCTGCGGCCTGCAGAACGCCATGGTGACCACCTACAGCGGCGCAGCGGTGCGCACCACGCATCTGAGCGGCATGTTCACCGACCTCGGCATCGGGCTGGGGCATTTCCTGCGCGGCATGCCGCTGCCGGTACGGCGACTGACGCTGAGCATGCTGATCATCAGCGGATTCCTGGGCGGCGGCGTGCTGGGCGCGTGGCTGTACCGCCACCTCGGTTACGACGCCCTGCTCGCGCCGGCCCTGCTGACCGGACTGACCGGCAGCGGCTACGTGCTTTACCGGCAATGGAAACTGCCGGTGGCGAACGGCGACTGAGGCGGCTTCTGCGAGCCCTCGACGCGATGCCGGATGGCACAATGCCGGCATGACCTCGCCTTCCGTTGTTTCCGCCCTGACCATCGCCGGCTCCGACTCGGGCGGCGGCGCCGGTATCCAGGCTGACCTGAAGACCTTCGCCGCGCATGGCGTGCACGGCCTGTCCGCCATTGCCGCCTTGACGGCGCAGCACACGCGTGGCGTCACCGCGGTGAACGTGCCGCCGATGGATTTCCTGCGCGCACAGCTGGAGGCGTGCTTCGACGACTTCGACATCCGCGCGGTCAAGCTGGGCATGCTGGCGACGGCCGATGTCATCGGGGTGGTGGCCGAAGCGCTGGCACGGTACAGCCCGCACACGGTGGTGGTGGACCCGGTGATGGTCGCGACCAGCGGCGCGAAACTGCTCGAGGACACCGCCCTGCACGCGCTGCGCACCCGGTTGCTGCCGTTGGCGGACGTGGTGACGCCCAACCTGCCGGAAGCGGAGCTGCTGCTGGGGCGCGCGATCCCGGACCTGGACGCGATGCGGACGGCCGCCACCGAGCTGCTGCAGCTGGGCGCGCGCGCCGTCTTCCTGAAGGGAGGACACCTGCCCGGTGATGGCGACGTGGTGGACCTGTATGCCGATGCGCTGGGCATCACCGGAACCGCGCATCCACGGCTGGCGCTGGACGCGCACGGCACCGGCTGCACGCTGGCCTCGGCCATCGCCGCCCGGCGCGCGCAGGGCATGCCGATGAAGGACGCCTGCGTTGCCGCATCGGACTACGTGCACGCCGCGCTGCGCGACGGCTATCGGCCCGGCCGCAGCGACGTGGTGGTCCTCGACCATTTTGGAGCCGCACCTGCACCATGAACCTGGATCCTTCTACCGCGGACATCGCCGCACACGAATTCCCGCTGGCGTCCGCCGACGGGCACCGATACACGCTGATCGCACGCATCCCCACGCATGCGCACAGCGCCCTGCTGTGGGTCCCTGCCCTCGGGGTCGCGGCGCGCCACTACCTGCCGCTGGCCGAGCAGCTGGCGAAACGCGGCATCGCGGTGTTCCTGCACGAATGGCGCGGCAACGGCAGCAGCAGCCTGCGCGCCAGCCGCCAGCACGACTGGGGTTACCGCGAACTGCTGCTGCACGACCTGCCGCTCAGCCATGCGGAAATGGTGCGCCATGTGCCAGCAGCCACGCATCTGATCGGTGGGCACAGCCTGGGCGGACAACTCGCCGCCTGCCATCTGGGCCAACAGCCGCAGGCCTTCGCGCAGCTCTGGCTGGTCGGCAGCGGCACGCCCCACTGGCGTACGTTTCCCGCGCCCCGTGGCTATGCGTTGCCGATGTTCTACCAGTTCGCACCGTGGCTGGCGGACTGGCACGGCATCCTGCCCGGTCGTCGGCTGGGATTTGGCGGCGACGAGGCACGCAGCCTGATCCGCGACTGGGCCCGCGTGGGCCTGAGTGGCCGCTATCGTGCAGCCGGCATGGCCGAGGATCTGGAAGCCGGCATGCGGCAGGTGGCCGTGCCGATCCATGGCGTGCTGTTCGATGACGACTGGCTGGCGCCGGAAAGCTCATTGCGCGCACTGATGGCCAAGATGCCCGCCAGCACGCATCACGTCACCGTACTGCACCACGCCGCGCTGGGCACGCGGGCCGACCATTTCGCCTGGATGAAGCAGCCGCAGGCCGTGATCGACGCACTGCTGGCTTGAGCGGCGTCAGCACCCGACCACGATGCAGTCGCGGCCCTTGGCCTTGGCACGGTACAGCGCACTGTCGGCGCTGTTGATCCAGTCGGACACCGTGGCGATGCCGGCATGCGGCTCGGACAGGCCGATGCTGACCGTGCACGGCAGCGCCGCGCGCGTGAACGAGAAGGCCGCCACCTGCCGGCGCAGGCGCTCGGCGGCCACGATGGCCTCTTCCCAGCGCGTGTCGGGCATGACGATGCCGAACTCGTCGCCGCCATAGCGGCCGCCGGTGTCGGTATCGCGCAGGCAGGCTTTCAGCAGGCGGGCGAAATCCTCCACCACCGCGTCGCCGATGGTATGGCCGTAGCCGTCGTTGATGTCCTTGAAGCGGTCGATGTCGATCAACACCAGCACCGCCGGCCGGCCGGTGCGCTGGAAGCGCTGCAGTTCCATCGTCGCCGCATACAGCCATTGCTGCCGGTTCATCAGGCCGGTAGCCGCATCGAAGCGCGCCATCTTCTCCAGCAGTTCCTTCTGCTGCCGCGCCTTGCGCGACAGCGCGTGCGTCGCTACGCCGATCGCCATCGGATAGATGGCCAGGAACGGCAGGCACGCCAGCACCACCGGATAACTGGTGTAGGGCTCGAAGGCGAAACCCCAGGCCGCGCTGGCGGCCACGCATGTCAGCGCCATGGCAGCCAGCGTGCGCAGGCCGAAACGAGCGCCGCCGATGATGACCTTGTCCATCGTCAGCATCACCGCCAGCAGGACGCTGGGCAAGGCGTCGAAGTGCATCGCGGCGATCCAGAATCCGCCCTTCGCCGCGTCGAAGGTGAGGTTCTGGAATTCCGCCTGCAGCGGCTCCTTCTTCGCCTGGAGCACGCGCAGGTAGGCCAGGTGCGGCCATGCCAGTGCGTTGAACGCCAGCAGCAGCCACAGGCCTGTCGACGCGGTGTGCTCGTACAGCACCGCCGCCACGCACAACCCGCCCAGCCCCAGGCCCAACGCGCGCATGCGGTACATGCGCAGGCCGTAGCGTGAGCGGTTGCGTTCCGCAATGTCGTGTGCAGCGTCGAGGGGCAACGGAATGCGCTGGTGGCCGGTTCAGCCGATTCTCGGGCAAAGGCGGCACAGGGTCCACTGTGATGCCAGCGGATGTAGCGGCCATTCTGCCAACCGCATCACGACGCGGCCTGCTCAGGGCGCGGGATAACCCTGCGGGTTCTGGGCCTGCCAGCGCCATGCATCCCGGCACATCGCCTCCACGCCCAGTTCCGCCCGCCAGCCAAGCAGGCGGTTGGCCAGGGTGGGGTCGGCATACACCGCGGCGACATCGCCCGGGCGTCGCGCGACGATCTCGTACGGAATGTCGCGCGCCGATGCGTCGGCGAACGCGTTGACCAGCTGCAGCACGCTGATGCCCTGCCCCGTGCCCAGGTTGACGGTGAGCGAGTGCCGCTCGCGCACCAGGTAGTCCAGCGCATCGGCATGCGCGCGTGCCAGGTCCATCACGTGGATGTAGTCGCGCACGCCGGTGCCATCGGGCGTTGGATAGTCACCGCCGAAGATGCTCAGCCGCTCGCGGCGACCGACGGCCACCTGGCAGATATAGGGCATCAGGTTGTTGGGAATGCCGCCGGGATCTTCGCCGATCAGGCCCGAGGCGTGCGCGCCCACCGGATTGAAGTAGCGCAGGTTGGCGGCATGGAAGGTGGCGTCGCTGCGGCAGAGATCGCCGATCAGTTCTTCCATGACCAGCTTGGTGCGCCCGTAGGGATTGGTGACCTGCAGCGCGGCGTCCTCGCTGACCGGCACCCTGGCCGGGTCGCCGTACACGGTGGCCGACGAACTGAACACCAGCCGCTTCACGCCCGCGGCCTGCATGCCGTGCAGCAGGTTGAGGGTACCGGTGATGTTGTTGTGGAAGTAGTCCAGCGGGCGTTCGCACGATTCACCGACGGACTTCAGCGCGGCGAAATGCACCACTGCGTCGAACGGCTGGCGCGCGAAGAACCCGACGGTCGCTTCGCGGTGACGCAGGTCCAACGGCTGGAAGGCCACCGGCTGGCCGGTGATGGCCTGCAGCCGCGCCAGCACGCCCGGCGAACTGTTGCTGAAGTTGTCGGCGATCACCACCTCATGGCCGCGCTCGGCCAGCACCACATAGGCATGGGCGCCGATGTAGCCGGCACCTCCGCAAAGCAGGATCCGCATCATGACTCCCCAGGGTCACAGGTCCGGCCGCATGCCGGAAGTTACCCACTGTTACGTCATCGGCCGCGCGATCAGGCCAGTCCGCGGGCAGTCCCGCCGGAAACGCGCACCGCATCCGATAGACTTGCACGCCATGTACCACGCCCAGGACGCCTGAACGCCCATGACCGCACCGCTGCCCGCGCTGGACCAGGCCAGGATCGCCGTGATCGGTCTGGGGTATGTCGGCTTGCCGCTGGCGGTGGCCTTCGGCCGCCGCTTCGACACGCTGGGCTTCGACATCGACGGCAAGCGCGTGGCCGAACTGCGCCGGCACCACGACCACACGCTGGAAGTGTCGCCGGAGGAACTGGAAGGCGCTACCCGGCTCGCCTTCAGCGACGACCCCGAGGCGCTGAAAGGCTGCAACGTCTTCATCGTCACCGTGCCCACGCCGATCGACGCGTACAAGCGGCCCGACCTGCGGGCCCTGGAGTCGGCCAGCCGCACCGTGGGCGGCGCCATCGGCAAGGGTGGCATCGCCATCTACGAATCCACCGTCTACCCCGGTGCCACAGAAGAAGTCTGCGTGCCGATCATCGAACGCGTGTCATCCCTCGCGTTCAACCGCGACTTCTACGCCGGCTACAGTCCCGAACGCATTAATCCCGGCGACAGGCAGCACCGGCTGGAGACCATCACCAAGATCACCTCGGGCTCCACACCGGCCGTGGCCGACTTCGTCGATGCGCTCTACGGCAGCATCATCGGTGCCGGCACCCACCGCGCGAGCAGCATCCGGGTGGCCGAGGCCGCCAAGGTCATCGAGAACACCCAGCGCGACGTCAACATCGCGCTGGTCAACGAGCTGGCGCTGATCTTCCACCGCATGGGCATCGACACCCACGAGGTGCTGGAAGCCGCCGGCACCAAGTGGAATTTCCTGCCCTTCCGTCCCGGCCTGGTGGGTGGGCACTGCATCGGCGTGGACCCGTACTACCTGACCCACAAGGCCCAGCAGATCGGCTATGACCCCGAAGTGATCCTGGCCGGTCGCCGCATCAACGACGGCATGGGCAGCCACGTGGCGCAGCGCGTGGTCAAGCTGATGGCGCAGCGCGACCTGCCGGTGGCCGGCGCGCGCGTGCTGGTGCTGGGCCTGGCCTTCAAGGAAAACTGCACCGATCTGCGCAATACACGCGTCATCGACATCGTCGACGAGCTGCGCAGCTACAACGCACGCGTCGACGTCCACGACCCCTGGGTCAGCCGCGACGAAGCCCGCACGGAATACGGGCTGGAGCTGCTGCCCCAGCCTGTCGCCGGTGGGTACGATGCGGTCATCGTGGCGGTGGCCCATCGCGAATTCGTCGCGCTGGGCACCGACGGTATCCGTGCACTCGGCAAGCCGCAGGCGGTGGTGTTCGACGTGAAGCGCGCCCTGCCCCGCGACGGCGCCGACGACGCCCTCTGATGCTTTCCTCCTTCCAGCCCCCACGATTCGAGACTGCGTAGATGCGCATACTGGTCACCGGCGCCGCCGGCTTCATCGGCTACCACCTCAGCGAGCGCCTGCTGGCGCGCGGCGACGAGGTGTTCGGCTTCGACAACCTGAATGCGTACTACGACCCGCGCCTGAAGGAGGCACGGCTGGCCAGGCTGACGCCCCACCCCGGTTTCCGCTTCGCGCAGGGTGCGCTGGAAGACCGCGCCGCCCTGGACGCGGTGTTCGATGCATTCCAGCCGCAGCGCGTGGTCAACCTGGCGGCCCAGGCCGGCGTGCGCTACTCGCTGGAAAACCCGCACGCCTACATCGACAGCAACATCGTCGGCTTCCTCAACATCCTGGAAGCCTGCCGCCACCGCGGCATCGAGCACCTGGTCTATGCCTCGTCCAGCTCGGTCTACGGCGCCAACCGCAAGCTGCCCTTCGCGGTGGAGGACAGCGTGGACCACCCGGTCAGCCTGTATGCCGCCAGCAAGAAGGCCAACGAGCTGATGGCGCATACCTACAGCCACCTGTTCAACCTGCCCACCACGGGCCTGCGCTTCTTCACGGTGTACGGGCCGTGGGGGCGACCGGACATGGCGCTGTTCCTGTTCACCCGCAAGATCCTGGCGGGCGAACCGATCGACGTGTTCAACCACGGCCGGCACACGCGCGACTTCACCTACATCGACGACATCGTCGAAGGCGTCGTGCGCACGCTGGACCGCGTGCCCGGTCCCGATCCGCACTACGACCCACTCAATCCCACGCCAGCCAGCTCGCTGGCGCCCTACCGGGTCTACAACATCGGCAACCACCAGCCGGTCGAGCTGCTGCGCTACATCGAGGTGCTGGAGGACTGCCTGGGGCGCAAGGCCGAGAAACGCCTGCTGCCGATGCAGCCCGGCGACGTGCCCGACACCTACGCCGACGTGGAAGCGCTCAGCCGTGATACCGGTTACTCGCCTTCCACCTCCATCGAGACCGGCGTGCGCCGCTTCGTCGACTGGTACCGGCAGTTCTACGAGGCGTGACGCCCCGGGATCCCCTGCGCTCCTGAATGGCCGGATTGTGCCAGTGCCTGCGTTCTTTTGAGCATCTGCACCTACAGGGGATCCATCCATGAACCGACTTCTCGCCGGTCTTGCCGCCATTGCCTGCACCCTGATGTTGTCGGGTTGCGCCTCCGGCTCCGCCGGCAGCAAGGAAGCGCCTCCGCCCCAGACCAGTGCCGCCGTCGATGCGTACCAGATCGGGGTGGACGACATCGTGCAGGTGTCAGTGTGGCGCAACCCGGAACTGGGCATCACCGTGCCGGTGCGCCCCGACGGCATGATCTCGGTGCCGCTGGTGGGCGATGTGGCCGCCGGTGGCCGCACGCCGGACGACGTCGCCAAGGACATCCAGACCAAGCTGGCTGCCTACGTGCGCGACCCGCAGGTGGCGGTGATCCTGACCGAGCTGCGCAGCCATGAATACCTCTCGCGCGTTCGCGTGACCGGCGCGGTGCGCACGCCCGTGTCGATTCCCTACCGGCCCGGCATGACCGTGCTGGATGCAGTGCTGGCCGCCGGTGGCGTCACCGAATTCGCCGCCGCCGACCGTTCCAACCTGTATCGCAAAGGCACCGAGTCGACCCAGAGCTACCAGGTACGCCTGGACCGCATCCTCAACCGTGGCGACCTGTCGACCAACTTCACGGTGGCGCCTGGTGACGTCATCACCGTCCCGGAACGCACGCTGTGAGCAAGCAGAACGCGACCTGGCCGGGGGCGGAGGAAACCGGCTCGGCACTGCAGACGCTGCTGCCCGTGGGCATCAGCGAGTTCCGCCGCCGTGCCGTCCTGCTGATGGGCTTGTTCGCCAGCATCGCGGTCATCGCGCTGGTGATCGGCATCATGCTGCCGAAGAAGTACTCGTCGTCCACCAGCATCCTGGTGGAGGACCGCAACATCATCACGCCGCTGATGGAGGGCCGCGCGGTGGCCACCAGCGTGGTCGACCGCGCCAGCATCCTGCGTGAGGTGGCCTTCAGCCGCCGCGTGATGGAAGAGATCCTCAAGACCGGTGGCTGGCTGAAGGACAACCCGTCGCCGGTGGAGCAGGAAAAGCTGATCGAGAAGATCGGCGGCCGCACGATGGTGACCAATGCCCGCGCCAACCTGATCCAGATCACCTACACCGACTCGGATCCGGAACGTGCGTACGAAGTCACCAAGCGCTTCGCCGAACTGGTCATCCAGGAAAGCCTGTCCACCAAGGAACGCGAGAGCAGCGAGGCCTATGGCTTCATCGACTCGCAGGTGCAGCAGTACCACACCAAGCTGACCCAGGCCGAATCGCAGCTGGAATCCTTCCGCCAGGGCAACCCGGATGCACGGCCGGGCACCGATGCCGACGTCAACGCCCGCATCGGCGAACTGCGGCGCGTGATCGAAGCCGGCCGCATGGAACTGATCGACCTGCGTTCGCAGGAAGCAGCGCTGCAGTCGCAACTGTCCGGCGAGAGCGAAATCACGCTGGTGCAGACCCGGGCCGGCCAGTTCCGCGCCCGCATGGCCGAACTGCAGTCCGAGCGCGACCGCCTGCTGCTGCAGTACACCGAACAGCACCCGGACGTGGTGCGCGTGCAGCACCAGCTGCGCGACCTGGAAGAGGAGCTGCGCCGCGAGGAATCGCAACCGCGCGTCGCCGGTGCCGGGCAATCGCTGGATGGACCCGCGGCGTTCAATCCGCTGTACGGCGAACTGCGCAGCAAGCTGGCCGATGCCCGCCGCCGCAGCGCCGCCACCGCCGCGCGCATCTCCACCGCGGAATCGCTGCTGGGCGACGAGATGGGCCGCAGCAACCGCATCGCGGCGTCGGAGAGCACGCTGGCCGAACTGACCCGCGATTACGAGGTCAACCGCGACCTCTACCAGGACCTGCTGAAGCGCCGCGAGAACGCACGCGTCTCGATGAACCTGGACGCCGAGCAGCGCGGCCTCAGCTTCCGCATCCAGGAGCCGGCCGCCATGCCGCTGCGCCCCAGTGGCCTGCGCACCATGCACATCGCCGGCGCCGGGCTGCTGCTGGGGGTGGCCGTGCCGCTCGCCATGCTGTTCGCGCTGATCAAGTTCGATCCGCGCACGCGGTCGGCCAAGCAGATCGAGCGCGAAACCGGGCTGCAGGTGATCGGCACCATGCCGCCCTACCGCACGCGCCAGAAACGCCTGCAGGGGGCCCGGAAGCTGATGCTGGCGACGGCCCTGTTCTCGATGGTTCCCGTGGTCTATGGCATGGCTTACATGCTGAAAATGCTGGAGGTGTTATGAACCGTGCGCTCCGCCCCGTCCCCCGTTCACCCGAGGGTACCGGGACCTCCATTGCGCCACGGTCCGCCACCACGGCACTGACGCCAGCGCAGCTGGAAGACCGCAACACCATCTACCGCTCCGACCAGGAGCGGCGGGAAGTGGACGCCTTCCGCGAACTGCGCACGCACCTGCTGGCGCATACGCAGGGGAACTTCATCACCCTGGTGGTGCCGGTGAGCCGCGGTTCGGGTGGCAGCTTCGTGGCGCGGAACCTGGCGGCCGCCATGGCGTTCGACGAAGCCAAGAGCGTCATCCTGGTGGACTGCGACGTGCGTTTCCCGTCGCAGGACAAGGCGATGAAACTGGCACCGGCCGGCAGCGGCCTGATCGACTACCTGGAACTGCGCGAGGCCGAAGCGGACAACCTGCTGTACAGCACCGGCATCGCCCGGCTGCAGTTGCTGCCCACCGGCACCGCGCGCGAGACGGGCGCGGAGCATTTCTCCTCGCACCGGATGCGCCTGCTGCTGGACACGCTGCGCAGCCGCGACTCCAGCAACCACATCTTCCTGGACGGCCCCCCCGTGCGCGGCGCGCCGGATGCACGCATCCTGGCCGACCTGGCCGACGTGGTGGTGCTGGTGGCCGGTTACGGGCGCGACACGCCCGCGGCGATCGCCGAAGCCGCCGCCAACTTCGACAAGCAGAAATTCGCCGGCGTCGTGTTCAACGAAGGCGTCTAGGAGCATGCCCATGCCAAGCGCACCCAGGAATCGACGCAAGCGGTCCCCGCGCCACGGCCTGCTGTTCCTGGCCATGGCCCTCGCTGTACCCCAGGCGGCGCATGCCGTCAGGATCCAGTATGACGTCGGCGCCTCGGTGCTCTACAGCGACAATATCGGCCTCAGCGAGACCGACGAAACCAGCGACACGGTGATCTCCCCCGAGCTCAACTTCGATGTCGAGCAGGCGGGGTCGACCCTGGAGCTGACCATGAACGGCAACCTGCAATACCCCTACTACCTCGACGACACGTTCGAGAGCGAGCTGCAGGGCCAGCTGGCAGGACGCATGAACTGGACGATCGTGCCCGAGCGGATCGATTTCGAGGTCACGGACACGCTCAGTCGCCAGGCGGTCAACGTCCTCAACAGCTTCGTGCCCAGCAACCAGCAGCAGGTCAACGTGCTGACGGCCGGACCCACGTTCCGTGCCCGCTTCAGCGATGCCACGCGCGGCCAGGTGGACCTGAGGTTCGTGAATACCTATGCCGAAGAGAGCGAGGACTTCCAGGGCAATCATTACAGTGTGGCCACCCGGCTGGAGCGCCTGGTACGGTCCACCGACAGCGTGTCGGTGAACCTGGACGCGCTGCAGACGGACTACGACGACGACGGCGCCCTGTTCAACTACCGCCGCTACGACGCGTATGTCGGCTACACCAGCCGCCTGGCATCGCTGTATCTCGAGATCGACGCGGGCTACTCCCAGTTGAGGCCGGACAACTATGAGGGCGACGATTCCGCGCCCTTGCTGCGTGGGAACGTGGAATGGCAGGTAGCGCCACGCACAACCCTGTCGGCGGGCTTCAACATGGAGTTCTCGGATGCGGCCGAGTACCTCATCTGGCGTCGCGACCCGCTCACGGACGGCGAGGGGCCCATCATCGACGATCCGTCCGATCCCCTGCTTCCCATCGGGCCACAGACCTTCAAGCAACGCCGTATCCTGCTCAACTACAGGTTCGAAGGCGAGCGCCTGATGGTACAGGTCAATCCCTACTACGACCGTATCCGCTACCAGACGAACTCCGACGAAGACCAGGACATCAAGTCGCTCAACTTCTATGCCGACTACAAGCTGCGTTCGGATTTCATCCTCTCCGCGGCCGCCGTCAGGCAGGAGCGCGAGCTGGATAACCAGTTCCGCAACGACCGCTACTCCATCTACAGCGTCGCCCTGACCAAGCAGTTTTCGCGCCACTGGCATGTGCGTGGCTACTATCAGCGTGCCGAACGCGACAGCTCCGGCTCCACCGAGAGCTATGTTGAGAACTCTCTGATGCTTGCGGTGATCTACCGGCGGTGAGAGGCGGTATCCCGTCCGTGCGCGAAAGCGACATCCGGCACGGCCCTGGCGAGCGCGGCCGTGGCCGCTACATCCGCTTCATCACCGCGTTGGCCGCGTAGTTGACGAAATACCAGCTGGCCGGCAGCACGCCGATGCCTTCGTAATCGCGATAGATGCGCCATTGCCAGCGCGCGGCGCGCCACTTGTTGGCCGACAGCGAGCCGGACCGCACCAGGTAGTACGCCAGCGGATGGTCGGGCTGGGCGCAGATCGCCTGGCCCGCAAGCCGCACGACGCGCAGCCAGAACACGTAATCCTCATGGCCCGCGCGCGGGAAACGCACTTCGCCCAGCGCCCGCGCATACAGCCCGGTCAGGTTGCCGATGCAGTTGCCTTTCAGCATGCCCGCATAGCGGACACTGGCCGGCGGCCGTACCGTCGACAGCACGCGCCCCTCGGGGTCAACGCGCTGGTAGGCGGTGTAGCCCACCTGGACGCCCGCTTCGCGCATGGCAGCCAGTTGCACTTTCAGCTTGTCGGGGTGCCAGCGATCGTCGCTGTCCAGGAACGCGACGTACTCTCCCGTGGCGGCTTCGATACCCGTGTTGCGGGCGGTGGAGACGCCGCCGTTCGACGGCAGCTGGATGGCGGTGATGCGCCGGTCCTGCGATGCAAGTCGTTCGACGATGGCCTGGGTGCCGTCGCGCGAACCGTCGTCCACCACCAGCAGTTCGACGTCCGCATGGCGCTGGTCAAGCACCGACCGCATGGAGCTTTCGATGGTTTCCGCAGCGTTGTAGGCCGGCATCACCACGCTTACGCGCCCGCGCAGGCGCTTCACGCGGCCGCTCCCTGCGCGACCGCTTCGCGGGCACCGGCCCACGATGACGGCGGCGGCGGCAATGCGTAGTCGCGGTACTGATTCGGGTTGCCGATCATCCCGGCTTCAGCCGCCTTGACGATGTTGTACATCTCGCGCGAGGTGACGTAGTGCAGCACATGGTGGACGCCGTCGTTGTAGCGCTCTTCCAGGTAGCGGTGCATCTGCTCCGAAGGCTCGCCCAGCAGCGTGTCCATGTCCGGCTCCTGGGTGCCGTGCGTGTGGATCTTGACGAAGATCCATTCCGGACGTCCCTCCACGTGGATGCCGGCATTGACCCAGGCGTCCACGCGATCGGGCGTGGGCGGCGAACTGCGGCGGATGTCCGAGTTCTCGATGCGCGGGATGATGCCCATCCTGCGGCTCTTCCAGTTCAACCCCAGCGGGCCCTGGATGATCATCAGGTCGCCACTGGCCTGACCGCCGACGCGCACAGGGATGCCCGTGTCGTGCGATTTCGCGCAGTGGGGATCGTCCTTGGCGTAGTAGATGCGGTTCACGGTGGAGGTCTGCGCCTCGCTGGGCGCGGCGGGCAGCGTGAAGTCCGCATAGCAGCCCAGCTCGCGCAGCAGGATGAGCTCGTTGTTCAGCCCGCACCAGCGCCCGTCCTTGCGCGAGTTGTCCAGGCACCAGTTGCCATGGATGAAGGCGAACCGGATCTGCCCGGTTTCCGGATCGATCGGCAGCGCGCCGTGCTGTTCGTTCAGTGTCTTCGCGAAGCGCGACATGCACTCGCGGAAATTGGCTTCGGTATCGTTGTCGTGGTGCAGGTGGATCTCGATCTCGCCGAAGCCGTCCGCGCACAGCGACGCGACCTTGTCCAGGTGCTCCTTGCGGTACTCCTCTTCCGGATAGAAGAAGCTGTGCTGCGGCGGCCGCCCGTCGGCATCGCGGTGGCGGCCCGCCAGCGCGCGGTAGTCGCGGCACCAGCGATCCACGCGCGCGCGCTCGGTGTCCAGGTCGGCGCCTTTCCACATCGGTTCGAAATGGTCCACGAAGCAGAACATCACGTGCACCGGCCCCGTGACCGGCGGCGGCGAACGGCGACGCAGGTAATCCGCCATCCAGATCTGCATGTTGCGCAGTCGCAACACCATGTAGAGCCCGCCGGCAGCAAGCACGGCGAACGACAGCAGCACGACCAACGACCAGACCAGCATGGACAAGGCAACCCCCTGAGGATATCGACCGCCCGCAGCCAGGTGCTCCTGGGCGTGCGGTCTGTTATCTAGGAGGAACGCAAACCGCGCCGGGCCGAGGCCACGGCCAACACGCTGTCATGCGCCGGAGCGGCGATGGGCCTGGTCCAGCAGCAGGTCCACGGCGCGGAGACGGCGCCTGCCCAGGCGACCATGCCAGGCCTGCATCTGCTCGATCTCGCTGGCACTCCAGCAGTCCAGCAGGAAGGTCATCAACGCGTACGCGATGGACACGACCGCGCCGCCCACGGCGATCGCGGGCAGCGGCGGCAGGTGGCGCAGCACGGGATAGGCCAGGGCCGCACTCACCACACCGGCCAGGGCGATGCGCGCCAGCCTGCCCCACTCCAGCATCGCGCCGCTTGTCCGGACCGCCAGCGACGTGGCGACGGTCACGTACAACGCTGTCACCACCCAGAAGGCATAGACCGCGCCGTGCAGGCCGTAACGCTTGATCAGCACGATGCCCAGCCCGATCTTCACGACCACAAGCACGATCTGCAGCTTCAGGATGCTGCCCTGACGGTCCGCGCTGACCAGCAGGCTGGTGCCGGCCTGCATCACCATCGACAGCGCAGACCCAAGCAGGCACGCGGCAAAGACCGGGGCTGCCGGCGCGTAGGCGCTGCCGTACAGCACGTCGATGATGGCCGTGGAAAACAACATGCAGAAGGCAATGAGCGGAGCCGCCAGCAAGGCCAGGTAGCGCGTGGAGGTGACGAAGCGCTGTGCGGCGATGGCATTGCCCTGCCTGAGGGCACTGGCCATCATCGGCAACAGGATGGCACCGAAGACCCCCGGTACCAGTTGGGTCGCACCGCTCGCCAGCTGGTAGGCCACCTTGAATTGCCCGGCCATGCTTTCACTGACGAACATCTTCAGGAAGACCACCTCGATCTCGCTGCCGATCAGGAACCCGATGCTGACCGTCACCGCGGTCAGACGGATGTGCCGGCGCACGCGTGCCATCAACTCCTCCGGTATCGCCACGCCCGCCTTCGCCTGTGGCAGCAAGCGCCGGATGCGGCGGCCCGACACGGCATACAGCAACAGGCTGGAGACGACGAAGATCATCAGGAAGGCCGGCAGGGGCGCGTCCATCAGCACCGCCACGCCCACCATCGCCAGTGTCAGGGGCGCCGCCAGCGCGACCATCATCGCCACGGAGCGGAAATCCTCCATGCCCTTCGCGACGCTCACGTTGAGCATGTACTGGGACCGCATGGCCACCGACAGCGCCAGGAAGGCGAACAGCAGCCCATGATGGAGCTCCGGAAGCACGCGCCCGCCCGCCGCCCACAGCACCAGCGAACCGATCACCAGCACCAAGGCCAGGAAGGCCAGCTGCGCGCGCCGGATATAGGCAAGCACCGGCGCGACCAGCTCGGTTTCGCCGCTGCCACGCAATTCGGCCACGAACTTGATGGCGGCCGTGCCGGTGCCTGAATTGGCCAGCACCACGCCCAGCGCCACCATCCACACCGCAACGCTGTAGATGCCGAAGCCCGCCGGCTGCAGGTGGCGGGCGATGATGATCGACACCAGCATGCCGAGCACGAACTCGGTGTAGATCGCCACCGTCGAGAACATCGTCCTGCTGAGCATGGAAGTGGGCTTGTTCATGCCATGACCAGCAGGATTCGCACGACGATGTACATCGCCACCGCGGCAGCGGCGGAGAGAAACGGCCATGCCAGCAGGTGGTCGCTGATGCGCATCTCGGCCACCCACGGATAGCGCCGCCTCACCATCGAGTAATGGGCCACGACCAGGGCGGCAAGCAGGTAGAGGATGGACACGTAGGTGCGACTCAGGAAGAAGGCACAGACCGCGAAGGCGGACAAGGAGAGCAGCAGTACAAAGGCGATCGCACGGTCGTCCGTCCATTGGCGCACTACGGACGGACCGAAATTCTCTTCATCCTGGAGCATCGCGCGCGTGGGCCGCCATTTCACGATGCTGACCATCATCCAGAAACAGTACCCCATGAACATCAGCCACAGGGTGAAACCCACGATACCCATCTCCGCCAGCACCAGCACCAGCGAATTGTGCGCGGTCAGCTGGTAGATGTCCGTGTAGGCGCCCTTGCCCACCCCCCAGATGGGATTGTCCTTGAACATCTGCATGCCTTCGTACCAGGAGTAGACGCGGTCCATCGCGGATTCCTCGCCCACCTCCAGCTCCTGCATGCGCGAAGGCAAGGCCATCAGCACCACCAGCGCTCCCGCGCCCAGCGTGCCGGCCACCAGCAGGCCCCGCGACCGCCACAGATAGATCCCGAAAACCGCCAGCAAGGCGAGTACCGTGCCACGCGAGTCGGTCAGGTAGATGCCGTACACCAGCGTCGCGGCGATCACCCACCAGAACAGCCGTCGCAGCCCCAGCCATCCACCGAGCTGTGCCAGGTACATGGCCATCGGCACGCAGATGACGAAGAGCATGCCCAGGTCGTTGGGATCGCTGAAGATGCCCACGTACTGGATACGCGTTCCCTGTGACAGTTTCATGCCGGTCCAGCCGGTGCCCAGCGCGGCCTGCTCGATGCCGTGCACCGCCAGTACCGTGGCACACAGGCAGAACACGGCCATCGCGATACGCAGGCGGCTGGCCGTGAAGGTGGCATTGCACAGCAGGAAATACGCCAGCACCACCGGCGCGAAGTCGCGGAAGATGGGCACCGCGCCGCCGATCCACCCGTTGACGGCCACCGACAGCATCATCGCCAGCATGAAAAGCAGCAGCAGCAGATTCTGCGGCGCGCTGTTCATGCGCCTGCCCGACATCAGCCAGGCCACGCCTGCCAGCAACAGGGCCACCTGCTGCAACGGGAGCGGTATCGCCCCCTGCAGTTCGGGGTAGTCCTGGGGCCGGATGATGACCAGCACCAGGTAAACCATCATCATCGGGAACATATGAGGATCCGGCCAAGCCCCTGTACTTGCCTTTCCGTCATCCGAACAACTCCGGCAGTTCCATCATGCCGCGGAACCAAGCGGCGTCCACGTAACGCTCCACGTGCAGGCGACGCAGCGAATACATGGTATCCGACTGCAGGCGACTGGTCCCCGACACGTAACTGCATGCCAGCCGGAAGCCGGCGGAACGGGCTGCCTGGACGACCACTTCATCAAAAGCATCGAATCCGCCGACGGGATAGGACAGCACCTGCGCAGGAAGATTCAGGTTCCTGTCGAGCATCGCCTTGGATTCGTTGATCTCCTGGATCATCAGCTCATGCGGCATCTTGGCCAGCATGCGGTGGTGCACGCCGTGCGAGCCCACTTCCATGCCGCCGGCCTGCATTTCTCGCAGCTGCGCCCATGACATGGGCTGGCAGTGCATGTGGGGCGCACGCGGCAGGGACCAGTCCTGTTCCATGGTGGCGACCAGGCGCTCCTGCACCACGGCTGGAAATTCCTTCAGCCTGCTCAGGAATCGACTCGCGACCTGCCGCCGTCCGGCAATGGTCGGGGGCAACGGCCAATCGATACCGGCCTCGGGCAGCAGCAGGCGATCGGCCGGCGTCCGGCAGATCATGTGCACGGCCCAGTCGTAGGCATACGGCGCGCCGGAGTCGATATGACCGGTGGACACGAAGAACATCGCCGACATGCCCAGTTCCTGCAGGATCGGGAAGGCGATACGGTAGTTGTCGTCGTAGCCGTCATCGAAGGTGATCAGCGTGGCCCGCGGGGGCAACGGCTCGCCACGATCCAGGCAGTCGATCACCTGGTCGAAGCGCATCGGCACGAAGTCCTTCTTGACCGCCGTCATCTGGTCGCGGAAATCCGACGCCGAGGCGCTGATCAGCTCCAGGTCGAAATCGAAGTCCGCCGGTTCACTCGAATCGAGTACCCGGTGATAGGCCAGGATGCGCAGGTCGTTGAACAGCGCGTCACGCACGCGACCGGCCAGAGGTAAGACATTCGCACGGTGGAACCAGCGCGCGAGTTGCTGGCGCCTGCCTGCGCCGGAAGACTCCGTCATGGACCCGCTCCCTCAGCGACAACGGGATACGCGACACGCCGCCCGAAGACGGTGCATGCCGGAACGGGTTCCGGATGATGTTGCAGCGGCTCGTGGTGCGTCCTTCCTCATGCCCGTTCTCCCCAGTTCCCGACTGATAATCAAACGCATCCGGCAGGTGAGTCCGGCCAGCGGCCGGCGGAGCCGTGCTGACGCTGGCCCCGCGGCCACGTATCCTGCCACCGGAACACGGACCAACCCGGGAGAACCCATGCTGTTTGTCGAGGACCTCAAGGCCAAGGCGCGCTGGTGCTATGGGGACGACCGTCCACGCACGCTGGTGAAGGCGCTGCTGACCGATGGGACCTTCGCGATGGCGTGCTATCGCCTGATGCAATGGTCGCAGCGGCACCGGCTGGCGCCGCTGGCGATGGTGTTCAACAAGCTCAATGCGTTCTTCGGCCAGTGCATCATCGGTCGCCACGCCGACTTCGGGCCCTGCTTCGTGCTGATCCACAGCCAGGGCGTGGTGATCAACGGCAGCGTGCGCGGCGGCGCACATGTCTACATCGAACACCAGGTCACCATCGGCGCCGAGAAGTACGTCTCCCCGCTGCTCGGCGACCATGTCTTCATCGGCGCGGGCGCCAAGATCGTCGGGGCGGTGCGGCTGGGCCACCACAGCCGCGTGGGCGCCAACGCCGTCGTGCTGGCGGACGTGCCGGATGGCGCGACGGTGGGCGGCATACCGGCGCGCGTACTGCGGCAGCGCGAGCCGCCCTACACCGCCGACTGAGCGGCTGCGCGCCGCTCAGTCCCGGAAGCGGGACGTCATCCAGCCCACCGTGGTATCCACCAGACGACGACGGTGCGCCCCCACGTAGAACGTGTGGTCGCAATCAGCCCAGTACTCGGTCCTGATGCGCGGTGAACGCGCCACGTCTCCAAAGCACTCCCGTGCCTGGCGCCGATGGTTGTAGTAGCGGTCCACGCCGCCGGTGTACAGCAGCAGCATGTCGGCGCCTCTTGTCTCCAACGCTTTGAGGCGCTCGATCGCCTCGGGCCGGCTCGGAAAATCGCGGAAACTGTTGGGATCGATGGTCGCCGCAGCCGCGCCCGAGGTCCTTCGCAGGAGTCGCCCGATGCCCCGCATGACCTTCGCGGGATTCAGCAGGCGCGGCATGACATGGCGCAGCTTGTACAGGAAGGTGGGATACGCCACGCCATCGAGCAGCAACAGGCCATTCACGCGCAGATCGTGGGGCGCAATATTGAACGCGTCATCGGCGCCGGAGCACAGTCCTCCCAGCACGAAGCTGCGCACTCCTGTCAGCGCCGTGACCAGGTCCATGGCCGCCACCGCCTCGCCCAGCTTCCGTCCCTCGCCTGCCCGCGACGACACCGGGCTGTCGCCCAGCCCCGACTGGTCGAACCGGAACACCACGAAGCCGGCCTCCGCCAAGGCACGCGCCATCTGCACGTACATGCGAAACGGGCCGACGCGCTGCACAAGCCCTGCATTCAGCAGGATCAGCGCGGACTTGCCCCGGATCGCGCCTGCAGGACGGGTCAGGACGCCGACCAGTCCATCGCCGAAGGTATGGGCTGTCTCCACCACGCCGCCGACCGGTTCGACATCCACGGCCGCGTCAGCCGTCTGCTCCATCAAGGCCGTCATCACCGTCATGCCCGTCTCTCCGTCAATAGCGTCGCCAACTGCACCAGGCTGCGCCTCGGCAGCGCCTGGTTCTCGAACTGGACGGGATCATCCCAGGGCGGCTGGTCAGCCGTCGTCAGTGCGGCCACCTCGACGACGACGCCCGCGGCACGCTGCGTGTCGATGAAAGCCTGCAGGTCGGCGTCGGGCGTCCAGGCCACGATCAGCACCCGGCTGCCCGGGGGCAAGGGTCGTTGACGGAAATCGAGCTGCGCCAGCGCATCGGCAAAGCCGGTAGCGAGTTCGAAACCCAGCAGTTCGTTGTCGGCGCAGGGCGCGGGCTTGCGGACGATGTAGCGGCCCACGCCGGCGAGCTGCTGCCGATGCTGGTGGCGCCAGCGCTCGATCATCGGTCCACCCTGCAGCACGGGGTCCCACAGCACCAGATCGACCGGCGCCGAGCCGGCGGTCGCCTGCAGCAGCACGGGCAGGCAGGCACTGCGCAATGCCAGCACGCGGCCGGGCTGCCCCGCCACGGTCGAGAGCGATTCAAGCGCCTCACGCAGGTCTTCCTGCATGCCGGCCAGGCTCAGGTCGGTGGTATCGCCTGCCGAATCGCCCGCGCCATACCAGTCGAAACGGAGCGCGTGCGTGCCGGCTCCCGCCACTGATTCGCAAAGCGACCACAACGCACGCTGGCTCATGATGCCCTCCTGCAGCAAGGGCGGCGCCACCAGCACGCGAGGGCCCGATGCGTCCGTCGGGGCATCGGGTCTGTGCCACATGCCGAATCGACGACGCTCGCGGGCACCGAAGTAGAACGCACGGCCGGCATCCATATCCGGATTGATCGTGGCCTGTTTCGCCACGACGGTCTCTTCCACCGCGGGGAACGCGGACGACGGCAACTCCATCGCCAGCTGCGCCAGCGTCTGCGTCGCCAGCGGCATCATCTTGAGCTTGGCGCCGGTCTCCTTGGCGACGCGGCTGGCCATCTGCACGGCCGCCATCGAGTGTCCGCCAAGATCGAAGAAGTTGTCCTCGGGCGACACCGGCGTCTCGAGCAACCCCGACCACAGCTCCACCAGATACGCCACGCGCGGATCCAGCGCTGCCCTGGGTGCGGGGGCGGCTGTTGCGACAGGCGACGGCACGGCCACGGGCGCGGCGGCGGCGGGCATGTCTTCCGTCTTCGCCGCCGTGTCCTCGGGCAAGACGGCACTCAGCGCCACGACATCGAATGCACTGATCCGATTGTGCGGGGCACTGGCGATGCGCTCGAGCAAGGCCACGTAATGGCCCCGCAGGGCCGCCACGTCATCTGCAAGCAGGACGTCGGCGTTGTACACCATGCTGGCGATCACACCGTCGTCGCGCTCCAGCAACCAGAGGCCCAGATCTTCGGTGGCGCCGGGCTGGAACACTTCCAACCGCTCGTGCGCAAGATTTCCCCAGCGGGTGACGCGCTGGCGGATGTCCTGCAGCGAGAACAGCGTCTGGTACAACGCCGCCGCCCGCTGCCCGCCACGTGAACTGAGTTCCTGGGCCACCTCTTCCAGCCGGATGTCCGGGTGGGCAAAGCTGTCCAGCACCACGTCGCGCACGCGTTTGACGGCATCGGAAAACGGCAGATCGGGGTCCAGCTTCACCCGCAGGGGCAACAGGTTGGTGAAGTAGCCCATCAGCTCCTCCACCTCCGCGCTGTTACGTCCACGCACCGGGGTGGCGATCACCATGTCCTTGCGCCCGGTCAGGCGATTGAGCAGCACGAAGTACGCGGTCAGCAGCACCACGAACAACGTCGCGTCCATCGACAGCCCGACTTTGCGCAGCTGGTCACTGAGGGCCTTGTCGATGTGGAACGACTGCGAAAGGCCACGTCCGGAGGCCGTGCCGCGCTTGCTGCGGCCGCGCGCCAGATCGAGCGATCCGCCTTCACCCGGGTCGTAGGGTTCGCCCAGCTTGCGCCGCCAGAATTCGCGCTGGCGTGCGTAGCCCTCGGTCTCCACCCATTCGCGATGCCAGGCCGAGAAATCGCCGTAGCTGACCGGCAGCGCCGGCAGATCAGGCGCGCGCGCCTCGACCAGGGCGGCGTAGGTTTCGGCCAGGTCCCGGTACAGCAGGTCGAAGGACCAGCCGTCCCAGATGATGTGGTGGGTCATGAACAGCAGTGCATGCCGGTCCTGTTCGAACTTGAACAGCCGCGCCCGGAACAAGGGTTCGCCGACGAGCTTGAACGGGGTTTCGATCATCGTGTTGAGCCGATGCATCAGCACGCGCTCGCGCTCGTCGCGCGGCAGGTGCGTCAGATCCTCGACGTCGGCCAGGCCGGTATCCAGCGTGTCGTGGACCACCTGCAGGCTCTCGCCGTCGCGCTCCTCGATGGTGGTGCGCAGCACGGATTGCCGTTGCATGACCGACTGGAAGGCAAGATCGAACTTGGCCACGTCGAGCGGCCCCACCAGCCAGTGCGCCGAAGGCGTGTTGTAGGTCAGCTGGCCCGGATTGAATTCCTCCAGCAGCTTCAACCGCTCCTGGATCAGGGAAAGCGGGGCCGTGCCCTGATCGTCGCGATGGCGGATGGGCGGGCGCGGCGGCAACGCGTCGTGGGACGCGTTGCCGATGGCCGCGGCCAGCTTCTCGACGGTCGGCGCATCGAACAGCGTGCGCAGGGACAGGTTGATTTCCAGCTCGCGATTGAGGCGCGAGGTGAGTTGCGCAGCCAGCAGCGAGTGACCGCCGCTGACGAAGAAATTGTCCTGCACGCCGATCTCGGGAAGGCCCAGCACGCCGGCCATGATCGCGGCGACCTTGCGCTCGACCTCATTCCGCGGCGCGACGAACGAATCCGTCCGGACCAGCGCGGTGTCGGGCGCCGGCAGCGCCTTGCGATCCACCTTGCCGTTGGGCAGCAGCGGGATGGCGGGCAGGCGCACGAAATGCTGCGGCACCATGTAGTCCGGCAGCTGCTGTTTCAGGTGGGCGACGAGCGCCGTGTCGGGGATGTCGACGGAAGACGCCGGCACCACGTACGCCACCAAGCGTACGTCGCCGGGCCGGTCCTCGCGCGCCATCGCCACCGCACGGGTCAGGGCCGGATGCGCCAGCAGCGTGCTTTCGATCTCGCCCAGCTCAATGCGGTAGCCGCGCACCTTGACCTGGAAGTCCAGGCGGCCCATGTGCTCCAGGTTGCCGTCGGCACGCCAGCGGCCACGGTCACCCGTGCGGTAGAGCATCGGCGCCGGGATGCCGGTACCGAATCCCCTTTCGCTGTCCGCGAACGCATCCGGCAGGAAACGGTCGGCGGTCAGCTCGGGGCGCGCCAGGTAGCCGAGGGTGACGCCTTCGCCACCGATGCAGATCTCGCCCGGCACGCCGCGCTGGCATGGCTGGCCATGTTCGTCGAGGATCCACACCTGCGTATTGGCGATGGGTCGGCCGATATGGATGTCGGGAAGTCCGCCCTGCTCCGCCCGCACGCGCATGCTGGTGGACCACACGGTCGTCTCGGTGGGGCCGTACAGGTTCCACAGTTCACTGCAGCGCGGCAGCAGGGCCTGCGCCAGGTCCGGCGGCAGCGGTTCGCCGCCGCACATCGCCTTGAAGTTCGCAGCGCCTGGCCAGCCCGCTTCCAGCAGCAGGCGCCAGGTGGCCGGCGTGGCCTGCATGGCGGTGGCACGCGAGGACTGCAGCAGGGCCGACAGCGCAACGCCATCGATCACGGTGTCCTTGCCGGCGAGGATCACCTCCGCCCCCACGCCCAGCGGCAGCATCAGTTCCAGCACGGCGATGTCGAACGACAGCGTGGTGACCGCCACCAGCCGGTCGTCGATCGACAGGCCGGGCTCGGCCTGCATGGCGGTGATGAAATTCGACACGGCGCGATGCGGCACCTGCACGCCCTTGGGGCGTCCGGTGGAGCCTGACGTGTAGATGACGTAGGCCGGCGATTCCGGATCTGCGGCACCGGCATCGCGACCCAGCCGGCGTTCGGGCTGGGCGGCGAGTTCATCCGCCAGGGCATCCAGCGCCAGCACCGGCCGGCCACGCAGGTCGAACTGCGCGGCATGGCGTTGCTGCGTCAGCAGCGCCGCCAGTCCGGCGTCGCTGGCCATGTAGGCCAGCCGGTCCGCCGGAAACTGCGGATCCAGCGGCACGTAACCCGCACCGGCCTTCAGGATGCCCAGCAGTGCCGCCAGCATGTCGGCGCCACGGTCCATCGCCAGGCCGACCAGGGCACCACGCTGCACGCCGCGCTGGCGAAGCAGATGGGCGATGCGGTTGGCGCGCGCTTCCAGTTGCCGGTAACTGAGCGCCTGTTCGTCGCTGCGGACCGCCGTGCGATCCGGTGCACGGTCGCACTGCCGCTCGAAGTGCTCGTGCATGCGGCAGTTGCGGTCGAACGCCGTGGCTGCAGGCTGCAGGGCCACCAGCTCCTGGAACGCCTGCGCACCGACCAGCGGCAGGCGCGCGATGCGTTCGTCCGGGTTCTCGCAGGCGGCGCGCAGCAGGCCTTCATAGGCGCCCAGCCAGCGGCGCACCGTCTGTGCGTCGAACAGGTCGGTGCTGTACTGGGTTTCCAGACGCAACCTGCCATCGACCTGCACGGCATTGATGGAGAGTTCGAAGTTCTCGTAATGCCGCGGGTTGGTGGTGAAATCCAGCGACAGGCCGGGGAAACCGCTCTTCTCCTGGTCCAGCGCCTGGTCGATGTTGAACATCACGCTGACCAGCGGCAGCCGCGCGGGATCGCGCGCGATGCGCAGCTTCTTCAGCAGCGTCCCGAAGGTATAGCGCTGGTGCTCGATCGCATCCAGCAGCACGTCCTGCGCGCCATCGAGCACGGTGTTGAAGCTGTCGCCGGCCTGCAGGTCGAAACGCAGCGGCAGCAGGTTGACGCAATGCCCGACCAGGTGATCGTGGCCGTCCACCGATTGTCCGGCGGCGGGAATCCCCACCACCACCTGTTCCTGCCCGGCGATACGCGAAAGCAGCGTGGCGAAACCGCCCAGCAGCGTGGCGAACAGGCTGGCGCCGCGGCGCGCACCCAGCCGGCGCACGGCCGTCACCAGGTCCGCATCGAGCACGTAGTCCTCGCGCTGCGAGGCGAAGCTGCGCCGCGCAGGACGGGCGTGATCGGTCGGCAGTTCGAGCACCGGCGTCTGGCCGGCGAAGCGCGACAGCCAGTACTGCTCGTCGTGCTTGAACTCCGGACCCGCCGGATGGACCGCTTCGGCCAGCGCGTAGTCGGCGTAGCTTTCCGCGGCGGGCAGCGCGGCTGCGTTGCCGGCGGCCTGCGCATAGGCGGCGCCCAGCTCGCGCACGATCACCCACCACGACCAGCCATCGCACACGATGTGATGGGCGTGCATCAGCAGCACGTGTTCCTGCGGCGCCAGCTGCAGCAGCTCGGCGCGGAACAGGCGACCCTGCTCCAGTGCGAACGGCGTTTCCACGCCGGCGCGCTTGCGTTGCGCGAGTTGCGCGGCCCGCTCGGCCTCGGCCAGCCCGGAGAGGTCGCTGAAAGGCAGCAGCAACGGCGCCGGCTCCAGCACGCAGAAGGTTTCGCCATCCGGACCGAAGCTGGCGCGCAGCGCGTCGTGGCGCTCGGCCACCGCCTGCAGCGCGTGCTGCAGGCGGTTGGCATCCAGTGGCCCGCGCAGGTGCAGCGAGACCGATTCGTTGTAGGCCAGCGATGCATCATCGCCCAGCCGCGACGCGAGCCACAGCTCACGCTGCGGCTCGGTGGTCGGCACGACGCGCGCCAGGGCACCTCCGGCGAACGGATCGTAATCGACGGCCACGGGGGTGCTCCGCCGCTTGGCCATCGGCTCGCTCATGCGCCCACCTTCAGGTACTGGCCGGGGCTTTCGGGATTGGGCACGTACCAGGCCGGGCGGCCCTCGGGGTCGCGACCCAGGCGTGCACCGGGCACGGCAGGCTGCGCGGCATCCATCACCGTGCGCGACGTCACCGCGCTGCGCGGCAGCAGCTCGGCTTCCTGCAGCTCCAGCACGGATTCCTTGTAGGCCTGGATGATGGCGCGGAAATCCGCCTCGCTGTGCGCGGTGGTGAAGAAGCAGGGGAAGTTGTCGAGGATATGGATGCCGCGGCTGCGCATCATCGCGAACAGCAGGTCCTGCAGCGGATGGTCTTCCTCGAAGTGGGTGCGCCACAGCGAAGCGAAGTGCTTGATGCGCACGGGTGCGCCGACCTCTTCGCAGAAGGCGTTGATCTCGTCGGCCATCGCCGTGGTGCGCGCATTGAGCGCCTGCTGCAGGGCAGTGCCCTGGGCCTTCATGTGCAGCAGCGACGCCTTGGCCGCGGCCAGCGTGAGCGGGTGGCGCACGAAGGTCCCGGCGAAGTACGTCACGCCCACCGTGGGCACCGACGCGTCACCGTACTGCCAGTAGCCGCCATCCAGCGCGTCCATGAATTCGCGCTTGCCGGCCATCACGCCGATCGGGTAGCCGCCGCCCACCACCTTGCCGTAGGTCGCCAGGTCCGCCTTGACGCCGAAAAGGGCCTGCGCGCCGCCGGGGTGCGAGCGGAAGCCGGTGATCACTTCGTCGAAGATCAGCGCGGCGCCGGATTCGCTGGTGATCCTGCGCACTTCCTTCAGGAACTCGACCGGCTGGAAGTCGGGACGCCGGCTCTGCACCGGCTCGACCAGCACGGCTGCCAGTTCGTGTGCGCGCTCGCGGATGATCTGCAGCGTTTCCGGCGTGCCGTAGTCCAGCACCAGCACCTTGTCCGCGGTGTTGCGCAGGATGCCCGGCGCGGCGGGCACCGCCCGCAGCTTCTTGGTGCCACGCACGATCACTTCGTCATTGATGCCGTGGTAGGAGCCGGAGAACACCACGATGGTCTCGCGGCCGGTCACTGTGCGGGCGATGCGCATCGCACCCAGGACCGCTTCGGAACCGGTATTGCAGAGCGCTGCGCGGTCGTGGCCGGTCAGCTCGCAGACCAGCTGCGACACTTCGCCGGCCAGCGGATGCATCGGGCCGATCTCGTAACCGTTGTCCAGCTGCTGCTTGACGGCATCGATCACGAAGTCCGGCTGCCAGCCGAACAGGCTGGTGCCGAAGCCGTTGAGCGCGTCGACATACTCATGGCCGTCGATGTCCCAGACATGCGAGCCTTTCGAACGCTCGACGACGATCTGGTAGACGATTTCCTTGGTCAACGGACGGAAGCCGGTGACCACGCGTGGATCGGCCATGTGGCCGCGATGCTGCTGCGTGTAGGCCTTCGACTTCGGCGTGCGGGCGATGTACCGGCGGGTGAAGCCATCCAGGCGTTCGCGCTGGTGCGGATTCAGTTCGATGCCACCGGCCGCGTCGATGCGTGCGATGGCACCGAAGGCCTTTTTCACGTCGTAACGCGTGTGCGCCAGGGCGGCCACTTCATCGTCAGCCGACGCGGGCGCCGGCGCGGCGGCCGCCTGCGCGGCGGATGGAGCCGGGGGCGCGACGGCGGTCGGTACGGCGACGGCCGCCATGGGCGCGGGCGCGGCGACGGCAGGCGTGGTCTGCATCACCGGTGCGGCGCCGGCCAGCACGGCCAGTTGCTGCGACATCAGCTGCATCTGTTGTGCGATCAGGTGGCGCAGCGCATCGCCATCGCCGCCCATCGCCTGCACCGGCATGGCGATCGGCGCGAAAGCGACGGAGGCCTGGGAGGGGACCGGCGGCAACGACACCGGCGTCACCGGCACCGACGTTGTCGCCGGTGCCGTGGCAACCGGTGCAGCCTGCGCAGGCGCGGCTTCGGGCGGAAGCTGCGCGTCCAGCGTCTGCGCCAGGCGATCCAGGCTGGCGCATTCGCCCATCAACTGGCGGAAGGTGATCTTGACCGGAAACTCCTTCTGCAACTGCAACGCCACCTGGGTCAGCATCAGGCTGTCCAGGCCCAGCTCGATGAAGTTGGCATCGCCGTCGGCATCGGCCAGGTCGAAGCCGGCCACATCCTCGAATACCTCCTTCAGCTGCGCCACCAGGCGCGGCTTGCGGTCGGCGATGGCGGGGGCGACGGTTTCGGACACAACGGACATCAGGGGCTCCAGGGTCGCACGCGCGACGATGGTGGGATGGGGAACGACATTGCTGGCCACCGCGGGCTGCGGTTCCACCCAATAACGTTTTTTCTCGAACGGATAGGTCGGCAGGCACAGTCGCCGGCGCCGGTCGCGACGGTCCAGCTGCGAAGGCGACAGGGCGACGCCCTGGCTCCACAGCTGGCCGTAGGCGGAAAGCAGCTGCGCATGCTCGCCATCGACGGCATCGGACAGCGATGCGACGGCGGCCACACGCTGCTTCTGCAGCAGCGGCTGCTGGCGCGAGAGCGTGGCCAGCGTGGCGCGCGGCCCTATCTCAAGCAGCACCCGGCCCGGTGTTTCCAGCAGGCGCGCGATGGCCGGGGAGAACCGCACAGGCTCGCGCAGGTGCCGTGCCCAGTAGTCCGGCGAGACGGCCGATGTGTCGTCCAGCCAGTCGCCAGTGGCGGTCGACAGGACGGGGATACGGGGGGCATGGCGGACCAGGGCGTCCACCTCGGCACGAAACAGCGGGACCACCGCATCCATCATCGACGAATGGAAAGCGTGCGACGTCTTCAACGCCCGGCACGCCACGCCCTCGCCTTCCAGTTGCTGCTGGAACGCGGCGACCACTTCGTGCGGGCCGGCCACCACGCAGGCGCCAGGTGCATTCTCGGCCGCCAGCGACAGCGTGGCCGGCAGGCGCGGCAGCAAGGCATCCAGCGGCATGCGCACCGAGAGCATCGCGCCAGCGGGCTGCTGCTGCATCAGGCGGCCGCGGCGGGCCACCAGCTTCAGCGCATCCGCCAGGGAGAACACGCCGGCCAGCGTCGCCGCGACGAATTCGCCGATGCTGTGGCCGACCATCGCCACCGGCTGCAGGCCCTGCGTCATCCACCAGCGGGCCAGCGAATACTCGATGCTGAAGATCGCCGGCTGCATGATCGCCGTGGGGAGCATGGCATCGGCATCATCGCCGAACACGATCTGGCGAAGGTCGCAGCCGAGTTCGTCCGACAGCCCTCGTGCGCACGCGTCGAACGCGTCGCGGAACGCCGGCTCGCGCGCATGCAGTTCGCGACCCATGCCCGCGTACTGGCAACCCTGGCCGGGGAACATGAAGATCACGTCGCTGGCCTGCGCGGCTTTCGACTTGCTGACCGCCGCGGCCAGGTCGGCGCTGCGCAGCTGGGTGATGGCTGCGATGGCGGTTTCCGCCGCCACCGCGATGCGATGGGCGAAGGCCTTGCGGCCCACGGCCAGCGTCCAGGCCACGTCCGCCAGGTTCCGGTCCGGATCCGCTTCCAGGTGGTTGGCCAGGTTCGACACGGCCACGGCAAGCGCCGCCGGCGTGCGCGCGGACAGGGTCAGCAGTTGCGTGCCGGTGGCGGGATCGGAGGGCGCGAGCAGCGGCGCTTCTTCCATCACCACATGCGCATTGGTGCCACCGACCCCGAACGAGCTGACGCCCGCACGCCGGAGCGCACCGGGCTGCACGGGCCATGCCTGCGTGTGGCCATGCACGACGAACGGCGTGCTGGCGAAATCGATGACGGGATTGGCCTGGCCGAAGTGCGCCGTCGCGGGAATGCGCTGCTGCTGCAACGCGAAGGCAGTCTTGATGACGCCCGCCGCGCCGGCGGCCATCAGCAGATGGCCGACGTTGCTCTTGACCGAGCCCACCACGCAGAAGCCGCTGTCCTCCGTGCCCAGGCGGAATGCACGTGTCAGGCCCTCGATCTCGATGGGGTCGCCCATCGGCGTGGCCGTGCCGTGCGCTTCCACGTAACCGATGCTGCGCGGCTCCACGCCCGCATCCGCCTGCGCCATCGCGATGACGGCGGCCTGCCCTTCGCTGCTGGGCGCGGTGAAGCTGGCCTTCTGGCCCCCGTCGTTGTTGACGGCCGAGCCGCGGATGACGGCATAAACCGGGTTGCCGTCGGCGATGGCATCGGACAGCCGCTTCAGCAGGACGACCGCGGCGCCATCACTGAACACCGTGCCGGTCGCCGCCGCATCGAAACTGCGCGTGTGCCCGTCGGCCGACAGCATGCCGCCTTCCTGGTACAGGTGGCCGCTGTTCACCGGGCAGGTCACCGCGATGCCGCCGGCCAGCGCCATGCCGCAGCGGCCGGCGCGCAGGCTGTCCACTGCTTCGCTGATCGCCACCAGCGAGGTGGAACAGGCCGTGTGCACGCTGATCGCCGGACCGGTGAGGTTGAGCTTGTGCGCCACGCGGGTGGCGATGTAGTCCTTCTCGTTGTCCAGCATCACCTGGAAGGCACCCAGCTTTTCCACCAGGTCCGGGTGCGCCAGCACGTTGCGCTGGTAGTAGCTTGCGTTGTACATGCCGGCGAACACGCCCACCGGCACCGTGGTCGCATCCGGCACATGGCCGGCACGCTCCACGCATTCCCAGCACAGTTCCAGGAACACGCGCTGCTGCGGGTCCATCAGCTCGGCCTCCTTCGGCGAGATGCCGAAGAACGCCGCATCGAACTTGTCGACATCGTCGAACACGCCGCGCGCCGGCACGTAGGCCGGGTTCGCGCGCAGCGCCTCGGGAATGCTGGCGTCCAGTTCCGCCGCGCCGAACCGGCTGACGCTGTCGCGCCCTTCGCACAGGTTGTCCCAGAACGCTTCCACCGTCGACGCACCGGGGAAACGCCCGGCCATCGCGACGATGGCGATGGGTTCGTCATGCGCATGGCGCGGCATCGACAGCCGCGCCGCTTCGATGGGCGTCGCCGTGCCTTCCTCAAGCGCGATGGCCAGCTGCGCCGGTGTCGGTGCGCGGAACAGCGCCATGGCCGGCACGTCGCCCAACCGCTGGCGGCGCACGGCTTCCAGCACGCGGATGGCCAGCAGCGAGGTGCCGCCCAGGTCGAAGAAGTTGTCGTGCCGCCCAAGATCCTCCAGGTCGAGCACCTCGGCGAAGATGCGGCACAGCGCGGCTTCCGTCTCGCCGCGCGGCGCTTCGTAGACACCGGCCCACTCGGGCCGCTCGCGTCCCGGCGCGGGCAACCTGGCGCGATCCAGCTTGCCGTTGGGCGACAGCGGCAACGCTTCCAGCTGTACGTAGGCCACCGGCACCATGTAGTCGGGCACGTGCGCGACCAGGTGCTGGCGGAGGCGTTCCAGGTCCACCGGCGCGCGCGGATCGATCGGCGACACGTACGCCACCAGGCGCTTCAGGCCCGGCGCGTCCTCGCGCGCCAGCACGCCGGCCTGGCGCACGCCCGGGAACGCCATCACCTGCGCCTCGATCTCGCCCAGCTCGACGCGGAAGCCCCGGATCTTGACCTGGAAATCCTGCCGCCCCAGGTACTCGATCTCGCCCTCCGGCAACCAGCGGCCGAGGTCGCCGGTGCGGTACATGCGCGCATCCAGGTCGGCGCGGAACGGATCCGGCAGGAAGCGCTCGGCGCTCAGCTCCGGGCGCTTGAGATAGCCGCGTGCGACCACCGGCCCGGCCAGGTAGAGCTCGCCGACGACACCCTGCGGCACCGGACGGCCATGCGCATCGAGCAGGTAGACGCGCGCATTGGCGATGGGCCGACCGATGGTCGGCAGGCGTGGCCACAAGGCCGGATCCTCCGCCAGCGTCAGCGCGGTGACCACGTGCGTTTCGGTGGGGCCGTAATGGTTGTGCAGGCGACAGCCGGGGATGTGCTGGAAGAAGCGCACGATCTTCGGCTCGATGCGAAGCTGTTCGCCGGCGGTGATCACTTCGCGCAGCTCGCAGGCGACACGGCCGCCGGGCGGCAATGCGGCGAGATGGTTTTCCAGCCCCTCGGCCAGCATCTGCAGCGCGAAGTAGGGCAGGAACATGCGCTCGATGCGGTGCGCCACGATGAATTCGAACAGCTTGCCCGCGCTCAGGCGCGTGGCCTGGTCGACCAGGTGGAGCTCGCCGCCGGTGGACAGCGTGGCGAACGTTTCCTGGAACGCGACATCGAACCCGAGTGCGGCGAACTGCAGCGTGCGCAACGGCGTGGCGGCACCCGGCTGGCGTACCTGCCACTGGATCAGGTTGAACAGCGGGCCATGCGTCATGGCCACGCCTTTGGGCTTGCCGGTGGACCCGGAGGTGTAGAGCACGTAGGCCAGGTGCGACGCATCGACGGCGCACTCGGCATCGTCCAGATCCTGTGCCGGCAGCGTGGACCACGGCGGCGACGGCTGCAGCAGATCGATCACGGGGAGCTGCGGCGGCAGGTCGCCCAGCACCTCACGCGCGTCCTGCTCCATGCCCGACTGCGTCAGCAGCACGCGGGGCTCGCTGTCGGAGAGCGTGTAAGCCAGGCGGTCCGACGGATAGGTCGGGTCCAGCGGCACGTAGGCAGCGCCGGCCTTCAGCACGGCCAGCAGACCCAGCACCATTTCGATGCCGCGATCGACGTAGATCGCCACGCGGTCGTCGGCGACGACACCCTGCTGTTTCAGGTAGCGCGCCAGCTGGTTGGCCTGCGCATTCAACTGCGCATAGGTGAGCATGCGCGATGCCTGCACCACGGCCACCGCATCGGGCGTACGCGCCGCCTGGGCTTCGAACAGGCGATGCACGCCGCTCGCCGCGGGATACATCTCGTCGGTGTCGTTGCCATGCTGGACAGCGGCACGCGCCTGCTCAGGTCCCAGGATGGCCAGGCGCGCCAACGGCAGGTCGGGATGCAGGGCAAGGTCCTGCAAGAGGGTGCACCAGCACGCGAGGAAGTCCGCCAGGATTTCGGCCGCATAGGTACCGTCCGCGCTGTGGAGCACGGCCTGCGGGCCGTCGGACGCGTCCTGCACCACCACCAGCGCCAGCGCACTGGCCTGGCCCGTGGCATGCCAGCGTGCGATGTCGAGGGGTGCCGCGTCTTCCCATGCGAATCCGACCTGCAGTCTGCCTGGCTGGCCATGGTCGGACCCTGGCAACAGGAATTCGTCGAGCGCGGCCAGCGGAAGCCCTTGGCCGAGCGTGGCGTCATCGCGCAGCGCGGCGAGCCGGGCGAGCGCATCCGCAAGCGTGGTGTCTGGCCCGACATTCACGCGGAACGGCAGCAGCCGTGTCGCCGTCGGACCCATCACCGCGCCGACGACGACATCGTCCTGTCCGGACAGCCGGGCGATCAACGTCGACCAGAGGACCAGCGCGATGTCGCGTGGCGCATGACCCGTGAGCGCGGCGACGCGGGCAAGATCGGACGGCAGCGCGGACGCTGCCCGGGTCGCTTCACCGCGCTGTGCCAGCGGGCGCTCGCCGGGCAGCTCGAAGCGGACGTTCGCGCCGACCAGCAGGTCCTGCCAGTCTCCGGCCTTGTCATGGAATGTGTTCAACCGCCGCCCCCGTTTCCTGCCAGCTCGTGGCAACTTCCTGTGCTCATCTGACATAACGCATCGAGTCACCGCTTCAGGCCACGAGGCGCGTGCTGCAAACACCGCCCTGCCCCGCTAGGATGTGCCGCAAAGGAACAGGCGATGGACTCCGACTTTTCCCACCTGTACGCACAACTCGGCCTGCGCCCCGGCTGCAGCCTGGCGCAGCTGAAACACGCCTATCGCAGGCGCGTGGCGGGCCTGCACCCCGACCGCCGCCATGCGGACATGTCGACCGACGGCATGGAACTGCCGCAGCTGATCACGTTGTACAAGCAGGCGCTGCGTTTCCATGCCCTGCATGGCCGACTGCCGGGCGGCACCTCCGACCTCCCCCCCGAAGCTCCCGCGGACGCAGACAGCCCCATGAGGCCGTCCAGCCCCCCGCCGGCAGCGGATCCGCCCCGCGACGCGCTGCCGCAGGCCCGCGCGGGGTGGCTGCTGGCTGCGCTGCTGCTGCTGGGCATCGGTGTGCTGTGGAATGCGGCCGAATCCCGCAGGGAGGACACCCCGGAAACGAGCGCGGAGACCGAAGCGGTCGCCGTGCGCACCGAGAACGCCCCCGACCATCTGTTCGTCGGCATGGACATGGAGACGGTGCTCGCGCTCCAGGGCGCGCCCACGCACCAGGGCGGTACCGTCTGGGAATACGGCCCTTCGTGGGTGCGATTCGAGGAAGACCGGGTGGTGGAGTGGTACAGCTCGCCGCTGTACCAGTTGAAGACACGCGAGCCGCGGGTCGGCAGCCGGTAGTACCGCGCGGCTCTACCCTGCAGCGTGGACGCCGGGCGACGGGGACAGCTAGAGGCGACTCGAATCGAGCAGATCGGCACGGAACGTGTCGGGATGGCGCGCATGCAGATCCGCCGCGGCGGGCGCCAGCCGCTCCCGGCTTGCAGCGTCACCCACCCACGGATACGGGCACCACCAATGGCGCTCGATGTCGCGCGTCCAAGGCAGCCCGCGTTCTTCCGCCTGTTTCCTGAGCCACGCGTTCAAGCGTGCCGTGGCCTGGTCGCGGCCCAGATGCTCCACCGCCCAGCGGCGCGGATCACGCGACGACGCGCCCTGGATGAGGCGCATCAGGTCCCTCGCCATGTGGGCGGGATCCAGCAGCAGGCCGGTCTGCTCGTTGATGTAGGCCGCCGAGCCGATCATCGCATCGCGCCTGAGGCCGAGTGACGCCCCTGCGAACAGCGCTTCCACCGCCGCGATGCACTGGCCCTCGCGCCGCGAGAACACCGCGGACGCCTTGGAACGCGACTGCAGGCGATGGACTTCGTCCAGCGGAATGCTCTGGCGCAACTCGATCTGCTGCGGCACCCGGTACAGCCGCATCAGCTCGCGGATGTCGTCCATGCCGTAGCCCGATTCCGGTTGCCCGACCAGCACGATGCGCAGGTCCGCCGGCATGTCGCGCAGCGCATTGAACAGGTCCCAGTGGCGCTTGAACGGCGCCCAGTTGGACACCACCAGCAGGTCGATGTCGCGTTGTTCCGCCGGCAGCGAGGACGCCGCCTCCGGATCCTGGAATTCGCCCGCCAGCTGGGGAATGACCCGCACCCGCGGGTGCAGCGCTTCGATGCGTGCGATCTCGCCCAGGTTGGCCGGATGCACGTAAACCGGACCGTCGGACGTGGCCAGCACGCGTGCAAGCGCCAGGTACTCCAGCGGCGACCACGAAGCGCCCCAGATGACGTCGTAGTCCCGCAGCAGCGGCGCCAGGGGGCCGACGCCCTCCATCAGGCGCCCCCAGTTGTATTCGAACTGGCAGTAGATGACGCCGCGTTCGCCGTCGGGGCCGGGCGCCTTCAGTACAGTCGTGCGGGTCAGCGCCGGGCTCAGTTCGCGCCGCATCTGCGCGGCGTGGTGGGCGGCGATCACGTGATCCGCATCGTGGTCGATGCATTCGCGCAAGTGCCGCGATGCCACGCGCAGCAGGCTGCCCTGGGGCAGGCGGCGCACGGCGCCACAGAGGGCATCGACGCGCTGCGCGCCCCGTCCAAACTGCGCCTTCAGCAGGCCTTTGATCCCCATGCCGAGGCTGGCCGCCGGCGAGAACGCAATCCGGTCGCGTACCGACAGCCGCAGGCGCTTGAGGACATCTCCACGCTGACCGATGTCGGCCGGCGGTGCCTGTTCGACGGCGTTCACGCCTCGACTCCCGCGCTAAGGGCAGCCACGCAGGACGGCATCTTCTGCCCAGGAGACGCTACGACGATGCAGTGCACGTCAGCGCGCACCGCGGCCGAACAGCACCACCTCGACCGTCTGCAGCAGGATCATCATGTCGAACACCAGCCCATGGTTCTTGACGTAGAACAGGTCGAACTTCAGCTTTTCCTCGGCATCCTGCACCGATGCACCGTACGGATAGCGCAGCTGCGCCCAGCCGGTCAGGCCCGGCTTGATGCTGTGGCGCACGCCGTAGTAACGCACCTGGTCGTTGAGCATGTCGACGAAGTGCGGGCGTTCCGGCCGCGGGCCGACGAAGCTCATGTTGCCGCGGATCACGGCGAACAGCTGCGGCAGTTCGTCAAGCCGTGTCAGGCGGATGAACTTGCCCACGCGCGTGGTACGGTCGTCGTCCTTGCTGGCCCAGATCGCCACGCCACCCTTCTCCGCGTCCTGGCGCATGCTGCGGAACTTGATCAGTTCGAAATGCCGGCCACGCTCACCGACACGCACCTGCTTGTAGAGCACGGGCCCGCCGGATTCCAGATACACCGCCAGCGCCACCAGCAGCATCAGTGGCCATGCGAGTGCCAGCAACAGCAGTGCCGCGCTCAGGTCGAACAGGCGCTTGCTGAAGCGGCGCGGCATCGAATAGTCGAAGCCACCGGAAAACACCAGCCAGGAAGGATCCACCACGCTGAGCTGGACGGTGCCCGATTCACGTTCGAAGAACGTCGAAAGATCCACCACCGACACGCCGTACTGCACGCACTTCAGCATCTCCTCCATCGGCAACGCACCACGCCGTTCATCGGGGGCGATGATCACTTCGTCCACTTCAAGTTCTTCCACCAGCGTGGCCAGCGACTCGCAGTCGTTGGCGAGCAGGTCCTCCTCCCGTACCACCACCGGCTGGCCGGGGATGGGCACGAAGCCGACGATGACGAAGGACTTGCGGTCCGCCTGGCGGCGCATGCGGCGGTTGATGAGGTTGGCGTTGTTGCCTGCACCGAAGACCAGCACGCGCTGGCGCAGGGCTTCCACATGCAGCAGGTCCTGCATGATCAGGCGCAGCGACAGCAGCGCGATGAAGCCGAGGCCCAGCGTCAATGCCAACGGGCCACGGCCGACGTACGTCTGCGGCACCGCGTAGAACACCACCAGCAGGCCGATGCCACCGAAGAAGAACGACAGCGACAGCCGCAACAGCAGGTGCGCGCGGCTGTGCCGGCCATGCGACTGGTACAGGCCGAAGGCGGCCATCGCGCCGGTGATCACCAGCGCCACCAGCAGCGCGCGCAACGGTGCGGTTTCGATGAAGACCGCGTGGCCCTCGGCATCGCCTAGGAATCGCAGGTGGGCAGCAACGGCCACGCAGAGCATCAGCACCAGGACTTCAAGCAGCCAGATCATCCGCATCACGCGGTTCTTCCGGCTCGACTGCACGTGCTTCATCGGTTTTCCCCTATAACAGGCATCGCCCGTTGCCCGGCAGGGCCCGCAACCACCGCCGGCGTCTTCTCGCGGCAGGCGCCCATGGCCACCTGTTGCGCGTTCATCAGTTGGAACGCCATCGGGGGAGCGATCCGGCCACGGCGGAATGCGGCCACTCGCGTCCGCTGCAGGAATATGCGCGCGGTCAAAGGCGCAGGGCGTGGACCGGCAGACCGGGAGCTGACGCCAGTGCCACGTGGAAATGCGGATGCAGATCCCATGCCGACAACCTCACCGGCTGCGGCACGGCGGCTCCGGCCCATCCGGTGTCCAGCACCTCGCCCGCCGGTGCCCTGAAGGTATTCATCTCGCAGGCCAGGCCGACCCCGGCGGCTTTGAGGAAGGCCTCCTTGCGCACCCATAGGGCCAGCAGTTCCTCGTTGCGCACGGTACCGCACGGCAGTGCCGCGTGCTCCGCCGGATGCGCCACCTGGCTGGCAAGCTCATCCATCACCGACGCGCGTGCACGCGGCTCGACATCGACACCGACCGCAGCGGACGCGGAAAACGCAAAAGCGGCTGCCCCCGGCGCATGGCTGAGGCTGGTAAAGCCCTCCCTGCCCTGCAGGCAAGGGCGACCTGCGCCGTCACGCGCCAGCGCCACGTCATGGGGCGACGCGTTCCATATCGCCGCCAGGAAAAGGCGGTGCAGCGCATAGGTCAGGGTGAGTTCCTCCTGATCGATCGAGCGCCGCTTCCGCTCGACGCGCGCGCGCTCCGCCTCGCTCAGCAACCGGCCGGCATCGTTCCGATACGGACGCCAGTCCGCCAGATCGGCCAACGCCAGCACGACGCCGCTGCCGGCCGCGTGCGGCAAACGCCAGGCGCCGTCGAACGCCTCCTGCAGACCGTCCGTCGTGGCCGAGGATGCGCACATGCCGCGCGGCAGCGCACTCACGCGGTGCCTGCGCGACAGAGATCGGGACGCGACGCAAGGATCATCTTCATGCGCTCAATCCCGCGAGGGCGGGGACCAGCGCCTGGCATGTGGCGCGGGTATGGTGCCGGACCATTTCCGCACCTTGCCGGCCTGCACCGATGCCAGGGCGACAGGATCGCCGCCCACGGCGAACGCACCGATATCGGGCGACGCCGGATCGTCGTCGCGCCGCTGTTCACCACCCGGCTCGATCCGCTCGCGCGCGGGTGGCTCGAATGCAGCGGCTGGCGCAGGCGCCAACAGCGCTGCGCCGCGGCGCGCCAACGGACTATTGGGACGGGGGCGCAGCAGGAGCTGGTCGATATCCGCAAGCCCTGGCGTCTCACCGACGACGGTCTGCTTCCATTCCGGTGGCGCGGCGGCACCGCGCTGCACCCAGTTGCCACTGCCCGAAACGCGGCGCCCCTTGCTCCAGGGCGCGCGCTCCTGCGGACCGCAGGGCTCCGGGGTGTCATCCACGTCGTTGTTTTCGTACACGAGGGTGGGCACGCCACCGCTCTGGTAGACGACGTTGTTGTGCATCTCGAGCGAACCGGCCCCCAGTTGCACCATCACCGCGTTGGCCGGTCCGGGACGATCGAACAGGATGGTGTTGTTGACCAGCCTGACCCGCCCTTCGCTGCGACCGTTCAAGTCGCCGCCGATGCGGATCGCGTTGGGCCAGCGCCCGGACTGGATGATGACGTTGCCCACCACGTCCGCATCCTCGCGCGCCATGGCGGGCGTCCAGCCCTTTTCCTGTTCCCAGCAATCCGGGCCGATCAACTCCAGCGCCTGGTAGACCGCACCTTCCAGCCAGTTGTAGTGGATCTCGCTGCGCTCGTGCCGCACCTTCACCAGGTTGCCGCCGCGGCCGCCATGCAGGTAGTTGAAGCGCATGCGGAACACCGAGCCCGGGAAGGCCAATTCGTCTGACTGCATGTAGATGGGATGCTGGCCGGTGCCGTCGCCGCTGTTGCGGATCTCGCTGTACTCCAGCGTGAACGAGCCGGACAACCGGTCCGCCCCCAGGATGCCGTGCCCCGGACAGTCGCGGATGATGACGTCACGCACGGTGATGTCGTGCGCCTCGCTGAAGAGGCAGCTGTTGGGGCCGCCGGTCAGTTCGAAGCCCTCGAGCACCACATGGTTGGACTGGGCGAACTTGAGGGTGTGGTATTCGCCACCCTTGAGCACCGGACGCGTCGCGCCCACGCCCCGCCGCCACTGGATCACCACCGGCGCCTCGGCGCTGCCCCCGTCGTCGTCGCCCACCACGATGCCGCCCTCGTATTCCGCGCCCCCGTCCACCGCCACCACGTCGCCGGGTTGCAGGTCGTTGTCGGCGAACACGTCGGCCAGCTGCGTGTACTGCCGGCCCGAAGGACCCACGGTGTAGGTCTTGGCCTGCAGTGGCGGTATCACGGCCAGCAGAAGCAACACACCGACAGGCAGCAGGGCGCGGTTCGCGGCGGCAGGCACTCGGGCATCCCCTTCTCGACAAGGTATCGGGGTACCAACGCGGAACGCGCCCGCAACCGGTCGTGCGTCTTCCCACGTTGGCCGGTCTGGCCAGCGGAGCGCGTTGTTTCCCTATGACAGGAGAACCATGGCCAAGTGCCGTGGCGTTCCACACGATGCGACGACCACAGGGGAGCGAACCATCGTGCGTGATGTCGATTGCCGGGTCCACGCCCGGCAGCGTCACGCCGATGATGAACGAAGGCCATGACCAGGAGGATGCACGCGCTCACCGATCACCCCGAGTCATTGCCGGAAACGCGCCATGTGGTCCATGGCGTGCTGTCGCTGGACCTGGGTGGACTGGAGCGGCTGGTGCTGGCCCTGGCGCGCAATGGACGGCAGCGCGGCGACCGCATCAGCGTGGTCTGCATCGACCAGCCCGGCCGCCTAGCCGATGACGCGCGCGCACTGGGTGCGGACGTCCATTCGCTCGACCTGGCCGGCGATCGCAGCCAGGCCACGGCGCGTGCCGCGGGACTGTTCGACCGGTTGCGCCCGGACGTGCTGCACACCCATCAGATCGGCGCGCTGTGGCACCTGGGGCGCGCCGCCCGTATGCGCGACGGCATGGCCGTCGTGCACACCGAACACAGCGACCACGCCACGCTCGCCAGCCGCCTGACCGATCAGTGGAAGAACCGTCTGTGGTGGCGGCGTGCCGGACGGCTGTCGCACCGGTTCTGCTGTGTCTCCGAAGATATCGCCCGGTCCGTGCGCCGCTGGCATACCGTTCCAGCCACCAAGGTCAGCGTGGTGGACAACGGGGTGGACACGGCGCTGTTCGCCGACCGCAGCCAGCGCACCCCGGTCCGTGCATCGCTGGGGTTTTCGCCCGGCGACGTGGTCATCGGCACGGTAGGCCGGCTCAACGAAGTGAAACGACAGGATCTGCTGCTGCGCGGCTTCGCCCGCATCGCCGCAGCCTGGCCACAAGCGCGCCTGCTGCTGGTGGGGGATGGCCCGGAACGCCCGCACCTGGAAGCGTTGGCGCAGACGCTCGACCTGGCTGGACGCATCAGCTTTGCCGGCTACCAGACGCAGACGGAACACTTCCTGGCGGCGATGGACGTGTTCGCCTTGAGCAGCCGCCACGAAGGCCTGCCGCTGGCGCTGCTCGAAGCCTGGTCGGCGGGCCTGCCCGTCGTGTCGTCCTCCGTTGGCGGCATCCCGCAGGTGGTCAGGCATGGGCACAACGGCCTGCTCTTCGACAACGGCGACGAAGCGGGGCTGGCCGCCCTGCTGGCGCACCTGCTGGACGATCCGGCCGCGGCCGCCAACCTCGCCGCGGCGGGCCGCGACACGGTCATGGCGTCCTACTCGCTGGAACGCACGGCCGACCGCTATGACGCGCACTACCGCACCGCACTGACGCCACGCTGAGACTTCGCGCGCACCATGAGAATTCTCGCCCTCACCAACCTCTACCCGAATCCCGTGCAACCGCATCGGGCGTCGTTCAACCGGCACCAGTTCCGCCTGCTGAGCGAACGGCACGCACTGCAGGTGATCGCGCCGACGTTGTGGGTGGACGAATGGCAGCAGGGCAAGCGCAGCGGCGTGCGGATCCCGGCGCCGCGCCGCGTGGTCAACGAGGGCATCGTCGTCGACCATCCCCGCTACTGGTACACGCCCAAGCTGCTGCGTGGCTTCTACGGGCATTTCTTCAAGGCATCGGTGAAGAAGACCTTCGACCGCGCGGTGGAAGAGTTCGCGCCCGACCTGGTGTTCTCCCCGTGGACCTATCCGGATGGCTGGGCGGCGGTGCAGCTGGCGCACCGGCATGGCCTGCCCGCCGTCATCCAGGTGCATGGCAGCGATGTGCGCCAGCTGGACCAGTTCGGCGCCCGGGAAGGCGGCACGCGCCAGGCGCTGGTGCAGGCGGACGGCGTGGTCGCGGTGTCGGCCGAACTGGCGCGGCGTGTCGTGGGGTTGGGCGCGGCCGAAGACAGCGTGCGCGTGATCATCGACGGCGTGGACAAGCAGGTGTTCCACCCCGGCCCACGGGACGACGCGCGCCGGCAACTGGGGCTGGATCCGCAGATCCGCCATCTGCTGTTCATCGGCAACCTGCTCGACGTGAAGGGCGTGGACATCCTGCTGCAGGCCGGCCGGATCCTGCAGGGCAAGCGCAGCGACTGGCAGCTGCACCTCATCGGCGACGGCAAGCGGCGCGCGGCACTGGTGCGGCTGGCCGAATCACTGGATGTCGCCGAGCGCGTGGTCTTCCACGGCAGCCTGCCCCACCACACCCTGCCGACCTGGCTGCAGGCGGCGGACCTGTTCGTGCTGCCCAGCCGTTCCGAAGGCATTCCCAATGTGCTCCTGGAAGCCTCCGCATGCGGCACGCCCTACGTGGCCAGTGCCGTCGGCGGCATTCCGGAAATCGCTGCGCTGGGTGCAAGCCGGCTGGTGCCGCCGGAACAGCCCGCCGTCCTCGCCGAGGCGATCGGCGCCATGCTCGACGCGCCGCCCGCGCCTCCGGCATCGGGCCCGCGCGACCGCACACAAGCCGTGGAAGTGCTGTCGTGCTTCCTCGAAGAGACACGGCAACGTCACGTGGCGCGCAGCGTGTCCCATCACCGCGCCGCTTGACGTTTGCTATTGCAGACACCCCCAAGACCGAGTCCTTCTTCCATGAATGCTGCCCCCGTGAAAAAACTCATCCTCGTGGAGATGAACGAGATCACGTGGCGTCTGGTCGATCCCCTGCTGGCCAAGGGCGAGTTGCCCCACTTCGCCAGGCTGATCGCGCGCGGCGTACGCGCCGCGCCCGTCGCCGAAGAAGAGGGTGCTGACCTGGATCCCTGGGTGTCGTGGACCACGGTGTACACCGGCCGCAAGGTGTCGGAGCACGGCGTGAAGTTCCTGGAGCAGCCGCCGGAAACCGTGCAGGGGCCGCGCCTGTGGGACATCGTCGCGGATGCGGGAAAGCCGGTCGGCATCTTCGGTTCGATCATGTCGTGGCCGCCGCGCCAGGACGTCACGGGCTTCTGGGTGCCGGGCACGTTCTCGCCCGGCCACCAGACCTTCCCCGCCTCGCTGGAGCCCATCCAGGAACTCAACCTGACCTACACCCGCGAGCACATGCCGGTGGGTGGCGACGTTCGCCGTCGCATGGGCAAGGTGGAACTGGTGTTGAAGCTGAAGGCGCTCGGCCTGCGGGTGGCCACCCTCACCCGCATCGCCGGCTTCTTCGCGCGTCGCGCCACCGGTGCGGCGCAGGAATGGGAAAAGGTCAGCATGCAGCCGCTGATCAACTTCGACTTCTTCGAGCGCCTGTGGCGCAAGCACCGTCCCGTCTTCGCCACGTTCCATACCAATCACGTGGCGCACTACCAGCACCGTTACTGGCGCGCCACCGATCCGACACCGTTCCTGGAAAAACCGGACGCGGAGGAAGTGCGCAAGTACGGCGGTGCCATCCGCTTCGGCTACCGGGTCGCAGATGAACTGCTGGGCCGCATCATGGCCATGGCCGATGCCGAGACCACCATCGTGGTGGCCTCGGCGCTGGCCCAGCAACCTTATGTCACCGAGGAGTTCCGCGGTGGACGCAGCGTGGTCCGCATGCGCGACATCCATCGCGTACTGGACCTGATCGGCGCCACCGGTCGATGCCGCGCCTACTCGGTGATGGCGCCGCAGTGGAACCTGGAATTCGACGACCCACAGGTGCAGCGGGCCGCCGCCCTGGCGCTGGAGCAAGCGTACGTGGGCACGCCGGAGCATGCGCTGTTCGCGTGCGCCTCGGCCGGCAATACGTTGTGCATCAACATCCGCCAGAAGCTGCCGCGCCCGATCGACGGCGCCGCCGAGTGCGTGTTCCCCACCACCGGCAAGCGCATCCGCATGGACGAACTGTGCGCGGAAAAGGATCCCACGCCGAAGCAGGGCCACCACGACCGTACCGGCCTGCTGATCATGGCCGGCCCGGACATCGCGCCGGGCGTCGACCTGGGCAGCTGCTCCACGCTGGACCTCGCGCCCACCATGCTGAAAGCGCTGCAGATGGACGTGCCCGCGCACATGGGCGGCCGGGTCCTGCAATCGGCGTTCAAGGGACAGGCCGCGCCCTCCGTGGTCGTGGCCGCCACCACCTCCCCCGCCACCGTCGACGAGGCCGCCTGAGTGTCCATGGACAACCTTTCCTCCAGCGGACACCGCATGAAGATCCTGTTCCTGCACAAGCAGATCCTGTTTCCGCGTGACACCGGCGGCAAGATCCGCGTGCTGAACCTGCTCAAGCACCTTGCCCGCTGGCACGACATCACCTACGTCTGCAACCTGCGCGGCGGCGAAGAGCAGTACCTGCCCGAGATGGAAGCCCTGGGCCTCCGCGTGGTCGCCGTGCCGGGTGAAACCTCGGCGCGCGGCGGTGCGCGCTTCCTGGCCGAGGCCGTGGCCAACCTTGCCTCACCGCGGCCGTATGCGGTGGACCGCAATTTCGATCCGCGCGTGCGCGACGCCATCGCCGGGTTGCTGGCCAGGGAATCCTTCGACCTGGTGATCTGCGACACCGTGCAGATGGCACGCCACACCATGGGGCTGCGACTGCCGCCGACCATCCTGTTCCAGCACAACGTGGAAGCCCAGATCCTCGAGCGCCACGCACAGGTCAGCAATGGACTGCTGCGCCGCACCTACATGTTCGACCAGTACCGCAAGATGCGTTCGTTCGAACGGCGCTGCGGCAATCATTTCGACCACGTCATCGCGGTCAGCCAGCAGGACAAGGAAATCTTCCACCGCCGCTATGGCTGGAAGAACGTCGACGCCATCGACACCGCCGTGGACACGGATTTCTTCCAGCCCAAGCCGGAACAGGAACGCGCGCACCGGGTGATGTTCCTCGGCTCGATGGACTGGCTGCCCAACCAGGACGGCGTGCGCTTCTTCGCGGACGAGGTCTGGCCCCAGGTGATCCGCCAGCGGCCCGATGCCGTGTTCCAGATCGTCGGACGCAATCCGCCACCGGCCGTGCAGGCGCTGACCGAGCGCCAGGGCATCGAGGTGACCGGTTCGGTGCCCGACGTGCGCCCATACCTGGCGCAGGCCTCCGTGGTGGTGGTGCCGCTGCTGGTCGGTGGCGGCACCCGGCTGAAGATCTATGAAGCCATGGCGATGGCGCGCGCCACCGTCAGCACCACCATCGGTGCCGAAGGCCTGCCGGTAACGCCGGGCGAGCACTTCCTGCAGGCCGACAGCGCGGACGCCTTCGCCGCCGACATCGTGCGGCTGATGCAGGACGACGCCCTGCGCACGCGCATCGGCGAGTCGGCGAATGCCTTCGTCCGGCAGCACTACGGCAGCGAAACCATCGCCAGGCAGTTCGAAGCCATCTGCGAGCGGGTGGTGCGCGGCGCGCACGCCGCCGCGACACCGACACCGGTCGTCTCCGCTTCCGCGGCATGACGCCTCCCACGCATTCCTTTTCATCCAAGAGTATCCAGACATGAAGCAAGTCGCGGTTTTCGGCATGGGCTACGTGGGTTGCGTCACCGCCGCCTGCCTCAGCCAGGATGGCCATTCGGTCATCGGCGTGGACATCGATGCGGACAAGGTGGCCGAGGTCAACGCAGGCAAGGCGCCCATCAGCGAGCGCGGGCTGGATGAGTTGATGCAGCAACAGGTCGCCAGCGGCCGCCTGCGCGCCACGGGCGACACCGCACAGGCCGTGCGCGAGTCCGACATCGCGCTGATCGCCGTGGGCACCCCTTCCACCGAAGATGGCGCGGTCACCGTGCACATCCTTGAGAAGGTCATCGCCGACATCGGCACGGCGCTGCGCGCCTCGCCCAAGCCGTATCACGTGGTCGTGCGCTCCACCCTGCTGCCTGGCCTGCTGGAAACCCGCATGCGCGAGGTGCTGGAACAGGCTCTGGGGCGTCCGCTCCGCAGCGATGTGGTCCTGTGCAACAACCCGGAGTTCCTGCGCGAAGGGTCGGCACTGAAGGATTACTACCATCCGCCCTACGTGCTGGTCGGCGCCGAGAGCGACGCGGCCGCGCAGCCCATCATCGACCTGTACCACGCGGTGGACTCCAAGAAGTTCGTCACCGATTCGCGTACCGCCGCACTCGTGAAGTACGCGTGCAACGCCTTCCACGCCGTCAAGGTCACCTTCGCCAACGAGATCGGCAGCGTGGCAAAGGCAATGGGCGCCGATGGCCATGAGGTGATGAAACTTGTCTGCGAAGACAGCAAGCTGAACATCTCCACCGCCTACATGCGGCCGGGCTTTGCCTTCGGCGGTTCCTGCCTGCCGAAAGACCTGCGTGCCATCAGCCGCTTCGCCGAGCACGAAGCGCTGCGCCTGAACATGCTGTCGTCGGTGCTGCCGTCCAACGAAAGCCACCTGAAGCGCGCCCTGAAGATGGTGCGCGACACCGGGCAGAAGAAGGTCGGCCTGGTCGGGCTGAGCTTCAAGAACGGCACCGATGACCTGCGCGAAAGTCCGATGGTGGAAATGGTGGAAACACTGACCGGCTGGGGCTATTCGGTGAAGATCTACGACCCCAATGTCATGCTGGGGCGCCTGCGCGGTCGCAACCTCAGCTACATCGACCGCACCCTGCCCCATCTGGCGCAGATGCTGGTCGAGGAGACCGGCACGCTGCTGGATCACGCCGACGTGCTGTTGCTGTGCACGGACGTGGCAAATGATTTCGACTGGAACGCCGCGCATCATGGCCGCGTGCTAGACCTGCGCGCCGACCTGGCGCGTCCGCTGGCCGCGGCGTCCGCAAAGATCAACTCAGGCGAGGCTGCCGACGCAGCCAGCGCCGCCCGCGTTGCGGTTGCCTGAAACGCAACATGCCGCCGTCACTACTGACGGCGGCATGTCCGCAACAACGTTTGAGAACGTCGGTTACCGGCAGATGGCCCGGTCGCCGTCCGCACTCTCGTCGCTGTCGCACAGCGACACGCTGCGCGGGCTCCAGCGGACGTAACGCACCTGCGGACGCTGGCTTGCATACTTGCGTACCTTTCCAACGGCAGAGGTGCTGCTTGAGCTGCTGGTGGTGGCGGGTGCGTCACCGGATGTGGTGGCGGCAGTCGTCTCCAGAGCGGGGATCGACGCGCTACTCTGCGTGGTCGCGCCCGCGTTGGCGCCACGCACCGGGATCAGCGGCTGCGAACCATTGGCGCGGATCGGTCCGGAGGGCGGAGGGGAGCCTGCTGTCGGCTCCAGCGCACCGATGCTGATCTTCCCACCCGACAACACGCGTGGCGTCTGCGAGCCGATCGCCATCATCGCGCGCGTCGGCGGATCGAATTGCGGGATCGCCAGCGGCGACGGGAACGGCCACGCCGACGGCGTGACCGGAGGATTCACGCCACGACCGATCAGCGCACTGCTGGACAGCGGACGCAGCTGACCCTGGGCGATATTGGTCAGGCCCGGATCGCTGCCACTCAGCGTGCCGGTCCATTCCGAAGGCGAGTCGGAACCCGTCTTGACCCAGTTGTTGCTGCCCGCGACCTTGCGACCGGCAGTCCACGCGGCGGAGCTCTGCGGCTCGCAGGGTTCCGGCGTACCGGCCGAGTTGTTCTCCTTCACCACGACCGGCGCGCCGCTCGTCGTCTGGTGGATCACGTTGTTGTGCATCTCCAGCGAGCCCGCGCCCATCTGCACCATCACCGCGTTGGCGGTACCGGTACGGGTGAACAGGATGGTGTTGTTGACCAGACGCACGCGGCCCTGGCTGCGGCCATTGAGGTCGCCGCCGATGCGGATCGCATTGGCCCACGTGCCCGACTGGATGATGACATTGCCGACCACGTCCGCATCCTCCCGCTTCAGCCCCGTCGACCAGCCGCTCTGCTGCGTGTAGCAATCCGGTCCGATCAGTTCGATGGCCTGGTACGAGGCGCCTTCGAGCCAGTTGTAATGGATCTCGCTGCGCTCATGGCGCACCTTGACCAGGTTGCCACCCTTGCCGCTGTGGATGTAGTTGAAGCGCATGCGGAACACGGAACCGGGGAAAGCTACCTCGTCCGATTGCATGTAGATGGGATGGCGGTTGGTGCTGCTGCCCGCATTGCGGATCTCGCTGTACTCCAGGGTGAAGGAGCCTGACAGCTGGTCGGCGGCGAGGATGCCGTGCGACGGGCAGTCGCGGATCAGCACGTCGCGCACCGTGACGTCATTGGCCTCGCTGAACACGCACGTGTTGCTGCCCCCGGTGACTTCGAACCCTTCCAGCACCACATGGTTGGATTGCTGGAACTTGATGGTGTTGGTACCGCCCTGCAGGATCGGGCGCGTCTGGCCGGCGCCACGCTTCCACCGGATGATGATGGGATTGCCAGCCGCGCCGGCATCGTCGGTATTGACGACGATGTTGCCCGAGTACGTGGCGTTACCGTCCACCTCGATGATGTCGCCCGGCGCCAGATTGTTGTTGGCGAACACCGTCGAGAGCTGGGTGTACTGGCGGCCCGATGGGCCGACGGTGTAAGTGGCGGACCACGCGACGGACGGGAGAAGCGCAACGGAAATCGCGATGGCGACCTTACGGAAACGATGCATATTCACAGGGACACAAGGCAGGGGACGCGAAAAACTATATCGGCGCCCTTCCAACCCCACGTGAAAAACAACGACGGATATTTCAATTAATGAATACCGTCACACATTAATATGGGCGGGTTTCTGAAAAAGAGTGCATTAATCCGCGGATCTAGCGTTTCACCGCGAAAATCTTGCCCGCTGCATGCGCCGCTTCCAGATCGGCGCGGGTAATGATGATGCGTTCGCTCTGGTCGAATTCGATGGCCGACGGATCTGCATCAATATCCTTCAATGCCACGTCGCGATCCGGCGAACCGCCATTTTCCGTCACCAGCGTAATATCGTCGCCGTCGACGGCGACAATCTTCATCAGCCCGAATACCCGCTCGCGCGATTCGAAATCCGCGCCTGAAAAATAGGTGAGCTCGGCCGCGTAATAATCCCCGACCCCGGGCGACGCCACCAGCGCAGCCTGCCTGCGGGCGTCTGACGCGTCATTTCCGCCGCATGCAGCCAGGGCCAGCAGCAACACACTCAGGCAGAGGAAGATGGCGTGGCGAGCCAAGGTGCTCATGATGTCCTCGTACGAAGGGGTCGGCGCAGCCGGCAATACCCGCAGCTCACGTGCAGGCGCGTCTTTTTCTTCTGATGTGACGTCAAAAGCCGCACGGTCCGGCCGCATGCCCCGATGCGGATGCCGTGGTAGATCCGATACGGATGTTCGGACTCGCGCTGGGGTCGCCTGGACGCGAAATCAGAATGCAGAAAAGACAAAAGCCGGCAAGTTTCCTTGCCGGCTTCTGCTTGTATGGCGCGCCCGGAGAGATTCGAACTCCCGACCGCCTGGTTCGTAGCCAGGTACTCTATCCAGCTGAGCTACGGGCGCGTAAGAAGCGGAATTATGCGTGAAGCGCTTTCCGCTCGTCAACCTTTTTGCTGCACCGCGCTGCTTCCGAAGGCGCGTCGTACATCGCGCACCGACCAGGGCAGTTGCAACCCGCCTGCACCGCCCTGAGGCAATGAAAGCGTGCGGTTTCCAGCTTCCTGCGCCGCCTGTTGTGGCCACGCATCAACTGGCGGAGTGAGAGGGATTCGAACCCTCGATAAGGCTTTTGACCCTATACTCCCTTAGCAGGGGAGCCCCTTCGGCCACTCGGGCATCACTCCGGGATTGTTGCTCGCCGCAACCCAGGCTGCGGCGGCCGCATAGGATAGCCGCTCACTGCGCATGCGGCAAACGGAATTCACTCCGACGCCGAATTTTCCGGTGCCGCTGACGAGACCACTTCCTCGCCGCGCTGGATGCGCTGGTAGATTTCCTCGCGATGCACGGCAACGTCCTTGGGCGCAGTGATGCCGATGCGCACCTGATTGCCTTTGACACCGAGCACGGTCACCGTGACCGAATCACCGATCATCAGGGTTTCGCCGACACGGCGGGTCAAGATCAACATGTTTCTTCTCCGTAATCCGGCAAGGATAGTGCCGGGGGCGCGTCCTGACCGTGAAACCGGTCAGAAGGCTTCCTAGGTAAATTCATGAACCTAAAGCATGGTAGCGGCCGGAGGCCGGCAGCCGCAAGCGCTGGCGCGGGGCCGCCGGTCAGCTGAGGCGCTGCTGGACCCAACCCGATACCCCCTGCAAGGCCGAGGCAAGGGCGGGCCCGTCCTCGCCACCACCCTGGGCCAGGTCCGGGCGACCACCGCCCTTGCCGCCGATCTGACTGGCGATATGCGAGAGGAGTTCCCCCGCCTTGACCCGACCGGTTGCGCCGCCATTCACGCCGGCCACGAGGGACGCTTTGCCGTCCGAAGCGCCGGCGAGCACGATGACCGAATCACCCAGCTGCTGCTTCAGGCGGTCCACCGCCTCGCGCAGCGCCTTGGCATCGAAGCCCTCCAGCCTTGCGGCCAATACGCGGATACCCCCGACGTCCACCGCCGACCCCGCCAGGTCCGAGGTGGCACTGGAGGCGGCCTTGGCCCTGAGGGATTCCAGCTCGCGCTCCAGCTTCTTCTGCCGGTCGGTGAGGGCCCGGATCTTGTCCACCACTTCGCCGGCATTGCCGCCGAGCAGTGCGGCCGCTTCGTCCAGGCGACGCTCCTCATCCTCGATGTAGTCCAGCGCGCCCTGCCCCGTCACCGCCTCGATCCGGCGCACGCCGGCCGACACGCCACTTTCGCTGACAAGCTTGAACACACCGATGTCGCCGGTACGTCCGACGTGGGTACCGCCGCAGAGCTCGGTGGAGTACCCGCCCATGCGCAGCACGCGGACGTTCTCGCCGTACTTCTCGCCAAACAGGGCCATGGCGCCGAAGTCCAGTGCCTCCTGCATGCCCATGTGGTGCACTTCGGCCTCATGGTTGGCGCGGATCTGCGCGTTGACGCGACGCTCGATCTCGGCCAGTTCGGCAGCCGTCATCGGCTGGAAATGGGAGAAGTCGAACCGCAGCCGATCCGGGGCCACCAGCGAGCCTTTCTGCTGCACATGGGTACCCAGCACTTCCCGAAGCGCGGCATGCAGCAGGTGAGTGGCGGAATGGTTGAGGATGGTCGCGGCGCGGCGTGAACCGTCGACGGACGCGACCACATGGTCGCCCACCTTCAGCTGACCCTGCGCAAGCCGGCCCACATGGCCATGGAACTGCCCGGCGAACTTGACCGTATCGGACACGTCGAACTTGACGCCCTGCTCGGCCAGAACGCCGGTGTCGCCCACCTGGCCACCGGATTCGGCGTAGAAGGGCGTGCGGTCCAGGAACACCACCGCCTCGTGGCCCGCCTGCACGGACTCGACCGGCCGGCCGTCCTTGAGGAGCGCCACGATCTGCAGGCCGCCGACATCCAGCTGGTCATAGCCCAGGAACCCTGTCGGCGCCATCTGCGCCACCAGGTCGGCCGGCAGGCCCGTGTTGGAGGTGAACTTGCCGGCCGCACGGGCGGTTTCACGCTGCTGCTCCATGGCCGCGTCGAAACCCGCCATGTCCACCGAGAGGCCGCGCTCTCTGGCGATGTCGGCGGTCAGGTCGACCGGGAAGCCATAGGTGTCGTACAGGCGGAACGCATCCGCGCCCGGAATGACGCCATTGCCGGCACGTACCGCGACGTCGTCGAAGATGCGCATGCCCGAGTCCAGCGTCTCGGCGAAACGCTCCTCTTCGGCCTTGAGCGCCTTCTCGACCAGCGCCTGGGCCGCCGGGAGTTCCGGGTAGGCGTCACCCATCAGTTCCGACAGCGTGCCCACCATCCTGTGGAAGAACGGCTGCCGCACGCCCAGCATCCAGCCGTGGCGCAAGGCACGGCGGATGATGCGGCGGAGCACATAACCACGGCCTTCGTTGGAGGGCAGCACGCCATCCACGATCAGGAAGCTGCAGGCGCGGATGTGGTCGGCAATCACGCGCAGGGACTTGTTCTCCAGGTCGGCGGTACCCGTCAACTCGGAGGCCTTGCGGATCAACCCCTGGAACAGGTCGATGTCGTAGTTCGTGTGGACGTGCTGCAGGACCGCCGCCAGGCGCTCCAGGCCCATGCCCGTATCGACGCACGGCGCCGGCAGCGGCACGAGCGTACCGTCGGGCTGGCGGTCGAACTGCATGAAGACGTTGTTCCAGATCTCGATGTAGCGGTCACCGTCCTCATCCGGCGAGCCCGGCGGACCACCGGCGATATGGTCGCCGTGGTCGTAGAAGATCTCGGTGCAAGGGCCGCAGGGGCCGGTATCGGCCATCTGCCAGAAGTTGTCGGAAGCGTACGGCGCGCCCTTGTTGTCGCCGATGCGGACGATGCGTTCGGCGGGAATGCCGATCATGTCGTGCCACAGGTCGTAGGCCTCGTCATCGGTGTGGTACACCGTCACCAGCAGGCGTTCCTTCGGCAGCTTCCACACTTCGGTCAGCAGCTCCCACGCCCAGGCAATGGCGTCCTTCTTGAAGTAATCGCCGAACGACCAGTTGCCCAGCATCTCGAAGAAGGTGTGGTGGCGTGCGGTATAGCCCACCGAGTCCAGGTCGTTGTGCTTGCCACCGGCCCGCAGGCAACGCTGGACGTCGGCCGCCCGCACGTAGCTGCGCTTTTCCGCCCCCAGGAACACGTCCTTGAACTGGACCATGCCGGAGTTGGTGAACAGCAGGGTGGGATCGTTGCCAGGCACCAACGGCGCCGATGGCACGATGGTGTGACCCTTGCTTGCGAAGAAGTCGAGGAAGTCCTGGCGGATCTGGCGGGTGCTGGTCTTGGAGGGGCTGGTCATCTGGCTGGCATTGGCTGGAGGGCGCATCCGGTGAACGCGTCTCCCGCAAGATGCGGTCGCGGCCGGGTGAAGGCAACCCAATGCCCTAGATTATCAGGCCATGCCGTCCCAGTCGTCTGCGGCCATGCGGCTGGCGGCCTGAACGGCGGCGGCATCGAAACCGCGCCGGACCAGGAAATCGGCGATCTTCCGGCGTTGCGCCATGTCGCCCGGGCCTACTGGACCGAAACGGCGGCGGACGAGGTCGCACGCCGTTTCGGTCCAATCGCCATCGAAGGTGGCCAGGGCCGCCGTGACCTCCTCACGACCCAGCCCATGGGTCGCCAGTTCGGCACGGATACGCAACGGACCATAGCCACCGGAGACGCGACTGCGGACCAGGAACTCGGCAAAGCGCTGGTCGCTCTGCCACCCTTCTCCCGCCAACCGCTCCACGGCCGATCGCACATCGGCCGGCTCCACCCCGCGCGCTGACAGCTTGCGGGACAACTCCTTGCGGGAATGTTCGCGCCGGGTCAACAACCCCAGTGCGCGCTGCACCGGGGTCTGCTCAACCGGTTTGCGCCGACGCGAACGACGATCTGGATCGTGTTGCTCACCCATCCGCATGACATCCCCTGCCTGAGGGCATCCTTGCCCCCGGGCTGGTTACTCTTCGACCTCATCAGCGACTTCGTCGCGCTGGGCCTCGGCAGGCTGGAACTTCTCGCGCAGTTCCGCCTCGAGCTTGGCGGCAATCTGGGGGTTCTCGCGCAGGAACGTGCGGGAGTTGTCCTTGCCCTGCCCGATGCGTTCGCTGCCGTAGCTGTACCAGGCGCCGGCTTTCTCGACCAGCTTGGCCTCGACGCCCATGTCGATCAGTTCGCCCTCGCGGCTGATGCCTTCGCCGTACAGGATCTCGGTGACGACCTGCTTGAACGGCGGCGCAAGCTTGTTCTTGACGACCTTGATCTTGGTCTGGTTGCCGATGATCTCGTCGCCCTTCTTGATGGCGCCGATGCGGCGGATGTCCAGGCGCACCGAGGCGTAGAACTTCAGTGCGTTGCCGCCGGTGGTCACTTCCGGGCTCTGGCCGGGCATCATCACGCCGATCTTCATGCGCAGCTGGTTGATGAAGATGACCGTGGTGTTGGAGCGCTTGATGTTGCCGGTCAGCTTGCGCAAGGCCTGGCTCATCAGGCGTGCCTGCAGGCCGGGCAGCTGGTCGCCCATTTCGCCTTCGATTTCCGCCTTGGGGGTCAGCGCCGCCACGGAGTCGATGACCACGATGTCGATGGAGCCCGAACGCACGAGCATGTCGGCGATTTCAAGCGCCTGCTCACCGGTATCCGGCTGGGACAGCAGCAGGTCGTCCACGTTGACGCCCAGCTTGGCGGCATAGATCGGGTCCAGCGCGTGCTCGGCGTCGATGAAGGCGGCGGTGCCGCCCTGCTTCTGGCACTGGGCGATGGCCTGCAGCGTCAGCGTGGTCTTGCCCGAAGACTCGGGGCCGTAGATTTCCACGACACGGCCGCGCGGCAGTCCGCCGATGCCCAGGGCGATGTCCAGCATCAGTGAACCGGTCGGGATGATTTCCACGGGTTCGATGACCCGGTCACCCATGCGCATCACCGACCCCTTGCCGAACTGGCGTTCGATCTGGGTCAGGGCCGCGGAAAGTGCGCGCTTCTTGTTCTCGTCCATCGTCGATTTCCTAGGTGATGTGCTCAAGTGGTGACCAGTGTGGGCGCCGTCCATCGCACGGGTTGCGACTGGGAGGCGTGGGATGAAAATAATCCCGGTACCTGCATGGCAGGCATCGGGGGAAGGGCATGCGGGTTATCAGGGAATGCCGCGCTGTCGTTCGGCAGGAACGGCAGGAGCCGGACGGTGATCACCGGTTCGGCCTCACCAGCCCGCAATACAGGCCTTCGATGGCGAACTCCTGATCGGGCAGGACTTCGATGGGGGCATAGTCGGGATTGCGCGGCAGCAGGCGGATGCGGTCCTTGCCGATCTTCAGCAGCTTGACGGTGATGGCATCATCGATGCGGGCGACCACGATCTGGCCCGTACGCGCGTCACGCGTACGATGCACGCCGATCAGGTCGCCGTCGAAGATGCCTTCATCCCGCATCGAATCGCCCTTCACCTTCAGCAGGTAATCAGGCGCCGGGGCGAAGAAGGTGCGATCGAGCAATACATAGTCGTGATGGCCGGCATCCGCACCGATGGGTGCGCCGGCAGCCACCTGGCCCAGCACGGGCAGGCGCAGGCCATCGTCATTCGAGGCGAGAAACGACAGCTCAGGCTGCGGCGGCAGCGGCGCCTTCAGCAGGCGGATGCCGCGCGCCCGGCCCGGTACCCGCTCGATGGCACCGGCCTCTTCGAGCGCTTCCAGGTGGTACTGCGCCGCGCGCACGCCCTTGAAGCCGAAGGCGCGGGCGATCTCCGCCTGGGAAGGCGGCATGCCTTCCGCCTCAAGGCGTTCGGCGATCAGGGCGAGGATGGCGTGCTGGGTATCGGTCAGGTCCATGGTTAGTAGTAATACTACTAACGATGACGGATCGCAAGCCTTTGCCGGACGTCAGCCGACCAGGGCCTCCAGCCCCCGCAGCGCGGACGCCACCGTCTGCCGCCGCACCGCTTCGCGGTCGCCATCGAAATGGAACACCTCCGCGCGCGCGTAGCCGCCCCGGCGCTTCCAGCCGATCCAGACCGTGCCCACGGGCTTGTCGGGGCTGCCGCCGCCCGGACCGGCAATGCCGGTGACCGCCACCGCCACGCTCGCGCCGGAATTGACCAGCGCGCCCGAAACCATCTCGATGACCGTCTCGCGACTGACCGCGCCATGGGTTTCAAGCGTCTGCGGACGCACGCCCAGCAGGGCCTGCTTGGCCTCGTAGCTGTAGGCCGCCATGCCGCAATCGAACCAGTCGGACGAGCCGGCGATGTCGGTGACGCATTTGGCGATCCATCCACCCGTACAGCTTTCCGCGGTCACCAGATGGTCGCGCGTCTGCCGGAGCCGCTCCCCCAGGGCGTGGGCGAGCTGGCTGAGTTGTTCGTCACTGGGTCCTGACATCGCCGGGGAGCTTCTGCGTGGGGTCCGCGTGTTGTAGCCGATTTCCGCGGGGCTGTCGCGTCGCCGAAACAAGACGGCCCGCCAGGAGGCGGGCCGTCGATTCAGCAAGAACGTACGTGCGACAGGATCAGTAGCGTACGCGCAGGGTCACGCCGTACATGCGCGGTGCGCCCAGGAACGCGTTGTAGGTATTCAGCGGATCGTTCGGTTGCGGCGTGCCGACGGCCTGCAGCGGGCCGTCGAAGCCGACCTGCACGTAATCCTCGTCGAACAGGTTGGTGCTCCACACCTCCAGCATCCACTTCTGGTCCTGAGCGCCGATGCCGAACCGCGCATTGGCCACCGTGTAGGCGTCCTGCATCTTCTCCACGTCCAGGTCCGAACCGGTGTTGTATTCGGACATGTACTTGGCGCCGAAGTTGAAGCGACCCATCAGGTTGCCGAAGTCCCATTCGTAGGTGACCGACGCCGAGCCCGACCACTTGGGCGCGAAGCTCATCTGGCCACCCGGCAGCTTGTACAGCTGGCCGGTCGGCGCGACGAAGTCGGCACCCGGGATGTTGTCGCCATACTGCGTGTCGGCGTACATCAGGCCGCCCTGCAGCATCAGGCCGCGCACGGCCTTCGGCTGCCACATGATTTCCGCATCCAGGCCCTGCGACACCACTTCCGGGATCGAGCGGACCACGAAGCTGGTGCCAAGGAAGCTGTTGAGCTGGAAGTCTTCGTACTTCTGGTGGAACAGCGTGGCATTCAGCAGCAGGTTGCCGTCGGCCCAGGTGGTCTTGGCGCCCAGCTCGTAGCTGTCAACGAACTCACCCGGGAACGAGGTGTCGTTGACCGGCGTGATGCCGGCGCCCCCGCTGGACAGGCCCGTCGAGGACTGCACGCGATCCAGGTTGAAACCGCCGCCCTTGTAGCCACGCGCGGCCGAGGCATAGGTCATCACGCTCTCGTTCCAGCGGTAGGCCGCCTTCAGCGTGCCGGACCATTCCTTCTCCTCGCTCTCCTGCATCGTGGAGCGTCCGTTGTGCAGCGCATTGGCCCAGGGCAGGCACATGAAGCCGGCCACCTGCGGCGCGGTGGCGCCGATGATCTGCGCGCGCACGTTCGCCGGCAACGCACCGAAGCCGGGGATGCGTGCTGCCAGGGCACCACCGACGCGTGCAGCGGGATTGGCCAGGGTGGCTGCGCAGCCCACGCTGCCGTTCGGATTGCTGTAGACGGAACTGAGTTCCTTCTCTTCGCGGGTGTAACGCAGGCCCAGGGTCAGGTCCAGCGCGTCGGTCGCGTGCCAGGTATTGTTGGTGAACAACGCCAGGCTCTTCGCGTTCTGCTGGTAGCGATCAAGCGCGCCCAGGCCGGCGAAGTTGGTGCCGTACGGCTGCCCGCTCACCTGCGACAGGAAGATCGCCGGGTTGGCGGTGTTCACCGTCAGGCCGAACGGCGCCAGCTGCTGGGCCAGTGCGCCCAGCACCTGGTTGCCGACCAGCGAGGAAAGGTAGGGTTCGTACGCCGGCCCCATGCGGTAGGTCTCGGTGCGGTTCAGGTCCTCGTCGGAGTAGAAGGCACCCACCATCCAGTCCAGCCGATCGGTCGCGCCGGTCAGGCGGAATTCCTGGCTGAAGGTTTCGAACCCGGTGAAGGATTCGTCCTCGTCGGGATTGCGGTACAGGATGTCGGCCGTGGTGAAGTCGTAGTCCAGGCCGTTGATGGCCTGCCACTCGCGGTTCGCCGTGATCGACGTGAGCGTGGCGCCGCCCAGGCCAGTGAGATCCCAGTTGACCTCCAGGGCGACGCCCTTGTCTTCGATGTTCTGCGACGTGGGGCGGTTGCTGTAGGCCACGCGGTCGAACGGATCGTCGCCCGGCGCGGCGATGGCCTGGCCACCGCCACCGGAAACGGCGGTGATCACCGGGGCGGTCGCGCCCACCGTGGTCTGCACCGCCGTGCAGCAGTTCTCGTCACGGCTGGTGAAGTCGGCGGACAGCATGATGTCCAGGTTCTCCGACGGTTCCAGCAGCAGCTTGCCGCGCAGGGTATGGAAATCCTGGTCGTAATCGTCTTTTTCCCGGCGCGGACCGTTGCCGGTGCGCACATCCATCCAGCCGTCGCGCTTGCGCTTGGCCGCATAGATGTTGAACGCACCCACTTCGCCCAGCGCGTCGTTGTAGCTGCCGGACACACCCAGGCCGCCATAGTTGCTGACGGTGACTTCGCCTTCGGCACTCTGCGTATAGCTGGGGCGACGGGTCACCACGTTGATCACGCCGGCCGACGTGTTCTTGCCGAACACGGTGCCCTGCGGCCCCTTCAGCACTTCGATGCGTTCCAGCTGGCCGAGGTCACCGAAGCCGACGCTGTTGCGCGGACGGTACACGCCATCGATCACCACGCCGACCGAGGACTCCAGGCCGACGTTGTCGCCCACCGTGCCGATGCCGCGGATGCGTGCGGTGGTGATGGCTTCGCTCTGCGTGCTGGTCACGGTCATGCCGGGCACCAGGACCTGCAGGTCCTTGATGTCGCGCACGCCGGTGTCCTGCAGCAGCTGCTCGGAAATCGCGGTCACCGAAATCGGCACGTCCTGCGCGGCTTCCTCGCGCTTCTGCGCGGTTACCGTCATGGTGGCCAGCGTGGTGGCTTCTTCCTCCTGCGCCTGCTGTGCGTTGGCGTGCGAGGTGGCGCACAGTGCGGTGAAGACCGCCAGCGTGAGTGCTTTGTGCCTGGGCTTTGCAGTGACCATGTTCTCCCCTCCCAAGGGTCATGTTCTGACGAATGGTGCTTCTAAGTACGGCGATGTCGAATGGGCGGCGCTGCCGCCAATGAGTACGCAACTCCCCTTGCGTCCAACCGAAATTAACACCCGCTTCACAGAACGGCATTCTGCACTGCGTCGATACGCAGGTCATTGCTTTGGCACGGAAAACAGGCTGTTTTTCCGCACGGTCGTGCGGAATCACGATTACTCCGCGCACCCGGCCGCCACGTTGCGCACGGACCGCGATTCCGCGACTGCCTCATCGGTTACGAACAGGTGTCACAACTGCCGAACCCCGCGGGCCGTGCCGTCGACGCAGGGCACGCACATTCCCAGGGGTGCAGAAAAATCTTCCCGCAGGGATCGGTGGCAGGCGTCCTCCCGCGCATGCGCGGCGCCACCGGTACAATCAGCGTCCTTTTGCCCTACCCCACCCGCGCTGGCCTCGTGAGCAAAGACAAGTCGGAACACACCCCCCTGATGAAGCAGTTCTTCGCCGCCAAGGCGGAGTACCCGGACCTCCTGCTGTTCTTCCGGATGGGGGATTTCTACGAACTGTTCTATGACGATGCCCGCAAGGCGGCGCGACTGCTGGACATCACCCTGACCCAGCGCGGCAGTTCGGGCGGCGCACCGATCCCGATGGCCGGCGTCCCGGTGCACGCCTACGAAGGCTACCTGGCCCGCCTGGTGGCGCTGGGCGAATCGGTCGCCATCTGCGAACAGATCGGTGACCCGGCCCTCGCCAAGGGTCTCGTCGAACGCAAGGTCGTCCGCATCGTCACTCCCGGCACGGTCACCGACGAAGCGCTGCTCAACGAGCGCCGTGACACCCTGCTGATGACGGTCGCCCGCGGCCGCAGCGGCTACGGGCTGGCCTGGGCCGACCTGGCCGGGGGCCGCTTCCTGGTCAACGAAGTCGACAGCGACGATGCGCTGGAGGCCGAACTCTCCCGCCTGGAACCCGCCGAGCTGCTGCTCCCCGACGAGGAAGGCTGGCCCGTGTTCCTGCAACAGCGCACCGGCATCCGCCGGCGCGCGCCCTGGCTGTTCGATCCCGACAGCGGCCGCCGCCAGTTGCTGCAGTTCTTCGGCCTGCATGACCTCACCGGCTTCGGCATCGACGACAAGCCACTGGCCACCGCCGCCGCAGGCGCCCTGCTCGGGTATGTGGAAGAGACCCAGAAGCAGCGGCTGCCCCACCTGACCGCCATCGCGGTGGAGTCGGCGGGCGACGCCATCGCGATGAACGCCGCGACGCGCCGCCACCTGGAGCTGGACACGCGCGTCGATGGCGATACCCGCCACACCCTGCTCGGCGTGCTGGATTCCACCATCACGCCGATGGGGGGGCGGCTGCTGCGCCGCTGGCTGCACCGGCCACTGCGCAGCCAGCGCGTGCTGGCCGAGCGCCACCAGGCCGTGGCCACGCTGATCGAATCGGGCGGCGGCGATACCTTGCGGGAACGCTTCCGTGCCCTGGGCGACGTGGAACGCATCCTCACCCGCGTGGCATTGCGCTCGGCGCGTCCCCGCGACCTGTCCACGCTGCGCGATGGATTGGCCATGTTGCCGCGGGTGCGCGACGTGCTCGCACCCCTGGACGCGCCGCGGCTGCAGTCGCTGGGCGCCGAACTGGGTGAACACGCCGACACCACGGCCCTGCTGGTGGCTGCCGTGGCCCCGCAGCCACCGCTCAAGCTGAGCGATGGCGGCGTGCTTGCAGACGGCTTCGACGCCGAACTGGACGAACTGCGCCGGCTCAGCACGCATGCGGACCAGTTCCTGATCGACCTGGAAGCGCGCGAGCGCGAAAGCAGCGGCATCGCCACGCTCAAGGTGGGCTACAACCGCGTCCACGGTTATTACATCGAGATCAGCAAGGGCCAGGCCGACCGTGCCCCGGTGCACTACACCCGCCGGCAGACCCTCACCGGCGCCGAGCGGTACATCACCGAAGAGCTGAAGAATTTCGAGGACAAAGTGCTGTCGGCACGCGAGCGCTCGCTGTCGCGCGAGAAGCTGCTCTACGAAGGCCTGCTGGACACGTTGAACGCGCATCTCGAACCGCTGAAGCGCTGCGCCGCCGCCCTCAGCGAGCTGGATGTGCTGGCCTGCTTCGCCGAGCGCGCGCAGGCCCTGGACTGGTCGCAGCCGGAACTGCTTGCCGAAGCCGGCCTGCACATCGACCGCGGTCGCCACCCGGTGGTCGAAGCCGTGCGGCAGGAACCGTTCGAACCCAACGACCTGCACCTCGATGGCGACGTCCGCGAAGACGGCCGCCGCATGCTGGTGATCACCGGCCCCAACATGGGCGGCAAGAGCACCTACATGCGACAGAACGCGTTGATCGTGCTGCTGGCGCACATCGGCAGCTTCGTGCCGGCCAGCCGCGCGCGCATCGGCCCCATCGACCGCATCCTGACCCGCATCGGCGCCGGTGACGACCTGGCCCGCGGGCAGTCCACCTTCATGGTGGAAATGGCCGAGACCAGCTACATCCTGCATCACGCCACCGCGCAGTCGCTGGTGCTGATGGACGAGATCGGCCGCGGTACCTCGACCTACGATGGCCTGGCTCTGGCCGATGCCGTCGCACGCCACCTCGCGGCGACCAACCGCTGCTACACGCTGTTCGCGACGCACTACTTCGAACTCACGGCGCTGGCCGAACCCGGCAGCGGCATCGCCAACGTGCACCTCGACGCCGTGGAGCACCACGACAAGGAGCGCGGTGACACGCTGGTCTTCATGCATGCGGTGAAGGACGGCCCGGCGGATCGCAGCTTCGGCCTGCAGGTGGCGGCGCTGGCGGGGCTGCCGCGGACGACCGTGCAGCAGGCGCGGCGTCGCCTGGCAGAACTGGAACAGCGTGGCCACGAAAGCCATGCTTCCGGGATGGCGCCGCAGGCGCTGGACGCACCGCAGCAGTTCGGGCTGTTCGCACCGGCACCGTCGGCCGCGCAGGAAGCGCTGGCGGCGATCGACCCGGACGAGCTGACCCCCAAGCAGGCGCTGGAAGCGCTCTATCGCCTCAAGTCGCTGCTCTGACAGCACCGCGGTCGCGCACGCTGCGCGGCCGCGACATCGCGCAATCGCAGACAACATCCGTGTAACAGCGGCGCGGTATTGTTGTGGGCGCGTGAACCCCTCGCGCCGCACTGCACCATAGCTGCGTGCTATCGAAGTGTTCGCCACAAACGATTTTCATTGATCGTTTGCGTTGCCTAGTCTGGTCGTCATCCGCCAACGCCCACGAGGACGTAAGCCATGTACAAGCCTGCCGGCGCCACGATGGCCGCACCTCATACCCGAGAACCGACGACCCCGCACCGCGCCATGACCGCGTGTCCTTCCCGCGTCATCTCTGAGTAACGTCGAATACCACCTGGCACGCGGATATCCGCGTCCCGCACGACTCCATTCGTACAACCCACCCGCTGTCCAGAGGAAGGAAACCCATGACGACCGAAGCCAAGTGCCCGTTCCACCAGACCGCCGGCGGCGGCACCACCAATCGCGACTGGTGGCCCCAGCAACTGCGGCTGGACCTGCTGAACCAGCATTCGTCCAAGTCCAATCCGCTCGATGGCAGCTTCAGCTATGCCGAAGCGTTCAAGAAGCTCGACTACCACGCGCTCAAGAAGGACCTGCGCGACGTCATGACCGATTCGCAGGACTGGTGGCCCGCCGACTTCGGCCACTACGGCGGCCTTTTCATCCGCATGGCGTGGCACAGCGCGGGCACGTACCGCATCCAGGATGGGCGCGGTGGCGGCGGTCGTGGTCAACAGCGCTTCGCCCCCCTCAACAGCTGGCCGGACAACGTGAGCCTGGACAAGGCACGCCGGCTGCTGTGGCCGATCAAGCAGAAGTACGGCCAACAGATTTCCTGGGCCGACCTGATGATCCTGGCCGGCAACGTGGCGCTGGAAACGATGGGCTTCCGCACGTTCGGTTTCGGTGGCGGCCGCGAGGATGTCTGGGAACCGGACAACGACGTGTACTGGGGCCGCGAGACCACCTGGCTCGGCGGCGACATCCGCTATGCGCATGGATCGCCAGGGGTCGACAAGCCCGCCGATGAAGGCGTGCTGGTGTCGGACGATACGGCCGATGGCGACGTGCACTCGCGCCGGCTGGAAAACCCGCTGGCCGCCGTGCAGATGGGCCTGATCTACGTCAATCCGGAAGGCCCGGACGGCAACCCGGATCCGCTGCTCGCCGCCAAGGACATCCGCGACACCTTCGCCCGCATGGCGATGGACGACGAGGAAACCGTCGCGCTGATCGCCGGTGGCCACACCTTCGGCAAGACCCACGGTGCCGGCCCGGCCGACAACGTGGGCGCCGAGCCGGAAGCGGAGGAACTCGAGGCGCAGGGCTTCGGCTGGCACAACAAGTTCGGTAGCGGCAAGGGAGGCGACACGATCACCTCCGGCATCGAGGTCACCTGGACGCAGACGCCGACGCTGTGGAGCAACAAGTTCTTCGAGAACCTGTTCGGCTTCGAGTGGGAACTGGAGAAGTCGCCTGCCGGTGCCCACCAGTGGGTCGCCAAGGACGCGCCCGAAGACGTGCCGTTGGCGCACGACAAGAGCAGGAAGCAGCGCGTCAAGATGCTCACCACCGACCTCTCGCTGCGCTTCGACCCCATCTACGGCCCAATCTCCAAACGCTTCCTGGAGAACCCGCAGTCGTTCGCGGATGCCTTCGCGCGCGCGTGGTTCAAGCTGACCCATCGCGACATGGGACCGCGCGCGCGCTACCTCGGCCCGGAAGTGCCGAAGGAAGAGCTGGTATGGCAGGACCCGATCCCCGCCGTCGACCATGCGCTGGTGGAGGCCGCCGACATCGAGGCCTTGAAGGCGAAGATCGCGGCATCCGGCCTGTCGGTCTCCGAACTGGTGTCCACTGCATGGGCATCGGCCTCCACGTTCCGCGGCGGCGACAAACGCGGCGGCGCCAACGGTGCGCGTATCCGCCTGACCCCGCAGAAGGACTGGGCGGTGAACCAGCCCGCGCAGCTGGCGAAAGTGTTGAAGGCGCTGGAGCGCGTGCAGATGGAGTTCAACCTGGACGCGACCGGCGGCAAGAAGATTTCGCTGGCGGACCTGATCGTGCTGGCGGGCGGCGTCGGCGTTGAACAGGCAGCGAAGGCAGCGGGCGTCGACGTGAGCGTGCCCTTCGTGCCTGGACGTGCCGACGCGCGCCAGGACCAGACCGACGTCGAATCGTTCGCGGTGCTGGAACCTTTTGCCGACGGTTTCCGCAATTACCTCAAGGCTCGTTCGACGGTACCGGCCGAACACCTGCTGGTGGACAAGGCGCAGCTGCTGACGCTGACCGCGCCGGAGATGACCGTGCTGGTCGGTGGGCTGCGCGTGCTCGGTGCGAATGCGGACGGCGGCAAGCACGGCGTGTTCACCGATCGCCCAGGCGTGTTGAGCAACGACTTCTTCGTGAACCTGCTCGACATGGGCACGGAGTGGAAGGCGACTGGCGCGAATGGCTACGAGGGCCGTGATCGCAAGACCGGCGCGCCGCGCTGGACCGGCACGCGCGTGGACCTGGTGTTCGGTTCCAACTCCGTGCTGCGTGCGCTGTCCGAAGTCTATGCAAGTGCCGACGCGAAGGAGAAGTTCGTGCAGGATTTCGTTGCCGCGTGGGGCAAGGTGATGAACCTGGACCGCTTCGACAAGGCGGCCTGAGCCCGCGCGCAGGAGTGGACGGGGTGCATTGCCCTGGCCTGGATCATTCCCGGCCAGGGCGAGCGTTGTGCAGTGGTCCGGCGATGACGCGTGCAGCGTTCTCCGCACCGAGGCATGCCTGCGTCGGCCGCTGGTCGGCCCTGCTCCAATGTGAGTCGGGAATGCGGTGGAAAGGCGCTAGCATCATGCGCGCACTTTCACCTACGTCCAGGAGGACGGCATACGATGAGCAACCAGTCACTCGCGGAAGAACTCTTCACCAAGTTGCAGGGTGCACCGTTGCAGCAGGTCTCGCAGCAGCTTGGCATCGGGCAGATGCAGACCTCCGGCGCGGTGGCCGCGGCCCTGCCGCTGCTGCTGGGTGCGCTGGGCAAGAACGCGGCGCAGCCACAAGGCGCGGAAGCCCTGTTCGGCGCGTTGCAGAAGGATCACGCCGGGCTGGACCTGGGCAGTGTGCTGGGTGCGGTGCTGGGCGGAGGCTCGGCCCCCAGCCGGCAGACCGATGGTGCCGCCATCCTGGGACACATCTTCGGCGGCGCACAGCCGCGTGCGGAAGCCAGCCTGGGACAGGCTACCGGCCTTGGCGGCGACAAGTCGGCGATGCTGATGAAGATCCTCGCCCCCATCGTGCTGTCGTTCCTCGCACAACGCTTTTTGGGCCAGGGCAACGCCAATCCCGGCGCCCTGAGCCAGGTCCTGGGCCAGGAGCGCCAGGTTGCCCAGCAACAGGGCGGCCTGGGTGGCGGCCTGATGGGTGCGGTGCTGGACCAGGATGGCGATGGCCAGCTGGGGTTGGGCGACATCCTCAAGATCGGCAGCGGCATGTTCGGCGGCGGCCGCTGAGGCCAGCACGATCATCGATATGGAGAGGCGCCTGCGGGCGCCTCTTTTCGTTGCGCCCTTGCTGCGCAATCGTGGCAGCGGCGCGGATCGCTCGCGTTACCCGGCCAGATCGCTTTCAACTGCGGCGGTACGGCAGGAATGCCGGCATCATCGCCGCCAGCCGATCACATCGCGTCGATATCGCCCAGTGCGCGGATCAGCCGGCGCGCACGCTTGTCCGGACGGGTTTCCGGCGCCTGGTAGCCTGCGCGCTCCGCCCGCCGCGCCGCCAGCCGTGCCTCACGCGCCTGCCGCGATGCTTCCGATTCGGCGTACAACGTCTGCGCCGCGGCGGCCGGTCCACGCTGCTCGCTCAACCCCAGCACGGTGATCTCGTAACGCTCTTCGCCGCGCGCGATGACCAACGCATCACCCACGCGCACGGACCGCGATGGCTTGGCGCGCTGGCCTCCGATCTCGACCTTGCCGGTTTCCACCGCGTGCTTGGCCAGGCTGCGCGTCTTGAAGAAGCGCGCGGCCCACAGCCAGACATCAAGCCGGAGGGAAGCAGAGGAGGGAGCGGTTTCGATCATCGTGTTCCTGAAAAGCGTCTGCATCAGTCTTCGTCATGGATGGGGCCGCGGAAGCCCGTTCACCACCCCCACGCACCACGGACTCGTGTGTCGCGCGAATAGGGCGGCACAAACGCAGACGGCCACCCGAAGGTGGCCGTCCGGACAACGCATTGGGCGCTGTTTATTCTGCAGCGGCGGCGGCAGCCAGGCGGGCCTGCTTGGCGGCGGCGTTGGCGGCCAGGTCTTCCTTGATGCGGGCAGCCTTGCCTTCCAGGTCACGCAGGTAGTACAGCTTCCCGGCGCGGACCTTGCCGCGGCGCTTCACTTCGACCGAGTCGATGGTGGCGCTGTGGGTCTGGAACACGCGCTCGACGCCATAGCCGTGCGAGATCTTGCGCACGGTGAAGGCGGAGTTCAGGCCGGCGTTCTTCTTGGCGATGACCACGCCTTCGTACGCCTGCACGCGTTCACGGTTGCCTTCCTTCACCTTGACGTTGACGACGACGGTGTCGCCGGGGCCGAACGCGGGCAGCTCGCGCTGGATCTGGGAGGCTTCGAATTCCTGGAGGAGCTTGCTCATGTTGGCACCGATACTTTTAGGCGTGGCTGTGTCTTGCGACAACGGAAACTGATGCAGTCGCCGGATTGCGCTGCACGATATTGTTATGGGGTCCGCAGGCGTGAACCGCCCAAGGGTCGCGCATTCTAGCCGATTCCGGCCCCGTGTGGCTAGGGCTGGCCCTGCCCGCCCTCTTCCCGGGTGGCCCGGGCCTGGCGGAAGGCCTCCAGCAGGGCGCGGTCGGCCTTGGAGAGGCGGCTTTCGTCCAGCAGGTCGGGCCGGCGCAGCCAGGTGCGACCCAGTGACTGCTGCCGCCGCCAGCGGGCGATGGCGGCGTGGTCCCCGGACCGCAACACGGCCGGTACCTCGCCCAGCGGGTGGACGCTGGGCTGGGTGTAGTGCGGGCAGTCCAAGAGGCCGTCACCTTCGAAACTGTCCTGCACCGCCGAATCGGCGTCGTTCAACGCCCCGTCCTGCAGGCGGGCGACCGCATCGATCAGCACGGCCGCGGCCAGTTCGCCGCCGGTCAGCACGTAGTCGCCGATGGAGATCTCCTGGTCCACTTCGGCGGCCAGGAAGCGCTCGTCCACCCCCTCGTAGCGCCCGCACAGCAGGATCAGGCGGGGCTGCGCGGCCAGCTCGCGCACGATCTTCTGCGTCAACGGCCGCCCCTGCGGACTCAGGTAGATGACCGGGGCCGGCGCGGGATCAGCCGCCCGCGCCGCAGACAGGCAAGCCTGCAAGGGCTCGATCATCATCACCATGCCGGGCCCGCCCCCGAAAGGGCGGTCGTCCACTCGACGGTAGCCGCCGGCGGCGTAGTCGCGCGGATTCCAGCCCTGCAAGGCCAGCAGTCCCCGCTCCTGTGCACGGCCCACCACGCCAACGGCGGCGGCCTGGGCGATGAACTCGGGGAACAGGGTCAGTACGTCGATGCGCATGGGCGAAGAGTAAAGGGTGGAGGCCCGGTTTGCCGCGCGGGCTAGCAGGCCGCCCTCGCCGTCAGAACTCGGGATCCCAGTCCACCGTGACCACGCCGGCATCGAAATCCACCGCGCGCACATACTCCGGTTCGACGAACGGAATCAGTCGCTCGCGATCACCACGCGCGACCAGCACGTCGTTGGCGCCCGTGGAAAACAGGTGCGAGACGGTACCGAAATCGGTCCCGTCCGCATTGACCACGCGCAGGCCTTCCAGGTCGACCCAGTAGAACTCCCCGGCACTCGGCGGCGGCAAGGCCGACCGCGGGACGAAGATCTCCAGCCCGCGCATGGCTTCCACCTCATCGCGGTCTTCCACGCCCGGCAGCGTGGCTACCAGGTGCTTGCCCGAGGCCTTGCCACGTGCGCCGGAGAATTCGCGTTCGGCGCCGCTGGCGTCGCGCAGCGTCCACGGCTGGTAGCGGAAGATGGCGTCGCGCGGCTCGGTCCAGGATTCGATCTTGATCTGGCCGCGCACACCAAAAGCGCCCAGAAGCCTTCCCAGCAGAATCATTTTCTGCGGGGTCGGTGGGCGCTCGGTGTTCATGCGAACGAGGGGCCGCGCCGGAGGCGCGGCCGCGTCACTCAGGCCGCCGGGGCGGACTTGGACGCTTCCTTGTACAGGTTGCGGACCTTCTCGGTCAGCTGCGCGCCGTTGCCGACCCAATGGTCGATGCGGGCGATGTCCAGCTCGATGCGCTTTTCGTTGCCGGCGGCGACGGGGTTGTAGTAACCCACGCGCTCGATGTTGCGACCGTCACGCGCGCTGCGCGAGTCGGTGACGATGATGTGGTAGAAGGGGCGCTTCTTCGCGCCGCCGCGGGTGAGACGGATCTTGACCATGGTGTTTTCCAGTGTTGCCCAGTCGCCAGAATGGCGAGGTAAGCCCGCTATTCTAAGCCATTGAAAGCGACAGGAAAACCCACCCCCCTGCCTTGCCCGGGAATCAGCCCAGCGACTGCCACGGATGGCGATCCAGCGCGGCCTGCAGGCGCGCCATCAGCGCGGTATCAGCACCCAGTGCGACACCATCCACGGCGGTGACCGGCTGCAGGCCGCTGGCATTGCAGGCGAATCCCGCCCGGTAGCGGCCCAACTCGGCCAGCGGGATAGGCCCGCACCGCTGCGGGACGCCCACCTCTTCCAGCGCCTGTCGCAGCAACCGCTCAGCCGTGCCGCGCAATGCCGGCCCCTCGGGCCAGGCCACTGTTTTTCCATCCCACAGGCCCAGGTTCCAGATCGACCCCTCGACCACCTGCCCGGCCGGATCGACGAACAGTGCGTCGTCGTACCCGTCCGCCACCGCCTGGCGGCGGTAGTGGAACAGCGGGAAGGTCCCCACGTGCTTGTACTGCGGCAAGGGACGCACGAACGGATAGGACTTCACCCGCAGCTCGGGCTTGTCCGGCGGTGACGGTGGCGCCAGCGACACCAGCACGTCGGGGGTGACGCTCCGCGCAGGATCGCGGTAGTCGAACCGCGTGGAGAACACGGTGATGCGCACCGACGCATCGCGCAGGCCGGCCTGCCCCATCACCTGCGCGGCCTGCTTCAATGCATCGTCGCCATCCAGCCCGCTGCCGAACAGGGCGAGCGTGGCTTCTTCCAGACGTTCTACGTGCAACGCGCGTCCCTGCACCGCGCCATCGCGCACCTGCATCGAAGTGAAATGGCCATAGTTGGCCAACGCCAATGCGCGCAGGTCGTCGGCGGTGGCGGGTTTGCCGTTGAGGAAAGCCGAGGTCATGCGGACGCCTTCTGATTCCCTTGCAGGAGCGACGTCAGTCGCGACCGCATGCCAACATATCTCGGGGTGCTTTCGTTCTCGCGATCGCGACTTGCGTCGCTCCCACGACAGGCAGAAAGCCTCAACGGAACGGCATGCCGCCGCGGGCACCCATCATGCCCTTCATGCCGCGCATCAGGCCTTTCATGCCGCCGCCGGCCAGCTTGCCCATCATCTTTTCCATCTGCTGGTACTGCTTCATCAGCTTGTTGACGTCGGCGGGCGTGGTGCCGGAACCGCGCGCGATGCGGGCGCGGCGCGAGCCGTTTAGCAGCGCCGGGTTGCGGCGTTCCTTCTTCGTCATCGAACCGATGATGGCGATCATGCGCGGCACTTCCTTGCCCTGCTGCACCTGCTGCTTCACGTGCTCGGGAATCTGTCCCATGCCCGGCAGCTTGTCCATCAGGCCGCTGATGCCGCCCATGTTCTGCATCTGTTCCAGCTGGTCGCGCATGTCGTTCAGGTCGAACTTCTTGCCCTTGATGACCTTCGCGGCCAGCTTCTCGGCCTTCTCGCGGTCGACGCTCTGCTCCACCTGCTCGACCAGCGACAGCACGTCGCCCATGTCGAGGATGCGGTTGGCCACGCGTTCCGGGTGGAATACATCCAGGCCGTCGGGCTTTTCGCCCACGCCGATGAACTTGATCGGCTTGCCGGTGATATAGCGCACCGACAGCGCCGCGCCACCGCGCGCATCGCCGTCGGTCTTGGTCAGCACCACGCCGGTCAGCGGCAAGGCTTCGCTGAAGGCCTTGGCGGTGTTGGCGGCATCCTGGCCGGTCATCGCGTCCACGACGAACAGCGTCTCCACCGGCTTCACCGCCGCGTGCAGGCCCTTGATCTCGGCCATCATCGCTTCGTCGATCGCCAGGCGGCCGGCGGTATCGACGATCAGCACGTCGACGAAGGACTTCTTCGCATCGTCGATGGCGGCGCGGACGATGGCTTCGGGCTTCTGCTCGGCATCGGACGGGAAGAACAGCACGTCCACCTGCTGGGCCAGCGTCTTCAGCTGCTCGATGGCGGCCGGGCGGTAGACGTCCGCGCTGACCACCATCACCTTCTTCTTGCGCTTCTCGCGCAGGTGCTTGGCCAGCTTGCCGACGGTGGTGGTCTTGCCGGCGCCCTGCAGGCCCGCCATCAGGATGACAGCGGGTGCGGGCACGTTGAGGTTCAGGTCGGTGGCCTGCGACCCCATCACCGCGGTCAGCTCATCGCGGACGATCTTGATCAGCGCCTGGCCGGGGGTCAGCGACTTGAGGACTTCCTGGCCGACCGCGCGCACCTTGATGCGCTCGATCAGCGCCTGCACCACCGGCAGCGCCACGTCGGCTTCCAGCAGCGCGATGCGCACCTCGCGGGTGGCTTCGCGGATGTTTTCCTCGCTCAGGCGGCCACGGCCACGCAGGCGTTCGATGGTGCCGGAGAGTCGCTGGGTCAGGGATTCGAACATGGAGGGGGCACGGCAGGTGAAAGCGGAGCGGGATTATAGCCCGCCCCACCGGCCTCCCCTTGAAGGGGTCGGCCGATATGCGACACTTCCCTGATGACAATCGTTCTCATCGCCGTCGCGCTCTATCTGCTGGCCACCGCCCTGCTGGTCCGTGCCGTCGTGCAGGACCAGGTGGACGCGCAGCGCCACTGGCTGTGGCCGGCGCTGGCGGCGGTGCTGCTGCATGGCGCCTACCACCTGCAGGTGGCCTGGCAGACCGCCGGCGGGCCGGACATGCATTTCTTCGCCGCGCTGTCGCTGGTCACGCTGGGCATGGCCGCCATCACCACGCTGGTCGGTGCGCAGGGGCGCATGGCGGCGCTGGGCGTCATCGCCTTCCCGCTGGCGGCCGCGCTGCTGCTCACCTACCACCTGAACGGCCACAAGCCCGCCGATGGCCTGGACTGGCGCGTGCAGCTGCATGCGTGGCTGGCGCTGCTGGCCTACGCCACGCTGGCCATCGCCGCGCTGCTGGCGGTGATGCTGTGGGTGCAGGAACGTGCCCTGCGCCGTCGCGAATTCCACGTGTGGCTGCGCGCACTGCCGCCGCTCACCGAGCTGGAGGAACTGCTGTTCCGCACGATCCTGGTCGGCTTCATCCTGCTGACCGCCACGCTGTTGACCGGTGTGCTGTTCGTGCAGGATTTCCTGGCCCAGCGCCTGGCGCACAAGACCGTGCTGAGCGTGCTGTCCTGGCTGACCTTCGGCGCGCTGCTGATGGGGCGCTGGCGCTACGGCTGGCGCGGGTCGAAAGCGGTGCACTGGACCCTGACCGCCATGGCCCTGCTGCTGCTGGCGTTCTTCGGCAGCACGTTCGTGTACGAGATGGTGTTGCGGCGGGCGTAGTGCCTTGATGCCTCTGTAGGAGCGACGTAAGTCGCGACCGCGAGGTCGAATCTCCATTGAAGGCCATCGCGTGCGCCGGCCGTGCGGTCGCGACTTACGTCGCTCCTACAGTCGCTCCCAACAACCCGCCCTACTCCGCCGCCGCCTCCAGCGCCTGCGACAGCCGCTCCACCGGCACCACGTCCAACCCTTTGAACATGCCCGACTTCGGCGCGTTGCCTTTCGGCACGATGGCGCGCTTGAAGCCGTGCGTGGCCGCTTCGCGCAGGCGCTCCTCGCCGTTGGGCACGGGGCGGATCTCGCCGGACAGGCCCACTTCGCCGAAGGCCACGGTCTTCTCGGCCAGCGGGCGGTCGCGCAGCGAGGACAGCACCGCCAGCAGCACCGGCAGGTCGGCCGCGGTTTCCTGCACGCGGATGCCGCCGACGACATTCACGAACACGTCCTGGTCGCCCACCACCACGCCGCCATGCCGGTGCAGCACGGCCAGCAGCATGGCCAGGCGGTTCTGCTCCAGGCCCACCGCCACGCGGCGCGGGTTGGACAGCGGCGAGCTGTCCACCAGCGCCTGCACTTCCACCATCAGCGGGCGCGTGCCCTCGCGGGTGACCAGCACGCAACTGCCGGGCTGTTGCGTGCTGCCGCCGGACAGGAAGATCGCCGACGGGTTGGGGACTTCCTTCAGCCCCTTTTCGCCCATCGCGAACACGCCCAGTTCGTTCACCGCACCGAAGCGGTTCTTGAACGCGCGCAGCACGCGGAAGCGGCTGCCGCTCTCGCCTTCGAAATACAGCACCGCATCCACCATGTGCTCCAGCACGCGCGGGCCGGCAATGCCGCCCTCCTTGGTCACGTGGCCCACCAGGAACACGGCCGTGCCGGTCTCCTTGGCGTAGCGCACCAGCCGGGCGGCGCTCTCGCGCACCTGGCTGACCGAGCCGGGCGCGGCGGTCAGCGATTCGGTCCACAGGGTCTGCACGGAATCGGCGACGATCAGTTTCGGCCGCGCCACCGAGGCGTGCTGCAGGATGGTCTCGATGCCCGTCTCGGCCAGCGCCTGCAGGTTGTCCAGCGGCAGGTCCAGGCGCACGGCGCGGCCGGCGACCTGGGCCAGCGATTCCTCGCCGGTCACGTACAGCGCCGGGAAGTTGGCCGCCATCTTCGCCACCGCCTGCAGCAGCAGGGTGGATTTGCCGATGCCCGGGTCGCCGCCCACCAGCACCACGGCGCCTTCCACCAGGCCGCCACCCAGCACGCGGTCGAATTCGCCGATGCCGGTGGTCACGCGCGCCTCTTCGCTGTGGCGCACGTCTTTGAGGGCGGTGATCTTGGGGGCTTCGGCCTTGCCGGCCCAGCCGCTGCGGCGGGCGGCGGGCGTGGCGGCGGCCGGTTCCAGCACGATCTCGCTCAGCGAGTTCCACGCCCCGCAGTCGGCGCACTGGCCCTGCCATTTGCTGTGTTCGGCGCCGCATTCACCGCAGACAAAGGCGGTACGGGCTTTGGAGGAGGTCTTGGCCACGGGGTTCCAGCGGATGACGATCAGGCGGCTACTGTATCGGCCCCGCGTCTCCCCCGGCGAGACACCGCAAAAACAAAGCCCCGCCGAAGCGGGGCTTTGTCACAACTGGTGCCGGAAATAGGAATCGAACCTACGACCTCATCATTACGAATGACGCGCTCTACCAACTGAGCTATTCCGGCCGGGGCATGGATTTTAGGGGTTGGGGCGGGGGTGGGTCAATGTGGGGGTGTTCGGGATGGGGTGGTAAGCCGGTGGGAAGCCGGGGCTCACGGCCTTCTGATGTCGGGACAGCGCGGAACTGCCAGTGGCACAACTCTCAGCGAATGCGTGGCTCGTACTTCATATCCCCAGAGGCACGTGGCTTGATATCCGTTCTCGCGGGTGACTCGGCTTCACTGGCCGGTGCGGCAGTAGGGTTGTCGAACCGCCGTATGACTTCCTTGATGCCCACCAGATCTTCCCCGGTAAGTTGGAACTCGTCCCGACATATCCTGTACTCGACCTTCTGTGCATCAGCGAGTTGCTGAAACTGTTCGCGGGATAGTCCCATGTACACCACTTCCAAGACCGACACTGCCCCTCCCCTCATCACTTCTCCGCGATGAGCTGCCGGCTCGATGGGCTTCATAGGCTCACCGTCGACCAACCAATCGAAAGAATGGCAATTCAAGTATCGCCACTCTCTCGCTACGGTCATAAAGATCGCGCCGTAGGTGACTTGGCCCGTCTTTTCTTGCACTACCTTGAACACACGTATGGGCGTCTGCAGGTCACCCTTGGCCGGACTGACGATGTTGGACACCGATCGTTCTCCAGTAAATCTGTCGTTCACGACTTCTATGCCTTGCGACGGGCCGGCGATGCTCATGCCGGCCAACGCAATCATGATGGGCAACCAGATGCGCATGCTCATTTCCTCACGATCAGCAATGCAATGAAGTCGTAACGACCCAACGGGGGAGACACGTCCACGGCAGGCAACATTTAGCGCACCGCCCCTCCTTGCTTCAGTATCCCTCAGGCGCGCGGGATCATCCACAAACGCCAGAGAAGGCGCATCATGGCACCGGGGTGGCCCAGCAATTGCATGCCATAGGGCCAAAGTACTGATCTGTAAGGGGACAACAAGGATGCGCACTAGATTCACTGCCTTTGCCGTGGGCTTCACCATTGCGTTGGGCTCCCTGCCCTCCATCGCGGCCACGCTCAAGGAACCGCCCCCGATATCGATAAACCCGCAACGGCACCCGTTGCAGCTGCTGGGTGTTGCCCTCGAAGCCGTCAAATCGTCCAAGAACGACTGGAAGGTTGATGGCTCTTACGGAATGACAGAGGTCTCGGGCGGTTATCGGTTGCGGGTCACCAAGGAATGGAACAACAGGCATGTGATCTATGCGTACCTGACGACCACGCCCCAATCGGTGTCCATTACCTATGCCGACAGCCGGGAACTGGACTTCAAGCAGGGCTCGAACGGCGAACGCAAGATCCACGGCTCATACAACGACTTCACCAAGCTGCTGACCAACGAGATCGCTGCGTCACTTTCGACGATGTGTAGCGACTACAGCTTCCTCCAGAACTCGAAAGGCACGCCCTATACGGCAATCTCGGCGAGCCAGCCGCTTGCACGCATGCCCCGAACGACGGAACAGATTCCCGGCACGGGCTTCGTCATTCGGGAGTACACCGGCTTCCTGGCCAATGGGCTGCCCTACAACTGCGGACCGGTGGTCGCCGTTTTCCGAGACGACAAGCTGACCGATGCTTATGGTGGGACCGCTGACCTTGCGAAGCTGAACATCCAAGGCGAGCTAATCAGCCAAAGACATGCGTCCGGGCAGATTTCCTATGGTCAAGCTGCGGTCGAGTACAAGGAAGCTGAACTCGACTTTTCTCAGGCACTCGAAGCGCACCGTCAGAAGCAACTGGTCACCTACTACCGCCTGCTGGCGTCCCGACTCTCCAAGAAGGAAATTTCGGTCGAGGAGTTCGACTACCTCGCTATCGAGAAGGAAGCCGAGATCAGGGATCAGCAGGACGCCATCCAGCAAAAACACATGTTCGAACGAGGCCTGATTGCTGCCGAACATGGCAAAGCCTTGGCTATGCAGGATCAGGCCGCTGCCATGCAGGCGCAGGCACGCGCGCAGCAACAGGCCAACTTCCAAAATTTCCTGCGCAGCCTTAAGACGACGACTTGCCGAACGGTCGGCTACGGCAATACGGCCACCACAACTTGTACCTAAGCAAGCGACATCCGCTGGACAAGCTGGAAAATCCTCAATATCAGCCGATACAGGCAGTAACACATGCAACCTATCGCACAACATCAGAAATGGCGACGCGAAGTTCGAGAAATATTGATAGTTGCAATACTCGCGAGCGCGGGAATTGGCCTCTTAACGAATGCCGCGTTCGAACTTCTTAAATCAAAAATCCTGCTTGTTAGCCTAATTGGGCTGACACTCACCCTTTTATCATTCTCAACACTCCTCCGGCTTCGTGCACCAGCACAAGCCGCAACATTGAGACTTAGGGGCGCTATTGCGTTTGATGCATCGCGTGAAAAGCTGAGCCCCGTCCGAATTTCCGGCTACAAGTTCAATGATGAGTTCTACGAACACCTAATGGCGCTTCTTGCTGAAAACGCAGCGCTAAAGAAGCGATTTCTTGCTTACGCAGGAAAGAAAGAACTATCACTCCCAAATGAGCGAGCGCCTGGGTTTGACTTCTATAAAGAGATCATAGAGTCAGTAATTGAATTTATCCTCATCAACGAACTCGACCTTCATCTGAATTCATATTTCGTCGAGAACGAGATAGACACGGCAAAAATTAAAGAGTTTGGCCGCAACGATCTTCCCAAGGAAGTTCTACGCAATAAGGCCTTAGACGCTTTCACAAAGGACTACTCTGAGAGAGAGTCCTTTTTAAATGAAAACTTTGATGAATCGATAGGTCAGCTCTATTACGCAACCGGAAATAATGGCGCAATCTACAACCGAATCTCCATCGAACTTCCGGAAGAATCCGTCATAACTAGAATGAAGGACGGCACACTTAATATAGTCCATCCAACTTTTGAACTATCACTTGAAGTTGAGTTCGATGAAACGTCAACTTACGTAGATTTCGAGCTAATTGAACCTATGGATTTCGACCGTGCAGCACCATACGGATTCCTCGTTCGCGTTACCACAAAGGTGAAGTCCTCTATCTTCAGAAGCGCTCAGGAAGATGACCTGTACGCGTGGCTGGACTCTTACATTGCAAGACTTCAGAGTCTAATTTGTATTGATACTCATACGCAGAAGTACGACTCCCAGCTTCGAGCCTTCATGACAAGCCGCCCAAAACCTCGGAAAAGAATAAGCGAGTAAAAGGGCCTGTGAGTTTTTTGAGACCTTGGCCTTACACTTCTTTGGTGTGCGACCTCACCGTAGCGACCACCTCTATGGAGTGCATCGTCCTTGTCTTCCACTTCGACACACTCGGGGCGGCAGTCCCAGCACCGTTCTAGGACTTCCACGCCCCACAATACGGATCACCCGCGTTGGGGTCGGTCAGGGAAGCGGCGCATCTGTGATGCGCCGCCCCGAGCGTTGGGTTGATCGCCAATCCCCCTACGGATGAAGTAATACCGTACCGTGCCAGCGCCCCTGCCCAGCTCGGGCGACATCCCCTAAGCCGGCACGGGTGGGTTCTTCTGCGAGAGCCAACGGCAGCTGTCCCGCATCACGAATTCCCACTCGCGTTTCCCGTCACGCAATGCAGGCACACGGCGCGGCGCCCATCGCCTGTCGATCGCCGGAATGAAGACGGCCCCGCACCGCGGGGCCGTCTTTTTGGATCAAACCTCCAACACCCCATCGCTAGCCGTTGCCACCGCCCTCCCCCGGCGCATCGGATTCGTGGGTGCTGATGCGGAAGCGGCTGGCCAGGTGGCGGCGGGCTTCGTCCAGGCCCTTGCCCTTGCCGGCGACTTTCAGCACGCCGTAGACCTCCAGCGCGGCGGCCATCAGGTCGCTGCCCAGGGCCATCTCGGTGTCGGTCAATCGCTGGTAAAGGTGGGCGATGCGCAGGATGCGCGGGCGCAGCTGGTCCAGCGTCTGCTGGTCGCGGCGAACGCCTTCGATGTCGAAGTCGCGCGCCATGATGCCGGCGTGCTGCTCGGCCACGTTGAAGGCGGCGCGGCAGAAGGCTTCCGATTTGTCGCCCATCTTGATCAGGCCGCGCCGCTGTTCCGGCGTCAGCGAGACCAGGCCGGCCAGGCAGGCATCCATCTGCACGATGGCCGCGTCCAGCTGGTTGAGGATGGTGCTGTCGATCTGCAGGTCCACGAGGTTCTGACTCATTGTCGCTCCTTGATTCCATGTCAGGTGAAGCCGCCGTATCCGACGGCACTGCCACGCTAGCGCGATGCGCGCACGCTTCCAAGCGGGTCGCCACGGAAAATGGCTCACAGTTGAGGGGGCACGCGGCTTACGCGCGTGCATGGGCGGCGTCGCCGCGCTTCATGTGTGAGAAATCGAACCAGAAAGGTGCGCGCGCGAGGCTTTCAGCTGAGATGACGAGGATGTTTTCCTCGATGACGCGGCGTTGAGGTGAGATGACGAGGAAAATTTCCCCGCCGCCGGACCTTTGAAGTGAGATGACGAGGAAATTTTCTTCGACGTCCAGGCTCTGAAGTGAGATGACGAAGAAATTTTCCCCGGCACCGAGGCTTTCAGGTGAGATGACGCGGCTTCATTGTGAGCGCGCGAACCTGAAAGGTGCGCGCGTGCGGCTCGGAACTGCGGTGGCGGGGAAAATTTCCGCGGCATCGAGGCGCGGAGGTGCGGCAGCGGGGAAATTTTCTCCGGTCGCAGCACGCGATGCGCGCCGCACTGACCGGTTCCGGCCGGGGGCGTCCCACGAAGGATCCCTGCCCCGCTCGGGGGCGAAGGCTCAGCCGACCAGCTGGATGCGCAGTTCCTTGGGCAGGGCGAAGACCATGTCTTCCGGTTCGCCGTCCAGTTCGCTGATGGTGCCGGCGCCCAGGTCGCGCAGGCGCTGCAGTACGCCGTCGATCAGCACGTCGGGGGCGGAGGCGCCGGCGGTCACGCCGATGCGCTGCTTGCCGGTGACCCAGGCCGGATCGATCTCGTGGGCGCCGTCGATGAGGTAGGACTCCACGCCATCGCGCTCGGCCAGCTCGCGCAGGCGGTTGGAATTGGAGCTGTTGGGCGAGCCCACCACCAGCACCAGGTCGCACTGCTTGGCCAGGTCGCGCACGGCGTCCTGGCGGTTCTGGGTGGCGTAGCAGATGTCGTCGTTCTTGGGCCCCTGGATCTGCGGGAAGCGGGCCTGCAGCGCCTGGATGATGCCCACCGTGTCGTCCACCGACAGCGTGGTCTGGGTGGTGTAGAACAGGTTGTCGGGCTGGCTGACCTGCAGCGTGCCGACGTTGTCGATGTCTTCCACCAGGTAGATGTTGCCGGCGCCGCGTTCGGCGTTCCACTGCCCCATGGTGCCTTCCACTTCCGGATGGCCGGCGTGGCCGATCAGCACCACGTCGCGGCCGGCGCGGCAGTGGCGCGCCACTTCCAGGTGTACCTTGGTGACCAGCGGGCAGGTGGCGTCGAACACCTTCAGCCCGCGGCGCGCGGCTTCGCCCCGCACCGCCTGCGACACGCCATGCGCGCTGAAGATGACGGTGGCGCCGTCGGGCACTTCGTCCAGTTCTTCCACGAACACCGCGCCGCGCTGCTTCAGGTCATCCACCACGAAGCGGTTGTGCACCACTTCATGGCGCACGTAGATGGGCGCGCCCAGCGTTTCGATGGCGCGCTTGACGATTTCGATGGCGCGGTCGACACCGGCACAGAAACCGCGGGGATTGGCGAGCAGGACCTGCATGGCGGTCATTATGAACCCTTGGGCGTGCGCTTGCCTTCCAGCAGGCCGAACACGGCGATGCCGATGGCCCCGCCCACCACCGCGCAGTCGGCGATGTTGAACGCGGGCCAGTAGTGGCCGCGCCAGTGCCACTGGATGAAGTCCACCACGTGGCCGTGGACCAGTCGGTCGATGACGTTGCCCACCGCGCCGCCGATCACCAGCGCGTACGGCAGGGCCTGCCGCCAGTCGTGGCGAGCGGTGCGCGACAGCCAGAACGCCAGCAGGCCGCTGATGCCGACCGCGAGCAGGCTGAAGAACCAAATCTGCCAGCCGCCGGCGTTGGCCAGGAAGCTGAAGGCGGCGCCGGTGTTGTAGGTGCGGTACCAGTTCCAGAAGCCGTCGATCACCGGCACGGCGGTGTACTCGGGCAACGCGGCCAGCACCCAGGCCTTGGACCACTGGTCAAGCGCGATGACGACGACCGACAGCAGCAGCCAGACCAGCGCGTTGGGCTTGGGAGCGGCGGCCATCAGAACCACTCCCGGGTTTCGCCGGCGCCGTCGATGTTGACCACGCAGCGACCGCACAGCTCCGGATGCGCCGCCACGCTGCCCACGTCGGCGCGGTAGTGCCAGCAGCGCACGCACTTGGTCTTGCGGGTGGGCTGGGCCAGCACGAACACCTCGTCGGCGCTGACTTCGGACACGGTGACGTCGCCACTGATGAACAGGAAGCGCAGCTCCTCGGCCAGTGGCTGCCACTTCGCCGCGGTGGCGGCATTCGCCGAGACGGTGATCTCCGCTTCCAGCGCGGCGCCGATCAGGCCGTTGGCGCGCATCGGCTCCAGCACCTTGGCGACCTGCTCGCGCAGCGCCAGCAGCTGGTCGAAGTCGGCGGCGTTCAACGCGGCATCCGCCGGCAGCGGCGCCAGGCCGTCGTACCAGGTGGCGAACAGCACGTTGCCGGCGCGCTCGCCCGGCAGATAGGCCCACATCTCGTCGGCGGTGAAGCTGAGCACCGGCGCCACCCAGCGCACGAAGGCCTCGGCGATGTGGAACATCGCGGTCTGCGCGCTGCGGCGACCGCGCGAATCCTCGCGCATGGTGTACAGGCGGTCCTTGGTGACGTCCAGGTACAGCGAGCCGAGGTCGACGCTGCAGAAGTTCAGCAGCGCCTGCACGATCTCGGCGAAGTCGTAACGGTCGTAGGCGGCCTTGATCTTCTGCTGCACCTCGTAGGCGCGGTGCACGATCCAGCGATCCAGCGCGACCATGTCGGCCGGCGCGACCAGGTCGCGCGCAGGATCGAAGCCATTGAGGTTGCTGAGCAGGAAGCGCGCGGTGTTGCGCAGGCGACGGTAGGCATCGGCATTGCGCTTCAGGATTTCCTGCGACAGCGACATCTCGTTGCTGTAGTCGGCGCTGGCGATCCACAGGCGCAGGATGTCCGCGCCCAGCGTCTTCATGATGTCCTGCGGTTCGATGCCGTTGCCCAGCGACTTGGACATCTTGCGGCCGTGTTCGTCCACGGTGAAGCCGTGTGTCAGGCACTGCCTGTACGGTGCCGCCTTGTCGATCGCCACGCCGGTGAGCAGCGAGGACTGGAACCAGCCGCGATGCTGGTCGGAGCCTTCCAGGTAGAGGTCGGCCGGCTTGCCGAGGCCACGCTCCAGCAGCACGCCTTCGTGGGTGACGCCGGAATCGAACCAGACATCGAGGATGTCGGTGATCTTGTCGTAATCCTTCGCTTCGTCGCCCAGCAGTTCGGCCGCGTCCAGCGTGTACCAGACATCGACGCCGCCCTGCTCCACGCGGTCGGCCACGGCGCGCATCAGCTCGACGCTGCGCGGATGCGGCTCGCCGGTTTCGCGGTGCACGAACAGCGCGATCGGCACGCCCCAGGTGCGCTGGCGCGAGATGGTCCAGTCCGGGCGGCCGTCGACCATGCCGGCGATGCGGGCTTCGCCCCATTGCGGGAACCAGCCGACCTGCTTGATCGCTTCCAGCGCATCGGCGCGCAGGTGGGCCTGCTCCATCGAGATGAACCACTGCGGCGTGGCGCGGAACGCGATGGGCGTCTTGTGGCGCCAGCAGTGCGGATAGCTGTGCTCCAGCTTGCTGAAGGCAAGCAGCGCGCCGCTCTGCTTCACCACGTCGATGATGGTGTCGTTGGCTTTCCAGATATGCAGGCCGGCGAGCTCGACGCCATGCGCGGCCGGGGTGGACGGCAGGTACACGCCGCGGCCATCGACCGGATTGATCTGCGCGGCGGTGTACTTGTCCAGCAGGCCGTACTGCTTGCTGACGACATAGTCCTCCTGGCCGTGGCCGGGCGCGGTGTGTACGGCGCCGGTACCGTCTTCGGCCGATACGTGGTCGCCCAGCAGCACGGGGATGTCGCGCGTGTCGTAGAACGGATGCGCGAACAGCAGGCCTTCCAGCGCACTGCCCTTCACCCGTGCATGCACGACCACGTCGCTGACGCCGTAGCGCTGCAGCGCGCGCGCGGCCAGCGCATCGGCCAGCACCAGCCAGCGACGCTTGCCGTCATGCGCGGGGCCTTCGACCAGGGCGTATTCCAGTTCGCCACCGATGGAGATCGCCAGCGAGGCCGGCAGCGTCCACGGCGTGGTGGTCCAGATGGGCAGCGCGACTTCGACATCGGCGGGCAGCGTGGCGCCGAACGCCTTCGCCAGTGCCTGCGCGTCACGCGCGGCGTAGGCGACATCAACGGCCGGCGACACCTTGTCGGCGTACTCGATCTCCGCCTCGGCCAGCGCCGAGCCGCAGTCGAAGCACCAGTGCACCGGCTTCACGCCGCGGGTCAGGTGGCCGTTGGCGACGATCTTGGCCAGGGCGCGGATCTCGTTGGCTTCGAAGCGGAAATCGAGCGTCTTGTACGGGTTGTCCCAGTCGCCGATCACGCCGAGGCGCTTGAAGTCCTTGCGCTGGATGTCGATCTGCGACTCGGCGTATTCGCGGCACTTCTGCCGGAACTCGACCGCATCGAGCTTCACGCCGACCTTGCCGTACTTCTTCTCGATGGCGATCTCGATCGGCAGGCCGTGGCAGTCCCACCCGGGGATGTACGGCGCATCGAAGCCGGCCAGGTACTTCGACTTGACGATGATGTCCTTCAGGATCTTGTTGACCGCGTGGCCCAGGTGGATGGCGCCGTTGGCATACGGCGGGCCGTCGTGCAGCACGAACAGCGGGCGGCCCTTGGCGTTGTCGCGCAGCTGCGCGTACAGGCCCTGGCTTTCCCAGCGGGCCAGCGTGTCGGGTTCGCGCTTGGGCAGGTCGCCGCGCATCGGAAAATCCGTGGCGGGCAGGTGGAGGGTGGCTTTGTAGTCCTGGCTCACGCGGTGGCTCGTCCTGCGTCGGGATGTCGGTTGGCTTGTGCGGAAAGCAACGCGCGCGCCTGCGCGGCGTCGCGATGCATCTGCTCGGTGAGGCTGGGCAGATCGGGGAATTTCAGCTCGTCGCGCAGCTTGGCGACGAATTCGACTTCGATATGGCGCCCGTAGAGGTCACCGGCGAAGTCGAACAGGTGGGCTTCCAGCAGCGGCTCCACGCCGTCCACCGTGGGCCGGGTGCCGAAGCTGGATACCGACGGCAGCGGGTGCGCGGCCACGCCATGTACCCAGGTGGCGTAGATGCCCGACAGCGCCGGCGTCTTGGGGAACCGCAGGTTGGCGGTGGGGAAACCGAGCGTGCGGCCCAGCTGCTTGCCGCGCACCACGCGGCCGCCGATGGTGTAGGGACGGCCCAGCATGCGCGCGGCGTCGGCGAAGTCGCCGGCCCGCAGCGCTTCGCGGATGCGCGTGCTGGAGACGCGCTCGCCCTGCACGTGCACGGGCGCGATCTCGTCGGCGGTGAAGCCCAGCTCGCTGCCCATTGCCTGCAGCAGGGCCAGATCGCCGCCGCGGCGGTGGCCGAAACGGAATTCCGGTCCGATCCAGACTTCCCGTGCCGAGAGGCGTCCCGCCAGCACGGTGCGGGCGAAATCCTCGGCGCTCATGGCCGACAGCCGCGCATCAAAGCGCAGCAGGCCGACGCGGTCCGCGCCCAGTTCCAGCAGGCCTTCCACCTTGGCGCGTGCCAGGGTCAGCCGCGGCGGCGGGGTGTCGCGGGCGAAGAACTCGCGCGGGAGCAGCTCGAAGGACAGCACCACGGCCTCCACGCCAAGCTGGCGCGCGCGTGCCACGGCATGGCGCACCAGCGCGCGGTGGCCCGAGTGCAGGCCATCGAAGGCGCCGATGCAGACCACGCTACCGTGCGGACACAAGGGCCCGCCATCGACGTCACGGAACAGCCTGCTCATGGATACCTGGGTGGAGCGGCCGGGCATGTCAGCCCGGCCGGTGGGAAATGGGGCAAGCCTTGAAGTATAGCCGCCCCTCCCCGCTCTCAATGCCCACGCAGGTCACGCGGGCGGATGCCCTGCAGCCACAGCAGGCCGCCGTAGATCGCGCCGCCCGCACCGACCATGACGGCCAACCGCCAGCCACGCTCCCACCAGACCCACTCGGACCACACCGGCCAGGCCCAGCGGAAAGCCAGCAGCACGGCCGTCATGGTCACCGCGGCCAGCACGATCTGGCGCAGCCAGCGCCCCCAGCCGGGCTGGCGCCGGTAGACGCCGGCCTTGCGCAGCAGCCACGCCAGCTGCAGCGCGTTCACCCAGCCCGCCATCGCGATGGCCAGTGCCAGCAAGGCATGGGCCCCGGGCACGTGGGCCAGCGCATCCAGATAGTTGCCGCCCGCCTTCGCCAGCGCCGCCTGCCCGGGCCCGGTCCAGGCCAGCATGCCGGCGAGCAGGCCGGTCGTCGCCACGATATTGGTGATCACCGACAGCACGGCCGACTTCACCGGCGTGCGCGTGTCCTGCCGCGCATAGAACGCGGGCGCCAGCACCTTCACCAGCAGGAAGGCCGGCACGGCGGTGGACTGGGCGATCAGGCTCCAGCTGCTCATGCGGGTGTCGAACGCGGTGAAGCGCTGGTACTGGAACAGCGTGGCCAGCAGGGGCTCCGCGCACAGGATCAGGCCGATGCAGGCCGGGATGCCGATCAGCAGGCAAAGTCGGAAACCCCAGTCCAGACCCTTCGAGAAACCATCCGGATCGGTGGCCGCATGCCGGCTGGACAGGTGCGGCAGGATCACCGAACCGATCGCCACCCCGAACATGCCCAGCGGGAACTCCAGCAGGCGGTCGCTGTAGTACAGCCAGCTGACGCTGCCGCTGAAGAGGAACGCCGCCGCCCAGGTGTTGAACAGCAGGTTGAACTGCACCACGGAGGAACCGAACAGCGTCGGCACCATCAGCGTCATCACCCGGCGCACGCCGGCATGGGCCAGGTCCAGCCGCGGGCGCGGCAGCAGCCCCAGCTTCGCCAGCGCCGGCAGCTGGAACCCCAGCTGCAGGATGCCGGCGGCGAACACGCCCCAGGCAAGCACTTCCACCGAGCCGCCGAACCATTCCTGCGCGGCCAGCGCCGCCGAGATCATCGCCACGTTCAGCAGGATCGGCGACAGCGCCGGAATGGCGAACCGCTGGTAGCTGTTGAGGATGCCGCCCGCCAGCGAGGCCAACGAGATGAACAGCGCATACGGGAACATGATCCGCAGCATGTCCGTCAGCAGGACATGCTCGTCCCCGGTGACCCGCGAGGCGATCAGCTGGGCCAGTTGGGGGGCAAACACCAGCACCAGGGCCGTGACCACCAGCAGCGCCGCGGTCAGCGCGCCCGCCACCCGGTCCACCAGTGCCCTGACGGCGTCCGGGCCGTGTTTTTCCTTGTATTCGGCCAGCACCGGGACGAAGGCCATCGAGAACGAGCCCTCGGCCGACAGCCGCCGCATGAAGTTGGGGATCCTGAACGCGATGAAGAAGATGTCCATCGCAGCGTTGGCGCCGAAGACCCGGGCATAGATCTGGTCCCGCACCAGCCCCGAGACCCGCGACAGGAAGGTCATGGAACTGAAAATGGCGGTGGAACGCAGCAGGCGGTTGCCGCTCATCGGGACACCCCCGGCGCTGCCCTTCCGGCCATGTTGACGCAAGCCTCTGAATAGCCCATACTTTTTTGTCTATTTTCCCGCAACCTCATTCTCCCAGCTTTCAGGAACCCAACGTGGCCAATATCAAGTCCGCCAAGAAGCGCGCCAAGCAGACCGTGGTGCGCAATGCGCGCAACGCCGGTCAGCGTTCGATGCTGCGCACCGCCGTCAAGAAAGTGCTGAAGGCGCTGGACGCCAACGACGCCGCTGGCGCCCAGGCGGCGTTCGCCGTTGCCCAGCCGATCCTGGACCGCTTCAGCTCGCGTGGCCTGATCCACAAGAACAAGGCCGCTCGCCACAAGAGCCGCCTGACCGCCCGCATCAAGGCCCTTCAGGCCGCCTGATACGACGGCACTGACGGGAAAACAAACAAACCCGGCTTCGGCCGGGTTTTTTGTTGCCTCGTTCAAGGCCACCGCTCCCGCACAGGCGGGCGAAGAGGGATCCATCGCGCCCGCCAGCGCCGCGTCAGCCTTCATTGCGCGCGGCCTCCTCGGCATCCTCGCGCTGGCGGTCGAAGAACGCCATCACGTCCTTCATGATCGGCCACGTGCCCTCGCGGGAAATCGCCGAAACCTGGTACCACGGCTGGGTCCAGCCCAGGCTGGCGATGATCTCGGCAGCCCGCTCTTTCGCCTCGTCCTCGAACATCAGGTCGGCCTTGTTGAGCACCAGCCAGCGCGGCTTCTGCAGCAGTTCCGGGTCGTGCTTCTCCAGTTCGCGCTCGATGGCGCGCACCTGCTCGACCGGATCGACGTCTTCCACGCCCCCTTCCATCGGCGCCATGTCCACCAGATGCAACAGGATGCGGGTGCGCTGCAGGTGGCGCAGGAACATCGCACCCAGTCCGGCGCCGTCGGCGGCGCCTTCGATCAGGCCCGGGATGTCGGCAATCACGAAGCTGCGGTGTGCTTCCACGCTGACCACGCCCAGATTGGGATACAGCGTGGTGAACGGGTAATCCGCGACTTTCGGCGTGGCGGCGGACACCGCGCGGATGAAGGTGCTCTTGCCTGCGTTGGGAAAGCCGAGCAGGCCAACGTCGGCCAGCAGCTTCAACTCCAGCTTCAGCAGACGTTCCTCGCCCTCTTCACCCGGCGTCGCCTTGCGCGGCGCGCGGGTGATCGAACTCTTGAAGTGCATGTTGCCCAGGCCGCCCTTGCCACCCTTGGCCACCAGCAGGCGGTCGCCGTGCTGGGTGAGGTCACCGATCACCTCATCGGTACTGACATTGGTCACCACGGTGCCCACCGGCACGGTGATGGTCAGGTCGTCGCCGGCTTTGCCGTACATCTGCCGGCCCATGCCGTTCTCGCCACGCTGGGCGCGGAACTGGGTCTGGTGGCGGAAGTCGACCAGGGTATTGAGGTTCTCATCGGCCTGCAGCCAGACGCTGCCGCCGTTGCCACCATCGCCACCGTCCGGCCCGCCCAGCGGAATGAACTTCTCGCGGCGGAACCCCACGCAACCGTTGCCGCCGTTGCCGGCGCCGACCTGAATTTCTGCTTCGTCTACGAGTTTCATGGGATTGGACTGACGTAATGGGGGAAAGGTGCAACAGGTGCGTGAAGCGGGCTTGAAGTCAGGGTGTCGCGGTCATGATCCGGCCCCGACCGCGGTGCCCGCAAACGAAAAGCCCCGCACGCGGCGGGGCCATTCGCTCGGCGTGTGCGAAAGCCTCAGGCTTCCGTCACCACGCTCACGGTGCGGCGCTTCTTGGCGCCCTTGATCGAGAACTCGACCTTGCCGTCGACCAGCGCGAACAGCGTGTGGTCGCGACCCAGGCCCACGCCCGGACCCGGATGGAACTGGGTGCCGCGCTGGCGGATGATGATGTTGCCCGCATCGATCGCCTGACCACCAAAGACCTTGACGCCCAGCATCTTCGGGTTGGAGTCGCGGCCGTTGCGCGATGAGCCTACGCCCTTTTTATGTGCCATGACTGCTTCTCCTTACTTGTTGATGCCGGTGATTTCGATTTCGGTGTAGTGCTGCCGGTGACCCTGGCGCTTCATGTGGTGCTTGCGGCGGCGGAACTTGATGATGCGCACCTTGTCGGCGCGGCCATGGCCGACGACCTTCGCGGTGACGGTGGCGCCCTTCAGGGCGTCGCCCAGGCTGATGGTCTCGCCATCGCCCAGCATCAGGATGTTGTCGAAGGTGAGCTCGTTGCCGGCTTCGGCCTCGAGCTTCTCGACGCGGAGCGTCTCGCCCTTCATCACGCGGTACTGCTTACCGCCCGTGACTACGACTGCGTACATGTGGATTACCTCGGTTCTGTAGTTATTTTATGCCTGCCTCGCCAGCAAGGGCGGACAGAAGCGGAATTTTAGTGGATTCATGGGGTTACGGTCAACCAAGCCCCCAGCCTGCCTTCGAACGGCGACCGCCGGGACTCCACATTGCGGACACATGCCGTCCTCATTGCACCCCAGACTGGCACCGGGACAGGCAGCGCCAGCGCCTCCGATCCGGCGACCTCATTGTAAATCAACCACTTAATCCGATGCCCAGCTGCCACCCACCTTGAGCCAGGATCGATCACGCCCTGGCCAGCCCCACTGTCGCTGCCCGCATGACATGCCGCCAGCCGACTGACTCCCGCCCCACCCGAGCGTGTCCCTCGTGCTGGCAATGGCGGTATTTGCCCCCACCTCTGCAGATCGCTACGCTTCCTTGTTCGCTTTCCGGACCCCCCACCCGATGGCTATGGACTTCATCCGCATCCGCGGCGCACGTACGCACAACCTCAAGAACATCGATCTCGACCTGCCGCGCGACAAGCTGATCGTGATCACCGGCCTGTCGGGTTCCGGCAAGTCGTCGCTGGCGTTCGACACCATCTACGCCGAAGGCCAGCGCCGCTACGTGGAGTCGCTGTCGGCCTATGCCCGCCAGTTCCTGTCGGTGATGGAAAAGCCCGACGTGGACCACATCGAAGGCCTGTCGCCGGCGATCTCCATCGAGCAGAAGTCCACCTCGCACAACCCGCGCTCCACCGTCGGCACCATCACCGAGATCTACGACTACCTGCGCCTGCTGTACGCACGCGTGGGCACGCCGCGCTGCCCTGACCATGGCTATCCGCTGGAGGCGCAGACGGTCAGCCAGATGGTGGACCAGGTGCTGGTGCTGGACGGCGAGCAACGCTACATGCTGCTGGCCCCGGTGATCCGTGAACGCAAGGGCGAGCATGCGCAGGTGTTCGACCAGCTGCGCGCGCAGGGCTTCGTGCGCGTGCGCGTGGACGGGGAACTGCACGAGATCGATGCGGTGCCCCCGCTGGCGCTGCGCCAGAAGCACACCATCGAAGCCGTCATCGACCGCTTCCGTCCGCGCGAAGACCTCAAGCAGCGCCTGGCGGAAAGTTTCGAGACCGCGCTGAAGCTGGGCGACGGCATGGCGCAGGTGATGTCGCTCGACCAGCCTGACGCCGCGCCGCTGCTCTTTTCGTCGAAGTATTCCTGCCCGGTCTGCGACTACTCGCTGCCGGAGCTGGAACCGCGCCTGTTCTCGTTCAATTCGCCGGTCGGCGCCTGCCCCACCTGCGACGGCCTGGGCGTGGCGCAGTTCTTCGATCCTGCGCGCGTGGTCGTGCATCCGGAGCTGTCGCTGGCGGCCGGTGCGGTGCGCGGCTGGGATCGCCGCAATGCCTATTACTTCCAGCTGATCGCGTCGCTGGCCAAGCATTACCAGTTCGACACCGACGCGCCCTGGCAGTCGCTGCCGCAGAAGGTGCAGCAGGCCGTGCTGTACGGCAGTGGCGAAGAGACCATCACCTTCACCTACCTCACCGAATCGGGCGGGCGCACGCAGCGCAAGCATCGCTTCGAAGGCATCGTGCCGAACCTGGAGCGCCGCTACCGCGAAACCGAATCGCCGGCCGTGCGCGAGGAACTGGCGAAATACATCAGCGATCGTCCCTGCCCCGATTGCCAGGGCGCGCGCCTCAACAAATCCGCGCGCAACGTGTTCGTCGCCGACCGGCCGCTGCCATCGCTTGTCGTCCTGCCGGTGGACGAAGCCCTGGCGTTCTTCACCTCGCTGAGCCTGCCCGGCTGGCGCGGCGAGATCGCCGGCAAGATCGTCAAGGAAATCGCCGAGCGCCTGGGCTTCCTGGTCGACGTGGGCCTGGATTACCTGACTCTTGAAAGGAAGGCCGACACGCTGTCGGGCGGTGAAGCACAGCGCATCCGCCTGGCTTCGCAGATCGGCGCGGGCCTGGTCGGCGTGATGTACGTCCTGGACGAGCCCAGCATCGGCCTGCACCAGCGCGACAACGAACGGCTGCTCGGTACGCTGACGCGCCTGCGCGATCTCGGCAATACGGTCATCGTGGTGGAGCACGACGAGGATGCCATCCGCATGGCCGACTACGTGCTGGACATCGGGCCCGGTGCCGGCGTGCATGGCGGCGAGATCGTCGGCCAGGGCACCCTGGAAGACCTGTTGAAGTCGCCGCGATCGCTGACCGGGCAGTACCTGTCCGGCAAGCGCCAGATCGAAGTGCCGAAGGCGCGCCACAAGGCGAACCCCAAGATGACGCTGCACCTGCGCGGCGCCACCGGCAACAACCTGAAGGACGTGGACCTGGACATTCCATCCGGTCTGTTCACCTGCATCACCGGGGTATCGGGTTCGGGCAAGTCCACGCTGATCAACGACACGCTGTACTCGCTGGCCGCCAACGAGATCAACGGCGCCTCGCACAAGCCGGCGCCGTACCGCGAAGTGACCGGGCTCGACCTGTTCGACAAGGTCGTCGACATCGACCAGTCCCCGATCGGCCGTACGCCACGCTCCAATCCGGCCACCTACACCGGACTGTTCACGCCATTGCGCGAACTGTATGCGCAGGTGCCGGAGTCGCGCGCACGTGGCTATTCGCCGGGACGTTTCAGTTTCAACGTGCGCGGCGGCCGCTGCGAGGCCTGCCAGGGCGACGGCCTGATCAAGGTGGAGATGCACTTCCTGCCGGACGTGTACGTGCCCTGCGATGTCTGCCACGGCAAGCGCTACAACCGCGAGACGCTGGAGATCCTCTACAAGGGCTACAACATCAACGACGTGCTGGAAATGACCGTCGAGGACGCGTTGACCCTGTTCGAGCCGGTGCCTTCGATCGCGCGCAAGCTGGAAACGCTGATGGACGTCGGCCTGAGCTACATCAAGCTGGGCCAGAGCGCGACCACGCTGTCCGGCGGCGAAGCGCAGCGCGTGAAACTGTCGAAGGAACTCTCGCGCCGCGACACAGGCCGCACGCTGTACATCCTGGATGAGCCGACCACCGGGCTGCACTTCCACGACATCGAGCACCTGCTGGCCGTGCTGCACAAACTGCGTGACGACGGCAACACCATCGTGATCATCGAACACAACCTCGACGTCATCAAGACAGCGGACTGGGTGGTGGACCTGGGACCGGAAGGCGGCCATCGCGGCGGCCAGATCCTCGCCACCGGCACGCCGGAAGACATCGCCGCGCATCCCGGGTCGCACACCGGTCGCTTCCTCGCCAAGCTGCTGCCGGAATCGAAGACGCCCAAGGCCAGCAAGCCTGCCGCCGTCGCCAAGCCCGACGTGCTGCCGCCGCGCAAGTCCGCCACCAAGAAAACCACCAAGTCCACGACGAAGAAGGTTGCACGATGAGCTCCAGCCCCGACGCCCACGCCGCCGGCCGCAAGCTGCTGGCGAAGATCCCGATCAGCGTGCGCTGGCGCGACATGGATAGCATGGGCCACGTCAACAATGCCAAGTACATTTCGTATCTGGAAGAAGCACGCGTGCGCTGGATGCTGACGGTACCGGAGGTGTCGATGACCGATCGCATCGCACCGGTCGTGGCGGCCAACAACATCAACTACAAGCGCCCGCTGACCTGGCCCAACGACGTGGTGGTGGAACTGTACGTGGACCGTCTTGGCACCAGCAGCGTCACCATCGGCCACCGCATCGTGTCGGCGAAGGACGACAGCGTGCTCTATTCAGACGGCAATGTGGTGGTGGTCTGGATGGATACGCAGACCGGCCACAGCGCGCCACTGCCGGCGGCGATCCGGGCGGTGTCGGAGTAGTACAGGCGAATCTGTGGGAGCGACGTGAGTCGCGAAGGCTTTATCCAGCCCTGTCCTCGCGACTCACGTCGCTCCCACCACAGCCGGTTTCACGGCGCGGTCTTGCGCGCCTCGAACGCCACAGGAAGGGCGCGGCCGTCGGCAAGTTTCAGCGTGATTACCGGCTTCTCGCCCATCGCCACCGGTGCATAGGCACCATGCAGCATCAGGTGCAGTCCGCCGGGCTTGAGCTCCACGGCCTTGCCTGGCGCGATGGGCAGACGTTCGACTTCCCGCATGCGACTGACGCCGCCTTCTTCCCGCGTCTCGTGCAACGACACATCCGCGAAGGCCAGGCTTTCTGCGCCCACCACCGCCGCCGGCGCGCGGCACGGGTTCTCGATGCGGGCGAAGCCGGCCATCATCGGCATGGCCGCGACCGGTGGCAGACGTACCCACGCACCCTTAACCACGGGCAGGCACTCCGCCGCACGGGCGGAGCCCACGCACGCCATCAACACGGCCGACAGGCAGATCATTTCGATGCGACGGTTCATGCGCCTATGATAACGGCCTGACTCCAGGGAGAAGGTGAATGACGGGCCTCATCGAGACCACTGACCACGGCGACATCCGCGAGATCCGCCTCGCCCGCCCACCGGTGAATGCGCTCAACACCGAGTTGTGCCGTGCCCTCATCGAGGCGATCAACCGCGCGCTGGACGACGGCGTGCGGGGCATCGTGCTGGCGGGCAATCCGAAGATCTTCTCCGCCGGCATGGACGTGCCCTACCTGCTGTCACTGGGTGACAACCGCCCCGCGCTGCTCGATGCGTGGCAGGCGTTCTTCGGCGCGGCACGCACGCTGGCGGAATCCCGCATTCCCGTGGTGGCCGCCCTGACCGGCCATGCACCCGCGGGTGGCTGCGTGCTCGCGCTGTGCTGCGACTACCGCGTCATGGCGCGCAGCGTGGATTCTGCGCGGCCGTTCGCCATCGGCCTCAATGAAACCGAAGTGGGCCTGGTGGTGCCCGAGGGCATCCAGCGCCTGATGCGGCGCGTGGTCGGACCGTACCGCGCGGAACGCCTGCTGGTGGCAGGCGAGATGGTGCCGGCGGAGCATGCCCTGCAGATCGGCCTGGTGGATGAGCTGGTCGACCAGCAGGACGTCACCGCGCGTGCCGTCGCCTGGTTGGAGAAGCTGCTGCGCCTGCCCCACCACCCGATGCTGCAGACCCGTGCACTGGCACGACGTGACCTGATCGAGGCGCTCGACCCGGGCCTCATCCAGTTGGAGCGGTTCGTCGATGCCTGGCACGCACCCGACACCCAGGCAGCCCTGCACGCGCTGGTCGCCAAGTTGAAGAAGTGATCCGTCAGCTGCATGGCGCGACGCCATGCCGTCGTCACCCGCCGCGCGCGACCGGACGCGACGGGTCGCTGATCCAGCCACTCCACGAGCCCGCATAGACGCGGGCGCCGTGCAGTCCGGCATGCTCGAACGCGAGCAGCAGATGGCAGGCGGTGACGCCGGAGCCGCACATGAGCACGGTATCGGCGGGATGGCGGTCACCCAGCAGGGCCGAGAGTTCCTCGCGCAGTTCGTCCGCCGGCTTGAAGTGCCCTTCGCGAAGATTCAGGGCGAACGGGCGATTGATCGCGCCGGGCACATGACCCGCGATGGCATCGATCGGTTCGACATCACCGCGGAAACGTTCGGCGGCACGCGCATCGACCAGCCAGCCGCTGTCTTCGTCCAGGCGTTGCAGCACCTGGTCGGAGGTCACGATGCGGCCGGTATCGAATCTGGCCGGATAGGCGGCGACGGGAGCATGGGCCGACGTCTCATGCGTTTCGGGCAATCCACGTGCCCGCCAGGCGGCGATGCCGCCATCCAGCACCGCCACGCGCGCGTGACCCAGCAGTTTCAGCATCCACCACAGACGCGCCGCCGCCATGCTGCCATCGCCTGCGTCGTAAACCACCACCTGATGGGCAGGGGTGATGCCCCATCCGCCCAGCGTGCGCGCGAACGCGTCGCTGTCGGGCAATGGATGACGCCCCTCCCCGACCTTCGACAGGTCCGAGAGATCGCGATTGAGATCGGCATACACGGCACCGGGCAGATGCGATTCGGCATACGCCCGATGCCCTGCATCAGGCTCCGCGTTGAGCATCACGAAGCGCGCATCGACCAGCCGCAGCGAAGGATCCCCCAAGGCCACGGACAGGGCGTCGGCATCGACCAGGCTGGTCCAGTGCATCACACGCCCTCCAGGCGCTGCCGCAGGTTGAACAGGATCGCCGCCGTGGCACCCCAGATGCGCTGGCCGGGCCAGTCGTATTCCAGCACCGCGCGCCGGCGACCGCGATAGTCCACCTCCACGCGGCGAAGGTTGTCCGGCGACAGCAGATAATCCAACGGCACTTCGAATACGTCCGCCACTTCATTGGGTTCCGGCGTCGGCACATAGTCCGGATCGATCACCGCCACCACCGGCATCACGCGGAAGCCGCTGATGGTGGTGAACGGATCAAGGAATCCCAGGGGCTTCACCTGCGCGGGCAGCAAGGCGATTTCCTCGCGGCTTTCGCGGAGCGCGGCCGCCACCGCATCGATGTCCGAAGCTTCCATGCGGCCCCCGGGAAAACTGACCTGCCCGGCGTGGTGCCGCAGGCCGTCGGTACGGCGTGTGAGCAGCACCTGCGTCCCCTGCGCGCGCGGCACCAGGCCCGCCAGCACCGCGGCATCCGCGAGCGGACCGGGCGGCAGCAGGTCGATCAGTTCCTCATGATTCCAGCCCGCGCCGACGGGCACCGCATCGAGGGGATGCAGGGCGTGGCGCAGGCGATCGCGTTCGGCCAACCGCAGGTCGAACGGCTGCCGCGCCTCTTCACGCCGGGGCAGCACGGTTTCCATCAGCCGGAGGCGTTCGTCATCGTTCATCTGCGACCAGCGCGCGATTTCCGAAGTGGTGCGCAGGCAACCCTCGCAAAGCCCGTCGTCATCGAGTCTGCAGACGCCGATGCACGGGCTGAGCACGGCGCGGAATGCGGTATTCATGTTCTCGGACACCTGCGGAGGGTAGCGCGAAATCGCTTCGACCCCGCAAAAAGCACTGCGCCGGCTGGGTGGCCGGCGCAGGGTGACAGCATCATGGCTCGAACCGGCCTTGGCCGGGATGACGCGATGACCAAGGCGTCCGCGCCAAGCGCGGACGTGTCATTGCATCACTTGACGCTGACGAGCTTGATTTCGAAGACCACGGCGAGGTTCGGCGGGAAACCCGTGCGCGGGTCGGCGCCGTACGCCTTGTCCGGCGGCAGGGCCACTTCCCACTTCGAACCGGCCGGCATCTGCTGCAGCACTTCACGCATGGCCTGCATTTCCACCGCGCTGAGCTTCAGGTCGTTCATCTGCTGCGGCGGACGGGCCTCGGCCGGCTTCTGGCCGAACGGGTACGGACCGGCCACTTCCAGCTGCACCGTGCTGGCCTGCGTGGGCTTGGCGCCCTTGCCGACTTCCAGGATGCGGTACTGCACGCCGCTCGGGAGCGACTGCACGCCGGCCTTGGCCTTGTTGGCAGCCATGAACTGGTCGCTCTTGGTCTTGTTCTCGGCGGCGACCTTGTCGTACTCGGCCTTGGCCTGCTGGGCACGCGTCTGTTCGCGCTTCTGGAAGGCTTCCAGCGCCGGCTTCAGCTGTTCGGCGGTGAGCGCCGGTTGCTTCTTGCCGAAGGCATCCTGCAGGCCCTTGACCACCGAGTTGATGTCCAACTGCTCGCCACGGGCGGTCAGTTCGGCCAGGTTGTTGCCGTAGTCATAGCCGAAGTAATAGCTCAGCTTGCCCTTCTCGGACGTCGTGTCCTGGGCCAGGGCGCTACCTGCCATGGCGAATGCCGCTACAGCGACCACTAACGAACGCAACTTCATCAAAACTATCTCCGGGTGGTGGCAAAGGGCGGCGGTACCGCCTGGAATGGACGCGCTAGGATAGCCGCCGGGGCGCTTAACCGCCACTGACGACGGGCTCCTGTGACCGGGCCTCCGGCGCAGAGTTCCCTCTTTACCTAAAATTTACAATTTCCCCCGGAAAAACCCATGTCCGAGACCCCTGTACTGATCGCCGATGCGGATGCCGTTCGTCGCATCACCGTCAATCGGCCCGACAAGCTGAACGCTTTGAACGGCGCCACCCTGGATGCGTTGCAGGACGCATTCGACCAGGCCGCACGCGATGCGTCGGTGCGGGTGGTCGTGCTGACGGGTGCGGGCCCCAAGGCCTTCGTGGCCGGGGCCGACATCGCGGAAATGGCCGATCTCCGCGCCACCGAGGGTCGCGACTTCTCACTGCGTGGCCAGAAGGTGATGCGCACCATCGAGACACTGCCCAAGCCCGTCATCGCGATGGTGAACGGGTTCGCGCTGGGCGGCGGACTGGAACTGGCGATGGCCTGCCACCTGCGCATCGCCGCCGATACCGCCAAGGTCGGCCAACCGGAAATCAACCTGGGGCTGATTCCCGGCTTCGGTGGCAGCCAGCGCCTGCTGCGCCTGGCCGGCCGCGCCGCCACGCTCGAACTCTGCCTGCTGGGCGCGCCCATCACCGCGGAGCGCGCATTGCAGCTGGGCATCGTCAACCGCGTGGTGGCAGCAACGGAACTGGAGGCCGAGACGCACAAGCTCGCCACGCAACTGGCGGCGTCCGCCCCGCTCGCCCTGCGGGCGACCCTGGACATCGTCAACATCGGTGGCGAATGCGCCATCGAGGAAGGCCTGCAGTACGAGTCGGCGCAGTTCGGCCTGATGTTCGCCACCGATGACATGCGTGAAGGCACGCGCGCGTTCCTGGAACGCCGCAAACCGGACTTCGGCGGACGCTGATCCCCGAAAGCGACCGCACAGATGCCCTCCGGTACCTTCCCCACCTGCCCGACCTGCGAACACGCAGGGCACCTGCTTGCGCTGGTCGCCGCCGACGACCTGGATGCCGCCATCGAGGCCGGGCTGATGGCTTATGTACCCTGCCGCACCTGTGAGGGGACGGATCGCGACGCCATCGATCTGCTGGTGCGGACACAGGCCCGACTACGCGATGCGTGGGATGCCCGCGAACGCTACCGCCTCCGGAACGCACGCCTGGCCCGGCGTGCCGCCGAGCGCGATGCACGACGTCCTGCGGCGCCGCAGCCGGATGCGCAGGCAGCGCAACGTAAACCCGCCCTGCCCAGTGCGGCAGCGGATATCCTGGCGCGCGCGAAAGCCAAGGCCGCCGAGCGGATGAAACGATGACGGCAACGGCGCGACGCAGCGCGACGCTCAAGCGCGACGAGGTGGTGGAGCTGTTCTCGCGCCTGCGCGAGCTCAATCCCCGGCCCACCACCGAACTGGAGTACAGCACGCCGTTCGAACTGCTGGTGGCGGTCACCCTGTCGGCGCAGGCCACCGACGTGGGCGTCAACAAGGCAACGCGCCGCCTGTTCCCCGTCGCGAACACGCCGGCCGCGATCCTGGCGTTGGGGGAGGAAGGCCTGAAGAAGTACATCTCCACCATCGGCCTGTTCAATGCCAAGGCAAAGAACGTCATCGCCACCTGTTCCATCCTGCTGGACAAGCATGGCGGCAAGGTGCCGCGCTCGCGCGAGGCGCTGGAGGCCCTGCCGGGGGTGGGACGCAAGACCGCCAACGTCGTGCTCAACACGGCCTTCGGCGAACCCACCATCGCCGTGGACACGCACATCTTCCGTGTGGCCAACCGCACGGGGCTCGCACCCGGCAAGGATGTGCGCGCGGTGGAGGACAGGCTGCTGAAGGTGGTGCCGGCGGAGTTCATGCAGGATGCGCATCATTGGCTGATCCTGCATGGCCGCTACGTCTGCAAGGCGCGCAAACCGGATTGCCCGCAATGCATCATCCGCGACATCTGCCGGTTCAAGGACAAGACGCTCTGACGCGGCCGGATTGTCTGCCGCTGGCGCGGCCTCGGCGTCATGCCGCCTGCCTGCTATCGCGGGCCGGCTGATCCTGCATGGCCGCTACGTCTGCAAGGCGCGCAAACCGGATTGCCCCCAATGCGTCATCCGCGACATCTGCCGGTTCAAGGACAAGACGCCTTGCATGGCATTGGCATGTCCGCAGTCGAACTCCCTTGTAGGAGCGACGTAAGTCGCGACCGTGCATCCCGGCGGCTGCGGAACCAGGTGATGCATGCAACACGTCGGTCATCGCCGGAACGCTGTTTGTTCCCATGCGGTCATGGTTGGCGGTCGTGACTGACGTCACTCCTACAAAAAAGCCACCCAGAAAAAACCCCGGGACATGCCCGGGGTTTTTCGCTTCCGTCCGGCGTGATGCTTACCAGGCGAACTGCGTGCGCAGTGCGTACTGGGCGGTTTCGTCGCCGGTGACTTCGTTGTCGCCCTGCGTGTAATTGAACATGAAGCGCAGGTTCGGGTTGACGTAGTAGTTCATGCCGAGGATCCAGCTGGTGACTTCGCGGTTGAGCGTTTCGTTCTCGGCGTAGTCGTAGCGGGCGGTCAGTTCCCACAGGCCCTTGTCGACGTACTTCGGCGATGCGAACACGCCCGTCGCGGCCTTGTAGCCCTTGTGACCACCATTGAGCATGAAGCTGCCCTGCACGTAGTAGCTGGTCACGTCCTGGTCGGCGCCGATCGGCTGGCCGAAGGTGGCGTCGGCGTATTCGGCCTGGAAGAACGCCGGGCCAAACGAACCGGCGGCTTCCAGCGCATACGCCGTCACCTGGTTGCGGCTGGCGCCGGTGGTGGTGGCGATGGCCTGCGAGGGACCCCGGCGGCCGGCGTAGTTGAACGTGGCAGCCAGGTTGTCCGAGCCGTTGTTCGCGTTCTCGTAGCTGTACCACGCACCGAAATGCAGGGTGTTGTTGTCGTTGTTGATCGGCGCGAAGGTCACGCGGCCGGCCGAACCCACACCCTCGTTGCGCGAGTTGGCGGCACCGCGCAGGTTGAACACGCTGACACCCGCGGTGTAGTTCTCGCCGGCACGCAGGTAGCCCACGCCCTGCTGGAACTGGCGACCGCTGAACAGGCCGGTGGCCGAGGCGAACGGACGCTCCATCATCAGCAGTTCGTTGGAGCTGGTCAGTTCTTCCATGGCGCGGTAGGGCTTGAAGTGGCCGATGGTGAACTTGCCGCCCAGTGCCGACTTGGCGATGTAGGCGTCACGCAGACCGTCCAGGTTGGTGCCGGCGCCGAAGTCCTGTTCCAGCTTGTATTCCCAGCCATAGGCCTTGCCACCCAGGGTCAGGCGTGCGCGACGGAATTCGGTGGTGCCGGTGGTGGCGGCCAGGTCGCGGTCGAAGGCGTAGGTGTCGAAATGGATGCGGCCGCCGACCGTGGCTTCAAACTTGCCATCGGCCGATGTGACCTTGATGCCGCCCTTGGTGTCGATCTTGGGCGAGCCGGTGTTCAACTTGTCCAGCTGCTGCGCGGTGTCCAGGTTGACGTCGGACTGCGCGTCGGTGCGCTCTTCCAGTTCCACCAACTTGGCCTGCATGGCTTCCAGCTGCGCCCTGAGTTCGGCGATCTGCTGGTCACGGTTGTCGGCGGCGGACGCCGAGAAGCTGGTGCTGCCCATGGCGACGGCAAGCGCGGCAGCCAAGAGGGAATAACGCATGGGAGGACTCTCCAAAGGGTGGAATAAGTAGGTGTTCGCCGCTTTGCGAGCCCCCGATTCCCTTCGGAAATCATTAAGCGCCCGTCAAAGATGCGCTAAGGATGGGTGTGAAATCTTGCAGTCACATGTGAATCAGGTGACTGAAATATGACAGCGGGCAGCCAGCCGCCCGCGCCACCTCTCTATATGGATGTCGAGCGCGCCGACCGCTTCCACAGCCTGCTGGACGACCGCGTCGGCGTGATGACAGTCCGATGCGCGCAGGCCGTGGACTGCCCGGATCGCGATGGCGCGGGCGGAACGGCCCGCCGTGCGCCCCGCCCGCGCCGTCATGCCACTGACTTAATGCAGACACCGATCTGTCACACAAACGTCGTGGAATGGTCAGCCAACGGGCACGCCCGTGCCGATCCACCCTGCCTTCTCTCAGGAGACTTACGTGTTCAACTCGCTCAAATCCCGCGTTGCGCTGCTTGCGCTCGCCTCGGCCTTCTCGGTCAATGCCCTGGCTGCCGACGTGACCGGTGCCGGCGCCTCGTTCGTGTATCCGGTGATGACCAAGTGGTCGGCCGACTACGCCAAGGCTTCCAACAACCGCGTCAACTACCAGTCCATCGGTTCCGGCGGCGGCATCGCGCAGATCAAGGCCGGCACGGTGGATTTCGGTTCGTCCGATGCCCCGCTGAAGCCCGAGGAACTGGCCAAGTACGGCCTGGCGCAGTTCCCGTCGGTGATCGGCGGCGTGGTGCCGGTGCTGAACGTGGCCGGCCTGAAGCCGGGCCAGTTGAAGCTGGACGGCCCGACCCTGGCCAACATCTTCCTGGGCACCATCAAGACCTGGAACGACCCCGCCATCGCCGCGCTCAACCCCGGCCTGACGCTGCCCGCGCAGCGCATCACCGTCGTGCGTCGTTCGGACGGTTCGGGCACCACCTTCAACTTCGTCAACTACCTGTCCAAGGTCAGCCCGGAGTGGAAGAGCAAGGTGGGTGAAGGCACCACCGTGCAGTGGCCGACCGGCGTGGGCGGCAAGGGCAACGAAGGCGTCGCTGCCTACGTGAAGCAGATCAAGGGCGGCATCGGCTACGTCGAACTGTCGTATGCGCTGCAGAACAAGATGGCCTATGCCAGCCTGAAGAACGCTGCCGGCAACTACGTGCAGCCCAGCGAGGAATCCTTCGCCGCCGCCGCCGCCAGCGCCGAGTGGGGCAAGTCCAAGGACTTCTACCTGGTCATGACCAATGCGCCGGGCGCGCAGTCCTGGCCGATCACCGCCACCAACTTCATCCTGATGTACAAGGCGCCGAAGAAGGGCAACAAGGATGCCCGCGACTTCTTCCGCTGGGTCTACGCCAACGGCGACGCCCAGGCCAAGTCGCTGGACTACGTGCCGCTGCCGCCGGCCCTGGTGCAGCAGATCGAGACGTACTGGAAGGCCAACCTGAAGTACTGAGCCGCATGTCCCGGCGCGACTCTCCCCGCGCCGGGGCCGGATGCAACGCTCCCTCCTCCGTTTGCATCCACGGGCGGGCCTTCGGGTCCGCCCTTTCTTTTGGGGCGATGCCCCCGGCGAAGCGTCGCATGACGGCGCGAGACCGGCATGTCATCACGCTGTAACAAAAACATCATTTCATAGCGTGGATCACACACGACACGTCTCCTGGAGCCTGCCCATGTCAGCCCGCCTCTTCCGTCTTGCCGGCCTTTCCCTGGCCACCGTCCTGTTCGTCGCCGCCTGCGGTGGCAAGCCCGACGCCCCCGCGGCGGGCGCTGACGGCAACGCCGCCCCGTCGACCGGCGGCAGCACCCAGCAGATTTCGGCGGAGATCACCGGCGCCGGCGCGTCCTTCATCTATCCGCTGATGGCGCGCTGGTCCACGGACTACAACAAGGCCACGGGCGCGAAGATCAATTACCAGTCCATCGGCTCCGGCGGCGGCATCGCGCAGATCAAGGCGGCCACGGTGGATTTCGGTTCGTCCGACAAGCCACTGTCTTCCGAAGAACTGGCACAGGCCGGCCTGGGCCAGTTCCCGTCCGTCATCGGCGGCGTGGTCCCCGTCATCAACGTGGAAGGCCTGCAGCCGGGCCAGCTGAAGCTGAGCGGCACCGTGCTGGCCGACATCTTCCTGCACAAGATCACCACCTGGAACGATCCGGCCATCGCCGCGTTGAATCCGGGCGTGGCGCTGCCGGCCGGCAAGATCAATACCGTGCACCGCTCGGACGGGTCGGGCACCACCTTCAACTTCGTCAACTACCTGTCCAAGGTCAGCGGGGAGTGGAAGACGAAGGTTGGCGAAGGTACCAGCGTCAACTGGCCCGGCGGCGTGGGCGGCAAGGGCAACGAAGGCGTGGCCGCCTACGTGCGCCAGCTGAAGGGCTCCATCGGTTACGTCGAACTGGCCTATGCGGAGCAGAACAACATGTCGTACGCGGCGCTGCAGAACGCGGCCGGCCAGTTCGTGCAGCCCACCGCCGAAAGCTTCGCCGCCGCCGCGGCCAGCGCCGACTGGGCCAATGCCAAGGACTTCAACCTGGTCATCACCAACGCACCGGGCGAGCAGGCGTGGCCGATCACCGCCACCAACTTCATCCTGGTCTACAAGCAGCCCAAGGATGCGACGAAGGCCAAGCACACGCTGGACTTCTTCAAGTGGGCCTACTCGCAGGGCCAGGCCCAGGCCAACGAACTGGACTACGTGCCGCTGCCCCCCGAGCTGGTGAGCCAGATCGAGGCCTACTGGGCCGCCGAGATCAAGCTCTGATCCATCGCACCGGGCTCCCCATCGGGCCGCCCGGTGTCATCACGCGGTAACCGCCACAGCGTGCACTTGACCACTTCGTACGAACCCCCTCCCCTCCGCTCCCGGGTTGCATGAACGCTACCGCCCTCCCCGCTTCCCTGTCGGACGTGCGCACCACGCGTGACGCGCGTGCCGACAAGCTGTTCCGCTGGACCATGACCGCGGCCGGCATGTTCGTGCTGGTCTCGCTGATCGCCGCTGCGCTGTCGATGCTGTGGGGTGGCCGCGAAGCCCTGCAGACCTTCGGCCTTGGCTTCTTCACCAGCACCGAATGGAACGTCGGCACGCGCGAATTCGGTGCGCTGGTGCCGGTGTTCGGCACGCTGGTCAGTGCCGGTGTCGCCATGCTGATCGCGGTGCCGGTGAGCTTCGGCATCGCGGTGTTCCTGACCGAAGTGGCGCCGGCGTGGATGCGCGGGCCGGTCGGCATGGCCATCGAGCTGCTGGCCGGCATCCCGTCGATCATCTACGGCATGTGGGGCCTGTTCGTGCTGGCGCCGCAGCTGAGCGAACACGTCTACCCCTGGATCAATGACAACCTGGGGCAGCTGCCGGTGATCGGCGCCGTCCTGTCCGGTCCCCCGCTGGGCATCGGCATGCTGACGGCCGGGCTGGTGCTGGCCATCATGGTGATCCCGTTCGTGTCGTCGGTGATGCGCGAGGTCTTCCTGACCGTGCCGGGCCGGCTGAAGGAGTCGGCCTACGCGCTGGGTTCCACCAAGTGGGAAGTGGTGTGGGACGTGGTGCTGCCGTACACGCGCTCGGCGGTGATCGGCGGCGTGTTCCTCGGCCTGGGCCGGGCCCTCGGCGAAACCATGGCGGTGACGTTCGTGATCGGCAATGCCTACACGATCAGCGCGGCGCTGCTGGAGCCGGGCACGTCCATCGCCTCCACCATCGCCAATGAATTCGCCGAAGCCACCGACCCGCTGCACAAGGGCTCGCTGCTGCTGCTGGGCTTCACTCTGTTCCTGCTGACCTTCATCGTGCTGGCGATCGCCCGCCTGATGCTGCGCCAGCTGGCCAAGCGGGAGGGCAACTGATGTCCGCGTCCCTGTACACCTTCCGCAAGGTCAAGAACGGCGTCGCGCTGACGCTGTCCATCGCGGCCGCGATCTTCGGCCTGATGTGGCTGGTCTGGATCCTCTGGACCACGATCACCAAGGGCATGAGCAGCCTCAACCTGGACCTGTTCACCCAGATGACCCCGCCGCCGAACGAACCCGGTGGCCTGGCGAACGCGTTGTTCGGCAGCGTGGTGATGAGCCTGCTGGCCATCCTGCTGGGCACGCCCGTCGGCGTGGCAGCCGGCACCTACCTGGCCGAATACGCCAACAGGCACTGGCTGGGCGAAACGGTGCGCTTCGTCAACGACATCCTGCTGTCGGCGCCGTCCATCGTGCTGGGCCTCTTCATCTACACCGTGATGGTGGCGCAGATGGGCCACTACTCGGCCTGGGCGGGTGCGGTGGCGCTGGCGTTCATCGCCCTTCCCGTGATCGTCCGCACCACCGACGAGATGCTGCGGCTGGTGCCGCAGCAGATGCGCGAAGCGGCGTTGTCGCTGGGCGTGCCGCAGTGGAAGGTGACCACGCAGGTGCTGATGCGTTCTGCATTGCCGGGCATCGTCACGGGCGTGCTGCTGGCGCTGGCGCGCATCAGCGGCGAAACCGCACCGCTGCTGTTCACCGCCTTCAACAACCAGTTCTGGAGCACCGACCTCAACCAGTCGATGGCCAATCTGCCCATGGTGATCTTCCAGTACGCCATGAGCCCCTACGACTCGTGGAACTCGCTGGCCTGGGCCGGTGCGTTCCTGGTGACCGCCCTGGTCCTCCTGCTCAGCCTCGCTGCGCGAACCATCCTTCTTCGAAACAAGGTGACCCATGAATGACGCGGCCCGCATTTCGGTCGTTGCCACCCAGCGCCACGACGAGCACAGCGCGCAGGCCAAGGTGAAGCTGGCCGCCAAGGACCTGGACTTCTACTACGGCGACTACCACGCGCTGAAGAACATCAACCTGGAGATCCCCGAGAAGCGCGTGACGGCGCTGATCGGTCCGTCCGGTTGTGGCAAGTCCACGCTGCTGCGCGTGTTCAACCGCATCTATTCGCTGTACCCCAAGCTGCGCGCCACCGGTGGCGTGCTGCTGGACGGCGAGAACATCCTGGACAGCAAGTACCCGATGAACCGCCTGCGCAGCAAGGTGGGCATGGTGTTCCAGAAGCCGGTGCCGTTCCCGATGACCATCTACGAGAACGTCGCGTACGGCATCCGCCACCACGAGCGCCTGGGCAAGGCCGACATGGACAACCGCGTCGAGCAGGCCCTGCGCCAGGCCGCCCTGTGGGACGAGGCCAAGGACAAGCTGAAGCAGAGTGCGCTGGGCCTGTCCGGCGGCCAGCAGCAGCGCCTGTGCATCGCACGCGCGGTGGCGCTGCGTCCGGACGTGATCCTGCTGGACGAACCGACCTCGGCGCTGGACCCCATCTCGACCAGCAAGATCGAACAGCTGATCGAGGAACTGAAGCACCAGTACACCATCGCCATCGTCACCCACAACATGCAGCAGGCCGCGCGCGTGTCGGACTACACGGCCTTCATGTACCTGGGCGAGCTGGTGGAGCACGACGTCACCTCGACGATCTTCTCCAAGCCCGGCAAGCAGCAGACCGAAGACTACATCACCGGCCGGTTCGGCTGAGGACCCCTGATGAACACCCAACCGCACGACCATATCGTGAAGAGCTACGACGAAGAACAGCGCCGCATCGTCGGCGAGATCGTGCGCATGGGCGAAACCGCCGTGGCGCAGCTGGAGGCCGCGCTGGACGTGGTGGAGCGCCGCGACGACAAGGCCGCCCAGCGCATCATCGCCAACGACGAGGCCATCGACGCCATCGAGCACCAGGTCAGTCATGACGTCATGCACCTGGCGCTGCGTGGCCCGATGGCACGCGACCTGCGCGAGATCCTCGCCGGCCTGCGCATCCCCGCCGACATCGAACGCATCGGCGACTATGCGGCCAACGTGGCCAAGCGCTCCATCGCCCTCAACGTCTCGCCGCCGATGCCGCAGATCACCGGCCTGCGCGCGCTCGGCAAGCTGGCCGTCCGCCAGGTACGCGACGCCCTGACCGCCTACCAGAACGGCGACGCGGAATACGCCGTGCACGTGCGCGCCCGCGATGCCGAACTGGATGCGCACTACACGGCCCTGTTCCGCGAGCTGCTGACCTACATGATGGAAGACCCGCGCAACATCACCCCGTGCACGCACCTGCTGTTCATGGCCAAGAACCTGGAGCGGATCGGCGACCACGCGACCAACATCGCCGAGAACGTCTGGTTCCTGGTCCATGGCGAACAGCCGCTGCCGCCCCGCGACAAGCGCGACGAGACCAGCACCACCGGCGCTGTCTGAACCGCGCCGCACCGCAACATCGCGCCCCGCCCGGCCACCCCGGCGGGGCGCATGCTTTCCACAAGCGGCGCATACGGACTGATAACGTCCAGCGACTACACTGGCGCCACTTCCGTGCGGACGTTCCGCACTCCACTGGAGAGACCACGATGTCCAAGACGTCCCCCAAGCCCGCCGCCATCGCCATTGCCCTCGCGGGCGGCATCGCACTGTCGGGTTCGGCCTTCGCCATGCAGCCGATGGCCCAGGGTTACCTGTTGTCGGCCGGCGAGACCGCCAAGGCCGCCGAGGGCAAGTGCGGCATGGCCAAGGCCGACAGCGACAAGGACGGCAAGGTGTCCCAGGCCGAGTTCTCTGCCGCGCATCCCGACAAGGCGGACAAGTTCGCCACCATCGATGCGAACAAGGATGGCTTCATCGACGCCGCCGAGCACAAGGCTCATGCCGGTGCCAAGGGTGGCGAAGGCAAGTGCGGTGAAGGCAAATGTGGTGAAGGCAAGTGCGGCGGCAGCAAGAAGACCGACGGCACGCCGTAACCCCCTGCACGCGCTGTGGACTCCGTCTTCCCCCGGGAAGGCGGAGTTCCGCGATACCCGGACGCGATGAGCCCCCTGTTTCCTCCTGACGCCGCCGGCCTGGGCCTGCGACGGGCACTGCTGGACGAACTGCGCGCCGCGCCGGCCGGTGCCTTCGATTTCCTGGAGTGCGCCCCCGACAACTGGATCGGGGTGGGCGGACGCCTGGGCGAGGCGCTCGCGGACCTTTCCGCGCGCCATCCGATCACCTGCCACGGCTTGTCGCTTTCGCTGGGGGGCGTGGAGCCGCTGGACGACACCTTCCTGGCCCGCACCCGGCGCTTCCTGGACCAGCACGGTGTCCGCCTTTACAGCGAACACCTGAGCTACTGCGCCGACGACGGTCACCTGTACGACCTGATGCCGATCCCCTTCACCGAGGAGGCCGTGCGGCACGTCGCCGGCCGCATCCGCCACGTACAGGACCTGCTTGGCCGCCGCATCGCGGTGGAGAACGTGTCGTATTACGCCGCCCCGTTCCAGGCGATGGACGAGGTGGATTTCGTCACCGCGGTGCTGGTGGAAGCCGACTGCGACCTGCTGCTCGACGTCAACAATGTCTATGTCAACGCCATCAACCATGGCTACGACGCGCACGGTTTCCTGGCACGCATGCCCACGGACCGCATCGCGTCGTACCACATCGCCGGCCACTACGACGAAGCCGAAGACCTGAAGGTGGATACCCACGGCGCCCCGGTGAAGGACGCGGTGTGGGACCTGCTGGATGCCGCCTATCGGCTGCATGGCGTACGGCCCACGCTGCTGGAGCGCGACTTCAATTTCCCTCCCATGGCGACGCTGCTGGACGAAGTGCAGCGGATACGCCACGCGCAGCAGGCCGCCACCGTGGCAACGCAGGCCGCGCATGGTTGAGACGCTGCGCGCGCAACAGTTCGCGCTGTCGCGCCACCTGCGCGATCCCGAGGCCAATCCACCGCCGCCCGGCATCGAGGACCGGCGCCTGGCGATCTACCGCGACCTTTTCTACAACAACATCGAAAGCCTGCTGTCGGCCAACTTCCCGGTGATCCGCAAGACACTGGGCGACACGCGCTGGCATGCGCTGGTACGTGGTTTCCATGCCGACCACCGCAGCCACACGCCGCTTTTCCCCGAACTGGGGCGCGAGTTCATCCGCTACGTCGAAGGCCGCGCGGATGCCGCGGCGGAGCAACCGCCCTGGCTGCTGGAGCTGGCCCACTACGAATGGATCGAACTGGCGTTGCAGATCGCCGACGACGAGGTGCCACCCCACGATCCCGATGGCGACCTGCGCACCGGCGTGCCCCTGCTCTCCCCCTTCGTCCGCGCACTGGCCTACCAATGGCCGGTGTCGCGTATCGGGCCGGATTTCCAGCCGGACACGGCGCCGGCAGCGCCGACCCTGATCCTGGTCCGGCGTGACGCGTCGCAGTCGGTGCGTTTCGCCGAGATCTCGCCGCTCGTGTACCGGCTGCTGGAATTGCTTGGCCAGGCCGACGACACCGGCGAAGCGATCCTGCGTGCGCTGGCCGCCGAAGCCGGCGCGGACGACCTCGCGGACTTCCTCGACCAGGGCACCTCCATGCTGGAACGCATGCGCACGGAAGGCACCGTGCTGGGCACTCGCCCCGCCCTTCCTGCGGGAGCGACGTAAGTCGCGACCAGGAACAGGAAAGCACGGGGCATGGATCATGACGGATCAACGCCGGCAAGGTTTTTTGCCTCGATGTCCATTCATTCACCCTGATCCACATTTCCCGTTCCCTACAGTTCACGGTCGCGACTTACGTCGCTCCTGCAGGGATACCCCGCGGCTGTTAGGTCGCTGGCCGGGGAAGCGCCCCGGCTCTGCTACGCTGTCGCGCATGGACAACACCCCCACAGAAGCCTCCACCATCACGCCCATGGCCCGGCGTTTCCGCGGCTACCTGCCCGTGGTGGTCGATGTGGAGACGGGGGGCTTCGATGCCACGCGCCACGCCCTGCTCGAGCTGGCGGCAATTCCGCTGGAACTGGACGAGAACGGACTGCTGGTGCTGGGGACGACGTCGAGCGTGCACCTGCACCCCGCGCCCGGCACCGAGATCGATCCCAAGTCGCTGGAGATCACCGGGATCGACCTGGACCACCCGTTCCGCTTCGCCAGGCACGAGAAGGAAGCGTTGGACCATGTGTTCGCGCCTGTACGCGCCGCGGTGAAGAAGCACGGCTGCCAGCGCGCGATCCTGGTGGGCCACAACGCGCACTTCGACCTGGGGTTCCTCAACGCCGCGGTCACGCGCGTGGCGCACAAGCGCAACCCGTTCCATCCTTTCAGCGTGTTCGACACCGTCACGCTGGCCGGGGTCGCGTACGGCCAGACCGTGCTGGCGCGCGCCGTGCAGGCCGCGGGGTTCGACTGGAACGCGGACGACGCGCACTCGGCCGTCTACGACGCCGAACAGACCGCGCGGCTGTTCTGCAAGATCGCCAACGGCTGGCCGAAACCATTGGGCTGACCTCACCCGCAGGAGCGACGGCATGCGGCTGACCGCGATCCAGGCCAACATCACGACGCTACCGTTGGATGCCATCGTCAACGCAGCGAACAGTTCGCTGCTGGGCGGAGGTGGCGTGGACGGTGCCATCCATCGCGCCGCGGGTCCGGACCTGGTGGCCGAATGCCGCCTGCTCGGTGGTTGCCGCACCGGGGAAGCGAAGATCACGCGTGGTTACCGGCTACCGGCACGCCACGTCATCCACACCGTGGGTCCCGTGTGGCGCGGCGGCGACCAGGGCGAGGCGAACCTGCTTTCCGACTGCTATCGCAACAGTCTGGGATTGGCCGCACGGCATGCCGTGCACCGCATCGCCTTCCCCTGTATCAGCACCGGCATCTATGGCTATCCCGCTGCCGATGCCGCGAGGATTGCGGTCGAGACGGTGCGCGCGACGCTCTCCGTGGCAGCGGCGCCGATGGACGTGACCTTCTGTTGTTTTTCGGCTGGCGACCTGGCGCTTTACCAGGCGCTGCTGGACTGACCTAACCCTCGCCACTGCCCGCGGCATCCACCGGAGGCCGCGACGTCATCGCGGCTCCTGCGGAAGCGAGGATGATCGCGGCGATGGCCAGCCACTGCAGCAATGACAGCCGCTCGTGCAGGAACAGCAGGCCACACAGTGCGCCGATCGCCGGCTCCAGGCTCATCAGCATGCCGAACGTGCGCGTGGGCATCTTCGTCAGCGCGATCATCTCCAGGCTGTAGGGCAGCGCGGTGGACAGCAATGCCACGCCCAGGGCGATCGGCAGCAACGCGGGCGACAGCAGGTCGGTGCCGGCATGCACGACGCCGAACGGCACCGCGACGACGGCGGCGATGAAGGTGCCCAGTGCCACCGTCTGCGGGCCATGCTCGTTGCCGGCTTTCTGCCCGAACACGATGTACAGCGCCCAGCACACGCCCGCGCCCAGCGCATAGGCCGCTCCCACCGGATCGAGGGACTGCGCGCCGCTCTCCGGCACCAGCAGGATCAGTCCGACCACCGCCAGCACGACCCAGGCGACATCACGCAGGTGGCGCGAGCCGAACAGCGCCACGGCCAGCGGCCCGGTGAACTCCAGTGCGATGGCGATGCCCAGCGGCACGGTCTCCAGCGCCTTGTAGAACATGAGGTTCATCAGCCCCAGCGAGACACCGTAGAGCAGCAGCGACGGCCACTGGTGCCGCTCCACGCGCATGCGCCAGGGCCGGAAAACGGCCGCCAGCACGAGCGTGGCGAGTGCGAGCCGCAACGCGGTGGCGCCCGTCGCACCCACGGCCGGGAACAGGCTCTTGGCCAGCGAGGCGCCGGACTGGATGGACAGCATGGCGAACAGCAGCAGGGCGACGGGCTGCCAGCGCGAGGAGGCGCCGGACGAGGACGTGGGGTTCATGACGGCACCAGCACGACGGCACGCGGCGTGCGCTTGTAGGGGAAGACGACTGCGCACTATATTGCGCAATCGAAGCTTAGCCTATGCGCAATATATTGCGCAACCCTGCCCATGAGCGTACTTGAACACGTTGCCGAGAACGTCCGCCGCCTGCGTACGGGCGCCGGCCTGAGCCAGCAGGGACTGGCCGACGCCTCCGATGTCAGTCGTCGCATGCTGGTCGCCATCGAGTCCGGCGACGCCAATGTCAGTCTCAACACGCTGGACCGGATTGCCGAGGCCCTGGGCGTGTCGTTCGCCGATCTGGTCAAGGCGCCGGACAACCCCCGCCTCGACCGCATCGAAGCCCTGGCCTGGAGCGGGCGCATACCCGGCTCGCAGGGCGTACTGCTGGCCACCGCGCCGGCGTCACACGATGTGGAGTTGTGGGCCTGGACGCTGATGCCCGGCGACCGCTACGTCTCCGCGGCGGATCCGGCCGGCTGGCACGAGATGTTCTTCGTCATCCAGGGCCGGCTGGTGGTGGAACTGCCGGAGGGCGACCGCGCCATCGACGCCGGCGACTTCTTCGTCTTCCCCAGCAACCGCGACTATGCCTACCGCAACGACGGTTCCGAGCCGCTGCGCTTCATCCGCAACGTCGTCCACTGACCGGGCGAAGGATCATCTGGCTGGCGGCGCGATGCCGTGCCGTCGCAGCACGTCGCGTACGCGGTCGAGCGGAATCGCCTCGACCGTCTGCCCATTCCCGGTCATCGTGGTCGCCATGAACAGCGAGTTGTAGACCGCTTCCTCCACCGCATCGACGCTGGCCTGGAACACGGCACTCATCTCGTCGTTCGCCAGTTCGGTCGTCGTGTGCCGCGGTGCGTCGAACACACGACGCACAGATGCAGCGGTCGAGAACGCCACGACATAGTCGCCGCTGCCGTTGGAGGCGGAGCTGCCCGTGCGCCCCAGCCCCATCATCGCGCGTGAGGCCACCCGCCGCAGGTTGCGGTCGCTTAGCGGTGCATCGGTGGCGATGACGATGATGATCGAGCCATCGCCGCGGTCGTCCGCCGCACCCGGCCGCTGCCGTGGCACGGGTTCGTCCTGCACGGCGACTGCGTTCTGGAAGGCGTAGCGGTCCAGCTCACGCCCGACCGGCGCGCCTGCCACCTGCAGCACACCGCCGAAATTGCTCTGCACCAGCACACCGACTTTCCAGCCGCCGAGCGAGGCCGGCAGTACGCGCGACGATGTGCCGATGCCACCCTTCCAGCCAAACGCCACGGTACCCGTACCGGCACCCACGCTGCCTTCCTGCACCGGCCCCGCCGACGCGGTGGTCAGGGCACGCCGTACGGACTCGGCGGTGACCGGCCGTGAACGGATGTCGTTGAGACCGCCGTCGTTGGTCTCGCCGACCACGACGTTGATCGACCGCACCTGCTGCATGTCCGGCTGCTCGAGCAACCATGCCGCCATCGCATCGCCCGCCTTCCATACGCACAGCGTGCAGGTCAGCAGGATGGGGGTTTCCAGCTCGCCGAGTTCATTGACCTGCGTGCTGCCCATGAACTTGCCGAACCCGTTGCCGACATGCATGGCCGCCGGCACCCGCGAGCGGTAGGGGTTGCCGGCATGCGGCAGGATGGCGGTGACGCCCGTGCGCACGGTGTCGCCCTCGCGCAGCGTGACCTGCCCTACCCGCACGCCGTCGACATCGGTGATGGCGTTGAGCTTGCCGGGCGCGAAGATGCCCGGTGCCACGCCCAGGTCGCGTGCGCGCACGCGGGGCGCCTCCTGGGCCGAGGCGGCGAACACCGACAGCCCCAGCAGCAGTGCCGCCAGTCGATGCAACAGATACGGCGACACAGGGGCCATGTGGGTTCCTCTACAGGCGCTGGCGGACGGCCTCGAACAGGGTGATGCCCGTGGCCACGGAAACGTTGAGGCTTTCGATGTCGCCCGGCATCGGGATCTTCACCAGGCCATCGCAGTGTTCGCGCGTCAGGCGGCGCATGCCGTCGCCCTCGCCACCCAGCACCAGCGCCACGTTGCCACGCAGGTCGGTGGCATACAGCGACTGCTCCGCTTCGCCGGCAAGGCCGTAGATCCACACACCCAGCTGCTGCAGGTCGCGCAGGCAGCGCGACAGGTTGGTCACGGCGAACACCGGGATGCGGTCGGCGGCACCGGCGGATGTCTTGCGGACGGTGGCGTTGATGCCGACCGACTTGTCCTTCGGGAACACCACCGCCGTCACGCCTGCGGCGGCGGCGCTGCGCAGGCAGGCACCCAGGTTGTGCGGGTCCTGCACGCCGTCCAGCACCAGCACCAGCGCCTTGCCTTCGGCGGCCTCGACCAGCGCCGGCAGCTCGCCTTCGTCCCACGTCTTGGCAGCCGCATAGCGTGCGGCCACGCCCTGGTGGCGCAGCGAACCCGCCACGCCACTGAGCGCCTGGGCGGTGACGCGGCGCACTTCGATGTCCTTGCGGCGCGCGTTCTCTTCGATCTCGGTCAGCCGCGGATTCTTGCTGCCGCCTTCAACCAGTACTTCGCGCACGTTCTCGGCATCGTTCTCGATGGCCGAAGCCACCGCGTTGACACCGACGATCCATTGGTTCTGTTTGCTCATCTTTCGCTGCAGTCAGGTTGATGCGCCCGGGGGCGCGGCAGGGCATGCACGGAAGGCTTCGCGGCCATCGCCGCTCCGGCATGCCCTTCGATCAGTACTTCTGTTTCCTGCGCTTGGCCGGCTGCCCGCGCGGGGGCGGCGGCACGTCAGCGGCGTCCTTCTCGTCGACAAGACGGAAGTCGATCTTGCGCTCCTCCAGGCTGGCCTTGAGCACGATGATGCGCACGCGGTCGCCCAGCCGGAACGACCTGCCACGGCGCTCGCCGGACAGGGTCTTCCGCAACGGATCGAAGTGGTAGTAATCGTGCGGCAACTGGGTCACGTGGACCAGGCCGTTGACCTTGGACTGGTCCAGCTCCACGAACAGGCCGAAGCTGGTCACGCCGCTGATGACGCCATCGAACTGGCCGCCGACGTGCTTCTCCATCCAGGCGGCACGGTAGCGCTCGTCGACTTCGCGTTCCGCATCATCGGCACGGCGCGCGCGTTCCGAGCATTGCAGCGACAGCGCGGCCATCTCGTGCGGGGAGTACTGGAATTTCTCCGGCTTGCCCTTGGTCAACGCGTACTTGATGGCCCGGTGGACCAGCAGGTCGGGGTAGCGCCGGATGGGCGAGGTGAAGTGCGCATAGGCTTCCAGCGCCAGGCCGAAATGGCCGGCGTTGTCGGGCGAATACACGGCCAGGCTCTGGCTGCGCAGTACCACCGACTCCAGCAGGGCCACATCGGGACGCTCGCGGATCTTCTTCAGCAGCTGGGTGAAATCGCGGGGCTGCACCTTGGCCCACGGCGGCAGGCTCAGCTTGAACTCCTTCAGGAACTCCAGCAGGTCGGCGTACTTCGATTCCGGCGGCCGGTCGTGCACGCGGTAAGGCGCGGGAATGCGCGCGCCCAGCAGATACCTGGCCGCTTCCACGTTGGCCGCGATCATGCACTCCTCGATCAGCTTGTGCGCGTCGTTCCGCTGCAACATGCCGGCCTGGGTGACTTCCCCGCGGTTGTCCAGCTCGAACCGGACCTCGGAGGTCTCGAACTCGATCGCGCCCCGCTTCTCGCGTGCCTTCGCCAACAGGCCATACAGCTCGTGCAGGCGCTCGACCTGCGGCAGCAGCGCGCCAATGGACGCGCGTGACTCGGCATCGTTCTCGCCGACCGCCTTCCAGACCTGGTCGTAGGTCAGGCGGGCGTGCGAACGCATCACGGCCTCGTAGAACTTGGACTGGGTGACTTCGCCTTCGCTGTTCACCTGCATGTCGCAGACGAAGCACATGCGGTCCACGTTGGGGTTCAGCGAGCAGATGCCGTTGGACAAGGTCTCCGGCAGCATGGGCACCACGAAACCCGGGAAGTACACCGAGGTCGCACGCTTCTGCGCCTCGTCGTCCAGCGGGGTGCCGGGACGCACGTAATGCGATACGTCGGCAATGGCGACCACCAGGCGGTAGCCGCTGCGGTTCTTCATGCGCAGGCCTTGCCGGTTGCTTTCGCAATACACGGCATCGTCGAAGTCCTTGGCATCGGCACCGTCGATGGTGACCAGCGGCATGTCGCGCAGGTCGACGCGGTTGCCGATCATCGAAGGCTCGATCACCAGCGGCACGGCGGTGGCTTCGTCCAGCACTTCCTGCGGGAATTCGTGCGGCAGGTCGTGGCCATGGATGGCCGCTTCCACCACCAGCGAAGGCGTCAGGCTGTCGCCCAGCACGGCGATGATGCGGCCGATGGGTGGACGGCGCGCGTCCGGCGCCTGGGTCAGTTCGCACACCACCAGCTGGCCATCGCGCGCACCGCCGGTGGCATCCTGCGGCACCTGGACGTTGCGCTGGATGCGCTTGTCGTCCGGCACCACGTAGGCGATGCCGGCCTCCAGGCTGAAACGGCCGATCAGGCGGTTGAGGCGGCGCTCCAGTACGCGCGCGATGCTGCCCTCGCGGCGGCCACGGTGGTCGATGCCGGTGACGTTGGCCAGCGCGCGGTCACCATGCATGACCTTGCGCATTTCATAGGGCGGCAGGAACAGATCGTCGCCCCCCGCCTCCGGGCGCAGGAAACCGAAGCCGTCCGGATTGGCGATCACCACGCCGGCGATCAGGTCGGTCTGCTCCACCGGGGCGAAACCGCCACGCCGGTTCTGCACCAGCTGGCCATCGCGGACCATCGCCCCCAGCCGCTTGTTCAGCGCGTCGAAGCGGTCGGGTGCGTCCAGGCCAAGCGGACCGGCGATCTGCTCTGCGGTCTGTGGACCATCCGCGGCTTCCAGGAAGGCCAGGATGGCCTCGCGACTGGCGATGGGTTGCTCATAGCGTTGCGCTTCGCGCGCGGCGTGGGGGTCGTGGATGCCGCCCCCCGGGGATGGCGAGCGCCGCGGCCCTTGGCTTCGCGCCGCGGGCGCGGATCTGCCGCGTGCCGGCGGCTTGCCGGCGGGCAGGTCGGGCATCCAGGGGGGCAACGATTTCTTCGCCGGCTTGCCGGACTTGGCGGATGTACCGCCCTGATGCCCGCGTGCGCCAGCACCGCTGGATTTGCCGGACTTTCCTGCTGGCGTTTTACCGCCGCCACTCGTGGTTTTTCTGGTCATCCGGCCATGGTACACCCCGGCCGAATAACGCCGCGCGAAATCAGGCGTTGACAATCCTGCGCGTACCCACCAAAATTCGCGCCCTGCACACCTGCCCAGGTGGCGGAATTGGTAGACGCACTAGTTTCAGGTACTAGCGGGTAAAACCGTGGAGGTTCGAGTCCTCTCCTGGGCACCACGCATAACGAGACCCTCGCGCAAGCGGGGGTTTTTCGTTAGCGCCGATCAAACGCGATCTCTGCTGTCCTGCGGCCGACGAAGGCCTTGCACCCTGCACACGCGTCCGTCAGCGCGTTAGAGTCGAACGCCCATCGCTGCCGAAGTGATACGGATTCTCGCGGATGGAACTTCAACAGATCCTCTTCCTGTCCATCCTGGCGATCACGCTGGTGCTGTTCATCAGTGAAAGATTGCGCATCGACCTGGTGGCTTTGCTTGCCCTGCTTGCGCTGACGCTGACGGGCATCCTGGAACCCAGGGACGCGTTGTCGGGCTTCGCCAGCGAGCCGGCGATCATCGTGGCGGCGGTTTTCGTGCTTTCGGCGGGCCTGTCGGCCACCGGCATCACCGATCGCATTGGTGCCGGCATCGGCCGGGCGGCAGGGGGTAGCGAGTGGCGCACCATCGCCGTCGTCATGCCCGCCACCGCGGCGCTGGCTGCGTTCTCGCACCACGTGATGGTCACCGCGATGATGCTGCCCATCCTGATGCGGATCGCGCGCGAACAGAAGCTGGCGGCTTCACGCCTGCTGATGCCGATGTCGCTGGCGGCTTCGCTCGGCACGACGCTGACCTTGTTCAGCGCACCAGCGTTCCTCCTGTCCAACGATCTGATCAAGCGTGCCGGCCTCCCTGCACTGGACATCTTCGCCGTCACCCCGATCGGCGCCGCGCTGGTGGTGCTTGGCACGGCTTACATGTTGCTGAGCCGCTGGCTGTTGCCCAGGCGCGAGGGCGAAACGCCACAGGGCGACTACCTGAAACTTGACCGCTACTACACCGAACTGCTGGTGCAGGAAGCGTCGCCCTGGGTAGGCAAGACCCGCGGCGAATTCGCGGAGGCGTTCGACGGCAGGCTGCAGGTGGTGGACTGGTTGCGCCATGGCATGCGCCGCCGCAACCAGCGCCCGGACAGCAGGCTGGCCGAGGGCGACGTGCTGCTGGTGCGCGCTTCACCCGACGAGATCGCCTCCATCCGCAACGAGCCTGGCCTGGCCTTGCATGCCGTGGCCAAGTACGGCGAGAAGCCCGGCGAAGACCCGAAGACCGAGGCACTGGGCGAGGAGCAACTGGTACAGGCCGTGGTGGCGCCGCATTCGGAATTCGTCGGCCGCAGCGTGGCCGACATCGATTTCCTGCGCAATCTGAGCGTCGTGGTGGTTGGCCTGTGGCGCCGGGAAGGCTGGTTGCACGGCGAACTGTCGGAGATGGTGCTGCAAGAAGGCGACCTGCTGGTGTTGTGGGGCCAGCAGCAGAACTTCGAACCGTTGGCGACGCACCATGGCTTCCTGATGCTGATGCCGTTCGGCGGCCATGAGAAACCGCGCCGCCGCGCGCCGGTGGCCCTGCTGATCATGGCGGCCGCGGTAACGGCCGCCGCTACCGAGCTGCTGCCACCGCATGTCGCTTTCCTCGCAGGCGCGGTGGCGATGGTCCTGACACGCTGCGTGGACATCGAACGCGCATATCAGGAGATCGACGTGCGCATCTTCGTGATGATCGCCGGCGTCATCCCGATGGGCATCGCCATGGAGAAGACGGGCACGGCAGCGCTGGTGGCCGACCTGCTGCTCAACCACGCAGCCCATTGGTCGCCCCTTGCCCTGCTGCTGGTGATGTTCGGCACCGCCGCCCTGCTGACGCAGATCCTGTCCGACGCGGCCACCACGGTGCTGCTGGCGCCCATCGCACTGGCGCTGGCCAGCAGCCTGGGCCTGGACCCGGTGCCGTTCGTGGTCTGCACGGCAATGGGCGCGGTGGCCTCGTTCCTGACGCCGATCGGCCACCATGGCAACCTGCTTATCCTCAACCCGGGCCGATACACCTTCGGCGACTTCCTGCGGGTAGGCATTCCGCTGACCCTCGCCATCGCGTTCACCACGGCCTGGCTGGCCCGCTGGCTGTGGCTGGATGGTCCACTGCTGCCGGGAAGCAACGGCTGACACGGGGCGACGGGTAGAATGGCCGGGTCAATCACGATCCACAGACTGCCTTCCGCAATGACCGAAACGATCCGCCCCACCTTCCACGGCTTCGAGCAGATCCCGCTGCGCGAGTACGCCGAGCGCGCCTACCTCGACTACTCCATGTACGTGGTGCTGGACCGCGCCCTGCCCTTCATCGGTGACGGGCTGAAGCCGGTACAGCGGCGCATCATCTATTCGATGAGCGAGCTGGGGCTCAATGCCGGCGCAAAGCCCAAGAAGTCCGCCCGCACCGTCGGCGACGTCATCGGCAAGTACCACCCGCATGGCGACAGCGCGTGCTACGAGGCGCTGGTGCTGATGGCGCAGCCGTTCTCGTACCGCTATCCGCTGATCGAAGGCCAGGGCAACTTCGGCTCGACCGACGACCCGAAGTCGTTCGCGGCCATGCGTTACACCGAATCCAAGCTGACCCCGATCGCGGAGGTGCTGCTGGGCGAACTGGGCCAGGGCACGGTGGACTGGACGCCCAACTTCGACGGCACGCTGGAAGAACCCACCTGGTTGCCGGCACGCCTGCCGCACCTGCTGCTCAATGGCACCACCGGCATCGCCGTGGGCATGGCCACCGACGTGCCGCCGCACAACCTCAACGAGATCGTCAGCGCGTGCATCCGCCTGATCGACGATCCGGATGCGACGGTGGCCGACCTGTGCGAGCACGTGCGCGGCCCGGACTATCCCAGCCATGCCGAGATCATCACCGCGCCCGCCGACCTGCGCACCATGTACGAAACCGGCAACGGCAGCGTCCGCGCGCGCGCCACCTGGCGCAAGGACAACGGCAACCTGGTGATCGACGCCCTGCCCTACCAGGTGTCGCCGTCGAAGGTGATCGAGCAGATCGCCGCGCAGATGCGCGCGAAGAAGCTGCCGTGGCTGGAAGACATCCGCGACGAATCCGACCACGCCAACCCGGTGCGCGTGGTGCTGATCCCGCGCTCCAACCGCGTGGATGCCGAACAGTTGATGGGCCACCTGTTCGCCACCACCGACCTGGAGAAGAGCTACCGGGTCAACCTGAACATCATCGGCCTGGATGGCCGTCCGCAGGTCAAGAACCTGAAGACGCTGCTGACCGAGTGGCTGGCGTTCCGCAGCGACACGGTCACCCGTCGCCTGAAGCATCGCCTCGAAAAGGTCGAGCGCCGCCTGCACCTGCTGGAGGGCCTGCTGGTCGCCTTCCTCAACCTGGACGAAGTGATCCGCATCATCCGCACCGAGGACGAGCCCAAGGCCGCGCTGATCGCACGCTTCGCCCTGAGCGAGGAACAGGCGGACTACATCCTGGAAACCCGGCTCAAGCAGCTGGCGCGGCTGGAGGAGATGAAGATCCGCGGCGAGCAGGATGAACTGGCCGCCGAGCGCGAAAAGCTGATCGCCACGCTGGATTCCAAGGCCAAGCTGAAGAAACTGATCAAGGACGAGCTGACCGCCGACGCGAAGAAGTTCGGCGACGCGCGCATGTCGCCGCTGGTGCAGCGCGATGCGGCGCAGGCACTGGACGAGACCGAACTGGTCGCCAGCGAGCCGATGACGGTGGTGCTGTCGGAGAAGGGCTGGATCCGCGCGGCCAAGGGCCACGACGTGGATGCGGCCACGCTGTCGTACCGGGACGGCGACAGCCTGCTCGGCGCGGTCCGCTCGCGCAGCACGCAGCAGGTGGCGTTCCTCGACTCCGAGGGGCGCAGCTACTCGACCGCCGTGCACACCCTGCCCTCCGCGCGCGGGAACGGCGAGCCCTTGACGGGCCGCTTCTCGCCGGCACCGGGCGCCTCGTTCCAGACGCTGGCCACCGGCGACAACGATGCGCGCTTCGTGCTGGCGTCGTCGCACGGGTACGGCTTCGTGACCCGCTTCGAGAACCTCACCGGCCGCCAGAAGGCCGGCAAGGCGATGCTCAACCTGACCGCGGGCGCGAAAGTGCTGCAGCCCGCACCGGTGGCGAACACCGAAGCCGACCGCATCGTCGCGGTGACCAGTGCTGGCCACCTGCTGGCGTTCCCGATCAGCGACCTGCCGGAACTGGACAAGGGCAAAGGCAACAAGATCATCGAGATCCCGAAGGCCAAGCTGGGCACCGAACGCGTGGTCGCCATTGCCGCCGTCTCCCCGGGCAGCACCCTGCTGGTGAAGAGCGGGCAGCGCACGATGAGCCTGTCGTTCAAGGACCTGGACGAGTATGTCGGCGCGCGTGCGAGCCGGGGCGGGTTGTTGCCGCGGGGGTGGCAGAAAGTCGATGGACTGGAAGTCCAATAGTTCAGCGCACGGGCGCGCTGCGGCGCGTCCGCCATCTTCTTCGCCCTTGTTCCAGGGGGCGCGGCAGAAGGTCGATGGGACTCGTGATCCAGTAGGTATATGTAACCGATGACCGCGACCGAACCGATGATGATTGACTGCGGCCCGCATGGAAAACGGGTTTCAGCCGTGGTCTGCAGGCACCTGGTTCAACGGGATCCTGCTCCGTGCGGTTTTGTCGAGAACAACGGCGACCCCCATGATCTCCAAGCGTGGTGCCACCGCTGCGAGGAGACGTTCCAGCTTGAAGGCGGGATGACAGACGCCTTCAAACAGTACAATGGCATGGCCATCGTTTGCGTCGTCTGCTACGACGAGTCGACGGCTCGCCATACAATCCCCGTGACCGAGTGACCGCCAGGGTCATCGCGCTCGGACACTGAGAGCGAAGAGATCGCGACGAGGAGCATGAAGATGGACGCCGACTTCTGGCTGCAGCGCTGGCAGGAAGGCCAGATCGGCTTCCACCGCGACGACGTGATGCCGCTGCTGGAAAAGCACTGGTCGTCACTGCAGCTGTCCGCAGGCAGCCGCGTGCTGGTGCCGCTGTGCGGCAAGTCGCTGGACATGCACTGGCTGGCCGCGCAGGGCCATCGCGTACTCGGGGTGGAGCTGTCGCCGCTGGCGGTGACACAGTTCTTCGAGGAAGCCGGGCTGGAGCCCGTACGCACTACGACCCGCTACGGCGAGCATTTCAGCGCGGGGCCGGTGGAGATCATCCTGGGCGACGCCTTTGCGCTCGACCCGGCCCTGCTCGCCGACGTGGCCGGCGTGTACGACCGCGCCGCCCTCATCGCACTGCCGCCGGACCTGCGCCTGCGCTATCGCGATACGGTCTACGCATCGCTGCCTGCCGGCTGCCAGGGGCTGTTGATCACGCTCGAGTACGCGCAGGCCGAGAAGGCGGGTCCGCCGTTTTCGGTGGCGCAGCAGGAAGTCGAGACACTGTTCGCCGCTCCGTGGCGGCACACCTTGCTGGAGCGGCGCGACATCCTGGACCAGGAGCCGCGCTTCCGCGAAGAAGGCCTGAGCGCGCTGGAAACGGCGGTCTATCGCCTGCGCCGGGCCTGACGTCGCTGCTTATTCGCCGACGCCCTTCTCGTCCAGCTTGGAGGTCAGGTACAGCTGGATGCCCAGGCGCTTGATCAGGCCCAGCTGCTGCTCAAGCCAGTGCGCGTGGTCTTCCTCGGTATCCTGCAGCTGCGCCAGCAGCATGTCACGGGTGACGTAGTCGCCGTGCTGCTCGCACAGGGCCATGCCCTTCGCGAGGGCGGCGCGGACTTCGTATTCGACTTCCAGGTCGCGCTGGAGCATTTCCTCCACGGTCTTGCCCGGCACGAACGGCGTCGGCTGCATGTCCGGGTCGCCCTCCAGGAACAGGATGCGGCGCAGCAATGCATCGGCATGCTGGGTCTCTTCCTGCATCTCGTGGTCGAGCCGCGTGTACAGCGCCTTCAGTCCCTGGTCCTCGTAACGGCGGGAATGGATGAAGTACTGGTCGCGCGCGGCCAGTTCGCCACGCAGCAGTTGCTTCAGGTAGTCGACGACGTCGGGATGACCTTTCATGGGGGAGCTCCGCTGATCAGGCGCGCATGATGACCCATCGCGCCACGCGATGACCGAATCGGAATCACTCGCGTTCGTCATCGCACCGGGGCGACGACGGTCATGGCTTCCGTGGAATAATCGGCCGCCCCCGACTTCCCGACCACAAGGACTCCGCAATGCTCAGGTGGACCCGGCGCATCGCGCTGCTGCTGTTGGCCCTCATCGTCGTGGCAGTGCTGGTGGCGTGGTGGCTGGTGCGGGGCAGCCTGCCCCGGCTGGAGGGCGAAGTGGCCCTGACGGGCCTGACGGCACCCGTGTCGATCGAGCGCGACGCACTGGGCGTGGTGACGATCGACGCCGCCAGCGAAGCGGATGCGCTGCGGGCGCTGGGATACGTCCACGCGCAGGAGCGCTACTTCGAAATGGACCTGATGCGCCGTACGTCCGCGGGTGAACTGGCGGAGCTGTTCGGCCCCATCGCGGTCAACCTGGACAAGGAGCGGCGCGTGCATCGGATCCGCGCGCGCGTGGGCAAGGACCTGGAGGCTTTCGCCGGCGATCGCCTGCCGCAACTGCAAGCCTATGCCGACGGCGTCAACGCCGGGCTGGGCGCCCTGCGCTCGCGTCCCTGGCCGTACCTGCTGCTGCGGCAGACGCCGCGGCGCTGGGAGGCCCTGGATTCGGCATTGACCGGGTATGCGATGTACTTCGACCTGCAGGATTCGCAGAACGTGCGCGAACTGGGGCTGTGGAAGATCGGCCAGCACGTGCCGTCCTCCTTGCACCAACTGCTCATGCATGACGGTACCGAGTGGGATGCCCCGCTGTTCGGGGAAGCGCGCGGCAATGCCGTGCTGCCGACGGCGGAGCAGGTGGATCTCCGCAAGCTGCCCATGCCCGACGCCGCCACGCATCGGCGCCTGGCCGACAAGGGCACGCCCGGCAGCAACAACTGGGCGGTCGCCGGCGCCCTGACAACGGATGGCCGCGCCATCGTCGCCGACGACATGCACCTGGGCCTGCGCGCGCCCAACATCTGGTTCCGCGCACGCCTGCGCTATCCGGATGTCCGCGCGCCGGGTGGCAGGGTGGATGTTTCCGGCTTCACCCTGCCCGGCCTGCCGGCCGTCATCGTGGGCAGCAACGGCCATGTCGCGTGGGGCTTCACCAACAGCTATGCGGATACCGCGGACTGGTATCCGGTGCGGCCCTGCGGCAAGGGCGCGCCACCGGCGGCCGGCTGCGATGCGGTCGTGCGCCATCAGGAGAGCATCAAGGTGGCCGGACAGGACGCCGTCGGTTTCGAGGTAACGGAGAGCCGCTACGGACCCGTGATGCATGAAGCCGGCGCGAGCCGGCCCGCGCTTGCCCTGCGCTGGGTGGCTCACCAGCCGGGTGCCTTGAACTTCGGCCTGTCCGATTTCGCACGCGCAGGAGATCTTTCCGCCGCGCTCGCCGTGGCGCAGCGCACCGCGACACCCGCGCAGAACCTGATCATCGCCGACCACAACGGACGCATCGCGTGGCGCATCCTGGGGCCGCTGGCGTCGCGCGCGGGTGCCTGCCCGTCACCGCTGCAGGACACGGCAGCGGCCGTGGACGCCGCCGCGGCGGCGCCGATCGCCTGCCTGCCATGGGATACGTCCACCCAGCTGGCACCCGTGCTCACCGCGCCCACCCAGCACCGTCTGTGGACCGCGAATGCACGCGTGCTGGACGGCGCGGCGCTGGCGCGCGCAGGGGACGGCGGCTACGCGCTGGGCGCGCGCGCGAAGCAGATCCGCGACGGATTGTTCGCCAGGGAGACCTTCACCGAAAAGGATCTGCTGGCCATCCAGCTGGACGACCGCGCGTTGTTCCTGCAGCGCTGGTGGGACCTGTTGCAGGACGAAGCGAAGCGGCGACCAGCGGGCTCCCCGATGAAGGCACTCGCCGAGGCCGGCAAGACCTGGGAAGGACGCGCCAGCGCCGACTCCGTCAGCTACCGCATCGTGCGTGCGTGGCGCCTTGCCGTGCATGCGCGCATCGCCGATGGTCTGACGGCGCCCGCGCAGGCGGCGCTGGGCGATGACTTCATCATGCCCGACCTGCCGCAACTGGAAGGCATCGTGTGGCCGTTGCTGGAACAGCGCCCCATGCACCTGCTGTCGCGCCGCTTCGACAGCTGGGAAGCCCTGATGGAAGATGCCGCCAGTGAAGTCCGCGACGACCTGTCGGAAACGGGTCCGCTGGCACAACGCAGTTGGGGCGAACGCAACAGCGCGAAGATCTGCCACCCGCTCGCCAATGCCCTGCCCGGCGCCATCAAGTCTTCGCTCTGCATGCCGGCCGAGCCCCTCGACGGAGATGGCGCCATGCCGCGCGTGCAAGGCCCTGCGTTCGGTGCGTCCGAACGCATGGTGGTGTCGCCGGGGCACGAAGCCGACGGCATCATCCACATGCCGGGCGGCCAGAGTGGCCACCCGATGTCGCCGTTCTGGGGCGCCGGCCATGACGACTGGGTGCACGGCCGCCCGACGCCCTTCCTGCCGGGCACCGCGGCATACACGCTCACGCTGCGACCGAAGGTCAACTGATGCGGCTGGCCACCCGCGCTCAGGCCAGATAGCGATCCGGTACCGGCAGGCCCTGCTGCCGGAAGAAGCTGAGCTGCTCGAAGTAGCCGCGCTGGAAGACGATGCGGTCATTCCGGACATGGAAGAATCCGCAGCCGCGCAATCCCAGCGGATCGCGCCACTCCAGCACGGCCCACTCGCCGTCCTGCAGGATCTGCTCCACCTCGCAGACCATCGTGGCGCGCGCGAATTCGGTGCGGAACAGCGACGTGATCGCCGCGCGGCCATGCAACGGATCGGTCACCACCTGGTGGTTGACCGCATCTTCCGCATAGAGCGTGGCCAGTCCCTCCACATCGGCCGCGTTGAAACGGCGGACCCATTCGCGGACGACCTCGGACGGCGTCATGTCGGCGAGGCCTGCAGGGCCGACTCGTGCACGCCCGCGACGGCGCGACCGGAAGGATCGGCGGCGTTCGCGAAGCTGGCATCCCATGCGATGGCCGCCGGCGACGAACACGCGATGGACTTGCCGCCAGGCACCGTCTCCGCCGCGGCCGGTGTCGGGAAGAACTGTTCGAACAGGCTGCGGTAGTAGTAGGCCTCCTTGGTCAGCGGCGGATTGACCGGGAAGCGCCTGGCGGCAGCGGCCAGCTCGCGATCGCTCACCTGTGCTTCGGCATGCGCTTTCAGCCCGTCGATCCAGCCATAGCCCACGCCATCGCTGAACTGCTCCTTCTGGCGCCACAGGATGGAATCGGGCAGATAACCTTCGAACGCGGCGCGCAGGATGCCTTTTTCCATGCGTTCCGGCCCGGTGCTGCGCTTTTCCACCATCTTGTAGCGTGCGTCCATCCGCATCGCCACGTCCATGAACTCGCGGTCCAGGAACGGCACGCGCGGCTCCACGCCCCACGCCATCATCGACTTGTTGGCGCGCAGGCAGTCGTAGTTGTGGAGCGCATCCAGCTTGCGCACCAGTTCCTCATGGAATTCGCGCGCGTTGGGTGCCTTGTGGAAGTACAGGTAGCCGCCGAAGATCTCGTCCGACCCTTCACCGGACAGGACCATCTTCACGCCCATCGCCTTGATGCGGCGCGCCAGCAGGTACATCGGCGTGGAGGCGCGGATGGTGGTGACGTCGTAGGTTTCGATGTGCCGGATGACCTCCGGCAATGCGTCCAGTCCTTCCTCGAAGGTGTATTCGAACCCGTGGTGCACGGTATCCAGCGCCTGCGCGGCAACCGCCGCCGCCGCGAGATCGGGCGAACCCTTCAGTCCGATCGCGAACGAATGCAGGCGCGGCCACCAGGCTTCGGACTTGTCGTCCTCCTCGATGCGATGGCGCGCATAGCGCGCGGCCACCGCGGTGACCAGCGACGAATCCAACCCGCCCGACAGCAGCACGCCATACGGCACGTCGGTCATCAGCTGCCGGTGCACGGCCCGCTCGAAGGCCTCGCGCAGCTCCTGCCGGTCCACTTCCACGTCGGCGACCGCGTCGTAGTCGCGCCAGGGACGCTGGTAGTACTTCACCAGCTCGCCGCTGGCACTGTCGTAATAGTGGCCCGGCGGGAACTGCGCCACGTCGGCACAGCTGTCGACCAGCGATTTCATTTCCGACGCCACGCGCAGGCGGCCCTCACGGTCATGGCCCCAGTACAGCGGGCAGACGCCCATCGTGTCGCGCGCGACCAGCACCCTGCCCTTGGCCTTGTCCCATAGTGCGAACGCGAAGATGCCGTTGAGGCGGTTGAGGAACGACGCCGGTGTGTCCTCGCGGTACAGGGCATTGATGACTTCGCAGTCCGAGCCGGTCTGGAACGCATAGGGCTGGGCCAGCGCCTTCTTCAGTTCGCGGTGGTTGTAGATTTCGCCATTGACGGCCAGCGCCAAGCCTCCGTCCTCGGACAGCAGGGGCTGCGAACCGCCCGCCGGATCGACGATGGCGAGCCGTTCGTGCACCAGGATCGCACCGTCGTCGAGATAGACCCCGCTCCAGTCGGGACCGCGATGGCGCTGGCGCTGGGAGAGTTCCAGCGCCTGTCGTCGCAGCGCCGCGTGATCGTCGCCGGGTTGCAGGCCGAAGATGCCGAAGATGGAACACATGGGAAAACTCCTGGGTGGGGTTCGAAGGGGTCGCCAGAAACGGAAAAACCCGCATCTTGCGATGCGGGTTTCTGGTATCCGGCAGGTCTTTCGTTGCCTAGTCGCAGAGCCGCATCGCCCGCGCACGATTGTTCGCGCGCAGGTTGTTGCGGTTGTTATTGGTGGCGGTGCGGCAGGGCATGGGGCGAACGTAACCGGTCGCGCCGCCGCTTGGCAACTGTTTCATCCGAAAGCGAAACACGCCGCCCCGGTATCTCAGCCAGCCCGGTCCGCGAGCATCAGCCGCTCCACCAGCGCCTGGTAGAGGCCGGGGAGCGCCTCCAGGTCGGCAAGGGCGACGTGCTCGTCCACCTTGTGGATGCTGGCGTTGACCGGCCCCACCTCGATGCACTCCGCCCCCAGTGGGGCGATGAAACGCGCGTCGGAGGTGCCGCCGGCCGTGCTTTCTTCCGGTGGCGCGCCGGCGAATTCGGCCAGCACCGCACGCGCCGTCGCGCGCAGGTGGCCTTCCGGCGTGTAGAACGGCTCGCCGCCGCGGTGCCAGTGGACGCGATAGTCCACGCCATGCCGGCGCAGGAGGCCTTCGATTTCCTGCTCCAGCTTCTCCGCGGTCCAGCTGGGGTTGAAGCGCAGGTTGAACACCACCTGCAGCTCACCGGGGATGACGTTGCTGGCGCCCGTGCCGGAATGGATGTTGGAGATCTGCAGGCTGGTCGGCGGGAACGTCTCGTAACCCTCGTCCCATTGCCGCGCGGCCAACTCCGCCAGCGCCGGCAAGGCCTTGTGGATGGGATTCAGCGCCTTGTGCGGATAGGCCACATGGCCCTGCACGCCCCGCACGCTGAGCGTGCCGGTCAGGGTGCCGCGGCGCCCCACGCGCAGCAGGTCGCCCAGCGTCTCCTTGGAGGACGGCTCGCCGGTGATGCACCAGTCGATCTTCTGCCCGCGTTCGCGGAACAGCGCGGCCACTTTCTTCACGCCGTCATGCGCATCGCCTTCCTCGTCCGACGTGACCAGCAACGCCACGGTACCCGGATGGTCCGGATGCGCATCGACAAACCGCTCCAGTGCGATGGTGCACGCGGCCACGCTGCATTTCATGTCGGCGGTCCCACGCCCGTACAGCACGCCGTCGCGCACGGTGGGAATGAACGGATCGCTGGTCCATGCATCAAGCGGGCCGGGCGGCACCACGTCGGTGTGTCCCAGCAGCACCAGCACCGGCGAACCCGTGCCATGCGCCGCCCACAGGTTGTCGGTGTCGCCGAAGCGCAGCGATTCGCAGTGGAACCCGGCCTGGGTCAGCCGCGTCGCCAGCACCTGCTGGCATCCGGCGTCATCCGGCGTCACCGAATGGCGGCGGATCAGCTCACTGGACAGTTCGACCACATCGCTCACGCGCCGACTCCGAAGATCTTCTTGAAGCCATTGTCGCTGAAGCCCTGTGAAAAGCCGCCTTCACCCGTCACCACCACCGGACGACGGATCAGTTGCGGGTACTCCTTCAGCAGCAACTTCCACTCCGCCTCCGAGCCGGGCGCCTTGCGGTTCTCCGGCAACTGCCGCCAGGTCGTCGACGACTTGTTGATCAGGGCATCCCATCCACCCGCTTTCTCTGCCCAGTCCTTCAGCGTTTCAGGTGACTGGCGGTTGTCGCGGTAGTCGACGAAGGTGTAAGCCACGCCGAAGCGGTCCAGCCACTTGGTCGCCTTCCTGCAGGTGTCGCAGTTCTTCAGGCCGTAGATCGTGGTCATCGCGCGCTCAGTCCGCCAGCCCGCGCAGCAGTTCGTTGACGCTGGTCTTGCTGCGCGTCTTCTCGTCGACCTGCTTGACGATCACCGCGCAGTACAGCGAGTGCGAACCGTCCGCGGCCGGCAGCGAGCCGGAGACCACCACGCTGCCCGGCGGCACGTAGCCGTAGGTGATTTCCTTGGTCGCACGGTTGTAGATGCGCGTGGACTGGCCGATGAACACGCCCATGCCGATCACGCTGTGATGACCCACCACCACGCCTTCCACCACTTCCGAACGCGCGCCGATGAAGCAATGGTCTTCGATGATCGTCGGGCTGGCCTGCAGCGGCTCCAGCACGCCGCCGATGCCGGCACCGCCGGACAGGTGGCAATGCTTGCCGATCTGCGCGCATGAGCCGACCGTGGCCCACGTATCGACCATCGTGCCCTCGCCCACGTACGCGCCGATGTTGACGAAGCTGGGCATCAGCACGACATCCTTGCCGAAGTACGTGCCACGGCGGGCGATGGCGCCCGGCACCACGCGCACGCCCAGCTTGCGGAAATCGTTCTCGTCGAAGGCGCCGAAGCGCGCCTCCACCTTGTCCCAGAACGGCGCGGGATAGGCTTCCACCAGTTCCATCTCGTTGACGCGGAAATACAGCAGCACGGCCTTCTTCAGCCATTCGTTGACCTTCCAGCCCCCCTTGCCGTCCGGTTCGGCCACGCGCAGCTTGCCGCTTTCCAGGCCATCGATGGCCAGTTCCACGGCGGTGCGGGTGGAGCCCTCGATCTCGGCCGGTGTCAGCTCGGCGCGGCGCTCGAACGCGCTCTCGATGGTGGACTTCAGTTCGTCGGTCTTGGTCGTCTTGCGGGTCATCAACAATCCTGTGCGGCATTCATGGTGGGGTATCGAAGCTGGCGCGCAGCGCATCGCGCAGCGCCTGCCGGGGTTCTTCGCCGGCGAGTGGCTGGTCGTTCTCGTCGGTGATCTGGAAAATATCCTCGGCGCGTTCGCCGAACGTGGCAATGCGCGCGTCGTGCACGCGCAGGCGTTGCCGCCGCAGCACCTGCGCGACGTCCGAGAGCAGGCCCGGGCGGTCAGGCGCGACCAGGCTCAACACCGTCCGGCGCCCATCGGGCGTGGTGCCGAATTCGATGCGCGGCGGGAAACGGAAATGCCGCAGCTGCCGCGGCACCGCACGACGCGACGTGCGTACCGCGTCCAGCGGCCCGGACAGGGCCTCGGCCAGTCGCTGCTCGACGTCCGCCGGCGCACGCGGCGCATAGGCGTCCGCGGGAAGCACCTCGAAGGTATCGAAGATGGTGCCGTGCGGGCCAACCAGCACGCGCGCCTGGTGGATGGCGAATCCCATGCGGTCCAGCGTGGCGAGGATGGCGGCGAACAGGCCATCGCGATCCGGCGAATGCACGAACACTTCCATCGCGTCGGCATCATCGGCGAAGTGGCGCGCGCGCACGCGGGTCTCGCCCGCGGCCGCGCCCTGGATGGCCAACGCCTGCCAGGCGAGCTGTTCGGGCCGGAAACGCAGCAGGCTTTCCTCCGGCATGGCGGCGAACAGTGCATCGGCCCGTTCGGGCCCCACGCCCTGGATGCCAAGCAATGCACGCACGGCACCGCGGGCTTCGGCCAGACGCTCGTTGACGGCCACCGGATTTTCCAGGCCTTCGCGCAGCACGCGACGCGCGGCGAAATAAAGGTCGGCCAGCAGCCGGTCCTTCCACGCATTCCAGAGCTTGGGGCTGGTGCCGGCGATGTCCGCACAGGTCAGCAGGTACAGATAGTCCAGTCGCTCACGGTCCTTCACCAGGGCGGCAAACGCGTGGATGACGTCGGGATCGGCGATGTCCTGCTTCTGCGCGGTCACCGACATGCGCAGGTGCTGTTCCACCAGCCAGGCCACCAGTTCGGTATCCGACTCGCTCAGCTGGTGGGCGGCGCAGAATTCGCGTGCGTCCACTGCGCCGAGTTCGGAATGGTCCCCGCCACGCCCCTTGGCGATGTCGTGGAACAGGCCCGCCAGCAGCAGCAGCTCCGGCTTGCGCAGGCGCGGCCAGACTTCGTGCGCGATGGAGAAACGCTCGTCCGCCCGGCCCGCGGCGAAGGCCGCGATGTTCCGCAGCACCATCAGCGTGTGCTGGTCCACCGTGTAGACGTGGAAGAGGTCGAACTGCATGCGGCCGGAAACGCGGGCGAATGCCGGGATCCACTGCCCCAGTACGCCCAGCCGCGCCATCCGCGTCAGTGTTTCCACCGCGCGCGGCGCGCGCAGCAGCCGCATGAACGCCTCGCGCTGCGCCGTGTCCGCCACCTCGTAGGACGGCAGGCGCGGCAGCGCTTCGGCCAGCGCGCGTGCGGTGCGCGAATGCAGGCCGCGCAACTGCGGGTGCGCGGCCCACGTCGCGAACAGCGCGAATACCTGGGCGGCATCGCCTTGCGGCCAACCCGTGTCGCGCGCGGACAGATAGCCGCGACGCGACGCGAACTGTGCATCCAGCGGCTCGGCCAGCGCTTCGCCGTCGAACTGTTCCTCGAAACGCTGCAGCAGGCGGTCGCTGATGCGGCGCACGATGGCGGCGCTGCGGTAGAACCCCTGCATCATCTTCTCGACCGCCAGGCTCTCGGCGTCGTCGACGAAGCCGAGCTGCTGGGCGAGCGTCTTCTGGTAGTCGAAACGCAGGCGCTCTTCCGGCCGTCCGGCAACGCGGTGCAGCCCGTAGCGAAGGCGACCCAGCGCACGGCGTTCGCGCGCCAGCGCGGCGGCTTCGTCCTGGCCCAGGTGGCCCAGGCCGACCAGCGGCTCCAGGTCGCGCACCCCGAACGTGCGCAGCGCCATCCAGCCCAGCGTGTGCAGGTCGCGCAGGCCGCCGGGGCCATCCTTGATGTTGGGTTCCAGGTTGTCGGAGGTATCACCGAAACGCGCATGGCGGATGCGCAGTTCCTCGCGCTTGGCGACGAAGAAATCCCGCGGTGGCCAGACAAGCGCGGCGGACACCGCATCGATCAGGCGCGCATCGTCGACCGGCTCGCCCTCCAGCATGCGCGCCTCGATCAGCGCCGTCAGCACGGTCTGGTCGGCTGCGGCCGCGCTGGTGCATTCGACCGCCGACCGCACGGCGTGGCTGATGGGCAGCCCGGCATCCCACAGCAGCGCGAAGAAGCGCGCGACCGCGTCATGGTGCTGTTGCTGCGTCTCGGTGCTGGCCAGCACCAGCAGGTCGACATCGGAATGCGGGAACAGCTCGCCCCGGCCATAGCCCCCCACGGCGAACAGCGCCATCGGCAGGTCCGCGCCGATGCAGCGCGCCCAAGCTTCCTTCAGCAGGTGGTCGACCGCGCGTGCGCGCAGCGCGAGCACGCGGTCCATGCCGTCGTTCTGGTCGAAACGCTTGTCCAGGCGCGCGTCGGTGTGCGAAAGCGAGGTGCGTGCCGCCGCCGACCAGGCGGCATCGTCGGCGGCGTCGGGACCGATGTCCGGCAGCCGCGGCGCAAGTCCGTTCGCGGCTACGGGACTATTCACAGGTCGTTGTCGTCACCCGGTACGCGGGTGAGGATTTCGACGCCGGTGTCGGTGACCGCCACCGTGTGCTCCCACTGCGCGGACAGCTTGCGGTCCTTGGTGACCACGGTCCAGCCGTCCGGCAGCACCTTGGAGTGGCGGGTGCCTTCGTTGATCATCGGTTCGATGGTGAAGGTCATGCCGGGCTTGAGCACGACGCCCTCGCCGGGCCGTCCGTAATGCAGCACCTGCGGCTCGTCGTGGTAGATCTGCCCGATGCCGTGGCCGCAGTACTCGCGGACCACGCTGAAGCGTTCGCCTTCCGCGTACTGCTGGATCGCATGGCCCACGTCGCCGAGCGTCGCGCCGGGCTTGACCGCGCGGATGCCGCGGAACATGGCCTCGCGGGTGGTCTCCACCAGTCGCTTGGCCATCACCGACGGCGTGCCGACGAAGTACATGCGGCTGGTGTCGCCATGCCAGCCGTCCTTGATGACGGTGACGTCGATATTGAGGATGTCGCCCTCCTTCAGCAGCTTGCCCTCGCTGGGCATGCCGTGACAGATCACGTTGTTGACGGAGGTGCAGACCGTGGACGGGAACGGAATGCGTCCGTGCCCGCCGCCGTAGCCGATGTTGGCCGGAATGGCCTTCTGCACGTTGACGATGTGGTCGTGGCAGATGCGGTCGAGTTCGGCAGTGGTGACGCCGGGCTTCACGTGCGCGGCGACGACCTGCAGCACTTCGGCGGCCAGACGGCCGGCCACACGCATCTTCTCGAGGTCTTCGGGGGTTTTGAGCTGGATTGCCATGTCCGGATTATCGCTTATTTGCCGCAGAGGCTGAACGGGCACAGCGCGGCAAGGGTGCGCGTGGCGCGCGCAGGACACCCCGCGGAAACTCGGCCGCCGAGAAACCGCCCTGGGTCCGGCACAGGACTTGCATCGGTCGCCGCCTTCAAAAACGAGCCCCGGAAATAATGTGACTGAAGTCACACAACGACGTTTTCGGTCTCTTGAAAGTGACGAAAAGTTGTAAACGCGTGAAGTAATTTGCTCAATATATTGCCAACTCCTTCACAAAAGCGGGCAAAAGTCACCGCCGGTCGGTCGAAGGGGCGTCCGTCAGAAAGTTGGCACGCATTCTGCTGCACCCGTTTCGCCCGGCAGCCGCCGGTCCACCTGAATGGCGCACCTGCGTCGAAGCCGAGAGAATCATGAACCTGTTCAAGACCACCCTGATCGCTACCGCCCTGGTTGCCGCCGGCATGTCGGCCTCGGCCAACGCCGCCACCGACACCGCCCAGTTCCAGGTCCAGATCGTCATCACCGAGTCCTGCGACATCCAGGCCGTGTCGGCCAGCAACATCGACTTCGCCACCCAGGCCCGCAGCACCGGCGCACCGGTCGACGCCCAGGGCACGCTGCAGGTCAACTGCACCAACGGCACGCCGTACACCATCGGCCTGAATGCCGGCGCCAACTCCACGTCCGCCACCGCCAGCGCCAACAACCGCCGCATGGCGAACGGCACCAATTTCGTGCCCTACGGCCTGTACCGCGATTCCGGACGTACCCTGTTCTGGGGCAACGTGATCGGCACGGACACCGTCGCCGGCACCGGCAACGCCACCAACCAGTCCATCCCGGTTTTCGGCCGCGTGCCGTCCACCAATGCACCGGCCGGCACGTACGTCGACACGGTCATCGCCACCGTCACCTACTGATCCACCATGCACGTTGGCCTGTCTTCCCTGCGGACGCGCTGGCAGGGATTGGGGGCCGCCACCCTGGCGGCCCTGCTGTGCCTGCCCATGCTGCCGGCGCTTGCCGGCAGCCTGCAGGTCACGCCGATCTCGCTGGAGTTCGCGCCTGAAGAGCAGGCCCAGGGGCTGTGGCTGAGCAACAGCGGCACGCAGCCGATCCGTGCACAGGTCCGTGTCCAGCAATGGACGCAGGCCGACGGCACGGAGGCCCTGGCCGCGACGGATGCGCTCGTCGCCAGCCCGCCCATCCTCGAAATCGCCGCCGGCCAGCGTCAGCTGGTACGCATCGTCAGGCGCGAGATCTCGCCGATGGCGCAGGAAGTCTCCTATCGACTGCTGGTCGACGAACTGCCTGTGGAAGAGGCGCCGGACGCGCCGGGCCTGCAGTTCCTGCTGCGCTATTCGGTGCCGGTGTTCGCCCTGCCGACCGGTGCCACGCCGACGCTGGCGCAGACCGGTACGCGCCCTCCCACCGACCTGTCTGCCCTGAGCGGGTCCTGGCAGGCGCAGGGCGAATCGGCGCAACTGACCCTGCGCAATGCCGGACGCCAGCGCATCCGCATCAGCCAGTTGACCCATGTCGCCCCCGATGGCCAACGCACACCGGTGGTACCGGGACTGCTGGGCTATGTGCTGGCGGGCCAGCAGATGCAGTGGACCGTGTCCCTGCCCGTGCCCGCCCGCACCGGCGGTACCTTCCAGGCCAAATTCAATGACGACCAGGAAGAGCGGCCGCTGCCGTTGCCCGGCACTGGCCGTTAGCGTGTGCGCCGTGCTGGCCGGGACGGGGATGGCAGGCGCTTCGATCGCCGCTCCCGGCCCGCCTGCCGCGCACGCCCTCGGCCAGTCCGCCGCCACCGGCGTGTCCGGCCTGTCGCTGGTGCAGGAACCGCGCGCGGAAGACGCCGGTGCCACCACCGACCAGGAGCTCTACCTGGAAGTCAGCGTGAATCGCGCGACCACCGGCCGCCTGGCGCGCTTCGTCATCCGCGACGGCGCGCTGTACGCCAGCGCTGCCACCCTGCGCGAACTCGGACTGCGCTGGTCAGGCAGTGCGGACAGCAGCGGGCTGGTCGCGGTGGCCGAACTGCCGGGCGTGCAGGCGGAATACGATGCCGCCACGCAAACCATCGCGCTGCTCGTACCCGTGGCCATGCTGGACCGCGAGACCGAGCGCGTAGGCTTCGTGCAACCGGACAGGCCGCGCGTGGACCCGGCCACACGTGCACCGGGCGTGATCTTCAACTACGACCTCTATGGCCAGCGCGCGGAGCACTACGGCACGCTGACCGGCTTCAGCGAACTGCGCGTGTTCGGGCTGGGACCGGGCGTGTGGAGCAACACCCTGTCCACCCGCTTCAACACCGGCGACGCCGCCACCGTCGAGCGCACCCGCAGCGTACGGCTGGACACGTACTGGCAGCTGGACCTGCCCGACACGATGGTGTCGTTGACGGTGGGCGACAGCATCACCGGCGCACTGGACTGGACCCGCGCCACCCGCATCGGCGGCGTGCGGCTGGCACGCAACTTCACCCTGCAGCCCTATCGCATCACCACGCCGCTGGCCTCGTTCGCCGGCGAAGCGGTGCTGCCTTCCACCGTCGACCTGTACATCGACGGACTGCGGCAGTCCACGCAGGACGTGCAGCCGGGCCGCTTCCAGATCGACAGCGTGCCTTCGCTCAATGGTGCCGGGCAGGCGCAGCTGGTCATCACCGACATCAACGGGCAGAGCCGCGTCGTGGGCTTTTCCATGTATGGCTCGCCCGAACTGCTGCAGGCGGGCCTGTCCGACTGGTCGCTGGACCTGGGCGTGACGCGGCGCGAATACGGCCTGCGTTCGTTCGAGTACGGCGACGATCCCCTCTTCAGTGCCACCGGCCGCTATGGCCTGACCGATCGCATCACCCTGGAAGGCCACGCCGAAGGCAGCCGCGGTATCGCGCAGGCCGGCATCGGGGGCGTGATGCGCCTGGGCGAACGCGGCGGCGTGGTCAATGCTTCGCTGGCGGGCAGTCGCGGCAACGACCTGGCCGGCCATCAGTACGGACTGGGTTATCAGTGGAATTCGCGCGTGCTGAGCGTGTCGCTGAACACCTTGCGGCGCAGCGCGGAGTTCCGCGATGTCGCCAGCCTGCTGGAACAGGCCGACCTGCCGCGCCGCACCGACCAGGCGTTCATCGGCGTCAGCACCTCGCTGGGGCAATGGGGAATGAGCTACATCACCCAGGATTACCCCGTGGTCGGGCTGAGCCGATATGCCAGCCTCAACTGGTCGCGTTCCTTGCCCGGCAATTCACTGCTCAGCCTGAGCGTGAACCGCGACCTGGAAAACGATACGGGCAACAGCGCCTTCCTTTACTGGTCGATGCCACTGGACCGCATGACCAGCGTGTCGGCATCGCTGCGCCATACCGACAATGCCGACAGCCTGACGCTGGAAGCCAACCGCGCCGTCCCCAGCGATCTGGGCGGCTGGGGCTGGCGCGCGCAGGCCACCGTCGGCGACACGCGCAGCGGCCAGGCGCAGGTCAGCCAGCTGGGCCGTTACGGCCAGTGGACAGCGGGCCTGGACCATCAGCGCGGAACCGGCAACATCGATTCGTCCACCGTCGCCTACGCAAGCGCCAATGGTGGACTGGTCTGGATGCAGGGGCACACCTATGCCATGCGCCGCGTCGACGATGCCTTCGCGCTGGTGGATACCAGCGGCATACCCGGCGTGCCGGTGCGGCTGGAAAACCGCGTGGTCGGCCAGACCGACGACAACGGCCTGCTGCTCATCAATCGCCTGAATGCCTGGCAGCGCAACCAGCTTTCCATCGACCCCATGGACCTGCCCGCCGACATGCAACTGGGCAGCACGCAGATGGAGGCCGTGCCGGAAAGCCGCAGCGGCATGCTGGCGCGATTCGCGATGCGGCGCTCGCTGTCGGTGCAGTTGGCGGTGAAGAGCGTCGACGGCCAATGGCTGCCCGTAGGCAGTACCGCATGGATGGAATCGGCCGATGGCAACCGCGTTGCGACCACCATCGTGGGCCACGATGGGATGGTGTACCTGCAGGATCCGCCCGAGGGCGCCCGTCTGCGCGTGCGCCACAAGGGGAATGAGTGCATGGCGCCACTGCCGGCCCTGCCGGCGCGCGAAGGCCGCTTGGATCTTGGGGAGTTGAAGTGCCAATGACATCGAATCCGTCCCCCGCTGCTACCGGCATGGCGGCCTCGTGGCCGCGGACGTGCGCCTGGCTGGGGCTGCTGGTGCTGCTGGCCTGCCTGTGCCTGCTGCCGACGACCGCCCGTGCGCAGAGCTGCTGGGTATCCGGCGCGGCCACGCTCAATTTCGGCACGGTCACCGCGGCCGGCAACACCGATGCGCAGACCAACATCGCGCTCAACTGCCAGGCCAGCTTCAACGCACCGTTCGGACTGGCGGCGCGCTTCCGCGTCTGCGTGTTCGTGGGCGAAGGCAATCCCACCGGCATGGCGCCGCGGCGGATGACCAACTACAACGGCGCCTTCATGAATTACGACCTGTACTCCAATGCCGCGCGCACGCAGCTGATAGGCCCGCTGGGCAGCACCTATCCGCTCTACAGCCTGGCGTTCGACGTGCAGGAAAGCCGCACCTACCTGGCGCAGGTACCGCTGTACGGGCGCGTCCCCGCCGGGCAGAACCTGCCCGCGGCCTTTCCGTTCCAGGGGTTTCCCGCCAACGCCATCGTCCGTTACAGCTACGGCTATCTGATAACACCCTCGGAGGCGGACTGCCGCAATGGCGTGGCCGGGTTCGGGGGTGGCGCCGGTGATGCCGCTTTCGGCTGGTCGGGGGTCTATGCCACCTTCGCCAATACCTGCCGCGTGGTCGTGGCCACCGATCTGGACTTCGGCAGCGCGGGCACCCTGAGCGCCAACCGCGACCAGACATCGACCATCCAGCTGCAATGCCCCAACGGCACGGCCTGGCGGGTCAACCTGGACAACGGCGTCAATGCGGCGGGCAATAGCCGGCGCATGGCGTCCGGCGCCAACCGCATCACCTATGAGCTGTACCGGGACGCCGCGCGCCAGAACCGATGGGGCAATGCCACCAACAACGGCATCAACGGCACCGGCACCAATGCGGCGCAGTCGCTGACGGTGTACGGGCGGGTGCCCGCCCAGGGCAACGTGCCCGGCGGCACCTATTCGGACACCATCACGGTCACCCTGACCTACTGAAGCCCCGGGCCGCGCCGCCCCCTCCTGCGCGACCGGGGTCACAGTTCGCGTCTCCCGGCACCCGCCGGGGCTCAATTCTTCCCGTTACCGGCCGAAAGCCTGACCAGAGCACGTTCGTCATGAGGACGGCGTGGGTACAGGAGTCAGGCCATGCGTTTCCGTCCCTTGATGCTGCCCCTGGGCGCCTTGGCGCTGCTGGCGATGGCATCCGCTTCGCCGGCCGACGCCAATGGCCAGAACCGGCAAGCGGAACTGCGCATCAGCCTGACGGTCGTGGACAGCTGCGACATCGCGCTGTCCGCCCAGCCGGCCGGACAGTCCGATGCCGCCCAGGTCGATTGCAGCGCCTTCATGCCGCACCAGCTGGCGGTGACGCCGTGGACGCCGTCCAACGCACGACCTGCAGATGCAATGCCCGACCCCACCCTGCAGGCCTTCCCGCACGAGCGTGACGCCCGCCTGTTCCCGGCGGAAGCGGCGCCGTTCCCCGCCGACCCGCGTACGGACCAGATCCGCATCGCGACGATCACCTTCTGATCGTTTCCCATGGCCGTGGCAGCCCGCCGCTTGCCCACCCTCGCCTGCCTGGTGCTGCTGTGGCTGGGCTGCGCCACCACGGCGGCGACCGGCCTGCGCACCTCGCCCAGCTGGCTCACCCTGGGCGCCGGACAGAAGAGTGCCGAACTGAGCATCAGCAACACCGGTGACCAGCCCCTGCACGCGCAGGTGCGGCTTTACCGCTGGACCCAGCATGAGGGCCAGGAAAAACTCACGCCCACGCGCGACATGGCCGTCAGTCCCCCGATCATGGAAATCGCCCCCCGCCAGCGGCAGGTGGTGCGGCTGATCCGCCTGGGCGATGACGCCACGCCGCAGGAAGGCAGTTACCGCATCCTGATCGACCAGCTGCCCCGGCCGGGCGTCACCGGCCAGCAGACCGTGCTGCGCTACTCGGCGCCGGTGTTCGTGGCCCCCGCCGCGCCCGGCGCCCCCCGCCTGAGCGCCTCGCTGTCCCGCGAAGACCGGCGCACCCTGCTGCGGGTGGACAACCATGGCAGCACCCATGCCCGGCTGGCCGATCTGGGGTATCGCGATGCCGACGGCCGCCGCGTGGCGGTGGCCGACCGCCTGGCCGGCTACGTGCTGCCCGGCCAGTACAAGACCTGGGCGTTACCCGAACGGCCGGGCGGGTATGCGGACGGCGAGTTCGTCGCCAAGGTGAACCAGGACCGCACCGAACGCCCCCTGCCGGCCGCCCAGGCCCGGTAGGTTTGCGGCAGAACCCCCGGGCCCGCTATACTCCGCAGGCTTTGCCCGGGCGGTTGCCCGTCCAACGCGGCCCACGTCGGGCCACACCGACGAATCCACACCTGCTGCCCCAACCCGTGCCGGGGTGCCCTTCGCTGAAGGGTTCGGAAACGGAAGCCGCAGGGAGGCCCAACCCCGGAACCCCGCCCTCACCGGCGCCGTCCCCCATTGAACCGGACGGTGGGTTCCCCATCGATGGAGTTAATGCAATGCCCCAAGTCACCATGCGCCAGATGCTGGAAGCCGGCGTCCATTTCGGCCACCAGACCCGCTACTGGAACCCCAAGATGGCACCGTACATCTTCGGTGCCCGCGGCAAGATCCACATCATCAACCTCGAGAAGACCGTTCCGCTGTTCAACGACGCGATGAACTTCATCTCGGGCGTCGCGCAGAAGCGCGGCACCATCCTGTTCCTGGGCACCAAGCGCAGTGCGCGCGAGGCCGTGAAGGAAGAAGCCGAGCGTTGCGGCATGCCGTTCATGACCCAGCGCTGGCTGGGCGGCACGCTGACCAACTTCGCCACCGTGAAGAAGTCGGTCGCCCGCCTGAAGGAACTGGAAGCCGCCGAAACCGACGGCACGTTCGAGAAGCTGGTCAAGCACGAAGTGCTGGGCCTGCGCCGCGAGCGCGAGAAGCTGCTGGCCTCGCTGGGCGGCATCAAGGAAATGAACCGCCTGCCGGACGCGCTGTTCGTCATCGACATCGGCCATGAAGACATCGCCATCAAGGAAGCCAAGAAGCTCGGCATCCCGGTGATCGCGGTGGTCGACTCCAATTACGACCCGGCCCTGGTCGACTACGCCATCCCCGGCAACGACGACGCCATCCGCGCCGTGCAGCTGTATGCACGTGCCGCTGCCGACGCCGTGCTGGAAGGCAAGGCCGCCCAGCCGAACGCTGCCACCGTGCGCGAGGAAGAGTTCGTCGAAGGTGCGGAAGGCGACGCCAAGGGCGCCCGTCGCGCGCCGGCCAAGAAGGCCGCCGCCAAGAAGTCCGACGACGCCGCTGCCGCCGAGTAATCCGGCTGCAATGCAGCCGCGCCAAAGTGCGCGGCTGCTCATGTTCATCCCTTCTCCCATCGGGAGAAGGTGCCCGCAGGGCGGATGAGGGTACGGCAGGCACGTTGGCGCTGAAGGCGTCGCGACCCGCCGGACCTTCACCCCAACCCCTCTTCCGACGGAGAGGGGCTTTGCCAATCTAAATTGAGGTAATCCCGTGGAAATCACCGCTTCCCTGGTCAAGGAACTGCGCGAGCGCACCGGCGCCGGCATGATGGAGTGCAAGAAGGCGCTCACCGAGAACAACGGCGACATCGACGTCTCCGCCGAGTGGCTGCGCAAGCAGGGCCTGGCCAAGGCCGACAAGAAGGCCGACCGCGTCGCCGCCGAAGGCCGCATCGCGGTCGCGCAGGACGGCGGCAAGGCCGTGCTGGTCGAGATCAACTCCGAAACCGACTTCGTCGCCAAGGACACCAACTTCCTGGCGTTCGCCGATGCCGTGGCCCAGGCTGCGCTGGCTTCGGGCGCCACCGACGTCGACGCTCTGAAGGCCGCCAAGCTGGCCTCGGGCGAGACCGTCGAGGAATCCCGTGCCGCCGCCATCGCCAAGCTGGGCGAGAACATCCTGATCCGTCGCCTGGTGCGCGTGGACAGCGCCAACAACGTCGCGGCCTACGTGCACGGCGGCAAGATCGGCGTGCTGGTCGAAGTGAAGGGCGGCGACGCCGAGCTGGCGCGTGGCCTGGCCATGCACGTGGCCGCCATGAACCCCCCGCACATCAAGGCCGCCGACGTGCCGGCCGAGTTCGTGGCGAAGGAAAAGGAAATCGAACTGGCCAAGATGTCCGACAAGGACAAGAACAAGCCGGCCGACATCCTGGAAAAGATCATCAGCGGCAAGATCGCCAAGATCGTCAACGAAGTCACCCTGTACGGCCAGCCGTACGTGCTGGACACCAACCAGACGGTGGAAGCCGTGCTGAAGACCGCCGGCGGCGACGTCGTCAGCATGCAGCGCCTGGCTGTTGGCGAAGGCATCGAGAAGGTGGTGGAAGACTACGCCGCCGAAGTGATGAAGCAGGCTGGCCTGGCGTAAGCCACCGTCCGTTTCGTTGCACAGGGAAAGCCGCGGGAAACCGCGGCTTTTTCCGTTCTGATGCCTGCGGGCCCTTCGCGCCGCGCCCGCTAAAGTTTGCCGGATCGGGGCCGAAACTGGGTACAAAGGTGACATTCCGTCGCCTTCTGCTGGCATGCTGCATGCCCTTACCTGTGTAGTGCCGCATTCGCGATGCGTTCCGACCTTGAAGCCCTGTTGCTGAATTGCCGAAACCTGCCTAGCCCGCCGGGCGTCGCGCTGCGCATCATCGAACTGGCACAGGACCCCGACGTGGTGATGGCCACCGCCGCCGACACGATCGGCCTGGATGCCGCCCTCAGCGCGCGCATGCTGCGCATCGCCAACTCGCCGCTGTACGCCAGCCGGCGCCGGGTGGACAACCTCAGCCAGGCGCTGACGCTGCTGGGACTCAACGCGACGCTGACCCTGGCGCTGGGGTTCTCGCTGGCCCAGGGGCCGCGCGGTGGCCACCATCCCGCGGCGCAGGAACGCGTGTGGCGCCGCAGCGTGATCGCCGCGCTCGCCAGCCGCCTGCTCGGCCAGCGGGTCGGCCTGCGCAAGCTGGAAGAACTGATGCTGGCCGGCCTGCTGCAGGACATCGGCATGCTGGCCCTGCTGCAGGTACACCCCGACGACTACGCCGTGCTGCTGGCCCGCCATGCCGACGACCGCGCCGGCCTGCGGGAGGCCGAACGCGAGCGCTTCGGCAGCGACCATGCCGCCGTCGGCGACTGGATGGCGCGGCACTGGAACCTGCCGGCGCTGCTGCAGACGGCCATCTCCGAGAGCGAATCGGATGCATCCAGCCACCCGTTCCACGCCTGCGTGGCGGTTTCCGGCCTGGTCGCCGACATCTGGCTTGCCGCCGATCCCGCGGCAACGCACGCCGCACATCAACGCGCTGCGGCCGAATCCGCCGCGCGACTGGGACTGGACGAGCTGGCCTTCGTCGGCGTGATCGAGCAGATGGCCACCATGCTTCCCGAGATCTGCGCCCTGTTCGATATCCCTGTCAGCGCGCCGGCCCGCATCGAAGCCCTGCTGGACCAGGCGCGCGAACTGCTGGTGGTGCGCAACCTGCGCGAGATCCAGGATGCGGCGCGCGCGCGCAAGGACGCCGACGAATCGGAGAGCCGCGCCCGTCGCCTGGCCGAGGAAGTGCGCCGCGACCCGCTGACCGGCGTCTACAACCGCGGGCAGCTGGAAACCGTGCTGGAAAAGGAGTTCGAGACGGCGACCCGCCACGGCTGGCCGTTGTCGATCGCCTTCATCGACCTGGACGATTTCAAGCAGGTCAACGACCGCTGGGGGCACCTGGTCGGCGACGAAGTGCTGCGCACCTTCGCGCAGGCGCTGGTGAGGCATGTGCGCAGCAGCGACATCGTGGCGCGCTATGGCGGTGAGGAATTCCTGATCGTGCTGCCCGGCATCGGCGAAGACGCCGCTGCCCACGTCGTGCGCCGCATCCTGGCCGACGTGTCCGGGCTCGCCATGGCGCATCCTGCGGGCGCACCGCTGTACATCACTTTCTCGGCCGGCCTCGCCACGCAAGGCACGCTGGACCAGTACCAGGACGTGGACGACCTGCTGCGCGCGGCCGACGAGGCGCTCTACGGCGCCAAGCGCGAGGGCCGCAACCGTGTCGCGGTCGGCGCGACGATGGGCGGCTGACGCGCGACCGCCGCCCTGCGTCAGGGCCTCGGCTGCAGCGCGACCTCTTCGTAGGGCTGCACCACCACCCAACCCTCGCCGGCGAAGCGCAGCTGGATACTTTCACCCGACCCACGCCCCAGCAGCGTACCGAGCGATACGTCGGTGATGATTTCCGGCGACAGTCCGCCCGACCAGGCGACGGTGGCATTCGGATCGGTGAAGACGGGGCCGGTCTGCGCATTGACGGGCAAGGTCAGCGGTTCGTAGTGGGAGGTGATGGCCACGATGCCATGGCCACTCAGCCGCACGTTGAACAGGCCGCCGGACAGCATGCCGGCCACCTTGCGCATCATGGTGATGCGGCTCTCGATGCCCGATTCCACCGCCAGCACATCGTTGCCGTTGACGAAGATCGATTCGCCCGCGAGGCGCAGCAGGGTGATCTTCTTGCCGGCATCGGCCAGGTAGACGCGTCCCTGCCCCTCGATCTTCATCAGCTGCATGCCTTCGCCGCTGACGGCCTTCTTCAGCAGGTTGCCGAGTCCCTGTTCCAGCACGCCCTGGCGGGTGAACTTGACGCTGCCCTTGCGCGCGACCATCGCGCCGGCCTTGGCCCAGACCAGGCCGTTCAGCCGGACTTCCAGCAGATGCGGGCTTTCCAGTTCGAAAGCATCGGCACTGGCATCCTTCTCTTTCGAGGACGCGAGGAATTCCTGCAGGGTACGCACGCTCATGGGGCTTCCTTGATCATGATGGAACGGGAGCGCCATCATACGGCGGACTCCCGGCCGGCCCCGCCCATGCCCCGCATCCTCCGCCTGTCGCACACGCTGGGCGACGCTCCCCATGAACCCGTGCCCGCCGACCGCCTGCTGGCCGGCACGCCGCTGCAGGCGGTGGCCAATGCCTACTCCGATGCGGGCAACCGCTTCCACTGTGGCGTCTGGGAGGGTGGCGTCGGCCACTGGCGCGTGCAGTACACGGAACACGAGTTCTGCCACCTGTTGAGCGGCCGCGTGCGCCTGCGTGGCGATGACGGCGAGGAAACGCTGCTGGTGGCCGGCGACAGCTTCGTGGTGCCCGCGGGTTTCAGCGGTACCTGGGAAGTGCTGGAAACCGCCCGCAAGCTCTACGCGATCTACGAACCGGGCGACTGACGGGGCGCGCTCGGCTAGAATTGCCCTGGTTGCCCCCACGCCGAGAATCCCATGCCCGCACCCCTCGCTTATCGCCGCATCCTGCTCAAACTGTCCGGCGAAGCGCTGATGGGGGCCGAAGACTACGGCATCGATCCGGTGGTGATCGGCCGCATCGCGCGCGAGATCATCGAGGCGCGCGAAGCCGGCGCCGAGGTGGGCCTGGTCATCGGCGGCGGCAACATCTTCCGCGGCGCGGGCCTGGCGGCAGGCGGCATGGACCGCGTGACCGGCGACCAGATGGGCATGCTGGCCACCGTCATCAACGCGCTGGCCATGCAGGACGCGCTGGAAAAACTTGGCGCCAAGTGCCGCGTGATGAGCGCGCTGAAGATCAACGACGTGTGCGAGGACTACATCCGCCGCCGCGCCATCCGCCACCTGGAAAAGGGCCGCATCGCGATCTTCGCCGCCGGTACCGGCAATCCTTTCTTCACCACCGACTCGGGCGCCGCGCTGCGCGCCATCGAGATCGGCGCTGACCTGCTGTTGAAGGCCACCAAGGTGGATGGCGTCTACGACAAGGACCCCAGCAAGCACGCCGACGCCAAGCGCTTCGACCAGCTGACCTACGACGAAGTCCTCGCCCGCGACCTGCAGGTGATGGACACCGCCGCCTTCGCCCTGTGCCGCGACAGCGACGTGCCGCTGCGCATCTACGACCTGTCCGTGCCCGGCAACCTGATGCGAATCCTGCGCGGGGAGCACGTCGGCACACTGGTGAAGGGCCGGGGTTGAGCCACATCGACTGGCGCGCCGTCCGCGGATCCGCCCGCGACGGTCGCCGGCCTGATGCCTCGCTGTAATAGTGTCCGCGCCGCACCGACGGCACGCTGACGCCATGGGACACGGACACGGCGCACACCATCACCCGCACGGCTCGGCGACGCGCGCCTTCGCGCTGGTCACGCTGATCAACCTGGCCTATACGGCACTGGAAGCGGGTTACGGCTTCTACACCAATTCACTGGCTTTGCTGTCCGATGCCCTGCACAACCTGGGCGATGTGCTCGGGCTTGGCCTGGCCTGGGCCGCCGCCTCGCTGGCGCGGCGCCCCCCGAGCGGCCGCCACACCTATGGCTGGCGGCGCGCGACCCTGCTGTCGCCGCTGGCAAACGCCATCCTGCTGATGGTGTTCTCCGGCGCCCTGGGCTGGGAGGCCGTGCGCCGGTTCAGTGCTCCGCCTGCCATTCCCGCCACGCCGGTCATCGTGGTCGCGGCACTGGGCATCGTGGTCAACCTGGGCGCGGCGTGGCTGGTCAAGGACGGCCATGCGCATGACCTGAACAAGCGCGGCGCCTTCCTGCACCTGATGGCGGATGCGGCCGTGTCGCTGGCAGCGGTGCTTGCCGGCATCGGCATGGCCGTGTTCGGCTGGGCCTGGCTGGACCCGGCGACCGCACTGCTGATCGGTGTGGTGATCGCGGTGGGCACGTTCGGCCTGCTGCGCGACAGCTTCAATGCCGCCATGGACGCGGTGCCCTCCGGTATCGACCAGGCGGCGGTCGCGGCGTTCCTGGGTGCCCAGCCGGGCGTCACCGCCGTGCACCACCTGCACATCTGGCCCTTGGGCGCAGGCGAAATCGCCCTGACCGCGCATCTGGTCCGTCCCCGCGGGGACGACAACGATGCGTTCATCGATACCACCCTCCATGCACTCGACCACCGGTTCGGCATCAACCACGCCACCCTGCAGATCGAGCGCGGCGGCTCCTGCCAGCACGATCTGCACGATGCCGCGCCGCATCATTCGCACTGAACGCCGCCGGGACGGTCGGCAACGGCGGCGAATCGCCCTATAATCGGTCGTTTACAGGCTTTGCAATGGAATCCGCGATGCTCAACGACATCAAGAAAGACGCACAGGCGCGCATGGCCAAGAGCATCGACGCGCTGCGCCACACGCTGGTCAAGGTCCGCACCGGCCGTGCATCCACGGCGCTCGTCGAACACCTGAAGGTCAACTACTACGGCTCCGACATGCCGCTGTCGCAGGTTGCAACCGTCGCCGTCTCCGATGCGCGCTCCCTGACGATCACCCCGTGGGAGAAGCAGATGGTGGGTGCGGTCGAGAAGGCCATCCTGGCTTCCGACCTGGGCCTGACACCGAACACCGCGGGCACCACGATCCGCCTCAACCTGCCCGCCCTGACCGAGGAGCGCCGCAAGGAGCTGTCCAAGGTCGTGCATTCGGAAGGCGAAGACGCCAAGGTCGCCATCCGCAACATCCGCCGTGACGCCAACCAGCAGATCAAGGATCTGCTGAAGGACAAGCAGATCACCGAGGATGAAGAGCGCCGGACCGAGGAAGAGATCCAGAAGCTCACCGACAAGTCCATCAAGGACGTCGATGACGTGGTCAAGGCCAAGGAACAGGAACTGATGGCGGTCTGAAGACTGCCATGTCCATTGCTGCCTCCCCGCCCGTGCCCCACCACCTGGCCGTCATCATGGACGGCAACGGGCGCTGGGCCGAGCGTCGCCGCCGTCCACGCGCCATCGGCCATCGTGCCGGCGCGCGTGCGGTCAACGTCTGCATCGACTTCTGCCTGGAACGCGGCGTCCAGGCGCTGACACTGTTCGCGTTCTCCAGCGAGAACTGGGGCCGGCCGGAAGAGGAAGTCGGCGCGCTGATGAAGCTGTTCCTCGGCGCCCTGGACCGTGAAGTCGAAGAACTCCATCGCCGTGGCGTGCGCGTGCGTTTCATCGGCGAACGCGAACGCTTCGCCGCCGACATCCGCCAGCGCATGCAGGTCGCGGAATCGCTGACCGCCGGCAACACGCGCCTGCACCTCAACGTTGCCGCCAGCTACGGTGGCCGGCAGGACATCGCGCAGGCCGCGCGCGCGCTGGCCGCCGATGTCGCGGCCGGGCGGCTGAAGCCGGAGGACATCGACGAAGCCGCTCTGGGGGCGCGCATCTCGCTGGCCGACCTGCCGGCGCCGGACCTGTTCATCCGCACCGGCGGCGACCATCGCGTCAGCAATTTCCTGCTGTGGCAACTGGCGTACACCGAACTCTGGTTTACCGACGTGCTGTGGCCCGACCTGGATGCACCCCTGCTGCAGCGTGCGCTGGACGACTATGCGCAACGCGAACGCCGCTTCGGCCTGACCAGTGCCCAGGTGGCCGGTGGCGCCACGGAGAAACTCCCCGCATGAGCAATCCCAGCGCGACCAAGGTCCGCGTCATCGCCGCCCTGGTGATGGCCCCGTTCGCCATCGGCGCCATCCTGCTGCTGCCCACGTCATGGCTGGCCATGCTGGCCGCGCTGGTCTTCCTGGTGGGCCTGTGGGAATGGTTCAAGCTGGCGGAGATCGACGACACCCTGCAACGCACGGTGCTGCTGACCACCAACCTGCTGCTGATGGTGCTGCTGGTGTGGGCCTCGCAGGGGTCGCCCGACCTGGTGCCATTGCGGCTGGTGTCGCTGCTGGGCGTGGTGTGGTGGCTGCTGGCGCTGTTTTGGCTGGGCCGCTTCTCCTTTGCCTCGAACCATGAGACCTGGGCGCGCGTGTTCAAGCTGGCCGCCGGGACCCTGGCCGTCGTGCCGGCGTGGTGCGCGCTGGGGCTGATCCACGCGAGCCAGCCGAACGGGCATGTGTGGCTGTTCGTCGCGTTGGCCATCGTCTGGGCAGCGGACAGCGGGGCGTATTTCGCCGGCCGTCATTTCGGCGGCAGGTGGTTCGGCACCCGCAAGCTGGCCCCGCGCATCAGCCCGAACAAGACGATCGAGGGCCTGCTGGGCGGCCTGGCCGCCGGCATGCTGGTCGCCGTCGCCGGCGCGCTGATCGCCGGCGCCGGCGCGGCGCAGCTGCCGGCCGTGCTGCTGGTGGCCGTGTTCACCGTGCTGTTCTCGGTAGTGGGCGACCTGTTCGAGAGCCTGCTGAAACGGCACGTGGGCGCCAAGGATTCCGGCGACCTGATCCCGGGCCACGGTGGCGTGCTGGACCGGCTGGATGGTGTGCTCGCCGCGCTGCCGGTGTTCGCGCTGGGCAAGGAACTGTTCGGGTTCTGACATGGCCGAACAGGCATTACGCAACGTAGCGGTGCTGGGCGCCACGGGCTCGATCGGGGCGTCCGCGCTGGACGTCATCGCCCGCCACCCCGACCGCTATCGGGCCAGCGTGCTGGCCGCCGGCCGCAATGTCGACGCGCTGGTGGCCCTGTGCGTCGCGCATCGACCCGCGCACGCCGTGATTGCGGACCCGGCACTGTTCGCCGCGCTGCGCGACGGACTCGCCGGCGCCGGCCTGTCGACCCAACCCCATGCAGGCGATGCACCACTGGACCAGCTGGTCGCCAGCGACGCCTGCGATACCGTGGTGGCCGCGATCGTCGGCGCCGCCGGTCTGTCCTCGACCTTGGCGGCCGCGCGCGCGGGCAAGCGCCTGCTGCTGGCCAACAAGGAATCGCTGGTACTGGCCGGTGAACTGCTGACCACCGCCGCCGATGCCGCGGGGGCCGAGATCATCCCCATCGACAGCGAACACAACGCCATCTTCCAGTGCCTGCGTTCACGCCGGGCTCAGGCGGATGTGCGGCGCATCGTGCTGACGGCCTCGGGCGGTCCCTTCCGTGGGCGCACGCGGGCCGAATTGACCGCGGTGACCCGCGAACAGGCCGTCGCGCACCCCAAGTGGTCGATGGGCCCGAAGATCTCGGTCGACTCGGCCACGCTGATGAACAAGGGCCTGGAACTGATCGAAGCGCACCATCTCTTCGACGTCTCGCGCGAACGCCTTGACGTGCTGGTGCACCCGCAGAGCCTGGTGCACTCGCTGGTGGAGTTCGTGGACGGCTCCACGCTGGCCCAGCTGGGACTTCCCGACATGCGCACCTCGCTGGCGGTCGGTCTGGGTTGGCCCGACCGCATCGCGTCGGGGGTCGGTGGGCTGGACCTGCTGGCGCATCCGAAACTGGAGTTCGAGGCGCCGGATACCGACGCATTCCCCTGCCTGCGCCTGGCGTGGCACGCGATGGAGGCCGGCGGCACCGCCCCGGCGGTGCTGAATGCGGCCAATGAAGTGGCGGTTTCAGCCTTTCTTCAGGGCGAAATCGGTTTCCTATCCATTCCCGCGCTGGTCGAAGCCTCCCTGGCGGCGTTGCCCGCAACGCCCGCCGATTCACTGGAGGCGTTGCTGGCCGCCGATGCGCAGGCCCGACGTGTCACCGAACACAACCTTGCAGGCCACACACCATGAGCACGCACAACCATGAGTGACCTGCTGGGCTCGATCTGGTGGATGATCGTGGCCTTGGGCGTGCTGGTCACCTTCCATGAGTTCGGCCACTTCTGGGTGGCGCGCCGCTGCGGCGTGAAGGTGCTGCGTTTTTCGGTCGGCTTCGGCAAGCCGTTCTGGTCGCGCCGCGATCGCCATGGCACCGAGTTCGCCCTCGCCGCGATCCCGCTGGGCGGCTACGTGAAGATGCTGGACGAAGCCGAGGGCAACGTCCCCGCCTCGCAACTGGACCAGGCCTTCAACCGCAAGCCGGTCTGGCAGCGCATCGCCGTGGTCGCCGCCGGCCCCATCGCCAACCTCGTCCTGTGCGTGGCCCTGCTGTGGGCCATGTTCGTCATCGGCAAGCAGGACTTTTCCGCGACGCTGGGCAACGTGGACGGTATCGCCGCCGACGCCGGCTTCGAACGTGGCGATCGGCTGCTGGCGATCGGTGACCGTCCTGTCGGTACGTGGACGGAAGCCTCCATGGTGCTGACCAAGGCCGCCATCGACGGTGCCGACGTGCCGGTTCGCGTCGAGAAGGCCAACGGGGATACCCAGAGCCGCGTCCTGCCGCTGTCGCGGCTGCCGGTCGGCTTCGACCAGGAAAACGTCGCCTCCCTGACCGGGCTGGCATGGCGCCACTGGGAAGTCCCCGCGCTGGTGGGGGCTGTCAAGCCCGACGGGCCTGCCGCCGGCATCATCAAGCCCGGCGACCTGGTCACGGCCATCGACGGCCACCCGGTGAGCGACTTCGGCCAGATCCCCGATCTGGTCAAGGCGCTGGGCGAGCGCGGCGGCAGCGCCATGGTGGAAGTCGACCGCGCTGGCGAGCGCCTCGCGCTGGAGCTGACCCCCCGCTCCATGCGCAATCCCGAAACCGGCGCGTCCTACTGGGGCCTGGGCCTGGAGTCGCCGAAAACCCGGGAACTCCCCCCTTACGACGCGACCCAGCAGTACGGTCCCTTGGCCGCGATACCGGCGGCCTTCCGCGAAACCCGCAACCTGGCCACCGATTCGCTGGGCATGATGCGTCGCATGCTGACCGGCGACGCGTCGCTGAAGAACATTTCCGGCCCCATCACCATCGCGCGGACGGCCAACGTCACCGCCCAGCGGGGCGCGGACTGGTTCCTCTACTTCCTGGCCCTGCTGTCCCTCAGCCTGGCCATCATCAACCTGCTGCCCATCCCCGTCTTGGACGGCGGGCACCTGCTGTATTACCTTATCGAGTTGGTCAAAGGCAGCCCGTTGAGTGAACGCACCATGGCAACAGGGCAATATGTGGGTCTGGCCCTGCTGGCCGGCCTGATGGGCCTGGCGTTCTACAACGACATTCTCCGTCTGGTGACTTGATGCCTTTGAACTTTTTCATGCCGGCCCGCTCCAAAACGGCCTGCTTTCCATCAGCAAGCCTTACGCCAGCCCTTTCCCGGCAAACCCCTGCCTTGCAGGAACGACCCCAATCGGATGTGATGATGACGCGACTGCCCTCCCGCCGCCTGCTTGCCCTCGCCCTGGCCTCGGCCATCGCCATGCCGGCACTCGCGCAGACGACGGAGCCGGCCCCGGCCCCCGCCGCGGCCGCACCGCTCAGCAACGAGGCGTTCACCGCCACCGACATCCGCATCGACGGCCTGCAGCGCATTTCCGCCGGCACCGTGCTGACCTACCTGCCGATCGAGCGGGGCGACACCGTCACCCAGAGCACCGTCGTGGAGTCGATCCGCGCGCTGTACAAGACCGGCTTCTTCGAGGACGTGAAGCTCGACCGCCAGGGCAGCATCCTGGTGGTGACGGTCACCGAGCGCCCGGCCATCAACAAGCTGACGCTGACCGGCAACAAGGACATCAAGACCGATGACCTGCTGAAAGGCCTGAAGGACATCGGCCTGGCCGAAGGCGAGACCTTCGACCGCCTCAGCCTGGACCGCGTCACCCAGGAACTGACCCGCCAGTACAACAACCGCGGCAAGTACAACGTCGAGATCACGCCCACGGTCAGCCAGCTGGACCGCAACCGCGTCGACGTGACCATCGCGGTGAAGGAAGGCAAGGCCGCCAAGATCCGCCACGTCAACGTGGTGGGCGCCGAGAAGTTCCCCACCGAGGACATCCTGGAAGGCTGGGAATCCAAGGAGACCAGCTGGCTGTCCTGGTACCGCCGCGATGACCAGTACTCGAAGGAAAAGCTGTCCGGCGACATCGAGCGCCTGAACTCCTTCTACCTCGACCGCGGCTACGTGGACTTCGCCATCGACTCCACCCAGGTGTCGATCAGCCCCGACAAGCGCGACATGTTCATCACCGCGGGCATCACCGAAGGCGAGATCTACAAGATCTCCGACGTGAAGGTCAGCGGCGACACGGTGCTGCCGAAGGAAGAGATCGAGAAGCTGGTCATCGTGAAGAAGGACCAGACCTTCTCGCGCGTGCTGCTGGAGCTGACCTCCGATGCCATCACCGCCACGCTGGGCAACATCGGCCATGCCTTCGCGCAGGTGAACCCCATCCCGACCATCGACCGCGAGAACCGCACGGTGGCGATCAACCTGCAGGTGGTGCCCGGTCCGCGCGTCAACGTGCGCCGCATCGTCTTCAAGGGCAACACGCGCACGTCGGACGAAGTGCTGCGCCGCGAGATGCGCCAGTTCGAAGGCAGCTGGTTCTCGCAGGCGGCCGTCGACCGCTCCAAGATCCGCCTCAACCGGCTGGGCTACTTCGAGACGGTGGACGTGGAAACGCCCGCCGTGCCCGGCACCAGCGACCAGGTGGACGTGGTCTTCAACGTCAAGGAAACCACCTCCGGCAGCTTCGTGTTCGGCCTGGGTTATTCGCAGCTGTCCGGCCTGACCACCTCGATCCAGCTGTCGCAGAACAACTTCCTGGGCGGCGGCAACCGCGTCTCGGTCGAAGCCCAGCGCAGCGACTACCTGCAGCGTTACTCGTTCTCCTTCACCAATCCGTTCTTCACCGACGAAGGCATGTCGCTGGGCTACAACCTGTGGTGGCGCGAGTTCGACTATTCGGACTTCAACACCGCGCAGTACTCCACCACCAGCGCCGCGGCGCAGGGCGTGCTGGGCCTGCCGATCACCGAGAACGACACCGTGTCGCTGCTGTTCGGCATCGACAGCAACGAGATCCTGACCTTCCCCGGCTCCACGCCGCAGTCGATCATCGACTACATCGATGCCGTCGGCCAGCGCACCTTCCACGCCTGGCGCGCGGAACTGGGCTGGGCGCGCGACACGCGCAACCACTTCTTCATGCCCACCGGCGGCATGTACCAGCGCGTGTCGGCGGAAGTCGCCCTGCCCGGCTCGACGGTCGAGTACTACAAGCTCAACTACGAGTTCTCCAAGTACTGGTCGCTGAGCCCGGCGTTCGTGCTCAATACGCGCGCCGAAATCGGTTACGGCGACAGCTACGGCTCTGACCAGGTCCGCTATATCTGCCGCGCCAACGGTTCGGACCCGATGATCCCGGGCCAGACCTATCCGGCGACCGGCGGCAGCAACCCGACCTGCGCGGACGGCGGGACGATCGACCGCACCCTGACCGCCACCGGCCTGCCCTTCTTCGAGAACTTCTACGCCGGCGGCGTGCGTTCCGTGCGTGGTTTCCGCGACAACACGCTGGGCCCGCGCTCGGAGATCATCGGCGGTTACGAAGGCCAGCCGCTGGGTGGTTCGCTGAAGACCACCGGATCGGTCGAGCTGATCTTCCCGAAGCTGTTCGATTCCAACGCGGCGCGCGTGTCGGCCTTCTTCGACTTCGGCAACGTGTTCGACGGCGTGGACAACTTCGATGCCGGCGAGCTGCGTGCCTCCACGGGCGTGGCGCTGCTGTGGCGCGCACCGGTGGGCCCGATCTCGATCAGCTACGCCTTCCCGATCAAGAAGGAAGACGGCGACGAAATCGAACGCCTGCAGTTCACCTTCGGCGGCGCGTTCTGATCCCGTCCGAAAGGGCGTGACACGATACGGGGGGCTTCCATAGCCCCCCGTATGTTTTGGGTCCCTGGATCGCCCACCCGGCAACCCCGCGGCGGCAGGCGCTAAACTACGCGCCTTATGACCACCCCCACCTTCTCAGCCGACGAACTTGCCGAGCGTTTCGGGCTGACGCTGCGCGGCGACGGCACGCTGCGCATCGGCGGCGTCGCCACCCTGGCGCGCGCCGAGGCAGGCCAACTCGCCTTCCTGGCCAATTCCCGCTACCGCGGCCAACTGGCCGACAGCCAGGCCACGCTGGTCGTGCTGCGTGCCGAAGATGCGGATGCGGCGCCGGGGGCCGTGCTGATCGCCAAGGACCCCTATACCGCGTTCGCCAAGATGGCCGCGCTGTTCGACATCAAGCCCGTGCGCGAAGCGGGGATCCATCCCAGTGCGGTGATCGATCCCACGGCGCGCATCGCGGCTGGCGCCCACATCGGCCCGTTCGTCACCGTCGGCGCACACGCCACCATCGGCGATGGCTGCATCATCGGGCCGGGCTGCGTGATCGGCGATCACTGCGAGGTCGGTGACGGCAGCGAACTGATCGCACGCATCACGCTGGTCACGCGCGTGCGCGTGGGCCGTCGCGTACTCATCCACCCCGGCGCGGTGATCGGCGCCGACGGATTCGGACTGGCCATGGACAGTGGGCACTGGATCAAGGTGCCGCAGCTCGGCGGCGTGGTGATCGGCGACGATTGCGAGATCGGCGCCAACACCACCATCGACCGTGGCGCACTCGACGACACGGTGCTGGAAGAAGACGTCCGCCTCGACAACCAGATCCAGATCGGCCACAACGTGCGCGTCGGCGCGCATACGGCCATGGCGGGATGCAGCGCCGTGGCGGGCAGCGCGCGCATCGGCCGTTACTGCCTGATCGGCGGCGCGGCGGGCGTGCTGGGCCACCTGGAGATCTGCGACCGCGTGGTGATCACCGCCATGTCGCTGGTGACCAGTTCCATCACCGAGCCCGGCGAGTACTCCTCGGGCACGCCGCTCACCGACAACCGGACGTGGCGCAAGAACGCCGCCCGTTTCAAGCAACTCGATACGCTCGCCCGCCGCGTGCTGGCGGCGGACAAGGAATGAACATGACCGAAAACGTACCGCAGACCATCGACATCGCCACCATCCAGCGCGTGCTGCCGCACCGCTATCCGTTCCTGCTGGTGGACAAGGTGGTCGAGTTCGAACCGCACAAGCGCATCGTCGCGCACAAGAACGTCACCATCAACGAACCGTTCTTCCAGGGCCACTTCCCCGGCCATCCCGTCATGCCCGGCGTGCTGGTGATCGAGGCGCTGGCGCAGGCCGGCGGCGTGCTGACCCAGGTGTCGCGCGGCCTCTGCAACGGCGACCGGCTGTTCTACCTGGTGAAGGTGGACAACGTGCGCTTCTCGCGCATGGTGGTGCCGGGCGATGTGCTGGAACTGCACGTGGACATCAAGCGCGTCATCCGCAACATGACGCTGTACACCTGCGTCGCCAAGGTGGATGGCAAGGAAGTGGCCACGGCGGACGTGCTGTGCGCCGAAACCCCGAAGACCGACGCATGAATCCTTCCACGCTCATCCATCCCAGTGCCGTCGTCGATCCCGGCGCGCGCCTCGGCGAAGGCGTGCGCGTGGGTCCGTTCGCGCATATCGGCGCGGAGGTCGAAATCGGTGACGGCACCCTCATCGGGCCCCACTGCAGCATCACCGGCCCCACCCGCATCGGCCGCGACAACCACTTCGTCGGCCATGCCGCCATCGGCGGCGATCCGCAGGACAAGAAGTTCAAGGGCGAGCGCGTCGAGCTGGTCATCGGTGACCGCAACCAGGTACGCGAGTTCGTCACGCTGAATCGCGGCACCGCCACCGGCGGCGGCATCACCCGGATCGGCAGCGACAACATGCTGCTGGCCTACACCCATGTCGCCCACGACTGCCAGGTTGGCAACCACTGCGTGTTCTCCAACAACGCCACGCTGGCCGGCCACGTGACCGTGGAGGATTGGGTGATCATGAGCGGCTTTGCCGGCGTGCACCAGTTCTGCCGCATCGGTGCGCATGCCTTCATCGGCATGGGCGTGCTGCTGAGTGGCGACGTGCCGCCGTTCACGATGGTGGCGGGTGAAGCGTCCGGCCGGCCGCGCGGCATCAACAGCGAAGGCCTGAAGCGCCGCGGTTTCGATGCCGACCGCATCAGCGCCATCAAGCGCGCGTACCGCACGCTTTACGTTGCCGGCCTGCCGCTGGCGGAAGCCAAGCAGCAGCTGGCCGAACAGGCGCAGGCCAGCGAGGACGTGCGCGCCCTGCTGCACTTCATCGAGAGCGGCGAAAGGCCGTTGCAACGGTGACGACCATCGTCAGGGAGCCCGCCCCGACTCCCTTCGCGCCGGACGATCGCGTGGTCCGCATCGCGCTGGTGGCCGGTGAATCCTCCGGCGACGCACTGGGGGCGGGCCTGATCGACGAACTGCGCAAGCGCTACCCACAGGCGCGCTTCGCGGGCATCGGCGGCGACGCGATGCGCGCGGCCGGTTGCGATACCTGGTTCGACGCGGGCGAGCTGGCGGTGATGGGCCTGGCCGAAGTGCTGCGCCATCTGCCGCGACTGCTGGCACTGCGCAGGACCTTCCGCCAGCGCGTGCTTGACTGGCAGCCGGATGTGTTCATCGGTATCGACGCACCCGACTTCAACCTGGGCGTGGAACGCTGGCTGAAGCAGCGCGGCATCCGCACCGTCCACTACGTGAGCCCCTCGGTGTGGGCGTGGCGGGAGAAGCGCGCCGAGAAGATCGGCAACAGCGCCGACCGCGTGCTGTGCCTGTTCCCGATGGAACCTCCGATCTATGCGCGCCATCACGTGGATGCGCGATTCGTCGGCCATCCGATGGCAGACGAGATTCCGCTGCAACCGGATCGCGCCGCGGCGCGCGCTACGTTGGCATTAGCCCAAGAAGCCCCCGTGCTTGCCGTCCTTCCCGGCAGCCGGCTCGGCGAGATCCATCGACTGGCGCCAGCCTTCCTCGAGGCGGCACGGCAGGTGGCGGCAGAGATTCCCGGCCTGCAGGTGGTGATCCCTGCCGCCAATGCAGCGTGCCGCGCGGCGCTGGCAACCCTGCTGGCCGATCCACGATACACGCTGCCGCGTTGCCGGCTGCTCGACGGACAGGCGCGTGATGCCCTGATCGCCAGCGACGTGGTGCTGCTGGCATCGGGCACCGCCACGCTGGAAACCATGCTGTGCAAGCGCCCCATGGTGGTGGGCTACCGCATCGCCCCGCTGACCTATCGCATCGTGAAGGGCCTGGGCATGCTGAAGGTGGAGCGCTACGCGCTGCCCAACGTGCTGGCGGGCGAGGACCTGGCGCCGGAACTGATGCAGGACGACTGCACGCCTGACCGGCTCGGCCAGGCGGTGCTGCAGTGGTTCCGGCATCCCGACGCCGTTGCCGCGCTGCAGCCCACATACCTGCGCCTGCATGAAGCACTCCGGCAGGATGCCTCGTCGAGCGCCGCGGACGCGGTGTCGGAACTGGTCGGACGATGAAGAGCGGCAGCCTGTTTCCCGCGCCGGCGTTCCAACGCGTGGCCGGTGTCGACGAGGCCGGACGCGGTCCACTGGCCGGGCCCGTGTCGGTGGCGGCGGTGATCCTGGACCCGCAACGCCCCATCGTGGGGCTGGATGATTCCAAGAAACTCAGTGAAGCCAGGCGCGAAGCGCTCTTCCCGATCATCATCGAGCGGGCGCTGGCATGGCGCGTGGAATTCGTGGAGCCACGCGAGATCGACGAACTGAACATCCTGCAGGCCACGCTGGAAGGCATGCGGCGCGCCATCGCCGGCCTGCAGCCCGCTGCGGAACTGGCGCGCATCGATGGCAACCGTGCGCCGAAAGGCCTGCGCTGCGCCGCCGAAACGCTGGTGGGCGGCGACCGCCTTGATCCGGCGATCATGGCCGCGTCGATCCTGGCGAAGGTCTCGCGCGACCGCGCGATGGTCGCGATGCATGACGCATTCCCGATGTACGGCTTTGCCGTGCACAAGGGCTACCCCACGCCGGCCCATCTTGCTGCGTTGGCGCAGCACGGCCCGTGCGTGCAGCACCGGCGCAGCTTCGCGCCGGTGCGTGACTGGCAGAACGCGAGCGGTCCCGTCTAGAACGGATCGTTGGGTCTTACGGTGCCACTGGCACCAAAAAGCTCGCGGCGCCCATTGGTGACGAACAGCGTCATGACAGCCCCCGGGGTGTCGCTGCCGGCTTCCCACAACCGGTAGCGCAGCATTTCCGCAGGGCGCGTGGGCCATCCGCCGACCACGTGACTGGCACCGGAGCGCCACACATTCGGCAGTCCCGCGACGGCCGACGTGTCCCTGCCTGCCGCCAGGGCGGAAAACGGCATGGGCGAATCGGCGTCGACGTGATCGGCCCCCCGTACTTCGAGCAGGTCCTCAGCCTCCATGCCGATCTTGAAAGGTCCCACGCCCGGGTCGGCTACCCATAAGACTCTGTCGTCCATGGCCACCGTGGCCGGGTTTGGAATCGCTACCAGTCCGTGTGGCGTTGCCGCGACCCGGATCAACAGGCACAACATCTGATCGCCGGGATTGTCGAGCAGCCCGATTGGATTCTCATCCAGTGGTCCCGTGGCTCGAAGGTCTGATTCGGTTGTCATGACATGCTCCAGGTTGGGTCCCGTTCCGTGGGACAGAAGGTCGCCCCCTGTCTGATTCAACGTTTGCCGGGCTGCCGCGGCAGCGCCGGGGCGGGTGCCGGTGACAGCGATGCGTTGCTGCGTATGCGGATTTCCTTGATGTCCGCATCGCGCGCGGTCATCAGTCGCTCCTGCGAACCCGCCGCGTCTCCGAGTTGCATCAAGGTCTGCGCATTGAGCAGCGCCACTTCGGCGCGTTCGGTGCCCAGCGCCTCGGCGCGTGCCAGCAGTTCGCGGGCGCGCGCGTCCTCGCCCAGGTTCGCGCTGTACCATGCCAGCGATGCCGTCGCGCGCGCGTCGCTGGGTTTGAGTTCCAGGTAAGGCTGCGCCATCGTCGCGGCCTTCAGATAGGCCGCACGCGATTCACCCACGGTCGCGGGGTCCGCGCGCAGCGCATCGCCCAGGTTGCCCCAGATCAGGAAATCCCCCGCGCTGAGCCGCGTGGCGCGCAGGAACATCTCCGCCGCCCCCGCATGGTCGCCCTGGTGGAAGCGCAGCGTGCCCAGGTTGTTCAGCGCGCCGTCGGTCGGCTCGATCTTCATGGAGCGGTCCAGCGCGCGGTCGGCGGCCGGCAGATCCTCCATGTAGAAATAGAGCGCGCCCAGCGTGCTCCACAGGCCTGCGGAGCTCGGGCGCAGCAGCGTGGCCTGCTCGTACGCGGCGATGGCTCCGGGCACGTCGTCGTTGAGGTAACGCAGGTAGCCCAGTTCGCTGTAGGCGCTCGCGTTGCCGGGACGGAGTGCGATGGCGCGCTCCAGGTATTCGACCGCACGTTCCCTGTCGCCCAGTTCCGCATACGCCAGCCCCATGCCAAGGCTGGCCTCGGGGCGCAGTGACGGATCTTCCTCCGCCTTGCGGTAAAGCGCGATGGCCTGCTTGCCGTTGCCCTGCACGCGCTGCAGGTCGCCGAGGGCGAGGTTCACTTCGCCCTCGGCGGGATCCATCGCGCGCACCTTCAGGCATGCTTCGTTCGCGAGATTGAACGCCTCTGCATCGCGCAGGATGCGGAAGCGCGACAACTGCGAACGGCACAGGCCCACCTGCGCGCGTGCGAACCCGCTGTCCGCCACCAGCGCCTGGTTGAAGTAGCCGATGGCGCCTTCCGAATCCGGTTTGCCGGCGCTTCCCTGCAGCGCGTGCAGTCCGCGCAGGTACGCATCGAACGCCGCCAGGTTGCGGGTGGGTGCCAGCCGGGTGGCGAGGCCGCGCTTCATGTCCGGCAGCGCGCCCAGCAGCGACCGCACCACCTGTTCGGCGATTTCGCTCTGCGTGCTGAACACGTCGGTGATGGCGCGGTCGTAATGGTGGTTCCACACCGTGTCGCCGGTGGCGGTGTCGGAAAGGCGTGCGTTGACGCGGATGCGGTCGCCATCGCGGCGCACGGTGGCATCCAGCAGCGTCGCCACGCCCATCGCCTTGCCGATCGCCTTCACGTCGGAGCGCTGGAATGCATCCGGGTCGCGCAGGCGGGCGGCCACGGTCAAGCCAGGCACGCTGGCCAGCGCGTCGTGCATTTCCACCGCCAGTCCTTCGGCGAAGTAGGTGTCCTGCGGGTTGTCGCTGACGCTGGTGAACGGCATCACGGCAATCGACGGGGCCGCAGGCGGCACGGTCGACGCCGGCGGACGCCATGCTTTCCAGCCGAGCACCACGACGGCCAGCAACACGACCGCTGCCAGCCAGGCGGGCCAGCGCCGCAAGCGCGGGCGTGGGGGATGTGCGGCCACCTCCCCCGTCGCCGGCCGGATCGTGTCGGGATCGACGGCAGCGGCGACCGGCGGCGTGTCGCTGCCGGCGGCGTCGTGCGTCTCTGCGGGCGCTGCCTCCGCGGCAGGACGCTCCGGCCGCAGCGACCCGATGAAGCGATAGCCCAAGGCATGCTGGGTCTGGATGTAGCGCGGATGCTGCGAGTCATCGTCCAGTGCGCTGCGCAGCTGGGCGATGGCGCGCGTCAACACGCCCGGGGTGACGTGCCGGTGGCCCCACACGCTGTCCAGCAGCTCATCGCGCGGCAGTAGCTCGCCGGGGCGCCTGACCAGTGCCAGCAGCACGGCGAATGCCTTCGGCTCCAGCGGCTGCGGCTGGCCGTCGCGCACCACCGTGTGCGCGGCCTCGTCGACCACCACGCCGTCGAAACAGTAACGCCCGTTCTCCGCGCCGTTGTCGGGGGCGTGGCCGTCATTCGCCGGCTTCATCGCCACTTCCTCATGATTGCCTCATGGAATCAGACAACAGGGACGGAAAGATCGCGCTTGCCTCATGACCGGCGGGTGCGTTGCCGGGAACCTGACCGCGCGCCGGCATTGCGGCGCCCTTCCTTCCCTGGAGCACACCATGAACACCCTGCAGAACATCCAGAACCCGACCTTCCCGCTGCCGTCCATCCTGGACTCGGTGCCGGCCTTCAGCCTGCTGCGCCGTCGCAAGAGCATCGGCCACTACCGCCTGAACTCGGTGGATCTGGACCGTTTCAACCGCTTGCTGGCGCGGCTGGGGCGCCGCCAGGGTCCGCTGGCGATGGACCAGGTGGTCACCGCCGCCCGGCAGCTGGCCGCGCCGGGGGGCGACACGGCGCCCGAATGTATTGCCCAACGCATTGCGCGGCTCGAATCGGTCGCCGCGATGGTCCGGGACACCGCGTGGGAGGCCGCCAACGACGCCGCCGACTGCGCGCAACTGGTGCTGGACTATGCCGGCGACCCGCAGGACCTGATCCCGGACTGGCTGCCGCGCGTCGGCCGGCTGGACGACGCCATCGTGGTGGAAGCCGCCTGGCCCACGCTGGCACGCGAAGTGGCCAGCTACCGCGACTTCCAGCGCCTGCGCACGCTCGAGGCCTGCCTGCGCGGGTGCGCCCCGCAGGAACTGCCCTTCAGCCGCGAAGCGTGGGAAGCCGCCCGTCGGCACGAAGCCGCACTGAACGCGCACCGGCGCCACGTACGCGAAGGCAGTTACGCACCGGTGGAAGCAGACCGCTTCCGCGTGCATTGAGCGAAGGCACCTTGCCGGCCATCGATCGGGTGGACAGGGGCACCCTGTCCATGGTCACGGTGGCTTCCAGCAGGCGTGCACGCGGGTTCAACCCGGCACCATGATCCCGCATCCCACCGGCAAGGAGGTCGGGATCTCCCCATCCCCCGTGAGGTGTTCCATGTCCATTCCCCTGTCATCCGCATCACGCTCCATGCCCGAACGAACGTCCCCGCACGAAGCGCCTTCCCACGCCATCGGCGGCGAACGCCTGCAGCTGCTGCGCTGCATGCTGGCCGACCGTGACTGGAGCAGCGACCCGGTCTTGCGCGCGCGCCTGGAGCGCATCGTCGCCCAGCTGCACCAGCAGGGAAGCTTCATCGACGAAGCCAGCTGGACGCTGCTGGCCGACGAAACCGCCAGCTACCTGGACTACCGCCGGCTGGGCAACCTGGAGGCACAGCTGCGCGGCTGCGATCGTCGCGACCTGCATTACACCCGCGCCGACTGGGAGGTCTCGCGCCTTGCCGAGGCCGCCCTGCACGCGCACCACCGCCAGGCGCGCGACGGCAGCTACGTGCCCGAACCCAGTCCGTTGTTCCGCATCCACTGACACACCCGGGCGCGCCCCGCCGGCGCGCCCACCGTACCCGACCCGAGCCCTCGGGATTTCCCCAATGCCGCCCCCCGGGGCGGCTCTTTTTTTGCGTACCGCGGGGCTTTGCGCGGCCCGGGGCAATGTCAAGCCTTGCCCCTCCCCACCCCCGCCGTTACGCTGGCCCGACAGTATTCCGAGTCGGCATGTCTCCCCGTTTCGTTCACCTCCACCTGCACACCGAATTCTCGTTGGCGGATTCCATCATCCGCGTGCCCGAGAAGCCGGATCAGGCCGACCCGAAAAAGGCCAAGCTGCCCAATGTGCTGAGCCGCGCGGTCGAACTGGGCATGCCGGCGCTGGCCGTCACCGACCGCAACAACCTGTTCGCGCTGGTCAAGTTCTACAAGGCTGCCGAAAGCGTAGGCGTGAAGCCCATCGCCGGCGCCGACATCAGCATCGTCGAAGGCAACGAGTCGCCCTGGCAGATGACGCTGCTGTGCCGCGACCGCACCGGCTACCTGTCGCTGTCGCGCCTGCTGACGCGCGCCTGGATGGAAGGCCACCGCACCGACGGCGTGGCCATCGATCCGGAATGGCTGCGGGCCGACCATGAAGGCCTGTTCGCCATCGTCGGACGCACCAGCATGGCCGGCCGCCTGGCGCTGGGCGGACGGCACGACCTGGCCGAACAGCACCTGGCCGACTGGCAGCGCTGCTTCGGCGACGACCTGCACCTGGAACTGACGCGCACGCAGCGCGATGGCGAAGAAGCCTTCAACGCCTTCGCCCTGCATGCGTCCGCCGCGCGCAGCCTGCCGGTGATCGCCAGCAACGACGTCCGCTTCCTGTCGCCCGATGGTTTCGAGGCGCACGAGGCGCGCGTGTGCATTTCCTCCGGGCGCGTGCTTGACGACCCCAAGCGCCCGCGCGACTACAGCGCCGAGCAGTACATGAAGTCGGCCGAGCAGATGGCCGCCCTGTTCGCCGACGTGCCGGATGCGATCGACAACACGCTGGCGCTGGCGCAGCGCTGCAACATCGAACTGAAACTGGGCGAATACGCCCTACCCGCCTATCCGGTACCCAGCAACGAAACCCTGGACAGCTGGATCCGCAGCCAGTCGCACGCGGGCCTCGCGAAACGGCTCGAGAAGAATCCGCTGGCGCCCGGCCACACACGCGAGGATTACGAGAAGCGCCTGGATTTCGAACTCGACACCATCTGCAAGATGGGGTTCCCGGGCTACTTCCTGATCGTGGCCGACTTCATCCAGTGGGGCAAAAGCCATGGCATTCCCATCGGTCCCGGCCGCGGTTCCGGTGCCGGCTCGCTGGTCGCCTGGGCATTGCAGATCACCGACCTGGACCCGCTGCCGTACGGGTTGCTGTTCGAGCGCTTCCTGAATCCCGAACGCGTGTCGATGCCCGACTTCGACATCGACTTCTGCATGGACAGGCGCGACGAAGTCATCGAGTACGTCGCCGCCAAGTACGGCCGCGACCGCGTCAGCCAGATCATCACCTACGGCACCATGGCGGCGAAAGCCGTGGTGCGCGACTCCGGCCGCGTGCTCGGCTTCCCCTACGGCCTGGTCGACGGCGTCGCCAAGCTGATCCCCAACATCCTGGGCGTGTCGCTGCGCGATGCGATGGGCGAAGGCAGCAGCGAGATGGCCTCGCAGGAGCTGATCGAACGCTACAACAGCGAAGACGATGTCCGCGACCTGATCGACCTGGCGCGCCAGCTGGAAGACCTCACCCGCAACGCCGGCAAGCACGCGGGCGGCGTGGTGATCGCGCCGTCGCCGCTGTCGGACTTCTGCCCGCTGTACGCCGAACACGACGAAGGCGGACGCGGCAAGTCACCGGTCACGCAGTTCGACAAGGACGACGTGGAAGCGGTCGGCCTGGTGAAGTTCGACTTCCTGGGCCTGCGCACGCTGACCATCATCGACTGGGCGGTGAAGGCCATCAACGCGCGCCGCGCGGAGACCGGGCTGGAGCCGATCGACATCGCCACCATCCCGCTGGACGATGCCAGCGTCTACCGCGACATCTTCGCCAACGGCAACACCGGCTCGGTGTTCCAGTTCGAATCCTCGGGCATGCGCCGCGCGCTGAAGGAAGCCAAGCCGGACCGGTTCGAGGACCTGATCGCGCTGAACGCCCTGTACCGTCCCGGCCCGATGGACATGATCCCGTCGTTCGTCGAGCGCAAGCACGGGCGCGAGGAGTTCCAGTACCCCGATCCGCGCACCGAGATCATGCTCAAGGAGACCTACGGCATCATGGTCTACCAGGAGCAGGTCATGCAGATGGCGCAGATCGTCGGCGGTTACTCGCTGGGCGGCGCCGACCTGCTGCGCCGCGCGATGGGCAAGAAGGTGCCGGCCGAAATGGCCAAGCACCGCGAGATCTTCCGCGAGGGCGCCGGCAAGGACGGCGTGAGCGAACGCAAGGCCGACGAAATCTTCGACCTGATGGAGAAGTTCGCCGGCTATGGCTTCAACAAGTCGCACGCCGCCGCGTATTCGCTGGTCGCCTACCAGACCGCCTGGCTGAAGAAGCACTACCCGTCCGAGTTCATGGCCGCCACGCTGTCGTCGGACATGGACAAGACCGAAAAGGTGGTGGGCTTCCTCGACGAAGCGCGCGGGCTGGGCCTGACCATGCTGCCGCCGGACGTGAACCATTCGGATTTCATGTTCGTGGCCAACGACGCGCGGACCATCTGCTACGGGCTGGGTGCGGTGAAGGGCGTGGGCCAGGGCGTCTGCGAGGCCGTCGTCGCCGCGCGCCGCAGCGGAGGCCCGTTCCGCGACCTGCTGGACTTCTGCAAGCGCGTCGATTCCTCCAAGCTCAACAAGCGGGCGCTGGAGGCGCTGATCAACGCCGGTGCACTGGATGCGCTGGGCGCGAACCGCGCCTCGCTCGCGCTGCAGCTGCCGGAAGTGCTGAAGGCCGTCGACCAGCTCAGCAAGAACCGCAATGCGGGCATCGTCGACATGTTCGGTTCCAGCGGCGGCACCGACGACATCCACGTCGAGCTGCAGGAAACCGACGAGTGGCCGCTGTCGCAGAAGCTGCATGGCGAACGCGAAACGCTGGGCCATTACCTCAGCGGTCACCCGATGGATCCGTACCGCGAGGACCTGCGTTCGCTGGTGGGCACCGACTTGGGCGACCTGGACCGCATCTGGGCCTCGCAACCGGTGGGCGAAAAGAAGGGCTGGCGCCCCGAAGTGGGCGCGGTGGTCGCCGGCCAGGTGATCGGCGTGCGCCGCAAGGGCGACAGCCAGGTCTTCGTGCAGCTGGAAGACGGCCGCGGGCGCATCGAATGCAGCGCGTTCTCCGATGCGCTGGCCGAGTTCGGCCCACTGCTCACGCGCGACCGCATCCTGGTGATCAAGGGTGGCCTGCGCGAGGACGAATTCAGCGGCGGCTTCAGCCTGCGCATCCGCCAGGTGTGGGACTACGCGCAGCTGTGCCAGCACCACGCGCAACGCCTGCAGCTGCGGCTGGACCTGCGCGTGCCCGGCCTGTGGGAACGCGTGGACGCGCTGATGGCCAAGCACCGCCCGGGCGGCACGCCCTTGCGCGTGGACCTGCTGATGGATGCCGGCAACAGTCCGATCGCGGGCATGCTCGATCTCAACGGACAGAAGGCCGTGCGCGTGGATACCGAACTGCTGGACGCGCTGCGTGCCCTACCCGGCGTGCGTACCGCCAAGCCGGCGTTCCACCGTCCCTGGACCAGTTGAGGCGCGGGCCGGACCCGCGCGTGCGCGCCGTCACGGCCCTACCCCCCCGTACGTGACCGCGGAGCGGCTTCGGCTACACTTTCCCCCTTTCCGGCCCATGGCCCGCAGATGAATCCGAACTACCTCGATTTCGAACAGCCCATCGCCGATCTGGAAGCCAAGATCCAGGAACTGCGCAACGCCAGTACCGGGCCGGCGGTCAATGTCGATGCCGAGGTGCACGCGCTGCAGGACAAGCTGCGCGTGCGTACCGCGCAGATCTTCCGCGACCTGAGCCCGTGGCAGGTCTCGCAGCTGGCCCGCCACCCGGCGCGTCCGTACACGCTGGACTACATCCGCGTGTTCTGCGACGAGTTCCAGGAACTCGCCGGCGACCGCGCCTATGCCGACGACAGCGCCATCGTCGGCGGGCTGGGCCGCATCGACGGCCGCAGCGTGATGATCATCGGCCACCAGAAAGGCCGCGACACCAAGAGCAAGATCGCCCGCAACTTCGGCATGCCGCGTCCCGAGGGCTACCGCAAGGCGCTGCGCCTGATGAAGATGGCGGAGCGCTTCAAGCTGCCGTTGCTGACCTTCATCGACACCCCGGGTGCGTACCCCGGCGTGGGCGCGGAAGAACGCGGCCAGTCCGAAGCGATCGCACGCAACCTGATGGAAATGGCCGAGCTGAAAATCCCCGTCATCTGCACGGTGATCGGCGAAGGCGGCAGCGGCGGCGCGCTGGCGATCGGCGTCGGCGACCGCACGCTGATGCTGGAGTACGGCACCTATTCGGTGATCTCGCCGGAAGGCTGCGCGTCCATCCTGTGGAAGTCGGCCGACAAGGCCAAGGATGCGGCCGAGCAACTGGGCCTGACCGCGAAGCGGCTGCTGTCGCTCGGCCTGGTGGACAAGGTGGTGCGCGAGCCCATCGGCGGCGCGCACCGCAACCCGCGGCAGATGGCGACGCGCCTGAAAGCCGTGCTGCTCAACGAGCTGGACGCGCTGGAACAGCTGCCCGTCGACCAGCTGCTCAAGCGCCGTTACGCACGCCTGCGCGGTTACGGGGCCTACGAAGCGGCATGAAGGCAAACCGCTGACATGCAATGCACGAAAACGCCGGGCTCGCCCGGCGTTTCCGCATCAGGCGTTCCGCGACAGGATGCGCCGTTTCCCGCGCATGCGTCGCGACTGCTCAGGCGATCGCCACCGCCGTGCCGCTGACCCGGACGCCAGCGCCAGAGTCCGCCGGCACTGACACCTGCAACCTGCTGGGCCGGCCCATGTCCTCGCCCTGCAGGATGACGAACGAGCGTTCCGCAGGCAGCGCTCCCCGCGCGGCGAGATAGGCACCGAGCGCGGCGGCCGCGGCGCCGGTGGCGGGATCCTCCACCACGCCACCGGGCGGAAACGGATTGCGTGCATGGAAGGTGCCCGCGTTCTCGCGCCAGACCAGCGCCAGCGTCGTCCAACCGTGCTGCGCCATCAGGCTGGCCAGCGTGTCGAAGGCGTAGTCCATCCGCGCCAGGCGCGCGCGCGTGGCCGCGGCGATCACTGGATGCCAGGCGCCCGCATAGGCAACGGCGGGCGGCAATGCGGGATCGAGTTCGTCACGGCGCCAATCCAGTGCCGCGAGGGACAGGTCGAGTGCGTCGTCCGTCATCGGCACCACGCGTGGCGCGACGCTGGTGAGCGTGGCCATGCCGGCATCATCCACCGTCACCCGCACCTCGCCCGCCTGTGTGTGCAGCACGCGCTCGCCACTGCCATGGCGCTCGGCATGCGCCACCATCGCCGCGATGGTGGCGTGCCCGCAGAAGCTCACCTCCGCACGCGGACTGAAATAGCGGATGTCGAATTCGCCATCGGGGCGCAGCAGCAGGAAGGCGGTTTCCGAATAGCCCAGGTCCGCGGCGATCCGCTGCATGTCGGTGTCGGCCAGCGCGCGCGCATCCAGTACCACGCCCGCCGGGTTGCCGCCGCGCGGATCGGTGGTGAACGCGCTGTAGTGCTGGATGGAGGTATTCATCACGCGTCTCCGGAGAGTGCGGCAGGGGTGGGCGCATCCAGCCTGACGACCAGATAGCGCAGGAAGAACTGCGTCGCCGGGCCCACGCCCAGCGCGAACACCACCGTGCCGACGCCCACGGTACCGCCCAGCAGCACGCCGACGGCCAGCACGGCGACTTCGATGACGGTGCGGACGCGGCGGATGGACCAGCCGGTCCGGCGCGCCAGGCCCGTCATCAGCCCGTCGCGCGGACCCGGGCCCAGTTGTGCGCCGACATACAGCGCCGTCGCCAGCGCGCAGACCAGCACGCCGCCCAGCATGTAGCCGGTGCGCAATGCCAGATGGTCCGGCGTGGCGAGGAGTGCCAGGTTCATGTCGGCGAACGGCCCCAGCAGCAGGGTGTTTGCCACGGTGCCCAGCCCCGGCATCTGGCGCAGCGGGATCCACGCCAGCAGTACGCCCACCGCGGTCACGACCATGACCAGTCCGAACGAGATCGGCGCGTGCTGCGCGAGCCCAAGGTGGAAGACATCCCAGGGCGAGGCACCCAGGCCCCCCCGAATCATCAGCGCGATGGCCAGGCCATAGAGCCACAGGCCCAGCATCAGCCGCAGCAGACGCTCGGGCAGCCGCCCGGCCTTCAATTGGGCCCAGGGCCCCAGGTTGGCCAGCCCGGCCGGAGACGTCGTCGATTTCACGGGAGTGTTCATGGCGCTACCATCCCGATAATTGGCTCTTCCGCATAGAGCCAATCATGCGATAGTGGCCTCATGAACCGATCCTTGGCTCCCGACCGGCTGGCGACGCTGGTGGCAGGCTTCAGCCGCGCCCCGGCCTACCGTGGCCTGCGCCAGGCGCTGCAGGAACTGATCGGGGATGGCCGCATCCCGATCGGCACGCGCCTGCCCAGTGAGCGCAGCGTGTCCGACGCCCTGGGCGTGTCCCGCAACACGGCCACGCGGGCCTATGCGGACCTGATCGCCAGCGGCTTCGCCACCGCCCGGCAAGGGTCGGGAACGTATGCGGCGTCGCCACCCGACCTGCGCCGCGCGCACGACCATGCGCTGCATGCCATGGGCAGCCGGCAGCCCGCTGAAGGCACCATCGACCTCAACTGCGCCGCGGGCGCGGCAACGCCCGGGGTCGCCGCCGCGTACGAACGCGCCCTCGCCGCCCTGCCGGCCTGCCTTGGCAGCGATGGCTACCTGCCTTCGGGATTGCCCTGCCTGCAGGCCCGCATCGCGGAGGAATACGCGCGGCGCGGGTTGCCGACCATGCCCGGGCAGATCATCGTGACCTCCGGCGCGCTGTCGGCCATCGCCATCGTCGCGCGTGCCCTGTCACGCCCGGGCGATCGCGTGATGATCGAATCGCCGGTGTATTCGAATGCGATCGAAGCGCTCCGACTGGGGGGTGCCCGCCTCATCACCTCGCCGCTGTCCAATGCGCTGGGGGACGACGGCTGGGACATGGACGGCATCGAAGCGACGCTGCGGCAGACCTCGCCGCATCTCGCCTACCTGATCCCCGATTTCCAGAATCCCACCGGATTCCTGATGGGCGAAGCCCAGCGCGCGCGATATGCCCGCGCATTGCGGGCAGCGCGCACCATCGCCATCGTCGACGAAACCCTGCAGCCGACGCACCTGTCGGAAGACCCGATGCCCGCGCCGTTCGCCGCGCACGCCACGGACGCGGTCACCATCGGCAGCGCCTCCAAGATGTTCTGGGGCGGCTTGCGCGTGGGCTGGATCCGCGCACCGCGCGAGCTGGTCGGCCGCATCGTCGCCACGCGCGTGCAGATGGACCTGGGCAGTTCCCTGTTCGACCAGTTGGTCGTCACTGAGTTGCTCGATGACCGCGACGTGCTGGCGCTGCGACGCCAGCAGTTGCGGCAACGCCGGGATGCGTTGGCAGGGGCGGTACGCGAACACCTGCCAGGCTGGCGTTTCAGGTTGCCCGACGGCGGCCTGACCCTGTGGCTGCAGATGCCGCATGGCAGCGCCACGCGCCTGGCGGCGCACATGGAACATGTCGGCATCCACTTGGCGCCGGGTCCCGTCTTCAGCGTGGAAGGGGGATCGGACAACTGGCTGCGCATTCCCTACGCCAGGCCGGAAGAGGACCTCCGCAATGCCATCACGCGCATCGCTGCCTTGTGGCCGGACGAAGCGGCCGAAGCAAGGCGGCGGCGCGAGCCTTCAAGGCGCCTGATCGCCTGATCCGGGCAATTCAGTAACCCGCATTATCGTGCCGTGAGTGCGTACCGGCAGGCCTTTCCATACCCGCCCGATCCCCACCGAATGGAAGAAACGCGACCGGCTTCAACCGTCTGGCGCCTCGTATCACTCTTTCATTGCTAGAACGTTTAAATCCTGTTAATGGTTGTTGCAGCGCGGCATGCCGTGACGGCCGCTGCGCACTCAGAGAGAGAGAGAAGAGAGAGAGCAGTACAACCACACAACTTCCAGGGGCGTATGCATGAATCAGAGAGAGAAAAAAAGCGCACGCGTTTCAAAGACCAGGCTGGCTTCCGCAGTGACATGGGCGCTGACCCTCGCCGTACTGTCGGCCGGCAACACGGCCCTCGCACAGACCGCAGCACCGGCCACCCCGCCGGCCACGACCGATGACCCCGCCACGCTGGAGACGGTGTCCGTGCTGGGCAGCCGCACGCAGCCGCGCTCGGTATCCTCGTCCGCCGTCCCCATCGACATCATCACCGCGGAAGAATTCCGCAACCAGGGCGCGACCGATGCGCTCGACCAGCTGCGCGTGCTGGTGCCTTCCTTCAACGTCAGCACCATCCCGATCGATGACGCCGCCAGCCTGATCCGTCCGGCCAACCTGCGTGGCCTGCCACCGGACAACACCCTGGTGCTGGTCAACGGCAAGCGCTTCCACCGCTCGGCCGTCATCACCTTCCTGGGCCACGGCCTGTCCGACGGCTCGCAAGGTCCGGATCTTTCGGTGTTCCCGTCGCTGGCGCTTGACCAGGTGGAAGTGCTGCGCGACGGCGCGGCGGCGCAATACGGTTCCGATGCCATCGCCGGCGTGATCAACTTCGGCCTGAAGAAGATCAGCGAAGGCGGCACGGCCGAGGTCTTCGCCGGCCAGTATTACGAAGGCGACGGCTTCACCACGCAGTACTCCGCGCAGATCGGCCTGCCGCTGACCTCGCGCGGCTTCGCCACGCTGACCGCCGAATGGCGCGAAGCCGATGACACCTCGCGCAGCGTGCAGCGCGACGACGCGGCGGCCGCCATCGCGGCGGGCTATCCGGGCGTGCCGGAGCCGGCACAGATCTGGGGTTCGCCGAAGGTGGAGGACGACTTCAAGTTCGTCGCCAACCTGGGCATCAGCGGCGACAGCGTGGATGTCTACCTGTTCGGCAATTACGCGCAGCGCGAAGTGGATGGCGGGTTCTACTTCCGCGACCCGACCGCGCGTTCCGGCGTGTACTCCAACGACGGCGGCGAAACGCTGCTGATCGGCGACACCACCGGGGCCGGCGGCTGCCCAACCATCGCCCTGCGCGATGCGAACGGCAACCTGATCCCCTACAGCACGGTCAGCACGGCGGTGGGCGCGCTGCCGGCCAACTGCTTCACTTTCCTGTCCACGCTGCCAGGCGGCTTCACGCCGCGCTTCGGCGGCTCGCTGGAAGACATGTCGGTGGTGGGCGGCGTGAAGGGCATGTGGGGCGACGCATGGCATTGGGATGTCAGCGCGACCTACGGCCGCAACGACATCGACTTCGTCATCTACAACACGGTCAACGCCTCGCTCGGCGCGGCGCAGCCGGAAGGCCTGCGCTTCCATCCGGGCGGCAACACGCAGACCGAGAAGGGCGTGAACTTCGATACCGGTCGTGACTTCGAGACCTCGTTCACCGCCGAACCGTTGCGCATGTCGGCCGGTGCGGAATGGCGTGAGGAAAGCTTCGAGGTGAAGGGCGGCGACGCGGCTTCCACCGCCATCGGCCCGCTGACCCAGCAGGGCTTCGCGCTGGGCTCGAACGGCTTCAACGGCTTCAGCCCGCGTACCGCCGGCGAGTGGGACCGCAGCAACTGGGCGGTGTACCTGGACCTGGAGGCGCAGTTCACCGAGCAGTTCATGCTGGCCGCCGCTATTCGCCATGAAGATTTTGAAGACTTCGGCAGCACCACCAACGGCAAGCTGACCGGCCGCTTCGATGTCAGCGAGACCTTCGCCCTGCGCGGCGCCGTCAACACCGGCTTCCGTGCGCCGACGCCGGGCCAGGCCAACATCAGCCAGATCACCACCGCCTTCGAAGGCAATGCGCTGATCGACATCGCCACGCTGCCGCCGACCAACCCGATCGCACAGCTGAAAGGCGCACGCGCGCTGACGCCGGAAGACTCGAAGAGCGTGTCGCTGGGCATGGTGTGGGACAGCGGTGACTGGCTGGTCACGGTGGACGGTTACCAGATCAAGGTGGAAGACCGCATCGCGCTGAGTACCAGCTTCGAGCTGACCGATGCCGAACGTGCCGCCCTGGTGGCCTCGGGCAATCCGGAAGCGGCTTCGCTGACGTCGGTGACCTACTTCGGCAACGCCTTCGACACGACCACCACCGGCCTGGACGTGGTGGCCAGCCTCCAGACCGAGCACTTCGGGGGCGACACGACGTATTCGCTGGCGGCGAACTGGAACAAGACCGAAGTGGACCGCTACGACGCCAACTTCATCAACGAAGCGCGCGTGTACAAGATCGAGGAATCGCTGCCGACGACCAAGGGCTACTTCAGCGTCAACCACCAGCGCGAAGTCTTCCACGCCAACCTGCGCGTGGCCTACTACGGCTCGTGGTACGAGGACCACCTGGACAGCGGCGTGATCTCGGCCGCCGACGGCGGCCTGCCGATCTACGAAGACAGCAAGGTCATCGTGGATGCGGAGGTGGGCTGGAAGTTCGCCTCGGGCCTGTATGTCAACGTGGGCGCGCAGAACCTGTTCGACGAAGTGCCGGACGACAACCCGTGGGGTGGCATTGCGGGTGCGCAGTATCCGGTGCACTCGCCGTACGGTTTCAACGGTGGCTTCTACTACGCACGCGTAGGCTGGAAGTTCTGAGTTGCGGATCAGGCGGCCACCTTCGGGTGGCCGCTCTGCATGGGGCGCCGCAGCAAGATCTGGCGCGGCGCACGCGGATGAAGGAAGCTTGGCAGGGGCCACCGCCCGCCCGCCATCTTGTCCTCGAGCCGCCCACGCATGAGTCCCGTCTTCATCCTCTCCATCGTGCTGCAGGTCGCCTGCTGCGTGCATGTCGTCCGTACCGGACGCCCGTTGTACTGGGTCTTCATCCTGCTGCTCTTCTCCTATATCGCGGTGCTGACCTATTTCATCGCCGAGATCCTGCCCGACCTGCGCCACAACCCCTCGGCCCGACGCACCGTGCGCGGCGTGCGCAACCGCCTGGATCCCGAGCGCGACAAGCGCGATGCCGCGCGCCTGCTGCAGGCCGCCGATACGCCCGAGAACCGTCGCCGGCTGGCGGAGGAAAGCCTGCGCAGCGGCGACTATGCGCAAGCGGTCGAGCTCTACCAGCAGTCGCTGAAAGGCCTGTATGCGACCGACCCGGACCTGATGCTGGGCCTGGCGAAATCGCAGTTCGGGCTGGGGGAATCGCAGCAGGTCCGCGACACGCTGGATGCGCTGATCAAGGCCAATCCCGGGTTCCGTTCCAGCGATGGCCACCTGCTTTATGCGCGCACCGTGGAAGACACGGGCGACACCGCCGCGGCCGTCCAGGAATACGAAGCAGTCGTGCAGGGTTACCCGGGCGAGGAAGCCCGGGCGCGTTTCGGTCTGCTGCTGCGGCGCACCGGCGATGCCGCGCGGGCGCGCCAGGTATTCCAGGAGATCATCACCCGCTCCGACGCTGCCCCACGGTACTACCAGCGCGAACAGCGCGACTGGATCGAGGTGGCCCGGCGCGAACTGGCAAGCCTCCCCGCCTAGCGGCCGCGTCCGCGATGGCGGTGGGGCGCCGTTGATCACGATCAAGGCGCAGGCCGTGCGCTGCCGTCAGGATGGCGCTGCCGGATCGCTCCGGCACCCTGCCCCACGCCGGAGACGCGCCATGAACCTGCTTGCCTATCCCTGGTGGTTGTTGCCGCTGGCCCTGTTCGCTGTTCCGCTGGCCGTCGTGCTGGCCGTCAACCACTGGCGCTTCCACCGCGAAGGCACCAGCCAGCATCTGGTGCTGGGGTTGTTCGTTACCGCCTGCTGGCTGGGCGCCATCATCCTCATCCTGCAGCGCGTGCAATAACGCCCCGGTTCCTGCACCGGAAGATGGCAACCGCTAGCATGGCGGGATGGACCATCCACGCCCCGCTTCCGCCACCCTGCGCCTGCCCGCACCCCGGCTGCAGGCACCGGTCTGCCTGGGATTCAGCGGTGGACTGGATTCGTCCGTGCTGCTGCACGCCCTGGCTGCCGACGCGCAACAACAGGCGCGTGGCCTGCGTGCGGTGCACGTGCACCACGGACTGCATGCGGATGCCGATGCATGGGCCACCCACTGCCAGCGCACATGCGAGGCAATGGGCATCGGACTGCTGATCGTCCGCGTGCAGGTGGAACACGACACGGGCGACGGCCCGGAAGGCGCCGCACGGCGTGCACGCCATCGCGCCTTCGCCGAGGCACTGTCACCGGGGGAAATCCTCGCCACCGCCCACCATCGGGACGACCAGGCCGAAACCTTCCTGCTGCGTGCCCTGCGTGCGTCCGGCCCGGATGGGCTGGCCGCGATGCGTCCGTGGCGCGCATTCGCAGGCGGCTGGCAGTGGCGTCCGCTGCTGGATACGCCTCGCGCCCACCTGCTGAGCCATGCGCGCCAGCACGCGCTGGACTGGATCGAAGACCCCGGCAACCAGCGGCTCGACTTCGATCGCAACTTCCTTCGCCACCAGGTGATGCCGCTGCTGCGCCAGCGCTGGCCGCATGCGGACGACGCGTTCGCCCGCAGTGCCGCGTTGTGTCGCGACGCCGGCGAGCTGCTGGACGCGGGCGATGCGGAGGCGCTCGCGCAGGTCCGCACCGCCGACCCGGCCGCACTCCGGGCGGATGTCCTCGCGGCCCTGCCCGCCACCCGCCGTGCCCGCGTGCTGCGCCGATGGGTGCAGGAAAACGCACTGCCCCCGCTGCCGGCGCTAGGCGTGGCGCGCATCGAGAGCGACCTGCTGAACGCATCAGCGGATGCCTGCGCCGAGTTCGCCTGGCAGGGCACCGTGGTCCGCCGCTGGCGTGACCTGCTCCACGTCGAGCGCCAGCGCGACGCCCTGCCGCGGGGATGGCACGCCGGATGGGATGGCAGTGCGCCGCTGGCATTGCCGGATGGCGGCGTGCTGGCGCTGGACGGCGGCAGCCTCTTCGACGTGGCGCTTCGCGTGGGTACACGGGAAGGTGGGGAGCGCATCACCCTGCCCGGTCGCACGCACTCGCATGCCCTGAAGGACGTGCTGCAGGCACAGGGCATCCCGCCCTGGGAACGCCGTCAGTTGCCGCTGCTGTGGACCGCCGATGGGGCGCTCTGGGCCGCCGGCGACCTGGTGCTGTCGGCCGACTGCGACGCCTGGCTGCGCCGGCACGAAGCGAGCCTGCGCTGGCAACGCGGCTGACGCCCGTGCGTTGACCTCGCGCGGCGGGGTCCGCACACTTCGCCCATGGCAAAGAAGAGCACCCCCGACGCCTCCCCGGTTGCCCATTTCGAGTTGTCGCTGGACGAACTGGAGAAACTGGTCGAGAAGATGGAACACGGCGACCTGAGCCTGGAAGAGTCGCTGGCCGCGTACGAACGCGGCGTGGGCCTCTACCGCCAGTGCCAGACCGCGCTGGAGCAGGCCGAACTGCGCGTGCGCCTGTTGAGCGACCCGGAGCAGCCCGACAGCGGCGAAACGTTCGCCCCCGCACCCGATGGCCGCTGACGACGCGTCCGCCCGCTGGGCGGCCGCGCTGGAACACCACCTCGACACGTTGCTGCCGCGCGCCGAGGCGACCCCGCAGCGCCTGCACGCCGCCATGCGGCATGCCGTCCTGGGCGGTGGCAAGCGCATGCGCGCACGGCTGGTCTATGCCGCCGGCACGCTGCTGGGCGCGGATGAGGACGTGCTGCATGCGCCGGCCGCCGCGGTGGAACTGATCCACGCCTACTCGCTGGTGCACGACGACCTGCCGGCGATGGACGACGATGACCTGCGCCGTGGAAAGCCCACGGTACACGTCGCCTTCGACGAGGCCACCGCGATTCTGGCCGGTGATGCCCTGCATACGCTGGCGTTCGAACATCTCGCATCGGCCGATGCGCCCGCGCAGCTGCGCGTCGACTGGCTGGCGACGCTGGCGCAGGCCTCCGGCGCGGGCGGCATGTGCGGGGGGCAGGCGCTGGACATCGACGCCACCGGCACGCAGCAGACACTGGAACAGCTGCAGCGCATGCACGCGCTGAAGACCGGCGCGCTGATCCGCGCCGCGGTCCGCATGGGCGCGCTGGCCGGCAACGCCGATGCCGCTGCGCTGGCACGACTGGACACCTTCGCCACCGCACTGGGGCTGGCCTTCCAGGTCCGCGACGACATCCTCGACATCGAGGGCAGCTCGGAACAACTCGGCAAGACGGCTGGCAAGGACGTGGCGCAGGCCAAGTCCACCTATCCCGCGCTGCTGGGAATGGAGGGCGCCAAGGCCAAGCTGGAGGAACTTGCGCGGGTGATGCGCGATGCGCTGGCGGCGTATGGCGCGGATGCGGATGCCCTGCGCGCGCTGGGCGAGCTGGCCATCCACCGCTCGCACTGAGCGCCCGGCAGAAAAGAAAAAGCCCGGCATTGCCGGGCTTTTTCGTGCACGTGCGCCGACGGTTACTTGATCAGGCGCAGGGCGAACGGATAGCGGTAGGCCTCACCGTTGTTCGCCTTGATGCCGGCCAGGATGCAGAGCACCAGGTTGGCGATGCCCACGGCCGGCAGCAGGAGGAAACCGATCAGCACAAACATCAGGATCCACGAGATGACGAACGCGATGGCCACGGTGATCTGGAAGTTCAGGGCTTCCTTGGCCTGGTCGGTGACGAAGGCCTTGGATGCGTCGTCCTTGTTGATCAGCCAGATGACCAGGCAGCCGATGAAGCCGGTGAAGATGCCCAGCAGGTGCGCGACCAGCGCCATGGTGCGGTCTTCCTGCGGTGCGCTGCCCGACGGCGGCGGCGGCGGCGGTGCGGTGACGTTCTCGAATTCGCTCATGCAATGTTCCCCGGTACGTGGAAAGAGTGGTTGCAACCCCGTGGACCTGCGGCCCAAGGGGTTCCCCATGGCAAGCATAACGTCAATCGGTGCCGCTGACGGTCACGCACGCGGTGGCCTGAAATGGTCACATCGCCGGCGCGGAAGGGTGCGTCTCAGTCCTCGCCGGCGACGGTCATCCGGCCGATCAGGATCGACCCCACGCCCACGTGCGAGCGCGGGTCCACGTCGGTGCCGACGGCATCGATGCGATTGAAGATGTCCTTAAGGTTGCCGGCCACGGTGATGCCGTCCACGGGATGGGAAATGGCGCCGTTCTCCACCCAGAAACCGGCGGCGCCCCGCGAATAGTCGCCGGTCACGCCGTTGACGCCCTGCCCCATCAGTTCCGTCACCAGCAGGCCGCGGGTCATGCCGCCCAGCAGGCTGTCAAAACCGCCCGCATTCGCCTTCACCTGCAGGTTGTGCACGCCGCCGGCATTGCCGGTGCTGCTCAGGCCCAGCTTGCGCGCCGAATAACTCCCCAGCAGGTAACGCTGCAGCACGCCGTCGCGTACCAGGTGCGAACGCGTCGTCGCCACGCCTTCCGCGTCGAATGCGGAGGACCGCAGGCCGCGGCGCAAGTGCGGCAGTTCCTCGATCGCGAACCATGACGGGAAGATCTGCTTGCCTGCATGGTCCAGCAGGAAACTGGCGCGACGGTACAGCGCGCCGCCCGATACCGCGCCCAGCAGATGGCCGATCAGCGAACGCGCCACTTCCGCGGCGAACAGCACGGGATACTCGCCGGTGCTGACCGAACGCGGCTGCAGGCGCGACACGGTGCGCTCCGCCGCGATCCTGCCGATCACCTCGGGTGTCTGCAGGTCCAGGTGCGACAGCGCGGTGCTGTACCAGCCGTCGCGCTGCATGCCGTCGCCCTGCCCGGCGATCAGCGCGCAACCGATGGTGTGCTGGGTGTCGCGCTCGCGGCCGAAAAAGCCGTGCGAATTGGCGTACACGGCCAGGCTTTCGCCGCTGCCGACAGAGGCGCCGTCGGAATTCTCGATGCGCGCATCGGCATCACGGCCGGCCGCCTCGCACGCCATCGCCAGGTCCACCGCGTGGTCGGTATCCAGTGCCCACGGGTGCCACACGTCCAGGTCCGGGAACTCGTGCGCCATCCGGGCGGCATCAGCCAGCCCGGCGGCGTCATCGTCCTCGGTGTAGCGGGCGATCGCGCAGGCCTGCGCCACGGTCGCCTCCAGGCTTTCCTCGCGCAGGTCGGCGGTACTGGCACTGCCCTTGCGCTGTCCGAAATAGACGGTCACCCCGATGCCGCGGTCACGCGTGGATTCCACGGTCTCCACCGAACCCAGCCGGACATTGACGTTCAGGCCGGTTTCCTCGCTGCAGCTCACCTCGGCCTGGGTGGCGCCATGCGCCGCGGCGCGCTCCAGCAGGCGCTGCGAAAGCACGGTCAGCCGCTCCAGCCGGGCCAGGCTGTCATCGGGGGAAGTCAGGGGGGTGGCGTTCAATGCTTTATCCTTGTGGTCCTGTCGATCCGGCGATGTTCCGCCGGACACCTGTTCTTGAGTTCCAGCGGCGCAGCGCCCGCCCGGAACGTTGTGGAGGCCTCACCCATGCGCGGACGCGACCCCGAAACCGGCGAATTCTATAGCCCCAGCCGATCCCAGCAGCGCGAAGGCGCGCTGGAGATCCGCAGCCTGGCCGAGAAGCTGGTGGCCCTGCCCGCGGCGCAGCTGGCGCGGCTGCCGATCCCGGAAGACCTGATGCCGCACATCGTCGAGACGCAGCGCATCACCTCGCACATCGCGCACAAGCGCCAGCTGCAGTTCCTTGCCAAGCAGATGCGCCGCGAGGACGACGAGGTGCTGGAAGCCATCCGCGACGCGATGGACGAAGACGGCGAAGCCGCGCGCCGCGAGACCGCGCAGCTGCATCGCGCCGAGCACTGGCGCGACCGCCTGTTGTCCGAAAGCGATGCCGCGCTGACCGACCTGCTGGCCGAACACCCGTCCGCTGACCGCCAGCGCCTGCGCCAACTGGTGCGCAATGCCGCCGAGGAACGCGCGAAGAACAAGCCGCCGCATGCGTTCCGCGAATTGTTCCGCGAACTGCGCGAGTTGCTGGCCGATGCCGGCGACGAAACCGGGGACGACGAGCCCTAGCCCCTCTCCCCTCGGCGACCAAAGGACGTCCCCGTGCGAAAGCGGGGACGGGGCGAGGGCCCGGCGAAGTCCATGCGGCGCAGGGATCATGGATTCCGCCACACCCTCATCCGCCCCTTCGGGGCACCTTCTCCCGAAGGGAAAAGGTCAAGGCCCCATCGCGTCACGCCTTCGTACCACCCACCGTCAGCCCTTCGATCAGCAGTGATGGTTGGCCCACGCCGACCGGCACGCTCTGGCCATCCTTGCCGCAGACACCCACGCCCTGGTCCAGGGCCAGGTCGTGGCCGATCATCTTCACCTTCTGCATGGTCTCCGGGCCGTTGCCGATCAGCGTGGCGCCCTTCACCGGCGCGGTGATCCGGCCGTCCTCGATCAGGTAGGCCTCGGTCGCGGAGAACACGTACTTGCCGCTGGTGATGTCGACCTGGCCGCCGCCGAAGTTGACCGCGTACAGGCCTTTCTTCACCGAGCGGATCATGTCTTCCGGATCATGCTGGCCGGCCAGCATGTAGGTGTTGGTCATGCGCGGCATGGGCAGGTGCGCGAAGGATTCGCGACGACCGTTGCCGGTGGGCGCCATGCCCATCAGGCGGGCGTTGAGCGAATCCTGCATGTAGCCCACCAGCACGCCATCCTCGATCAGGGTGGTGCAGTTCGTCGGCGCGCCTTCATCGTCGATGTTCAACGAACCCCGGCGGCCCGGCAGCGTGCCGTCGTCGACGATGGTCACGCCGGGCGATGCCACGCGCTGGCCGATGCGACCGGCGTACACGCTGGTGCCCTTGCGGTTGAAATCGCCCTCCAGGCCATGGCCGACGGCTTCGTGCAGCAGCACGCCCGGCCAGCCGCTTCCCAGCACCACCGGCATCACGCCGGCGGGCGCATCGATGGCGTCCAGGTTCACCAGCGCCTGGCGCAGCGCCTCGCGCGCGAGGTCTTCCGGCTTGCCGTCGGCGAAGAGTTCCGTGTACGAGTAACGCCCGCCCATGCCGGCGTAGCCGGATTCGCGACGGCCGTTCTGCTCCACGATCACCTGCACGTTCAGGCGCACCAGCGGGCGCACGTCGGCGGCCAGCACGCCATCGCTGCGCGCCACCAGCACGGTGTCGATGCCACCCGACAGGCTGACGGTCACCTGCTGCACGCGCGGATCGGCGGCGCGCACGTAGCGGTCAACCGCGCGCAGGGCTTCCACCTTGGCGTCATTGCCCATCGCATCGATCGGGTCGTCGCTGGAATACAGTGCGCGACCGCCGCTGCGCACCAGCGTGCGCGGAGAATGCGCGGCACCGTCGCGCGCGATGGCGCGTGCCGAGTTCGCCGCACCCAGCAGCGCCTGCGCGTTGATGTCGTCGGAATAGGCGAAACCGGTCTTCTCGCCGGAAATCGCCCGCACGCCCACGCCCTGTTCGATGGAGTGCGCCCCGTCCTTGACGATGCCGTCCTCCACCGTCCAGCTCTCGCGGCGGGCGTGCTGGAAATACAGGTCGCCGAAGTCGATGCCCGGCCCCAGCAGCGTGCCGAACGCACGGTCTAGGCCGGACGGATCCAGGCCGGCGGGCAGGAGGAGACGGGATTCGGCGAGGGCAAGGGCGTGGGTCATGGTGATCCAGATGGGGGCGCTGGCCGTTGGCGGCAAGGCCGACGGCACGCAGGGGTCAGGGGGAGCCGGCGGTGGTGCTGCCGCGGAGGGCCGGGGCCCGCGACTGTTCGCGGCCCACGACTTCGACTTTCGGCGATTTCCACGGACCGGTGACGCGGTAGGTCTTGGCGCCCATTTCGCTGAGCGGCTTCTTCAACACGGCATTCGCCACGGCGCCGACGGCAGCCCCGATCGGTCCACCGGCCACGGCGCCGACCGCCGTCAGTACGTTGGCCGACTTCGGCTTCACGTCGACGGTCTGGTCGAAACGTTCGGCACGCAGGTCCGTATCGCCGCGGATGCGTATCTCGGCGGCGGGACCGTCGATCAGCAGGTGCTCGCTGCGGGCCAGGCCGCCGGACAGGCGGATGTTGCCGTCGATGCGATTGAACGCGAAACCCTTGGAGAAGAAGTCGCTGAAATCCAGCATCAGGCGCCGGCGCACTTCGGCCACGCTCAGCAGGCCCAGCACGCGTCCGGCGCCGGGCTCGACCTCCAGCAGGTGGCCATCGCGCGCGGCTAGCTTCACGTTGCCCTCCAGCGTGGCCAGCTGGAAGGCCGCGGGACTGCCTGGCCAGGTGGCGTCGAGCGCGATGTCGCCGTGGCCGCCGCCGACGCGGTCGCCCAGGCCCAGGTCCTCCAGCAGCGTGCCGAAGTCCTGGCTCTTCACGTTCACCGCCAGGCGCGTGCGTGCCGTCGCGGCCATGCCGGTCCACTGGCCGCTGACATCGATCTGCTGGCCGGGTGAACGCAGCTGCAGCTGTTCCACCTGCATGCCATCGCCCTGCTGGCGCGTGCGCAGTTTGGCGGCGCCCAGCTTCGCGTCACCGAATCGCAGGTCGTCGATGTCGAGCGACAGCGGCGGAATCTCGGCGGGATTGAATTCGTTCGCCCCCGTCGCGGGCGTGCCGGCGGACGATGGTGTACTGCCACCGGCGGCGCCTGCATTTCGCCAGTGCACGCGCGACAGCCTGCCGGCGATCGCAGCGCCCTTGGCATCCGGCACCAGCAAGGCGCCCGACAACGCGTCGCCTTCCAGCGTCACTGCAAGCGCCTGCCGCGAGGGCGCAAGCTGTACGCGGGTATCGGGAAAGGCCGAACCGATCATCAGCAGCCGTCCGGCGGTGACATCGACATGGCGCAGCGGCAGCTTGCCGCCTTCGCCACCGCCCTTGGCCAACGCCACCCATTCCATCGCATCCAGCGTGCCGGTGCGGCCGGTGGCCACCAGGCCGGACACCGGTGCGGGTTCGTTGACCACGCTGCTGCCCAGCACCACGCGCACGCCGGTCTGGTCGCCGCTGGCGCGCGCGCGCAGAGCCAGCAGGTCGCCGAAGGCCACGTCGACCTGGCCACTGCCCATCGGCAACGGCGCGCGGACCGTCGTCGCCAGCGCGGCACTGGCGGGCTTGCGCAGCGGTGCGGGCAGGTCCATCGCCGTGCCGAGCAGGTCCGAACGCAGGTTGAGTTGCGTGGGGGCCGCGGTCTTGCCGCTCGCCGTGCGCGGAATCGCCACGCCCACCGTCCATTGCGAACGGCCCTGCATGTAGGGTTTCAACCACCCCATTTCCGGCGCGCGGTCCAGCAACTCATCGGCGTCCAGCGCGGCGGTCAGGTCGGCTTCGAATACCTGGCCGCGATCGCGCGTGCCACTGCCCGCGCGCAGGCCCAGCACGCCCGGCTGCCCCTGGTGCACGACCTGCAACGGCTCCGAGGCGAAACCGCCCTCGTCGTACCGCGCCTTGCCGCGCACTCCGGTGAACGCGAGGTTCCAGCGCTTGTCGGCCAGCTGCGTGCCTTTCAGATCGACGATGCCGGCCAGCTTCTTGGGTGGCGGCGACTTGGCATGCAGCGGCTGCAGCAGGTCGAAGGTCGCCGACACCGGGCCCTTGGCCTGCAGGTTGTCCAGCGTGTCGCCGTAGCTCTTGTGCAGCGGGCTCTGCCGCAGCAGCGCCAGCATCTGGCCCGCATCGGATTCAGCCCTGGCCACGATGGCGAGTTCCGCCCGGCCGAAATCCTCGATGCCGGCCTGGAACGCGGGAATCGTCACGCCGGCCAGCGCACCGCGCCCCTGCAGCGAGAAGCCGTTGCCGATGAAAGCGACATCCGCCTCTACCTGCTGCAGCGCAGGCCAGTCGCGCTGGAACTGGAACTGGCCGCCGTCGATCCGCGCCGTGGCTTCGAAACGACCGTTCTGCTTCACGAAGGGCCAGTCGTCCAGATCGCCGCTGACGATGGCACGACCGCCACGCACCTGTCCGCCGACCAGCGCCGCGTTCAACCAGTCCACGGCTGCCTTCGGCATCTTGTGGTGGATCCAGAATCCATGCGCCGCCGACACCGGCGCATCATCCAGCTCGGCGGCAAGCTCCAGCCACGGCCGCGTGCCATCGCCCTGGAACCAGATGCCTCCGCGCACATGCGCACCATAATCCTTGCCGCGCACGTGCAGCGCGCTGGTACTCATGCGCCAACCCGCGCCTTCGCGCCACCCCAGCAGCCGGCCCTGCAGCGCGACGTCGTGCGCCACGCCGAATCCCCGCGGCCAGTCGAAGCGCATGCGCGACGCCGGATCCAGGGTGAGGGCGAAGCCCTGCGCGTCGCCGCTGAACTCGCCTGCCAAACCGCTCAGTCCGGGCGCATCGCCGACCGCGTTGAAGCGGATGTCGCGAAGCTGCCCTTCGCCGTGCATCGCGCCGCCGCGTCGCCCCGCCAGTGAGACCCGCGCCAGGCGTGCGCCCGGCCGCGCTTTCGCGAGCCAGGCACGCAGGCCGGGCTCGATGCGATCCGACAGGCCGAGCACGACGAACAGTGGCGCGGCATCCACCTGGTCGGCCAGCAGCGCATAGCGCTCGCCGCCGGCCAGCACCAGGCCGTCCAGCGTCTGCGCCGACTGCCCGCTGACCACGCGCAGGCGCGGCGCATCGAAACGCCAGCCACCGGAAACCAGCCGCCAGCGCATGCGGCCTTCCAGTTGGTCGAACCGTGCACGCGGGATCCCGCTGTCGCCAGGCAGTGCCTCGCCACGCAGGCCCAGCTGCTGCACCTTCGCCTCGGCGGTCACCATCACCACCCGATGCCGGCGCAACTCGGTCCAGCCACGCACGCGGCCATTGCCGCGCTCGGCCACCACGCCGGCGTAGCGCAACAACGGCGACCAGGCGCCGATGTCTTCCGCTGCCACGTCCAGGTAGGCGCGGCCATCGCCCGCCTTGCGGTCGAAATCGACGGCAACGTTCAGCGGCGCGGCGTCCTTGCGGATCCACGCACGCGTACCCGCACGCACCCGGTCGCCGTCCACGCGCAGGCGCAGGTCGATCTCCGGCAGGGTGATGTCCCAGCCCAGCGATGGCGCCTTGATGGTCAGCCGGCCGTCGATGACCTGCAGTTCGCCCAGGCCTTCCAGGCTTTCAAGCGGATCCGTCACGGCCTGCTGCTGGCCTGGCAACCCGCGCACCGACCATGTGCCATCGTCGGCGCGCTGCAAAGTCAGGGACAGCCCGCGCAAACGCAGCTCGGTGAACGACCGTCCGGGCAACAGGCCGCCATACATCGCCACCAGCACTTCGGCTTGGCCGATGCGCACGCCGGCATCACCCTCACCCACTCGCAACCCATCCAGTTGCAACAGGGGGCCACGCCGCGTCCATTGCGTCTTCACGTTGTCGAAGGCCACCGGCCGTCCTGCGCGCGCGCTCAGCCAGGCTGCCACGCGATCTGGATTGTTCTCGACCAGCGGCAGCACCTGGCTGGCGATGCCCAGCACCACCGCCATGCATACCAGCACGACCGCGACGCCATACACGGCACCACGGCGGGCCAGACGCAACCGGCGGCGCAGGGGAGTAGGCATCAGCGCGCTGTGTTCGCCGTCATGGTTGATTCGCGACTCGTGATTGGAGAAAGCGGGCGTCGCGACCCGCAATCACGGATCACCAATCCCCCATCACGACTCACCGCTTCAGAGCAGCACCACATCGAACTGCTCCTGCAGGTACTGATCGTCCGCCTGGAAGCGGATCGACTTGCCGAGGAATTCCTCCAGCTCGGCCACCGCCGCCGATTCCTCATCGGTGATGCGCGCGACGACCTTGGACGAGGCGATCACCAGCAGGCGCGCGGCATCGAACTGGCGCACGGCGCGGGTGATCTCGCGGAAGATCTCGTAGGTCACCGTTTCGGCGGTCTTGATGCTGCCGCGGCCACTGCACTCGGGGCAGGGCTCGGACAACTGGCGCTCCAGGCTTTCCACGGTGCGCTTGCGGGTCATCTCCACCAGGCCGAGCGGCGAGAACTCGTACACGGTGGTCTTGGCATGGTCGCGGGCGAGCGCCTTCTCCAGCGTGCGCAGCACCTGGCGGCGGTGTTCGGGATCATCCATGTCGATGAAGTCGATGATGATGATGCCGCCGAGGTTGCGCAGGCGCAGCTGGCGCGCCACTGCCTGCGCCGCTTCCAGGTTGGTGCGGTACACCGTCTCCTCGAGGTTGCGCTGGCCGAGGAACGAGCCGGTGTTGACGTCGATGGTGGTCATCGCTTCGGTCTGGTCGATCACCAGGTAGCCGCCGGACTTCAGCGGGACCTGCTTCTCCAGCGCGCGGCCGATTTCATCCTCGACCCCGTAAAGATCGAAGATGGGGCGCTCGCCTGCGTACAGTTCGATGCGTTCGGCCAGCACCGGCATGTACTTGGCCACGAAGGCCTGCAGGCGTTCGTGCGTCTCGTTGGAGTCCACCTTCACCTTCTCCACGTCCTTGCGGATCAGGTCGCGGACGGCGCGCAGCGGCAGGCTGAGGTCTTCATACAGGATGCTGCACGTCGGCATTTCGCGGCTGCGCTTCTCGACGATGTTCCAGACCCGTGAGAGGTAGGCGAGATCTTCCGCCAAGGCTTCCGCCGGCTGGCCTTCGGCATTGGTGCGGATGATGTAGCCGTGGCCACCATGCTGTGCGGACAGTTCGGTGATGACCGATTTCAGCCGCTGGCGCTCGCCTTCGTCCTCGATGCGCGCGGACACGCCGACGACCTTGGATTGCGGCAACAGCACCAGGTAGCGCGACGGAATGCTGATCTGCGTGGTCAGCCGGGCGCCCTTGCTGCCGATGGGGTCCTTGACCACCTGTACCACGATGTCCTGACCGTCGCGGATCAGGTCCATGATCGGCACCGCGGGCGGCGGCGTGGCGGGGAGCGCCGCATCATCGCCTTCGACGATCGCCGCCGGCGCGGCGCGCACGATGTCGTTGGCATGCAGGAACGCCGCGCGGTCCAGTCCCACCTCGACGAAGGCCGCCTGCATGCCGGGCATCACCCGCTGCACCTTGCCCTTGTAGATGTTGCCCACCACCCCGCGCCGCCAGCCGCGTTCGATGTGCAGTTCCTGCAGCATGCCGTTTTCGACCACGGCCACGCGGGTTTCGCGCGGAGTGACGTTGACCAGGATCTCTTCCGACATGGTGTGGCTCAATCCCGGGAAATGGAGGGGGCGGCGGACGGCACGATGCCGAACCCGCGCAGCAGTTGCGAGGTTTCGTGAAGCGGCAGGCCCATCACCGCCGAGTAGCTGCCGGCCAGGCGGGTGACGAACTGTTCCGCGCGCCCCTGGATGCCATAGGCACCCGCCTTGCCCATCGCTTCGCCCGTCGCCAGGTAACCGGCGATGTCGTCGTCGGACAATTCGGCGAAGCTCACCTCGGTGACCACCAGCGCCTGCGCCTCGCGCCCGGCACTGACCACCGCCACCGCCGACACGGCACGATGGGTGCGCCCGGAGAGCCGGCGCAGCATGGCGGCCGCGTCCGCTTCGTCGGCGGGCTTGCCGAAGACCTCATCGTCCAGGATCACCTCGGTGTCCGCGCCCAGCACTACCGCCCCCGGGGTGGCGACCACCGTCAGCAGGCCGGCGCCGGCCTTCTCGCGTGCCACCCGGCGCACGTACTCCTCGGCAGGCTCGCCGGGTTGGCGGTGTTCGGGGATGTCCAGCGGGATCTGGCCGAACCGGAGCCCCAGGCGGGTCAACAATTCGGCACGACGGGGCGATTGGGAGGCAAGGTAGAGCATCCATGGAAGGATAACCCGCGCCACCTGACTGAATGGACCTTAATCACGGCCGGCATGGCATAACCCTGCACGGGATCACGGCGCGTTCATGTCACCGTGAACACCCTTGCGCGTCGAAGAAGATCGGGTGCCCCACGCCCCGACCCGTGCCTACACAAGGAGACTCCATGCACCTGCCCCTGATCCGCCCCCTGCTGCTCGCCCTGACCCTGTCCCTGGGAACCACCGCCGCCATGACCAGCTCCGCCCAGACCGCCCCCGCCTACGCGATTCCGTCCGACGGCACCCTGCTCAATGTCGCCGCGCAGGCCGAGGCGTCGCGCGTGCCGGACGTCGCCACGATTTCCGCCGGCGTGGTCACCCAGGCGGTCGACGGCAACACCGCGATGCGCCAGAACGCCGAGCAGATGGCCAAGGTGGTCGCGGCGATCAAGGCGGCCGGCATCGCCGACAAGGACGTGCAGACCAGTGGCATCAGCCTCAACCCGCAGTACCGCTACGTGGAGAACGAGGCGCCGAAGATCACCGGCTACCAGGCCAGCAACAACGTCAACCTGAAGGTGCGTGACATCACCAAACTGGGCAAGGTGCTGGATGGGCTGGCATCGGTGGGCGCCAACCAGATCAACGGCCCGAGCTTCGAGATCGACCAGCCGGAACCGGTCTACGACGAAGCCCGCGTGGCCGCCCTGAAGAAGGCGCAGGCGCGCGCCGAGACCTACGCCAAGGCGCTGGGACTCAAGGTGCGCCGCATTGTCAGCATCTCGGAAGGCGGCGGCGGCTTCCGCCCGGTGCCGATGATGGCCATGGCCAAGATGGAAGCCCGCGATGCGGCCGGTGCTCCGCCGGTTTCGCCGGGCGAGACCACCGTGTCGGTGAACCTGGACGTCGTGTTCGAACTGGGCCGCTGAGCCCTTCGGCAATGAAGACGACGGCGCCCCGCGGGGCGCCGTTTTCGTTGGGCGAACGGGCCACCAACCCGTCCCACCAAAGTCGAATGCCTGCCCCCTTGCAGCCACCCTACGGCGGAGTACAGTCTGGGCTTGCGGCGCGGGGGCGTTGGCAACCCCACTCCACGCGGCCGAGCGTTGTTCCGTTCACAGCCCTCAGGAGGTGGATCATGGTTCGCGCACTACCCTTCGATTCCGAGTCCCGCATCGACGTTGGCCGCATAGCCGCCATCGCCGCCGCCATCGCCCTGCACGCCGCCGCCCTGCTGATGCTGTTGATGCCGATGGCGGCCCCGCAGATCGCCGTGGTCGCCAAGCCTTACAAGCCCGAAGTCCGCATCATCGACAAGGAAAAGCCCAAGCCGCCGGAAGTCGTGCCGGTCATGCAGCAGCGGACGCAGCCCCGCCCGCCGACGCAGGTCGTTCCCACGCGACCGACCATCACCCCACAGATCATGGACACGCCGGTGATCGTGGACAACGGCACCGTGCCTGTCATCGAGGTGGCCATCGAACCTGCGAGCGAGACCGCAGGCCCGGTGGTCACCGGCGGCCCGCTGCCGTCCGCGACGCTGGAGTATGTCCGCGCGCCGGCACCGCGTTATCCCATCGCCGCCCTGCGCGACCGCGCCGAAGGCACCGTGATGCTGCGCGTGCTGGTGGACACCGACGGCACGCCGATCGAAGTGCTCATCGAGAAGAGCAGCGGCGACCGCAACCTGGACAAGGAAGCCCGCCAGCACGTACTGAAGAGCTGGCGCTTCAAGCCGGCCATGCAGAACGGCCAGGCGGTGCAGGCCTACGGCCTGGTGCCGATCGATTTCACCCTGCAGTAATCGCCGCTGATCCGAAACGCAAAAGCCCGCTGAAAAGCGGGCTTTTTGCCGGGCGCGGGAGCGGCATCAATCGCATCCGCGCACCGACAATCGTTCCCGCCAGGCCGTCACGAGTCCGTCGCAGCACGCCCAGATGAGGAAAAACCGTGCCTTGAAGGCGAAGTCGCTCTGCGGTCGCGACTGACGTCGCTCCTACAGCCGATCCCGCCGCTCAGGCGCGGTGATACGGATGGTTCGCCAGCATCGCTGCCGCCCGGTAGACCTGCTCGGCCACCACCAGCCGCACCAGCATGTGCGGCAGCGTCAACGGGCTGAGCGACCACTTCTCGTGCGCCGCGGCCAGCACGTCCGGTGCGTGGCCCTCGGGACCGCCGATCAACAGCGCGATGTCCCGGCCGAGCGTGCGCCAATGTTCCAGGCGTTGCGCGAGCTGCTCGGAGGAATACGGCTTGCCGGTGACTTCGAGCGCCACGACGTAGGCATTCTTCGGCAGCGCCGCCAGCACCCGCTTGCCCTCGTCCTCGATGGCGCGCTGCGGATCCCGTCCCTTGCCGCGCAGGCCGGGTTCGATCTCGACCAGGTCGAAGGGAAGCCAGTGCGACAACCGCTTCTGGTATTCGGCGAACCCCTGCGCCACCCAGCTGGGCGCGCGTTCACCGGTGGCGATGAGTCGGCATTTCATGAACGCATGATAGTGCGATCGCACTTTCGTCGGCGAGGACGCACGCGTCATGCGGTTGTCATCCATCGGTTACACGCGCTGCCTAGCGTCGCAGGCTCCCCCAGCCAGCAGGAGTCGTACGATGCACAGCTTCGATCCCGCCCGCCGACAGGTCCTGAAAGGCAGCGCCGCCGCCATGGCGATGGGTGCCATGGGCAGTCTGGGTGCGCTCTACGCACGCCAGGCGCAGGCCGCTGCCGCTTCGGTACGCCTTTCACCCGTCCCCAGCCGCTATGGCCCGCTCGCGCCGGTGGCGGACCGCACCACCGGCCTGCCGCTGCTGCAGTTGCCGCAGGGTTTCAGTTATCGCTCCTTTGGCTGGAGCGGCGACCGCATGGACGATGGCCAGCCCTGCCCCGACCGCCACGACGGCATGGCAGTGGTCGGCGTACGGCATCCACGCCATGGCCGCACTTCCAAGGGACGCGGCCATGGCCTGGAATACGTGCTGATCCGCAACCACGAACGCGGCGCGGGCGCGCCCATCCGGGCCCCCGGCATGTACGACACCGGCACCGTCAGCGGCAGCGACGTCGCCGCGGGCGGCACCACCACGCTGGGTTACCGGCATGGCGAGTGGACGCGCATGGAGCCCAGCCTCGGCGGCACGCTGGTGAACTGCGCGGGGGGCCCGACACCATGGGGCACCTGGCTCACTTGCGAGGAGATCAAGACCGACGCCACGTCCAGCACCGGCAACAAGCACGGCTACGTGTTCGAGGTGGACGCGGACAGCGAGCGGACGACGGGCCGGCCGCTCGTGGGCCTGGGACGCTTCAGCCACGAAGCCGTCGCGGTGGATCCACGCACCGGCATCGTCTATCTGACCGAGGACGACCGCAACAAGTCCGGCCTGTACCGCTTCATCCCGAACGACCGCCGTGGCCGCAACGGTTCGCTGGAGAACGGTGGACGGCTGCAGGCTGCGCGCGTGCGGGGCCGTCGCAACGTCGACCTGAGCGTTGCCAACATCGGCGACGAATACGCGCTGGAATGGGTCGACATTCCGGACCCGGACCTGGACACCATCGCCGCACCGGCGGGATTTCCGGACATCGGCGCCGGCGAGACCCTCAGCGGGCCCTTCGCGCAGGCATGGAGCGAAGGCGCGCTGCGGATGAGCCGTGGCGAAGGCATCTGGTACAGCTACGGCAGGATGTTCATCGTGGACACCAGCACCGGCGTGGATGCGCAGGGGCGTCGCGGCCGTGGCAATGGCGCGGTTTGGGTGCTTGATCTGTTCACGCAGCGCATCAAGGCCTTGTTCGTCAGCGGCAACCAGCTGGCCGCGCACAATCCCGACAACATCACGGTCAGCGCGCGCGGTGGCGTGGTGCTGTGCGAAGACGGCGGGGAAAGTCCCGACGCCTATGGCCCGGGTGCACGCCTGATCGGCCTGACGCGCGCAGGCGAGTCGTTCTACCTGGCCAAGAACAATGTGCAGCTGACTTCCACCCAGATCGCCAACGCAGGCAAGACGATCGCCGAAGGCGACTATCGCGAAAGCGAATTCTGCGGTGCGTGCTGGGATCCGCTGTCGCGCACGCTGTTCGTCAACCTGCAGACGCCCGGCATCACCGTGGCCATCAGTGGGCCGTGGGAGCGGGGACCGCTCTGACGGTCGTGCCGGACGTTGCCGGAAACAAAAAACGGCGCCTGACGGCGCCGTTTTTTTTCGTAGTGACTCAGGTCAGAGCCGCGACTCGTCCGCCGTCTCGACGTCGCCGGGCGGCTGGTCGCCGACGGTCCACAAACGTTCGAGCGCGTAGAACTCGCGCACGCGCGGCAGCATGACGTGGACGATCACGTCGCCCAGGTCGACCAGCACCCACTCGGCCTCGCGCTCGCCTTCCACGCCCAGGGGCATCACGTCCAGCTTCTTGGCGAACTTGACCACCTCGTCGGCGATCGACTTCACGTGTCGGGTGGACGTACCTGACGCGATGACCATGAAGTCGGCGACGCTGGACTTGCCGCGCACATCGATCTCGACGACATCCTTGGCTTTCAGTTCCTGCACCGCGGCGTGCACCGTGGCAAGCAGGTCCGGCACGGCCGGCGGGGGGCTGGGGAGACGGGTCTTGATGACTTGGGCTTGGCTGGACAAAGGCTTGCAGGCTCTGGGAATACGGACGGGATTATAGCGGACCGGGCTCGACGGCCCGTGATGAGTACAACCTTTCGTCGGCGATGGCGTCGGCCACGGCCGGCGGCACCAGGTGCCGCCAGGGTTCGCCGGTGGCGATGCGCCGGCGGATGTCGGTGGCGGATTCGGGCTGCAGCGGCTGGCGCAGGCGGAAGACGCGACCGCCGGGCGCGTGCAGCAGGTCGGCGGGGGAGTCCGCCCAGCGGGAAGCAAGCTCGTCGGCGAGCGCATCGGGCAGGGCGGCATCCAGTGGGCTGCCAGGCCGCTCGGCCACCACGAAATGGGTGAGTCCGAATAACGCCCGCCAGTCCCGCCACCCGGGCAGCCCGATCAGGCTGTCGGCCCCGATCAGCAGGGCGATCGGGAGCGACGTCCCCCACTCCGCGCGCAGTTCGTGCAGCGTGTCGATGGTGTAGGAGCGCCCGGCAGGGTCGCGTTCGGCCCGCCGCAGCTCGCGACGGTCCACCCGCAGGTCCGGTTCACCGTCCACGGCCAGATCCAGCAGGTGCGCCCGTTGCAGCGCATCCGCGCCCGGTGGCGCGCGATGGGGCGGGTCTGCCGCCGGCATCAGATGCACCGGCACGCCCAGTTCGTCGCGCGCGGCACGGGCAATGGCCAGATGGCCGTTGTGGACGGGGTCGAAGGTGCCGCCGTAGTAGAGCTGCAGGCGCGAAGGGGAACGGGCCGACGCGGAGGCGTCGCTGGAAGCCGGTTGCGGGCTGTGGCGCGACACCGCGTCAGGCCACCAGCAGCCGCACCGCCTTGGCGTCGGCGATGGCCAGCAGCAGGCGCTCCATCGCCACCCAGGCATCGCCATCACCGCGGCCCTTGGCAATGCGGTCGATCTTTGAGGCTTCCGCCACGAAACGGTCCCAGCGCGCAGGCGAGGCGTGGCGCTGCAGCGCGCGCTTGAACGGCGCCTGCTTGGCTTCCCAGATACCCTGTGCCTTCATCTCGGCCGCCAGGTTGCCGCCATTGGACTGCACGCGGGCCAGCGCGGCGGTACGCAGCAGTTCCTTCACCACCATCGGCATCAGGCCGGCGACCACGTCGCCTTCAGCGCGCAGGCCGGCGATGATGCGCGACACCTGCGCGCCCTGCCCGGCCAGCACCGCGTCGGTCAGCCGGAACACGTCATAACGCGCGGCGTTGGCGACCAGCGATTCCATGCGTTCCAGGTCGAGCGTGCTGCCATCGGACAGCAACGCCAGCTTGTCGATCTCCTGCGCGGCAGCCAGCAGGTTGCCTTCCACGCGGTCGGCCAGCAGTTGCACGGCATCGCGATCCGCGCGCACGCCCTTGCTGCGCAGGCGGCTTTCGATCCAGCCCGGCAGCTCGTGCGGTTTGATCGCCCACGCCACCGCGACCACGCCGACACGGGCGATGGCATCGCTCCATTTGCCCTGGTAGGCCTTGCCCCATTCACCGGCAGTGATCAGCAGCACCACATCCGGCGGTGGATTGGCGCACAACGCGGTGATGACCTCGGCACCGTCCTTGCCCGGCTTGCCGCCCGGCAGGCGTACTTCCACCAGCCGGCGGGCGCTGAACAGGCTGGGCGCATTGAATGCGGCATCCAGCGTGTCCCAGTCGAAATCACGGCCGTCCGCATCGAAGACTTCGCGCTCGCTGATGCCCTGCGCGCGCGCCTGCGCACGCACGGCGTCGGCGGCTTCCAGCACGCGCAGGGTTTCGGGGCCGGCGATCAGGTAGACCGGATGCAGCGGCTCGGACGCGCCGCGCGCGGCCAGCTGTTCCGGCTTGAGTTCCATCAGCGGGCCGGGGTGACTTGGCCCGAGCGCACCACGCCGTCGACGCGACGCAGGATGGAAGCGGACATCTCGCGGCGCAGTTCGTCGGCCAGCACCTCGCGTTCGGTTGACGTGCCGGTCGCGTCTTCCGGCGGCGACACGTAGTCGCGCGAAAGCTCCACCACCTGCTGCGGCACCAGGTCGGTGCCATCCGCCTTCTTGAACGAGAACACCACCGCATAGCGCAGGCTGAATTCCTGCGCGCGACCGACCTCGTCGATGGCGATGGGCAGGTCGCCCCAGCGCTCGGATACGACGCGCAAGGTAGCCACGGGCGTGGCGTCCGTGGTCTGGCCTTCCGCAAGCGGCGGCGCGGGCGTGGCGCCAGCGGCCTGCAGGCCGCGCGACAGGCTGGTGGCCAGTTCGCTGTAGGCCGCGGAAGACACGACGCGCACCGGTCCCAGGTCCGCGGGGAGGGCGATCTTGTTGCGCAGGTGGAAGCCGCAGCCGGCAAGCAGCAGGGCGGCGGCGGTGAAGGCGAGCAGGCGGGCGGGCAGTCGGAATGCAGTCATGGGGGAAGTCTGGACGAGCCCGTCATGGGCGGCAATAGCCTAGCCCGACCGCAGGTGAACGCCCGGGCAAGGTCGGCGGGAGCGGCATGCCGCCGCTCCCCACCGGATTCACGCCGCGACGATGTTGATGATCTTGCCCGGCACGATGATGATCTTGCGGATCGTGGTGCCTTCCAGGAACTTGGCGGTATTCGGTTCGGCCTTGGCCAGCGACTCGATCACGTCGCGCGGCGCGTCGGCGGCGACTTCGATGGTGCCACGCAGCTTGCCGTTGACCTGCACGGCCAAGGTCGCCGAGTTGCGCACCATCGCGTCGGGGTCGGCCTGCGGGAACGCCACGTCTTCCAGCAGCGTTTCCGAATGGCCGAGCGCCTGCCACAGCGCGTGGCTGGCGTGCGGCGTGATCGGGTTGAGCAGCAGCACCGCCGCTTCCAGCGCTTCCTGGCGAACGGCGCGGCCCTGCGCACTGGCATCGTCGAACTTGCCCAGTGCGTTGGACAGCTCCATCACGGCGGCAATGGCGGTGTTGAAGCTGTGCCGCTTGCCGTAGTCGTTGCCGACCTTGTCGATGGTCTCGTGGGTCTTGCGGCGCAGCGCCTTCTGCTCGGCGCCGAGCGCGGCCACGTCCAGCGCCTCGATGGCGCTGCCGTCGGCCACATGCTTCTGCACCTGCACCCACAGGCGGCGCAGGAAACGCGCCATGCCTTCCACGCCGGCCTCGTTCCACTCCAGCGACTGCTCCGGCGGCGCGGCGAACATCGAGAACAGGCGCACGGTGTCCGCGCCGAACTTCTCCACCATCGTCTGCGGGTCCACGCCGTTGTTCTTCGACTTGGACATCTTCTCGCTGCCACCGATGTGCACCGGCTGGCCATCGGCCGCCAGTACCGCGCCGGTGACGCGACCGCGCTCGTCACGGGTGACGCTGACGTCGGCGGGGTTGAACCATTCCTTGTTGCCGTTGGCGTTCTCGCGGTAGTACGTGTCCGCGATGACCATGCCCTGGCACAGCAGGTTGGTGGCGGGTTCGTTGCTGTCCACCAGCCGCGCGTCGCGCAGCAGCTTGTGATAGAAGCGGAAATACATCAGGTGCAGGATGGCGTGTTCGATGCCACCGATGTACTGGTCCACCGGCAGCCAGTAGTTGCCGCGCTTGTCCACCATGTCGCGGGCACCCGGCGACGTGTAGCGCGCGTAGTACCAGCTGGACTCCATGAAGGTGTCGAACGTGTCCGTCTCGCGTTCGGCGGCACCACCGCATTGCGGGCACTTGGTCTTGCGCCATTCCGGGTCGGCCTTGATCGGCGACTTCACGCCGTCCAGGGTGACGTTCTCCGGCAGCACCACCGGCAGGTCGGAATCCGGCACCGGCACCGCGCCGCAGGCGTCGCAGTAGATCACCGGGATGGGGCAGCCCCAGTAGCGCTGGCGGCTGACGCCCCAGTCGCGCAGGCGGTAGTTCACGCGCCGCTGGCCCTGGCCCTTGCGCTCGAAACGCTCGGCGAACGCCTCGAACGCGCCACGGTAATCCAGGCCGTCGAACTCGCCGGAGTTGACCAGTTCCAGGTCATCCCGGGTCTTGTCGCCATACCAGTCGCGCCAGGTGGTGGCGTCGTAGGTTTTTTCTTCCTCGTTGCGCGGCGACTTCAGCGCGATCACCTGCTGGATGGGCAGGGAATACTTGTGCGCGAACTCGAAATCGCGCTCGTCGTGGCCCGGCACGGCCATCACCGCGCCGGTGCCGTAGCCCATCAGCACGAAGTTGGCCACCCAGACCGGCAGTTTGTCGCCGGTGATCGGATGCACGGCCTTCAGGCCGGTATCCATGCCGCGCTTTTCCTGCGTTTCCAGTTCGGCCTCGGACACGCCGCCGTGCTTCAGTTCGTCCAGGAATGCGGCCAGCGCCGGATTCGACGCCGCGGCCTTCAGCGCCAGCGGGTGTTCGCCGGCGATCGACACGAAGGTCACGCCCATCAGCGTGTCGGGACGCGTGGTGAACACGTTCAGCACGTCGTTGCCGCCTTCCACGCCGAACGCGATCTCAAGCCCTTCCGAGCGGCCGATCCAGTTGCGCTGCATGGTCTTGACCGCGTCGGGCCAGCCCGGCAGGTCATCCAGGCCGTCCAGCAGTTCCTGGGCGTAGTCGGTGATGCGCAGGAACCACTGCGGGATCTCGCGCTTCTCCACCACCGCGCCACTGCGCCAGCCGCGGCCGTCGATGACCTGCTCGTTGGCCAGCACGGTCTGGTCCACCGGATCCCAGTTCACCACCGAGTTCTTGCGGTAGGCGATGCCCTTGCGCAGCAGGCGGGTGAACATGCGCTGCTCGTGCACGTAGTACTCGGGCCGGCAGGTGGCGAACTCGCGCGACCAGTCGATGGCATAGCCCAGCGACTTCAGCTGGGTGCGCATGTGCTCGATGTTGGCGTAGGTCCACTTGGCCGGCGCCGTCCTGTTCTTGATGGCGGCATTCTCGGCCGGCAGGCCGAACGCGTCCCAGCCCATCGGCTGCAGCACGTTGTGGCCGGTCATGCGCTTGTAGCGGCTGATCACGTCGCCGATGGTGTAGTTGCGCACGTGGCCCATGTGCAGCGCGCCCGATGGATACGGCAGCATCGAGAGGCAGTAGTACTTCGGCTTGTCCGACTGCTCGTCGACCTCGAAGGCGCGGCGGGTCTCCCAGAAGGTCTGGGCCTGGGACTCGACGGATTTCGGGTCGTAGGAGAGGGGTTCGGCGGCAGTGGACATGGCGGGTGCGTGCTACGCGGCTACGGCAAAGCCGCAAAGGGTACCGCAGCGCACCATGCGCCGCCATGGCGCAGGTTAGGATGGCCCGGTCGAAACCCGGGAAACCCGCATGCCGCCACGCCTCCGCCTCACCGCCGTCGCCTTTGCCCTTGCCAGTCTGAACGCCCTGCCCGCCCAGGCTGCAGAACCGCCCACTGCCACGACCCAGGCGGTGCATTGCGGCAAGCTGTTTGACGCCCGCAGCGGGCGGATCCTCGGGGAACACACGGTACTGGTGCGCGATGGCAGGATCGCCGAGGTGCTGCCGGGCCGGGCCAAGCTGGCCGATGCCGATTCCATCGTCCTCTCGGACCATACCTGCATGCCGGGCTGGACCGACCTGCACGTGCACCTGGACGGCGAATCCAGCCCGCAGAGCTATTCGGAAGGCTTCCGCCTGGACCCGGTGGACTTCGCCTACCGCTCTGTCGGTTATGCGGAAAAGACCCTGATGGCGGGCTTTACCAGCGTGCGCGATCTGGGCGGCGACGTGACCCTGCACCTGCGCGACGCGGTCAACCAGGGCGCGGTGAAGGGGCCACGCATTTTCGCCGCCGGCACGTCCATCGCCACCACCGGCGGGCACGCGGACCCCACCAACGGCTTCAACACCCACCTGGCCCATCTGATGGGCCCGCCCGGCCCTACCGAAGGCGTCATCAATTCCATCGACGATGCGCGACAGGCCGTGCGCCAGCGCTACAAGGACGGCAGCGACGTCATCAAGATCACCGCCACCGGTGGCGTACTGAGCTACGCCAAGTCCGGTGATGCCCCGCAGTTCACCGTGGAAGAGGTCAAGGCCATCGTCGACACCGCGCGCGACTACGGGTTCCGCGTGGCCGCGCATGCGCACGGCAAGGAGGGCATGCGGCGCGCCATCCTCGGCGGCGTGACCAGCATCGAGCACGGCACCTACATGGACGACGAGATCATGCGGCTGATGAAGCAGCACGGTACCTGGTACGTACCGACGATTTCGGCCGGGCGCTTCGTCGCCGAGAAGGCGAAGATCGACGGTTACTTCCCGGCCGTGGTACGCCCGAAGGCCGAACGCATCGGCGCGCTGATCCAGGAAACCGCGGCCAAGGCCTACCGCAACGGCGTGAAGATCGCGTTCGGCACCGACATGGGCGTGGGCCCGCATGGCGACAACGCGCGCGAGTTCCTCTACATGGTCGAAGCCGGCATTCCAGCGAATGTCGCGCTGCAGGCCGCCACCATCCGCGCGGCCGAGGTGTTGGGCGTGGACGACCAGGGCGTGCTGGAAGCGGGCAAGCGTGCCGACATCATCGCGGTACCCGGCGACCCGGTGGCCGACATCAACGCCGTGCTGAAGGTCGACTTCGTGATGAAGGACGGCAAGGTCTACAGGCAGCCACGCCTCGACATTCCAGCGCAATGACACGAACTTGACCACGCCGCCGCGCAGGACGCGGCACCCGGCGCGACACTAGCGCGGCCGCCAGGCCGCCACGCACAACCATCCCAGCCACGCGGCGTAGCCCAACCGCTGCGCCAGTCCCGCCGGCATCAGTTCCACGGCGAACAATGCCGTGGCCAGTACCAGCAGCGCCGCCGCCACGCTGGCACGTGCGAGCCGGCGCCATGCGCTTTTGCCCCGTAGCCCTGCGGCGATCAGGAAGGCGCCCGGCACGAACGCCACCCACCACAGCAGCCACGCCGTCGCATGCAGGCTGCTGGCATGGTTGTGCAGGTCCATCGGATCCAGCGGCAGCAGTCCCAGCGCAATGAAGCCCAGCGCGGACAGGAACGCCAGCTGCGTCCCCACCCGCAGCGGCCACCCCGCATCGCGCGGCAATCGCTGGCGCAGGTCCATCGCCACCACGCCCGCCAGCAGCCCCGGCACGACGAACGCCACCATATTGAAGGCCAGGGCCCTTGGCACGCCTTGCGCACCCAGCACCGCGACCGGATGGAACACCTGCGAATAGCCCTGCAGGAACTGGCCGAACACGGCCAGTGCCAGGGCGAACATGGCCACCGCCGCGATGCCCGCATACGGCAGCGCGCGCTTCACTTCACTTCCCAATGGAACACCTCTTCCACGCCCACGCCAAAGGTCCGCGCAATGCGGAACGCCAGTTCCAGCGAAGGCGCGTAGCGCCCCGCTTCCAGCGCGATGATAGTTTGCCGCGTCACGGCACAGGCGTCGGCGAGCGCCTGCTGGGTCATTTCGCCGCGCTCGAAGCGCAGGCGGCGGATGTCGTTGGTGATGGGGGTGCCAGTCACGGGCAGCCTCCCGGGTCAGGCCATGTCACCTGCGCGTCGATGCCGGCACCCACCCCCACTCCCCACGGCTGAATCCTCAAGCATGTCACTCCTGCCAGACTTCATGTAATTCATACATTACATTTCGAACCGGCAATGTCAAACGCTTTTTACATTGCCTTGTATCCTGACGCCCAAGACACCATCTCTGCGCTAAATCTGAATCCGGGACCCCCATGAGCGACCTGCCCCACGTGTTCGACGCCACCACCGAGACCTTCGAGACCGAGGTCCTGCAGAAATCACTGCAGGTGCCCGTGCTGGTGGATTTCTGGGCGACCTGGTGCGGGCCGTGCAAGACGCTGGGGCCTCTGCTGGAAAAGCTGGCGGGCGAATACAACGGCGCCTTCGAACTGGCCAAGGTCGACGTGGACAAGGAGCAGCAGATCGCCGCCGCCTTCCAGATCCGCTCGGTGCCGACGGTCTTCCTGGTGAAAGGGGGACAGCTGGTGGATGGCTTCCCCGGCGCACTGCCGGAAGGGCAACTGCGTGAATTCCTGAAACAGCACGGCATCGAGCCGGCGGCAGTCGAGGAAGAAGCCGCCGATACCACGCCGGTGGACCCGCATGCGCAGGTGCTGGCGCTGCGCAACGCCATCGAGGCCGAACCGGACAAGGCCGAACTGAAACTCGACCTGGCCCTGGCGTTGCTGAAGATCGGTGCCGCCGCCGAAGCCGAAACGCTGCTGGACGGCCTGCCCGCCAACCTGGCTACCGATGACCGCGCGATCCGCGCACGCGCACGGCTGGGCTTTTCCGCTGCCCTCAAGGACGCGCCGCCGGTCGAGATCCTGCAGGCGGCCATTGCCGCCAACGCCGACGATCTGCGGGCGCGCCATCTTCTGGGTGTGCATCACCTGGTGGCCGGCGAGTCGGAAGCCGCGCTTGAGCAGTTCCTGGAGATGCTGAAGCGCGACCGCACGTTCGACGAGGGCGTGGCGCGCAAGAGCCTGATCGATGCATTCCGGGTGATCGAGGACGACGCGCTGGTGAGCCGCTACCGTCGCCGGATGTCGTCGCTGTTGTTCTGACCTTCAGCGCCCGCCGCCTACCCTGCACCCCCTTTTCGCACGTAGCAGTACATGAAACCCAGCACCCTGCGGCACATCTTCAACGTCTGGCCGCCCTTCCTGTTCAGTGGCATCCATGTCACCGAGATGGCCGACGACTGGACGTTCGCGCGCGTCGAACTGCGCATGCGTCCCTGGAACCGCAACTACGTGGGCACGCATTTCGGCGGCAGCCTGTTCGCCATGACCGATCCGTTCTGGATGATCCTGGCGAAGGAGCGGCTGGGGCGCGACTACTTCGTGTGGGACAAGGCCGGCGAGATCGAGTTCGTGAAGCCTGGCAAGGGTGTCGTGCACGCCGAGTTCCGGCTGGACAACGTGGTGCTGGACGAGATCATCGCCGAAGCCGCCGACGGCCAGAAGCACCTGCGCTGGATGCCGGTGGACATCTTCAACGCGCAGAACGAAGTGGTCGCCCGCGTGCGCAAGCAGATCTACGTGCGCCTGAAACCGGAAGCGCGCAAGCCCGCCTGACCGGGGCGCAGGATCCGGCGACGCTGCCGTGGCATGGCCCTACAATACCGTCATGCCCCCCGATCCCCACGCCGCCCGTCCCTCCCTGCAGAAGCTGTTCCTGACCGGCCTGTTGACCCTGCTCCCCATCTGGTTGACGTGGGTGGTGGTGAAGTTCGTCTTCGTGCTGCTCTCGGACATGAGCAAACCCTGGGTGGAGCCGCTGTCGCAGCGGATCGCCGCGGGGTTTCCGCAGGCGATGGGCTGGTTCAGCGGCGTATGGGTGCAGAACACCATCGCGATGATCGCCACGCTGTTCGTCATCGTGGCCGTGGGCGCGCTGACCCGCCGCGTGATCGGGCAGCGGCTGCTGGGCTGGTTCGAAGCGCTGATCGCGCGCGTGCCGCTGGCGAACGTCATCTACACCAGCGCGCGCAAGCTGCTGGACATGCTGGAAACCAAGCCGGGCAGCACGCAGCGCGTGGTGCTGATCGACTTCCCGCACCGCGACATGAAGTCGGTCGGCCTGGTCACCCGCGTGATCCGTGAAGAAGGGTCCGGTCGCGAACTGGCCGCCGTCTACGTGCCCACCACGCCCAACCCGACCTCCGGCTACCTGGAAATCGTGCCGGTGGAACTGCTGACGCCCACCGACTGGACGGTGGACCAGGCGATGAGCTTCATCATTTCAGGTGGCGCCGTGGCGCCGGAAACCATGCCCTTCACCCGCGCCGGGGACCGCTGACCCATGACCCCGGGCCGCACGCTGGACGATCGCGCCGTCAAACTGTTCATCGCCCTGGCGGCCTTCTTCTGCGTCAACGCGGTGCTGGCCGAATTCATCGGCGTCAAGATCTTCGCGCTGGAAGACACGCTGGGCATGGCGCCGCTGGAGTGGAACCTGTTCGGCCAGAGCGGCTCGTTGAACTTCACCGTCGGCACGCTGCTGTGGCCGTTCGTCTTCATCATGACCGACACCGTCAACGAGTTCTACGGCAAGCGCGGCGTGCGCTTCATCTCGTGGCTGGCAGTGGCCCTGATCGTCTTCGGTTTCGTGTTCGCCTTCCTGGCCATCGCGACCGCGCCCGCGGGCTGGTGGGTGACCGCGGCGAAGGACCAGGGCGTGCCGGATTACCAGGCGGCGTTCGCGGCGATCTTCGGGCAGGGCATGTGGTCGATCGTGGGGTCGATCATCGCGTTCCTGATCGGTCAGCTGATCGACGTGTCGGTGTTCCACCGCATCCGCAATGCCACCGGCGAACGCTGGGTGTGGTTGCGCGCCACCGGCTCCACCGCCATCTCGCAACTGGTGGACAGCTTCGTGGTGATCTACATCGCGTTCGTGCTGGGGCCGCAGAAATGGCCGACTTCGCTGTTCCTCGCGGTCAGTTCGGTCAATTACGTCTACAAGATGCTGGCCGCCATCGCGCTGATTCCCCTGCTTTACCTGATGCGCCACGGCATACGGCGCTACCTGGGCGACGCGCGCGAGCGCGAACTGCGGGCTGAAGCCTCCGCGGACTGACCCCGCCGATGCCGCAGTGGCATCGTCGAAACCATGACTTTCGTCGCTGTCCACTCATGGGGGAATGCGCCACGCTCGCGGTTTACCTTGCCGGAGCACTCCATGCGTCGTCCCCTGCCCGCCCTGTTGACGCTCGCCATCGCGCTGGCCCTGCCCGTCGCCGCGCTTCCGGCATCCGCCCAAACCAGCGACGCGCCCGCAACGGCGACGGCGAATCCCAAGGCCGCCCAGCTTGACCGCCTGTATGCGCAGTACTGGGAAGAATCGCTGAAACTCAATCCGCTGGGCGCCACGTTCCAGGGCGATCCGCGCTACAACGACCAGTTGCCGAACTTCCTGTCGGCCGAGTACCGCGCCACGTCGCGTCGCTTCACCGAAGACTGGCTGAAGAAGATCGAGGCCGTCGGCAGCGACGGCCTGGCCGGCCAGGATCTGCTGAGCTACCAGATCTTCGTGCGCGACGCGAAGATGGAGCTGGAAGGCGAGCGGTTTCCGGACTGGATGCAGCCCATCAACCAGTTCTACAACATCGGCAGCATGGCCGTGCAGCTGGGTTCGGGTACCGGCGCCCAGCCGTTCAAGACCGTGCAGGACTACGACAACTGGAAGAAGCGCGCCACCCAAGTGCCCGTGCTGTTCGACCAGGCCATCGCCAACATGCGCGAAGGCATTAAGGCGGGCGTGGTGCAGCCCACCGCCCTGATGCAGAAAGTGGTGCCGCAGCTGGATGCGCTGATCAAGCCGAAGGCCGAGGACACCCTGTTCTGGGGTCCGGTCAACAAGCTGCCGACTTCCTTCAGCGAAGCCGACAGGCAACGCATCACCGCCGATTACCGGCAGATGATCGAAGGCACGCTGATGCCGGCGTATGCGAAATTGCGCACGTTCATCGTCACCGAATACCTGCCCGCCACGCGCAAGACCTCCGGCATGGCGGCATTGCCCGACGGCGAGGCGTGGTACGCCTACAACGCGCGGCAGAGCACCACCACCGACCTGAGCCCGGCACAGATCCACCAGATCGGCCTGGACGAAGTGGCGCGCATCCATGGCGAGATGCGCGGCGTGATGAAGACGCTGCAGTTCCAGGGAACGCTGCAGGACTTCTTCAAGTTCATGCAGACCGACCCGCGCTTCATCTTCAAGAGCGAAGAGGAACTGCTGACGTATTACCGTGGGCTGGAAGACAAGATCAATGCGCGGGTGCCGGAGCAGTTCTCGCTGATCCCGAAGGCCGCGTTCGAGATCCGTCCGGTGGAAGCGTTCCGCGCCGCATCGGCGTCGGGTGGTTCGTACATGCGGCCCAGCGAAGACGGCACGCGGCCAGGGGTCTTCTACGTGAACACGCATGACCTGCCCACGCGCAAGATCTGGGATGCCGAAGACCTGTATCTGCACGAAGCGATCCCAGGCCATCATTTCCAGCTGGCGCTGCAGCAGGAACTGACGGGCCTGCCGATGTTCCGCCGCTTCGGCAGCGAGATCGCCTTCTCCGAGGGCTGGGGCCTGTATGCCGAATCGCTGGGCAAGGACCTGGGTGTGTACGCCGACCCCTACAGCTACTTCGGTTACCTGCAGAACGAACTGTGGCGTGCCATCCGGCTGGTGGTGGACACGGGACTGCACAGCAAGGGCTGGACGCGCGAGCAGGTGATCGCCTACATGCTGGAGAACTCGGCCGAGAGCGAAAGCCACTCCACCGCCGAGGCCGAGCGCTACATGGCCATCCCCGGCCAGGCGCTGGCCTACAAGATGGGCGAACTGAAGATCAAGGCGGTGCGCGCAAAGGCGGAAAAGGTGCTTGGGGCGAAGTTCGACGTGCGCGAATTCCATGCCGAAGTATTGCGCGATGGCTCGGTCCCGCTGGACGTGCTGGAGGCCAAGGTCGACCGCTGGATCCGCAGCCAGCAATGACGCCTTCGGAGCACCCGGGGGCGGTGCCGACGCACCGCCAGCCAGTGGTGCCGGCCCTCGCCCTCCACCGAGCGCTAAATGTGAGTTGAGATGACGGGCATGGGCGGGCTGAAACGCCCGCCCAGCAAGCGTTTCAGCGAAACGTTAATGATCGGGGAAACCGGCCAAAACACGTGTACTTGTCCTCTATAATTGTGACCGCTGCAACATAACGACGGCGGGGAGAGACAGGTGAAGCAGTTCGCACGTAAAGGCGGGCCGGGCATGCGGTGGGGATTGGCCATCAGTCTGCTGCTGGCGTCGCTGCCGGCGTTCGCCGAAGACTGGTCCTATCGCGTGCGACCGGGCGACACGATCTGGGACCTGGCGGGTGAATACCTGAAGCCCGACGTGTCCTGGAAACGCCTGCAGGAGCACAACCGCATCGCCAACCCCTACCAGCTGCCACCCGGTTCGACGCTGCGCATTCCGTTGGCCTGGCTGCACCGGCAACCGGCCAAGGCCCGCGTGCTGGCCGTGCGCGGCAGCGCCACCGCAGTGGCCAACGGTCGCAATGCCGCGATCAGGCAGGGCATGTCGCTGGGAAGCGGCGCATTGCTCAAGACCTCCCCCGATGCCTCGCTCAGCCTGCAGTTCGCCGATGGTTCGCGGCTGCTGCTGCTGGGCGACAGCGAACTGCTGCTCGACCGTCTGACACGCTTCGGCCGTTCCGGCATGGCCGACACCCGGCTGCGCCTGCAGCGTGGCCGCATCGCCAACGACGTGCAGCCCACCCGTGGCCCGGCGGCGTCGTTCATCGTCGATACGCCGAGCGCCTCCTCGGCGGTTCGCGGCACGCATTTCCGCGTGGAAGCGGCGGACGCGCGCACGCGCACCGAAGTGCTCGAGGGCCGCGTGGCGGTGAGTTCGCGCAGCCGTGCCAGTGCACTGGTAAGCCGCGGCTACGGCACCGTGGTCGCTGACGGACAGGCCAACATCAAGCCCGTGGCGCTGTTGCCCGCCCCGGATCTTCGCCGCGTGGCGCCCCGGCATGTGCGCGCACGCCCGGAGCTCGCGTGGCCAGCGGTGGACGGCGCCCGCGCGTACCGCGTGGAGGTCAGCCAGGATCGGCGGTTCGGCACGTTGCTGGCGGACGTGGAAACCCCTACGCCTTCCATCGTCTTGCCACCCCTCGACGAAGGCGGCTACTTCCTGCGGGTGCGCGCGGTGGCCGACAACGGACTGCAGGGCCTGGATGCCACCACGCCGCTCAGCGTCGATGGCCAGCCCGAAGCGCCCTACACCATCGCCCCCATCGCCACCTCGGTGATCCGCACGCCCGACGTGGCGTTCAGCTGGACCCAGGCGCCCGCCGCCAAGCGCTACCAGTACGAAGTCGCGGCCAACGCCGATTTCTCGCCGCTGCTTGCGCAGGCGACGGTCGACGACGGGACTTCGGTGCAACTGCCCCTGCCCCCCGGCGACTACCTGTGGCGCATCCGCAGCATCGACGGCAGCGGCAAGGCCGGCCCGTACAGCGACGCGCTGGCATTCACCGTGCGCCCCATGGCCGAAGTGACCCACATCGACAGCAGCGCGCCCGAACAGGACCGCCGCCAGGTGACGTTCCGCTGGGCCGCCGGCCAGCCGGGCCAGCGCTACCGCTTCCAGATGTCACGGTCGCCGGATTTCACCTCGCCGCAGGTGGACCAGGTGGTCGACCAGGCGGAGATCACCCTGCCGAATCTGCGCTCGGGCACCTGGTACCTGCGGGCGCAAACGATTGATGTGGATGGCTTTGAAGGGCCCTTCCCGCCGCCCCAGGTCGTTGAAGTGCCCTGCCGGCTCTGCAGGATTGGCGCCGGAGCGGGGGCATTGCTCATACTGCTGGCATTGTGAGTACCCCCTCGCCCGCCCCCAAACTGAAGAACCGCCTGCTGACGGCGGTGGGTGCGGCTGCGCTGGTGGCACTGGTCGCACTGTCCGGCATCACGGGCCGCATCGACGCCGCGGTCTACGACATGCTGGCGCGCGGCGCCGCCCCCGCCGCCGACGGCCGCATCGTGGTGGTGGACATCGACCAGAAGAGTCTGGCGGAGCTCGGACGCTGGCCCTGGTCCCGGCGGACCCACGCCCAACTGATCGATCGCCTCGATCAGGCACAGGTCAAGGGCGTGGCGTTCAACGTGCTGCTGTCCGAACCCGCGCTGTTCGATCCCGAGGGCGATGCGCTGCTGGCGCGGGCGCTGGCGCGCAACGGTCGCGTGGTGCTGCCGGTGCTGGCCGAACCCGTGCAGATGAACGGGGCGAGCGTCGAATTGATGCCCATCCCGGAGTTCGCGGCCTCCGCCGCTGCGCTGGGCCACGCGGAGATGATGGTCGACGACGACGGCGTGGCGCGCAGTGTGTTCCTGCGCGCGGGGCTCGGCTCGCCGCATTGGCCTGCGCTGGCGTTGTCGCTTTTCCGGCTGGAAGCACCGGCACGGGACAACGCCGACCTGCCCGGCCGGCGCCTGGTGGCAGGGGGCGAGCCGCCTTCGCCTTACCAGTGGGTGCGCGACCATCAGGTGCTGATCCCCTACCCGGATCCGCCCAACGCGTTCCGCCACGTGTCCTACACCGATGTGCTCAACCAGCGCATCCCGGCATCGATGCTGCGGGGCCACTGGGTGGTGGTGGGGATGAACGCCGTCGGCATGGGCCCTGAAGTGAAGGTCCCCGGCCACGCTGCCAGTTCCACCATCAGTGGCGCCGACTACCAGGCGGCGATGCTCAACATGCTGGTCAAGGATGCGTCCATCACGCCCATGCCGGACGGCTGGCTGGTGCTGCTCTCCATGCTGATCGTGGCGCTCCCGCTGGTACTGTGCGGCGTGCGCGGCCTGCATCGCATCTGGCGGCCCGTGGCGTTGATGATGGTGGTCGCGGGCGTGCTGTCGGTGATGCTGCTGCGCTTCGCCCATCTTTGGTTCACCCCCGTCCCCGCCGTGATCGTGCTGGCGCTGGGCGCGCTGCTGTGGCTGTACCGGCTGTTGCGCCGCACGCAGCGACAGGCGCAGTCCGATTCGCTGACCGGACTGGCCAACCGCAGCCGCTTCGACACGGCGCTGGACCAGGAACTGCGCGCGGCGCGCCGGACCGGACAACCGCTGTCGCTGCTGGTGCTGGATATCGACCATTTCAAGCAACTCAACGACAGCCAGGGCCATGCCGCGGGCGATGCGGCACTGAAGGCGCTCGCACGCGTGTTGCGCAGCCGGGCGCGTCGTCCCCGCGATCTGGTCGCGCGGCTGGGGGGCGACGAATTCGCGGTGCTGCTGCCGGAAACCACGGCGCAGGCCGCCGCCACCATCGCCACCACCATCCATGTCGACCTGGCGAACATCGGGGCGCGCCCGCATGGCATCAGTGCGTCCGCCGCACCGCCCTTCACCACCAGCATCGGCATCCACACCCACCTGGCCGGCGACGACCTGGGGCCGGAAGATGTCTTCGACCGCGCCGACGCCGCGCTCTACCGTGCCAAACAAGCCGGCCGCAACCGCAGCTTCAGCCACACCGGCGATCAGGAACCCATCAGCGCCTCGTTGACGCGCGGCTGAGCGGGCTGTCGTTTCCTACACGTCGACCTGCATGCCGGGGCGCGCCAGCGTGACCTCCACCCCGTGGCGCTCGCCGATCTCTCCGGCCAGCGCTTCGCGCGCCTTGTCTTCGCCATGCACCAGCACCAGCGGCGGCGAGGGCTGGAAATGGGCATACCAGTCCATCAGGCCACGCTGGTCGGTATGGGCCGACAGCCCGCCCACGGTGTGTCGCTGCGCATTGACGCGGTAATCGCGACCATGGATGCGCACCCATTGGGCGCCATCGACCAGGCGCCTGCCCAGGGTGCCCTGCGCCTGGTAACCGACGAACACCACGTGCGCGTTGCGCCGGCCGAGGTTGTTCTTCAGGTGGTGCTGGATGCGCCCGCCGTTCGCCATGCCCGAGCCGGCGATGATGATGGCGCCGCTTTCGATCTGGTTGATCGCCATCGACTGCTGCGCGTTTTCCGCCACGTGCAGGTTGGGCAGGCGGAACGGATTGGGTGCCTGCTTCCAGACGTCGCGCGCCTCGTCGTCGAACAGGCCGTGGTGGCGGCCATAGATGGCGACCACCTTGGCGGCCATCGGGCTGTCCAGGAAAATGCGCCAGCGCTGCAGTTTCCACGCGTCCCAATGCCGCGCGAACCAGTACAGCAGCTCCTGCGTGCGCCCCACCGCGAACGCCGGGATCAGCACGTTGCCGCGGTCATGCCAGGCACGCTCGAAGATGTCGCCCAGCTCGCGGATCGTTTCCGGCCGGTCGCGGTGGTTGCGGTCGCCGTAGGTGGATTCCATCAACAGCAGGTCGGCCTGCTTCACCACGGTGGGGTCGCGCAGGATGGGCGTGCCCTTCGGACCCAGGTCGCCGGAGAACACCAGCTTGCGGCCCTCGGCCCACAGCTCCACGATGGCCGAGCCGAGGATGTGCCCGGCATCGCGCAGCGCCACTTCCACGCCCGCCACCACTGCCGTGCGCTGGTCGTACGGCAGCGGCTGCACCTGCCGCAGCGTGGCCTGCACGTCCTCGGCGGTGAACAACGGCTGCACCTCGGGTTCGCCGCGACGGCGGTCCCTGTTCGCGCGCTCGGCGTCGGAGGCGGACAGGGAGGCGGTATCCATCAGCATCACCCCCATCAGTTCGGCACTGGCGTGGTGGGTGTAGATGGGGCCGCGGAAGCCACGCTTGACCAGCAGCGGCACGCGACCGATGTGGTCGATGTGGGCGTGGCTGAGCACCAGCGCGTCCAGCATGGACGGGTCGAACGGGAAGGGTTCGGTATTGCGGGCCTCCGCCTCCCGGCTGCCCTGGATCAGGCCGCAGTCCAGCAGGACGCGTTTGCCGGCCGCATGCACGAGATGCATGGAACCGGTGACCTCGCCGGCGGCGCCGTGGAATTCGACGTGCATGGGACTGCCCTCCTTGCCTGGGGGAAGTATGGGGGTTGGGGGGTGTGAGGTGAAAAGACGGTGGTTCACCCGTGGTCGCGTTGCGACGCGTTCATCACCCTGGCGGCCAGGCGTTTCAGGAGGCGCCCCATGACCTTCGACACACCTGCCCTCCCGTCGACAGGCGTAGAGTCGCGCGCACGCCCCCACCGGGGCTTTCCTTTTTCATTGCCCTGTCCGGGGCCGGAGTAGACCGTGATTGCCCGCAAACCCCAGATCCTGATGCTTTCGCTCGCCGTGGCTGCCGCGCTGGCCGCGTGCGCCAAGAAAGAAGAGGCCGCGCCGGCCGCCGATACCGCCGCCACCAAGGCCCCCGCGGGTCTGGAACTGAAGCTGGACGAAAGCACCCTCCCCGGCGTCAACCGCTTCCAGCTCAGCGACCTGGACACGACCAAGAACGCCTGCACCGACTTCGGCGGCTACGTGAACGGCAAGTGGCTGGCCGCCAACACCATCCCGAGCGACCGCACCAGTTGGGGAGCGTTCGAGATGCTGGCCGAACGCTCCACCGCCGTGCAGAAGCAGCTGGCCGAACAGGCCGCCGCCATGCCCAACGCGAGCGGCGTCGAGAAGATCGTCGGCGACCTCTGGGCCACCGGCATGGACGAAGCCAAGATCAATGCCCAGGGCATCGAGCCCATCAAGCCGCTGCTGACCGCCATCGACGGGCTGCAGGACAAGGACGCCATCGTGGCGTACCTCAACGACAGCGCCGCCAAGGGCCAGGCGTTCCTGTTCGGCTTCGGTGCGGAAGCCGACTTCAACAAGCCCGACACCAACTTCGCCTACGCCTTCCAGGGCGGCCTGGGTCTGCCGGACAAGAACTTCTATTTCGATGCCGACAAGAAGGACATCCGCGACGGCTACGTGGCGCATATCGCCAAGGTGCTGGAACTGTCCGGCGTGCCCGCGGCCGATGCGGCCAAGCAGGCCGGCGACATCCTGGCGTTCGAAACGCGCCTGGCCAAGGTCTCCAAGTCGAACGAGGAAATGTCGCGCGACGTGTCGCTGTACTACAACCCGGTGACGCTGGCCGAAGCCGACAAGCTGACGCCGAACTTCTCGTGGACGAAGTTCTTCGAATTGCAGGGCGTGGCACCGCAGGAGAAGTTCTCGCTGGCCGTGCCCGCCTTCCACCAGGAAGTCAGCAAGATGCTGGGTGACACCGATCCGTCGGCCTGGCGCAGCTACCTGCGCTTCCACACGATCGATGGCGCCTCGCCCTACCTGAGCGATGCCTTCGCCAACGAGAACTTCAATTTCTACAGCAAGACCCTGCGCGGCCAGAAGGAAATCCAGCCGCGCTGGAAGCGCGTGCTGGGCACCATCGAGTCGCAGAGTGGCGAAGCACTCGGCCAGATGTACGTCAAGGTCGCCTTCTCGCCCGAATCGAAGGCGAAGATGGAGACGCTGGTGGCCAACCTGGGCACCGCGCTGAAGGCACGCATCCAGAATCTCGCCTGGATGAGCGACGAGACCAAGGCCAAGGCGATGGAGAAGCAGGCGGCCTTCACCACCAAGATCGGCTATCCCGACAAGTGGCGCGACTGGACCGGCCTGTCGACCGCACGCGACAGCTACATCGGCAACGTCCTGGCCGCGCAGCAGTTCAACTACAAGTGGAACCTGGGCAAGATCGGCAAGCCGGTCGACCGCACCGAATGGGGCATGCCGCCGCAGATGGTCAACGCGTACTACAACCCGCTGCAGAACGAGATCGTGTTCCCGGCCGCCATCCTGCAGCCGCCGTTCTTCGACCCCAATGCGTCGGATGAAATGAACTACGGCGGCATCGGCGCGGTGATCGGCCACGAAATGACCCATGGCTACGACGACCAGGGCAGCCGCTTCGGCGCCACCGGGAAGTTCGAGAACTGGTGGACCCCGGCCGATGCCAAGGGTTTCTCCTCGCGTACGGACAAGCTGATCGCGCAGTTCAATGGCTACCGCACCGACGCGGGCCAGGCCATCAACGGCAAGCACACCCTGGGCGAGAACATCGCCGACCTGGGTGGCCTGGCCACGGCCTACGACGCGATGAAGGCCGCCGCGGGCGACACGCCGGACCCGAAGACCGATGGCCTGACGCGCGACCAGCGCTTCTTCCTCAACTGGGCCACGGTGTGGCGCCGCAACTTCACCCCGGAAGAACTGAAGAACCGCATTGCCACCGACGAGCACGCCCCGGCGCAGTTCCGTGCGATCGGCGCGCCGTCCAACCTGCCGGCATTCGCCGCGGCGTTCTCGTGCAAGCCGGGCGAGCCGATGGTCCGCACCGGCGACCAGCAGGTGGTCATCTGGTAAGCGACGCCTCCCGGCGTTGACGAGCGAAGGCCCGGCATGTCCGGGCCTTTTCTTTGCGCATCCCGCATTACGGTCCGCCCGGCGGTTGTCCGCTGGCCGGCACTCCGGGCGTCCCCACAGTGCCAGCCTGATGCGCAGGGGCGTCACGCGGCCGTGTTCCCACCACCCGGAGGAGGACTGCCATGACCCGCCACACCGCTTCGATGCTCGCCCTCGCGCTCGCCTGCATGCTTTCCAGCGCCTGTCAGAAACAGGAGACCCCGGCGGCGGCCAGTACGCCCGCCGATCCGTCGCCCGCCGACGCGACACCCGCCGCACCGCCCGCCCCACCGGTCGATCTGGAGCTGCTTGCCCAGCGGCTGGTCGCCAACGCGGCCGTCAAGGAAGGCGATGCGGTCATCATCAGCGGGCGGACGCACGACGCCGAGCTGCTGGAAAACATCGCGTTGCACGTGCGCCAGCTGGGCGCGTTCCCGATGATCGAATACACCAGTGATCGCCTTGCCAAGCGGATGTTCTTCGACGTGCCGGCACAGTTCGACACGCAGGCGCCCGCGCTGGACCTGAAGCTGGCTGGCGTATTCAACGTGCTGATCGCGGTGGACAACGGGACGTCCGAAAACCTGTTCGAGGGCGCTGACCCGCAACGCGTCGCCGCACGCAGCCAGGCGGGCGAAGCCGTCGGCCAGGAACTCATGAAGCGGAACGTGCGGCAGGTGCAGGTAGGCAACGGCCTTTATCCCACCGCCTGGCGCGCCAAGCGCATGGGCATGTCCGAAGCCGATCTCGGCAAGACCTTCTGGGAAGGCGTCAACGTCGACTACGGCGCCCTGCAGGCCCGCGGCCAGGCGGTGAAAGGCGCGCTGGCGGCCGGCAACGAACTGCACGTCACCCACCCCAATGGCACCGACTACCGCCTGCGCATCCAGGGGCGGCCGGTGCTGGTCAGCGACGGGATCATCTCGCCGGAAGACATCAAGCAGGGCGGTGCGGCGCTGCAGGTCTTCCTGCCGGCCGGCGAGGTCTACACCACGCCCGTGGCCGGCACGGGCGAGGGCAGGATCGTCGCCACACGCGACTACTTCCGCGGGCAGGCCATCGACAACCTGGCCGTGACGGTCGCCGGCGGCAAGGTCACGGCGCTGACCGGCGACGGGCCGGGCTTCGCGCCGTTGAAGGCCGAGTTCGATGCGGTGAACGACCCGCGCAAGAACGAAGTGTCGTTCATCGACCTGGGCATCAATCCCAACGTCAGGCTGCCGGTGGCCAGCCAGGTGGGCAACTGGGTGCCCGCGGGCACCGTCACGATGGGCCTGGGCAACAACACGTGGGCCGGTGGCAACAATTCGCTGGCCTACGGGGTCACTTTCTTCCTGCCGGGCAGCACGGTGACGCTGGATGGCCAGGTGATCGTGGACAAGGGCGAACTCAACCTGTGACGGGCACGGGGCGGCCTTGAAGGCGGCCGCCCCGATGCCATCTGCGCGCTCTGTGACGCACGGCCTGAATCGGCCGCCAAGTACAGCGGGATTTGCGCGGCCGCATGCCGGAGCGCACACAGGCAGCTTGCTAGAATCGCCCGACCCCTGAACCTGGACACTGCTGATGCCCACCCCGCGTACCGCGCTCGGCCGCCCCACCCTGCTCGCCCTCGCCCTGGTCCTGACCCTGGGCGCCCCCGACGCCGAAGCGCAGCGCAAGAAGCGCTCATCCGCACCCGCCGTCAGCGCGCAGTGCACGGATTTCTATTCCGCCACCAACGCCGACTGGCTGAAGCAGAACAAGCTGCCGGCCGACGCCGGTGCCATCAGCGTGCTGGGCCAGTTCCGCGACCGCACGCTGCAGCAGCAGCGCACCCTGCTGGATGGCGCCATGAAGTCGCCGCAGGGCAACGTGCAGAAGCTGCTCGGTGACTTCTGGGCCAGCGGCCTGGATGAAGCCGCGGTGGAAGCGGACGGCTCGCGCCCCATCGCGCCGCTGCTGGACCGCATCAACGCCATCAAGAAGCCCAAGGACGTCGCGCCGGCCATCGCCGCGCTGCACCAGGTGGGCATCCCGGTGGCCTTCAACTTCAGCCCCGACGTGGACCTGCAGGCGCTGGATCGCCATATCGGCTACTTCATGCAGGGCGGCCTGGGCCTGCCTGACCCGGCCTACTACACCCGCACCGACGCCGATACGCGCGAGCTGCTCGGTCGCTACCGCAACTACGTCAAGCAGGTGCTGGCGCTGACTGGCACGCCGGCGGCCAAACTGGACGCCGAGTCGGCGCTGGTCATCGACCTGGAAACCCGCCTGGCGCAGGTGTCCAAGCCGCTGGTGGACCTGCGCAGCCCGTTCGCCAACTACGCCACGGTGCCGACCAAGGACCTGGGCAAGCAATACCGCAACCTGCAGCTGGACGCCTTCCTCAAGGCACAGGGTGTCAGCGACGACACGGTTTCGATGGCCGACCCGGCGTTGTTCAAACGCCTGGACGGACTGGTCGCCAGCCTCAAGCCTGACCAGTGGAAGGCCTACCTGCGCTGGCGCGTGGGCGATGCGATGGCGCCGTACCTGGCCAAGCCGTTCCGCGATGCCGAGTTCGAGTTCCGTGGCCGCGTGCTGCGCGGCGAAGCCGCGCCGGCACCGCGCTGGGAACAGGTGCTGGGCGCCATCAACCTGGCCGCCGGCCCGATGCTGGGCAAGGAATACGCCGACCGCTATGTGCCGGCCGAACACAAGCGCCGCGCCGAGGAGATCGCCGGGCAGGTGCGTGATGCCCTGGGCCGCGGCATCGAGCGCAGCACGTGGATGAGCGACGCGGCCAAGGCTGAAGCCAAGGCGAAGCTGGACAAGCTGAAGATCGAAGTCGGTACGCCCAGGCGCGACCTGGACTACAGCGTGCAACCGATGGGCCGCGGCAGTTTCGGCGGCAACATGCTGATCGCGTCCACCTGGCGCCACCGCGAGGAAATGAAGCGCATCGGGAAGGGCAACGCCGACCGCCGCTGGGATGTCCTGCCGCAGCAGCCGGCACTGGCCTACGACATCGCACAGAACCGCCTGATCGTCACCGCCGCCGTGCTGCAGAACGAGATCTTCGACGCCAAGCAACCGCCGGCCGTGCTGTACGGCGCCTACGGTGCGCTGGTGGGCCACGAACTCAGCCGCGGCTTCGACAGCAAGGGCCGCATGGTCGATGCCAAGGGCCAGCTGCGCGACTGGTGGACGCCCGCCGACGTCGCCGCCTGGAACGGCGTCGCCGCCAAGGTCGCCACGCAGTACGACGGCTACGCGTACCCCGGCCTGAAGAACGTCAAGGTCAACGGCAAGCTGACCCAGGACGAGAACATCGCCGACCTCGCCGGCGTCGAGCTGGCATGGGACGCCTTCAGCACCGCGCAGCCGCAGGCCAATGCGGCGGCCAAGCAGTCGTTCTACAAGGCCTGGGCCACGCTGTGGGCGCAGCACCTGTCGGAAACCGAGAGCGCGCAGCGTGCCGCCGTCGACGTGCATGCCCCCGGCCAGTGGCGCGCCAACGGTCCGCTGGTGCAGCAACCGTCGTTCGCGCAGGCGTTCACCTGCAAGCCCGGCCAGCCGATGCAGGCGCAGGAAGCGGCGCAGATCAGGATCTGGCGCTGATGACCCACCGCGGTTGCGACTTCGGTTGCAACCGCGCAGGGCAAACGAAAACGGCGCGGGAAACCGCGCCGTTTTTCATTCCATCATCCAGCGCATCACTTCACGATGCGCATGCGCGGCGGCGGTGGCCTGCGCTTGCCGAAAGGCGGTTGCCCGCGCCAGTAACGGATCAGCAACCAGCCGAACAGCATGCCGCCCAGGTGCGCGAAGTGGGCAACCCCCGGCTGCAGGCCGGTGAAGCCCATCAGCAGCGTGATGGCGGCATAGAAGATCACCAGCGTGCGCGCGCGGATTTCCATCGGCAACGGGAACACGATCATGCGCTGGTTGGGGAACAGCATGCCGTAGGCGAGCAGCAGGCCGAACACGCCCCCCGACGCGCCGACCGTCTTGTACGGCATGCCACCGTTCCAGACCGTCCACCAGCCCACGCCCAGTTGCAGCAGGCCCGCGCCCGCCACGCAGACGAGGAAGTAGGTGAGGAACCGCTTCTGGCCCCAGGTCTGCTCGAGCGGCGAGCCGAACATGTACAACGCCAGCATGTTGAACAGCAGATGGGTCAGGCCCGAGGGATCGTGCAGGAAGCCGTAGCTCAACACCTGCCAGGGCATGAAGCCGTAACCCACCGGCCACAGCGCCAGCCACTGCTCAAGCACACCGCCCATGAGCAGCTGAAGCAGGTAGATGACGCCATTGGCGATCAGCAATGCTTTGGTGACGGGGAGAAGTCGGGGGAACATGGGCATCCTCGTGGCAACTGCACTGCATGATACCGGTGACGCATTAACGGTTGCCGGGGCCCCACAACGCGGCGTCCAGATCATCTTCCCTGCGCGTGCGCTTCACCCGGCCGTTGACCACCGCGACGCCCTCCGCATGCAGCCGCTGGCTCTGCTCGCGGAAGGCCTTGGACCCTTCCGGGAACGCGATGCGTCCATCCGAGCGCAGGACCCGGTGCCAGGGCAATGCCGGGTCGTCGTTCTGGCTCAGGATGCGCGCGGCCAGTCGCGCGCGCCCCGGCAGGCCGGCGCGATGCGCGACTTCGCCATACCCGGCCACCTGCCCGCGAGGAATCGCGCGGATCGCGGCCAGGATGCGGTCTTCGGGAGACTTCGCGCTCATTGCGGACTAGGATAGCGGCAACCGCAACACAGGAGCACACGATGCAGAACTTCGAACAGATCCGCGGACACCTGCATTCTTCGGGTTACAAGGTGACCATGCACGATCCGTACGTCGCCTGCGTGGAACTGTCGCTGGGCAACGGCAAGCGCCACCAGTCGATCTTCCTGTCCGAACTGGGCAACGACGACGAGCGCGGCTACCTGCGCGTGAGCACCGTCATCGCACCGATCACCGGCATCGACGCGCGCCGCGCGCTGTCGTTCAACTGGCAGAGCAGCGTGGGCTACCTGGCCATCGGTGAGCTCGACGGTGTGCCGTACCTGCAGCTGTGCGAGAACCGTCCCTACGAAAGCCTCACGCCGGCCGAAGTGGATCGCCTGGTGCTGGAGATCGGCGGCCTGGGCGACAGCATGGAGCGCGCGCTCTCCGCGGAAGGCGACCTGCTTTGAAGCCGTGATTGGTGATTGGTGATTGGTGATTGGTGATTGGTGATTGGTGATTGGCAGAAGCAAAGCAAGAAAGGGCGGGTCATGGACCCGCCCTTTCTGCGTCTTGATTGTGGATTCTCGCGGCCGGCGACAGTTCCGCTCTGACGAATCACCAATCACCAATCACGCATCACGAATCACGACCCTCAAGCCCAGCCCAGCGCCTCCAGCAGCCGCAGCAGCCCGTAGGCGATGCCGCCGGCCGCGGGAATGGTCAGGATCCACGCCCACAGGATGCGTTCGATCACGCTGAACTTCAGCGCACGCGGGTTCTTGGCGAAGCCCACGCCCATGATGGCGGTGGAGATGCTGTGCGTGGTGGAGACCGGCATGCCGAAATGCGCAGCCACCGTCAGGATGGTGGCCGAACTGGTTTCGGCGGCGAAGCCGTTGATGGGATGCAGCTTGACCATCTTGTGGCCCAGGGTCTTGATGATCTTCCAGCCGCCCGACGCCGTGCCCAGGGCCATCACGATGGCGCAGGTGATGACGATCCAGGTGGCGATGTCCTGCTCGCCGGCGCTGCCCGGATGCAGGAAGGCCAGCCATGTCGGCAGATCGTCCAGTGCGCCGGAGGCCTCGGCGCCGAACAGCGTCAGCGCGATGATGCCCATCGTCTTCTGCGCATCGTTGTGGCCGTGCGCGTAGCCCATGTAGGCCGCGGACAGGATCTGCGCCTTGCCGAAGAACTTGTTGACGAAATGCGGACGGGCCAGCCGGCCCAGCCAGCCGCCGGCGCGCGCCAGCAGCGCGATCAGGCCCCACAGCGCCACCATCACCAGGATGCCGAGCAGGAAGCCCGCGATCGGCGAGGTGATCATGGGCAGCACCACCTTCCACAGGATGCCCTTGTTCTTGGTCCAGTCGCCCAGTGTCTCCGACCAGATCAGCGCACCCCAATCGTTGTGGGCGGCGGCGAGCGCGGCACCGCACAGGCCACCGATCAGCGCATGCGACGACGACGACGGCAGGCCCTTCCACCAGGTGATCAGGTTCCACACGATGCCGCCCAGCAGCGCGCACAGGATGACCTGCGACGTCACCTGCACCACTTCGGTGTTCACCAGGCCGGACGCAATCGTCTTGGCCACGGCCGTACCCATCAGCGCGCCGATCAGGTTCATGCCGGCGGCCAGCATCACCGCCTGGCCCGGCGACAGCACCTTGGTGGCGACGACGGTGGCGATGGAGTTGGCGGTGTCGTGGAAGCCGTTGATGAACTCGAAGACGAGCGCGGCCAGGATCACCACCAGCACGAGAGTAAGCATGATGGGGATCCGTCAGCTGTTCTTGAGGACGATCTGGTACGCCACCACGCCGGCTTCGCGGCAGCGGTCGATGGCTTTTTCCAGGATCTCGAAGAACTCCTTCAACAGGAACATCTGCAGGTGGTCCAGCCGGCCGGAATAGATGTCGCGGTACAGCTCCAGCATCAGCCGGTCGGCCTCGTTCTCGATCGCCCGCAGCTTCTCGTTGAGCGAGGTCATGCGGTCGATGTTCATCTTCTTGATTTCGTGGACCATGTCGACCACCACGCTGGCGGCCTGTTCAAGCATCGCCGCGCGCGGCGCGAAGTCGATGCCGTCCAAGTGCTGCAGGGCCAGCGAGTAGCGGTCGGCGAACTTCTCGACCTGCTTGGGGATCTTGTAGAGCGCCGAGCCCAGCGCCTCGATGTCCTCGCGTTCGATCGGCGTGATGAAGCTGTCCACCAGCGCCTTGCCGATCTTGTCCGAGGCCGCGCGCTCGCGCAGGCGCGCCAGCTTGAAGGCATCCAGCGCCGGCTGGCGGTCGGTGGCCTTCATCATGGTGTGCAGGGCCTTGGTACTGTCGTGGGCGGCTTGGGCGGCCTCGTCCAACAGCGTGTAGAACTGCTGGCCGGAGCCGAAGATCGTCTGGAGGGAGAACATCGGGCGGTCCCACCGTCACGGGATGGACGGCTTCAGGGGCGGAATTATGACGGTTTCATGACGCCCACGGACAGTCTGCCCGCCCTCCGGGGTACGCCGGCACGGCCGCCCTGGCCGAATGTCTTGTTCAGCTTCACGCGTCCGCCCGCCGCCTGTTTGCTAAACTCGCCCCGCGCCCGACGGGTGCACCCTATGGACGACGACCCTACTTCCCCCCACTGTCCCCCGCGACAGACTCCGCCCGCCCTGCCGGCCCTCCCCGCCCTGAACGGAGGCGGCCGTGCTTGAGCTGCTGATCGTCGCATTCCTGATCGTCCTGAACGCCTTCTTCGCCCTGTCGGAGATGGCGCTGATGACGTCGCGGAAACTGAAGCTGAAACAGATGGCGCAGGAAAGCCGCGGCGCCCGTACCGCGCTTGCGCTGGCGGAACACCCCGACAACCTGTTGTCCACCGTGCAGGTGGGCATCACCGCGATTGGTGTGCTCGCTGGCTCGTTAGGCGCTGACTCCATAGGCGCGATCATCGCCGGCTGGATCGACGGCATATGGCCGGACGCTCAGAAGTACGCCACGAGCATAGGCTTCGGCACTGCGGTCACGCTGATCACCGCCAGCTCGGTGATCTTCGGCGAACTGATCCCCAAGCGCCTGGCACTGACCAATGCCGAGAAAATCGCCGCCGCGGTGGCCATTCCGCTTGACTGGCTGTCGCGCATCGCGCGGCCGATCGTGTTCGTGCTCGGCGCGATCAACCGGCTGGTGCTGCGCATGCTTGGCATCCGCGACGACAACCGCAATGCAGTGACGGAAGAAGAGATCCGCATGCTGGTGACCGAAAGCCACGAGCAGGGCGTCATCGACGTCGACGAGCGCAACATGATGAACCGCGTGTTGCGGCTGGGTGACCGCACCGCGGACAGCCTGATGACGCCACGCAAGAAGATCGTCTGGCTGGACGTGGCGGCGGAATATGCCGAGAACCTGGAAACCATGCGCGAATCCCAGTTCTCGCGCTTCCCGGTCTACCGCGGCAGCGACCAGGACGTGGTCGGCGTGCTGGAGGTGAAGACGCTGCTGGACCGCTTCGCCGACCCGTCGCCGGAAATCTTCCGCGGCCTGCGCGAACCGTTGTTCGTGTCCGAATCCACCCACGCCATGAAACTGCTGGAGATCTTCCGCGAGGAACAGCAGTCGCTGGCGCTGGTCGTGGACGAGTACGGCGAGATCCAGGGCCTGGTGACGCTGAGCGACCTGATGGGCGCGGTGATCGGCCGCCTGCAGGCCAGCGAGAACACCGAGGATGCCCCGCTGGTGGTGGTGCGCGACGACGGCTCGCTGCTGGTGGATGGCTCCCTGCCCAATGACGACCTGCGCGAACTGCTGGGGGGCGTGACGCTGCCCGACGACGACGAGTACAACACGCTGGCCGGCATGATGATCGAACGCTTCGGTCGCATCCCGCACGTCGGCGAGCGGCTGGAGTGGGCGGGCTGGCGTTTCGAGGTCGTGGACCTGGACGGTGCGCGCATCGACAAGCTGCTGCTGCACAAACTGCCGGAAACCGACGGCGAAGACCTGGCCGTCTGACATGACCGCCGACGCAACCACCCACACGAGCACGGTCGCCCTGCTCGATGGCTTCGCCACCGGCAATCCCGACGATGTGCTGCGCCTGGGCGACCTGCTGAAGGACTTCGGCCCTGCCGCCTTCGGCATGCTGTTGTTCCTGGGCGTACTGCCGGCCTTCATCCCGGTGCCGGGCGTCGGTGGCGCGATCGGTGGCCCGATGGTGATCCTGGTCGGCGCGCAGCTGCTGCTGGGCATGCGCAAGCTGTGGCTACCGCGGTTCCTGGCCCGCCGTGGCCCGCACCGCAGCTCGATGATGCGCTTCCGGCAGCGCATGGCGCCGTGGTTGCGCCGGCTGGAGAAACTGGTGCGCCCGCGCATGGCGGCCTTCCTGGACAACCGCATCGCCCTCAGCTTCACCGGCCTGCTGCTGATTCTGCTGGGCCTGCTGCTGGCACTGCCGATCCCCTTCACCAACTACGTGTTCGGCATCCTGCTGCTGCTGTTCGCTTTGGCACTGCTGGAGCGCGATGGCGCACTGCTGCTGGTCGCATGGATCTCAGGCGGCATCGCCATCGTCGTGTTCGGCTTCCTGTCAGGCAACCTGGTCGAATCGCTGACGCAGCTGTTCGCGCGCTGGTTCTGAGTTCCCGCAGAAGATGGAAGTGTGGGAGCGACGTAAGTCGCGATGACGCACCTGTACCGCCCGGAAAGCTCGCGACTTACGTCGCTCCCACAAGGGAACCGCTTCAGGTCACCAGCTGCGCGAACTCGGCGGCGGTGACCGGGTAACCCAGCCAGTAGCCCTGCGCCAGGTCGCAGCCACGCTCGCGCAGCAGGTTGAACTGGCCTTCCTTCTCCACGCCTTCGGCGACCACCGTGATGCCCAGCGAGTGCGCCATCGCGATGATGGCCGTGGTCAGTGCCAGGTCGTCGGGATCACGCAGCATGTCGGCGATGAAGCTGCGGTCGATCTTCACGCCATCCACCGGCACGCGGCGCAGGTGGCTCAGGCCTGAGAAGCCGGTGCCGAAATCGTCCAGCCACACCTTCACGCCAGTACGGTGCAGCGTGGCCAGCAGCGCACTGGCATGCGCTTCGTCGCTGATCACCGCGGTTTCGGTCAGTTCCAGGTGCAGGCGCGAGGCGGCCAAGCCGGTGTCGCGCAGGCATTCGGCCACCACGTCCGGCAGGTCGCCGCTGCGCAGCTGGCGCGGCGACACGTTGACCGATACGAACAACTGGTCAAGCGCGTCGCGATCGGTGCTCCAGCGGGCGGCGGCGGCACAGGCGGCGCGCAGCACGCGGGGGCCGATGGTTTCGATCAGCCCGCTCTGCTCGGCCACGTCGATGAACACCGATGGCGCCACCATGCCCAGTTCCGGATGCTGCCAGCGCAGCAGCGCTTCGGCGCCGATGATCTTGCTGTCGGCCAGGCGGAACACCGGCTGGTACAGCAGGCTCAGTTCGCCGCGTTCCCACGCGCCGCGCAGCTCCTGTTCCATGCGTACGCGACGCTCCACCGCCTGGTCCATCGCGCGGCTGTAGAAGCGGTAGCAGTTCTTGCCGGCCACCTTGGCCTGGTACATGGCGATGTCGCCATTCTTCATCAGCGCGGTGGCGCCGGATGCGTCCTCGGGGAACAGGGTGATGCCGATGGACGTCCCCAGGAACACCTGGCGGTCCTGCACCACGATCGGCCGCCCCAGTTCCGCCACCAGCTTCTCGGCCAGGCGCGTCGCACTGCTGCGCACGTCGCCGTCCTGGATCAGGATGACGAACTCGTCGCCGCCGAAGCGCGCCAGCAACGCGTCGTCCCCGCCCATCAGTTCCACCGCATCGCGGATGCGGTGCGCGAACTGCTGCAGCACTTCGTCGCCGGCCTCGTGTCCCAGCGTGTCGTTGACGCGCTTGAAGTCGTCGATGTCGGCGAACAGCAGCGCCAGTTGGCGGCCGGCGCCGCGCAGCATCATCAGGCGGTGGTCCAGGCTTTCGCGGAAGGCCAGGCGGTTGGTCAGGCCGGTCAGCGAATCGGTATACGCCATGCGGCGCACGTCGCGGTCGTGCCGCGCGATGCTGTCGCTCATCGTGCCGAACGCACGCACCAGCTCGCCGACTTCGTCCTGGCGCGCGCTGACCAGGCGTTCGGCGTTGTAGTTGCCCACTTCGATGGCGTGCGCCGCCTGTGCAAGCTGGCGGACCGGGCGCACCAGCGTGCGCTGCACGTACAGGATGATGGCCACGCAGGCCCCCACCAGTGCCAGCAGCAGCAGCGCCACCCAGCCCAAGTGGCGCGCGCCCAGTTCGTTCAAGCGTTCACGCGCGGCGTTGATGGCCTTGTCCTCGTAGGCGCGCACCGAAGCGACCGAATACCCCACGCGCACCCCGCCGATGCGCTGCGAGCCGACCATGATCGGCTCGGACACGTCCACGATCTGTTCCGACCACTGCGTGTGCATCCGCTGCGCATTGATGGCCTCGTAGGCCAGCGGATCGGTCATCGGCTGGCCATAGACCGCGATGTCGGCACTGCCGTCGTGGATGATGCGGCCCTGCGGGTCGTACACCAGGATGTAGCTGACGTCAGGCTCTTTCTGCGCGGAACGGACGATGCTGCCCATCGCGTCCAGGTCGAAGTAGTACAGCGGATTGGCCAGCGCATCGGCCAGCTGGTCCACCGTGGCTTCGCCGTGGCGGCGCAGGCTGTCCTCGACCATGCCGTGCATGGCGTCGCGGCCCAGTTCCGCCACCTCCGCCTGCATCACCTTCTGCCTGTGCAGCAGCGTGGCCAGCAAGGCGATGACCACGGCCAGCATGATCGCCATCGCGACCAGGAAGCGTGCCTGCAGGCCGAAGCGCAGGGGCTTCATTCGACCTGCTCGCGCACGCGGGTGACGCCCCGGCGCAGCTGGTCGAGCGCCTGCTGCGATACGGGATCCACCGGCAGGAAACGGGTGGTGCGGAAGAAGGTGTTCAAGGCTTCGCGCGCCGCGGGATCGCTGGCGGCTTCGAGCAGGACTTCGCGCAGGCGTGCCTCGACCCGCGGATCCAGGTCGCCGCGCACCATCTCCAGCGCGCGGGGGAAATCCTGGGTTTCGTGGATCACGCGGAAATCGCGCCGGAAGGAGGGCGGCATCCGGCGAGCGTCGTCCCAGTCCAGGTTGCTGACCACGCCGGCATCGACCAGGCGCTTGTGCACCCACGCGGCGATGTTCAGCTCGGAACGCGCGAACACGTAGCCGACCGAGTCCTGCGCCGGGCGATCCATCGGCGACAGCAGGATCTCGAGGCGCTGGCCGGCATCCAGCAGGGCCACGGAGGGGGCGAAGTAGGCACTGGTGGAAGCGGTGTTCTGGAAGGCGACCGTACGGCCCTTGAGGTCTTCCAGCCGTTCCAGGCCGCTGTCGCGGCGCACGAAGAACACGCCATGGTAGCGGCTGACGCCACCGCGCTCGGTCAGCAGCAGCGGACGGGCCCCGGCACGTTCCTGCAGCCGCATGCCGGTACCGGCGGTCTCGGTGACCCAGTCCACGCGGCCGCGGCGCAGGTAGCTGTTCATCTGCTGCGCATCACGCGCCATCAGGATGCGGCCTTCGGTGATGCCGACATCGCGCATGCGCGGGACCACGTAGTCCAGCAGCGGCTTGAGCTGTTCGTAGTGCGCCTTGGGGTCGTCGCTGATGCGTCCCAGCACCAGGACCTGACCATCGCCCGCGGCATTGGCGGGGGCGATGCTGGCGGGAAACATGGCCGCGCCGATCAGGGCCAGCGCCAAGCTGATCCAGGTTGTACGCAACGATCTAGGCCCCCGAAACAATGCCGGCAGACTATCGGAAAACGTGATTCGGGGACAGTGATTCAGGCTGCCGGACCACGCGCCAGCCGGGCCATGCGCTGTGCGTCGGCCAGGATGCCCCGCAGCAGGCGCACCTCCTGCTCGTTCAGGTTCGCGCGCAGGTACAGCCGGCGCAGTTTGCGCATGGCGGAGTCGGGCGTACGGCCCTTGTGGAAGTCGATCGCGTCGAGCGTGTCGCCAAGCTGCGCGAAGAAGCCTTCGAGGTGTTCATGGCTGGCGGGCGCCTCGTCTGGGTGTGGCGCCTCGGGGACCGGCGCCTGCTGAAGCGCCAGCAGCGCCAGCCGCAGTTCGTAGGCCAGCACCTGCACGGCGGCGGCAAGGTTGAGCGAGCTGTAGTCCGGGTTGGCCGGGATATGCACGGCGGCGTGGCAGAGCTGCAGTTCCTCGTTGGTGAGTCCCGTGCGTTCACGGCCGAACACCAGCGCGACTTCCCCGCCCTGCGCGGCGGCATGGACCGCCCGTTCGCCGGCCTGGCGTGGTGCATGTTCTTCCAGCGCCACGCGCCGGCTGCGGGCGGTGCAGCCCATCACGAAGTGGCAGTCGGATACGGCGTCCGCCAGGGTCGCCACCACCTGCGCATCACCCAGCAGGTCGTCGGCACCGGCGGCGCGGCGGAAGGCTTCCTCGGCCGGGTAGTCTTCCGGCGCCACCAGCACCAGCCGGGACAGCCCCATGGTCTTCAGCGCGCGCGCGGCGGCGCCGATGTTGCCCGGGTGCTGGGTGCCGACCAGAACGATGCGCAGGCGCGCCGCCACGGGCGCGAACGAGGGAATCAGGGGGGAATCAGGCGTATTCATGGGGGTAAATGGTAAACTGCGCGGGCCGGCCTCTGCGCCGTGCTGCTCTTTTCCACTTGTTCGCCCCACCCTACGCCTGTCCGAGGTCCGTTCGCATGCAGAAGCCCGTCGTCACCGTCATGGTCAAGGCTGCCCGCCTGGCAGGCAACGTGCTGTTGCGCAGCATCAACAAGCTGGACGCGCTGAACGTGGTGCAGAAGGAGCGGATGGACTATGCCAGCGAAGTCGACTCGGACGCCGAGAAGGTCATCATCAAGGAATTGCGCCGCGCCTACCCCGACTACGGGTTCGTCGGCGAGGAAAGCGGTGCCCAGATCAACGGCCGCTACACCTTCGTGATCGACCCGCTGGATGGCACCAGCAACTACCTGCGCGGCTTCCCCCACTACTGCGTGTCCATCGCGCTGGTGGACAACGGCGAGCCCACCGACGCGGTGATCTTCGACCCGCTGCGCAACGACCTGTTCACCGCCAGCCGCGGCGCCGGCGCGCAGCTCAACGAGCGCCGCATCCGGGTGGCCGAGCGCAAGGACCTGGTCGGCACCGTCATCACCACCGGCTTCCCCCCGCGCGAGCGCGCCCGTGCCGGCGCGCAGCTGGAATGCGTGCGCGAACTGCTGGTGCATGCCGAGGACATCCGCCGTACCGGTTCGGCCGCGCTCGACCTGGCCTACGTGGCCTGCGGCCGCTCGGACGCGTACTTCGAAGCCGGCGTGAAGGACTGGGACATCGCCGCCGGCGTGCTGCTGGTGCGCGAGGCGGGTGGCAAGGTCTGCGACTTCCGCGGCGCCGCCCTGACCCGCATCGATGGCCGTACCGCCCTGTCGCGCCAGATCGTGGCCGGCAACCTCAAGGTCGCCGAGGCATTGCAGAAGAGCATCGTCGCTTCGGGCTACGCGGCCGCGTTCAACGGCTGAGCCAGGGCATGTGGCACGGGATGCCGGGCGTGGGAGCGACGCAAGTCGCGACGTCGTACCCGATACGTCCAAGGCACCGACAACATCCTTTCGGACCAGGGCGATCGTAGCGTCAATGCCTTTGCAATGACGCCACCATTGCCGTCGCGACTTGCGTCGCCCCCACACCGGAATGAAAGCCGCCCAAGAAAAAGGCCGCGCAATGCGCGGCCTTTTTCTTTACCGATGACCGGCCTGCTTACGGGCGACGCGCCAGCGCCGCCTCGTCCTTGGCCTTGGGCATCAGGTCCTGCTTGCTGACGGCCAGGAAGCCGATGGTCAGCAGCGGGCACGCCACGAAGATCGAGGAGATGGTGCCCAGCACGATGCCGATCATCTGCGACAGCGCCATGCCTTCCAGCGAACCGCCGCCGTACAGGTACAGCGCCAGCACGGTCAGGAAGGCCACGAACGACGTGATGATGGTGCGCGACAGCGTCTGGTTGATCGAGCGGTTGAGGATCTCCATCGGCTCGGCACGCAGGTTGCGGAAGTTCTCGCGCACGCGGTCGAAAACCACGATCTTGTCGTTGATCGAGAAGCCCATCACCGACAGCAGGCCGGCCAGGATGGTCAGGTCGAACTCGATGCCGGAGAAGGCGAAGAAGCCCGCCACGATCAGCACGTCCGCCAGGGTCGTGACGATGGCCGAAATCGCGAACTTCCATTCGAAGCGGAAGCCGATGTAGATCAGGAAGCCCACCACCACGAACAGCAGGGTATACAGGCCGTTCAACGCCAGTTCCTTGCCGACCTGCGGGCCGACGAACTCGCTGCGCATCACCTTGGCCTTGTTGCCTTCCGTGGAGGCCAGGCGCACGACATCCTCGGCGGTGCGGTTGCTGGCTTCGGCGCCTGCGGCACCCACGGCGGTGCCTGCGTCCTCGCGCGGCTGCAGGCGCACCAGCAGGTCACTGCCGGTACCGAAGGTCTGCACCTGCGCGCTGCCGTAGCCGGCGGCTTGCAGCCGCTCGCGCACGCCATCCACGTCTGGCGGCGTCTCGAAGCGCAGTTCGACCACCGTGCCGCCGGTGAAATCCAGCGCGAAGTTGAACTTCTTCACGGCAATGGCGCCGATCGCCGCCAGCGTCAGCGCGACCGCGATCGCGATCGACACCCAGCGCACGCGCATGAAGTTGAAGTTGGTGTTGCTGGGGATCAGTTGCAACGGGAAAAGGCTCATGTCTGTCTCTCCCGTCAGATGGCCAGGGACTTCAGCTTGCGACGGCCACCGTAGATCAGGGTGGCGATGCCGCGCGAAACGGTGACTGCAGTGAACACCGAGGTCAGGATGCCGATGACCATGGTCACCGCGAAACCCTTCAGCGGGCCCGTGCCGAACGCGTACAGCGCCACACCGGCCAGCAATGCGGTCATGTTGGAGTCGAAGATGGTGCCCGACGCCTTGTCGTAGCCGGTGGCGATGGCCGCCTGGGGCGGCACCCCCGCACGCAGCTCTTCGCGTATGCGTTCGTTGATCAGCACGTTGGCGTCCACCGACATGCCGATGGTCAACGCCAGGCCGGCGAAGCCGGGCAAGGTCATGGTGGCGCCGAACAGCGACATCACCGAGACCACCATCACCAGGTTCAGCAGCAGCGCGATGCAGGTGATCAGGCCGAACATGCGGTAGTAGACCAGGAAGAACGCCAGCGCGAACAGGAACGAGTACATCACCGCCTGCGTACCGCGCTTGACGTTTTCGGCGCCCAGGCTGGGGCCGACCACGCGCTCTTCGATGAAGTCCATCGGCGCGGCCAGCGAACCGGCGCGCAGCAGCTTGGCCAGGTTGTCGGCCTCGGTCTTCTCCAGGCCGGTGGTCTGGAAGTTCTTGCCGAACACGCCCGCGATGCGGGTCGGCGACAGGGCTTCCTCGCGCACGCGCACGGTGCGGATTTCCTTGCCGTCCACCACCGTCACCTGCGGCACGCGCTCGATGTACACCACCGACATCAGCTTGCCGACGTTGGCGCTGGTGTAGTCGAACATGCGCTGGCCGGCGATGTTGTTGAGGGTGACGTCCACGGCGGGCAGGCCGTTCTGGTCCACGCCGACGCGCGCGTTGACCATCTCATCGCCGGAGGCTAGCACGCGCTTGTTGAGCAGCACCGGCACCGGCTTGCCGTCCAGCCCGGGGTCACGCAGGTAGAACACCTTGGCTTCCGGCGGAATGTTCCCGCTGGCCACCGCATCGGCGGCATTGCCTTCCACCACGGCGCGGAACTCCAGCGTCGCGGTGGCACCGATCAGGCGCTTGGCCTCGGCCGTGTCCTGGACGCCCGGCAGCTGCACGACCACGCGGTCGTTGCCCTGGCGCTGGATGATGGGCTCGGACACGCCGATCTCGTTGACGCGGTTGCGCAGCGTGGTGAGGTTCTGCTCGATCGCATCGCCGGCGATCTGCTCAAGCTCGCTCTCGGGCAGGCCGATGGTGATCACGTTGCCGAGCGCCTGGTAGGTCAGGCTGGTGCCGCCCGTCAGCGCGGTGGCATTGTTGCTGCGCGAGCTCAGCGTTTCCGCCAGCGCCTTCTGCGCGGCCTGCAGGTCCTCGCCTTCGGCCAGCGTCACCACGATGGTGTTGTTCGGACGACGCTCCACCGACTGGTACTTGATGCGCTTGTCGCGCAGGGTGACGCGGGTGTCTTCCACGTAGGATTCCACACGCTTGTCCAGCGCCGCCTTCTGGTCGACCTGCAGCACGAAGTGCACGCCGCCCTGCAGGTCCAGGCCCTGCACCATCGGGCGTGCGCCCACGTTGCCCAGCCAGTCCGGCACGGTCGACGCCAGGTTCAGCGCCACCAGGTAGTCCTCGCCCAGTGCCTGCCGCAGCGCGTCGTTGGCCTTGGTCTGCGCATCCAGGCTGGGCAGGCGCACCAGCATGCTGCCGGTCTCCGTGTCCACTTCCTTGGCCTGCACGCCGGCGGACTTCAGCGCCGCGTCGACACGGCCGCGCAGGGCGGCGTCGATGGCGAAGCCGCGGTTGGCGGTGATCTGTACGGAAGGATCCTGCGGGTAGATGTTGGGCAGCGCATACAGCGCGCTGGCCAGCACGACGACGAGGATCAGGACATATTTCCAGCGCGGGAATTCAAGCATCGGGGCGACCCGCGCACGCCCGTGCGGGCATGCGCTCAGCAGAGGTTACGGGGATGGGATCAGGCGGACTTCAGCGTGCCTTTCGGCAGCACGTTGCCCACGGCGGCCTTCTGCACGCGCAGGCGCACGTTGTCGGCCACTTCGACGGTGATGAAGTTGTCGCCGATGTCGGTGACCACGCCGGCGATGCCGCCGGAGGTGATGACTTCGTCGCCCTTGGACAGCTTGTCCAGCATGGCGCGGTGTTCCTTGGCGCGCTTCATCTGCGGACGGATCATCAGGAAGTACATGATGGCGATCAGGGCGATTGGCATCAGCAGGCCAAAGCCCCCCATGCCCTGCTGGGCCGCGGGTGCCGCCTGCGCGAACGCGGGAGCGATGAAGAAATCAAGCAGATTCATGGACTTATCCATTCAGAATTGAAAAGCAGCCGGGGATTATGCCACGCGGGGCCCATCCCCGTCCGGGCCATCCCCGGCCCCGAACCGGAAGAGACCGCACCGCCGCGGGATGGTTCCCGGTACCGTGCCGGTCAACTCCCCTGCAGCGGGGGAACGGCCATCCCGCGGGCCGCATAGAACCCGGCACGGAAGTCCAGGAACCGCCCCTGCTCGATGGCCGCGCGCATGCCGGCCATGACCTGCTGGTAGTACCAGAGGTTGTGCAGCGTGCCCAGCATGGGCGCCAGCATCTCGTTGCAGCGGTCCAGGTGGCGCAGGTAGCTGCGGGTGAAGCCGTTGCGGCAGGCATAGCAGCCACATCCGGGCTCGATGGGCTGCAGGTCGTGCTCGTACTTGGCATTGCGGATGCGTACCGTGCCTGACGAGGTGAAATAGTGGCCGTTGCGCGCATTGCGGGTGGGCATGACGCAGTCGAACATGTCCACCCCGCGCGCCACCGCTTCCACCAGGTCCTCCGGTCGGCCCACGCCCATCAGGTAGCGCGGCCGGTCCTCCGGCAGCAGCGGATGCACATGGTCGAGCATCGCGTTGCGCTCGTCCTCGGTTTCGCCCACCGCCAGGCCGCCGATCGCGTAGCCGTCGAAGCCGATCGCCTTCAGTCCTTCCGCCGAGCGCGAGCGCAGCTCAGGGTGCACCCCGCCCTGCACGATCCCGAACAGGGCGGCGTCGTTGCCCTCGTGGGCGCGCTTGGAGCGCTCGGCCCAGCGCAGCGAGAGCTCCATGGAGCGCTCCACCACGCGCGGATCCACCGGCTTGCCATCGACGTTCACCGGTGGGCATTCGTCGAAGATCATCACGATGTCCGAGCCCAGCACGCGCTGGATGTGCATGCTTTCCTCGGGCCCCAGGAACACCTTGCTGCCGTCCACCGGCGAAGCGAAGGTCACGCCGCCCTCGGTGATCTTGCGGCGGTGCGCCAGCGAGAACACCTGGAATCCGCCCGAGTCGGTCAGGATGGGTTTGTCCCAGCGCGCGAAACCATGCAGGCCGCCATGCGCCTCCATCACCTTCAGGCCGGGCCGCAGGTACAGGTGGAAGGTGTTGCCGAGGATGATCTCCGCGCCGAGGTCCTTGATGTGCTCGGGCAGGATGCCCTTCACCGAGCCATACGTGCCCACGGGCATGAACGCCGGCGTCTCGATGGTGCCGCGCGGGAAGGTCAGGCGGCCGCGTCGCGCGGTGCCATCCTGGCCCAGCTTCTGGAAACTCATTCGGGACATGGCGATCTGCTTGTTCGTGCGTCGGATGGAGTGGGAGCGCGCACTCAGCGCGGCCGGGTCATGCTGAAGGTGTCGCGGGTGGTGGCATACAGGCTGCCGCCCAAGCGCCCGACCAGGTCCAGCAATGCCGGGGCGACATGGCGCGGATCGGCCAGCACGGCGTCGTCGACGTGCGCCATCAACACCTCCGCGAACACCAGATGGTGGCGAGGCCGTCCGGCCGGATACGGCATGATGTCGGCGACGCGGCATTCGTAGGCCACCGGCGCACCCACCACACGCAGCGCCGCAACGCGCTCCGCCGGGACGCCGGCAATGCCGGCCTGCACGAATTCGCTGGCATCGTGCGGCAGCATGGCCGAGCTCGCATTCATCGCTTCGGCCTGTGCCTTCGATACCAGCTGGATCACCAGCTCGCCGCTGCGCTCCGCATTGCGCAGCGTGTCCTTCCGGCTGCCATCGTCGCGCAGGCTGATCGACAGCATCAGCGTGGGCGGCGCATCGCAGACCACCTGGAAAAAACTGAAAGGCGCCAGGTTGTCGACCCCTTCGGCCGAGCGCGTGGAAACCCAGGCAATGGGCCGCGGCGTGACCGTGGCGGTCAGCCAGCGATAGGCTTCGGCCGCGCCCAGCGCCGTGAAATCAAGGCGCATCCGGCTGCCCTACCCCTGCCGCATCGTCCTGCGGGAACAGCAGCATCGCGTCGCCATAGGAGAAGAAGCGGTACTGCTCGCGCACCGCATGCTCGTAGGCGGCGAACACGCGCGCCTTGCCGGCAAACGCGCTGACCAGCATCAGCAGCGTGCTCTCCGGAAGGTGGAAGTTGGTGACCATCGCGTCCACGCTGCGGATGCGGTAGCCGGGGAAGATGAAGATGCGGGTCTCGCCGGCGAACGGCTGCAGCTCGCCCTCCCGCATCGCCGATTCCAGCGCGCGCACGACCGTGGTGCCCACGGCGATGACGCGGTTGCCGCGCGCACGCGCGGCCCGCACCTGTTCGACCAGCGCAGGCCCCACGTTGAGCCACTCGCTGTGCATGTGGTGCTCATGGATATTGTCCACGCGCATCGGCTGGAAGGTACCCGCGCCCACATGCAGGGTGACGTGGCCGAATTCCACGCCGCGGTCGCGCAGCGTCGCCAGCAATGCGTCGTCGAAATGCAGGCCGGCGGTGGGCGCGGCGACGGCACCCAGTTCGCGTGCGAACACGGTCTGGTAGCGTTCGTCGTCGTCCTTGCCGGGGTCGCGCTGGATATAGGGCGGCAGCGGCAGGCGTCCGGCGGAAAGCAGCCAGCTTTCCAGCGAGTCCGGCACATGGAAGCGCAACTGGTAGAACTCGCCGTCGCGGCCCAGCACCTCCGCCTCGCCACCGGCATCCAGCTGGATGCGGCTGCCCGGCTTGGGCGACTTGCTGGCCCCCACCTGTGCCCGCGCCGCGTTGTCCGGCAACAGGCGCTCGATCAGGATCTCGACCCGGCCGCCGCTGGCCTTCTGGCCGAACAGCCGCGCCGGGATCACCCGGGTGTCGTTGAACACCAGCAGGTCGCCGGCCTTGAGCCATTCGGGCAGGTCGCGCACATGGCGATCCGCGAACGGCGCCTGGCCCGCGGGCACCACCAGCAGGCGGCTGGCGGAACGCTCGGGCAACGGCGCCTGCGCGATCAGCGAATCGGGCACGTCGAAATGGAAATCGGACTTCTTCACGGGGGAGAACCTGGGGCCGGCCGGCGCATCGCGCCGCGCCTGGCGGGGGCGTGCATTGTACGTGAGGCGGCCCTCGCCCCTGCCCGGCTAGCGTTCGAACTTGGTGGACAGCACGATGGACGAGGTGGTCCGGCCAACGCCGTCGATGGCGCCGATCCGGTCGGTCAGCACGTCCATGTCGCTGACGGTCGGTACCGCGCCGATCGCCACCAGGTCGTAAGCTCCGCTGACCGACTGCAGGGAGCGCAATTCCGGCATCGCCCGCAGCGCGGCCACCACCGACGTCATCTGTTTTGGCAGCACGGTGATCATGATGTGGGCGCGGATGGTCCCCCGTTCGTATTCGTCATGCAGGCGGACCGTGTAGCCGCTGATCACGCCCTCGCGCTCGAGCCGGTCGATGCGGCTCTGCACCGTGGTCCGCGACAGGTCCAGCCGGCGTGCGATGAGGGCGGTGGAGGCGCGGGCGTTCTCCCGCAGCAGCGAGAGGAGTTGTTCGTCAGCGCGGGTCAGCTTCATTCTGAAGGGCCGGTTTCGTCGATTCGACGAAATATCCCTTAAATCTGCGCATATCACAACTTCCAAGCGACGAATTTATCCCGATAATGGGATGTTTGAGGCTTCCGCCGGAGACCGCCATGGCCCTGACCGACCCGCTTGCCCCCTTGCGCGCCCATCAGGGCGAACGCCTGACCCACGGCCTGGACGATGCCACCATCGAGCGCCTGGCAAAGACCCATCCGGACCTGACGGCGGTCATCGACGCCGCGGCGGCCGAACATGCCCGGCTGAAGGACGAGTTCGCCGAACTGTTCGACCTGGACGAAGCCGAGCAGCTGCGCGCGGTGCAGTCCGGCTACGTCAACTTCTACGCCGACGACGCCATCAACCCCTACATCGCCCTGGCCGCGCGCGGCCCGTGGGTGGTCACCCTCAAAGGCGCGGTGCTGTACGACGCCGGCGGCTACGGCATGCTCGGCTTCGGCCACACCCCCGCCGCCGTGCTGGACGCGATGGCGCGCCCGCAGGCGATGGCCAACATCATGACGCCCAGCCTGTCGCAGCTGCGCTTCGACCGCGCCCTGCGCAAGGAAATCGGCCACACCCGCGGCGGTTGTCCGTTCGCGAAGTTCCTGTGCCTGAACTCCGGCTCCGAGTCCGTCGGCCTGGCCGCACGCATTGCCGACATCAACAGCAAGCTGATGACCGATCCGGACGGCCGCCATGCCGGCCGCACCATCAAGCGCATCGTGGTGAAGGGCAGCTTCCACGGCCGCACCGAACGCCCGGCGCTGTATTCGGATTCCTCGCGCAAGTCCTACCAGCAGCACCTGGCCAGCTACCGCGGCGAGGATTCGGTCATCGCCATCCCGCCGTACGACGTGGACGCGCTGAAGCAGGCGTTCGCCGATGCGGAGGCCAAGGGCTGGTTCGTCGAAGCCGTGTTTCTGGAGCCGGTGATGGGCGAAGGCGACCCGGGCCGCTCGGTGCCGCCGGCGTTCTACGCCGCCGCGCGCGAACTGACCCGCAGCCATGGCAGCCTGTTCCTGGTCGATTCGATCCAGGCCGGCCTGCGCGCCCATGGCGTGCTGTCCATCGTCGACTACCCGGGCTTCGAAGGTCTGGATGCGCCGGACATGGAGACCTACTCCAAGGCGCTGAACGCCGCGCAGTACCCGTTGTCGGTTCTGGCCGTGAACGAGCGCGCCGCCGGCCTGTACCGCAAGGGCGTGTACGGCAACACCATGACGACCAACCCGCGCGCGCTCGACGTCGCCTGTGCCACGCTGGCGCAGCTGACCCCGCAGGTACGCGAGAACATCCGCAAGCGCGGTGTCGAAGCAGTGCAGAAGCTGCAGAAGCTGCAGGCGGAGCTCGGCGGCCTGATCACCAACGTGCAGGGCACTGGCCTGCTGTTCTCGTGCGAACTGTCGCCGGCCTTCAAGTGCTACGGCGCCGGCTCCACCGAGGAGTGGCTGCGCCAGCAGGGCCTGAACGTCATCCATGGCGGTGTCAATTCGCTGCGTTTCACCCCGCATTTCGCCATCGACGGCGAAGAACTCGACCTGCTGGTCGGCATGGTGGGCAAGGCGCTGCGAGAAGGCCCTCGCATCAGCCAGGCTGCGGCGGCCTGATCTCCGCGGACGCTGCACGAAAAAGGCGAGCTTCGGCTCGCCTTTTTCTTTCCTGCAGCCGCCCGCTTCGCCTTACGGCTTCTGCGTGGCGAAGCGTTCCAGCGAGGCCTGGATCAGCGCTTTGGCTTCCTTTGCATCTCCGTAGCCGTTGAGCTGCACCGGATTGCGCCCCTTCGGCAGGTCCTTGTAGATGCGGAAGAACGCCTCGATGCGCTGGCGCTCGATCTCCGGCAGGTCGGCCAGGTCGCGGATGCCGGCATAGGTCGGGTCGACCTTGTCGGTGGGCACGCCGATGATCTTCTCGTCGTGCTTGCCGTCGTCGAGCATCCGCAGCACGCCGATCGGTCGGAACTTCACCAGCACGCCCGGATGCAGCGGCTCGCGCGTCAGCACCAGGGCGTCCAGCGGATCGCCATCGCCGGCCAGCGTGCGCGGCATCGAGCCGTAGTTGGCCGGATACGCCACCGGCATCGACTGGAACCGGTCCACGAAGACCAGCCCTTCGTCGTTGATCTCGTACTTGGTGAAGCTGCCGGCGGGGATCTCCACCGCCAGCAGCACCTCCTCCGGCGCGGCCTTGGGTTGCTCGGCGAGGAACGGGTGGCGGATGTGCGCCTCGCGTGCAAGCGCGGCGCCCGCCGACACGGCGAGCATCATGGCGAGCAGCAAAGGAGTGGTGCGCTTTCGCATGCGGGAAGTCCTGGTGCGGTCGGTGGCGGTTGTCATTCCCAGCACCGGTCGGCGCGGCCCTTCAGGGTCTCGGCACGGGTGCAGGTGCGCTCCTCAATGCGGCCTTCCACGCGCTCGACGAGCTGCTTGCCCGCCGTTTCGCCATCGACAAGCTCGAAGGCATCGTAGAGGCGGCCGGTCGCCGTGCGCGCTTCGTAACGCAGGCGCGGGCCGTCGAAACGCAGCACCTGGAAGAGCTGGGTATCCTCGGCGACGGGCCGCATGGTCTTGCGCGCCTCGTCGGAGAGCCGGTACTGCTTGGCGCCGGTGACGGACACGACGAACACCGGCGTCGGCGCTTCGTTCTTCAGGCGACCGTAGACGTGGTCGTGTCCTTGCAGCACCAGATCGACCCTGCGTTTGCGGATTACCGGCAGCAGGTGCTGGCGCAGCAGCACGTTGTCGCGGCCTTCTCGCGGGGAGAAGAACGGCTGGTGCGTCAGCACGATGCTCCAGCGCTTCGGATTGACGGCAAGCACGCCGTCCAGCCATCTCGCCTGCGCCTTCGCTGTCCCGAGATCCAGTGCCGACGTACCGTCGATCACCACCACGCGCACGTCCTGGTAGTCGAACCAGTAGGTCGTGCGCTTCGCCTGCGCCACACCGTTGCCCGGCAGCGCGAATGTCACCGGCCAGTGGGCGCCCAGCACGCGGCGTTCCTGCGGCGTGTCCTCGAACTCTTCGAAATATTCGTGGTTGCCTATTGCCGGCGCGACCACCAGTGAGGTCGGCAGCACTTCGTTCGCCTCGAACCACTCGCCCCACTCGTTGTCGTCCTCGCCGTCGCCACCGCTGACCAGGTCGCCGGCGAACAGCGCCAGGCGTGCGTCGGGCGCGGCCCGCATCGCTTCGCGCACGACCCGCGTGGTCAGGCTGACGTTCTTGTTCTGGGTATCGCCGAAGTACAGCAGCGTCAGCGGTGCGCCTGCAGCGGCGGCCGTGCGGGTGTGGTGCCAGGCGCTCCAGGTGCGGTCGCCCTGCACGCGCCACGCATACAGCGTGTCCGGCTGCAGGCCGTCGATATCCGCGCGATGGTGGTGGGCTTCGCCGTTTTCGGTCTTCAGCGGCATGCTCGTCGCGTTGATCCGCCGAGGCTCGCCCATGTCGGGCGAATCACCGGCGACGACGATTTCCAGCCGGGGCGAACGGACGACGGTACCGGTGCGCCACGCCACCGAAAAGCCGGTGGCGGCATCCTGCGCTGGCGAAGCCACGATCCGGTCGGGGAACCCGCCCGGCGCGTAGCGTACGACGCCCTGCGGTACGCGCGTATTCGGTTCGGGCTGGCGTGTCGTCACTTCCTGCGCGAGCGTCGTCGCGCAGGTCCCCAGCAACAGCACGGCCAGTCCCCACTTCATCCCCACATCCCCTGCCCGCTTCATTCGGCGCGGCACTCCGGCAGCGACAAGGCCTTGGCGATGTCGCGCCAGTCGAACGCCGCCACGGCCTGGTCGTCGTCGACGGCGTAGAACGCACCCTGCGGGAAGCGCGCGTCGGCGCTCTGGTCCAGCCATACGCCGTCGGTGTTCGCGGTCTTGTTGCCGGCGAATGCACCCTTGTACGCCAGCGTCGCGCGATCGAACACGTGGAACACGCTGCGGTCCTTGAACTGGTCGGTGGCGATCCAGTAGCCGGTGGCGCCCGAGCACTGCGCCAGCGCCATGCCCTCGGCTTGTGCCTTGAACAGGTCCGCGCCGATGTCGCGGCCACGATAGGTGCCATCCAGCCCGTACTCGCGCAGGCGCGTGCCGACGGCGACATCCTCTTCCGCCAGCAGCAGGCGATCATTTGCCGCATCGCCGAACACGGACTCCGCGATGCGGATCGCGCCCTTCTCGCCCGTGTCGCCGAACGCGCCGGCCAGGTTGGCCTTCCAGCCGCCTTCCACGCGCTGCAGGTGGTAACGCTTGAAGCGCTGGCCCAGTTCGGCCAGCGGCGGCGGCGCGTCTTCGTTCTGCGGCGACATGTAGTTGTCGCTGACGATCACCTCGTAGGCATCCTTCTGCGGGCGCACCCACAGGCCGTACGGCTGCTTCAGGTCTTCCGCGCCGAACACGAGCAGCGGCTTGAAGTCGGGCAACTGGAAGACCTGCACGCGACGGTTGTCGCGCTCGACTACCAGCACGAGGTCGTCGATCACCGCGATCCCGTTCGGGCGCTGCATCTGGCCCAGCTCGCTGCCCGGACCGGAAACGGTGCGCAGTTGCTTGCCGGTGCTGCCGTCGTAGACGACCAGGCGGTGGGTGTCCTTGGCGGTGGCGATCAACCAGCGCGTGCCGTCCGCCGCACGCCAGCTGGCCGGTGAATCGACGTTCTCGGCCGGCGTGGCCGCCGTGATGAAGGCTTCGGGCACGACGACGTGGGCGATCTTCGCCTCGCTGAGCAGCGGGTCCTTCTCGACGTTCTCGTCCGGCTCCTTCTCGCGCACCTGCGCGGCGGATTCCGCCACGGGCGTGGCCGGCGTGGCGGGTTTGCCGCCGCACGCGGCGATCAGGAGCGGGACTGCAAGCAAGGCAAGGCGTGGTTTCAATGGGTTCCCCATGACATGAAGGCGTCAACAAACGGTCATGTTCTACGCAGGCTTCGTGACGCTTTCGTGTCAACGCACGACACGCGGATACCTGTCATGCGACGGGAACCTGCGTGTCATGTTGCCGCCATGTGACGTGCTTACAAAGTGCCGTTTACTTTCGTCACGGGGACGACACACGATGAAACGCAATGCCTTGGCCGCCTCGCTCTCGCAGGTGCTGTTCTGCGCTGCCCTGCTGCCGGCCAGCTTCGCCGCCACCGCCCAGAACCAGGCGCCGGACGCCGGTGTCGCGGGCGATCCCAAGCAACTGGACACCGTGGTGGTGCAAGGCGAGATCGCCTACCGCGACCGCACCGATGACATCGCGCCGACCCTGGTCTACGACCTGGAGTACTTCCAGCGTTTCGAGCCGAATACCGTCGGTGACATGCTGAAGCGCGTGCCCGGCGTCGGCTTCGTCGGCTCGGACATCATGGAATACGACGGCGTGCAGCTGCGCGGCCTGGGTGGCGGCTACACCCAGGTGCTGATCAACGGCAAGAAGGTGCCGGGTGCCGGTGACGACCGCTCGTTCTACGTCGACCGCATCCCGGCGGAAATGGTCGATCACATCGAGATCAAGCGCAGCGCCAGCGCCAACCGCAGCGGCGACGCCATCGCCGGTGCGATCAACATCGTGCTGCGCGACGCATACGAGTTCACCGGCAGCTACATCCGTGTCGGCGTGAACCGCTGGGACGATGGCGAGGTCAACCCGACCTTCGGCGCCGTCACCTCTTTCGAAGCGCTCGGTGGGCGCCTGCTGGCCGGCATCAACGTGCAGGACCGGTACCGCGCCAAGACCAAGCGCTCCGACCGCTTCACCGACAACACCCAGGAAGAGAAAGTCAGCTGGGAAGACCAGACCGAGGTGAAGGACGGCCGCGACTATTCGGCCAACCTGTCCTACACCGCGGATGTCGGCGACACGGGCCGTTTCAGCATCGACGGCTTCTACGTCAAGACCGATCGCGACGTCACCGAGGTGTCGTTCGAAGAGGAACTGGACGATGACGAGACCATCAACATCCGCGTGCCGGGCCTGGACCCGTACGACCAGAAGAACTACGGCGTGGGCGCGGAATACAAGTTCGACATGGCGGGCGGTACCACCGCCGTGAGCCTGGACTACGCGCGCTTCGAGAATTCGCAGGCCACCACCGAGGGCGAACAGGTCTACGTGAGCGGTGCGGAAAACTGGGATGACACCTGGAGCATTCCCGCGGACGCCGAATGGGACGAGACCGTCTACAGCGCCGAATCCGTGACCGCCAAGGATGCCGAGACCGGTTTCCGTCTGACCCACGCGCGTCCGCTCGGCGGCGCCGAACTGGAGTTCGGCGTGGACTATCGCACCAAGAAGCGCGAAGGCCTGAACGTGAGCTACGAGTGGGAGGCCGAGGAGGAAGACGAAACCCCGGCATCCCTGGCGGACTATGAACTGGACGGCAGCGTGGCCTCGGTGATCGAGGAGAAGCGCCTCGACCCGTTCATCATGCTCAGCGGCAAGGGCGAAGCCTTCTCATGGGAAGCCGGCCTGCGCTATGAGACCACCAAGTCCGAGGTGGAATACCTCGAGGACGAGGAAAGCGAAGGCCGCGTCAGCAAGGACTACAACGAACTGCTGCCGTCGGTGAACCTGCGCTGGAACCTGGGCGAGGCGGACCGCATCAGCCTGTCGCTGGCCAAGACCGTCAAGCGCCCCAACTTCAACGAGTTGCTGCCCGCCCTGCTGGACGGCGAGTTCGGCGACAACGACTACATCGGCAACCCGGAGCTGGACCCGGAAACCGCCAACGGACTGGACCTCGGCTTCGAACACCGCCTGGGCCGCAAGGGCGTGGTCGGGCTGAATTTCTTCTATCGCGACGTCAAGGACCTCATCGAGATCGTCAATACCGGCGTGCCCAGCGAAGAGATGCAGGACATCTGGGAAGAGTTGATCGAGGACGGCGACGCCGTCGACCTGGCCGATGCCATGGCGCAGGAGCCGGCGGAAAGCTGGCTGTATACCTCGTCGAACGTCGGCGACGGCAAGGTCTACGGTTACGAGTTCGACGTGTCGACGCCGCTGTCGGCCATCGGCCTGGAGAACACCGGCATCTTCGCCAACTACTCGTGGGTGAAGTCCGAGGTCGATGACTTCCTGGGCGAGCGCCGCTTCAACGACCAGGCCAAGTATGTCTACAACGTCGGGTTCATCCACGACATCCCGGCCTGGGGCACCAGCTTCGGCGCGACCTATCGCAAGCAGGGCGACGCCTACACGCGCCTGCTGGGCGAGGAGGCCATCATCCGCTACGGCGGCGAACTGGACGTCTTCGTCGAGAAGCGCTTCGGTACGAACGTGTCGCTGCGGCTGAGCGCCAACAATCTTCTGGATGCCAGCAAGGACGAGTTCTTCGACAAGTTCAACACCCTGCAGGACCAGATCGACCGCGACTACGACGAGTACGAACTGGAAACCGAAGAGGCCGGGCCGAGCTACCAGCTGGTCATGCGCTGGGCGTTCTGACCCACCTGTTGCGGTTGCAAGACGGAAGCCGGCGAAAGCCGGCTTCCTGTTTTGTGGGATTGCCAGGTTTGATGCAGACTTCCGGCACCGCATCCCGCCGCAGGCCGCCATGAAGACCGTCGAAGTCCGCCACCCGCTCGTCCAGCACAAGATCGGCCTGCTGCGAAACGCAGGCCTGAACACCAAGGATTTCCGCGAGCTGGTGACCGAGCTGGGCACGCTGCTGGCCTACGAGGCCACGGCCGACCTCGAGCTCACCACCGAGACGATGGCGGGCTGGGCCGGACCTGTCGAAGTGAAGAAGATCGCCGGCGCCAAGATCACCCTGGTGCCCATCCTGCGGGCGGGCCTGGGCATGCTGCCCGGCGTGCTGGCGCTGATCCCCACCGCGCGCGTCAGCGTGGTGGGCCTGCAGCGCGACGAGGAAACGCTGCAGCCCGTGCCCTACTTCGAGAAGCTGACGGGGCGGCTGGAGGAACGCGATGCGCTGATCCTCGACCCGATGCTGGCCACCGGCGGCACGCTCATCGCCACCATCGACATGCTGAAGCGGGCCGGCGCGAAGCGGATCAAGGGCATCTTCCTGGTCGCCGCTCCCGAGGGCCTGAAGGCATTGGAAGCCGCACACCCGGACGTCGAGGTGTATACCGCGGCCATCGACGAGCGCCTCAACGACAAGGGCTATATCCTGCCGGGCCTGGGCGACGCGGGCGACCGCATCTTCGGTACGCGGATCGGCTGAGAGTTTCCCGTCATAGCGAAATGTCTTGGTGTGGGCGCGACGTCAGTCGCGAAGACATCACCCTGTCGCGACTCACGTCGCTCCCACGACTTCAATTATTCCGCTTCACGCCGCCAGCGGGCGCGCGTGCAGTTCGGCGACCTCGTGCGCGACGCCGAATTTTCCCTTCCCGTCGCGGGTCACCTGCGCCAGCGCGCAGCCCGGATCGTGGGTGAAGAACAGATGGACGTTGCGCGCGAGCTTGTCTTCCAGGAAGGCGCGCTTTTCGTCGATCAGCAGTTCGGCATTGCGGTCGTAGCCCATGGTGATGGGCACGTGCACCCAGGAACGACCGGGAATCAGGTCGGCACAGAACACCACGCCGCCGTGCGGCTGACCATCGATGCGCTCGGGGCCGACGATCTCCGCCAGCATCAGGCCGGGCGTATGGCCGTCACTGAAGCTGAAACGCACGCTGTCGCCGAGTGCGCGGGATCGATCACCGGCCACCAGTTCCAGCCGGCCGCTGGCTTCCAGCAGTCCCTGCAGTTCCGGGATGAAGCTGGCGCGATCGCGTGGATGCGGCTGCAAGGCGCGCTGCCAATGCCCGGCGCCCACCACGAACGTGGCATTGGGGAACAGCAGTTCCGCTGCACGACCTTCCTGCCACGGTGCAAGCAGGCCACCGGCATGGTCGAAATGCAGGTGGCTGAGCACCACCACGTCGACGTCCTCGTGCGAGAAGCCGGCCTGTTGCAGCGAATCGAGCAGCACGTGGCGCTCCTCCTGCACACCGAAGCGCTCACGCATCTTGGGTTCGAAGAAGGCACCGATGCCCGTTTCGAACAACACGGTCCGCCCGTTCAGCGGCGTGGCGAGCAGTGCGCGGCAGGCCAGCTCGATGCGGTTCTGCGCATCCGGAGGTGACCATTTCTCCCACATCGCGCGCGGCGCGTTGCCGAACATCGCGCCGCCGTCGAGTTTCTGGGAGTTGCCCAGCAATGACCAGAGTTTCATGAGGCTGATTCTACGCCTGCGTTCTGCCCTGTAGGAGCGTCGCAAGTCGCGACCGCTCCCTGGAAACGCCAGTACCGGTGCATCGGGCGACCGTCTGAACCGCACGCGCCACTCGTCACGTGCCTGCACGGCGTGCAGTCGCGACTTGCGTCGCTCCCACAGGGGCGCCGCGCCCCTGTTCAGGGGCTGGCGGATTCCACCACCTTCGCCGAGCCCACCGGGCTGCGCGGGTCGCTGCCGCCGCTCAGCACGTTGGTGGCCTTGTCCCATTCCACCGTCTGCAGGTTGCCCCACACGTGGCTGGAACCGCGGCCACCCTGTGCGGCGTATCCCGCCACCTTGAAACGATGGCCCATGGCTTCCAGCGTCTGCCGGGTGGCGGGCGACAGCGCCTCGCTTTCGACCTCGATCAGATCGGGCATCCACTGGTGGTGGAACCGGGGCAGCGCCGCTACCTGCTGCGCTTCCAGTCCTGCGTCGTAGCCCAGCACGCCCAGCAGCACCATGGTGATGATGCGGCTGCCGCCCGGCGTACCCAGCACCGCCACCTTCTGCGGCGATTCCATGAACGTGGGCGTCATCGAACTGAGCATGCGCTTGCCGGGCTCCGGCGCATTGGCCTCGAAACCCATGACGCCGAAGGCATTGGGGGTGCCGGGCTTGAGGGCGAAATCGTCCATTTCGTTGTTCAGCAGCACGCCGGTACCCGGCGCCACCAGCCCGGAACCGAACAGCAGGTTGACCGTCTGCGTCGCCGCGACGCGGTTGCCTTCGGCATCGATGATGGAGAAGTGCGTGGTCTCTTCGTCTTCCAGCGGTGTCTGTTCGCCCGACAGCAGGTCGCTGGGCGTCGCCTTGCGCGGGTTGATGGTCGCGCGCAGGCCCGCGGCATAGAACGGGCTGGTCAGCGTCTGCATCGGGATGTCGACGAAGTCCGGATCGCCCAGGTAGAAGGTGCGGTCACGGAAGGCGCGACGCATCGACTCCACCACCAGGTGGGTGCGCTGCGCCTCGTCCATCTTCGCCAGATCGTACGCATCCAGGATCTGCAGCATCTGCGCCAGCGCCACGCCACCGGAGGACGGCGGCGGCGCGGTGGTGATGTTCCATTCGTTGTACTTGAGCCGGAGCGGTTCGCGTTCGCGAACGCGGTAACCGGCCAGTTCCTTCGCGGTCCACTGGCCGCCTTCGGCCTTCACGCCGGCCAGCAACCGCTTGGCCGTTTCACCGCGGTAGAAACCATCGAAGCCCTGCGCGGCCAATCGCTCCAGGGTGCGTGCCAGATCGGGCTGCCGGAACAGGTCACCTTCCTGCAGCGGCTTCCCACCGGCAAGGAATACCTCGCGCGTGCCCTTGTAGCGTTCCATCACCTCGCGCCGCGCCGCATAACCGCGGGCAAGCCTTGCATAGACCGGGAAGCCCTCGCGTGCGACACGGATGGCGGGTGCGAGCGATGTTTCCAGCGGAAGGCGGCCGTATTTTTCGGCGAGGTGCACGAATGCGGCCGGCAGGCCCGGAATGCCGGCCGCCCAGGGCCCGTTCTCCGCACGGTCGCGATTGAAGTCCCCGTTGGGCAGCAGATACTTGTCGGGTGTTGCCGCCGCCGGCGCGGTTTCGCGCGCATCGATGAAGACATCCTTGCCCGTCTTGCCATCATGCAGCAGGAAGAAGCCGCCGCCGCCCAGGCCGGAGCTGATCGGCTCGACCACCGACAGCGTGGAGGACACCGCGATGGCGGCGTCGAAGGCATTGCCGCCCTGCGCGATGATCTGCAGGCCCGCCTGCGTGGCCAGATCATGCGCGCTGGCGATGGCGGTGCCGGGGGGATGGGTCGCTGCCGAGCGGTTCGCGCCATCGGCGGCCAGCACGGCGGGGACAAGGGAGACGAAGGAAACGAAAGACAGCAGGGCGATGCGAAGGAAGATCACGACTTCTCCTGGACGGGAACCGGGACGAAGAACGCGCGGGGTCTGAAAGTCAGACCACCTGCAGCCGGAGCATCTTGGCCAGCAGCTCTTCGTGGGTCTCAGGATACGCCGGATCGGGATCGATGCACTCCACCGGGCAGACGACGACACATTGCGGTTCGTCATGATGGCCGACGCATTCGGTACAGCGCGCCGGATCGATCACATAGATGCTCTCGCCCATCGAGATGGCCTGGTTGGGACAGGCGGGCTCGCAGACATCACAGTTGACGCAGAGTTCGTTGATCTTGAGGGACATGTTCCGTTTACCGTGATCCCGGCGGAGGCCGGGTCCCAGTGACTTGCGTTCCGGTGTTCAACCGAGGCACCGGAGGCCGGTCGCCCTGCGTCGCACATCGGTCACGCCGGGTACGCTCGCTCGAAGTCACTGGATCCCCGCTTGACCAGCCATTCGGCTGTTGAAAACCGCGGGGATGGCCTTTCCGCCAAGGCGTGGCCGCCGGAGCGGCCACGCGCGGACAGCTCACTTGGCTTCGACGAACACGTATTCGGCGCTGCTCGGGGTCACGGCAGCCTTGACGCGCTCGCTGTCGGCCGCCTGGCCGATGAACAGCACGCGCACGCCCTTGAAGCTGTCCGCTTCGACGCCGGTGAAGGCGGCCACGGCGAGGTCGGCGATCTTGGCGCTGCTCGGCGAACCGAACGCGATCAGGTTGCCGCTGCTCACGCCACGTGCCACGGCACCCTTGGCCTGCTCCAGCTGGCGGCCATACTTGGCTTCGAATTCCGGATCGGTTTCGGCCGGCAGGTAGTAGACGTAGGGCGTGTTGGTGATGGTGCCCATGTTGTTGTCGACGACCTTGCTCAGGTACTCCTTCCACTCGCCGTCGCCGGTGGTGGTCGGCGCGACCAGCGCGGCGGCCGGCGCTTCAGCCGGGGCTTCTTCCTGCTTCTTGCATGCCGCGAACGGCACGACGAGGCACGCGATCAGCAGCATACGGGTTGCGATGTTCTTCATGGGTCTTCCCCCTCCTGTTGGAACTGTTGTTGGTATGAGTGTCTATGCGCCATGGCGGCCGCGCTGCCACTGCGCCTGCAGCGCGGCGGCCACGCCCGGCGGCACGAAGCCGGAAACATCCCCGCCGAGCCGTGCGATCTCGCGCACCAGCGACGAGGAGATGAAGCCGTACTGCTCGGCTGGCGTCAGGAACAGCGTCTCGACTTCGGGGATCAGGTGGCGGTTCATGCTGGCCAGCTGGAATTCGTATTCGAAGTCCGACACTGCGCGCAGGCCGCGCAGCAGCACTCCGCCGCCCACATCCTTGACGAAGTGGGCCAGCAGGCTGTCGAAACCGAGCACTTCCACGTGTGCATGCTTGGCCACCGCGTCGCGGGCCAGCGCCACGCGCTGCGCCAGCGGCAGGGCCGGACCCTTGCCGGGGCTTTCCGCCACGCCGATCACCACCCGTTCGAACAGCGGCGCGGCGCGGTCGATCAGGTCGATATGGCCATTGGTGATCGGGTCGAACGTGCCGGGATAAACCGCCGTCCGGTTGCGTGCCACAGTCATTCAGTCGTCGCCGGCGAATCGTCGGGGCGAAGTGTAGCAGCGCCTTGCCCGGCGGGGGTCCGGTACAGGGCGAAGCGCACGTCGCGGCTACGGCCCTCCCGGTGCAGCGCCCATCCGGCGGGCACGCCGGGCACGATGTCGGCGGGCGACTCCACGTAGACCCAGGCACCGGGCGCCAGGTGCGGGGGCAGGCGCGCGACGGCCTGTTCCCACAGGCCATCGGCGAACGGCGGATCGAGGAACACGATGTCGAAGCCGGCCCCGGCCCGGCCCAGCCAGACCAGGGCATCCTGCGCCTGCACCACGGCATTCTCCCGTGCCGACAGCCGCGCCACCGCTTCGTCCAGCGCGCGGGCCAGGCCCGGGTCGCGCTCGACCAGCGTGGCATGGGCGGCGCCACGCGACAGCGCTTCCAGGCCCAGCACCCCGGTACCGGCGAACAGGTCCAGCACGCGCGCACCGGGCAAGGCCGGCATCAGCCAGTTGAACAGCGTTTCGCGCACACGGTCGCTGCTGGGGCGCAGTCCGGGCCGGTCGGGCACTGGCAGCCGCGTGCCGCGCCAGCGTCCCCCAATGATGCGGATGTTGCCCACGGGTGCACGCGCCGGGCCGGGCCTGGTGGCAGGCGGCCTCATGCGGGCGAACGGGTGGGCGTGGATTCCATGGCGCCCATTGTCCGCGATTGCGTGGGCGCGGTCAGCGGCAGGGGATCAGGCGCGGACGTCCAGCAGGCTGCCCAGCGTCTGGTCCGCCACTTTCAGCACGAACACGCTGGCATCGGCCAGTACGCGGTAACCGAGCATTGCCGCCATGTCTTCGATCGGTGCGGCGGGGTCGCCCGCGGCGTCAACCGGCTGCGCCTGCACGCCCCCACCCGCCAGCGCCGACAACGCCACACCCTGGCGCGTCGCATCCGGTGTCGCCAGGTTGGCCACGTTGTGGGCGGCCGCCTGCATGCCCAGCGACGCGGCGCGCAGGCCCGAGGCGGCAATGCCGGCCATGCTGGACATGGATGAGCTCCAAACGGATTCCTGCTGTCCTTATCGGCGGCAAGCGGAGCGTCTTTAGCCGCCATCCATGGGCGCGGAACACCCCGGTGGTAGCATGTCCCCCTCTTTTAGATCCCCCCCGCAATGATCGGTTTTTTCCGCCGCAAGAAGCCCCAGGACGGCCAGGACGCCGCCCAGACCCGTATCAGCCCCGAAGAACTCGCTGCCGCCTTCCCGCGGGCGCCGGCGGAGTCGCTGCCGGACCTGGAGGCGTCCTCAGCGCCCGCCAGCGGGGAAGGGGCGAGCGATGCCGGCCCTGGCCCGACACGCGAAGCTCCCATCCCGGCACCGACGGAAGATCCGGGTCAGGGCGCAGGCGGCGCCCCCTTGCCGCCCGCCGCCGAGGCCGGCAAGCCCGGCTGGCGCGACCGCCTGCGCCGCACCAGCGCAGCACTGGGATTGGCCGGCCTGTTCACGCGCAACCCGCGCCTGGACGACGACCTGCTGGATGAGATCGAAACCGCCCTGCTCTCCGCCGACGTCGGCGTACCGGCTACCACCGGCCTCATCGAGGACCTGCGCAAGCGCATGAAGCAGCGCGAGTTCGCCGATGCACAGGCTCTGTTGAAGGCGCTTCGCGCGGACCTGATCGCGCTGATCGCACCGGTCGCCCGACCGCTGGTGATCGATGCGACCCGCAAGCCCTTTGTCGTCCTGACCGTCGGCGTGAACGGCGTCGGCAAGACCACCACCATCGGCAAGCTCGCGCGGCGCTTCAAGCAGGACGGGCACAGCCTGATGCTGGCTGCCGGCGACACCTTCCGTGCCGCCGCGGTCGCCCAGCTGCAGACCTGGGGCGAGCGCAACGGCGTGCCCGTCGTCGCGCAGGGCCAGGATGCGGATGCCGCATCGGTCGCATTCGACGCGTTGCAATCGGCCAAGTCGCGCGGCTTCGACGTGCTGATCGCCGACACTGCCGGCCGCCTGCACACGCAGACCGGCCTGATGAACGAGCTCGGCAAGATCCGCCGCGTGCTGGCCAAGCTCGACGCGGGCGCACCGCACGAGGTGCTGATGGTCATCGACGGCACCACGGGGCAGAACGCGCTCTCGCAGCTGCGCCAGTTCCATGCCGCTGTCGGCGTCACCGGGCTGGTGGTCACCAAGCTGGACGGCACGGCCAAGGGCGGCGTGGTGTTCGCGCTGGCACGCGAGTTCGGCATTCCGATCCGTTATGCCGGCATCGGCGAACGCTTGGAAGACCTGCGGGTGTTCGATGCGGAATCGTTCGTCGACGCGCTGCTGCCGGAAGCGCTGGGTGGCAGCTGACCTCGAGCCACTTCTTGCGGGAGCTACGTCAGTCGCGATGACGAAGTCGTGGCGCCCGATCGCGACTGATGTCGCTCACACGGGTCGTCCCGCGTGAGCAGCGCCATCTCCTTCGCCCATCGCCTGCTGGGATGGTTCGACCGCCACGGCCGCCACGACCTGCCGTGGCAACACCCGCGTACGCCGTATCGCGTGTGGCTGTCGGAAATCATGCTCCAGCAGACCCAGGTGACCACGGTCATCCCGTACTTCCTGCGGTTCGTCGAGCGCTTCCCCACCCTGCCCGACCTGGCTGCCGCGCCTGCCGACGACGTGATGGCTCACTGGGCCGGCTTGGGCTACTACGCCCGCGCGCGCAACCTGCATGCCGCGGCGAAGGCCTGCGTGGCCGGACACGGCGGCGACCTTCCGCGCGACTTCGATGCATTGCATGCCTTGCCGGGAATCGGGCGCAGCACCGCCGGCGCGATCCTGGCGCAGGCGTGGAACGGCCGTTTCCCCATCCTCGATAGCAACGTCAAACGCGTGCTGACGCGCTTCCACGGCATCGCCGGCTGGCCCGCCCTGCCGGCGGTGGAAAAGCAACTGTGGGCGCTGGCGGACCGGCACCTGCGTGACGTGCCCGACGGCCGCCTGGCCGACTACACGCAGGCGCAGATGGACTTCGGCGCCACGCTGTGCACGCGGGCGAAGCCGGCCTGCGCCGTGTGCCCACTGCAGGACGACTGCGTGGCGCGCCGCGAAGGGCTCACCCAGGTGCTGCCCACGTCCAAGCCCTCGAAGACATTGCCGGAGCGCGAGGCGATGGCGCTGTGGCTGGAGAATGCGGCTGGCGAGATCCTGCTGCAGCGTCGCCCCGACACGGGCATCTGGTCCTCGCTGTGGACATTGCCGCAGGCCGATACCGACAGCGCGCTGCGCGACTGGTTCGCCCGGGAAGTGAAGGGCGACTACGACGCGGCCGAGGAACTGCCGCCCATCGTGCACACCTTCAGTCATTACCGCCTGCACCTGCAGCCGCTACGCCTGCGCAAGGTCGCCCTGCGCGACAGGGTGCGCGACAATGAGGATCCCGTAGCCGGTACGGGTCAAATGCTGCGCTGGGTCGCGCGTGGCGAACTCGCTTCGCTGGGCCTGCCCGCGCCGATCCGAAAACTGCTGGGGAACTGACCGATGTCTCGCACCGTCTTCTGCCACTACGAACAACGCGATGCGGAGGGGCTGGATTTCGTGCCCTACCCGGGCGAGCTTGGCAAGCGCATCTTCGCCAACATCGGCAAGCCGGCATGGGCCGCCTGGCTGGCGCACCAGACCATGCTGATCAACGAGAACCGCCTGTCTCCGCGCGACCCGAAACACCGGTCCTTCCTGGAAACCGAGCTGGAGAAGTTCCTGTTCTCCGGCGGCGCGGACAAACCCGCAGGCTACGTGCCCGAGGCGTAGCCAGGGCCGGGCTTGCTTACCGCAGCTTCGACGCCGCGGGAACGGGCCTCGCATCAGGATTTGCGTTCCACCGCGGCGGCTTCGCGCATCTCCTTCTCGCTGGCACGCAACGCCTTCACGTCGAGCGGCCGGATCGTCTCGATGCGGCAGGGCATGCGCAGGGTGCCGGTGCCGCCGCCCATCGGGATGACGTCGTCGAACCGCGCGGAGACGCGACCCATGTGCTGGGTGACGCTGATCGACGGTGCGTAGTCCAGGTCGGGACACGCGCCAGTGAGTTCCAGCAGATAGGCCTGGCTGGGCTTTGTCCACACGCTCAGCGCGGTATCGCCCAGTGGCGTCCAGCCGTTGAGGGTGCCGAAGTACTGGAAGTGCTTGACCGGCTCGCCGGCATGGCGGCGGTACATGTCCAGGCGCTCGGCGTCGGTCTGGCGGGGGCCGGTCGCGCACGCGCCCAGGCTCGTCACCGCGGCCAGCAGGGTCAGGATCTTCAGGGGCTTCATGGGTCGCTCCTCGGAGGCAGGCGCTGTATTCCGCGGACATCTTGCACCCCGCCGGGGAAACCGGCGGCAGCGCGCCCACAGCCCATTCAGCGCCTGTCCGGCTTGCCATCGCCACGGCCGGTCCGTATCATTGCCCCTCTTCGCGCCGGCCCTGCCGTACCGCGACAGATTTTGGCCTGGTAGCTCAGTTGGTAGAGCAGCGGATTGAAAATCCGCGTGTCGGTGGTTCGAATCCGCCCCGGGCCACCACTCGTTACTTGAAGGGTCTGCAGCGATGCAGGCCCTTTTCTTTGTCCGTGATACGGGACGGCTCCGACGCGCGCTACCCGGCGCTCCGCCGCCGTTACGAGCATCGCGTCGCAATCGCCACCGTAGGAGCTGGATAGAGTGGAACAGGAATTGCAGCGAGCACGCTGCCGCTTTCCTTCCGGCACCCCACAGACCGCATGCGAACGACTCGGAACAACCTGGAAGCGCCCGCCAGGGCCGTAACCGGCCGCTCGCTGCGCTGGCAATTTGGCGCGGCCCTGCTGGTCGCGGGCCTGCTGCCCGCGCTGGGGCTGGCCATCATCCATGCGGTCAACGAATACAGGAGCCAGCAGCGCGTGCTGCGGGAACGCCTGGAAGTGCTCGCCAACACCACGTCGCGTTCCATCGACGAATTCATCTCGGCACACCAGGCAGGCGTCGCGCTGGCCGCCGACCTCCATGAACCATCCCGGCCCTGGGGCGACACGCTTGACCAGCTGAGGGCGCGCTATCCCGCCTTCGACGCGTCGCTGGCCACGGATGCAGATGGACTGATCCTGGCCACAAACCCGCAGGTACCGCTCCACGGGGACCACGTGACGGACCGGGACTATTTCTCCACGCCGGCGAAAACCGGCCTGTCCTACGTCTCCAATGCCTTCCGGGCACGACTGATCAGCAAGCATCCGGTCATCGCGGTATCGGCCCCGATCACCCGCGATGGCATGTTCGCCGGGGTCGTACAGGGCTCGATCCGCGTGGACGCGTTCACCCAGCACCGCACGCGCGCCATGAAGGGCCGCGGCATCGAGTTGCTGCTGCTCGACCGCAACAGCCGGGTCATCCACAGTTCGGAAGCCCTGCCCTACCGCTTCCTGGATTCCGCGCTCAGCTCGGACCCCCACAAGGACCTCTGCGACCTGAGCGAGAAAGCCCGTCTGCTGCGCGGCATCCTGCGCAATGGCGGCGATGCCTGGTCGGCGTGCGCGCGGCTGGATTCCGGATGGAAAGTGGTGCTGCTTTCTCCCGACAGCGCACTGCTCTCGGCAGCGGGCAGCCGCTTCGTGGGCCTGCTCGGCGTCCTCGCGCTTTCGCTGCTCGGCGTGCTGGTGGCCTTCGTCTGGCAGATGCGCAGCCTGCGCGCGGGCATGCTCAGCATGTCCGCCTCGCTGCACGCGCTGGTCTCCAAGGAAAAGGATGCGGTGATCGACAGTCCGCTTCCGCAGGAATTCCTGCCGTTGGCGCAGCGCATCTCGAGCCTTGCCGTCGAACTTGAGGACGCCAACCGCGAGCTGGTGAAATCGCTGGCGGAGCAGCGCGCACTCGCGCAGTCGCTCAGTGACACGGTGGGCAGCCGCGAGCAGGAAATCGAGGAGCGCACGGCCGAACTGACCGCGGCCAATGCCGAGCTGGACCGGGTCAACCGCGCGGATCCGCTTACCGGCTGCCTCAACCGGCGCGGCATGCAGCACTACCTGGCGGGCATCGCCGACGGGCACGGGATGCTCGTGCATCCGGTGCGCGCCATCGCGATCGACGTGGACTACTTCAAGGCCTACAACGACCTGCACGGACACGTCGCCGGCGACAACGCCCTGCTGGCCGTCGCCTCGGCCGCGATGGCGGTCGTGGAATCCTACGGCGGCTGCCTGGCAAGGATGGGCGGCGAGGAATTCCTGGCCCTGGTACCGGTACCCGTCGAGAACCCGCCCGGTGCGGAGGCGGAAAGCATCCGCCGCGCGGTGGAGACACTGGCGATCCGCCATGCGGCAGGACCGGCAGGCATCGTCACCATCAGCGTCGGCGTGGCGGAAGGCGCCAAGGGCGATGACTGGGCGCACATGTTGATGGCGGCCGACGAGGCGCTCTACCAGGCGAAGTCGCGCGGCAGGAATCGCGTCGCCGTGTACATGGATTGAAGCGGCGGCATCACCCCGCCGACTGCCAACCCAATCCGTCCTTCTGCAGGCTGAGGTCCTCGTCCGCCCCCAGATACATCGCCTGCAGCGAACTGCCCACCGAATCCGACAGCGCCGCACCCATCAGCACCGTCAGGCCGACCTGCGCACTCTGCACGGCGGCCGCGTTGCGCAACGCGGCCAGACGGCCTTCCACGTCACCGCCCACCAGCATGGCGACGAATTCCGGGCTCGAGGTGACGCGATTGATGCGATCGCCCAGATCATGGCGCAGGCAAGCGTCGAACACGGGGTCCAGCGAGGCCAGGATCTTCTCCACCGCCCGCTCGCCCAACCGGTCCACTGCGGCGGCAAAACCCTGCAATTCGAGGATGGCGATCGCCGACGTCTCCGTGCCTGCCTCTACGGTCTGTGGTGCCGCGGCGGTCTCCTGCAGCGCGGCCAGCACATCCTGCTGGTGCCGCTGGCCGTGTGCCTCCAGCAGGGCCATGGTCACCCGCGCCAACGCCTCCAGCGATGCCCGCTGCGTCTCACTCAGCGCGCGCGGCGCGTGGTCGACCACGCAGACGGTACCGATGGGCTGACCCTCCTGCGTCACCAGCGGCATGCCGGCGTAAAAGCGCGCCTTTGTATCGCCCGCCACGATGGGGAAGTCGGCGAAACGCGCGTCCTGTGCAAGGTCGCCCACTTCCATGAGCTCGCCCGGGTTGCGGATCGCGTGATCGCAGACCGCCGCGCTGCGGGTGGTTTCGTGGTCGTCGATACCGATACGGGCCTTGAACCACTGGCGGTCACGATCGATCAGCGACACCACGGCGATCGGCGTCTCGCACACCGCGGCGGCCAACCGCACCAGGTCTTCGTAGATCGCCTCGGGCAGCGAGTCCACTACATGAAGCCGGTCCAGCGCCTGCTGTCGGAGACGCTCGGATTCGGGGGTGACAGCGGTGACGTTGTGATGCACGGACATCCTGTTCGTTCGCGCGATGATGGGCGGTCAGGGTGGCGGAGCCGGGATTCAGATCGCGTCAACACGCGCGACGCCGGAGCGATTCTGTGACGCATGCCCGGCCGGGAAGACGACACCGCGCCGAACGCGATCCATCTGACAGCAGTTAACACTTCATTGACTGCGCGTGCGCAATTTTCGCTTCCACAAGACGCATCGCGTGACACCGGCGATGGCGATCAAGGAGACGGCATGCTCTGGTCCAAACCCGCGACGCTTCCGGAACGTTTTGCCTGGGCGGTCACTCCGACGCGTGCTCGGCTGATGCTGGATGACGTGCGCGTGCTGGAAGTCCGGCAGCAGCGGACCGGGTGGGTGGTTGAGGTGTTCCTGGTGGACCAGGCGGGGCAAAAACCCAGCATGGCGGTGCGCTCACTGGCTGCGGGGCAACGCTGGGGTGCGCAGTGGGCCAGGCAGCGCGCCGATTACCTGATGGCGCTGGTGCCCGCGCGCACCCATGCGCCGGTGCCGCCGCGCTGGTCGGACTGACACGCCGGGCTGCGACTCGCCTGCGACGGAATCCCGGCTACTCCGCGGCCGCCGCTTCCCGTCCCTGCTGGCGGATGATCGCTTCCTGGCGCGCGTCTTCGATCGCATGGCGCACGCCATCCACGTCGACGCGCGACGTGTCGTGCGCGAACACGCCGGTCAGCTCGGTGTCCGGATGCAGGGTGCCGGCTTCGTACAGCGCCCACATCTCCTCGCCATACCAGGTGTCCAGCAGCTCCGGGGCGTATCGGCCAAGGCGCGCGGTGAGCGCATTGACATCGCGCAGCAGCAGGCGCCGGCTGGCGTTGTTGCCCGCCGCACTCACGACCTGTGGAAAGTCGATGATGACCGGCCCCTGTTCCCCCACCAGCACGTTGTACTCGGACAGGTCACCGTGGATCAGCCCGGCACACAGCATCTTGACGACTTCGCGTACCAGGAAGCGGTGGAAGTCACACGCCTGCGCAGGCGTCAGGTCCACTTCGCCGAGGCGGGGCGCGGAATGTCCGGTGGCGTCGGCGACCAGTTCCATCACCAGCACGCCGTGCACGTAGCCGAACGGTTCGGGCACGCGCACGCCGGCATCGCGCAACTGGTAGAGCGCGTCGACTTCGGCATTCTTCCACGCCACTTCCTGCTGCTTGCGTCCGTAGCGGGTCGCCTTGCCCATCGCCCGGGCTTCGCGGCTGCCGCGTACCTTGCGACCTTCCTGGTACAGCGTGCGCTGCTGGAAGCTGCGCTGCGCCATGTCCTTGTAGACCTTGGCGCAGCGGACTTCGCCCCCTGCATCCACCACGTAGACGGAGGCTTCCTTGCCGCTCTTCAGCGGCCGCAGCACGCGGTCGATCACGCCGTCGTCGATCAGCGCTTGCAGTCCTGGGGGCGTCTTCATGCGGTCCTGGCGGGAAAAGGAGATGACGGGCGACGGATTCACCGCTGCGCGTCCCCGCTATCTTTACACTAGTCACCCGAAAACGCCGGTGTTTCCCATGCCTGAACCCATCCGCCTTGCCAAACGCGTCGCAGAACTGACCGGCTGTTCGCGAACCGAGGCCGAGCAGTACATCGAAGGGGGCTGGGTCACCGTGGACGGCGTCACCGTGGAAACGCCCCAGCACCCGGTCACCACCGAGCAGGTGGAAATCGATCCCTCGGCCGAACTGACCGCCACCGAGCCTGCCACGCTGCTGCTGCACAAGCCCGAAGGCGTGGCGTGGCAGGAGGCGGCACCGCTCGTGACCCCGGCCACACACCTGGGCGAAGACGACAGCGGCGTGCGCCTGCTGAAGCGCCACTTCCACAGGCTGACCCCGCTGATGCCGCTGGACACCGAGGCCAGCGGGCTGATGGTGCTCAGCCAGGATGGCCGCGCGTGGCGGCGCCTGACCGAGGACTATGCGCAGATCGAGCAGGAGTTCGTGGTGGAGATCCGCGGCAGCACCGACCCGTACACCCTCAGCCGCATCGGCCATGTGGCCACCTATCAGGGCCGGGGACTGGCACCGTGCAAGGTCAGCTGGCAGAACGAGGTGCGGCTGCGCTTCGCGATCAAGGACGTGCAGCCCGGCGAGCTGCGCCACCGCTGCCGCGAGGGCGGGCTGGACGTGGTTTCGATCCGGCGGCTGCGTATCGGCCGCGTCGCGTTGGCGAAGATGCCGGTGGGGCAATGGCGCTACCTGCCGGTGGGGACGCGCTTCTAGGCGTCGCTATTCGCAGGGCAGCGCGGCTGCGAAGTCCCACCGTCCTGCTGGCGAACGGCAATCGACACAAGAAAGCCACCGGGCCGGAGAGTGGACCGGTGGCTCGGGGATGCGCGCCGGCCTCTCTCCGGCGCGCACCGCACTCAGTGCCCGCTGCCGGCAGCCAGCTTGTCGAGGTCGATGCCCTGCCTGCGCAGCGTGCGCGTGGCGGCGATCGCGTAGAACGCCAGGTAGGCGAAGCACAGCACGCCGATGATGAAGCTGTAGTGGATGCCGACTTTGTCGGCCAGCACGCCCTGCGCGAAGCTGACGATGCCGCCACCCATGATCATCATGATCAACAGGCTGCTGCCCTGGTTGGTATTGTTGCCCAGTCCGGTAATGGCCAGCGCGAAGATGCACGGCCACATGGTGCTGCAGAACAGACCCACGCTGATGAAGGCGACCACGCTTGTCCAGCCGGTGGTGAACATGCCGATCAGCAGCGCCGCGCTACCGCACACAGCAAAGTACAGCAGCATGCGTGCCGGATTGCCCTTGCTGGCGAGGGTGGCGAGGATCATCAGCACGATGACCGCCGCATAGCCGAAGAATTGCGACACGTCGTGGCGCGCAATGGCATTCACGGCCAGGAATACGCCAAACGCCACGTAAGGCAGCAACAGGGTGAGCCAGCGCTTTGCGCCCGAGCCGACGTTGAAGGCGCCCGCCGCGCCGCCCCAGCGGCCGATCATCAGGCTGGCCCAGTACAACGAAACGAACGGCGCGATCATCGCGGTGTCCAGGCCAAGGCCTTCCTCGGACTCCAGGTAGGCGGGCAGATTGCTGATGGTGGATACCTCGACGCCGACGTAGACGAAAATGGCGATCATGCCCAGCACGAGCTGCGGATAGGCCAGTGCCGATTTCTTGTGGATCAGCTTGCTGCTGTCCTGTGCCTCCGTCTCCGACAGCTCCTCCAGATCGATGTGGTTCGGCACCGAGGAGAACTTCAGGAAGATCGCGACCACGATGAAGGCCGCACCCAGCACCAGATAGGGCGTCTTCACGCTCTCGATGCTCGCTTCAGTACCGCCCGCGAGCACGCTGCCGAAGATCGCCACGCTGACCAGCAGCGGGCCGATGGTGGTGCCGAAGTTGTTGATGCCGCCGGCCAGGGTGAGGCGCTGCGCGCCGGTCTTCGGGTCCCCCATCACGATCGCCAATGGATTGGCGGCGATCTGTTGCAGCGAGAAGCCCAGGCCCACGATGAACAGACCCGACAGCATCAGGTTGAACGAGCCGGTGTTCGCCGCCGGGTAGAACAACAGCGTGCCCAGCGCGGAGATCACCAGGCCCAGGCAGATGCCGTTCTTGTAGCCGATCTTGTTCAGCAGGTCCTTGCCGATGGACTTGGAGATGGCGACGTAGATCAGCGAACCGACGGTGTAGGCCACGTAGAACGCCACGGCGACGTACTGGCTCTGCGCCTGGGTAAGGTTGAACGCCTTCTTGAACACAGGGATCAGGATGTCGTTGCTGGCCGCAACGAAACCCCAGAAGAAGAACACGGTGATCAGCACGCCGAACTGCGACCATCGGGTGGGTTGTGTCGTCATTGAATGGGTTGCCTGCTGGGGTTGGATTCGGGAGCCCGGTGGGCGGACGGAGCCGCCAGCCTACGGGGACATGCGGCGATTGCAACTTGCACTGCGTCAGCCCGCGCCACGGCAACCGGTCCGCGGGGCACGTCCGGGCCTACCGTGCGCACTTCACCACGTCGGCGTCATCCGCCCCACCCGCGACCACCTGGATGTTGGTGAAGGCGGCGGCGAACGGCGCGTCGGCGGTGATGCTGAAGGGCGTATCCACCCCGGCCAGGTCTGCGCCCAGCTCGCCCAGGCAGGCCAGCGGCACCTTGACCGTCTGCTTCCTGCCGACGGCATCACCGGAAAACGTGGCGGCCAGGTCCAGGCTGGCGCCGCAACCTGCGCCGCAGCCGAGCGTGAACCGCACCGGCGTGGCCGGGGCCTGTTTGACGATGACGTCGAACTGTACGACCCCGCGCGCCGTCGCCATCGCGGCCAGGTTGTTCTTCGACGGGTTGCGGGCGAAGAAGCGTGCCGGTGCCAGCCAGGTGACTTCCTTGGCGTCCTGCTGCGTGTTGACCTGGACGGTGGCGACCTGCAACGCGGGCTTGGCCTGCGGCCAGCGCCGAGTGGCGTTCATGTCGTTGCCGACCGCCTGCGTCGTGCCGCCGGCTTCCATCTGCAGGGTGAAGGGCGCGATGTCGGATTGCTTGAAAATGCCCAGGACCGCCGCTTCGCCGCAGCTCGCCACGCTGTCCTCCGGCAGCTTGCCGACGGTGCTGCCGTCGCCATAGCGCAAGCCGGACTCCAGCGCGAACTGCGGCGTGCTGTCCGCCTTCGGGCAGGCCACCGCCGGCCACGGGAACGTCAGCTTGCCGCGGAAGTCATGCACCGGCTTGCCGTCCGCGCCCGCCACCAGCACGTCGGTGACGCCCTTGCCTTCCGTACCCGGCAGCCACGCGGCGACGAAGCTGTCGGACAGGTTGATCAGGTCGTTGGCGTACAGCGCGCGACCCGACAGGAACACCGTGACCACCGGCTTGCCGGTCGCCGCCGCCGCCTTCAACGTGGCGAGGTCCTCCGGATGACGACGGCTATGCGCCATCGTGTCGGAGGGGACGATGTCGCCGTTGGTTTCGGCGTACGGCGTTTCGCCGATGGCCGCGACGATGAGGTCGTAGCTGGCGGGGTCCACGCCCTCGGCGCTGTCGCGCAGGATGACATTGCCGTCACCCAGCTGCTCGCGCAGGCCGGCGGCGATGCTGTCCGCGTTCGGGAAATCCGCATTGGTGTTGTCGGTGCCCTGCCAGGTCAGCGACCAGCCGCCGGTCTGGTTGGAGATGCTGTCGGCGCTCTTGCCGACCAGCAGTACGCGCTGGCCCTTCTTCAGCGGCAGCGTGCCACCGTCGTTCTTCAGCAGCACCAGCGACCCACGCGCGGCGCGACGGGCCAGGTCGCGGTGCACCAGTGATTCCGGCTTGCCCGCATGCTGGCTGGCCGACGGCCTGTGGTCCCACAGGCCCGCGCGCAGCTTGACGCGCAGGATGCGCAACACCGCATCGTCGATGCGTGCCTGCGGGATCTCGCCCGACTTCACCTGCGCGATGGTGTTGGCGATGAAGGACTTCCACTTGTCCGGCACCATCACCATGTCGATGCCGGCGTTGATCGCCTGCGGGCAGCTGTCGTCGGCACAGCCGGCGACTTGGCCGATGCCGTTCCAGTCGGACACGACGAAACCGTCGAAGCCCATCTTCTCCTTCAGCGCCACCGTCAGCAGATCGCGGGCGCCATGTATCTTGCCGTAGTCCTTGCCAGCGGCAACGTCGTTCCAGCTGTCGAACGACGCCATCACGGTCTGCACGCCGGCCTCGATGGCGCCGTAATACCCCTGCCCGTGGATGTTGATCATCTGCGACTGCGTGACCAGCGCGTTGCCCTGGTCCTTGCCGCCGTCGGTGGCACCATCGCCGATGAAGTGCTTGGCGGTCGCGACGACATTGCCGTCCTTGTCCAGCAGGCCCTGCATGCCCTTGACGTAAGCCCCGGCATATTCGCGGATCAGCGCCGGTTGGGAGGAATAGCTCTCGTAGGTACGGCCCCAGCGCGCGTCCTGCGCCACGGCGACGGTCGGCGCGAAGGTCCACGCCACGCCGGTGGCGCGGGTGGATTGTCCGGTTGCTTCCGCGATGCGCTCGATCAATTCGACATCGTGCGCGGCGCCCAGGCCGATGTTGTGCGGGAAGATGGTGGCGCCATACACGTTGCTGTGGCCATGTACGGCGTCGGTGCCCCAGATCACCGGCACGGGAATCTCCGCATCGGTCTTCATCGAGGCGTCGTAGTACGCATCGGCCAGCGTGACCCAGTCCTGCACGCTGGCGTGCTTGTCCATGCCGGGCCAGGAGCCACCGCCATTCAGTACGGAGCCGATGTAGTACTGGCGCACCTGGTCTGGCGTGATCGACTTGATCTCCGGCTGCACCATCTGGCCGATCTTCTGCTCCAGCGTCATGCTGGCGAGGATTTCCGCCGCGCGCGCCTCGATGGCCGGATCCCTGGCGATGCGGCTTCGCAGCGCAGGCCAGTCCGTCAGCTGCGCCGACGCACTGGACTCTGCATCCGCCGACGTCTGTCCCGGCTCCTTCTGGGCGGAACAGGAAAGACAGGCAAGCAGGCCCACGGCCAGCAAGGTCACGCGCATCGGGCTGGCACGTTCGCGTCAGTGGAGCGATTCATGAGCGGCATACGTCCTCTGGAATCCGTTTTGACAGCGCTGTCATATCGAAGCCACGGATGGCTGTCAACTCGCTCATGACAAAGTTGATGCACGCGTTCGGCCACGCTCGAATTCAGTGCGCACGCCGGCTGGGGGAAGGGAGAGTTCGCTGCGTTGCAGCAGTACGGTTGCGCGAATTTCCAGATCGAATTCCCGCGCGTCGCCTCGGCGTCGAAACGATCGAGGGGCGGCTCGACAAAGCGACCCTCCATAACAACCAGCACGATGACTCCAGGGCCTTGGTGGCGACCACGTCCGGGCAGCAGGCACGCGTCTTCACCGTCTGACAGGTAGCGCGGTGCTTCGCCCGCATGTGGCGGCCCAGCGCCTGGGCAACTTCGTACAATGGTCTGCCGCAGCGCAACAAGACCTGACCTCGCCGCGCCACGCATTCCCGTCTGACGGCGCGGGCACCGGATGCATCAACGGCGCCATACGCCGTAGTATCCTGCCGCTTTCCCCATGATGGAGTAGCGGCATGCATCGACGTTGGTCATTGGCAGCCCTGATCGTGGCGACCGCCTTGCTGGCCGGATGCGGCGATGGCCGGGTACGGCGTGTTTCCGATCCCGCGGCCAGCATCCAGCAGCTGACCGTGAAGGCCGACGGCCAATGGTCGGTCGACCTGCGCCTGCAGAACTACAGCAGCATTCCGATGCGTTTCGACACCGTCACCCTGGCCATGCAGGTTGGAGACCAGGATGCCGGCACGCTGAAGGCGACGCCAGGCCTGTCAGTGGGCCCGGAGTCTGCGGACGTCGTCACGCTGGCCTTCTCGCCCACCAGTGCCGCCCGCATCGTGGTGGCCGATGCGTTGGCAGGTCGCCGCCCCCTGCCCTACACCCTCGACGGAACTGTGAACGCCACGCCGGAAGAAGCCAGCAAGAGCCGCGAGTTCGACGTGGACAGCCGCAACACCCTCAACCCCGTGCCCGGACTGGATGGCGTGCTGCGTTGATCCCGCACCGTCCGCCTGCTGCACGACGCAAAGCCCTTCGCACCCTTGCCCGGAAGCCCGCATGACCGCCTACAAAGCTCCCCTGACCGACATCCGCTTCGCCCTGTACGACGTCCTGGGCGTGGAGGCCCTGTTCCAGCTTCTTGGCTACACCGATGCCACGCGCGACATCCTGGACGCCGTGCTGGAGGAAGCCGGCCGCTTTACCGAGACGGTGCTTGCGCCGCTGAACAGCGTGGGCGATGAAGTCGGCAGCCAGCTGGACAAGGACACCGGCGAGGTCACCACGCCCCCCGGCTTCAAGGCGGCGTATGCGCAGTTCGTCGAGGGCGGCTGGACCGGCCTGACCGCCTCGCCCGACTTCGGCGGGCAGGGCCTGCCGCATACGATGGGCGTGCCGCTCAACGAACTGGTGAATGCCAGCAATCTGGCGTGGGGCAACTTCCCGCTGCTGTCGCACGGCGCTGTCGAAGCCCTCAAGCACCACGGCGAAGACTGGCAGCGCGAGGTCTTCCTGAAGCCGCTGGTCGAGGGCCGCTGGACCGGCACCATGTGCCTGACCGAACCGCATTGCGGTACAGACCTGGGCCTGTTGAAGACAAAGGCGGAACCGAACGCAGACGGCAGTTACGCCATCACCGGCACCAAGATCTTCATCACCGCGGGCGAGCACGACTTCACCGACAACATCGTGCACCTGGTGCTGGCGAAACTGCCCGATGCCCCGCCGGGCGCGAAGGGCATTTCGCTGTTCGTCACGCCGAAGTTCAAGGTCGCTCGCGATGGCAGCGTGGGCGAACGCAATGCAGTGCGCTGCGGCTCCATCGAGCACAAGATGGGCATCAAGGCCTCGGTCACCTGCGTGATGAACTTCGACGGCGCGCAGGGCTATCTGGTGGGCCAGCCCCACAAGGGCCTGCAGGCGATGTTCACCATGATGAACACCGCCCGCCTGGGCGTGGGCTTGCAGGGCGTCGGGCTGAGCGAGCGCGCCTACCAGAATGCCCTGGCCTACGCGCGTGACCGTTTGCAGACGCGTTCGCTGAGCGGGCCCAAGTTCCCGGAGAAGCCGGCCGACCCGATCATCGTGCATCCGGACGTGCGCCGCATGCTGCTGACCGTGAAGGCGCTGGTCGAAGGCAGCCGCCTGCTGGCGCTGCACGCCGGCACCCTGATCGACATCGCGGACCATGCGGAAGATCCGGCCGAACGCGAGCGCGCGGATACGCTGGTCAGCTTCCTGACGCCGATCTCGAAGGCCTGCCAGACCGAATGGTCCATCGAGAACACCTACCACGCGCTGCAATGCTTCGGCGGGCATGGCTACATCCATGAACACGGCATGGAGCAGCTGGCGCGCGACGCCCGCATCACCACGCTGTACGAAGGCACGACCGGCATCCAGTCGCTGGACCTGATGGGCCGCAAGACCGCGTCCACGCAGGCGGCCGGGCTGAAGCTGTTCCTGGCCGACGTGCATGCCTTCGTGCAGCAGCACCAGGACAACCCGGCGATGGCCGAGTTCATCGATCCGCTGCAGCAGAAGGCCGCCGAGTGGGCGGGATTGACCAAGAACATCCTGCAGCGTGCCGCCAGCAATCCGGAGGAGATCGGCGCGGCGAGCACCGATTACCTGTTCTATTCGGGGTATGTGGTGCTGGCTTACTGGTGGGCGCGAAGCGTGGCGGCAGCGGACGCGTCGGCGCACAACGATGCCTTCAAGCAGGCCAAGCGCGAAACCGCGCAGTTCTATTTCGCCCGTATCCTGCCGCGCACGCTGACCCATGCGGCCGCGATCGATTCAGGCGCGGCATCGCTGATGACCATGGCCTCCGAACGCTTCGGCGACTGAGCTCGACCCGCATGTCCGGGGCGCGACGCATCGCGCCCCGGTGCGGTTCCGGCAGACGAAATCCGCGCCCCGATACACATTTCGTCAACATTTGGGTATAACCTGCTTCTCCATGGAAGCAGACAGAGCTCAGCTTCACCTGGTTGGAACCGGTACCCCCGCCACGCCGGTCACCCCCCTTTCGTCCCTGCGTTCCCAACCGCCCAGCGTCCGCCTGCTGTCGCTGGATGCGCATGGCCGCGTGCTGGACTGGATCAACTGGCAGGATGCCACCTGCCTGTACGCACGCGATGCCGTCGCCTGGACACTCGGTGAACCCTGCCTACGGGTGCATGGCGGCATCTGCCGGATGACCGGCGAGCAGAGCCTGATCGAACTGCATCCCATCGTGGCCTCGCGCGGCCACGCGCGTGCGCAGGCCCTGTCGCCCACGCCCACGCTGACCAACACCGCGCTGTTCGCGCGGGATGCCCAGCTCTGCCTGTACTGCGGCCACGAGTTCACCCGCCCGCACCTGACCCGCGACCACGTGCTGCCGCTGTCGAAGGGCGGGCGGGATGTCTGGGAGAACGTGGTGACCGCGTGCTTCCACTGCAATTCGCGCAAGAGCAACCGCACCCCGCAGCAGGCGAACATGCCGCTGTTGGCGGTCCCGTACCGGCCCAGCTGGATCGAACACCTGATCCTGTCCAACCGCAACATCCTGGCCGACCAGATGGCGTTCCTGAAGGCGCACCTGCCCAAGAAGTCCAAGCTTTCCGCTTGAACGGCGCCGGGACGCGGTACCCGCGCTTCCGCGTGGACGCCCGACGACTCGCAGAGGGCCGCGGACGAGGGCGCCGGCTCGTGCGAGCGCCCGGAAAACCTGCCCAAACCGCTGAGCCGGCGAACTCACGACGGGCCGCCTGAACCCGGCCCCCACACCCGCTTCACGTGTTTGCTTGCCCCGCTTCACGCCGGGGGGGGACAATGACGGCCTGGAAGACGCCCCCACCCCGTGATGATCGACGCTGACCGCTATCCCCGCCTGTCCCGCATCAAGACGCCGGCCGACCTCCGCCAGTTCGAGGAGACCGAGCTGTCGGCGATCGCCGACGAACTGCGGGGTTACCTGATCGAATCGGTCGGGCGCAGCGGCGGCCACTTCGGTGCCGGCCTGGGCGTCATCGAACTGACCGTGGCGCTGCACTACCTGTACGAGACGCCGGTCGATCGCCTGGTCTGGGACGTGGGCCACCAGTGCTATCCGCACAAGATCCTCACCGGCCGCCGTGACGAGATCCACACGGTCAAGCAGAAGGACGGCGTGGCGCCGTTCCCGAAGCGCGAGGAAAGCGAGTACGACACCTTCGGCGTGGGCCACTCGTCCACGTCGATCTCGGCCGCACTCGGCATGGCGATCGCGCTGGCGCAGCACGGCGACGACCGCAAGGTCGTGGCGGTGATCGGCGACGGCGCGATGACCGCGGGCATGGCGTTCGAGGCACTGAACCATGCCGGCGGCATGGAGCCGGAACCGAACCTGCTGGTGATCCTCAACGACAACCAGATGTCGATCTCCGAGAACGTCGGCGGACTGACCAAGATGCTCGGCCGGCTGAGCAGCAGCCGCACGCTCAATGCGCTGCGCGAAGGTGGCAAGAAGCTGCTGGGCGACAAGAAGAAGCCGCCCGCGCGCTTCATGCGCCGCTGGGAAGAGCACTGGAAGGGTATGTTCGTGCCGTCCACGCTGTTCGAGCAGATGGGCTTCCACTACACCGGCCCGATCGACGGCCACGACGTCGAGGCGCTGGTCGGCGCGCTGAAGATGCTGAAGACCCTCAAGGGCCCGCAGCTGCTGCACATCCTGACCACCAAGGGCAAAGGCTACGAGCTGGCCGAGGGTGACCAGATCGGCTATCACGCCGTGGGGCCGTTCGATCCCGAGAAAGGCCTGATCAGCAAGACGGGGGCGAAGAAGCCCACCTACACCGACGTCTTCGGCGACTGGCTGTGCGACATGGCCGCCGCCGAACCCAAACTGCTGGGCATCACGCCTGCCATGCGCGAAGGCTCGGGCCTGGTGCGCTTCAGCAAGGAATACCCCGACCGCTACTTCGACGTGGCCATCGCCGAGCAGCATGCGGTGACCCTGGCCGCGGGCATGGCCTGCGAAGGCAGCAAGCCGGTGGTGGCGATCTATTCCACCTTCCTGCAGCGCGGGTACGACCAGCTGGTGCATGACGTGGCCATCCAGCAGCTGGACGTGCTGTTCGCCATCGACCGCGGCGGCGTGGTCGGCCCGGACGGCGCCACGCATGCCGGCAACCTCGACCTCAGCTACCTGCGCTGCGTACCGCACATGGTGGTGATGGCACCGGCCGACGAAAACGAATGCCGGCAGATGCTCAGCACCGGCTACCACTACGCCGGTCCGGCGGCCGTGCGCTATCCGCGCGGCAGCGGTCCCGGGGTGGCACTGCAGGCGACGCTGGACACGTTGCCGATCGGCAGGGCGCAGGTGCGCGAGCACGGTTCCCGCGTGGCCGTGCTGGCTTTCGGCTCCACCGTTGCGGCCGCCGAACAGGTCGGCCGGGAATTGGGCCTGACGGTGGTGAACATGCGTTTCGTGAAGCCACTGGACCGGGCGCTGCTGCTGGAACTGGCGAACACCCACCAGGGCTTCGTCACCGTCGAGGACAACGTGGTGATGGGCGGCGCCGGGTCAGGCGTGGCCGAACTGCTGAATGCGGAGGGCATCGCATTGCCGATGCTGCACCTCGGCCTGCCCGATGAATTCCAGCACCACGCCAGCCGCGAAGACCTGCTGGCCGAGGCCGGCATCGATGCCGCCGGCATCCGGGCGGCGGTACTCAACCGCTGGCCGGCGCTGGGTTCAAGCCAGCCCCCGCTCACCGCGGCAGGCTGAAAGCTTCACCTGCAGGCGCGACGTCAATCGCGCCCGCCAAACGGCCTACTCGGGCGCCTCGACCGCGTATCCCTTCGCCTGCAGGTGCGCCAGATAACCATCCGCCTTGACCAGCTGCGACACGGGCAGCGTGGCGAAGGTGATGCGGTTGCGGCGCAGTGCACCTTCGGCCGTTTCCAGCCACGTGGCGCGCATGCGCTGCTCCAGATCCGTCAGCCCCCGTTTGCGGGCCGTCTCGGTGTTGAACCACGCCGACAGGCAGGCCAGTCGCTGGTCTTCGCGCGCGGTCGAACGCAGCGCCGCCCAGTCGCCCACCGCCCATGCGTTGGCGCGCGCGGCCACCTGCGGCAGGTCGTTCTCGATCACGTCAAGCGTGGTGCGGAAACACGCGAGGTCCTCGCCCTTCAGCGTTTCCTTGCGGAAATCCGCCAGCGCCGCGCGCGGGTCATCGATGTCGACCTTCAGCACCGTCGGCGTGCGCTTCATCTTGCGCGCCTTCAGCACCTCGTTGATGACGGGATCGATGACGCCGGTTTCCTTCATGCCCGAGCGCGACAACGCTTCCTGATACAGCTGGAAGACCGCGATCAGCGGGCGCTTCTTCTCGATGCCGCCATCGCGGCCCATGTATTGCCGTTTCAGCATGGACCAGCGCGCATACAGGTCGGCCGGAAGCACGTCCTGCAGCTTTTCCCCGTCCGGATTCTTCATCGCCTTCATCGCCGAAGGCACCATCGTCAGGCCGCGGAAGAAGCCCACGTCGGCATCCACCGTGATGCCCGGCGAACCCAGCACTTCATCGGCATGCTGCAGCGCCAGCGTCACCTCGTCGGAGCGCCAGGTGATGTTCTTCGGCAACGGGGACTGCGTGCCCAGCACGTAAAGGATGTGATCACCATGGCGCACCTTCCACAGGCCCGGGCCCGGCTGCACGCCACTGACCACCACCGCCTCCATCTCGATGACCGGACCGTCTGAAACGGCCCCTCCCGGTGGAGGATCGGACGGTGCCGGCTCCTGGGGTTGCGCGAGCGTCGCGGTCGCAAACAGCAGGAAGGGAATCATCCACGGGACAAGACGGTACGAACGCATCCGATGCACTCCTTGGTCGCGGGCGCCGCGCCCGCGCAGCCCGTTGGGACCGGCAGGATGTCATGGAGTTCCGTGCGACGGTACGGCTTTCGCCGCGACCATTCAGGCTACCTTGCCGCCGGCCTCGCGCAGCTGATGGGCGACGTCGCTGCCGGCCTCCAGCAACTGGAAACCCTTCCATGCGAAGCCCGGTGACACCGTGCAGTCCACCAGGGTGTAGTCGCCCAGCGTGCGGGCGCTCTGCCATACCCCGGCCGGAACCACCTGGCGGCATTGGCCGCCGCGCGCGGAGGTGTCCAGTTGCGCGCGGCTGAGCGTGCGCGTCTCCGGGTCGAACATCGACAGCTCCATCGGGCTACCCTCGTGCCATCCCCACACCTCGGTGGCATCCACGCGATGCCAGCGCGTCACCACGCCCTGCGGCAGCAGGAAGGTGATCGCCGTCAGCGTGGGCCGCTCGATGCCGTTGACCTCGGTGCGCTTGGCCGATTCGAAGACGCGGCGGAAGTAGCCCCCCTCGGGATGCGGGGCCAGTTGCAGCGTCTGGATCAGGGCTTCGGTACGCGGGTGCATGGGCCATCCTATCCGGAGGTCAGCGGGTTTGTCCCCACGGGGTGGGTGCGCACAAAAAAGCCCACGCAGTGCGCAGGCTTGATGTTGAACCGCGATTGGTCGGGACGGCCGGATTTGAACCGACGACCCTCTGCCCCCCAGGCAGATGCGCTACCAGGCTGCGCTACGCCCCGAATCTCGCGGATCGGCCCGCCTTGCGACGGGCCGCGCATTATAGCCGCATTTCCATGGCGTCTCCCAGCATGGGATGCCATGTGATGTTCAGCGGCGCAGCAATTGCAGGATTTCTTCCAGCTCCATGCGCACCTGGCGCACGATCTGGTGGCTCAGCGCGGCTTCCTGCTTGGCGCCCTCGCCCTCCAGGCGCAGGCGCGCACCGCCGATGGTGTAGCCCTGTTCGTACAGCAGGCTGCGGATCTGGCGAACCATCAGCACGTCATGGCGCTGGTAGTAGCGGCGGTTGCCGCGACGCTTGGCGGGTTCCAGGCTGGGGAACTCGGTCTCCCAGTAGCGCAGCACGTGCGGCTTCACGTCGCACAGTTCACTGACCTCACCGATGGTGAAGTAGCGCTTGGCCGGTATCGGCGGAAGCTCGCGGTTACTGCCCGGATCCAGCATAGGTTTCCACCCGCTCCTTGAGTTTCTGGCCCGGCCGGAACGTCACCACCGTGCGCGCCGAAATCGGGATCTCCTCGCCGGTCTTCGGGTTGCGGCCCGGGCGCTGGTTCTTGCGCCGCAGGTCGAAGTTGCCGAACCCGGAAAGCTTGACCTGGCGCCCCTGTTCCAGCGCCTCGCGCAGCACGTCGAAGTACGCGTCAACGAACTCCTTCGCCTCGCGCTTGTTCAGGCCGACTTCGTCAAACAGACGCTCGGCCATTTCCGCCTTGGTCAACGCCATGGGTACTGCTTCCCCGTTGCGACCGTCACCGGCCCTGCCACTACCTGCCTACCGCTCATCCGCGAATCCTGGCGCCGTGTCCGGCGTCGATGGCCGACACCACAGCGGACACCACCTGCTCCACATCGCGGTCGGTCAGAGTGCGTGAGTTGTCCTGCAAAATCAAGCCCATAGCGAGACTCTTTTGACCCGATTCGACCCCCTGCCCGACGTACCGGTCGAACACCTGCACGTCCCGCAACAGCGGGCCTGCGGCGTGCTTCACGGTCTCGGCCAGGGCGGCCCAGGGCACCGTGTCGGCGACGACGAACGCAAGGTCCCGGCGGACGGACGGATAGCGCGACTGTTCGGTCGCACGCGGCAGCGACCGTTCGCTGAGCGGCCCCAGATCCACCTCGAACGCCACCACATCCGTATCCAGGCCAAGCAGGCGGGCCAGGCGCGGGTGCAGCTGCCCGATCCAGCCGATCCGCCGGCCGTCGCGATGGACGTCGGCCGAACGCCCCGGATGGCCGTAGCCGGCCGTTGACGGCTGGAACGACAGCGTCGCACCGGCGAGGGTTGCCAGGCTTTCCAGGTCGCCCTTCAGGTCATGGAAGTCGATCCTGCGGGCCGGCTGGCCCCACTGCTCGGCGACGGCGTCGCCACAGGCGGCGGCCGCGACGCGCAGCGTTTCCTGCGGCGCCGCACCGTGCTCGGCCGCCGAACTGAACACGTTGCCGATCTCGAACAGGCGCACCCGGCCGGCCTGCCGCGCGGCATTGCGCTGCAGCGCCGACACCAGCCCGGGCAGCAATGCGGTACGCATGACGCCCAGTTCGGCGCTCAACGGATTGGCCAGCGGGACGGCGCCTTCGGTGAGACCCCACTGCTGGAGCAGGGTGCCGTCGACGAACGCATAGTTCACCGTCTCGATGAACTCGCGGGCCGCCATCTGGCGACGCGCGGTCGACGCTTCCACCCGCGTCTCGCTGGGCGAGGCGATGCGCGTGGCACCGCCCGGCAACGTCGTGGGAATCCGGTCGTAGCCGTGGATGCGCGCCAGTTCCTCGATCAGGTCTTCCTCGATAGCGATGTCGAAACGGCGGCTGGGCGCGACCACGTTCCAGCCGTCAGCGACGCCAACCACCTGCATGCCCAGCGCGCGCAGGATGCGCTCCACGTCGGCATCGGCGATCTCGATACCCAGCACGCGTGCGATACGCGCCCTGCGCAGCAGGATGGCTGCCGGCCTGAGCAGGTGCTCGGGCAATTCTGTCTCGGTGACCGGACCCGGCGTGCCACCGGCCAGTTCCACCACCAGGCGGGTCGCCACCTCGATGGCCTGGCGGGGAAGCTCCGGATCGACGCCGCGCTCGAAGCGATGCGAGGCGTCGGTGTGCAGGCCCAGCTTGCGGCCGCGGCCGATGATGGCGGACGGAGCGAAATGCGCGGCCTCCAGGAAGACGTTGGTGGTGGCATCCGTCACGCGTGTGTCGAAGCCCCCCATCACGCCGGCCAGTGCGACCACGCGGTCGGCATCGGTGATGACCAGGAAATCGTCGTCGAGTGCGGCATCGCGGCCATCGAGCAGCTTTACCGTTTCACCCCTCTTCGATCGGCGCACGCCCACCGGACCCATCAGCAGATTGCGATCGAAGGCATGCATCGGCTGGCCGAGTTCCAGCATCACGTACTGGGTGATGTCCACCAGCAGGGAGACCGGACGCACGCCGCTGCGCCGCAGGCGTTCGGCCATCCAGACCGGCGTGGCGGCGGCGGCATTGACGCCTTCGATCACACGGCCGCAATAGCGCGGCGCGTCGGCGCCTGCATTCAGTTCCACCGCCAGCGTCCTGTCCGTCAGCGCCGGCATTGGCGTGGCATCGAAGGCGACCACGTCGCTGCCGCATGCGGCCGCCACGTCGAAGGCGATACCGCGCACGCTGAAACAGTCCGCACGGTTGGGCGTCAGCTTGATCTCGATGCTGGCATCCGGCAGGCACAGGTAGTCGGCGATCGCGGCTCCGATGGGCGCGTCGGCCGGCAGTTCCAGCAGGCCGGACGCATCGGCATCCACGCCCAGTTCCTTGGCCGAGCACAGCATGCCATTGGATTCCACGCCGCGCAGCTTGGCCGCCTTGATGGCGATGCCTCCCACGTTCGCGCCGACCATCGCCAGCGGCGCGCGCAGGCCGGGGCGCGCATTCGGAGCGCCGCAGACGATCTGCAGCAGCTCGCCCTGGCCGGCATCGACCTGGCAGACCTGCAGGCGGTCCGCTTCCGGATGCCGGGCGCAGTCGACGATGCGCGCCACGACGACGTTCGCCAATCCCTCGCCCAGCGCGGTGACCTCCTCCACTTCCAGCCCGATGGCCGTCAGCGTCGCCGCCAGCTCTTCACGGGTGGCTTGGGTAGGAACATGGCTGCGCAGCCAATTTTCAGAGAATTTCATGGTGGTGCCGTGATGAGTGATTCGTGATGGATGATGCGGAAAAGCGAGATCACGCATTCGGCCGGTTTCGTGTCGGAGATCCGGGGGTCGCGTTTGCGAATCACGAATCGACCATCACGAATACCGGCTTTCAAGCAAACTGCCGCAGGAAACGCACGTCGTTCTCGAAGAACGCGCGCAGGTCGTTCACGCCATAACGGAGCATCGCGAAACGCTCCACGCCAAGGCCGAATGCAAAGCCCGTGTAGCGCTCCGGATCGATGCCGCAACTGCGCAGCACGTTCGGGTGCACCATGCCGCAACCCAGCACCTCCAGCCAGCGCGTGCTGCCATCGGGCTGCTGCCAGGCGATATCGACTTCCGCGCCGGGCTCCACGAACGGGAAGTAGCTCGGGCGGAAACGCATCTCGAAATCGCGCTCGAAGAACGCACGCACGAACTCGGCCAGCGTGCCCTTCAGGTCGGCGAACGTGGAATGCTCATCGACCAGCAGGCCTTCGACCTGGTGGAACATCGGCGAATGCGTCTGGTCGCTGTCGCTGCGGTAGACCTTGCCCGCCGCGATCATGCGCAATGGGGGCTGGTGGGCATCCATGTAGCGCACCTGCACACCCGAGGTATGCGTGCGCAGCAGGCGGCCATCGCCGAAGTAGAACGTGTCGTGCATGGCGCGCGCCGGGTGGTGCGGCGGGAAGTTCAGCGCCTCGAAGTTGTGCCAGTCGTCCTCGATCTCCGGACCGTCGGCCAGTTCGTAGCCAAGGCGGCCGAAGATGTCGGCGATGCGCTCCAGCGTGCGGCTGATCGGGTGGATGCCGCCCCGCCCGGGATTGCGGCCCGGCAGGGTGACATCGAGGGTTTCGCCGGCCAGGCGCGCATGCAGCGCTGCGTCGTCCAGCACCGCCTTGCGTGCGGAGAGCGCATCGGAGATGGCGTCGCGCGCGCGGTTGATCGCCTCGCCCGCGGCCTTGCGCTGGTCGCCCGGAAGGGCGCCCAGCTGTTTCAACTGCGTGGTGATGCTGCCGCTCTTGCCCAGCAGCGCCACGCGCAGGTGTTCCAGCGCATCGGGCGAAGGCGCGGCGGCGATGTCGGCCAGCGCCTGCGTGGACAGGGAGTCGATGTCACTCATGGAAGGTCCTGATGATGTGCCGGCCTCGTCTTCCGGGGCCACAAAAAACAATGGGGAAGGACTCGCGCCCTTCCCCACGTGTTCGGCGATGGTCTGCCGGTACAGCGTTTACGGTGGAGATCGCAGCTTACGCCGCGAGTGCGCCCTTCGCCTTTTCAGCCAGGGCCGCAAAACCCGTCGCGTCGTGCACGGCGATATCCGCCAGCACCTTGCGGTCCAGGGTGATGCCGGCCTTCAGCAGGCCGTTCATGAAACGGCTGTAGCTCAGGCCGTTGATGCGGGCCGCCGCATTGATGCGGGTGATCCACAGCGAACGGAAATTGCGCTTCTTCTGCTTGCGGCCGATGTAGGCGTACTGACCCGCCTTGATCACCGCCTGTTTGGCGACGCGGAACACCTTGCGGCGGGCGTTGTAGTAGCCCTTGGCCAGGTGGAGAACCTTCTTGTGACGACGACGCGCCGTCACGCCACGCTTAACTCGTGCCATTGTTCAATCCTCAGAGGTAGGGAAGCATGCGGTTCAAACGGCCGCTGTCCTCGGCGCGAACAATGTTCGTCGCACGCAGGCCGCGCTTACGCTTGGTCGCCTTCTTGGTGAGGATGTGGCTACGGTTGGCGTGGCCAGCCTTGAACTTGCCGGAGGCGGTCTTGCGGAAACGCTTGGCCGCCGCCCGGTGGGTCTTGATCTTGGGCATTGCAATGTCCTTGATGGGTTTATGTCACTGATCCGGGCGGCAGCAATGCATCCATGGGATGCGGCCACGCTTTCCATCCTTGCCCAAATCTGCTTGTAAGTCGTTGAATCATAAACGAAACATCGACGGGTCCGTCGGCTGCGAGCAGCCTCCCGGCGTACCGGGCCGCGTATTATGCCCGCTGCCGAATTCTCTTGCAAATCCGGCCACTTAGCGCTGCAGGCGGAAAAGCGAAAGGCGCCTTCCGGCGCCCTCCCCTCGCCCGCTGCCTCGTCCCGAACGCGGGGGCGAAGGAGGCGGGTGGCACCGGCAGCTACGCTGCCGACATCACTTCTTCTTCGGCGCGATCATCATGACCATCTGGCGGCCTTCCAGGCGCGGGCGGGACTCGATGACGATCTCGTCGCCCAGCTCGGCCTCGATGCGCGCGGCCATCTCGCGACCCAGCTCCTGGTGGCTCATCTCGCGGCCACGGAAGCGGATGTTGACCTTGACCTTGTCGCCTTCTTCCAGGAAGCGGCGGATGTTGCGCATCTTGATCTGGTAGTCGCCCTCGTCGGTGACGGGGCGGAACTTGAGTTCCTTGATCTCGACCTGCTTCTGCTTCTTCTTGGCCGCGTTGGCCTTTTTCTGCATCTCGAACTTGAACTTGCCGAAGTCCATGATGCGGCAGACCGGCGGGTCCGCCTGCGGCTGGATCTCGACCAGGTCCATGCCCTCGTCTTCGGCCATGGCCAATGCCTCGTCGCGCGTGAGCACGCCGATCATTTCGCCATCCGAACCGATCACGCGCACGCGCGGCACGCGGATCTCGTGATTCTTGCGGTTTTGCTTGTTGTCAGGGATGCTGATGTTGCAGTCTCCAAAGGGTATCAAGCCGGTCCTTCAGGACCGGTGCTGGCCTACGCGGCGTGCTCATTCCGCAAACGTTCGGCGAAGGCGTCAACGGACATGGTGCCCAGATCCTCTCCCGATCGCGTACGTACGGCGATGGCGCCATTTTCCTTCTCGCGGTCTCCGACCACCAGCAGGTACGGCACCCGCTGCAGCGTGTGCTCGCGAATCTTATAGCCGATCTTCTCGTTCCGCAAATCGGCCGAGACCCTGAACCCTTGATTTGCAAGGGTTTTCCGGACTTCGGCCACGTAATCGGCCTGGGCGTCGGTAATATTCATCACCACGGCCTGCTGGGGGGCCAGCCAGGACGGGAATGCACCGGCATGGTGCTCGATCAGGATGCCGATGAACCGCTCCATCGAGCCCACGATGGCACGGTGCAGCATCACCGGCTGCTGCCGCTGGCTGTTCTCGTCCACGTACTCCGCCCCCAGGCGGCCCGGCATCATGAAGTCCACCTGCATCGTGCCCAGCTGCCAGGTGCGGCCGATGGCGTCCTTCAGGTGGTACTCGATCTTCGGGCCGTAGAAGGCGCCTTCGCCCGGCAGTTCCTGCCATTCCACCCCGCAGCTGCGGAGGGCGGCGCGCAGGGCGGTCTCGGCCTTGTCCCAGGTGGCGTCGTCGCCGAGGCGCGATTCAGGGCGCAGGGCGATCTTGATCTGGATGTCCTCGAAGCCGAAGTCGGCGTAGACCTTCAGCGCCTGCTGGTGGAACGCCGTGACCTCGGCCTCGATCTGGTCTTCCGTGCAGAAAATGTGCCCGTCGTCCTGGGTGAAGCCGCGCACGCGCAGGATGCCATGCAGCGCGCCCGAGGGCTCATTGCGGTGGCAGGCGCCGAACTCGCCGTAGCGGATCGGCAGGTCGCGGTAGCTGTGCAGGCCCTGGTTGAAGACCTGCACATGGCCCGGACAGTTCATCGGCTTGACCGCGTAGGTGCGGTTCTCCGACTCGCTGAAGAACATGTTTTCCTTGTAGTTGTCCCAGTGGCCGGACTTCTTCCACAAGGCAACGTCGAGGATCTGCGGGCAGCGTACTTCCTGGTAGCCGCTGTCGCGGTAGACCTTGCGCATGTACTGCTCGACCACCTGCCAGATGGCCCAGCCCTTGGGGTGCCAGAACACCAGGCCCGGCGCCTCTTCCTGCAGGTGGAACAGTTCCTGCTGCTTGCCGATCTTGCGGTGGTCACGCTTCTCGGCTTCTTCGATCCGCTGGATGTAGGCGTCCAGCTGCTTCTTGTCGGCCCAGGCCGTGCCGTAGATGCGCTGCAGCTGCTCGTTCTTGGCATCGCCGCGCCAGTAGGCGCCGGAGATGCGCGTCAGCTTGAACGCCTTCAGGAAGCGCGTGTTGGGCACGTGTGGGCCGCGGCACATGTCCACGTATTCCTGGTGGTAGTACAGGCCCATGGCCGTCACTTCCGGGCCCATGTCGTCGATCAGGCGCAGCTTGTAGTCTTCGCCACGGGCCTTGAAGACCTCCACCACCTCGGCGCGCGGCGTCATCTTCTTGATGACGTCGTAATCCTGCGCGATGAGCTCCTGCATGCGCTGCTCGACCGCGGCGAGGTCTTCCGGCGTGAAGGGGCGCTCGCTGTAGATGTCGTAGTAGAAGCCTTCGGCGATGACCGGACCGATGACCATCTTCACGTCCGGGTACAGCTGCTTCACCGCGTGGCCGACCAGGTGCGCACTGGAATGCCGGATGATCTCCAGGCCCTCCTCGTCCTTCGGCGTGATGATACGCAGGCTGGCGTCCCGGTCGATGACGTCGCTGGCATCGACCAGCACGCCATCGACGGCACCGGCGACGGTGGCCTTGGCCAGCCCGGCACCGATGGATTGCGCCACCTGCATGACGGACACGGGGTTTTCGAACTCGCGGCGGCTGCCGTCGGGGAGCGTGATGGTGATCATCGGTAGGGCTATCCGGTTGCCTGCGAACAGGGCTCTGGCATTGGAAAGTCCGGCCATGGATGGCCGGGCGCTTGTTCAGGGATGAACGAATGACATGAAAAAAGCGCCACGAGGGCGCCTACGGGATGCAGTGCCTCGGGCAGGACCAGGTTCAGGCGTTGGTAGTGCTCATGTCGCACGCTCGGCCGGCGTTTCCGCGGGCCACCTCGTGATGCTGCGGATGGCGACAAAGGGAAACGATGCCACGCTGTGGAAGCGTGGTGGGCGGTACAGGGTTCGAACCTGTGACCCCTACCATGTCAAGGTAGTGCTCTACCGCTGAGCTAACCGCCCGGTCTGCCCTTTGCAGGGGCGCGAATTCTAGCCCGGAAGCGCGGTCGCCGACAACCTGGTCGCCCCAAATGCCCGCGGACAGGGGTGCCGACATGCCGGCGCGCGCCGGGGGCGAGGCAAACCGCGCAACGGCCGCCATCCGTCATCCGCCCAGACTGGCCTCCTTCAGGCGCCGGATCTGGTCGCGCAGGCGCGCCGCATCCTCGAATTCCAGGTCGCGGGCGTGCTGGTACATCTGCTGCTCCAGCGCCTTGATCTTGGTCACCGCCTGCGCCGGATCCATCACCGCATACTCGGCCGGCTCTTCGGCCACGCGGCGTGACTTGCCGCGGCCGGACTTCCCCTCGCCCTCGCTGCGTGCGCCCTCCAGGATGTCGACGATCGGGCGCGCGACGGACTTCGGGGTGATGCCGTGCTCCAGGTTGTATTCCACCTGTTTCTCGCGGCGCCGGCCGGTTTCGTCGATGGCGGCCTGCATCGACCGGGTCATGCGGTCCGCATAGAGGATGGCCTTGCCGCGCAGGTTGCGGGCGGCGCGGCCGATGGTCTGGATGAGCGAACCGGTTGAACGCAGGAAGCCCTCCTTGTCCGCGTCCAGGATCGCCACCAGCGAGACCTCCGGCATGTCCAGGCCCTCGCGCAGCAGGTTGATGCCGACCAGCACGTCGAACTTGCCGAGGCGCAGGTCGCGGATGATTTCCACGCGCTCCACCGTATCCACGTCCGAATGCAGGTAGCGCACCTTGATGCCGTGCTCGCCCAGGTATTCGGTCAGGTTTTCGGCCATGCGCTTGGTCAGCGTGGTCACCAGTACGCGATCGCCCCAGGACACGCGCTCATTGATCTGCGACAGGAGATCATCCACCTGCGTACCGACGGGCCGGATCTCGACCTCCGGATCGATCAGGCCGGTGGGACGCACGACCAGTTCGGTGATTTCGCCGTTGGACTCCCGCAGCTCATACGGGCCCGGCGTGGCGGATACATAGATGCTGCGGGGCGAGCGCGCTTCCCACTCTTCGAAGCGCAGCGGGCGGTTGTCCAGCGCCGACGGCAGGCGGAACCCGAATTCCACCAGCGTCTCCTTGCGGGAGCGGTCGCCCTTGTACATGGCGCCGATCTGCGGGATGGTCACGTGCGACTCGTCGATGACCAGCAGCGCATCGGCCGGCAGGTAGTCGAACAGGGTCGGGGGCGGTTCACCGGGCGCCTTGCCGGTCAGGTGGCGCGAGTAATTCTCGATGCCCGAGCAGAAACCCACTTCGGCCATCATCTCCACGTCGAACTGGGTGCGCTGGGCCAGTCGCTGCGCTTCGACCAGCTTGTTCTGCGCATAGAGGTTTTCCAGGCGATCCTTCAACTCAACCTTGATCGTTTCGATGGCGGCCAGCACGCGCTCGCGGGTCGTGGCGTAATGGGTCTTCGGGTAGACCGTGTAGCGCTGCAGCTTGCGCATCGTCTCGCCGGTCAGCGGATCGAACAGGGAGAGCCCCTCCACCTCGCCATCGAACAGTTCGATGCGCAGCGCCTCGCTGTCGCTTTCCGCGGGATGCACATCGATGATCTCGCCGCGCACGCGGAACGTGCCGCGCTGCAGTTCGTATTCGTTGCGGGTGTACTGCAACTGGGTCAGGTGCCGGATCAGCTCGCGCTGGTCGATCCGCTCGCCGAGGGATAGGATCAGGCGGAGCGACAGGTAGTCTTCCGGCGCGCCCAGGCCGTAGATGGCCGATACCGTGGCCACCACCAGCGCATCGGGTCGCGACAGCAGCGTCTTGGTCGCCGCCAACCGCATCTGCTCGATGTGCTCGTTGATGGAGCTGTCCTTCTCGATGAAGGTATCGCTCGAGGGCACGTAGGCCTCGGGCTGGTAGTAGTCGTAGTAGCTGACGAAATATTCCACCGCGTTGTGCGGGAAAAACGCCTTGAACTCGCCATACAGCTGCGCGGCTAGCGTCTTGTTGGGTGCCATCACCAGCGTGGGCTTCTGGATCTGCTGCACGACGTTGGCGATGGTGTAGGTCTTGCCCGAACCGGTGACGCCCAGCAGCGTCTGCTTGGCCAGTCCGGCTTCGAAATTCGCCACCAGTTTCTCGATGGCGCGGGGCTGATCGCCCGCAGGCGAATAGGGGGAGACAAGCTGGAAGCGGTCGGTCATGGGGGCGATCCGGTGGCGACTGGGCAGTATATCGCCGCGCGCGTGACCGCCAGGTGCGGCAAATTCCTACGCGGGTTCGCGGTCAATTCCGATGGAAGCCGCCCGCAATGCCCGCGAAGCTGAACCCGTCCCATCAAGGGATACAGAGGAGCGACATCATGGCAAGGATGCCATTGCCTCCCCGCGACGGGAGGTGTTCTGTTTCAGTCAACAGCAGAGGCCTGACGCTGATCGAACTCAGCGTCACGCTGGCGGTAGTGGCCGTGCTGAGCGCTTTGGCGGTGCCGTCCTACCACGGCCTGATGAAGCGCCAGCGCGTGGATGCTGCCATGCACCTGCTGACCTCGCACCTGGCCTCGGCCCGCGTGAGCGCCATCACCTACAACACGCCTACCGTGGTCTGCCCTTCCAACGGCGACGGGATCTGTCGGCAAGACAGCGACTGGAGTGTCGGCTGGCTGACATTCCGCGACCCGGACGGAAACCGCCAGCCCGACGAGAGCATCGACCAGTACCGCAATGATCCCGCACCCCGCCATCCGGCGCTGCAGATCCTGTCCACGGCAGGCCGGCGCCACGTGCGCTACCAGCCCAATGGACTGAGCGGGGGAAACAACCTGACCCTGCGCATCTGCTACGACGGCAAGGTGGAGGGGCTGGTGGTGGTGAACAACACCGGGAGGATCCGCAGTTCGCGGGCACAGGAAAACACGCCCTGCACACCCTGACGGCGCGCCTTTTCCCAGCGGATTCAAGGACCTTCCGGCCGCGATGGTACATCCGGCTGCGTTCCGTTCCGGCGCGAGTGCTGGATGGCTTGCCGATCCGCTCACCGGGCCGCTACAATACGCGCCCCGCCCGAATAGCTCAGCCGGTTAGAGCACTTGACTGTTAATCAGGGGGTCGTTGGTTCGAGTCCAACTTCGGGCGCCAGACACGATCAAAGAAAAGGCCTGCAGCGATGCAGGCCTTTTTTTCGTGCTGAGCGGACGAAACGATCCGGAATCTTCACTGCTGCATCCCCGATCGTGATCTGCGTCGATCCCTGTCATCGCCGCGCTTACAAGATCGAACGACGAAAGGGGCCGATTTCTCGGCCCCTTTTCAGATCAACGCCGCGCGTAAGTGCACCCGCCTCACCAGCAATCTGCGGCAGAAGTAGCGGTGCCAGTCTCGCCACGAACGCCCTGTGCGTTAAGGCTGATGGTCGCGCAGAGCGTGTCCCGCGTGGCCTGGGCCGCCTGGGGCACGGCCTGCAAGGTGTACGCTTTCGCCGTAGGCGCCGCCTGGAACTGCAGCGTGTAGTGCGGCGCGACCTCTGCGTCGCATTGGGCCGGGGGATTCGGCGCTCCTGCATAGGTCATGTTGGCGGAATAGAACCGCTCCATGAACTGGGCGCGCTCCTGCAAGCACACCGCTGCAGCAGACCGCCGGGATTTGACGATCTGGTCCTGATAAGTCGAGTAGGCGATCGTCGCCAGGATCGCCACGATGGCGATCACGATCAACAGTTCGATCAACGTGAAGCCCGCCGCATCAGTGCGCGGTGCGCCGCGTTGGTGGGCATGATCCAAACATTCGGTTTTCATCCATTACTCCTGTCTGATTTCGCGCCAGGAAACCCGGCCCACATTACGCGGATCATTCTTGCCTCTGCAGCCGACACCACCCGCGGAGCCGCCAGCACAGATCAGACCTAAGGCATCGGGATTGCCGGAGAACAGACTTCCCTGCGTCACCATACCAACCCCAAGATCGACGGAGCCGATCGGTACGACCACGGTTCGGCCGCTGGAATCAGTATAGGAAACCGTTTCATCGCTGAAATCGCCGTCTCCATCGACATCGAAATAGGGTTTCTTCGCACTGGTGCCCGTGAAGGCATCCAATGCATTCAGATAGCCTCTCCCGTCCGCCTGGCAGGCGTTCGTAGAGGTGGGAATGATACTGCTTACTTCCAGCACGGAGCCGTCCATCTGCGGCGGCGTCACCACACGCTCACCTTCCGTAGCACCGGGCGGGCTGGGAGGCACGAGGTCGATATACCACCCCTTCGAGGTGACGGGCAGCGCCTGCGTGGCCTCGAATCCCCGTACACGCTGCCCATCCTTGGTGGTCGCAACGACGGTCTTGCGCGATGTCAGCACCGCACGCGTCAACGTGGTGGAGCTGTCTTCGATGCCATACAGGCTTTGTACCGACCTGTCCGCCACATCACCGGTGGTGATGAACCGGCCCGTGCCGAAAAACACCCACGTCTTGTAGGTGCTCGGATTCATGCCAAGCGTCAGGCCACCTGTGATCGGCTGCACCGTGCCGGTCGGCGACGTCGCAGTGAACAGACGGGTCCGGCTCGCCGCGTTTTCCCAGGTGGCACGGGTTGCCGCGGAGAGATCGAACTTCCAGACATTGCCGAGCATGTCGCCGGCATACACGTAGTCAAGCGTGCCGCTCGAGTCCTGGTCGATACCCACGGGCGCGAACAGCCCATTGGGCGCTGCCGCACTGCCCGCACCGGTATCAATCTCACCGATGAGGGCACCGGTGTCGAGGTTGTAAATCAGAAGGGCCGCACGTTCGGCAGTGCTATTCGGACCATTAGCCACGATGACGGCGGTGACATTGTTGTTGAGCTTGGCGATGATCGGGCGGCTGAGCACCTGCCCCATGAGATTGTTGGTGGTTTCGGCACGCTCCCACTTGAAGTTGCCGATCCCGAACGAAGCTGGGTTGGTCACGTCCAACGCGTAGATGCCCTTGCCGCCACGCCCCAATGCGCCGACCAGGATGTTCTGCCCAGGTGTCTGCTTGCGGCTCGATACCACGACCGCACCGTCAACAGAATACTGGTGCGCGTAGTCCGGCCTACTCAGGTTCCCCAAGCTCGACCAGTTGACCAGATTCGGGATATAGCCGAAGAGTTCCTGACCATTTGCGGCACTGAATGCATGCAGCATACCGTCATTAGCACCGACATAGATGGTGCCCGTGTCATCCACGTAGGCGGGAGACGAAGAAACGATGTCGCCCAGCAACTGGGTGCGGTCCCTCAACACACCGATACCACGCGCCTTCTCGAGCGATTGATCGCCGGCGAGATAGGCGGCATTCTGCGCTCCGGTGACCGGATAGTTAAGCACGCCAGTGCGGGTCAACGCCGCAATCTGGGCCGCCGTAGCGGACGCGGGGAACTCCAGGCCAGCGGTACCGTTGGACGTGAAGATATTGCGATCCGCGGCGGCGGGCATGGCGGTGGAGGCCCGCCATGCAGGCGTGGCAGAAAACCCGCGCTCAGGAGGATTCAGTCGATCGAACCCCACCAGTTCACCGGTCCAGACACCGGACACATAACTCGCTTGGAATAGCCGGGTACCCGCTTGCAGACGGGCCGAGTTTGCGGCCACGTTCGAGAATGAACCCGTGCGACGCACAATGGCGGCAAGGGATTCGTTGAGCGCGGCACTGAACTCATCGGGATTGTTCGCGACGACGAAATCACCCCGACCATTGACCGCCGCGTGCCACAGGTCGTCGATGGTTTCCGGCGTCAGATTCGTGCCGGGATTTGGCCAGCTGCGCGTGCCCGCAGTGATGGAGGGCAGATCCGTCTTCGGATTGAGCGTGCCACCCGCACCGATGGAGATCGCGAACGTCACCATGTGCTGCCAGAAAGCGGGATTCTCGGTGGAAGGGGCAACGATATTGTCGAGATCGGTGCGCATGTCGGTCTTCCAATAGCGCATCGCGATGTCGGCGAGGTTGTTGGAGTACGCACTGGAATAAGGAAGTGCAGGCTGATATTGGTAACTGGCACCCGCATCATTAGTGATCAGCGCGCCGGCAACATTGTCCTGTTCGCCCACGACATTGCCGAAAGAATCGTTACGGTAGCCGTCCGTGGTTAGAATCGTGAAATTCTGGCGGCAGGCATATTGTGAGACCCCCGTCTGCGGCCCCCAAGGACCGGTAGCGGTGGTATCCGTCTCGAAGTACACGCCCGCCTGATTCAACGCGTCGCGCAGCGGCGTGTTATCGCTGGCAGTGGTGCTGTAAAGCCGGTCGTACCAGAATGTGCGGTTGCGGATTGCTCCGCCGGCAGCGGCGGGATCATCGATGAACAGGCCGATATTTTGCGCTGAGAGCACCGGGATCGGTTTGGCCTGCGTGATCGGGTTGCCCGTGATACTCGCGTTGTAACGCTTGTGGATGGTACGGAAGCCCATACGCACGTCTTTGCCGATCTGCGCGAAGGCACGACCAGCGCCGGCCTTCGCTACCTTGCCGCGGGAGCGGTGGTAGGAATACCAGGTCGCGAAATTCGCTCGTTCCAGTGCTTCGGTGTTCCGCACCGTCGTGGGCAGCGCATAAGTACAGTTCTTCCACTGCCAGCCATTGTTGCTGTTGGTACAGCCGACGCCCGTGACGCCAGCACTGCCGGTAACATTATTGAGTAGTTCGCTGCGTACCACGCGCCCCGTCGTGGCTATGATCTGATAACGATAATAGTTAGCTTCGTTGTTCAAATACGTTGCCGACGTGTCTGCCAAGTTCTTGGGGACATAGAACGTCTGGGTCGCAGCCAGTAGATCAGTGGTGCCGCCGGACGCAAACTCGACGCTGCTGTACGCCGCGTTATAGCTCACCCCACCGGTCATCGGATTGCCGGCAGCGTCGAGCCACGGCAAATAGGTGGTCGCCGGATTGTAATAAATAGTGTTGCGGGTATAGGCCTGGCGTGGCCAGCCTGTTGCCAACCCATCCGGCATGAACGTATCGCCCATGGAGCCGGAGTCATCGAGAACGAACAGGATGTTCGGTGGCACGCGCGTACCGGTGGTCAATGGATCAGTAGGGATCTGGATACCGGCGTTGACGGGCAGCGCCAACAAGGTAGCAAGGAATGCGAGCAGCCCCGGCGAGATGCGCTGCATCATGCCTTTGCGGGACGGCACAGGAGGGGTGGATTTTGTGCTGTGCATGACAGGCTCCGCTTACTGCACAAGGAAATTGGACTGCAACACGACCTGCGCGCGATCAGCGGCGCTGCTGGTGGACGTGATGCGGTAACGAGGCGCCAGGCAGAGCGGCGAACGATTTGCTTCGTCCAGCAGGTCGCAACCCGGCCATGTGGGGACATCCCCCATGTATTCGATGAAGTACTGCGGCCTGCTCGTCCAGTCGCCCTGCTCGTCGGCGTTGACCCAGCCATTGAATCCGGCCGTGCGCCAGCGCTCCGTATCGGTGGCGACGGGCGTCGAGCAGACCCCGCCGGCACAGCCGGCGCCAGGCACGACAGGACGCGTGGCCGCCAGCGCCTCACCGTTCCGCAAGGCTGCCTCCGCGGCCTGGAAACTCCAGCTGCGGTCCAGCAGGTTGGCGGTCATGCGTTCCTCAAGCAACGTGCTGCGCAGCACGGCCAGGCCCAGCAACGTCATCACCAGAAGGAGAATCAGCACCACGATCAGGGAAGCACCCTGCTGTTGGTGCCGCGAGGGAAACGAGGTGGTCTTCATGCGTTCCGGTTCCGCAACGAAACAGTGTGGATGAGCTGACGCTGCACGCGCTGGCCATTAGGGCCGACGTTGTCCAGACTCTCCAGCGTGATGGTGATCTGCGCCGCGGTCACATTGGCCCAGTTGGCCACGGCACCCGCCGCGACATAGGCGCCACCTTCGCGATAGGTGATCTGCATGTTGGTGACGCCGTCGGTGATCTCCTGCGCCTGGGGCGCGCCACCGTTCAGGCGTACCTGGTAGAGCGAACTGCCGCCCCGGGCATTGGTGCCGACATACCAAGCGGTGGCGTACATGCGCACCATCGTGGAGTTGGGGCCGAAAGTCTTTTTTACGGATCCCGCGGCGCAGAGCAGGGGCACGCCAAGGCCGCTAGTGCAGTTCCCGGGGGAGGCGCCGCCTTCGGCGTGTTGCACCGTGTTGCTTGTGCCCGAGTCCGCACTGGATACCTGGAAAATGGCCGCCTGGCGACCATCGCACACCATCGCGATGTCGCCGGTCTCGAACCCGTGGTTGATCGTGTTGACCGTGAACTGCGGCGTGCCGCCCGTCGCGTGTGCCGTGACATTGACGCCGCCCGACGCGCCCGACTTCAACTCGATGGCATCGGTGCCGGCCACGCGCACGGGCGTGGGTGCGTTGCCGAACGGTGCAGCGACGCCATTGTCGTAGCCCCGGATGCCGTCTACCCAATTGCTCCACCACGCGGCGCCCGCGCCGTTCAGCACATTGGCGACGGGAGTGCCCTTGTCGCACGGGTTGCCACCCGCTTCGCGGATGTCGTGCGACATCATTTCAAAAGCGACGCGGGAGGCTTCCTGCACGCGGCCAACGCTTTCGGTGGCGCGATAGGCCTGGCGGTTGGACATGAAGATACCGATGGCGGCACCCACCACCAGCAGGCCCAGCACCAGCGCGATCATCAGCTCGATCAGGCTGAGGCCCTGCATGTGTCGGGGCGAAGAAGGAATCCGCATTCGAACAGTCCTCACAGCTGGGTCTGGGTCACGGTGTCGCGGGTTGCCGAACCTGCTGCTGCAGGACCGTCCGATGCGCGCTGGTCGTCCCAACGCACGGTGATGGTGCATGCGCCGGTGTTCTGGCAGACGATCTGTCCGCAGGTGGTGGTGTCGCCGGCAACACCCATCGTCGCCTTCAAGGATGCGATCCACGCAGCGCGATCGTTGTTTGCGGGAGTGCCGCCCGCAGGCACCGCACACATCCAACCATTGGTGTTGTAGGCGCCCGCCAACGCGTCGGCCCGGTTGGCCCGCATCGCCTCGAGGATGGAATAGGTCTGCACCACCGACTGGCTGCGCTCCAACGAACTCTGGCTGTTGCGCAACGCCGTGGTCTGCATGGCGGCGATGCCTAACAGGCCGACGCCCATCACGAGGACGGCAACCAGCACTTCAATGAGGCCCGCACCACGCTGGCGGGAGGGAGATGACCGGAAACTGGGGCGCATAGTCTTCATGATCTTGATGTCATCATGCGTCAAGGGCAGGCGCCGGCGTTACCGTCGGTGACTGTTTCGATACGACTGCCACTGTTGAGATTCACCCAGCGACGATTGGTGGCGGGCTGATCAGTCGGAATGCAGACGGAAAAAGCATTGGCCGCCAGCATGCCAGTTGCTTCATAGGCAAGCCCGTCCGCTGCGTAAGTGACCGCAAGATCCTGGCTGTTCACCAGGACCGGAGCGCGCGCTGTGTTGACACGCAGCACCTCGTTGTTCCGAACAATCAGGGTAATCCACGTATCCCACGGACCCGCGGCGGCGCTGCACGTAGCTCCGTCAGTGGAGCGACAGACAGCGACACGCTCATTGCGGCGGATCGCTTCTGTCCGGGCCACCTGCAGGGAGGTGATCACTTCATTCGCCTGGGCTGCCAGCCGATTGTTGTTGATGATGGAGGTAAAGCTGGGGACCGCCATCGCGATAAGGATGGCCAAGACCGCCAACGTGACCATCAGCTCGATCATGCTGAAGCCCGCCTGCCAGCCATGCAGGCCGATGGAAGACCGCTTCGGATTGTCGCCAACACGCATTCGCCGCATCCCCAAGTGAGCGTGGATGCAACCCTAGGCGCAAGCGGATGCCAGCGCCAGTCCGGAGCCGATGGACGGCCAGACAACCGGCACCAGCGGCCCAGATACGTGCCACGGCGCCAACAAGCAAGGCATCATGGCTCCCCCTCTTCCAATGGGAAACGCATGGCCCCCGCCTCCCCCACCACCCCGCTGGACGCGCTCTGGCAGGCACCCGTCATCATCTGGACGATGCTCGCGGGGGAGGGTCTGGCGACGGTGCTGGCGCTCGCTCCCGGCGTACAGAGCGATCGCTGGGCCTATTTCGGCTTGGCTTCACTGCTCGTGCAGTGGGTGCTCCTGCTTACCTTGGGTGGCCTGTACGTGCTTAGGCGACCCCTTTCGTCGGTAAGGCCACAACGCGTGGCCTACGCGGCGCTAGGCCTCCTCCTGCTCGCCGCATGGACGATCTTCCTGCTGGCCTGGTGGCTGATGCGTGGGCTTTTCGGCGATGCCTCCACTGATTGGCAGGGCATGTTCCTGCGCTACACCGCGATCGCCATCACAGTCGGCTTGCTGGGGTTGGCGGCTTTCCAGAACCACTGGCGCACGCGCCAACTGGCTGTGCGCGCCAAGCAGTCGGAGCTGGAAGCCCTGCAGGCTCGCATCCGTCCGCACTTCCTGTTCAACACGCTCAATACCGGGGCTGCCCTGGTGCACCAACGGCCAGGCGAGGCCGAACGCCTGCTGTTGGATCTGGCGGATCTCTTCCGCGCCGCCTTGGCGGGTCCGCGCGAGATACCGTTGACGGAGGAACTGGCGCTGGCAAGGCGCTACCTGGAAATCGAGAGCCTGCGCTTCGGCGACCGGCTCCGCGTCGGCTGGCGACTGCCGGACGCGCTACCGGCGGTGAAAGTGCCGGCCCTTTCGATCCAGCCGCTGGTGGAAAACGCCATCAGGCATGGCGTGGAGCCTTCCTCCACCGGCGGCGATGTGCACATCGAGGTCGGACAGACCGATGATGCTGCATGGATCGTCATCCGGAACGCGTTGCCCACGGCGCCCGTACGCCCCACCACCGGTCACCAGGTCGGCCTGAACTCCGTGCGCGCGCGCGTGCACGCCATGACGCAAGGCCGTGGCAGCGTGGAAACACGCATCGCCGACGGCCATTACCTGGCCACGGTGAAGATACCGCTGACCACTTGAACCCGGGGCATCGCGGGGCAGCCCTGCTTTGTCAGGTCACCACGCGATAGCAGGGCTGGTACTCGCCCGCGATCTTCATGCGTCGTTGTTCGACGAAGGCGCGCAGCAGTTCGTCCAAGGCCTGCATCATCGCCGGGTCGCCGTGGATCTCGAACGGGCCGAATTCCTCGATGCGGCGCATGCCGTCCTCCTTGACGTTGCCGGCAACGATGCCGGAGAACGCGCGGCGCAGGTCGGCGGCCAGGTCGTGCACGACGCGGCCGGGGCGCAGCTGCAGCGCCGCCATGGCCTCGTGGCTGGGAATGAAGGGCTGCTGGTAATCCTCGGGGATCTGGATGGCCCAGTTGAAGAAGAAGGAATCCTTGTGCTCGATGCGGTATTCACGCACGCGCTTGATGCCGGCAATCATCTTCTTCGCCACCGCTGCCGGGTCGCCGATGATGATCTCGTAGCGCGAGGCGGCTTCGTCGCCCAGCGTCAGCCGGATGAAGCGGTCGATCTGCTCGAAGTACGGCGCCGCGATGGTCGGGCCGGTGAGGATCAGCGGGAACGGCAGGCCGGCATTGTCTTCGTGCAGCAGGATGCCCAGCAGGTAGAGGATCTCCTCGGCGGTGCCCACGCCGCCGGGGAAGACGATGATGCCGTGGCCGATGCGGACGAAGGCCTCAAGGCGCTTCTCGATGTCCGGCATGATGACCAGGTGGTTCACGATAGGGTTGGGCGATTCGGCGGCGATGATGCCCGGCTCGGTGACGCCGATGTAGCGCGTGGTGCGCCGGCGCTGCTTGGCATGGGCGATGGTGGCGCCCTTCATCGGGCCCTTCATGGCACCCGGGCCGCAGCCCGTGCAGATGTCCAGTCCGCGCAGGCCCAGCTCGTAGCCGACCTGCTTGGTGTAGAGGTATTCGTCGCGCGAAATCGAGTGGCCACCCCAGCAGACCACCAGGTTGGGATCGGCCGGGCGCAGGATGCGCGCATTGCGCAGCAGGCCGAACACGGCGTTGGTGATGCCGCCGGAGGATTCCAGGTCGGCGGCATACTCCGGGCCCAGTTCGATCGCGGTGTAGGCTAGGTCGCGCACCACAGCGAACAGCAGTTCGGCGATGCCGCGGATGATCTCGCCATCCACGAACGCCACCGCCGGCGCATTGATCAGGTCGATGCGGACGCCGCGGTCCTGCTGCAGCACCTGGATGTCGAAGTCCGGGTAAAGATCGCGCGCCGCGCGCGGGTCGTCCGAGGCGCTGCCGCTGGTCAGCACGGCCAGCGCGCAACGGCGCAACAGTTCATGCATGCCGCCTGCGGAAGCGTCACGCAGGCGCGCCACTTCGGCGCGGGAAAGCACGTCCAGGCCACCACGCGGGTAGATCCGCGCGTCCTGCACCGGCAACGCCCTCGATGCCGTTTCACTCATGGGAATTTCCTGTCTTCGTCGTCAGAGGCGGGACTTTAGCGCAGTCCCGGGGACAAGAGGAGCCCGCCCAAAAAAGAACGGCCGGGTTTCCCCGGCCGTTCTGCATCGCTTGCCGCAGGCGTCCTGCGGATCAGAACTCGTACTTCAGACCCACCGACAGCGACCACTGCGAGATGCCGTTGGTCTGGCTGTCGGAGTTGGTCGGAATGCCCAGGGCCGTCGACTGGCCGAATTCCGTGCCGCTGCGGTAGCCGTACACGTACTTGCCGTTGTAGATGCCGCGCACGGACGCCACCGCATTGTTGGCGTTGAAACCGTAGTCGATGATGTGGCCCCAGTCGTCGTTGATCAGATTGCCGACGTTCTGGATGTCGAGCCAGATCTTGGACTTGTGGCCCTTCATGAAGCCCGGCAGTTCCTGGCTGATGCGGATGTCGAACGTGTTGACCCAGCTGGAGGTGAACCCGTTCTCCGGCGCGTAGGTACCGGCGTAACGGCTCAGGCCATCCTGCTGCTCCAGCCACGTCCAGAACGCCTGCTCCATGACCGGATCGGCCGTGAACTGGCCGGTGGCGCTCAGGTTGCCAAACAGCACGTCGCCCGGGCCCGCCGGCACGTAGAACAGGTCGTTGAAGGTGCGGTTGTCGCCATTGGCGTCGCCGTTGAAGATGTAGCTGTACGGACGGCCGCTGCGGCCTTCGTAGAACAGGCCCACCTGGGTGGCGTAATCACCGAAGAACTTGTGCGACCAGTTCAGCGAACCGCTGAAGCGGTCCTTGATCTCGTAACGCGCCGTGCTGCTGGTCGGCTCGTTGATGCTGGCGCCCAGCTGCGAACCATAGCCCGAACCCGCGGTGGAGCTGGTCAGTGCGGAGACTTCCTCGGCGTTGGTGCGGGTGTAGCCCACGGTCCACGACCAGTCGCTGTCTTCCGACACCGGCTTGCTCAGCGAGACCGTCAGCTGCTGGCCCTTGCCCTTGTTGGTGTTCTCCAGCAGGAAGACATCACCGAAGTAGGTGTTGCGGCCGGTGCGCGCGCCATTGGGTGCCAGCGCGCCGGTACCGGCGCTGGTGTTGCCGAACGGACGAGCGCTGTTCGGGTTCCAGTACAGCACGCGGCCATCGGGGCCGACGTAGCCGGGGCCGACGTTGAGCGTGCGGTAGAACAGGCCGTTCTCGACATCCGTCAGCAGCAGCTCGGCCGACGCCACGATGCCGTCCCACGGCGTCTCGACGTCGATCGCCAGGTTGGCCTTCCACACCGACGGCAGCTCGAAGTCGTCACTGATGGCATTGACGTTGCGCACGCCCGCGCCGCCCGGCGGCACGTTCTGGTTCAGGCCATCGGCGCTGAACGGAACCAGCGTGGGGTTGGTGTAGTTCTGGTACGAGATGTAGTTCATGCCCGTGTTGCTGTAGGCATTACCCACCCACACCTGCGGCGCGTCGCCCTGGAACAGGCCGATGCCACCGCGCAGCTGGGCCGGACGCTCCCAGTCGAAGGTGTAGTTGAAGCCGAAGCGCGGCTGGATGATGTAGTCACCGTTGTAGGTGTTGTTGTTGGCGATGCCGAAGCCACCGGTGTAGCCCGTGCCGCAGGCTGCATTGACGGTGCCGGGTGCGGCCGAGAAACACTCGTTGAACGGGGCATCGGGGCTGGCGGTGGGCTTGTCGGCGCGCACGCCGAAGGTCAGCGTCAGGTTGGGCGTGACGTACCAGGTGTCCTGCACGAAGAAGCCGAGGCTCTTGTTCTTGTAGCGCGCGGCGATCATGTCCGCATTGGTCGGATTGGTCTGCAGGTCGTAGTCGAAGTAGCGACCGCCGATCAAGCTGCTGAAATCGGACACGCGCACGCCGCCCACCAGCGGACGCGGCACGTAGAAGCTGTAGTTGCCCCAGTAGTCCTGCAGGAAGAAGTTGTAGATCTCGTTCTCGCTGTACTCGGCGCCGAACTTGATGTCGTGGTCGCCCACCGTCCAGGTGGCCGAGCCGAAGTAGTTCCAGGTCTCGGTCAGCAGGGCGTTGCCCATCGAGCTGCGCTCGGTACCCAGGCGGATCGCGTCCAGGCCGGCGAAGCTGTTGTTGTTGGTGCCGATCGGGCTGTCGTTGCCGTTGCCGGTAACGCCGTCATCGAAGAACACCTGGATGGTCGGCGCAGTGGTCGGGTTGACGCGGACCGCCGAGTAATCGCGGTAGGACACCTTGAACTCGGTCGAGAACGTGTCGGACCAGTCGCTGAACAGCTGGCCCACGTAGCTTTCCACGGTCTTGACGTGGTTGTACCAGTTGGAGCTCAGCGACAGCACGTTGGCGGTCGAGGCTTCCGGACGCACGCGGTTCTGCTCCAGCTTGCTGTAGCGCAGGCTGGCGCGGTGCGCGTCGCTGATGTTCCAGTCCAGCTTCAGCGCGTACTCTTCCAGTTCGGTGTCGCCCGCGCCGGTCAGGTCGCCCGGCTCGAAGCCCCACACGTCGCGCGCGATGTCCTGCACGGCGGCCAGGTCGGCGGCGCTGAAGTCGGAGGTGCCGGCCGCCAGCGGGTTGGTGCCCTGGCTCTTGCCGGCCGGGCCGATGTTGGTCTGCTTGAACTTCTCGTAGTTGGCGAAGAAGAACAGCTTGTCCTTGACGATGGGGCCGCCCATGGTCACGCCCCAGGTGGTCTCGTCGTCGTATTCGTCGAAGGGCAGGCCGGTCACGTCGAGCGAGCTGCCGGCGATACGCGCCGGGTAATCGCCGAACCAGTCGCCGTCGCGGTAGCTGCCGTACACGGAGCCGTGGAATTCGTTGGTGCCCGACTTGGTGACGGCGTTGACGTTGGCACCGGCGGCACCGGCCATCGTCACGTCGTAGTTGGACAGGTTGATGTCGATGGCTTCGATGGCTTCCATCGAGACCGGCTGGCGCTGGGTCGGCATGTTGTTGCCTTCCAGGCCGAAGGTGTCGCTGGCCGAAACGCCGTCGATGGTGATCTTGTTGAAGCGCGGGTTCTGACCGCCGGCGGTGATGCTGCCCGAGGCACGGTCACTGAAGGTCACGCGCGGATCGAGGCGCATGTAGTCCTGGATGTTGCCGTTGACCGACGGCAGGTTCTCGATGGTGACGCGGTCGACGCTGGTGCCCGAACCCATCTTGGTCGCGCTGAAGACTTCCGAACCACCGGAGAAGCCCACCGCCGTGACCGTTTCCAGCGTGGTCAGGTCGCCGGTCAGCGCGGCGTTGATGGTGCTGGTCTGGTTGAGCTGCAGGAACACGTTGTCTTCGGTCTTGGTACCGGCGCCCGCCTTGGTGATGTTGACCTGGTAAGGGCCACCCACGCGCAGGCCGCGGGCGTTGTAGCGGCCGCTGGCGTCGGTGGTGGCGCGGCTGACCGTGCCGGATTCGACGTGGGTGATGGTCACTTCCGCGCCGACGACCGGTTGGCCGCCGTTGTCGGTGACCAGACCGCCGACACCGGCGGAGGTGCTCTGTGCGAACACGGGGGCGGCGGCGAGCGCGGCGACAAGTCCAAGGGTGAGCTTGGACATCCGGAGACGGCGGGATTGGTTCATTGGATAAACCTCGGTACGGGAGTTATGTGGCGAAACAGGCTGGCAAGGCGAACGCAGGAAGGACCGGTCAGGTCCATTCGGAGGGGGCGAGCTACGGGTTCCCATGGCCCCACGCGGCGTCCGCGGAGGTTAATAACAGGTTAACACGATAGGACCATTTTGTGACCGCGGCATGACAATCTTCCGCACCGCAACATGACGGTGCAGGCACGTGGTCCGGCAAGGCCGGGCAGGCACGTGGAAGTGCCGCAAGCGCCGTCCGGCAGGCGGCGATCCGCCCTGCGGCACAGCGGGTCCGGTCAGATGTTGGGAGGGGTCAGCTTGAGGTAGGTGCCTATGCCATCCAGCACCATTTGCACCGAGATGGCGACCAGAAGCATGCCCATCAGGCGCTCAAGGGCGGTCAGCACGCTGCGGCCCAGCCACTTGTAAAGGACGGTGGCCGAAAACAGGATGGCCGCCGTCGCGCCCCAGGCCAGCATCAGCGCCAGGCTCCAGTCAGCCAGGCGGGACGGGTCATTGCTGCCCATCAGCATCACGGCCGCCATGCCGGACGGCCCGGCGACCAGCGGGATGGCCAGCGGCACGATGAAGGGCTCACCGCCCGGGGTCTCCCCCATGAGGCCTTCCGGCCGGGGGAAGATCATCCGCACGCCGATCAGGAACAGCACGATGCCCCCCGCGATGGCCACCGACTCCTGCCGCAGGTGCATCATTTCCAGCGCGTACTTGCCGCCCCACAGGAAGCCCATCAGCACGGCCAGCGCGATCAGCAGCTCGCGGATCACCACGATGCGCTGCCGGCGCGGGGGCAGCGGCTTCAGCACGCTCAGGAACACCGGGATGTTGCCCAGGGGATCCAGGATCAGGAACAGCAGCAGCGCCGCCGACAGGACGGTCATGCCCGAACCTTCCACGTCCGCCCCCTGTGCGCAACGCCGTCAGATGACAGCAGCGTGACACACGCGGCCGCGTAATCGCCGGCGTCGCGGGCATGCGCGTCGTTGTCATCGGCATACGCGCGTGCGCGCAGGCCGGTGCGCATCGGACCGGGCTGCAGCGCGGACACCCGCACGCTGGTGGATGCGAGCTCGGCATGCAGCATGCCGACCAGCGACGCCAGCCCGTGCTCGGCCACGCCGTACGCGCCCCAGTACGCCTGCGACACGCGTTCCAGGTCGTCGAGTGCGAACACCAGCGCCGCATCGCCCGATTGCTTGAGCAACGGCAGGCACGCCTGCGAAAGCCACCACGGCGCGGTCAGGTTGACATGCATGACCCGCGCGAAGGCGGCCGGGTCGGTATGTTCCAGCGGGGTCAGCCCCTTGAACTCGGCTGCGCAGTGCAGCACGCCGTCCAGGCGCCCCAGCTCGGCGCGGATGCGGTCCGCCAGCTCGGCATAGTCGTCGGGCGTGGCGCCTTCAAGATCCAGCGGATACAGCAGCGGCTCGGCACCGACCTGCGCCACCGCATCGTAGACACGGTTCAACTTGGGCACCTTGCGGCCCAGCAGTACCAGCGTGGCGCCCGCTTCGGCGCAGGCGCGCGCCGCCGCGCTTCCCAACCCGCCATGGGCGCCACTGACCAGAATGACGCGCTGGTCCAGCGCACGCGGTGCGCGGGTCGGCAATCCGATCAGGCTCACTGCGACAGCGCCTCGCTGACGATGCGCTGCAGCTCGCCGGACTCATGCAGTTCCAGCGTGATGTCGCAGCCACCGATCAGCTCGCCCTGGATGAAGAGCTGCGGGAAGGTGGGCCAGTTGGAGAACCGCGGCAGGTTGGCGCGGATCTCCGGCTCCTCGAGCACGTTGATGGTGTAGACCTGTTCGGCGCCGGCATCGCGCAATGCCTGCACGGCACGGCTCGAGAAACCGCACATGGGGAACTGCGGCGTGCCCTTCATGAAAAGGACGATGGGGTGGCCTTCCACTTCGGCCTGGATGCGTTCCATCACCGGCATGCTGATTTCTCCTTCCTTGACGGTACGACAACCGCCGTCGGGTACACTTTCGGTCCGTTCCGCCGGCACTTGCCGACGGAAAGCCCATTGTAAGCCCTCGCGTCGCCCCGCCGGCGCACCACCACCCGCTTTTGACCCGCCTAGCGTAAGGAATCGAGCCATGGCCATCGAACTGCCCCCCCTGCCCTACGACCGTACCGCCTTGGAACCGCACATCTCCGGCGAGACGATCGACTTCCACTACGGCAAGCACCACAAGACCTATGTCGACAACCTCAACAAGCTGATCGAAGGCACCGAGTTCGCCGATGCATCGCTTGAAGAGATCGTGCGCAAGTCGCAGGGCGGCATGTTCAACAACGCCGCGCAGGTGTGGAACCACACGTTCTACTGGAACTGCCTGAAGCCGGCTTCGGGTCAGAATGCTGGCGGCGGCGAGCCGACCGGCGCGCTGGCCGACCTGATCAACAAGACCTTCGGCGATTTCGCCAAGTTCAAGGAAGAGTTCACCAAGACCGCGATCGGCACCTTCGGTTCCGGCTGGGGCTGGCTGGTGCAGCGCCCGGACGGTTCGCTGGCGCTGGCCAGCACCTCCAACGCCGCCACCCCGCTGACCGGCGAAGACAAGCCGCTGCTGACCATCGACGTGTGGGAACACGCCTACTACATCGACTACCGCAATGCGCGCCCGAAGTACGTGGAATCGTTCTGGGCGCTGGTCAACTGGGATTTCGTTGCCGGCAACCTGCGCTGATCCCTCCGCACCGACGCACCACGGAAACGGCCGGGGAAACCCGGCCGTTTTCTTTTGCGCGGACACTTCACCCGCCTTGACCCCGGATGAACCCCCTTCGCGCCCTCGTCAACGAAGACCGCCGCCAGCACTTTCCGGTGGCGTAGTCCCACACCGAGGAGCACGACATGGCACCACGCATTGGCTTGACCGTTTCCCTGCTCGCCGCCCTGCTGGCACTGTCCGCGACGGCGAGCGCAGCACCGCGCGACCGCGACCACAATCCACCGGGCCCGGCAGGTGGCCGCGGCACCAACTGGGAGAATCCGCCGGGCTGGAAAGGCGGCCCCGGCGCATCGCCCGACCGCCGCTGGTACCGGCACGGCGGCAAGCGTCATGAGTTCGTCGTGGTGAGGAACGGCTACTACTTCAATCCCCAGTACGGCTACTGGCATCCCCGCTACGGCTTGTGGAATCAGGCCAAGCGTTGCTGGTTCGACCTGGACAACAATCCGCCGGGGCCGCGGGGTGGCCGGGGCACGAACTGGGAGAACCCACCGGGCCCGAAGGGTGGGCCGGGCGCGTCGCCCGACCGCTTCGGTCGCTGCCGCTGACGTGGCGGAGGTGCAACGAAGAACGGCCGGTCGACCCGGCCGTTCCCTTGCGGGATCGGCGTATCGCGTCAGTCCGTCAGGCGCGCGATGACGGGGGCCACCTGCGCCTGCCGATCAAGCGCCACCCCGACCCGCGCGAGCGCGTGCGCAAGCGACGTCGCGTCGTCGTCCCGAAGCGTGGCATGGCCCACCTTGCGTCCGGCGCGCGGCTCCTTGCCGTAGTCGTGCCAGTGACCGCCGGCTTCCTGCAGCACGGGCGCGGCGGCAGGCATGTCGCCGATCCAGTTCAACATGCAGGCATGTCCCAGCACGCGGGTATCGCCGAGCGGCAGGCCGAGCACGGCGCGCAGGTGGTTCTGGAACTGGGAGGTTTCCGCACCCTCGATCGACCAGTGCCCCGAGTTGTGCACGCGCGGGGCCATCTCGTTCGCCAGCCACTGGCCATTACGGTGGAAGAGTTCCAGCGCGAATACGCCCACATAGTCCAACGCTTCGGCCAGCTTGCGCGCATGCTCACGCGCCGCGTGGGCCAACGCTTCATCGATGCGCGCCGGTGCCAGGCTGGCCGACAGCACGCCGTCGACGTGCCAGTTCTCGGTGAGCGGCCACGTGCGGAACTCGCCATCGCGCCCGCGCACGGCCACGACCGACAGCTCGCGTTCGAACGGGATGAACGCCTCGACGATCAGGCCGACGGTCGCCGCCTGCGCACCCAGCGCGGCCCATGCCGCCTCCACGTCGTCCACGGAACGCAGGCGGAACTGGCCCTTGCCGTCGTAACCCAGCCGGCGCGTCTTGAGGATGCAGGCGCCACCGAGGCGTTCGACTTCGGCCTGCAGTTGCTCGCGCGAAGCGACATCGGCGAAGGCGCCGACCGGGATGTCCAGCTCGCGGAACAGCGTCTTCTCCACCAGGCGATCCTGCGCGACGGCAAGCGCGCGCGGGTTCGGGAACACCGGGACGCGCTGCGCCAGCCACTCGGCGCTTTCCGCGGGCACGTTCTCGAAATCGAACGTGGCCACGTCGACCTTCGATGCGAATTCGGCCAGTGCCGCTTCGTCACGGTAATCGCCGACCAGCAGCGGCGCGAACTGTCCCGCACAGGCATCCGCCGCGGTGTCCATCACCAGGAAGCGCAGGCCCAGCGGCGCGCCGGACAACGCGAGCATGCGGGCCAGCTGCCCGCCACCGAGGATGCCGACCGTGGTCATTGGCGCGGGTCGTCGTGGGCCATCACGTCTTCGGTCTGGCGCGCGCGGAAGGCAGCCAGCGCGGCACCGATGGCGGGATATTCGGGCGCCAGCAGCGCCGCGGAAAACAGGGCCGCGTTGGCGGCGCCGGCATTGCCGATCGCGAACGTGGCCACGGGAATGCCGGCCGGCATCTGCACGATGGACAGCAGCGAATCCATGCCGTTGAGCGCCTTCGACTGCACCGGCACGCCTAGCACGGGAACCGCCGTCTTGGCTGCCAGCATGCCCGGTAGGTGCGCCGCGCCTCCGGCGCCGGCGATGATCGCGCGCAGGCCACGCCCGCCGGCGGATTCGGCATAGGAAAACAGCACGTCCGGTGTGCGGTGCGCGGACACCACTTTCACTTCGTAGGGAACACCCAGCGCATCGAGTTTCTGCGCGGCGTGCTGCATGGTCTCCCAGTCGGAGCGGGAACCCATCACGATGCCCACGACGGGGCTGGAAACGGTGGCGGTCATGGCCGTCCTCGGTCGCAAAGACGTATTCTACCCTCCTCGCCGAACGGCTGACCGAGTCCCCCTTCCCATGGACCGCAAACTGCTGGACATCCTCTGCTGCCCCACCACCCGCCAGCCACTGTCGCTGCTCGACGCGCGCGGACTGGATGCCCTGAACCGCGCCATCGCCGGTGGCGGCATCAAGCGCACGGATGACAGCACCCAGTCCGAGCCGCTGCGCGAAGCGCTGCTGACCCGCGACCGCAAGACCGTCTATCGCGTGGACGACGGCATCCCGGTGCTGCTGGCCGAGGAAGCCATCGCCACCACCCAGGTCGGCGATTTCCCCGAACGATGAGCGGACGTCCTGTCCCGCCGCCTGCCGGCCTGATCGACCAGGACGTCGCCCGTGCCCTGGCCGAGGACGTGGGGTCCGGCGACGTGACCGCGGCACTGCTGCCGGACATCGCCGACATCGCCTACCTGCTGTGCAAGGAAGAGGCGGTCGTTGCCGGGCAGCCGTGGTTCGACGCCTGCCACCGCGCGCTGGACCCGGACGTACGCATCGACTGGCGAGTGCACGACGGCCACCACGTCGCGGCGGGTACCGTGCTGGCCACGCTGTCGGGGCGCGCCCGCGCGCTGGTGACCGCCGAGCGTTCGGCACTGAACTTCATGCAGACCCTGTCGGGTACCGCCACGACCACCGCCACCTACGTCGACGCCGTGCGCGGCACCGGCTGCGTGATCCTGGACACGCGCAAGACCCTGCCCGGCCTGCGCCTGGCGCAGAAGTACGCCGTTCGCTGCGGCGGCGGACACAACCATCGCATCGGCCTGTTCGATACGGTGATGCTGAAGGAGAACCATGTGCGCGCCGCCGGGTCGCTGACCGCAGCCATCCGCGCCGCACGGCAGGCCCAGCCCATGCTGCCGCTGATCGTGGAAGTGGAAACACTGGCGCAACTCGACGAGGCTCTCGGCGAGGGCTGCGAGCGCATCCTGATCGACGATTTCGATGCCGCCACGCGGCGCGAGGCGGTCCGTCGCGCGAAATCCGCGCCGTTCAACGGTCGCATTCCGCTGGAAGTATCCGGTGGCGTCGACCTGACCACGTTGCGTGGCATCGCCGAGGACGGCGTGGACTTCGTGTCGATCGGCGGCCTGACCAAGCATGTCCGCGCCATCGACCTGTCGATGAAACTCGGCCCCGCGCCGTGAGCCACCGCCCATGTCGCCGCTGACCGCCCTCCTGTCACTGATCGCCGCCGGCGCCTTCTTCGCCTACTGGAACGCCGCGCGTGCCGCCGCCGAACGGGCCGGTGCGCTCGGCCGCAATGCATGCACGGCGGCCGGCGTCATCTGGCTGGACCAGAGCGTGCATGCCAGCGGGCTGCGCGTATGCCGTGGCGAGGATGGCTGGCTGGGATTCGAACGCAGCTTCCGCTTCGAGTACTCGCACGATGGCATCGACCGCCACATCGGCAAGCTGGTGCTGCGGAAGGGCGAACTGGTGTCGTTCGTGGGCCCGGTGATGCCTTCGGCCAGGTCGCTCGACCTGCATTGAGGTCTCGGGCGCCGCGTCGCGCGCGGCTTACTTCACCACGCGCAGGAAGGACGGGCGCTTCCCGGGGGCAGGCGCATCATCGGTCGGCGGCGTCTCGGGTGAGGGAGGTTCATCGTCGCCATCGGGCTCCTGCGTGGGCCCGATGTCATCCGGCAGCGCCATCCCCTGCCCGGTCTCGCGCGAGTAGATCGCCAGCACCGCACTGATCGGCACGTGCACCGGATAGCTCACGCCACCGAAGCGGGCGGTGAAGCTGACGGCCTCGTTGTCGATCATCAATCGCACCACCGCCCGCTCGGCGATGTTCAGCACCACCTTGCCTTCCTTCACCGCACTGGCAGGCACCTGCACGCCTGCCAGGGTCGCATCCACCAGCAGGTGCGGCGTCATGCCATTGTCGGCAATCCACTCATTCAACGCCCGCAGCAGGTACGGACGATGGCTGGTCATGCGGGGCGTGGAGTCGCTCATGGGGCAAGGGTTCGCGCTTCGTGATGGGGGATGCGATGGAAAAGGATCGCCACGAATTCCGTCCGATGCGCGCCTTGCCGGATCGCAGATCCCGGTCGTCAGGCCGGGATTTCGCGCAACTTCTTTTCCGCATCGGTCAGGCTGCGCACAAAGCCGGGATTGCGGAAGATGCGGTTGCCGTAATCCTCGATGGCCTTGCCGTCCTTGGGCAGCGGGACGTCCAGCGACGGCAGGCGCCAGATGATCGGCGCCATGGCGCAGTCGGCCAGGCTCATCTCGGGATTGAGGAAGAACTTGCTCGCCTTGAACAGCGGCACCGAGGCCGTCAGCAGTTCCTTCAGGCGCTTGCGGCCGGCTTCGGCCTGGGCCTTGTTGCCCAGCTGGATGGCCTGCACCTGCGGCACCCAGTCGTGCTCGATGCGCAGCATCGCCAGGCGCAGGCGCGCACGCGACAGCGGATCGACCGGCATCAGCGGCGGATGCGGATAGCGTTCGTCGAGGTATTCGCTGACCACCGAGGCGGCGTACAGCACCAGGTCGCGTTCCACCAGGGTGGGAACCGAGTGGTAGGGATTCAGATCGATGAGGTCTTCGGGCGGGTTCTGCGGATCCACCGGCACCAGGTCGTAGCTGACGCCCTTGGCGGCCAGCACCAGGCGCACGCGGTGGCAGAGCACATCATCGGTGGAGGAAAACAAAGTCAGTGTATTGCGCATACGTGGACTCGCAGCCATCACGGCTCTCCGACGATCGGAATCCGCCGATCGCACCGACGCCGCCAGCCCCTTGCTGACGGTCGCCACGGTCCCTGAGTGTGCAATCCCCGCCGGGAAAAGCCAAGCAACCCCATGCCCGGCGATGCCGACTACGGTGCGGGCCGCTGGCCCGCACCGTGGCGGAAGACGCGCGACGCCTTAGTGGACGTCTTTCCAGTACTCCTGCTTCAGCAGGTAGGCCAGGAACGTCAGCGCTGCCAGGAACAGGATCACCCACACGCCCATGCTCTGGCGCTTCAGGGCCGCCGGCTCGCCGACATACTCCAGGAAGTTGGTGATGTCGCGCGCGGTCTGGTCGAACTCCTGCGCGGTTTGGGTGCCGGGCTGGGTGACCTTCAGGCCCACCACCGGGCGCTCGCCCGTCGCTTCGTCCAGCTTGCCGAACTCGGCGTGCTGCAGGCCCTGCATTTCCCACAACGGGTTGGGCATCGACGCATTCGGGAACAGCTTGTTGTTCCAGCCCAGCGGGCGCGACTCGTCCAGGTAGAACGACTTCAGGTAGGTATAGATCCAGTCGCTGCCGCGCACGCGCGAGATGACGCTCAGGTCCGGCGGCATCTTGCCGAACCACTTCTCGCCAGCGGCGGTGGGCATGGACACCTGGATCTGTTCGCCGAACTTGGCGCCGGTGAAGTTGAGGTTCTTCATCACCTCGTCTTCGGTCAGGCCCAGGTCTTCGGCCATGCGCGAATAGCGCATGTACTTCAGCGAGTGGCAGCCGGAGCAGTTGTTCATGTACAGCTGCGCACCGCGCTGCAGCGAAGCGCGGTCGCCGAGGTCGTTGCCGGCCTGCAGCTTGTCGCCACCCTCGGCGGCGAACACGGAGATCGAGATCAGCAACCCGCTGGCGAAGACAGCTAGGCGAGAGGCGAAAGTCTTAGTCATGCGTCGTCACCCGATCCGGCACCGGCTTGGTCTTGTCGATCTTGGTCCAGATCGGCATCGTCAGGAAGAACAGGAAGTAGAAGGCGGTCAGGAAGCGGCCGATGATGGTTTCCACCGGATCGGTACCCGGACCGGCGCCGATCTTGCCCAGCCACACGAAGCAGATCGCGAACACGCCCAGCAGCACCTTCGACAGAACGCCGCGGTAGCGGTAGGACTTGACCTTGGCGCGGTCGAGCCACGGCACCAGGAACAGGATCGCGATGGCGCCGAACATCACGAGCACGCCGCCCAGCTTGTCCGGCACCACGCGCAACATTGCGTAGTACGGGGTGTAGTACCACACCGGCTTGATGTGCGCGGGGGTCACCAGCTTGTTGGCCTCGGTGAAGTTGTCGTGCTCCAGGAACCAGCCGCCCATCGCCGGGGCGAAGAAGATGATGAAGGCGGCCAGGATCAGGAAGCCACCGACGTAGAAGCCATCCTTCACCGTGTAGTACGGGTGGAACGGCACGCCGTCGGCAGGCGCGGTCGGCGACCAGCGGTTGCCCTTCGGACCCTTCTTGATCTCGACGCCATCGGGGTTGTTCGAACCCACTTCATGCAGCGCGAAGATGTGCAGCACCACCAGCAGCAGCAGCACCAGCGGCAGCGCGATGACGTGCAGCGCGAAGAAGCGGTTCAGCGTGGCGTCGCTGGGCAGGTAGTCGCCCATGATCCACTCGGTCAGGCCGTTGCCGATCACCGGGATGGCGCCGAACAGCGAGATGATGACCTTGGCGCCCCAGAACGACATCTGGCCCCACGGCAGCACGTAGCCCAGGAAGGCTTCGGCCATCAGCACCAGGTAGATCAGCATGCCCAGGATCCACACCAGCTCGCGTGGCTTCTGGTAAGAGCCGTACATCAGGCCGCGGAACATGTGGATGTAGACGACGATGAAGAACAGCGAGGCGCCGGTGCTGTGCATGTAGCGGATCAGCCAGCCCCACTCCACGTCGCGCATGATGTATTCGACCGAGGCGAAGGCTTCCGCCGCGCTCGGCTTGAAGTGCATCGTCAGGAAGATGCCGGTCAGGATCTGGTTGACCAGCACCACGATCGACAGCACACCGAAGATGTACCAGATGTTGAAGTTCTTCGGCGCGTAGTACTCGGTCATGTGCTTGCGGTACGCAGGCATCATGCCCGGTGCGCGCGCGTTGACCCAGTCCATCACGCCCGTGGCGGTACGGGTAATTACGTTGCTCATGGCTTACGCGGCCCCCTGCGGGTCGACACCGATCACGAGGGTGTTTTCATCCTGGTAGTAGTGCGGCGGCACCACCAGATTGGTGGGCGCCGGGACGCCCTGGAACACGCGGCCGGCCATGTCGAAACGCGACTTGTGGCAGGGACAGAAGTAGCCGCCCTTCCAGTCCGGATCGTACGGCTCGGGCTTGATCTCGGCCGCCATTTCCGGCGAGCAGCCCAGGTGCGTGCACAGGCCCACGAGCACGGAGATCTCCGGCTTCAGCGAGCGCGTCTCACCCTTGATGTAGGAAGGCTGCTGGTCGAGGTTCTGCGACAGCGGATCGCGCAGGTTGGCGTCCAGCGTGGGCAGCGCGTCCAGGATCGCCTTGGAACGCTTCACGATCCAGATCGGCTGGCCGCGCCATTCCAGGATCAGGCGCTGGCCTTCCTGCAGGCCGGTCAGGTCGGCAGTCACCGGGGCGCCGGCCAGCTTGGCCCGCGCACTCGGATTCCACGACTTGATAAAAGGTACAGCTGCAATGCCCGCTCCTACTGCACCCACCACAGCGGTGGTCGCAGTCAGGAACCGGCGTCGGCCCGTATTCACAGGCCCATTGACCCCATCGATGGCCATCCGGCACTCCGCAAAACAATCAGGTAGCAAAAAAGGCTGCCAAGGCCGCACCCCTGTTACCGGTGCGGGCCGCAAAAGACGGCAAAGTGTAACGGATGGCTTAATCGACCGACAACGGGCGCCGTGAAATCAAGGGCTTGCGGCGTGCCTGGCGACGCCGCGAGGGGCTTCAGCGCGCGGACACGGCCTGACGATAACGGTCGGCCAGCACGGCGACGCGTTGCACGTAGCGCTGGGTTTCCTTGTACGGCGGCACGCCACCGTGGCGATCGACGGCACCCTCGCCGGCGTTGTAGCCGGCGGCGGCCAGGGTCAGGTTGCCGTTGAAGCGCTTCAGCAGCCACGCCAGGTATTGCGCGCCGCCGCGGATGTTCTGCCCGGGGTTGTACGAATCGGTGACCCCGAACCGCCGCGCGGTGGCCGGCATCAGCTGCATCAGGCCCTGCGCGCCGGCATGCGAGAGCGCCATCGGGTTGTAGGACGATTCGGCGTGCATGATCGCGCGCAGGATGGCCTCTTCGACGCCGAACTCGCGCGAGGCCGCGGCGATTTCGGCCTGGTAGGCGGCGGTATTCAACCGCAGCCGTCCAAAATCCACGCCCGGGTTGCCGCAGGCGAAGCAGGTCTCGATGTAGCTGTACTTGATGGTGCGCAGGCTGGCCACCTGGGTGCCGCCGCGCGGGCGGCTGCTGGTGTAGTGGCGCACGCCATCCTTGATGTAGGAGTAGACCTGCCCGCTGACCACGCGGCGCGTGTTGGCGGCAGGCGGGGCGGACGCCGCGGTCGGCACGGCGGCAGGGACCACGGCGGTGGCGGAATCGGAAAGCGACGGCGTGGTGGCCGCCCCCATCGCGCTGGCGGCGGGTGCCGCGGAGGCGACCGTCGGGCGGGAAACCGAAGACACCTGCGCAGGCCGGCTACGATCCGGCGTGTACTGGCTGACCACCTGGCAGGTGGCGCCGCTGATGCGCTTGCTGACGTAGTTCGGCACGCCGTCGGGGCCGGTGCACTTGTACAGCGTGCCCGCGCTGGCCGGCAGTGCGGTCAACGCGGCCAGTGCGGCCAGAAGCGTCAGAGTCCCCCTCATGCCGCGCAGTGTCCCCAATTCGCCAGCGGTTGCCAAGTCCTTGTCCAACAAAGGTTTCCTCCAATCTGTGCGGCCGGTCGGAGTTCCGACTGCCGGACGCCGGCCCCTTCATGCCGGGCTGTTGTCCCCTATCAACGCTGGCCATGACCGGGACCGGCCGTCGCCCAGCGCGTAAACTACGCGTCCTGCCCGCCCACCCGACTGGAATAAGCGCCATGACCGGGACGCAAGCCCCCGCACTGCCGACCACGGCCGGCCCTGCCGTGACCGACCCCGCCCTCGTTCCGCTGCCCGTCGGTCGCCCCCGTGCGCCCGACCAGGTCCGCGGAAAGCTGTACATCAAGACCCACGGGTGCCAGATGAACGAGTACGACTCGGCCAAGATGGCCGACGTGCTCGCCGCTTCCGATGGGCTGGAGCTGACCGACAACCCCGAGGAAGCGGACGTGGTGCTGGTCAACACCTGCTCCATCCGCGAGAAGGCGCAGGAGAAGGTCTTCAGCCAGTTGGGCCGGTGGAAGGCGCTCAAGGCCGGTGGCCGTGACGTCATCATCGGCGTGGGCGGCTGCGTGGCCTCCCAGGAAGGCGAAGCCATCGTCAAGCGCGCGCCGTACGTCGACCTGGTGTTCGGCCCGCAGACCCTGCACCGCCTGCCGGAACTGATCCGCGCCCGCCGCGAGCAGAACAGGCCGCAGGTGGACATCAGCTTCCCCGAGATCGAGAAGTTCGACCGGCTGCCGGAGCCGCGCGCCGAAGGTCCCTCGGCGTTCGTGTCGATCATGGAAGGCTGCTCGAAGTACTGCTCGTTCTGCGTGGTCCCTTACACCCGCGGCACCGAAGTCAGCCGCCCGTTCGAGGACGTGCTGGTGGAAGTGGCGCAGCTGGCCGCCCAGGGCGTGCGCGAGATCAACCTGCTCGGCCAGAACGTCAATGCCTATCGCGGCCCCTATGGCGAAGGCGAGATCGCGGATCTGGGCCTGCTGATCCGCACCATCGCGGAGATCGACGGCATCGGCCGCATCCGCTTCACCACCTCGCACCCGCTGGAGTTCAGCGACTCGCTGGTGGACGCCTATCGCGACGTGCCGCAACTGGCCAATTTCCTGCACCTGCCGGTGCAGGCCGGCAGCGACCGCATCCTCTCCGCGATGAAGCGCGGCTACACGGCACTGGAGTTCAAGCAGAAGATCCGCAAGCTGCGCGCGGTGCGGCCGGACATCTCGATCAGCTCGGACTTCATCGTCGGCTTCCCGGGGGAGACCGACGCGGACTTCGAGAAGACCATGAAGCTGATCGAGGACGTAGGCTTCGACCAGAGCTTCTCCTTCATCTATTCGCGCCGCCCGGGCACCCCGGCCGCGGACCTGGAAGACGATACGCCGGATGCCGTCAAGCATGTGCGGCTGGAACGGTTGCAGGCGCACATCAACGCCCACGCCGCATCGATCTCGCAGGCGATGGTGGGCACGGTGCAGTCCGTGCTGGTGGAAGGCCCGTCGAAGAAGAATCCCAACGAGCTCACCGGCAAGACAGAGAACATGCGCCCGGTGAACTTCCCCGGCCATCCGCGCCTGGTGGGCCAGTTCGTCGACGTGGTGATCACCGAGGCACTGACCAACTCGCTGCGGGGGCGGGTGGCCGGCGCCGACTGACGCCGCTCAGCCGACGGCGGGCAGAGGCACGCCGTCGCGCTCGTTGTCCCAGATCATGTGGATGATCTTCCAGCCTTCCTCTCCACGGTAGAGCTGGATGCTGTTGATGCCTCGCCGCTCCGGCACGGCGTCGTCGAGCGACGTGCGGGCTTCGTACGCGCTCCATACGTGGGCGATGTTGCCGAACACGCGCACTTCGCGGCCGGTCTCGACCTCGAAGAAGTCCATCTCCGCCAACAGCGCGTCGGCGTTGGTGCGGTACTCCGCCAGCGAGAAAGACAGGCGCCACGGCGCGCCCTGTGCATCGACGCCCGTGCGGATCTGCCGGCAGTCGGGATGGAAGACGGCGTCCTGGGTGGACCAGTCACGCGGCCCCGCGGGGCCCGAGATCATGGCGTACATCGCGTCCACCACGGCACCGATCGCTGCTTCGTCCATCGCCCACTCCATGTCCGGGATTGAGCGTCAGCCTATCAGTCCAGCCGCTTGCGGAAGCGCAGGATCGCCGCCGTCATCATCACCGTGGTGAAGGCCAGCAGGGCCAGCACGTCGGGCCACAGCTCCCACAGGTTCGCGCCGCGCAGCATCACGCCGCGGATCAGGCGCAGGAAGTGGGTCAGCGGCAGTGCCTCGGCGATCCACTGCACGACCTTCGGCATGCCGGCGAACGGGAACATGAAGCCCGACAGCAGGATCGAGGGCAGGAAGACGAAGAACGTCATCTGCATGGCCTGGAACTGCGATTGCGCGCGGGTCGAGATCAGCAGGCCCAGCGTCAGGTTGGCCACGATCAGCAGGCAGGCGGCGATGTAGACATGCAGCAGGCTGCCGCCGAGCGGCACGTTGAACAGCCACATGCCCAGCGCCAGCACCACCGTCGTCTGCACCAGGCCGATGGCCACGTAGGGCAGCACCTTGCCGATCATCAGTTCGGCGCTGCTCACCGGCGTGGCGATCAGCAGCTCCATGTTGCCGCGCTCGCGTTCGCGCACGATGGCCACGCCGGTGAACAGCACCATCGTCATCGTCAGGATCACGCCGATCAGCCCCGGCACGATGTTCACCGCCGAGCGCCGTTGCGGGTTGTAGAAGCCGACCACGCTGATCGCGCGCGTCGCCAGCGGACTCGTGCTGCCATTCAGCGGCATCTGCGCCAGCTGCGCGGCGGCGCTCTGCACCGCGTTGTCGCTGCCATCGACGAAGATCTGCACCGCTTCGCGCCCCTCGGCAAGGCGGCGTTCGTAGTCCGGCGGGATGACGATGCCGATGCTGATCTCGCCGCGGCGCATCGCCTGCACCAGTTCCTGCGGCGTCGCGGCTTCCTGCGTCGGCGCGACCACGCCGGTGGCGACGATGTCCATTACCAGCGCGCGCGAGGCGGCGGTGCGCGACTGGTCGGCGATGCCGGCGGACAGGTCGCGCAGGTTGGTATTGATGGCGTAGCCGAACAGCAGCAGCTGCATCACCGGGATGCCGACGATCATCGCCAGGGTGATGCGGTCGCGGCGCATCTGCCGCAACTCCTTCACCATCACGGCCATCAGGCGCTGGAATTTCATGCGGCCTCCTCGCGCGCCGGCTGGTCGCGCGTGGCGGAAACGAAGACGTCCTCGAGGTTGGGCGACACGGCGGACACGTCCGCCTCGATGCCGGCTGCGCGCAGACCCTGCGCGACTCGCTCCGTCGCCTGTTCGGCCCCGGCCAGCAGTACGCGCAGCACATTGCCGATCTGCGCCACGCTGAGAACCCCCGGCAGTCCGACCAGCGCTTTCTGCGCCCGTCGGGGTTCCGGGGCTTCCACCACCAGCGTGCGGCCGGCGAGCTCGCCGGTCAGCATGTCGGGCGTGCCGTCGGCCACCAGTACGCCGCGATCAAGGATGGCGATGCGGTGGCAGCGCTCGGCTTCGTCCATGTAGTGCGTGGACACCAACAGCGTGGTGCCGGCGTCGGCGAGCTCGAACAGCTTCTCCCAGAAGTCGCGGCGCGACTCCGGGTCCACTGCGCTGGTGGGCTCGTCGAGGAACAGCAGTTCCGGCGAGTGGATCACCGCGCCGGCCAGCGCCAGGCGCTGCTTCTGTCCGCCGCTCATCGTGCCCGCGAGTTGCTTCTGCCGGTCATGGAAGTGGTACTGCTCGACGAGCTCGTCGATCCTCCGCTTCGCCTGCGCGCGGGCCATGCCCTGGACGGCGGCGAGGAATTCCAGGTTCTCGCGCACGGTCAGGTCCTCGAACAGCGAGAACTTCTGGGTCATGTAGCCGATGCGCGTGCGCAGCTGCTCGGCCTGCTCGGGAATGCGCAGGCCGAGCACTTCGATGTCGCCCGCGCTGGGCGTCAGCAGCCCGCACAGCATGCGGATGGTCGTCGACTTGCCTGACCCGTTCGGGCCAAGGAAGCCGTAGACATGGCGCCGCGGCACGTCGAGGTCGACGTCGTTCACCGCCACCAGCGCGCCGAAGCGCTTGGTCAGCCCGCGGACGCGGATCGCGAGGCCGTCGTCATTCGTCGCCATCGGACACCACCTGCAGCGGCGCACCCACCGGCAGATCGGCGGCATCCCTGCCCAGGCTGATTTCCGCCAGATAGCTCAACCGCTCGGCGTCCTGGCCGGTCAGCGCGAAGTACGGAGTGAAGCTGGGTTCGCTGCGGATCATGCGCACGCGCCCGGCGTACGTCTTCTGCTGGCCATCGAGGCGCACCTGCGCGGTGTCGCCGACTTTCAGCCGGTTGCGCAGCGCCTGCGGCAGATAGACGCGCGCGTACGGCGCCTCGCCCACCAGCATCACCGCCAGGGGCGCGCCCACCGGCGCCTGGTCGCCGAGCTTGTAGGGCAGACTGTCGATGCGGCCCGCACGCGGTGCGGTGATGTTGAGCTTCTCCAGCGACACCGCCTGCACGCGCGCCTGCGCGTCCGCCGAAGCGACCGCGGCCTCGCCTTGCGCGACCTGTTCGATGCGCGTGCCGCGCTCCAGTTCCAGCAACGCCGCCTGCGCCACCCGGACCTGGGCCTGCGCGCTCTGCGACGCGGCGCGCGCGCGATCCACTTCGGCCGCGGCGACCAGGCGCTGGCGCCCCAACGGCTGCAGGCGCGCGTAGTAGGCATCCGCATCGCGGACCTGTGCCTGCGCGGCGGCGAGGCTGGCGCGCGCCTGCGCGATGGCTTCGCCGCGCGGACCGGCGCGCAGTTCCGCCAGTGCCTCGCGGCTCTGCGTGGCCTCCGCCTGCGCGGCCGCCAGCTGCGACTGGGTGCGGGTCAGTTCCAGCTGCAGCAACGGCGCACCGGCCGCCACCTGTTGGCCTTCGCGAACATCGACGCGCACGATCTTCTCCGCGACCGGCGACGGCAGCGTCACCCGGTCCCATTCCAGCGTGCCCAGGGCCCGGGGGGTGTCGGCGGCGCATCCCGCCAGCATGAGGATCGCGGCCGCGAGCGCGGCGCGTGGCAGTTCATTTCGCATGGTCCAGCTCCAGTCCACGGTCCAGCAGCACCAGCGTGTGCCGGCGCAGGTCGTTGAAATCGATGTCGTCGGCGCCGAACAGCTGCCGCCAGATCGGCGCGCTGGCCAGCGGGAACATGGTCAGCCCGATCAGCGAGACCATCAGCAGGCGCGGATCCAGGTCCGGGTTGAGTTGCCCGGCCTGCTGCGCGGCGGCGAACCGGCCGGCCATCATCTTCGGCAGCATCGGGCCAACCTGGCTGATCATCATGTCGCGCAGCGCGCCGCCCTCGCAGAGGATCTCGCGCACCCACAGCGTGGGCAGCCACGGATGCTGGGCGACCACGCTGCAGATGCCCTGCACGAAGCCTGCGATCAGCGCGGCGACGTCGTCGCCAGCCTCCGCCACGGGGGCGCGCATCTGCGCCACCACCGGCAGCAGGCGCTCGGCCACCACGGCCTGCTGCAGCTGCACCTTGTCGCCGAAGTAGTAGTGCACCAGGGCCGGCGTCACGCCCGCTTCGCTGGCGATGTCCCGCAGCGACGTGACCGCGATGCCCCGCCGCACGAAACACGCCAGCGCGGCATCCAGCAGCCGTGCGCGCAGGTCGACCGCATCGGCGGTGGAACGGCGCCCGGGCTGCCGCTTGCGCGGCGGTTTCGCGGTCGGGGTGGAGGTGGCACCAGGCGCCGAGGGGGCCTTCGGGTGGATGGCATGCGAGGCAGGTTTCTTCGTCATGGTCTTATTTAATTACTCGATTAATTAAATTTCAATCTCGTGCCGACGAACGGCGTTGACTGGTCCCTACGGGGGTGTCGCGCTACCCTGCACCGCTCTTCCCCCGCTCCCCCAAGGACGTTCCCATTTCCCAGGACAGCCCCCGTTTGTGGGTGTTCGTGCTCGATGCGCGGCCGCTGCCCGGCACGCCGGAGTTCGAGCAGTTCGGGGGTGCGTACGTCCTCTGCTACCAGATGCCCGGCCTGGCGACGGACCCCATCCAGCGAGCGAGCGACTTCTTGCGCGAGAACGGCTGGCAGGTCACCGGGGTGGAAGAGGAACCCGAGCAACTCGGACGCGACGACGCCCCGGACGAAGAGCCCTTCGACCAGGCACTGATCGACGACGAGGCCTACGTCTTCCACCAGTGGCCGGTGGAAGACATGGACCACGAAACGCGGCACTGACCGCCCACCTTTTGAAGCCCTGCCCGATGACCTCCCCCAGCAAGCGCGAATTCACCCTGGAACCCGACAACACCGAATGGCTGGCCAACCTGGCCGGTCCGTTCGACGCCCACCTGCGGCAGATCGAACTGCGCCTGGGCGTGGAGATCGCCAACCGCGGCGCCATCTTCCGCATCACCGGCCCGGAGACCCAGGTGGTGGCCGCGGAGAAACTGCTGCGCTCGCTGTACGCCGAAGCCGATGGCGAGGCGTTCGACAGCGAGGCCATCCACCTGCGCCTGAATGCCGCCAACGTCGACCACGTGGCCAACGCGGACTACCAGCCGCAGGACGTGGCCATCAAGGTCAAGCGCGGCACCGTGCGCGGCCGCGGCGCCAACCAGGCGCAATACCTGCACGCCATCGCCACGCACGACATCAACTTCGGCATCGGTCCCGCCGGCACCGGCAAGACGTTCCTCGCCGTCGCCAGCGCGGTGGAGGCGCTCAACGAATCGCGCGTGCAGCGCCTGGTACTGGTGCGGCCCGCGGTGGAAGCCGGCGAAAAGCTGGGCTTCCTGCCGGGCGACCTCACGCAGAAGGTCGACCCCTACCTGCGCCCGCTGTACGACGCGCTGTACGAGATGCTGGGCGTGGAGAAGGTGGTCAAGCTGCTGGAGAAGAACGTCATCGAGATCGCGCCGCTGGCCTACATGCGCGGCCGCACGCTCAACGATGCGTTCGTGATCCTCGACGAGGCGCAGAACACCACCATCGAGCAGATGAAGATGTTCCTGACCCGCATCGGCTATGGCAGCACGGCCGTGGTCACCGGCGACCTGACCCAGATCGACCTGCCCAAGCACCAGAAATCCGGGCTGAAGGACGCGCTGGAGGTGCTGCGCAGCGTGGAAGGCATCTCGTTCACCTTCTTCACCAGCCGCGATGTCGTGCGCCACCCGCTGGTGGCGAAGATCGTGCGGGCTTACGATGCGCGTGATGGCAAGGATGCGGAAAGCGGCCCTGCCTGATCCCCTCCGTTGACAGCGATCGCCATGACCCAGGGCCCCGTCCGCCTCGAAGTCTCCGTCAGTTACGCGCTCCCGCGCGCCGGCATCCCGTCGCCGGTGAGTTTCCGCAAGTGGGTGGCGGCGGCGCTGAAGGGCCGCATCCGCGAAGCCGACCTCGCCATCCGCATCGTCGACAGCAAGGAGGGCCGTGCGCTCAACCGCCACTACCGCGGCAAGGACTACGCCACCAACGTGCTGAGCTTCCCGGCCGAGATGGCCGAAGGCGTCAAGTTGCCGAAGGGCGTGAAGATGCCGCTGCTGGGCGACCTGGTGATCTGCGCGCCGGTGGTGGCACGCGAGGCGAAGGAACAGAAGAAGCCGCTGATAGCGCACTACGCGCACATGACCGTGCACGGTGCGCTGCACCTGCTGGGCTGGGACCATGAGGACGACAAGGAGGCCGAATGCATGGAACAGCTGGAACGCGAGATACTGGCCGAACTCGGCATTGCCGACCCCTACGCGGAAGACTGACTGCATGCTGCGAACCCTGCTGACGGTGCCGGTGCTGGCGCCCGTGCTGGCCTTGATCCCCGTGCTGCCGTCGGGCGCACAGGAAACCGCCGTTCCGCCGAAACCCGACCTGCCGGCGCTCATCGAATGCCGAGGGCAACGGCCCGAGTTCATGGCGCTGGCACCTGCGCTCGAGACGCCGCTGACGGCCGTCGCGATGGGCTGGCAGCCGCTGCCGCAGACCAACATGTTCATGACCGAGTTCAGGCTGGTCGCGCCGATCCGCGTGTTCGGCCACGACACCGACCACATCGCCTTCGCCGGCGAAAGCGTCATCGCCGTGCTGGACCTGCCCGATCCACGTCCGCTGGCCAGGCAGCTGGATCTGGAAACCGCCATCGACACGCCCGCCAAGGCGATGTTCGGCAAGGAACTGGTCAGCAACGAAGTACACGATGCGGTGTCGGGCAGCACGATGATCGAATCCGTCGTCCTCAACGTCAGCAACGTGTCCTCGCACCCCGGCAAGACCCTGGTCGGCTGCAGCTACAGCCTTGACCTGCCCGAGGAAGAAGTGCCGGAGCAGGACCCGCCGGCCCCGGCCGACGCGTCGCCGCCCGCCCGAGACGCCCGCTGACAGCGCGCGGGGGCCTACTTCGGGCCCGCCCAACCGGGTTAGACTGGAGGCCACGCCCGCCCCCGCGGGCGCATGCCCCCACGAGATGTCTGAAGACGACAGTACGCTTGCGCCGGAAGCCTCCGAGAAGATCCCGGAGAAGCGGCGCTCCTGGCTGGACCGCCTGAGCTCGGCGTTCTCCGGCGAACCTTCCACACGCGACGACCTCGTCGCCGTCCTGCGCGATGCCCAGTCCGACGGGCTGATTGCCGGCGACACCCTGCGGATGATGGAGGGCGCCATCGCGGTGGCCGACCTGACGGTGGGGGATGTCATGGTGCCGCGCGCGCAGATGGTGTCGCTGCCGGCCGAGGCGCGCTTCCTCGACCTGATGAAGGACGTGGTGGAATCGGGCCACTCCCGTTTCCCCGTGCATGGCGACAACAAGGACGAGATCCTCGGCGTGCTGCTGGCCAAGGACCTGCTGCGCGGCGTGGTGGCTGACAACGGCCCCGGCAGCATCCATGAGTTGCTCCGCCCGGCGGTGCTGATTCCCGAGTCGAAGAAGCTCAACCTGCTGCTGAAGGAATTCCGCCTGTCGCGCAACCACATGGCCATCGTGGTGGACGAGTACGGCGGCGTCGCCGGGCTGGTCACCATCGAGGACGTGCTGGAGCAGATCGTCGGCGAGATCGACGACGAACACGATGACGCCGAGGATGGCTCGACGCTGATCGCCGCCCAGGCCGATGGCCAGTACGTGGTGGATGCACTCACCCCCATCGCGGATTTCAATGAGCGCTTCGGCGCGGAATTCCCCGACGACGAATACGACACCGTCGGTGGTCTGATCACCGCCGCCATCGGCCACCTGCCCGAGACCGGCGAAGAGCTGACGCTGGGCCGCTTCGCCTTCCGCGTGGCCAACGCCGATGCGCGCCGCGTGCATGCGTTCCACGTCGGAGTGCTTCCCGATGCGTAACCTCCCCGCGCGCCTGGCGTTGCTGGGCGCGCTGTGGCTGCTGTCGCTCTGCGCCTGGGCGGCGCCCCGCATCGGCGTGGCGACCATGCAGCCCGGCGAAGTGTTCTTCGAGCGTTTCGGCCACAACGCCATCGTGGTGGTCGACCCCGCGTCGGGCGACGCGGTCTCGTACAACTTCGGGTTCTTCGATCCCGGCGAGGCGAATTTCGTCGGCAACTTCGCCAAGGGCTACATGCAGTACTACCTGGTCGCGCTGCCGTTCGAGCAGGACCTGGTGCATTACCGCGACACCGGTCGCGGCGTGTCGCTGCAATGGCTGGACCTGACGCCGGAGCAGGCGCAGTCGCTGGCGGACACGCTGGCCGAGCGCAGCAAGCCCGAGAATGCGCGCTACCGCTACGACTACTTCACTTCCAACTGCTCCACCCAGGTACGCGACGCGCTGGATGCGGCGCTCGGCGGTGGCCTGAAATCGCAGCTGGCCGGCCGCTCCCGCGGCAACACGTTCCGCAGCGAGGCGGTGCGGCTGGCGTCGCCGGCCACGTGGATGTGGCTGGGCTTCGACGTGGGGCTGGGACCGTCGGCCGACAAGCCGATGTCGCGCTGGGAGGAAGCCTACGTGCCGATGCGCCTGGCCGACAGCCTGCGCGAAGCGAAGAACACGGCGGGCCGTCCGCTGGTGCAGTCGCAGATGGAGCTGCTGCCGCACCGCATCGCGCCGGAACCGGCCGAGGTGCCGCGCCGCTGGCTGCCCTGGCTGGGCGTGGGCATGGCCGTCGCCGTGCTGATCGCGCTCGCTGGCCGCCGGTGGCCGCGCGCGGCGGCACTGATCGGGATTCCGCTGTGGCTGGTGTGCTTCATCGCCGGTGGCCTGCTGGTGTACCTGTGGGGCTTCACCGACCACTGGGCGGCCTGGGCGAACCGCAACCTGCTGCTGCTCAATCCGCTGTGCGTGCTGCTGATTCCCGGCGCAATTGCCGTGCTGCGGCGCCGCACGCCGCCGGCGTGGTTCGGATGGCTGATGGCGGCGGTGGCGTTCGGCGCGCTTGTCGCGTGGTTCCTGCACTGGCTGCCGTTGCGGCTGCAGTACAACCAGTCGTGGATCGCACTGCTGCTGCCCATCCACCTGGCATTCGCATACGTATTCATGCCGGCCCGCTTGTCGCGGCGGTAGCCCTGCAGCAGGATGCGGGCCTCACTCGGATCGACCCGAAGGCCCGCATGTTCCGTTCCGCCATTGCGCTGATCGCGCTGCTGTCGTCCTCCATCGCCACCGCATCCGCGCAGACCGCGCCCGCGGCACGCGTGGCGTCACCCGATGGCAGCGTGGTGGTGGAACTGTCCACCGACAACGACGGACGGCCCGCCTATGCCGTCTCGCGCAAGGGCCAGCCGGTGATCGCACCATCGCGACTGGGCTTCATCCTGCTTGACGCGCCCAAGTTCGAACGCAACCTGGTGATCGGCAACCCGCGCACCCGTACCGCCGACGACCGCTGGGAACAGCCGTGGGGCGAACGGCGCTTCGTCCGCAACCACTACAACGAACTGACAGTCACGCTGAAGGAGAAGGCCAAGCCCTTCCGCAGTTTCGATGTCGTGTTCCGCGTGTACGACGACGGCCTGGGTTTCCGCTACGTCTTCCCCGACCAGCCGGACCTCCGGCAGGTGAAGATCAGCGAGGAACTCACCGAGTTCACCCTCGCCCGCGACGCGACCGCGTGGTGGATTCCCGCCGGCGAGTGGAACCGCGAGGAGTATCTCTACCACCGCACACCGGTCCAGCAGGTCGGTGATGCGCAGACGCCGATCACCTTCAAGTTCGACGATGGCACGCACCTGTCCATCCACGAGGCCGCGCTGGTCGACTACAGCGGCATGAACCTGACCCGCGTGGAAGGCCGCAAGCTGAGGGCCGACCTGACGCCTGGCCTGGGCGAGGGCAAGGTGGTCCGCAACGCCCCCTTCAATACGCCGTGGCGCACCCTGCAGCTGAGCGACGATGCGGCGGGCCTGGCGATGTCCAGCCTGATCCTCAACCTCAACGAACCCAACGTGCTCGGCGACATGTCGTGGGTGAAGCCCATGAAGTACGTCGGCGTGTGGTGGGAGATGCACCTGGAGCTGAAGACGTGGGCCTCCGGCGTCAAGCACGGCGCCACCAACGAGAACGTGCGCAAGCACATCGACTTCGCCGCGAAGCACGGCTTCGGCGGCGTACTGGTGGAAGGCTGGAATGTCGGCTGGGACGGCGACTGGTTCGGCAACGGCGAGGACTTCAGCTTCACCCAGGCTTATCCCGACTTCGACCTGCAGGCATTGAGCACCTATGCGCGCTCGAAGAATGTGGTGCTGATCGGCCATCACGAGACATCGGGCAACGCCGCGCATTACGAAACCCAGCTCGGCGACGCCTTCGCCCTGTACCAGCGCGTCGGCGTGCCGGCGGTGAAGACCGGCTACGTGGCGGATGCCGGACAGGCGAAGGTCACCGGCACGGACGGCAAGCGCCACTACGCCTGGCACGAAGGCCAGGACATGGCGCGCCACCACATGAAGGTGGTGACGGAGGCCGCCCGTCACCGCATCGCCGTGAATCCGCACGAACCCATCAAGGACACCGGCCTGCGCCGCACGTATCCCAACTGGGTGACCCGCGAGGGTGCGCGCGGCATGGAATTCAGTGCGTGGGGCCAGCCCGGCAATCCGCCGGAACACGAGGCCAACCTGGTCTTCACCCGCCTGCTGGCCGGCCCGATGGACTACACGCCCGGCATCTTCGGCATGAAGACGCGCGCGCCCGACGGCGTGGCCACCACCTGGGCCAAGCAGCTGGCGCTGTACGTGGTCATCTACAGCCCGCTGCAGATGGCCGCCGACCTGCTGGAGAACTACGAGAAGAACCCCGCGCCGTTCCAGTTCATCAAGGACGTACCGGTGGACTGGGAAGACACGCGCGTGCTGAACGGCGAAGTCGGCGACTACGTCACCATCGCCCGCAAGGAACGCGGCGGCGACAACTGGTACCTGGGCGCACTGACCGACGAGAACGGGCGTGCATTGACGGTGCCGCTGTCCTTCCTCGATGCCGGCCGCCGCTACACGGCACAGATCTACCGCGATGGCGCCAAGGCGCACTGGAAGACCGCACCGCAGGACATCGTGATCGAAGAACGCGCCGTGACCCGTACCGACACGCTGAGCCTGCAGCTGGCGCCGGGCGGCGGCCAGGCTATCCGCTTCGTGGCGCAGTGACTCCCGGGGCTTCTGTAGGAGCGACGTGAGTCGCGACCGCGAACACAGAGCGCCCCAAGGTCCCGACGCAGGAGTCCTACGGCGCAGGCACTGGATCCGTGCATGACGGCCTTCACGGAACATCATTGCCGCGGTCGCGACTGACGTCGCTGCTACATTGAATGGGCGGACTTGTCGGACGCCGTCGTTCTGGCGCAGGATGCGCGGCATGAACGACGTCACCGCCGCCGCAGCCAAACCCGCCCTGCCCACGTGCGTGATCAACTGCGTGGTCTACGACCAGAACGGCACGCGGCGCGACATAGGCCTGGATGAGATCAGTGACGTGCTGGCGATCGACGACGGCAGCTTCGTCTGGGTCGGCCTGTATGAGCCCGCCGACACCATCCTGAAGAAGCTGCAGGAAGAATTCTGCCTGCACGACCTGGCCGTCGAGGACGCGCAGAACGCGCACCAGCGCCCGAAGCTGGAAGCCTACGGCAATTCCTATTTCGTGGCCGTGCACACCGCGCAGGTGGTCGACGACCGCATCCGTTACGGCGAAACGCATGCATTCCTGGGGCCGCGCTACCTGGTGACGGTGCGCCATGGCGCATCGCTGTCCTACGCGCCGGTGCGCGAACGCGTGCAACGCGAGTCCGACCTGCTGCCGCTCGGGCCCGCGTATGCCCTGTACGCGGTGCTCGACTACATCGTCGACAACTACCGTCCCATCATCGACCAGTTCAAACAGACGCTGGACACGCTGGAGAAGGACATCTTCGCCGACACCTACCGGCGTGGCACGGTGGTGAAGCTGTATGACCTGAAGCGTGAACTGACCCAGATGCGGCTGGCCGTGGCGCCACTGCAGGACGTGCTGGCCCAGCTGACGCGCTCGCAGAGCGCGCTGATACCGGACGAGGTGCGCCTGTACTTCCGCGATGTCCAGGACCACGTGCTGCGCGTCAACGAGTACACCGACACGTTGCGCGAAATGCTGACGACCGCGCTGAGCGTCAACCTGTCGATGGTGACGCTGGCCCAGGGCGAGACCGTCAAGCGGCTGGGTGCGTGGGCCGCCCTGCTGGCGGCGCCCACCCTGGTCACCAGCTGGTACGGCATGAACTTCAAGCACATGCCGGAACTCGGCGGCCGCTTCGCCTATCCCCTCCTGATCGCCGGCGTGGCGCTGGCCTGCTTCGGCCTGTACCGCCTGTTCAAGCGCTCGCGCTGGCTCTGAAACCAGTACGCCGTCGGATTGCGACCAAAGTCGAAGGCCGAATCCGGGATTACGGATTGACCCCACCTCCGCATGGGGTGACCCTTGTGCGGACTTGCCGGAGGGTTACCGAATGAACGGTTTTTCCAAGATCGGGTGGGCAGCGCTCGCGCTGCTGGGTGCTTTCTGTCTGGGCACGGTCGCATTGCGCCAGGGCGAGCAGATCAGCGCGCTGTGGATCGTGGTGGCGGCGGTGTCCATCTATCTGGTGGCCTACCGCTATTACAGCCTCTACATCGCGAAGAACGTGATGGGGCTGGATCCCCGCCGTGCCACGCCGGCCCATCTGCACAACGATGGCCTGGACTACGTGCCGACCAACAAGCACGTGCTGTTCGGCCACCACTTCGCCGCCATCGCCGGTGCAGGTCCGCTGGTGGGGCCGGTGCTCGCCGCGCAGATGGGCTACCTGCCCGGCATGCTCTGGCTGATCGCCGGCGTGGTGCTGGCCGGTGCGGTGCAGGACTTCATGGTGCTCTTCATCTCCAGCCGTCGCGACGGCCGCTCGCTGGGCGACCTGGTACGCGAGGAGATGGGCCAGGTGGCCGGCACCATCGCCCTGTTCGGCGCGTTCCTGATCATGATCATCATCCTGGCGGTGCTGGCGATGATCGTGGTGAAGGCCCTGGCCGAAAGCCCTTGGGGCATGTTCACGGTAATCGCCACGATGCCCATCGCGATCTTCATGGGCATCTACATGCGCTACATCCGCCCCGGCAAGATCGGCGAGATCTCGGTGGTGGGCATCGTGCTGTTGCTGCTGGCCATCTGGTTCGGCGGCAAGGTCGGCGCGCACCCCACCTGGGGCCCCGCCTTCACCTTCACCGGCACCCAGATCACCTGGATGCTGATCGGCTACGGCTTCGTCGCCGCCGTGCTGCCCGTGTGGCTGCTGCTGGCACCGCGCGACTACCTGTCCACCTTCCTCAAGATCGGCGTGATCGTGGCGCTGGCCATCGGCATCGTGATCGCCAGCCCGGAAGTGACCTCGCTGAAGATGCCGGCACTGACGCAGTTCGCCAGCACCGGCGATGGCCCGGTGTGGAAGGGCGGATTGTTCCCGTTCCTGTTCATCACCATCGCCTGCGGCGCGGTGTCGGGCTTCCATGCGCTGATCTCCTCGGGCACCACGCCCAAGCTGCTCGCCAATGAAATGCATGCGCGCTACATCGGTTACGGCGGCATGCTGATGGAATCGTTCGTCGCCATCATGGCGCTGGTCGCCGCCTCGATCATCGAGCCGGGCGTGTACTTCGCCATGAACAGCCCGGCTGCCGCCATCGGCACCAGCGCGGTCGAGGTAGCCGCCAAGGTCAGCAGCTGGGGCTTCGTGGTGACGCCCGAGGTACTCGAGCAGACCGCCCGCGACATCGGCGAAGGCAGCATCATCTCGCGTGCCGGCGGTGCGCCCACCCTGGCGGTCGGCATCGCGGTGATCCTGCACGATGCCCTGCCAGGCGGCGACGCGATGATGGCGTTCTGGTACCACTTCGCCATCCTGTTCGAAGCACTCTTCATCCTGACCGCGGTGGATGCGGGCACGCGTGCGGGCCGCTTCATGCTGCAGGACCTGCTGGGCAACTTCATCCCCCCGCTACGAAGGACGGACTCCTGGGGCGCCAATGTCATCGGCACGGCCGGTTGCGTGGCGCTGTGGGGGTACTTCCTCTATCAGGGCGTGGTGGATCCGCTGGGCGGCATCAACACGCTGTGGCCGCTGTTCGGCATTGCCAACCAGATGCTGGCCGGCATCGCCCTGATGCTCTGCACCGTGGTGCTGTTCAAGATGAAGCGCGACCGCTACGCCTGGGTCACCGTGGTGCCGGCGATCTGGCTGCTGATCTGCACCACCTACGCGGGCCTGATCAAGATCTTCGACACCAACCCGGCCGTGGGCTTCGTGGCGCAGGCGAAGAAGTACCAGGGCGCCATCGCCGACGGGCAGCTGCTGGGAACCGCGAAGACCGTGGGCCAGATGCAGCAGGTGGTGGTCAACAGTTACGTCAACACCGGCCTGACCGTGCTGTTCCTGTTCGTGGTGTTCACCGTGCTGCTGTACGCGGTGCGGGCCATCCTGAAGGCACGCCGCAACAGCGAACGCAGCGATCGTGAAACACCGTTCGTCGCCTTGAGCGATGAGCAGCAGAAGGTCTGGCTGTAACCGGGAGACGGCGACATGGGTACCCAACTCGTCCCACTGGAACACTTCGCCACGCACAAGCGTGTGTGGCGAAGGCTGGTGCAGACCGCACGCCTCTGCTGCGGCATCCCGGACTACGACAATTACGTGCGGCACATCCTGGAGAAGCATCCGGACCGCGAACCGATGGACTACAAGACGTTCTTCCGCGAGCGGCAGGAAGCCAGGTTCGGTGGCCGGAGCGGATTCCGCTGCTGCTGAGGTTCCAGCGGTAGTGGAAACGAAAAGGGCGAAGCAGTGGCTTCGCCCTTTTTCGTTCCGGCTTTCCGGTGGGACTGGTGCCGGCATGCCGCCGGCATCGGTAAGTCGCGACGTTGGTGTTTCCGGTCGCGTCTTACGTCGCTCCTACAGTACACAGCCCCCGCGTCAGCCCTGCCCTGCCATCCCACGCAGCACCACGCCGACGACATAGGCAGCGACGGTACCCGTCGCATAGCCCAATGCGCCCAGCAGCGCGCCCACCGGTGCCAGCGACGGGTGGAACACGGTCGCCACCACCGGCGCCGAGGCCGGGCCGCCGATGTTGCTCTGCGACCCCATCGCGAAATAGAAGAACGGTACGCGCAGCAACCTGGCCAGCAACAGCAGCAGCACGATGTGCACCAGGATCCAGATCAGGCCCAGCGCCAGCAGCCACGGCTTGTCGGCGAGCGAGCCGATGTCCATCTGCATGCCGATGCAGGCGATCAGGATGTACAGGAACAGCGCGCCTATCTTCGACGCGCCCGCACCGTCCAGCGTGCGCGCACGGGTCAGGCTTAGGCCGAGGCCCACGAAGGTCGACAGCACGACGACCCACACGAAGGGTTCGTGCAGGCTGACCTGCCTTGCCCACGAGACGTTCTGCGCGAACCATGACGATGCCGGGCCTGCGATGGCGTGCGAGAGGCCGACGGTACCGAACGCGATGCCCAGGATGACCATCAGGTCAGGCAGCGTGGTGACGCGTTCGTGCTGCTTCTGGTAGTTGGCGAGGCGCTCCTTGAGATCCTCGATCGCGCGGGTGTCCGCGCCGGTGCGTGCATCGATCGCCTGTGCACGGTTGGCCAGGAAGATCAGCACCGCCATCCACACATAACCGACGCTGACGTCCACCACGACGAACTGGCCGAACGTGGTTTCATCCACGGCGAAGACTTCCTTCATCGCCAGCATGTTGGCGCCGCCACCAATCCAGCTGCCCGCGAGTGCCGCCATGCCGCCCCAGGTATCGCCGGCCACCGTCTCGGGATGGATCAGGCCCATCAGCCAGAACGCGACCCACGCGCCCAGCATCACGCTGATCGACGCGCCCGCGTACATCGCCAGCAGCTTGGGACCGAGCTTCAGCACGCCCTTCAGGTCGATGGTCAGCGTCAGCAGCACCAGCGCGGCGGGCAGCAGCACCCGACTGGCGACCGGGTTGTAGAGCTTGCTCGCGTTGCCATCGATCAGGCCGATGCTGTTGTAGATGCCGGGAATGAAGTAGCACAGCAGCAGCGCCGGCACGTAGGTGTAGAACTTCTTGAAGAAGCCCGTATCGCGCGAGGACGTCCAGAAGACCACGCCCAGGGTGGCGGCGATCAGGCCGAACAGGACGATGTCGTTCTGGATCAGTGCGGTGGATGGCTCCACGCTTTCAACGGCCATGCGATGACTCCGTCAGGATGGACGGGCCGTGGCGACGGGATCCGCCACGGCCGGTGCGGCTCACTGGCCGATATGCTGCTTCAGCCAGCCGTTGACGGTGTCATGCCACAGGATGCTGTTCTGCGGCTTCAGCACCCAATGGTTCTCGTCGGGGAAGTACAGCAGCTTGGAGTCGATGCCCTTGCGCTGCAGCGCGGTGAACGTGGACAGGCCCTGGTCCACCGGCACGCGGTAGTCTTTCTCGCCCTGCACCACCAGCATCGGCACGCGCCACTTGGCAACGTGGTTGACCGGGTTGAACTTCTCGATGTTCTTGGACACCTCGTACGGCGTGCCGCCGTTCTCCCACTCGGTGAACCACAGCTCCTCGGTGACGTAACCCATGGAACGCAGGTCGAATACGCCGTCGTGGTTGACCAGGCACTTCCACGGCGAATTGCCGTTCCTGTCGAACCAGTTGCCGGCGATCCAGTTGATCATGTAGCCGCCGTAGCTGGCGCCCAGCGCGCAGGCCTTGCCGCCATCGAGGAACGTGTACTTCTTCTGCGCGGCGGCCCAGCCCTTCTGCAGGTCTTCCAGCGGACGGTCGCCCCAGTGCTGGCTGATCGCATCGGTGAAGGCCTGGCCGTAGCCGGTGGAACCGTGGAAGTCGATCATCACCACCGCATAGCCCTGTCCCGCGTACGTCTGCGGATTCCAGCGGTAGCTCCAGCCATCGCCGAAGCTGCCCTGCGGGCCACCATGGATCAGGAACGCGACCGGGTACTTCCGGCCTTCCACGTAGTCGTGCGGCTTGACCACGTAGCCATGCACGGTTTCGTTGTTCCAGCCCTTGAAGGTGAACTGCTCGTAGTCGCCGAACTGGACGTCCTTCAGCATGTCGCCGGCGCTGGGCGTGATGGCGCGCAAGGGCTCGCCCGCCGTGGTGGTGACGAACAGCTGGTCGCCGCTCTTCAGCGTGTTGCGGGTGAACGCCAGCGTATCGCCGGCGATCTCGAACGACGAGATGCTGCCATCGCCCACGATCTTCTTCACCTCGCCGTTCGCCGCATCCACCGCGAACAGCGGGTGCTGGCCCACGTCCTGCGCGGTGGTGTAGATCGTCTTGCCATCCTGCGACAGCGCGATGCCATCGGCGGAACGGTCCCACGTCGGCGCGATCTCGCGCACCTGCTTCGTGGCGACGTCCATCGCCATCAGCCCGAAGCGGTCGGCTTCGAAGCCGGGCCGCTTCATCGCCCGGTAGTAGAGGGTCTTGCCGTCGGCGCTGAACACCGGACCGGTATCCCACGCCGGATTCGCGGCGGTCAGGTTGACCGGTGCCGTGCTGCCGTCGGCAGCGAACTGGTACAGGTCGAAGTTGGTGGACCACGCCTCGCTCTTGCCCGCCACGCGGATCGCGGCGACGACGGCGTTGCCGTCCGGCGACCAGGTGTATTCATCGGCGCCACCGAACGGCTTGGACGGCGCATCGCCGTCGATCGCATCGCTCAGTGACGTGGCGACGCCTACCGCCCTCGCCTTGCCCTGCGGCAGCGCCGCGACGAACAGGCGGCTGCGACGGCCATCGGCCCAGGTGTCCCAGTGGCGTACGAACAGGCCGTCGTAGACCACGCCGGAGCTCTTTTTCGCGGCGGTGTCGTCGAGCTTTTTCTTCGTGCAGGCGAAGTCGGCCTTGCACTCGGCGAAGGTATCGGTGCTGAAGAGTACGCGCGTCCCATCCGGCGACAGCTTGTAGCTGGCCACGTCCAGAGCGAAGGCCGTCAGCTGGCGCGGCGTACCACCGGCGATCGGCAGCGCGTACAACTGCTGCGTGCCGGACTTGGCGCTGAGGAAATAGACCGTCCTGCCGTCCGGCGAGAACGAGGGCGAATTGACGCTCCAGCCTTCCGGTGTCAGCCGCTTGGGCGGCGCCATGTCGCGGGTCAGCAGGTTGCGCACCCACAGGCTGCTGCTGGCCTTGACCACCTCGGCATCGACGATGCGCTTGGCGAACACCACGGTGCCGCCATCAGGCGAAAGGACCGGCGAGGACACGCGGTCCAGCTTCTGCAGGTCGCGCACGTCCAGACCGCGGGCGACAGCCAGTGACGGCAGCGCCGCCAGCAGGTAGAGGGGCAACAGGGCGGATTTCAGCTTCATCCGGGGCTCCGGCAACAGGGAAACCCCGATGGTAGGCGCTAAGCGCGCCGCGGCGCAAAGGCGTGAGGTCACGCCTTTGCGCCATGTGTCCGGTCAGCGGGGACCGGGCTCCACGTCGCCCAGCGCCTTCGACTTGGCGCCGGTGCGGTACAGCAGCCAGCCGACGATGGCCAGGATCACCAGGCCGACGACCTCACCCTGCTGGAACGCCTCCGGCAGCACCAGCACGTCGCGATCCTTGGTGGCGTAGATGGCCACGCCCACGGCGATGCCCATCAACGCCTCGCCGGTGATCAGGCCGGCGGCGAACAGCGTGCCCGGGCGGTGCAGGCGGTCGCGTGCTTCCTCGTCCTTGGTGCCGACCATGCCGTGGCGCTTCTCGACCAGGTATGCCAGCAGGCCGCCGAGGAAGATCGGCACCATCAGCTCCAGCGGCAGGTAGATGCCGATGGCGGCCGCCAGCACCGGCACGCGGAAGCTGCTTTTCCGGGCCTTCAGCACCTCGTCGGTGGCGATGATGACCGCACCGATGACGGCGCCGATGGCGATGATGCCCCACGGCAGTTCGCCGCCGAACAGGCCCTTGGCGACCGAGGCCATCAGCGTGGCCTGCGGTGCGGAGAGCGGGTTTGGATGTTCGGCCGTCGGCGCGCCGATGCCGTAGGCCTCGGACAGGATGTTCAGCACCGGGGCCATGATCAGCGCGCAGGAGAACGCACCGATGCCCAGCATCAGCTGCTGCTTCCACGGCGTGGCGCCGACGATGTAGCCGGCCTTGAGATCCTGCAGGTTGTCGCCGCCCACCGCCGCCGCGCAGCACACCACCGCGCCGATCATGATCGCGGCGACCGCGCCCAGCGGCGCCCCCCCCACCCCGACCGCCATGCGCCCGCTCTCGCCCAGCAACAGCAGCAGCACGACCGAGGCGAACAGGATGGTGGCGATGGTGATGCCCGACACCGGGTTGTTCGACGAACCCACCAGGCCGGCCAGGTAGGCCGAGACGGACACGAACAGGAAACCCGCCACGATCATGATGATCGCCATCGGGATGCTGACGTGCCACATGCCGACGATGGCCTGGTACAGGAGCAACAAGGGCAGCACGAACACCACCAAGGCCACCAGCATCCACTTCATCGGCAGATCGCGCTCGGTCTCCGCGACTTCCGCACCGCCCGATCCGGCACGCGCGGCGGCGATGCCGCTCTTCACGCCCGACAGCAGCGACTTGCGAAGCGAGAACAGCGTCCACACGCCGCCGATCAGCATGGCGCCCACACCCAGGTAGCGGATCTTGGCCGACCAGATGGCGCCGGCCACGTCTTCGGCACCCGCGCCGGCGATGCTCTGCGCCAGCGCCGGATCGGTACCCATGAAGAACATGTGGTACAGCGGAATGGCGATGTGCCACGACAGGATGCTGCCCGACAGCACCACGATGCCGATGTTCAGGCCGACGATGTAGCCCACGCCCAGCAGCGCCGGCGACAGGTTGGTGCCCAGGTAGCCGAGGTACTTGCCGAAGAAGCCCGCGCCGGCCGCGGTATCCGGGATCAGGCGCATGCCGCTGTGCGCGGCGACTTTCAGCACGGCACCGATGGCGGCGGAGAACGCCAGGATCTTCAGGCCCGGACCGGGATTCTCGCCCGCCTTCAGCACTTCCGCCGCGGCCTTGCCCTCGGGGAAGGGCAGCGGCTCTTCGACGATCATCGAGCGGCGCAGCGGCACCGAGAACAGCACGCCCAGCAGGCCGCCCAGGCCGGCGATGGCCAGCACCCAGGAATACTGGAAGTCCTGCCAGTAGCCCAGGATGATCAGCGCCGGGATGGTAAAGATGACGCCCGCCGCGATCGATGAGCCGGCCGAGGCACCGGTCTGCACGATGTTGTTCTCCAGGATCGTGCCGCCGCCCAGCAGGCGCAGCACGCCCATCGAGACGACGGCCGCCGGTATGGCGGTGGCCACGGTCAGGCCGGCGAACAGGCCCAGGTAGGCATTGGCGGCCGACAGCACGACGGCCAGCACGATGGCCAGCACGACGGCGCGGAAGGTGAGTTGTGGCGTTCCCGGCGAGGTCATGGGTATTCCCGAAAGGCGAAAGCGGACACGCTAGCGGTTGCCCCCCGGCAAGTCCAGCCACGGGACGGGCCACGCCGGACCCGCCGCTATACTCGGCGGCGACCACCCCGCCGGAGCGGCCCTTGCCCCACCCTCCCCCTGCCTCCCCTGGCCGCGACGACTTCCTCGGCCATCCCAAGGGTGTCTACGTCTGTTTCTTCACCGAGATGTGGGAGCGCTTCTCCTTCTACGGGATGAAGGCGCTGCTGCTGCTCTACCTGACCAAGTACCACCTGTTCGGCGACAACGCCGGCTATGACCTGCTGGGCGCCTACGGCGGACTGGTGTACTGCATCCCGGTGATCGGCGGGCTGCTGGCCGACCGCTGGCTGGGCATGCGCAAGGCGGTGGTGTTCGGTGGCGTGTTGCTGGTGCTGGGGCACGCCGGCATGGCGTTCGAAGGCACGGCGGCGGTCTCCGACGGCGGCGTGGTCACGCGTGACGAAGGCGCGCTCCGCCTGACCTACCTGTCGCTTGCGCTGATCATCATGGGCGTGGGTTTCCTGAAGCCGAACATCTCCACCATCGTCGGGCGACTGTACCCGCCGGATGATGCGCGCCGCGACGGCGGTTTCAGCCTGTTCTATGCCGGCATCAACCTGGGGGCGCTGTTCGCTTCGCTGGTGTGCGGGTACCTGGGCGAGACGCTGGGCTGGAAGTACGGTTTCGGCGCTGCGGGCATCGGCATGCTGCTGGGGCTGGCGATGTTCCTGTGGGGACAGAAGTACCTGCAAGGCCATGCCGAACCCAACGACGCGGCGGCATTGCGCACGCGCGTGCTGGGCGTGCCGCGTGAGTGGCTGATTTACGCCGGCGCGCTGGCCGGCGTGCTGCCCATCGCCTGGCTGCTGTGGGCGGCGGCCAATGGCGCGTTCGCGCTGGGCGGCGAGATTTCGCTGGCGCTGATGCTGATGCTGGTCGTGCTGCTGGTGGTGCTGGCATGGTTCGGCTGGTTCATCACTACGCAATGCACGCCAGTGCAGCGCCAGCAGATGCTGGCACTGATGGCGATGATCTTCATGTGCCTGGTGTTCTTCACCCTGTACGAGCAGACCTATGGCTCCTGGGTGATGTTCACCGACCGCCTGCTGACGAAGGACCTGGTACCTTCGCTTGTGCAGCCGCAGGAAGTGATGGTGTGGTCCGACAACCTGTGGACCAACGTGGGGCTGTTCCTTTCGCGCGCGCCGTGGTCGATGGCGTCGCTGCTGCTGGCGCCACTGTCGTTCGTGGTGGCCGCGCGCATGTCCGAACGCGATCCTGCCTCGAAAGCGCCGCGTGTGCTGTTCATCGGCGTGGCGGCGCTGATGCTGGTCATGATGCTGCGCGACAGCGTGGTGTTGCCACAGACAGCGGGTTCGTTGACCTATCTGGGCGCGCTGTTCCTGGTACTGCTGGCGCCCGCGTTCGCCTGGTTGTGGGCGGGCCTCGGGCGCCGGGGACGCGATCCTTCCAAGCCGTTCAAGTCGGCGTTGGGCCTGGCTTTCGCGGGCTTGTCGTTCGTACCCTTGGCCATTGCCGCGCAGCAGGCCGGCGAGACCGGGCAGATGGCAAGTGTGTGGTGGCTGGTGCTGGCCTACCTGGTCCTGGAGATCGGGGAGATGTGCCTGGCGCCGGTCAGCCTGTCGGCGGTCACCCAGCTGTCGGTGCCGCGCGTGGTGGGGCTGATGATGGGCACGTGGTTCCTGGCGACGGCGTTTTCGGAAGCCTTGGCCGCCCTGTTCGGCAAACTCGCCGCCATTGAGGTGCCCGAAGGCCAATCGCTGGACGTCGCGGAAGCGGCCGGCAGGTATGCCGACCTGTTCTGGCTGCTGATGTGGATAGGACTGGGCTGCGCGCTGCTCGCCTTCATCGCGGCCCCGCTGCTGCGCCGGATGATGCACGGCGTGAAGTAACGCGATCTGCGGCACCTCACAGAAGAACGGCGCCTTGCGGCGCCGTTCTTCTTCCTCACGAGTCGCTCGACCAATGCCTATTTGGCCGTCGCGCCACCCAGGTGGCGATGGAAGAACGCGAGCAGGCGGGTGTAGTACTCGCGTTGGTGTTCCTCGGTATAGAACCCGTGCCCCTCAGTTTTATAGTACAGGCTTTCGACAGGCACTCCCGCCGCCGCCAGGCGTCGCTCCATCAATTCGGTGTGGGCGATCGGGGCAATCTCATCCTCACCACCAGCCGCCAGGAATACCGGCACTTTGATCTGCTGTGCCATGTTCACCGGTGAGGCAGTGGCCAGCATGTCGCCCTCACCAACCCATTCCTTGGACCAGCGGCCCAGACGACGGTTAGCCCGCGCATCTCCCCGCTGCATCATTGGCAGGTCGTAAACACCAACATACCCGGCGGCACAACGATAAAGCGAGGGCTCTTTCGCCACTCCGACAAGAGCGGCATATGCGCCGTAGCTGGCGCCATAGATGCAGATGCGATCCTTGGCTGCGATACCCTGCCTTACCGCCCACAACGTGGCATCCGTCAGATCGTCCTGCATCTTGTTGCCCCACTGCTGGGCACCGGCCTGCTCAAAGGCACGACCGTAGCCTTCCGAGCCCCGGAAATTCACTTGCAGCACGGCGTAGCCAGCGGCAGCCATCATCTGGACATCCGGATCAAATCCCCAGCGATCCCGGACGGAGTAAGGCCCACCATGGGGGAACACGATCAAGGGGACGTTCTTGCCACTGCTTTCCTTCGGCTGCGTAAGGTACCCATGCAATACCAAACCATCGCGCGCCGGAATACGGATTGGCGTAGCAGTGCCGGCTGCTTCGGGGTCGAGCCAATCGCGCTTGCTCAGCAGGTAGCCGACCTTCTTGGCTTGAATGTCGTAGAGGTAGAAGTCGCCAGGATTGCGGTCTGACCACGTTTGGACGAGCGCGAGCCGACCATCTTCCGTGTTCGAGGTAACGAAGACGGATTCACCGGGAAACGCTGCTTCCATGCTTCTATAGAGACGGGTTTCCGGACTGTCGGCGCTGAAGAATCGCGTCTCTGGTTTCCCGTTCGTGAACAATGCCCCCACGGGAACCTTGTCACGCCCAAGCGACCTGATGATGGCATCCGGATCTACATTGTCGTTGCGGAGGAGTTCCTTACGCTCACCGCCCTGCATGTCCCACGAAACAATCGAGTCGGGGCCCGCCTTGTTCTGCACCTGGAGATATGCCACCGACTGATCCGTGCTGAAGCCCAACGGCCACTCGATCAGGCCACTGAGATTCTCGTCGTTTATCAAGCGCCATTCTTTGCCGTCACCTTCGCGATAGAAAAGTTTGGAGGCATTGTCGGCACTTGAACCGTGCGCGAAACGGACGACACCCTTGTTATCCGTCACGAACGAAGCATTCGGTACCGGGGCACGCGCCACGGGTCTGCGACGTCCCGTATATACGTCCAGCAGATCGGCACGGGTATAGGTGTTCTCACCCCAAGGCCTGATGGCTACGACAACATTCTTGTCGTCATCAGGCAACGTATCCACGAGTCCAGCCCAGACCCGCTCCGACTGCTTCTGCGGGATACTGGTACCAACCTGCTGTGTATTGATGCGGTATCCCACCAGGATCGTCGCTTGTCCGCCATTAGCATTGACCGCATACAGCTCACCGGTCGGAAGCGGCTTGTCCAGCAGACCGAACTTCTCTGCAATGGCAATCAGCACGCGTTCGTTGTTGACCCAGGCGAAGCTGTGCACATGAGTGTTCTTGTCGAGCGCAAACGTGCCGGTCACCTTGTTGTCCGCTCGGTTCATGACCACCAATACCGTACGGTCCTCCAAAGGCACCGTGGCAGCGTAGTAATCGCCATTGGGCGAGAGCTTGATGTCCTCGAACTTGTCCTTCCGGATGAACGCACCCACGTTCACCTGCGCCTGCGCATGGGCAGGCGAGACCCAACCTGTCGCCATGCACGCCCACAACAGTGCAGCCAACGCCCACTTTATCTTCCCCATCATCTCCTTCCCCTTTGTCGCTTCCAGAAAAAAAGGCGCCGGCAATGCATGCCGGCGCCCGTATTGCCTAGTCGAGCCTGCTTTCGTCGACGCGATTGCAGGCCAAACTAATTTGCGCCCTTGCCGCCGATGTTCTTGGCGAAGAAATCAAGCGCCTTGCTGTAGAAGTTCAGGTTGTTCTCTTCCTTGTAGAAGCCATGCCCTTCGCCCGACGTGATGATCACGTCAACCGGCGGATTGCCGGCACGCGTCAATGCCTTGGCCATGGCTTCGGTATGCTCCGGCGGGCAGCGTGCGTCCCGCGCGCCGGCTACCAGCATCACCGGGATCCTGATCTTGTCCACGTGATTGATGGGCGACATGGCATCCTGCTCTGCACGCGTCTTGCCGAAAGCGCGATTCAGATAGCGCAGACCATCTTCGCTCTTGCTGGTGTCGCTCTTGGTGAACTGGATCTGCGCGTCGTAGAGACCCACGTAACCCAGCGCGCACTTGAACAGACTGGGCTCACGCGCTGGCGCCATCAGCGATGCATAACCACCAAAGCTGCCGCCGTAGATGCAGATGCGGTCCTTGTCCGCATAGCCTTGGCTGATCGCCCACTGGGTGCCGTCGATGATGTCGTTCATGATGCCTTGGGCCCACTGACCGTAGGCCTTCTCCTCGAACGCCTTGCCGAAACCGCCGGAACCGCGGTAGTTGATCTGCAACACCGCATAGCCGCGATTGGCGAACATCTGATTCTCAGCGCTGAAGCCCCAGGTGTCGCGCGGACCCATCGGTCCACCATGTACGTTGACGATCATCGGCAGATTCTTTCCGTCCGAGCCCTTCGGCAGCGTCAGGTAGCCATAGACCTTCAGCCCATCGCGCGTGGTGAAGCTGACCGACTTGATGGTGCCCATGTCCTTGGCGTCCAGCCAGCGCCGGCTGTGCATCAGGTAGCGGGCCCTGCCCGTGTCGCGGTCATACAGATACAACTCGCCCGGATTGCTGTCGCTGAAAACCGATACGACGATCTTCTTGCTGTCCTGCGTTGCGCTGGAGAAACTGACGTACTGGCCCGGAAAGGCCGACGCCAGGGATGCGTAGATCTCGGCATCGGGATGCTGATCGTTCACCAGGTTGACCTGCGGAGCCCCGGCCATGGTCATCGTGCCAATGACATTCTCACCGTCTGCCGAACGGATCAGCCCGGCCACTTCGGAAACGGGATCCTGGAACAGTTTGTTGAACGCGCCCGTCTCGGTATCCAGCGTGCCGAATGCGTCCGGCGCCTTGCCATCACCCTGCGTCGCATAGACCGTGCCGTCAGCCGCACTGCTGATGATGCGGATGCGCTTGCCTGAGGCCTTGGAGCTGTTGACAAGCGACCATTTGCCGGTCGAGTCGCGGCGGTAGAGCTCGTTATGTGAATCGGAGTAGTTGCCTTCTTCGTCCTGCGTGTCGTAGCAGACCGCAAAACGCGGCTCCTTTGCCGGATCCAGCGCTATCTCGCAATTGTCACGCGGTGCACGAGCCAGCGACTTGCGACGTCCCGAAATGGTGTCCATCAGCACCAGTTCGGCACCCGCGCCGTTCGAGGAACGCTGGTAGTTCGCTTCCATGACGACGTTGACGTCATCGTTCTTGAGCGTATCGACCAGGCTGAAGGATTCGGCACCCACGGTCTTGCCACGCTGCGTGGCATCGCGGGTACCGTAGAAGATGAGCGGACGTGCCTGACTCCCATCGGCATTGACGGCATACCATTCGCCCGTGCCAGCCGGCCGCGCGTAGCTGCCGATCTTCTTCACCGAATTGAAAAGCAGGCGGTTCGGGCTGGTCCAGTAGAAACTGCCGACGCTCTTCTCGTCGGGCAGCTGGTTGACCTTGACGATGCTAAGGTCGCTGGTGCGCAGCACGGTCAGCAGATCCTGTTCGCCGCGATCTACCGTCATGGCCAGATACTCGCCATTCGGCGAGATCTTGACCGAGCTGTAGGTCGGGTGCTTGACGAAATCCTCGACCGGAATCAGCTTCTGGGCAGACGCACTTCCGCTAGCCAACAGGGCCGCCAAGGCGGCGGCCAGTTTCAACGATTGCTTCATGACTCTCCCTTATGGTGCCCACCGTCATCGCGGGTCTCCGGGAGTTTATCCAAAATTCAGCTGCGCAGGTCGTCCAGCACCCGGGCCAGTCCCTCTTGCCATTCGGGCAGCGGAAAGCCCAGTGTTTCCTCCAGCAAACCCCTGTCCAGGTGCGAATAGGCAGGGCGACAGGCGCGGGTCGGGAAGTCCTGGGTAGTAATGGCCGTGACCATGGGCGCGCGCGCCAACAGGCCGCGCTCGGCGGCACCCGCCATGATCTCGCTGGCAAATCCATGCCAACTGGTCTCGCCACGCGCGGTCAGGTGGAAGGTACCGCTCACCGGGGGTAGCTGCGCCAACAACCGGGCTGTCACATCCGCGATGAGGTAAGCCGGGGTGGGGGTCCCCTTTTGATCCGCGACGACCCGCAGTTCGTCCCGATCGGCGCCGAGCCGGAGCATGGTCTTGAGGAAGTTGTGCCCACGCGTCCCGTAGACCCACGCCGTCCTCAGGATGAGGTGCCGGCCGCCGGCCTCACGCACTGCCTCCTCGCCCGCCAGCTTGCTTGCACCATAGACGCCGAGCGGAGCGGTCGCGTCATCCTCGCGATAGGGACGGGTCCCTTGCCCGTCGAACACGTAGTCCGTCGAGTAATGCACGAACGGAATGCCTCGCGCCGCACAAGCCGTGGCGAGCACGCCGGGCGCGATGGCATTGGCACGGAACGCCGCGTCGGCATCATCTTCTGCCTTGTCCACCGCGGTATAGGCTGCGGCATTGACCACGACGGCAGGCGCGATGCGTTCAACCAGTCCGCGCAACGTATCGGGCTGGTCGAAATCGGCGACTTCACAGGCATGGCCGTCGGGCAATTCGCCTGAGCGCGTGGTTGCAACGACCTCACCCAACGGGGCCAGACTGCGGCGCAGTTCGTGGCCGACCTGGCCGTTGGCCCCCAACAGCAGGATCTTCATGCCAGATAGACCGGCAGACGGTCCGGTGCGATGTCCGACAGCAGCGGTGCCACTTCGTCTTTCGCGGAAAGCAGCGGAGCGCTCACCGGCCAGTCGATGCCAATGGCGGGATCATCCCAACGCACGCCGGCATCGGCCACCTTGTCGTAGACCGCAGTGCACAGGTAACTGAACACCGCGCGCTCCGAAAGCACGGCGAAACCATGGGCGAAGCCTTCTGGAATCCAGAACTGGCGCTTGTTCTCCGCACTCAGCACCACCGCCGCCCATTGCCCGAAGGTAGGCGAGCCGCGGCGGATGTCGACGGCCACGTCATACACCTCGCCCTCCAGTACGCTGACCAGCTTGCCCTGCGGGTTCGGCCACTGGTAATGCAGGCCACGCAGTACGCCGCGCGCGGAAGAGGAGACGTTGCTCTGGACGAACGCGGTAGGCAGGCCATGTTCGCCGTAGCGCTGCGCGTTCCAGGTTTCGAAGAAGAAGCCGCGGTCGTCACCGAACACCGCCGGCTCGATCGCCGCGCAGCCAGGCAGGTTGGTTTCAATGATCTTCATCGCACCACCCCGCGTGCCGCGAGCGAAAGCAGGTATTGGCCATAACCGTTCTTGGCCAGCGGCGCGGCAAGCTTCCCCAGCTGTGCTGCATCGATCCAGCCGTTGCCGAAGGCGATCTCCTCCGGACAGCAGACCCGCAGCCCTTGGCGCGCTTCTATGGTTTCGATGAAGGTGGAAGCCTCCAGCAACGACTGATGAGTGCCCGTATCCAGCCACGCGTGACCGCGTCCCAGCGGCTCCAGATGCAGGTTGCCCGCTTCAAGATATCGACGATTGAGGTCGGTGATCTCCAGCTCGCCGCGTGGGGACGGCTTGAGCGAGGCCGCGTAATCGCTGGCGTTGCCATCATAGAAATACAGGCCGGTGACCGCATAGTTCGAACGCGGCTTGGCCGGCTTTTCTTCGATATCCACGACACGGCCTTCGGCATCGAACTCAGCCACCCCGTAACGCTCCGGATCACTGACCCAGTAGCCGAACACCGTGGCGCCGTCCTGCCGCGCATCCGCGCGACGCAGCACGTCGGTGAATCCATGACCATGGAAGATGTTGTCTCCCAGTACCAGGCAGCTCGGCTGTCCGCCCACGAAATCACGGCCGATGAGGTACGCCTGCGCTAGGCCATCCGGACTCGGCTGGACCGCGTATTCGATGTTCATGCCCCACTGCGTGCCATCGCCCAGCAGGGTCTTGAACAGGGCCTGCTCGTGCGGCGTGTTGATCACCAGCACCTCACGGATACCCGCCAGCATCAGCACACTGAGCGGGTAATAGATCATCGGCTTGTCGTAGACCGGCAGCAGTTGCTTGCTGATGGCCTGCGTCAACGGGTAGAGGCGCGTGCCCGAGCCGCCGGCGAGGATGATGCCCTTGCGTGTCGTCATAACGGATTCCTTGTCGTTCAGGCGGCGGCGCCGATGCGCTCCAGGCGATAGCTGCCGTCCAGGACGCGCGTCACCCAGTCCTGGTTCGCGAGATACCAGTCGACTGTTTCCGCGATACCCCGTTCGAACGTGTACTCCGGCTCCCACCCCAGCTCATCGCGCAGTTTGGAAGCATCGATCGCATAGCGACGATCATGGCCGGGACGATCCGCCACGAAGGTGATCTGGCTGGCGCGCGGCTGGCCGTCCGCACGCGGACGACGCGCATCCAGCAGGCGGCAGATGGTGTGCACCACCTCGAGGTTCTGCATCTCGGCATTACCGCCCACGTTGTAGGTTTCACCCACCCGGCCGCCCTGCAGGACGGTCCTGATCGCCTCGCAATGATCGCCGACGAAAAGCCAGTCGCGTACGTTCCTGCCATCTCCGTAGACCGGCAGCGGCTCGCTGGCCAGCGCGCGTGCGATGATCAGCGGAATCAGCTTCTCGGGGAAATGATAGGGGCCGTAGTTGTTCGAGCAGTTGGTGGTCAGCACCGGCAGCCCGTAGGTGTGGTGGAACGCGCGGACCAGATGGTCCGAGGCGGCCTTGGACGCCGAATAAGGAGAGTTCGGCGCATACGGCGTGGTTTCGGTGAACTTGCCGGTGTCGCCCAGCGATCCGTAGACCTCGTCCGTCGACACGTGCAGGAAGCGGAACGCATCACGGCGACCGCCCTCCAGCGACTTCCAGTAATCACGCACCGATTCGAGCAGGCCCAGCGTGCCGACGACATTGGTCTCGATGAAGGCGGCGGGACCATCGATGGAGCGGTCCACGTGGCTCTCGGCCGCAAAATTGACCACCGCGTCCGGCTGATGCTCGGCCAGCAGGCGTGCCACCAGCCCACGATCACCGATATTGCCCTGCACGAACACATGCAGGGGGTTGTCCTGGATTGACGCCAGGGTATCCAGATTGCCCGCATAGGTCAGGGCATCCAGGTTGATCACGCGAATGCCCCGTGCGACCGCGCGCAGGACGAAATTGCCACCAATGAAACCGGCGCCGCCGGTGACGAGCCAAGTCGGCACGGTAATCTCCATGTCAGAACAGGTGTTGTTTGTATCAGTGAAAATCAGAACGGGATGTCGTCATCCGCGAAATCGTCCATCGGCGCCTGCTGCGGGGCCGGGGCCTGGCGGCGCGGGGCGTTGCCCGAGGAACCGTAGTCCTGACGGGCCGGGCGCGGGGCGCGCTCTCCACCGCCACCACCGCCACCGCCACCGCCTTCACCACGGCCGCCCAGCATCTGCATCTCGTCCGCGATGATGTCGGTGGAATATTTCTCGACGCCGTCCTGGCCGGTGTACTTGTCGTAACGCAGCGAGCCTTCCACGTACACCGAACTACCCTTGCGCAGGTATTCGCCGGCGATTTCGCCCAGCTTGCCGAAGAACACCACACGGTGCCATTCGGTCCGTTCCTGCTGGTTGCCGTCCTTGTCCTTGCGCACGCTGGTGGTCGCCAGGCTGATGCGGGTGATCGCCATGCCACCCTGGGTATAGCGGGTTTCCGGGTCGTTGCCGAGGTTGCCGACCAGGATGACTTTGTTGATGCCACGGGCCATATCGTTATTCCGTTCAGAAACACCCGCCAGGCGCGGGCATAGACCAGTGGAGTATACCGTCGCACCGGCGGCCATCGCTGCGACGCCCGGCCTAATGTCAGAAAACACCGACCAGCCCCCTATAATTCCGCGACTCCCCCGCCGCGACCCGCATGTCAGCCGTCCAACCCCCTCGCCCCGCGCTGGCCCTGTCCGGCATCCAGTCGCTCGCCCAGGCCGACATGGCCGCCGTGGATGCCCTCATCCGCGCCCGGCTGGCATCCGACGTGGTGCTGATCAACCAGATCGCCGACCACATCATTTCGGCGGGCGGCAAGCGCCTGCGCCCGATGCTGGTGGTGCTGGCGGGCCAGGCCTGCGGGCCGACCGGTGCCGATCACCACCAGCTGGCGGCGATCATCGAGTTCATCCATACCTCCACCCTGCTGCACGACGACGTGGTGGACGAGTCCGACCTGCGCCGCGGCCGCAGCACGGCGAACGCCCTGTGGGGCAACGCCCCGAGCGTGCTGGTGGGGGACTTCCTGTATTCGCGCAGCTTCCAGCTGATGGTCGAGTTGGACCGCATGGACGTGATGCGCCTGCTGGCCGACACCACCAACCGGATCGCCGAAGGCGAAGTGCTGCAGCTGCTGCACGTACACAATCCGGATACCGACGAAGCGGCCTACCTGCGGGTCATCGAACGCAAGACCGCGGTGCTGTTCGCCGCCGGCACGCGGCTGGGCGCGCTGGCGTCCGGTGTGGACGCCGCCATGCAGCAGAAGCTTTACGACTACGGCATGAACCTGGGCTACGCCTTCCAGATTGCCGACGATGTGCTGGACTACACCGCCGACGCGGCCGACCTGGGCAAGAACCTCGGCGACGACCTCGCCGAGGGCAAGGCCACGCTGCCGCTGATCCACGCCATCCGCCACTCCCCCGCGGAGATCGCTGAGCGGCTGCGGGCCATCGTGCAGGAGGGCGATGCCGCGGCGATGCCGGAAGTGCTGGCGGCGATCCGCGCGACCGGTGGCCTGGAATACAGCCAGCAGCGTGCAACCGAATACGCCGACGCCGCCGAGCGCGCCTTGGACGGCCTGTCCGAAACGGACGCGTTGGCGGCCCTGCGTGGGCTTGCGCGCTACGCGGTGGCCCGCAGGTACTGAGCGCACGTCCCTCGCGCATTGGAGCAGGAGCGCCGCTGCACGGCGTTCCGCTCAATCCCGCGCGAACACGTCCGCGAAGAAGTCAGCCATCATGCGGTAGGCCCGCTTCGCCGACCGCTCGTGATAGACGCAGCCCGGCGGGTTCCGTGCATCGGCCTCGGCGAAGCAATGGACGGCACCGCTGAAATTCACGAACTGCCAGTCGGCGCCGGCCTTGCGCATTTCATCCTGGAAAGCGGTGATTTCCGCGGCTGACACGTAGGTGTCGTCGCCACCGTTGAGCACAAGCACCGGCGACTTTACCGGACCCGCCGCCGGCAGGTCGGTCGCAAGCCCGCCATGCAGACTGACCACGCCCGACAGTGCGTCACCTGCACGGACCAGCTCCAGCACCGTACTGCCACCGAAGCAGTAACCGAACGCGCCGATGCGGGTGGCATCGACCAGCGTCCCAGGCTGCTGCTTCAGCACATCGACCGCCTTCTGCACGCGGGCACGCAGCTTCGGGCGGTCGGCGCGCATCGCATTGGCGACAGGACCGGCCTCGGCATCCGTCTTCGGACGGATGCCCTTGCCGTAGACATCGGCAACCAGCACCACGTAATCATCGCCGGCAACCAGGTGGGCTATCTCGATCGCCGATTCATTGGCGCCCTTCCAGTTGGGCACCATCACCAGCCCCGGGCGTGGCTGCTTCACGCTGTCGTCGTAGACGAGGTAGCCCGAGAAGGTATCGCCGCCGATCTTCCATTCGACCGGCTTGGCGACAGGCGCGGCCAGCAGCATCGGCGACCACAGGAGGAACAGCAGGCAGGACAACAGCGGGATGCGGCGCATGGTCGACTCCTCGGCGGGGATCGGCGAAGTGTACGCCGCTCCCTGGGGGCAGACTTGACGCTGCTTGCGTCATCGCCCTCAGGCGATGCCGAGACCGGGAATGGCGGTGATGTCGTCCGGATCGAAGCCGGCGAGTTCCGCGAAATGACGACCACGCGCCACGTAGTCGCGGTACTGGCCGAAGCTCGGTGCGCCCGGCGACAGCAGGACGACACCCTCGCCGTCCAGCGCGCCGCGCGCGGCTGCCATCGCCTCTGACAGCGTTTCGACGCCGGCCAGCCTGAAACCCGCCTCCTCCGCCACGGGCGCCAGCAGCGCATGGATGCGCGGCCCATTGGCGCCCATCGTGATGATGGCCGTGGGCGCAGCCTCACGCATGTGCGCCGCGAAATCCGACCAGTCCACCCCCCGGTCATGGCCACCGACCAGCAATGCGATGCGTCGGCCGGCGAAGCACTCCAGCGCGGCCAGCGTGGCGTGCGGCGTGGTGCTGATGGAATCGTTGACCCAGGTGACGCCGTCGCGCGTGCCCATCGTCTGCAACCGGTTGGGCAATGGACGGAACGACTGCGCATGCGCCGCCAGCGGCAACGCATCGATGCCGCGCGCCTCCAGTGCGGTCAGCACGGCGCACATGTTGCTGCGGTTGTGGCGCCCGGGCAGCGGCAGCGGCCGGGTGTCCATCACGAACACGTCGCCGCGGTACAGATCGTCCTCGCGCAGGTGCCAGCCGTCCACCCGGTTGAACCAGCGGACGTCGCTGTGCGGCAGTTCCAGCGCCGCCAGGCGTGGATCGGCCGCATTGAGCACGGCGATGCGCGGATGCGCTTGGGTAACGAGCTTCAGCTTGTCCTCGATGTAGCGCGCCTCGCTGCCATGCCAGTCCAGGTGCTCGGAGAACAGGTTCAGCACGATCGCCACATCCGGCCGCCCGCCGCTGGCCGCGACATCGCCGGTCTGGTAGCTGGACAGCTCGATGACCCACTCGTCGGGCGCCGGCTGCGGATCCAGCAGCTCCAGCATCGGCAGGCCGATATTGCCGGCCAGCGCCGTGCGCCTGCCCGCCGCACGCAGCAGGTGCGCGAGCAGCGAGGTGGTCGTGCTCTTGCCCTTGGTGCCGGTGACGCAGAACGTGTGCGCCACCACGCCGTCATCACCCGCTTGCTCGCCGAACCACAGGGCGGTGCCGCCAATGAAACGCGTACCGCACGCGGCTGCGCTCATCGCCACCGGGGTATTCGGGCTGATGCCCGGCGATTTGATGACGATCTCGAACGCCGAAAGTCGAGCGGCCGTCGCGTCCGTCTCCACCGAGAGCCGTGGATCGCCCAGTGCCGCGGCATCCGCGGCTTCCTGATCGTTGCAGAACAGCGTCAGCGGCAGCGACGGCAGGCGTGCGCGCACGGCGTGGTGGGCAGCGCGACCTTCGCGCCCCCAACCCCACAGCGCGACACGCTTGCCCTCAAGCTGCGAAATTCGCACGCAGTCGCTCCCACAGCGCGGTGGGGATGCGGTGTTCACCACCGATCTCGAGCAATGGCGCCACCCTCAACGCCGCGGCATCCAGCTGCGGGCGGATCTCGCTGTTGAAGCGCGCCACGATGACGTCCTCGCGCCATTCCGGGCGATCGCCCAGCGCCGCCATGGCCGCGCGCGACTCCTGGCCTTCGCCGACGCATTCGAACGGTTTGTGGTCCTGGTACTCCAGCAGCGCGTCGAAGCCTGCCGTCTGGCTCGCGTCGTCGAGCAGGTTGCGGCCGAAGATGCCCACCAGTCGCGGCTTGGGCATGAACGGCGCCAGCGCCAGGAACACGAAGTGGCACTTCGGGCACACGCCGCACCAGCGATTCACCGGGCGCTCGCCCAGCAGGTGGAAGTTGCGGTTGCAGCTGGAGAAATGCGCGTCGTAGTGGTCGGTCCGCGCGAACTGCCGCGCCACCGCGAGCTCGGACAACGGGCGCAGCAGCGAGTAATAACGCAGGTCGGCCGCCACATGCGACTGCACGTGTTCGCCGAATGCCCGCTCGAACGCCCAGCCCTTCGACCACTGGTGGTTCACCTCGCCGGTGCCCGGGATCATGCTGCCGTAGCTGGCCGAGCGCTCGTTCGAGAACACCACCTGGTCCACGCCGTGCAACAGCGCCGCCACCACCATGATGGCCGAATTGATCGCGGTGACCGGGATATGCCCGTTCCACGCGCCCTGGCGGTTGTATTCGAACAGTTCCGGCGCCAGCGCGCGGCCGATGTTGAGGGTCGGCAGGCCGGTGCGTGCCGCGCAGGCCGCGATCAACTGCGAACCGCCGATCCAGGTGACCGTCTGGTCGATGCCCGCGCCGCGCAGCGCCTCGATGCTGACCAGCGAATCCTTGCCGCCGCCGATGGCGACCAATGCATGCTCGCGCAGGCGCGCGGGCGATGCGACGGCGCCGGCAGGCGCGCCCACCGGGAAACGGACACGCCCATGCAGGCTCAAACCATTGCGGTAGGCGAACTCACCCAGGCCGTGCACATAGACCTGCTCCAGCAGCACGGCCGTCGCGGCGTCGATGGCGTATCCATCGATGCGGATTTCGTTGGGCACCGCCGCCTTGTAGTAGCTGACGCCGGTGATCAGGTGGAGCAGCTGCACGGCCTTCTCCACCGCCGCCGCCCGCACTTCGTCCAGGGCGAAGGGAGCACCGGGGATGGTGACGGTCTCGACCAGTTCCGGGCCGTCGTCGAAGGCATACACTAGGCGCGCGACACCGCTTTCCGCCTCGAATGAACAGCGGACGAAGCGGAAGGAACGGACGGTGCTCTTGTCGAATACGCTCATGATTGACCCGTGGTGATGCCCGCCAACCTGCGCAGATAGCGGCGGGTGACGAAGTATTCAAGAATGAAAGCCGGAACCGCGCCGAACACGACGGCGATCATGGAACCGTAGAAAACGATCACCGGCAGCCAGCCGAGGGATTCCTGCCAGTGGCCGGGCGAAGCGGCGGCGAGCTGGTCGAGCCCCGTTGCGGCCAGCAGCCACGTGGCCAACGCGAACGGAAACAGCAGGAAAACGATCAGCAGCGTGCGCAACGTCATGCCACCCGGTGCCCAGCGCCGCCCGAGGCGTAGCGCGCGTCCATGCCAGCGGATGACACACCATGCACCCAATCCCGTCGCCAGCCACACTGCCGGCACCAGCTTCAGTGCGGCCAGCATTTCACGCATGCCCGGCATGCGGCGGTCGATGTCCAACAGCAGCACGATCGCCACCAGCAGGCCCGTCGCGGCCAGCAGGCTGGTCAGGATGAACTCGCCCCGCGGCGCCATCAGCCCCGATCCCCATCCGCACGCTTGCCAGACCGCGTAGCGCCTTCCAGCACGTCTTCTGACGGCAGTTCACGCAGGTTGTAGGTGTTGGCCATGGAGTAACCATAGGCACCCGCATCGGCGAACAGCAGCAGATCGCCCTCGGCGGTGGCCGCCGGCAACCGGCGGCGCTTGCCGAACACGTCGCTGGATTCGCAGATCGGGCCGACCACGTCGAAGGCGTCTTCAGCGGCATCATCGAGACGCGTCAGGTTGGCCACGTCGTGCCATGCGTCGTACAGCGCCGGGCGTATCAGGGCATTCATGCCCGCGTCCGCACCGACACGGCGGATGCCTTGCTTCTCCACCACCTGCGTGACGCGGGTAAGCAGCACGCCGGATTCGGCCACCAGGTAGCGGCCGGGCTCGATCACCAACTGGTAGTTCGGGTACGCCGCCTTGATGTCGGCGAGGCCGGCGGACCAGGCGTCCAGATCGAACGGTTCGTCGTCCGCGGTGTACGGAATCGGCAGTCCGCCGCCGATGTCGATGCTCTCGATGGTACCGATCTGGTCGGCGAGGCCGCCCAGCTCATCGAACACCTGGCGCCAGTGCTGCGCGGTTTCCACGCCACTGCCCAGGTGCGCATGCAGGCCGACGATCCGGATGTCCAGCACGCGCGCCTCGGCAAGGAATTCCTCCACGCGCGACAGCGGCAGGCCGAACTTCGAGGTCTTGCCACCGGTCTTGACCTTGTCATGGTGGCCATCGCCGCGACCCAGGTCCACGCGCAGCCAGAGGCTGCGGCCGCGGAACAGGTCAGGCCAATGCTTCAGCGCCTCCACGTTGTCCAGGGTGACGGTGACGCCCTTTTCCAGTGCAAACGCATACTCGCCACGCGGCGCGAAGCTCGGAGTGAACAGCACATCCTGCATGGGCAGCTGCGGCACGGCGTCGAACACGCGCTCCAGTTCGCCCTGCGACACGCACTCCAGCCCGAAACCTTCGGCCACGATGGCCCTCAGCAGTTCAGGATGCGAATTGGCCTTGATCGCGTAGAAGCGACGATCGATGGCGGGAATCGCGGCCAGCGCGCGCGCACGGGCCTGCACGGTAGGCAGATGGTAGACGTAGCGCGGCGTACCCGCTGCGCCCAGCGCGACCAGCGCCTTGCGGTCATCCGCACCGTGCCACCACGGCGTGCCGCGACGACGCACGCCGCCCAGGATCTCGCGCCAGCGCGGACCGAATACACTGGTCTCCTCTACAGGCATCGCATCGCTTTCGATCAGGGCGGCGTGCAGCAGCGGCAGCAAGCCGTCGGCATCGGCTTCATCGATGACGAAGGTCAGGTTGAGGTCGTTGGACGACTGCGAGATCAGGTGCACGCGCTCGCGGCCGAACATCGCCCACACGTCCGACAGCTTGTGCAGCAGCGAGCGCATGCCGCGGCCGACCAGCGTGATGGCCGTGCACGGCGCGATCACCTTCACCCGGCAGATCTCCGCCAGGTCGGCCGACAGCGCCGCCAGCACGTCGGTGTTGACCAGGTTCTCGCTGGGGTCCAGCGACACGGTGACGTTGGTCTCCGACGAACCGATCAGGTCCACCGACAATCCATGCTTCTTGAAGCGCGCGAACACGTCCGCCAGGAAGCCCACCTGCTGCCACATGCCGATGCCTTCCATCGAGACCAGCACGATGCCGTTGCGGCGGCTGACCGCCTTCACGCCCGGTACGGTGCGCGCGTTGCCGTCGATGCTGGTACCGGGCAGATCGGGGCGCTCGGTATCCAGGATGGCCATCGGCACGCCGGCATCACGGCACGGCTTGATCGAGCGCGGGTGCAGCACCTTCGCGCCGGTGGTCGCGATTTCCTGCGCTTCGTAATAGTCCAGCCGCGTCAGCAGGCGCGCATCCGGCACTTCGCGCGGATTGGCGCTGAACATGCCGGGCACGTCGGTCCAGATCTCGACCCGCTGCGCACCGAGCAGCGCGCCGAAGTAGGCAGCCGAGGTGTCGGAACCGCCGCGACCGAGGATGGCAGTACCGCCATCGGCATGGCGCGAAATGAAGCCCTGCGTCAGCAGCAGGCCGTTGGGCTGCTCGGCGAACGCACGGCGCCAGTCCTGGTCGGGGGCCGTGCTGCAGGACACCGACAGGCGTTGCGCCCACGCACTCTGGTTGGGCAGGAAGGTGGCCTGCAGCCAATGCCGCGCGTCCACCCAGCCGAAGTCCAGGCCCTGCGCACGCAGGTAGGCCGCGCCGAGCGTGGACGAAAGCAGTTCGCCCTGTCCCAGCACTTCGGCCTGCCAGTCCAGTGCGCGGGTGGCGGCGCGCGGGTCGACCAGCAGCCCGCGCAAGGCCGCCAGGCGGTCGCCCAGCACGGCATCGGCGTCCAGTTCCAGTTCGGCCAGGAACTCGCGGTGGCGCTGTTCGAGCTTCGCCACGCGCTCGCCGCTGTCGGCGGCGCCATCGGCGATGGCGGTGAGTTCGTTGGTGACGCCGGACAGCGCGGATACCACTACCAGTACCCGGGCACCATTCTCGTCCGCCCGTTTTTTCGCCAACCGGCCAATCGTGTCCCAGCGATGACGACGCGACACCGAGGTGCCGCCAAACTTGAGGACGATCCAACGATCAGGTGCGGGGGTGGCAGGAGGCATGGATAGAATGGGGGGGATGCCCGAACCCTTCGGGCGTGAACCGTCGATTCTAGCCGAAGCCCTTCCCCGGAATGGCCTCCCTGGCTGCCCCGGAGGCAATGCATGAGCCCTCGCCGTTACCTGCAGGTGGATGTCTTCGCCGACCGCCCCGGCGCCGGCAACGCACTGGGCGTGGTGCTGGATGCGGAAGGCCTGGACGATGCCGCCATGCAGGCCATCGCAGGCTGGCTCCAGTTGTCGGAAACGGTGTTCTTCCTGCCCGTCTCCGCCGAAGGCGCGGATTACCGCATCCGCATCTTCACCCCGTGCAGCGAGTTGCCTTTCGCGGGCCATCCCAGCGTCGGTGCGGCCTGGGCCGCGCTGGAGACCGGCCTGGTGCCGGACACCGGCGCGCTCGTGCAGGAATGCGGTGCGGGCCTGCTGCCGGTGCAGGTCGCGCGGCAGGGAGCGGCACGACGCATCCGCCTGCGTGCACCGCAGGCAAGCCCGGTGACGGTGGACGACGCACAGGCTTTGCTGGCTGACGCAGTGAGCATCGCCCTGCCTCTCGGCGCGCTTCCACCTGCGCTGTGGCAGAACGGGCCGGGATGGTGGCTGGTCGAACTGCGCGATGCGGACTGCGTGCGGTCCCTGACGCCCGACCTGGACGCGATTGCCGCGTTGACCCGCGCGACCGCGGCGGTGGGGCTGGCGGTCTTCGGGCGCGCCGGCCACGGCCAGGACCACGACCTGGTCGTGCGTGCGTTCTGCCCTGCCGACAACATCCCCGAAGACCCGGTCACCGGCAGCGCCAATGCGTGCATCGCCGCCGCGCTGCATGCGGCGGATCGGCTGCCCGGCCACGCCGGCCGCTATGTCGTCAGCCAGGGCCGTGAACTCGGTCGCGATGGGCGTATCGAGGTGCAGGTGGATGCGGAAGGCCAGGTCTGGATCGGTGGGCAGGTGCAGCCGGTCATCCAGGGCAGCCTGGCTTGGTAAGCTGCGCGGCCCCCACCCGAATCCCTGCCATGACTTCCCGACGCTACGTCCAGCTGGACGTGTTCGCCGACCGGCCCGGCGCCGGCAACCCGTTGGCCGTGGTCCTGGACGCCGAAGGCCTGGACGACGCCGCCATGCAGGCCATCGCCCGCTGGACGCGGCTGCCGGAGACCACTTTCGTCTTCCCGGCCACGCAGCCTGGCGCCAGCTACGCGATCCGCATGTTCAGCCCGCGCCGTGAAGTGCCCTTCGCCGGTCACCCCAGCGTCGGTACCGCCCATGTGGTGCTGGACGCAGGGCTGGCGACGCCGCGCGACGGCCTGCTGGTGCAGGAAGGCATCGCCGGCCTGCTGCCGTTGCGGGTGGAAGGCGACGGCGCAACCCGCACCATCGCCGTGCGCACGCCCCGCGCCCGCGTCGTCGAAACGGGCAACCCGGCGACACACGCACTGCTGCGCGCAGCGGTGGCCGCGCTGCCCGCCGGCAACCTGCCGCCGGCACTGGTCGATGGTGGGCGCCGCTGGTGGCTGGCCGAGGTCAGCGACGAGGCCACGTTGCGTGGCGCCTCCCCGGACTGGGATGCGATCACCGCGCTGGCCCGCGAAACCGACAGCATGGGCGTGTGTGCGTACGCATTCACGGCGGGGCAGCCTTACGACCTGGCCGTGCGCGCCTTCGTGGGCGCGCCGGCGGCCTTCGAGGACGCCGCCTCCGGCGCCGCCAACGCCACGCTGGCCGCCTGGCTGAAATCCCGCGATGCCCTGCCGGGTGGCCGCGATCACTACACCGTCAGCCAGGGCCGTGAAGTCGGCCATGACGCACGCCTGCAACTGCGCGTGGACGCCGAAGGCGATGTCTGGTCAGGCGGCCATGTGCGCACCGTGGTCAGCGGACGGATCGACTGGTAGCCGACCCCGGCCGGTGACGACCCGCCCCGTCCGTCCTGAAACGCGCCGCGCGCCAGGCTGCGGGCCCGTCATCGCGATGCCGTTGCCGGGCCGCCTTGGTCGGCGCTGCGCACCAGCGACAGTTCAACAGTGAACGTGCCGGCGGCCTGTCGCGTGTCCACCTGCAGGCCGTAGCGCGCACACAGCCGTCGCACGATGGACAGACCCAGCGCCAGCCCACTGCTCCCCGGGCGCGCGTTGACCGTGCCCGTGGCGTCCACCGGCGAATCACTCACCTCACCGCGGTTGGCGATCCGCAGCCGGTCGCCATGCAGGCCGATGTGCACTTCGCCTGCCTGCGTATGGGTGAAGGCATTGCCGACCAGGTTGGAGAGCAGGATGTGCGCGACCGTGGCCGGTACTTCGATCACCGCGCTGCGCGGCACGTCGACGTCGACGTCCACCTGCTTGCCTTCCAGCAGCAGGGACTGTTCCACCACCACGCGTTCCAGTACCGGCAGGAGCGGCACGCACGCCGGCGCATCCGGCACTTCGGATTCGCGCGCCAGCGACAGCAGGCTGATGATGGTCTGCTCAAGCTGCCAGGCCGATTGCCGGAGATGCGCCACCTGTTCCAAGGCGGCGGAGGACATGCCGGGCTCCGCCGCCAGCCTTTCCGCGGATCCGCGGATCACCGCCAGCGGCGTGCGCAGTTCATGGCTGGCATCACGGGTGAACTCGCGCTCGCGTAGCGTGAACGCGTGCACGCGCTGCGCGAGTGCTTCCAGCCCGCGCGCCAGCACGCCGGCTTCGTCGTCGCCGAATTCCCTTGCGAACCCCAGCGGCAGGCGTTCCGGCGACATGCCCTCCACGCGCGCCACCAGCCGCGACAGCGGACGCGTCGTCTTGGCTGCCAGCCAGTAGCCCGTGCCCAACGCCAGCAACAGCATCACGCCACTGGTGATGGCCAACAACAGCAGTACCTGGTCGCGCATCGGGCGCACCACCAGCTTGCGGCTCACCTCGGCCGCCAGCCAGGCGCGGTCGCCATCGGGCGCGCGCATCTCCAGCAGGTGGTAATGCCGGCCTTGCTGGCCAGCGAACTCGTTGCGCCAGGGCTCCTCTCGATGGCCCTCGAGAAGGTCGGGCGGGAAATCCTCCGGACGCGTGTAGACCCTGACGAAATCATCGCGCGGTGTCGCCCACTGCCCCGACTGCGCCTGGCTGCGCTGCTGGGCAACCGCTTCCTGTTCCAGTGTGGCGGCAAAGAAGGAATCCTCCACCGCATACATGAACACCAGCGCGTACAACCCGTAAAGCGCCGCCAGCAGCAGCGCGAACATCGAAAACGCCAGCATCACCCGTCGTTGCAGCGGCCAGATCGCGCGCTTCATGCGTCGGCATCCAGCTTGAATCCCACCCCATGCACGGTGCGCAGCATCGGCGTGGCGAACGGACGATCCAGCGCCTGCCGCAACAGGTAGAGGTGCGAGCGCAGCGGATCGGAATGCGGCGGCTCATCGCCCCACAGCCGCTGCACCAGATCGCTGCGCGTCAACGTGCGCGGCCAGGCTTCGGCCAGTTCCAGCAGGATGCGGAGCGGCGTCTGCTGCAGTTCGATCAGTTGCCCCCCGCGCCGTACCTCGCCACTGCGGCGGTCGATGCACAGCTGACCGATCCGCAGCAGGTGGGACTCGCCCACGCGGTGCCGCTGCGACAGGGCAACACAGCGCGCAAGCAGTTCTTCACCGGCGAAAGGCTTGACCAGGTAGTCATCCGCACCGGCCTCGAAACCGGCCAGCTTGTCCTTCAGGGTGTCGCGTGCGGTCAGCATCAGCACCGGGACATGGCGGTCGGCGCGTTCGCGCAGCGACTGGCAGACCTGCAGGCCGTCCAGGCCCGGCAGGCTGATGTCCAGCACCAGCACGTCGGGCGGATTGGCCAGGGCAAGCTGCAAGCCGGTGCGGCCGTCGGCGGCGAAATCCGCCTCGTGGCCTTGCGCCTCCAGCATCGCGGCCATGCTGCTGCGCAAGGCCAGGTTGTCTTCCACCACCAGGATTCGCAGCCGTGTGCGGGTCATCGCTTACTTGTCCATGCGCGCCAGCAGCTGCGTGGCCGCGTCCTTCAGGTCGGGATGTGCGGCCAGTATGCGCTCGGCGGTCGCGCGCGCCTGTGCCACCTGGCCCAGGCGCCACTGGGCTTCGGCGATGCCCAGCTGCAACTGCGGTTCAGCCATGTAGGGCTCGGCCAGCTGCATGATGCCCAGCGCGTCGCGCACCGCCGCGTCACTGGCAGCCGCCTGCAGCTGGTAGTAACCCAGCAGGCCGATCAGTTCCACGTGGTACGCATCGCGCTTGCCGGCGAGCGCAGCGCGCGCGGCCGCCTGCTGGCCCGACAGGAAGTCCGCCACCAGCGTCATCGTCGCCTCGTCGCGCCAAGGCGTACGGGCCACCGGCGTGAGGCCCAGCCCGCGCACGATGGCGTCCGCCACGCCCGGGGTGGAATAAGGATTCTGGCCGGTCACCAGGCGGCCATCGACCACCACCTTCGGCATCATCAACGCGGCCTCCTGCCACCGGGTGCCCTCCTCCCGCATGCGGTCCTCAAGCAGGAACGCGAATTCCTTCGCCCAGCGCTTGCCGAACACGGTTTCCTCTTCGTTGGTGAAACCGGTCATCGCCTTGCCGGCCACCAGCAGCGAACCGTCATCCAGCCGCACGCCACTCAAGGCCGCCGGGCCGTGGCAGACCGCGGCCACCACGCCGCCACGTTCGTACACGTCGGCCAGCAACGTCTTCAGCGCGGTGTCGCGCGGCAGGTCGAACATCGCGCCCTTGCCGCCCACCACATAGACGGCGGCATAGTCGTCCGCCTCGAGCGTGGCGGTGGACCGCGACTGCGCCAGCTGGCGCATGGCATCGGCATCGGCCAGCACCTGTGCGTTGAAAGGCTCCTTGGCGTTGTACTTGTCGGCCACCACGGCACCGCCCTGCGGACTGGCCACGTCCACGCGCAGGCCGTTCTGGCGGAAGATCAGGTAGGCCTGCGAGAACTCGTCCATTTCGAAGCCGGGCCTCGTCTTGCCTTCATCGCGGCCTTCGCCGCTGACCACCATCAGCACCTTCGGTGGTTCCTTGGCCAGAGCGGGGGTCAGGCACGCGGCCAACAGCAGGCCGAGTGCGGAGCGCGCGAGCAGCGGTGACGGAACAGGCATGACGAGGATTCTCCAGGTTAGGTGCATCACTCTGGAGAACCGCTGTGAAGCAGACTTCAAATGCGTCCTAGCGGGCCTGGTATACCGGTTTGCCGTCCACCCAGGTCGACTCGATGCGCAGGTCGTCCAGCCGGGCCGCGGGCACGGCCAGCGGATCATCCTGCAGGATGACGAAGTCGGCGCGCATGCCCACCGCCAGCCGGCCGACGTTCGCCTCGTCGCGCCCGGCATACGCCGCATCGGCGGTGAAACCGCGCAGCGCGTCCACCGCACTGAGTCGCTGGTCGGGCATCCATCCCGCGTCAGGGTGGTCGTGGCGGTCCTGGCGCGTCACCGCCGCATGCAGGCCCCGCCGCGGGTCGACCGATTCGACCGGGAAATCGGAGCCCAGCGCCAGCCGCGCGCCACTGTCACGCAGGCGCTGCCAGGCGTAGGCACCGGTGACGCGCACCGGGCCCAGGCGATCTTGTGCCCACGGCATGTCCGAGGTCGCATGCGTCGGCTGCATCGAGGCGATCACGCCCAGCGTGGCGAAGCGCGGCATTTCCTCCGGCGCCACCACCTGTGCGTGCTCGATGCGCCAGCGATGATCCTGGCGGGCCTCGTCGCCGAGGACGCGCGCATAGGCATCGAGCACCAGCCGATTGCCGCGGTCGCCGATCGCATGCGTGGCCACCTGCACATGGCAACCGTGCGCTTTGCGCATCGCCGCTTCCAGCGCGGTGGGTTCGGTCACCAGCAGGCCGCGGTTGCCGGGATCGTCGCTGTAGTCCTCCAGCAACGCCGCGCCACGGCTGCCGAGCGCACCGTCCGCATAGAGCTTCACGCCGCGCATCTGCAGGCGTCCGCCCGCATGCTGGTACAGGCCGTTCGCGCAGAGATCGGCCAGCGCGGCGCCATCGCCGTCGGCATAGGCATCAATGCGCAACGGCAGCCCGCCTTCGTCGGCGACGGCTTTCATCAACGCCAGGTCTTCGCGCGAAACCCCCATGTCGTGGACACCGGTCAGCCCGTTGCGCACGGCCGCCTGCAAGGCCTTGTCCAGCGCCTGGCGGCGATAGGCGTCATCGGGTGCGGGCACGACGCCGTTGACCAGCGACATGGCTGCGTCGACGAATACCCCCGATGGCGCACCGTTGCTGCGTTCGATACGCCCGCCCTCGGGTTGCCAGTCGCCGGTCAGCGGACGCGCGGACTTCGCCGCAGCCGCCCGCAATGCGGCCGAGTTGGCCCAGCCGGCATGGCCATCGACGCGTTCCAGCCACACCGGTCGGTCAGGAAACGCGGCGTCCAGGTCCGCGGCGGTGGGGAAACGCTTCTCAGGCCAGTCGTTCTGGTCCCAGCCACTGCCGAGGAGCCAGGCATTGGGGGGAAGCGTTTTTTCGTATTCTCGCAGGCGCGCGATCACCTCGGCCTTGTCGCGCGCGTCCACCAGGTCGGCACGCATCAGGGCATAGCCCAGTCCCATGACGTGGCCATGCGCGTCGATCAGGCCCGGAATCACCGTCCGCCCACCCGCATCGATGCGCCTGGCATCGGGGTACCTCGCGAGCAGGGCCTTGGCCTCTCCTACTGCCAGCAGGCGCCCTGTGTCATCCCACGCCAGCGCTTCCACCGTCGGTTGCGCGGGATCGGAGGTATGCACGCGCGCGGCGGTCAATACCTGTACCTGTACCTGTGCATGGGCGACACCCGCCAGACCCAGTACGCACCCCATTGCCCACGCCAGACGCTGCATGCCCTGCTCCGTTATCGATGACCGACGGGACTATGCGGCGTAGCGGAGGCGGCGGCAACCGCGGCATAAAAAGAGGGGCCTTGCGGCCCCTCGGTTGCGGCAGGATCCCCCGTCGTTCGACGATGTGTCCGCAGAAGCGATGGCGTCAGGCCGCGGTCATTCCGGGCGCACGTCCACGCGCACGCGGATGCGGTCCCCTGGATGATGGTCGGTCCGGGTCTGGTAGGTACGGTTGCCGTACTCGTAGGTGACGTCGTATCCGCTGACACGACCGTCGCCGTAGTAGTCGTCGCCATGGCGACTGGCACCCGTGACCGGGACCGGATCGCAGACGCGGACCTGACCGCGCTGCACCTGACGGTCCCGCTGGGCGCTGTCATAGATGGAACGTCCGGCCATGCCGCCGACCATCGAACCGACCGCGGTGCCCACGTAACGACCGCTCCCGTCCCCGACCTTGCTGCCCAGCACGGCACCGGCGATGCCACCGATCACCGTCGCGACCGTGCGTCCCGTCTGGCTGCCGCCGCCGGGATAACGCTGGTCACCGTAGTAACCGTCGCGGCGATCGTCGGGATAGCCGTAGCCATCGTCACCATAGCGGTCGTTGCGGTAGGTATCGCGCGCGTACACGTCGTCGGCGTCACGGTAGTAGCAGTTCTGCTGTGCACCGGTCGTGCGGTAACCGCCGTCGATGACGGGATCCACGCGGATCACGCGTGCGTATTCGTACTGCGGGGCGTAGGCATCGCGGCCGTCGGTCCCGTAGTAGCGCGAAGACTGCGCGGACGCAGCGCCGGACGCCAGCAGACCGAGGGCCAGCAGGGTGGCGGAAACACGCTTCATGTCGGGACTCCCCAACGCCGGGATGGCGCAGGGGCATGCTCCGGCCGCGCGGGTGAAAAGCGGCTGAACTCAGCCGGGCTCCCTCTCCTTGTTTAGCCATTCGACAGTTTGCGCCGCGATGCCGGCGGCATGTCTGCCCAGCAAGGGGCCGGCATGGCTGGTTGAAAGCGTTTGCAGCACCTCGCTACCCCAGTCCGCCGCCATGGTCTGCGCAATGGTCACCGGAACGTCCTCGTCCCGTTGCGACACGACGAACAGCATTCGGCAGGCAGGACGCTCGACCGGCACGCCGCCGTACGCCTCGCGCAACACGGCACCGGACTCGTCCCGCCAGTGCCGGAACGCGAACAGTGCACTGGCCTCGTCGGCATCGGGCAATGCCTGGCGCGTGGAAGCAAGCCGCGCATTGCGCCGCCATGGGACGAGGTCGGGCCACATGCGCGCGGTGAGATCGCGATGCCAGGGAGACGGTGGCAGCGGATTCACCAGCACCAGGGAATCCGCGTGCGCGGCGCTGCGCAGGGCAAGCAGGCCACCCAGGCTGGCACCCATCACCACCCGCGGACGCGGCAAGGCCTTAAGCAGGCGGTCCACCTGCCGCTGGTAATCGCCCAGGCGCGTCGCCGCAACGCCGTTGATCGTTGGCTGCAGATCGGGCGCGCTCACCTGCATGCTGGCCGAGGCCAGCACATCGCGCCACAGGCTCCATTCCCAGCCACCGCCACCACCGCCATGCACCAGCAACGCGGAACGGAAGCCGCTCATCGCGGCACCGTCCCGCGTGCGGCTTGCGGGCAACGCGGAGTCAAGGGAACAACGGGATCAGAGCAGCGTGGCCTCCATCGTCACCGGCACCGACAGCGCGCGGGAGATCACGCAGCCGGCCTTGGCCTGCTGGGCGATTTCCTCGAACTGCGCGGCGCTGATGCCGGGCACGCTGGCCGAGACGATCAGCTTCACGCCGGTCACGGTCGGGCCCGGATCCATGCCCGGCTCCATCGTCGCTTCGGCGCGCGTCTGGATCTTGTCGGGCGTGAAGCCCGCCTTTCCCAGCACCGCCGACAACGCCATGCTGAAGCAGCCCGCATGGGCGACCGCCAGCAGTTCTTCCGGGTTGGTGCCCTTCTCGTCGCCGAAGCGGGTCTTGAAGGAATAGTTCTGCGCTTCGAACAGGCCGCTCTGCGGCGTGCTCAAGCTGCCCTTGCCGGCCTGCAGGTCACCATTCCACACTGCATCCGCATAACGCTTCAAAGCCATGGCTGAGTTCCTCGGGTCAGGGGGGAAGCGAAGGGTACACCGGCAGGTGTTCACGGCGTGTTCCGCAGTGCGACTTGACCCCCCTGCCCGGCGCGCGGATGCTGGCCGCCCGCCATGACCGCCCGCCGAGCGCCTCGCTCACGGGATGCGCGCTCCGCCCGGACAGCCATGACGGCCCTTCGACCCATTCCAGGGAGAAACGGCCTCATGTCGTACAGCACACAGCAGATCCGCAACGTGGCCCTCGCAGGCCACCCCGGCGCCGGCAAAACAACGTTGTTCGAAGCCCTGCTGCATGCCGGCGGCGCCCTCCAGGTGGCAGGCACCATTGAGCGCGGCACCACGGTGTCGGACCACGATCCGATCGAAAAGACCCGTGGCCACTCCATCGACACCGCCATCGCCAGCACCGACCACGGCGGGGCCTCGGGCCTGCCGATCCACGTCAACCTGATCGACACGCCCGGCTACCCGGAATTCCGCGGGCCGGCCCTGTCGGCGTTCACCGCGGTGGAAACGGTGCTGATCGTGGTCGATGCGGATACGGGCATCGCGCACGGCACGCGCCGCCTGATGGAGCGCGCGCGCGAACGCAACCTCTGCCGCGCCATCGTCGTCAACAAGATCGACCACGAGGGCGCCGACGCTGCTGGCGTGCTGGCCGCGCTGCGTGAGGAGTTCGGCCCCGAGGTACTGCCGCTCAACCTGCCGGCGCAGGGCGCGAAAGCGGTGATCGACTGCTTCGGCCAGTCCGCCGGCGATTCGGACCTGGGCCCTGTCGCCGACTGGCACCAGAAGATCATCGACCAGGTGGTCGAGATCAACGAGACGGTGATGGAGCACTACCTGGACCTGGGCGAAGACGGCCTGTCCGGCGAGGAACTTCACGATGCCTTCGAGCAATGCCTGCGCGAAGGCCATCTGGTGCCCGTGTGCTTCACGTCCGCGCGCACCGGTGTCGGGGTGAAGGAGCTGCTGGACGTGGCCGAGCGCCTGTTCCCCAACCCCGCCGAAGCCAACCCGCCCCCTTTCTTCAAGGGCAGCGGCGCCGACGCGCGCCCGATCGAAGCCGTGCCCGACCCGCGCGCGCACGTCATCGCCGACGTCTTCAAGATCATCAACGACCCCTTCGTCGGCAAGCTGGGCATCTTCCGCGTGTACCAGGGCACGGTGAGGAAGGAAACGCCGCTGTTCGTCGACGACGGCAAGAAGCCGTTCAAGGTCGGCCACCTGTTCAAGCTGAAGGGCAAGGACCACGTGGAGATCGACCAGGCCATCCCCGGCGACATCGCCGCGGTCGCCAAGGTCGAGGACCTGCATTTCGATGCCGTGCTGCACGACAGCCACGACGAGGACCATATCCACCTGGCGCCGATCGACTTTCCCCGCCCGATGTTCGGCCTGGCCATCGAAGCGGCCAGCAAGGGCCAGGAACAGAAGCTTTCGACCGCGCTGCAGAGGCTGGCGGAAGAAGATCCCGCCTTCGTCGTCGAGCACCAGCCGGAGTTGAACGAGACGGTCATCCGCGGCCTGTCCGACCTGCACCTGCGGGTGATGCTGGAACGCCTGAAGGAGCGGCACGGCGTGGAGGTGAAGACACGCCCGCCGCGCATCGCCTACCGCGAGACCATCAGCGCGAAGGCCGAAGGCCACCATCGTCACAAGAAGCAGACCGGCGGCGCGGGACAGTTCGGCGAAGTGTTCCTGCGCATCGAACCGCTGCCGCGCGGCGGCGGGTTCGAGTTCGTCGACGAGGTGAAGGGCGGCACCATCCCCGGCCAGTTCATGCCGGCGGTGGAGAAGGGCGTGCGCCAGGTGCTGAGCGGCGGCGCGATCGCCGGCTATCCCCTCCAGGACGTGCGGGTGGTGGTGCATGACGGCAAGCACCACCCCGTGGACAGCAAGGAAGTGGCCTTCGTCGCTGCCGGCAAGAAGGCGTTCCTGGACGCCATCGCCAAGGCGCGCCCACAGGTGCTGGAACCCGTGGTGGACCTGGAAGTCAGCGTGCCGGAAGCGCAGGTGGGCGACGTCACCGGCGGGCTGTCCAGCAAGCGCGCGCGCATCAACGGCACCGACACACTGCGTGGCGAGATCGTGGTCAAGGCGCAGGTGCCGTTGGCCGAACTGGACGGATACGCGGCGGAACTGAAGTCCATGACCGCCGGACAAGGCCGCTACGCGCTGGATTTCAGCCATTACGAACCCGTGCCGCCCAACCAGCAGCAGAAGCTGGTGGACAGTTACAAGCCTCGCCACGAAGACGATTGATCGCGCATTGTGAGGTGGGGAGGCGCCGCGCGGACCGTCCGGCGCCTGTCGGCGACGCCTCCACGCGACCACCCGACACGCGGTCGTCGGGGAGTTTCCGACACGCGCAGGCGGCGTTCGCGGGCCACATGGCGAAGAAAAACGAAAAAAAGCGAAAAAAAGCCGGTTTGCATGCCCATCTGCTCTTGGCGGCGCGATTCCTTTGCCCTACATTTCGCTTGCCGACGTAATCGGCCCCGATTACCCAACCTACCGACTGTAGAGACAGGACACTATGGCAAAGAGCACCAAGAAGGCCGCGCCGAAAAAGGCCGCCAAGAAAGCCGCACCGAAGGCCGCTGCAAAGCCGGCCGCGCCGAAGCCGATCAAGGAAGCGCTGAGCAAGTCGGGCCTCGTCGCCCACATTGCGGAAGCTACCGCCGTGGCCGCCAAGGACGTCCGCGCCGTGCTGGCCTCGCTGGAAAGCGCCGTGCACGCCTCCGTCAACAAGAAGGGCGCTGGCTCCTTCACCCTGCCGGGCCTGCTGAAGATCAGCGCCGTCAATGTGCCGGCCAAGCCGAAGCGCAAGGGCATCAACCCGTTCACCAAGGAAGAGCAGTGGTTCGCCGCCAAGCCCGCCTCGGTGAAGGTGAAGGTGCGTCCGCTGAAGAAGCTGAAGGACGCCGCAGCCTGATCGCTGCGCTTCCTGTGTCACCAGAACGGGACGGCCATGCCGTCCCGTTTTTTTTTGGATGGATGACCCCCGGGCGGGCCGGGACGTACCGCTGGGATGTGCGGCAACCGCGCGCCGTGCCATCGGTCACCCTTGTGATCCCCCGCCGCCGCCCGCAACTCTTCCGGTATCCCCTCCTACCGAAGGTATGCGCCGCATGAAGATCCAGGGTTTCCTAGACCATCTGCTGAAGTCCTCCAATGGCGGAGGCAGCCTGCTCAACGCCGACTTCGGCAAGGGCGCGGTGACCGGAGGTGCGCTGGGCCTGCTGCTGGGCAAGAACAAGACCTCGCGCAAACTGGCCACCTACGGTGGCCTGGCTGCCATCGGCGTGATGGCCTACCGCGCGTACAACGACTACAAGCAGCAACAGGGCGGGTTCGCCGCCGGTGCCACGCCGCAGACGGTGGACCGCTTGCCACCGCCGCAGGCCGAACTCCACAGCCAGGCCATCCTTAAGGCGCTCGTGGCGGCGGCAAAAGCCGACGGCCACATCGACGCACGCGAACGCCAGGTGATCGAAGGCGAATTTTCCCGCATCAGCAACGACGACGAACTGCAAGGCTGGCTGCACGCCGAACTCGAGAAGCCGCTGGATCCGGCCGAAGTCGCGCGCGCCGGCAGCACGCCGGAAATCGCATCGGAGATGTACCTGGCCAGCCTGATGGTGGCGGACCAGCAGAGCTTCATGGAGCGGACCTACCTGGACGAACTGGCGCGCCAGCTGAAACTGGGCGACGAGTTGAAGGCGCACCTGGAGAAGCAGTTGGCGCAGCAGGCCGGCGCGGGCTGATCCACCGCGATGGCGCGGACCGCCCCGCAGCGCCTCCGCCGCTGGCTGGTCAGCACGGCGATGCTGGCCGCGCTTGCCCTGCTGGCCGCGTGGTCATGGAAACAACCCTTCATGGCGACGGCCCGCATGCTGTGGGACATCTCACGCGCACCCCCGCCTGCCTCCCTGCCCGTCCCGGTGCAGGGCGTGAAGGCGGGACGGATCGCCGACACGTTCGGCGCGCCGCGTGGCACCACGCGCACCCACCAGGGCGTGGACATCTTCGCGCCGCGCGGCACGCCGGTGCTCAGCGCCACCCGCGGCGTGGTGGTATCGGTGCGCGACAGCGGACTGGGAGGCCGGCAGGTGTGGGTGCTGGGGCCCGGGCGCGAGCGCCATTACTACGCCCACCTGGACGATTGGGCCATCGGGCTGGCGGAGGGCCAGGTGGTGCAGCCTGGCGAGCCGCTGGGCACGGTCGGCACCACCGGCAATGCGCGCGGCACGCCGCCCCACCTCCACTACGGCGTGTACGGCAGCCAGGGCGCTTATGACCCGCTGCCGCTGTTTCGCCAGCAGGATGCACCGTCCGTCCGCTGAACCCGGCAGCGCGGCGGAACAGTGCATCGCGGCGCCGATGCTCGTACCGGCGCCGCAGCGGGCCTATCGTGGCCTCACCCCCGCCACACTCGCGCCGCCATGCCCAACCAGAGCCACCGTTACCGCATCACCGTCACGCCCATCGAATCCGATGGCCTGCAGTGCAACGGCCGATGCACCATCGAATTCGAACACGCCTGCCACGACGACTGGATGCGCATCCTTGAGAACGTGCAGCGGCAGCGTGGCTTCAGCGGCGACGAGCGCGCCGCGCTGGTCGTCGGCACCAAGCTGCTCAGCGGCCTGATGCTGGAGCATCGCAAGGACAGCGATGACGTATTCGCCCCGCTGCGCCCGCACATGGGTGAGTTCATCCAGCAATTCAAGCAGCGCGGACGCGACGCGGAGTAAGCTGCCTGGAATGACGAAAGCCCGCCACGCCGCCGACGCCCACCGGCTGGAAGACATTCCCAACATCGGCCCCTCGATCGCCGGCGACCTGCGGGGCATCGGCATCCTCCAGCCGGCGCACTTGACCGGGCAGGACCCGTACCAGCTCTACCAGCGCGTCAACCACGCCACCGGCCAACGGCATGATCCCTGCCTGTGCGATTGCTTCATCGCCGCAGTGCGCTTCATGGAAGGCGGCGCGTCCACGCCCTGGTGGCACTACACCGCCGAACGCAAACGCCGCTTCGAGCATGATCCCGACCTGGCCGGTTAGCCCACGGACAGGCACGGGCCGCTAAGGTGCCCGCACGTCCCACGGAGCCCTCCATGCGCACACGTCGCCGCTTCCTGATCGCCGCCCTTGCCGCCGGTGCCACGCTGGCGCTGGCGGGCTGCGAAACGCTCAACACGGTCACCGGCCTGTTGGGCAACCAGGTCAACTTCACCCAGCCGCAACTGCAGCGCTATCTCAACAACAGCTTCCCGCGCGAGTTCGACGAGCTCGGCGGGCTGGTCTCGGCCACATTGACCAACCCGAGGCTCAGCATCCCCGCGGGCGACAACCGCCTGCGCCTGGATTTCGACATCGGCGTCAGTGCGCTGGGCGCACGTGACGTCAGCCGCGGCCACTTCGCGCTGGCCAGTCGCCTGCGCTACAACCCGGCCACGCAGGGACTGCACCTGGACAATCCCGAGATCCTCGCCGTGGATGTGCCGGGCGCGGGCTCGCTGCTGTCCGGCGGCACGCGCGAGCTCGTCAACACCGTGCTGGTGGAATACGCGCGCAACGAGCCGGTTTACCGCATCGACAGCGACGTGCTGCGCCGGCTTCCGTCCGGCAAGCGCATCGGCACCACCGACATCGAGGATGGCCGCGTCGTCATCCGCCTGCAGTAAGGAGCGCACGCCATGAAGATCCCCCTGTTCCGTCCTGCCCTGCTGCTGGCCACCCTGCTGGCGTCCGCATTGGCGCTGGCCAACGACAGCGCCTCCACCACCCTTCGCTTCAACGCCGCACAGCTGCAGTCCGCCGCCGAAGCCGGTTTCCCCATGGAGCGTGATCTGCTGGAAGGCTTCGCCACGCTGTCACTGCGCCAGCCCAAAGTGGACATCCCTGCCCCCGGCGACCGTATCCGGCTGGGGCTGGAATACGATGTCGCCCTGGTGACGGGCGGCAAGGCCGAAAGCGGTCGCTTCACCGTCACCAGCGGACTGCGCTACGACCCGGCGACGCGCGGCCTGCATCTCACCGATCCGCAGCTGCAGGATTTCCAGGCGCAGTCTTCGCGCGCCGGCATCGATGCCGGTACCCGCGGCATGGTCAACGCGCTGATGCAGGACTACGCCCGCGACCGCCCGCTCTACCAGCTGACGGAAGAGGACCTGGCCCAGGTCCCGGGTCCCTTGAGCGAGGATTCGCTGCGCATCAGCGACGGCCATGTGGAACTGCGGCTTGCGCCGGCCTCCGCCGGGACGCGCTGATCCCGAGCGTCAGATCTCGAAACGGTAGCTCAGCTTCACCATCAGCTGCTCGTCGTCGCGCAGGCGGAAGCTGTCCTGCAGCAGGTCGTCCATGCCTTCCGTGGACGGCAACTGCTCGTACCCGCCGCGGGCGTAGACCACGTACAGGTACGAGAGCGGTGCCAGTTCGTAGCGGTAGCGCACCTGGAAACCCAGGTTGCGCACGCTGAAGTCGTCCACCGGCTCGCTGGTGGCCACCGGATAACCCCGCGGATCGAAGCGCCATGCATCCTGCAGGCGGGCATCCAGCGCGATCACCTGCATCTTCACCCGCAGTTCGTGGCGCTCGTCGATGACCCATTCCACGCCGGCATTGAGGTCCACCTCGCGCCGCTTGAAGCTGCCCACCAGGTTTTCCCGCTGCCAGACCAGCCAGTCGGGATTGCGGATGGCGTAGAAGCCGCTGTACAGGCTGAAGGCATCGCTGACGAAGTAGGTGGCCGTGTAGCCCACGCCCACGCCGACCTTGTCGTTGCCCGACAGCCCGCCGGTGAAGGCTTCCAGTTCCGTCTCGTGTCCCCAGTTGCCCTTCCGCGGCCGCTCGTACTCGAAGTAGGCATTGGCATTGGCGGGCAGGCGCGCCAGGCCGTTGCCGCGCAGCAACAGGTCGCTCAGGCCGGCGCTGTTGATGTTCATCTGGGCGTATTCGTAGCTGCCGTCGCGCAGGTTGCCCTGGCGGCTGATGCGGAACTGGTCGTTGAGCTTGTCGCCATGGTTGTTGTGGCTGCTGCTGACCCGCCAGCGCCAGTCCTTGGTTGCGTAGCGCGACGTCTCCGGCATGTCGGTGAAGCGTTTGCGCAGTTCCCAGTGCAGATAGTTGGTGCTGTTGCGGGACAGATAGCCGAAATCGTTGATCTGCAGGTCGTTGCCGAAATGCATGGCGATCCACTGCTGGCGCCAGCCGCGGTCCATCTCGTAGTCGGCCCACACGGTGGCGCCGACGTCCTGCACCTCGTCGCCGGACTGGTCGATCCGGCTGCCCAGCAGGCGGGTGCGTATGTTCCAGCGCTCGGTGGGCCGCCAGTTGTGGTCCACGCCCAGCACGGTGGCCTCGCGGTCGCGCCAGGGATCGTCCACGTACGTCAGCATGGCGCCGACATTCTGCCGTTCGAAGTCGCGCACCAGCCGGAGTGCCTGGAACGTGCGGCCGGTGGCGCCGTCCTCTTCCGCGGCGAACACGCCGTAGTTGGCCTGGCCCAGGCTGCCGTTGAACTTGACCGCCGCGGTGATGTCGCCGGTGCTGCCCACCCGGCGGGTGTACAGCTGCTGGCTGAAGTCCGATGGCGTTGTCAGCTCGAAGATGCCCTGGTTCTCGGTGAAGAACGGCCGCTTGTCGCTGACGAAGGTTTCGGTGGCGCTGAAGTTGATCACCAGGTCGTCGCTTTCCACCTGGCCGAAATCGGGCTTCAGCGTGGCGGTCAGCTGGAAACGCCCGCTGGGTTTCCAGAACACGTCCACGCCGGCATTGAAGTCGCCGTCACTACCCACGTTGTCGTACAGGCCCGACACGTAGGGCGTGACCGCCAGCAGTGACTGGTCGTACTGCGTCACCGTCAACGGCGAGAAATCGGACAGGAAGCGCGGGCGCTCGAAACTGGCGGCCGGCCACGCCGAGCGCTCGCCGGTCGAGCCGATCACGCGCGCCAGGAACACCTTCAGCGTGCGCTGGCCGTCCTTGCCGTCGCGCATGGGCGCGGTGTACCACGGCACCCGCAGCTCCACCGACCAGCCCTGCTCGTCCTCGCTGACGGCGTGCTGCCACTGGCCATCCCAGTCGCTGCTGAACTGGTTCTCGTTGGTGATGATCTCGTCGGCGATGCCGCCGGTCGAGCTGACCGTGAAGGCATAGCCGGTGCGGCCGTCGCCATCGAAGTCGATGAAGGCATTGACGCGATCCACCTGCTCGTCGAAATCACGCTGCACCTTCTGCCGCGTGCGCGGCACGTCGGCAGGCTGTACGTTGCGGAAGGCGATGGCCAGGCCTTCCGGCGTCGCCAGCACCCAGGCTTCGGTCGGCAGCGAGCCGGGCTCGCCGGTCAGCGGCTGGGTCTTGCGGAAATCGGTGATGTGCCGGGCGCCCTGCCATTCGACCGGATCGATGCGGCCATCGATGTCGACGGCGTGGACGGCAGCGCAGGGCAGGCCCAGTGCAAGCAGGGCGATCAGGCGGGTGAGGGACATGGGCAGGTCGGGTGGTGGTCCGGGTGCGCGAACGTTAGCGGCGAGACGCGGATGCCACACCTGCCTTCGGTCATTTCAACCTTTTGGCAGTCCACGGCATCCGTGCCGTAGGGGGAAGCTCAGCGCTTGGGCTGCAGCATGGTGCCGGTGCACTTCTTGCTGCCGCAGCGGCAGGCCCAGATCTTCTTCAACCGCGCGGTATGCGGCTCGGACAGGGTGATGCCGTAGTTGTAGGTCAGTTCTTCACCGGCCTTGATCGCGCGGATCGCCTCGATGAAGACCTTGTCCTTCTTGCGGTTCTTGCCGTCGTGCTCTTCGATGACCGCTTCGCAGTTGGGGTCGCAGCTGTGGTTGATCCAGCGTGCCTTGTTGCCTTTGTGGTTCGCGTCGATGACGTAGTCGTCGTTGAGCGTGAACAGGAAAGTGTGGCCGGAATCGACGTCGCCGGTATCGTCGGCGTCCACTTCGTCATGCGTGCGGCGCTTGCCCTTGTACTCCACCACCCGCTCGCCCTTCTCGATCGGGGCGATGGCGAACACGCCGTTGCCGTGGATGTCGGATTGGCGGGCTTCGATCTTGCGGGGCATGCAACGTCCGGTGGTGTGGGGCGGAAGTCGGGGATTCTCCCCTAGTTGGCGGGCTTTCCCAAGTCCATCGACCTGAACGGAGCCCGCGGCGCGATGGCCGCTGCGTGCAAACCACTGCGTTTCAAGACCGGTTCCCTCCCACAGACCTGCTCCATGCGCCTGCATTCCCTGTTGCCTCTTTCCCTGTCCGCCCTTGTGCTGGCCGCCTGCCAGCCCACCCCCGAAACCCGTACCGTGTCCACGCTGGCACCCCCTCCGCAGATCGAGAACGAGGCCGAGATCGTGGCGCGTGGCGAATACCTGGTGCGCACCAGTGGCTGCAACGACTGCCATACCGCGGGCTATGCCGAACGCGGCGGCAAGGTGGAGAAGGCGCAGTGGCTGCTGGGTTCGCCGCTGGGGTACAACGGCCCGTGGGGCACCACCTACGCCACCAACCTGCGCCTGCACCTGAAGGACATGACCGAGGCGCAGTGGCTGGAGTACAGCGCCAACCTGCGCACCCGGCCGATCATGCCGGACTTCGCCGTGCGCGAGATGACCCGCGAGGACCGCCGCGCGATCTATCGTTTCGTGCAGTCGCTGGGTCCCGCGGGCGAGCCCGCCCCGACCTACCTGCCGCCGGGCAGGACGCCGCCGGCGCCCTACTTCACGCTGGTACTGCCCCAGGCGCCGGCTGCGGCGCCGGCGGGCGGCCACTGAGGCAGCAGGCGGTGGCGGGTCACCACGGGAACCCGCGACCGGCCCATACCCAGTAGAACGCGAAGGTCAGGCCGAAGATCGTCCAGAACAGGTTGCCGATCCCGCGCGCCAGGCGCCACAGCAGGTACACGCCACCCCCTGCCAGCAGGGCATGCAGCAGCGGGCGGTAATCGGGGCCCTGGCTGGCCCGGGAACCGGTCGAGTCGGAATGCGCGGTGGTCATGGCGAGGCTTCCTGTGGGTCTCGTCCTGGAGTGGACGGTGCCCATGGTCCGGATTCCCCATGCCCGACATCAGTGCGAGGCATCAGCCATCGCGGGTGACATTCATCAGGTTGTCCGGGCCGCGAAAGAGCCGGTTTGAGCCCGGGGGCATAAAAGCGTACAATTTCGGTACGCTTTCTGGACCCTTCCCCCGATGCTCCGCGTCACCAAGCTTACCGACTACGCCACCGTGGTCCTGACCGTGCTCGCCGCACGACCGGGCGAGGTGCTCAGTGCGTCCGACCTGGCCGAGCATTCGGGCCTGGAGTCGCCCACGGTCAGCAAGGTATTGAAGCCGCTGGCCCAAGCCGGGCTGGTGGAAGGCCTGCGCGGCGTCCACGGCGGTTATCGCCTCAGCCGTGGCGCGGCCGACATCACCCTGGTCGAGATCGTCGAGGCCATGGAAGGTCCGCTGGCCATGACCGAATGCAGCCAGAGCGAGAGCCACTGCGGCATCGCCCACCAGTGCGGCGCGCGCGCCAACTGGCGGCTGATCAACGACGTGGTGGCCGACGCCCTGCGCGGCTTCACGCTGGCCCAGATGATCACCCCTCCCCCTTCCTCCGACGACACGCGCAGGCGCCCCATCGCCGTGCATGTCGCCGCCAGTTGACCTGTAGGCAGCCCGATGGCCACCGAAAACGCTGAAATCCTGGAACAGCTGGGACGTCGCTACGACGCTGGCTTCATCACCGACATCGAGTCCGATTCGCTGCCCCCGGGCCTCGGTGAGGACGTGGTGCGCGCCCTCTCGGCGAAGAAGGAAGAGCCCGAGTGGATGACCGAGTGGCGCCTGGCCGCCTACCGCCACTGGCTGACCATGCCGGTGCCGCACTGGGCCAAGCTGAAGATCGCGCCGATCGACTTCCAGGCCATCAGTTACTACTCCGCGCCAAAGGCCAAGTACGCCTCGCTGGACGACGTGCCGCAGGAACTGCTGGATACCTACGACAAGCTGGGCGTGCCGCTGCATGAGCGCGCCAGGCTGGCCGGCGTGGCGGTGGACGCGGTGTTCGACTCCGTGTCCGTCGGCACCACCTTCCGCAAGGAACTGGCCGAGAAGGGCGTGATCTTCTGCTCGATGAGCGAGGCCATCAAGGAACACCCGGCACTGGTCAAGCAGTACCTGGGCAGCGTGGTGCCGGTGGGCGACAACTACTTCGCCGCCTTGAACTCGGCGGTGTTCTCCGATGGCAGCTTCGTGTTCATCCCCAAGGGCGTGCGCTGCCCGATGGAACTGAGCACCTACTTCCGCATCAACGCCGGCCACACCGGCCAGTTCGAGCGCACGCTGATCATCTGCGAGGACAAGGCCTACGTCTCGTACCTGGAAGGCTGCACCGCGCCGATGCGCGACGAGAACCAGCTGCATGCCGCCGTTGTCGAGCTGGTGGCGCTGGAAGACGCCGAGATCAAGTACAGCACCGTGCAGAACTGGTACCCGGGCGACGAGGAAGGCCGTGGTGGCATCTACAACTTCGTCACCAAGCGTGCCGAGTGCCGGGGCGACCGCAGCAAGGTGATCTGGACGCAGGTGGAAACCGGTTCGGCGATCACCTGGAAGTATCCCTCCTGCGTGCTGCTGGGCGACGACTCGACCGGCGAGTTCCATTCGGTGGCGCTGACGCACCACCGCCAGCAGGCCGACACCGGCACCAAGATGATCCACATCGGCAAGCGCACCAAGTCGAAGATCGTCAGCAAGGGCATCAGCGCCGGCCGCGGCCAGAACACCTACCGTGGCCTGGTCAAGATGGACCGCAATGCCGACGGCGCGCGCAACCACACCCAGTGCGACAGC